>DAOSEN010000006.1:0-150774 GCA_035363155.1 Candidatus Cloacimonadota bacterium | reverse complement strand
AAAATCAGTCCCAAAATAGAGACTGTGAAAACCCTACTGCATTATTTGGGTTGAAGATGCTATTGTTGGACATCTCCTTGGGAAGGTTGAGTATAGAGAGCATTGCATCAGTCTCGACAGGGATGGGGATCACTGACCTTTCCTCATCATCTCGGAGAGCTCAATGGCTCTCATTCCCACTTGTTTAGCCCACTTGGAGGCTAACATGCCATTGGCGGCTCGTTCCCAGTCACCAGCCTTGATAAAAGCCAGAGTGTTATTGAAGCCTAGGAGACCCTTGATACCAAGGTTGAAGCACATGTTCAGAAGCACCGACTGGCGAACCTCATCTAGCTTAGTATAAACCTCAGGTATCTCATCGATCAGCCACTGCTCGCAGTCCTGAATATCTCGCTCTAACATGGCATAAGCCTCTTTCTGGGATATACCCCGGTCATCGAGATTGCGGCCGATACCGATGGTCAGCTTTCCTACGGTACAGCGGTAGGGTTTCAGTCTCAGACCCTCATGTCTGACTAACTGAGCTTTGATTCGGTTCATCAACGCTTCGGTCATGCTATCTCCTTGGTACCAGATGTGATCATTGATCCAGAGCTAGGAAAGCACTACCATGTATGCTGACAAATCAGGATGCATAACGATGCGACATAATTTGAGGTTGACAGGAATTGAATGCCATGAAGAATGACCAATTCTGAAGAATATCTGAAACAATTAGATAGTAAACAGGAGCATGTATGATAAAGTATCGTTTCCCATTTATGGCGATCATCGGCCAGGATGAATTGAGCCTGGCCCTGATCCTGAACTTGGTAAATCCCCGCATCGGAGGCGTGTTGATCCGCGGCACCAAGGGAACCGGCAAGAGCACGGCTGTTTACGGCTTACCTCAGATCGCGCCCCTGATCAAGGTACATGAGTCATGTGGTTACAATTGCTCCCCAGAAGACCCTGGCAGATGGTGTCCATTCTGCAAGTCACGCCAAACCCACACCATTATCGAAAAAGAGGTGGAAGTCGTCAACCTGCCCATGAACATCTCTGAAGAGAACCTGTCCGGCAGAATCGATGTGGAAAGGCTGCTCAAGACTGGCGACAAGATCTTTACTCCCGGCCTCCTGGCAAAAGCCCACAGGCAGATACTCTACATCGATGAGGTGAACCTCATCCCTGATCACATCACCGACAGCTTGCTCGATGTGGTGGCGTTAGGCGTCAACACAGTCGAACGGGAGGGATTCGCCGTTCAACACGACGCCAGATCACTTCTCATCGGCACCATGAACAGCGAGGAAGGGGAGCTCAGGCCCCAGATTCTTGACCGTTTCCCCCTTTCTGTGACCATCAGCACTATCCGCGATGTCGATGACAGGCAGGAAATCATTCGCCGCAACTTTGCCTTTGAAAACGACCCTGCCCAGTTTGTAGAAAGCTTTAGGGACGTAAGCGTGATGATGAAGCAATCCATCCTGACCGCACGGGAAAAGCTCCCGGAAACCACCATCCCGGAAAGCTTGGTGAAGAAAGTGGTCGATTTCTGCGTTCATTACATGGTCGATGGGCACCGTCCTGAGATCGTTATTGTTAAAACAGCCCTAGCTTACGCTGCCCTGGAACTGGAACCATTTGTCGAGGTCAAACATGTAAAAATAGCGATGAAGCTCGCCTTGCTGCACCGGACGCGTGATGGCGGGCTGAAAAAGGCGGTGAATGCCTCCGATATTGACAGTTGGTTTGAGGGCGTCAAAACAGACCCTGAACCGGATCAGGCTTTCTCCATGGAATACGATTCGCAGAATTTGAGCATTCTGAAAGGAGGATACCTGACCCCATCAAAAAAATCCGTGAAAGCCTCGCCGAATTGAGTTTATTTCTCGGCGGTGGGGCTGACGATGACTGCCCTCATCGGCACAGTCTGGTCAAACTCATACTCAAGCAGGTTCAGCATCAGGAATTGACAGCCGAAGAGCTGGAGAGGCTCAAGTTTTGGGACGATATCTGGGAATTCTTCGAGAAACAGCCGGCAACCCTCGAGACCTTGCAGGGGATTTACGCCATCTATTCCAATCCGGATTATCGGTTCATAGAGTTTGAGGCGGATATTACCGCTAAAGCACCATCCCCCTTCAATCGCTTGTTTGCCGACCCCCTGAGCCTCAGGGAAGCCATCGCAATCGCCTATAGATTCGTGAAAAGTAAAGTTGTGGGAGAACCAGAAGCCAAAACCCAAATCAAGGGAGTGGCAAAAGAAGACAAACAATCAGTCACCACCTTCGATGTGCAACTAGCTACCCAGGAGATCGGCAAAATAGGCTTCAAGCGCAAGAAGATCACCAACTTCATGCATGGCGCAGGAATGGCTCACGCCAACGGGCCAGTTGTATCCTGGTCGGCAAATCGCCACTATAACGAGCGACTGGCCATCTATCAGACCGTCAGGGCTGCAATCTGTGATGGGGCGTTCTCCCGCAAGCCTTTTGGAATTCAAATCTCCGACCGCCATTTCCGCTACCCCGTCCATCAGTCCAAACAAAGCTTCAACATCATGCTGGTGCTGGATGCCAGCAATTCTGTTAGATGGATTCTGAAATACATCGAAAAGATCATCACGATGCTGACCGCCCAAGCCAGCGCCGCGAAGGATAAACTCGGCCTGATCGTTTTCCAGGAAGACCGCGCGCAGATCATGCACTATCCCACTTGCAACATCCGCCATGTGATCGGCACGATAAACACCCTGGCGCCCAAGGGGAAAACTCCCCTGGCGGACGGCATCAAACTGGCGTTGCAGACTCTGGAGCACAGCAGATTCCAGGTGACGGGCATGTCCAACGCCATTGTGCTTCTTTCGGATTGCTTTCCAGAGCCCATTACCGGAGAGTATGAGGATCAGTTGGAAGAACCTGCCTGCCAGGATATTCTGAGTGTCTGCGACCGGATCGCCTCGGCAAAGATCAAGTTCCTCATCATCAACCCTGGCATCAACGGCACCAAAGGCTATCAGAAACACCTTGGCTACAGGCTGGGGACACTTGCCGCCGAGCGTGCGGAAGGAAGCTTCCTGAATCTGATGGCGGATATCAATCGAACTAGTGATCCTAATGATAGAGACTACGTATTTTCAGAGCAAATGATGAATCAGTTTATGAGGGAGATTAGTGATTTTCGGACGTGAGCCAGTATTAGCAGGTCTCTGGATCATTAATTCCAGTTGAGTCCCAAATGTTGGTGTAAATTCCAACTCATTGTTTCTCAGGTTATTTGAGGACATTCTTATTATCCCCGTTTATACACTCTATATAAGGTCACACAGCCGGCTGCATTATCTTTCATCTTTGTTTCCACGTCAAGAACTATTTTCAAAGTGACCTCATTGCGACGGGCTGAAGCCCTGCAGAGGAGGCGTAGCCGACGGAGCAGGGCTTCAGCCCGTCGCGCGTCGACTCCAATGCCATGGGTTTCTTCCGGTGATCTCTGATCCTATCCAGAGGTTCAGACAGATATAACTTTCCGCTTGTCCAGTCCTCTGAGTATCCTTGCAAGATAGCCCCGAACAGCCGCACACAGCTATCCTCATTGGGGAATATTCGGATGCATTTCTCACGGCGTCTAAGCTCCTCATTGAGACGCTCCAAAGGATTGGTGCTTTTTATCTTGCTCCAATGTGAGGGTGGAAACTCCAGATATACTGATATTTCATGGAATGTGCTATCCAGCCAGTCAAGAAGTTTATCCTTTCCTTTGGCTTGAGCTGTATTGATAAGCGCTTTCCATGCCAATTCAAAGGAATCTACGGTTCTGGAACCCACCAAATCCTTCAAGAGCGGTAATAACCAGATTAAATCTGTCTTGGATACTTTGTCCTGAGCATTACGCATCCAGTGGATGATGCAGCGTTGTCTTTGCTGACCAGGGAAACATTCCTCTATTGCTTTGATTAGACCATCATGCTCATCGCTGATCCAGAGTTCACTGCGTTCCAAACCACGGGCTTTTAAATGCTGAAGAAAGCCCTTCCAGTTATAGTAGCTCTCCTTATTACCCAAATGAAGACCAAGCACGTCACGATGTCCATCCTCTCTGAGTCCGATAGCGATCAACACAGCCGTTGATACTACTCCCCGTTCAGTCCTAATCTTCGTATAAATAGCATCCAACCAGATATAGGCATAGCGCGTGTCCAGTGCTCTATTTTTCCAAACCTCTACTTCCGCATCAATCTGAGCTGAGCAGCGACTTACAAAACTGCGGTCAATACCGGAAATATCAAGATCATTGAATAACTGATTCATCTTGCGGGTGGAAACACCGGAAATATATGCCTCACTGATGATACTGATCAAAGCCCTATCCACCCGCTGGTATTGTTCCAAAATCGAGGGATAGAACCCGCCTTTTCTCAGCTTGGGTATGCTTATGTTCACAGGGCCTACACCTGTCCCAAGAGCTTCTTTGCGCTCTCTATAACCATTACGATAGTTAGTCCTGGATTCTGAACGCTGATATGGGTCAGCTCCAAGTACCATACTTACCTCTTCTTCCACTATCCTTTGTATGCTGTTTTCCAACACTTTAACAAAGTCTCCCGGTATTACTGACTGAATTAGCTTGACCAATTCCGCTCTTTCATCTTTCTTTCTCTTCGGTTGAGTCATGATCTACTCCTTGTCTGTTAGTTTTGTCAAAACCATCAAAACAAAGTGCGGGATCCGGCTCAACCTTTTTCTTCATAAGGGTGAAACCAATTTACACCAACCTTTGAGACACTACATCTTAATCGTTTCACCCAGATATATCTCATTTAGATATACTTGTATACCTTCTACCTGAGAATGGATAGTAATGCTTTTCCCAACCAGTAAGCTTGTTAATACAATAAGCATACTCGCCGCAATAACAACCTTCTTCATATCAGTTCCTCTCTTTCATATAGAGTGGGTCATTGTCATTCAAGTGTGCAGTTCTAATAAACAATCATATAAGCTCATAACGCATTGAGTTCCATCGGAACGACAGTTCAGATAGCACTCATGTTCAACCGTATCCTCTGAGTTCCGTAGGAACGCTAGTTTTGATAGAATGATGGTGACCATTTCACATCTTAACTGTCGTCCCGAATGGACTCATATCGCATTGTGGTACAATATGCTATCAAAACTGGCGTCCCTATGGGACTCGGTAGGATTGAGCGATTGTTAATGTCATCTACTCTAGCCCTGCTTCACTCCCGCACAACCCCTACACCGTATGGGATGTACAGGAGTGGATCTCAGACTCATGATCTGATGAAACCCTCCCTCCACTAAGTTTGAAAGAGAGCTAAAAGTTTGGATGATCTTGTGTTCAGGATGCTTGGATTCTGGAATTATAAAAAACTCTTTACAAAATTCCATAACTCCCTCTGATTAGTTTCAGAGGTGTTTATGGACAAATCCGGTAGTTACCGTTTTAATCGCATAAATTTCTACCTGAACGGTAAGAATGTAGTTTACGACATTGCTCCAGGCCTGAGTAGCCTGGATTTTATTAATAAAGAACTCCATATGTATGGCACCAAATGCAGCTGCAATGAAGGCGATTGTGGTGCCTGCACAGTGGTGATAGCTTATCCGCTGGAAGGGCAGATCGTCTATGAAGCGGTAAATTCCTGCCTGTATCCTGCCGCCAAGCTGCATGGCAAACATCTGATCACAGTGGAAGGCCTGGGTACTCCTGAGAACCTGCACCCCATTCAAAGTGCCCTTCTGGAGCATCACGGCACCCAATGCGGCTATTGTACCCCTGGCTTTGTGATGAGCATGTACGCCATGTTTGCCACCCTCTCGCATCCAGACGAAGAAGCCATCATGGCTGCTTTGGAAGGCAATCTCTGCCGCTGCACAGGATATCAGTCCATTCTGGAGGCTGCCCGACAACTCTCTCTTTCCTGCACTCCGGAGGATATTGTTCCACGCTGGTGCCGTGATGTAGAGCCCCTACTCTTTAGCTTCAAAGACCTCCCCGAAACGGCAGAACACACCTCCCAATCGCATTATCAGATCGACAGCTACTTGCTGCCTGAGACCCTGGCAGAGCTCCATGAGCTGCTGATACAGTACCCCCAGGCACGTCTGATCGCCGGAGGCACGGACATCATGGTGCAGGTAAATATCTCCCGGCAGCATTTTGAAATGCTCATCGATATCAGCCGTATCAAGGAACTGCAGTTTATCCGGATGGGACGCGATGGAGTACACATCGGGGCTGGAATCACCTATTCCCAAGTTTTGGCATCCGGAATCGCCAGGACTGATCTGCCCGTTCTAATTGGCATGATCCGTTTGATAGCATCGCAACAGATCAGAAACTTCGGTACTCTGGCTGGTAACGTAGCCAATGCCTCTCCCATCGGCGATAGCATCCCTGTGCTCCTGGTTTATGAAGCCCTGGTAGTGCTTTCATCAAAGCAAGGGGAGAGAACTATCCCCTTGAAAGAATTTTTTCTGGGCTACCGCAAGACAGCCCTGCAACCAGGCGAACTGATCCGCGAAATCATCATTCCCATCCCCCACCGGGATTCATTTATCCGGAGCCTGAAGAGCTCCAAACGCAAATCTGTGGATATCTCTACGATCGCTTCCGCACTTCGTCTGGACGCGCAGGAAGGCATCATCCAGAAAGGGTTACTGGCATTTGGTGGAGTAGCTGCCACGCCTGTGCTTAGCGTGAATTTCAGCAAGCTCGTGGCTGGAGCTTTTATCGACCGTCTCAATCTTGAAGATATCGCCGAGGTTATTGCCGCAGAATTTGAACCCCTTTCAGATGTACGGGGCAGCAGTGAATACCGCACCCAGATGATAAAAAACCACCTTGCCCAATATGCTCAAATGCTGAAGGAGGCGCAGCATGGCTAAACTTCCCTGGCACGTCAGTGGTAAACTCCATGTCAGCGGCAGATCCCGCTTCGTAGCCGATGAAGCTCCTTTACAAGGCATGCTTTATGCCAAATTCCTGTTTTCGCCCATTGCCCATGCCCGCCTTATCAGCCTGAGTCTGGACAAAGCCAAAGCCTTCCCGGGAGTTCACAGCGTGATAACGGCAGGGGACATCCCCGGGGAAAACATGATCGGCCACGTGATCAAGGATGAACCCCTCTTTCCTGAAGATATTATCATGTATCGCCACCAGCCTCTGGCTATGGTGCTGGCTGAGGATGAAAGCATCGCCGAAGCAGCAGTTAAGCTCATCGACCTCGAATACGAAGAGCTTGAACCCCTGCTGGAGATCCTGGAGGCTGACGAAGCCTCCGAATGGTACGTACCCGAACGGCAGATCGAACGCGGAGATCCCAGCGATGGCTTCAAAGACTCAAAATACATCATGCTGGGACGCAATACTATCTCCGGTCAGGAACATTTTTACATGGAAACCCAACGCGTTCGTGCCATCCCGCTGGAAACAGAGCAAATCCATCTGCTCTGCGCCACGCAAAGCACCATGGAAGTGCAGGAAGTGGCAGCTCACGTGCTGGGTATCCCTGCTCATCGGATCGTGGTGGAAGTGCCACGCCTCGGTGGAGCCTTTGGGGGCAAGGAAAGAGCCGCCACCATCTGGGCTTGTATGGCAGCCTTGGGAGCCTATATAACCCAAAGACCCGTGCAGATCGTCCTGACCCGGGATGAGGATATGCGAGCCACGGGCAAACGGCATGCCTTTTCCAGCCTCTGGCAAGTGGGGTATGACGAAAAAGGCAAAATCCAGGCCTGGGACATTCAACTACTTTCCAATGGCGGGGCTTATGCTGATCTCTCTGTGGCTATCCTTGAGCGGGCTATGTTTCACGCCGACAACACTTATTACATCCCCCATGTACGCATCATCGGCAGGGCTTGCCGTACAAACCTGCCACCCAATACTGCATTCCGCGGCTTTGGTGGACCACAGGGCATCTTCATGATCGAATCCGCTATGGATCGAATCGCCAGCCATCTGAACCTGGACCCTCTGGAAATCAGGAAAATCAACGCATACAAACCTGGCGACAAAGCTCCCTATGGACAGGAGATCAAAGAATCAAACATGGCTGACCTGCTGGACCGGCTGGCAATGAACTCTGATTATGACCAGATGAAAAGAGACATCGAGGATTTCAACAACCACCACAGCCACACCAAGCAAGGCCTGGGGATTGTCCCGGTGAAATTTGGCATCTCCTTTACCACGGCACTGCTGAATCAGGGCTCTGCCTTGATCTGGATCTATATCGATGGTAGCATTTCTGTCTCCACAGGCGGGATTGAGATGGGGCAGGAACTCACCACCAAGGTGGCAATCGTGGTTTCACGTGTCCTGGGAGTGCCGCTGGACAGGATCAGAGTGGAAAGCTCACACTCGCAGAGGACAGGCAATGCCTCTCCCACTGCGGCATCCACCGGAAGCGATATCAATGGCAATGCGGCCCGCATCGCTGCCGAAAAGCTCCGTGCCAACCTCAGCCCCATCGCCAGGCAAATGCTGCAGGACAGACACAACATTACTGCCGCAGAATTGATCTTTGACCAGGGAGCAGTCTGGGCGGAAAATCATCCTGAACACAAGATCAGCTTCTCCGAACTGGTGAAGACTGCATACAATGAACGTGTAGCCCTCGGGGCCGTGGGTTATTACAAGACTCCAGACCTTTGGTTCGATCGTGAACTGGGCACCGGACATCCTTTCTACTACTACGTTTATGGTGCAGCCATTTCCCGCGTGGAACTGGATACCCTCTCTGGAGAACATCGCATCATCAGCACCCATATCGTACATGAAAACGGACAAAGCCTGCAACCCCTGATTGATAAAGGTCAGATCGTGGGTGCCTTTGTCCAGGGTATGGGCTGGTGCACCATGGAGGATCTGGTGTGGGATGAGTCGGGTCGCTACCTTTCTGCAAACCCCAGCACCTACAAGATCCCCGGCATCCGGGATATCCCGGAAATCCTGCATGTGGAGATGGTGGAAAGCAATTCGCGAGAAGCCAGTGTGTTCGGCTCCAAAGCAGTGGGAGAACCACCCCTGATCTATGGACTCAGCGTTTTCTTTGCCCTGCAAAGGGCAGTTCAGGCTGCCAATCCTGATGCCATGCTCCACTTTCCAGCCACCCCGGAATCACTCATTACAGCCATCTGGAGCACTTAGTAAACATTGTTTACAAGCCTGTAAACTGAGACTTCATGGCAGCTCTGCTGCCTTGGGAAGCAGAAGTTTCCCGATCCTGATTGTTACGGAATGATGGCGTAGGGGTGGGTGATGTTTGAAGTGTTCAACAATCGCTGGGCTAAAGCCCAACGCTACTATATCCCTCTCCTAATCCAAAACATGATCCTGTAAATCCATCTCATCCTGTCATCTGCGTTCCATTAGAATCTGCGCTATCTGAAGAATCAGCGTACCTATCGTTCTCTCTTCTCTGGCTTGCTTTTACCTCGTGTTCCCTTCGAGATACTCTCGAGTACTCGAGGCGATCTCGAGGTGATCCTGACTTAAACACCACATTATCAGGCAAGTGCAGAACTGCCACAAACAGGTTTTGTGGAAAAAATGACACGGGTACCCTCAAACTAGCCATGATATGGCTTGACATAATGTCCCCTGCTGATATGGAGTGTCAGAGTAAAAAATCCCAATAATATGGAGGTAACGTGAAACACATTCTTGCGCTTTGTTTCGTGCTTTTTGTCGTAAACGCCTTTGCTTTGGCGGATATCCAGGTGACCTACACTGGGTTTACCGCAGATCAGCAAGCTGCGTTTGAATCTGCCATTTCCTTGTGGGAAAATGTATTATGCTCGGAAGTTCCCATCAAGATCAATGTCACTTTGCAAAATGTCCCCGGCTTTGTCGTGGTCTTTGTCCCCAATCTGATCCGCAATTTTGCCGGTACCCCGCACCCGAATATCTGGTACTGCAATAGTCTTGCCAATGCCATCACGGGGGTAGAGCTGAATCCCGGAGAGGCGGATATCGATCTCATCGTGAATCCCAACCAGCCCTGGTATTATGGGCTGGATGGGCTGTGCCCTGCTTCCAGTTTGGATTTTGTTACCGAGATGAGAAAAGCGATAGCCTATGGCCTGGGCTATATGCCATCCTTCTATGTGCAATCCGGGATGGGCACCTATGGCCATCTGGATCCCAGCGTTCTGGGGCTCACCACTTCCTTCCCCTGGGAGTCCATGCAGGGTGCTCCGGTATTATACGACACTTTTGTCTGCAACACCTCGGGCCAATATCTCACTGATACCACCCAATTCACCAATGTCTCTCCTGCGCTGAATACCCAGCTCACGGGTGGAAACCTGCGCTACAATGGCCCTTACGGGGTTGAATTTGCAGGTGGAACCCAACCCGTGCTGTATGCCTCCGCTTTCAATCTGGCCCGCACTGCCCGCCTTTTTGCCGATACATATCTGGGCACCGAAAACGAGCCTGGCATACCCACAGCCTATAATGGCTCTGTGCTGCGGCATATCTCTCCGATCGTGCTGGGCATCCTGATCGATCAGGGCTGGACTCTGGATCTTTCCTGGCTGGCGCTGCCTCCTCAGGAACTGGAAGCTTATTGTGTGGACGGCACTGTTTATCTGAACTGGACGGAGCCAGATCTGGGTTATGATATCTTCGGCTACAAGATCTACCGGGATGGGGAGTACATAGCTCAAGCCACTACTCCCGACTTTTCCGATGTAGAACTCATGCCAGGTACTTATACTTACGAAGTGGAAACCATATACTCCATGGGCACTTCGCTGCCGGCAACGGTAATAGTGGAGGTCTTTCCCACTGCGATTCAGGACTACCTCACCCCTCCCGTGGCGGGGATCACGCTTAGCATCTGTCCCAATCCCCTCCGCAGTAGCGGCACAGTCTCTGTAAAGCTGAATAGTCCTGCTTCGGTGAAGCTGGAACTGTTTGATATCAAAGGCAGATTTGCCGGTCTGGTCTATTCCGGTTGGATTGGTACTGCCCCACAGAACATTGAGATCAGTCCTGCCGGTATGGCCGAGCGTGATCTGCCTTCCGGGATTTATCTGCTGCGCCTCAGCACAGAGAGCGGCAGCAAGACCATCAAAACCATGATCCTGAAATAAGAAGACATACCTTTCGAATCGGTACCGGACATCGCTCTGGCACCGTTTTACTTATCTGGTCTTGCGATTTTTCTTGACATCAGAGCCAGTTTTGGGGATACGGAGGTGCAAAACCAAAGTGAGGTACGCACCATGAAGAATCTGGTTTATTTTGCCCTGTTGGGGCTTTTACTCTTAGGCTTGTCGGCATGTGAATCCGGGGGGAAGATTGTTCTCAAAAACCAGACCTCCTTTCCAGCTTATGCTTCTGTGGATGGTGCTGATGAAGTGACGATTGCCGCAGGTGAAAGCCAGAGCTTCGAGGTCGAAACCGAGACCCAGAGTTTCTTCACCGGAGAGGTGGAGCGGCTGGTGAAGGTGAAGGTAATCGGCGAGACTTTTTCCCTCTTTGACGATTACGAAGAGCAATTTGTAGATTCCACTCTGGTTTCCGTGAAAGCTGGCAAGACTACCTCAGCCTACCTGAATCCCAACATGGCTTCGATCAAGGTCACAAACCAGCGTTCCCTGCCTGTAGCCTATGTAGAGGTCTGGCAACATACCGCTCTGAATCAGTTCCGTCTGGGCATCCTGGAAAACATCACTACCGGCACATTCAAGTTTATGCGGGTACCCTACGGCAATTACTACTACAAAGTGAATATCATGATGCAAAATGGGGAGCTCCTGGTCTATGGTGGCCCGGGCACTATTTTGGGGAATGATCAGCAATTTCACATCACCCTGGTGGATACCAAATAGATCAAAGAAACTCTCTGGAGGAACCTCATGAAAGTCTCAAGGCTTGTCATCCTGCTGCTTATTGCCTTGATTGCAATTTCCAATCTCTCTGCCCAACTGGAGCAGATTCCCCTGCCCCAGGATCCCAATCTGATCACGGGGAAGCTGGCTAATGGGCTTACTTATTACATCATACGCAATGCCAAACCGGAGAAGATCGCTGAACTGAGACTCTATGTAGATGCTGGCAGCGCCAATGAAGATGATGATCAATTGGGCATGGCGCATTTCACGGAACACATGGCCTTCAATGGCACCCAAAACTACCGGAAAAGCGAAGTTGTGGAATATCTCTCCTCCATCGGCATGGGGTATTACAATGGCCTCAATGCCATGACCAGCTACGATTTTACCATGTATCAGCTCAAGATCCCCACGGATAATAAAGAACAGCTCAATAAAGGCTTTCACATCCTTTCCGATATGGCCTACCGGGTGAGTTTCGAGCCTGAAGAGATTGAACGCGAACGTGGTGTGATCATCGAAGAATGGCGCATGGGGCAAAACGCCAATAGCCGGGTGAACGATATCCTGAACAAAGTCCGCTTTGCCGGCAGCCGCTATGCCCAGCGCAGCCCGATCGGAACCTATGAAGTGCTGAGCACTTTCAAGCACGAGACATTGAAGCGCTTTTACCAGGATTGGTATCGGCCCGATCTCCAAAGCGTGGTTGTGATTGGTGATTTTGTTCCGGAAGAGATTTTGGGACTCATCGAGACCTATTTCGGAGTGATCCCTGCTCCTGAGAATCCCCGTCCCGTGCAAGACTTTCCGGTTCCAGACCATCCTGATCCCCGGGCTGTGGTTGCCACTGATCCAGAGTTTCCCTATGGCATGATTCAGCTTTCCTGGAAACGGGACTATACCAGTTTTACTACTCTGGCGGATTACCATCGTGAATTAGCCGAAACCCTTTGTTTTATGATGCTGAACGACCGTTTTCAAGAAATCTCACGAGGGGATAATCCCCCCTATACCATGGCCGTGAGCCATAGTGACAATATGCTGAAGGGCCTGGCAAATACCAATCTCTTTGCTATCACCGGTGAGGGCAAGATCCTGCAAGCTTTGCGGGTACTGGTGTCTGAAGCGGAACGGGTGCGCAGTCATGGCTTTGTTCCCAGTGAGTTTGAGCGCGCCAAGACCAAGCTTATCAGCCAATTGGAAAAACAGGTACTAGAGATGAATACCCGTGATTCGGATGATCTTGTCTGGGAGCTTTTTGATACACTCACGCATGGGGAAATCTATGTGGGACCCGAGCAAACGTTGCAGCTAACCCAAGCTTTGCTGCAAATGCTGGATATCAGTCTGGTAAATGCCGTGATCGATGAATTGATTACCGAAGATAATCTCACAGTCTGCTATGCTTCTATCGATCGTCCCGGAATGCAACATCCCACCGAAGCTGAGCTTCTGGCGGTGGTAACTGAAGTAAGGGCAGAGCAGCATGAGGCTTATGAGGATAGTGAAATCAGCGAACCGCTGATCGAGACCATCCCTGTACCCGGCAGAGTCGTCAAAGAAACACTTGATAAGCAAAGCGGCATCCGTAAGTGGGTGCTTTCCAATGGCGTTACAGTCTATGCCAAGCCAACTACTTTCAAGGCAGATGAAATCCTCTTTTCTGCCACCAGTCCCGGCGGACGCAGTTCATACACACCTGAAGAGATGATGGCAGCCTCGATCCTGGGGTTTTATTCAGATGAAAGTGGCTTTGGCCCCTTTGACAGTAACGCTTTGTCCAAGGCTCTGGCAGGGAAATTCGCAAGGGTAAGCTTCAACGTGGATGATTACCAGGAAGGCATCAGTGGCAATGCAGCTCCCAAAGACCTGGAAACCATGTTTCAACTCCTCTATCAGAAAGCCACCAAGCCCCGCTTTAACAATGAAACTTTTACCTCGATCGCAACCAGATTGCGCCCCTGGATTGAAAACGCCAGTAAAGATCCGCAATCTGTGTTTACTGATACTCTGGACGTTCTGCTCTACAACAACCATCCCCTCAAACGCAATATGAGGGCGGAGCATCTGGATGCCATGCAGATTGGCCAATTGCAGAAGATCTTCGGTGAACGCTATGCTGATTTTAGCGATTTCACCTTCTTCTTTGTGGGTAATTTTAGTGAAGCAGAACTGAAGCAACTGGCCTGCACCTATCTTGCCAATCTTCCCGCTGCGGGACGCAAGGAAAAGAGCTTTGATGCCAGGCTCAGGACTATTCAGGGCAAGAAAGAAGTACGCTTCCTAAGGGGTAGTAGCGACCGCAGCTTCGTGAGCCATGCCACCAGCAGCAAGTACAAGATTACTCCTGAAAATGCCGTGGCGCTTAATGCCGCCCAGATCGTAGTAAATGAAAAGTTGCGGGAAAACATCCGCGAACAGCTTAGCGGCGTGTATGTGATTCAAGCATGGAATACCATCCAGCGTTTCCCCAAGCCCACTTGCGTGACCCAGATCCTCATGGCGTGCTCGCCGGATAGAGTGGATGAACTCAATCAGGCCATTTTTGCCACTCTCGACAGCCTCAAAGCGGGACTCATTGACGAGCGTTATATTACCAGCGCCAGAAACACCATGATCAAGCGCCACGAAGAAAACATCAATTCAAACCGCTATTGGATGACATCAATGGAGACAAACTTCCTGAACGGGCGTCCCCTGGATACTTTCATGGGGCATCCAGCGCGTTATGCCAGGCTCAATAAAGCCAAAATCACCAAAGCGATCAAGGACTATATGAATTTCAATACCAACCGGCTCACTGTAATCATGCTGCCGGAGGCCAAGCCTGAGGAATAGCAAGGATGTCTATCTTTTTAACACAGAGAAAGCAGAGAAACATCCATGAAGGAAATCTTCACGACAGACAAAAAATGGATCACAAACGTCCCGTTTGCGGAGACCCGAAGGGGCTCGAAAAGGCTCGGCCTACTGCCTCGTCGACACGAGGACGTGTCGAATCCTGTTTATGAAGCAGAGAGTTACAGCAACGATCATTCCAGATTAGTTTAATGAGGAGACCATGAAACATAAACCCCAGATCAAGAAACCTACAGCGCAATCCAGTGCTACCAGCAGCAAAACAGCTGGACAGGCAGCAGCAGTAAACATGTTTGAAAGCAAGTACCTGCATTGGGTGCTGATCGCATTGCTGTTTTTCATCGTGAGTATCATCTATTTCCCGGTGGCATATCAGGGGAATGCACCCCAGGCCAGTGATATCACACAATGGCAGGGCGCAGCCAAGAGCATTATCGACTACAACAAAGCAAATGCTGACAATGCCCTGTGGACTCAGAATATGTTTTCCGGCATGCCTGCCTACATGATCTCCTTTCCCAATCGCTATCCTTTCCTGGAGAGCTTGACCAAGCTCACTGACAAAGTGATCAACTGGCGGATTTTCCTGCTATTCATCGGGGGTTTGGGTATCTTTATCCTGCTGCGGCAATTGCGCCTGGGCAATTGGATTGCCTTCTTTGGAGCCATTGCCTTCATCTTTTCCTGCCATTGGGTGGGGCTGCTGGAGATTGGACACAATACCAAGTTCCGCGCCATTATGTATATTCCCTGGGTGGTATGGTCGCTGATGTATCTGCGGCAAAAACCAGGCTTGCTCTCATTAGGGCTTTTTGCCACCTTCCTGATTACGCAGCTACGGGAAAACCATCCCCAGATCACCTATTACCTTTATCTTTTCATTGGCATGTACTGGGTATTCGATTTGATCCAAAGCTGGAAAGCAAAGGAACTAAAGGACTTTGGCAAATGGACAGCCCTGATCCTGATTGCTTTCGGGCTCACAGCTCTGGCGGTGATGAACCCTTACTTAAGCACGATGGAATACAGCCACTACACGATGCGCGGCGGAGCCGAAGGCCTGGATAAAGCCTATGCCCAGGGCTGGAGCTTTCATCCCAAAGAGATCATTGGCTTTGTCATTCCTGATTTCTGGGGCGGGATCAATCAAACCTATTGGGGCTATATGCCCTTTACCCAGATCTACAACTACTTTGGCATCGTAGTGCTGGCTTTGGGAGTATTGGCTCTGTGGAGCAAGCATCGGAAGCTGGCAATCCTGCTGTGGATATCCAGCGCTATCTTTACTCTGATGAGCTTTGGCAGCTCGACCCCAGCGCTTTCCGACCTGTTCCTGAAATACCTGCCAATGTTCAACAAATTCCGCGTTCCTTCGATGATCCTGACCATGGTGCAGTTCAATGCCGTGATCCTGGCAGCTTTGGGACTGAGCGGAATCGTGGATAATATCGGCAATACTATGTGGCAAAAACGCTATCTGCGCATCTTCTGGATTTGTGGCGGGATCTTCATCCTCTGGATCATTGGTGCTAAGGGTGTGTTTTCTTCGCTGGAGTTCACCACGGCCACCGAAATGGCGCGCTATCAGGAAGCTGGTGTCATGAGCCGTCTCGCCGATCTCAAGGCAGAGCGTTTGGACATCCTAGTCAAAAGCGGAGTGCTGGCGCTGCTGTTTTTAACGGTCAGCATGGGACTGGCTTATCTGACCTCGGCAAAGAAGCTCAAAGCAGCGGTATTTGTCTTCCTCATCACCATCATCAGTTTCTTCGATCTCTGGGTGTACACAGGCAAACACCTGAAGGACCTGTATCCAGCTCAAGCCCGTGAATCCCATTTCCAGATGCGAGCTTACGACCAATTCCTGCTGAACGATACCGACAACTTCCGCATCTATCCCTTCAACACAAATCAGATCCGCAGTGCCGGGGAATGGGCTTATTACCACCAGAGCGTGGATGGCTATTCTGCCGCCAAGCTCAAACGCTATGACGACATCCTCAAAGTAATCAATGGCGATGGCTCTCAGGATGGGGAATTCATCCGCTATCTGAAAGGCGTGTTCCAGGAAGAGGGAAAGGAATATCCCACTCCGGTATTGGATATGCTGGCCGCCAAATACATCATTATCCCGGATTCCCTACCCTATGGCTCTATGCTGCAAAACATCCGTCCCGTGTATCAGGACAATCAACTAACGATTTATCAAAACCGCTATGCCCTGCCCAGGGCGTGGTTTGCCAAATCCACCCAGGTCGTGCCCCAAGCCGAAGACATCCTGAATATGCTGCGCAAGACGGATTTCAACCCCCGGGAACTGGCATATCTGGAAACCGAAGTGCCCGGTCTCACAGCCCCTGATAGCAGCAGTGTGAAACATACTTTGAGCGAAATGCACCATCTGGCCTACGACGTTTACAGCAGTGGCGATGCGCTGCTGGTACTATCCGAAGTGTATTATCCTGCCGGGTGGAAAGCCTTTGTGGATGGAGTGGAAACTCCATTATACCCAGTGAACTACATCCTGCGAGGTCTGAAAGTGCCACAGGGAAGTCACCAGGTAGAACTGCGCTTTGCTCCTGAGAGCTATTCCCGCAGCCTGATCCTCAGCCTGCTGGGCTTGGGGCTTACGCTGCTGGCAGTGATCGGGGGAATTGCCTACAACAGGTTTAAAGGAAACAAAGCCGGATAAGTCAATAACTGCTTGCCCCTTTCTTAATGCATTGATAATGTCATGTTTACTTCAGGATGATCTCGAGATCATCTCGAGTACTCGAGGTGATCTCGAGGTGAACACGAAGTAAAGCTCACTTACAGAGGCAAGTACAGAATCACCTGCTCGGTTGAACATCAAACAATACAGGCGTCATTGCTGACGCCTGCATCGTATATTGACGAATATCTGGTTATTTCATCAGGATCAGTTTCTTCACCTGCTGGGAAGAGGAACTGCTGAGTTTGTAGAAATAGATACCATTTGCGCAGTTTTGACCACGACTGTCCAAGCCATTCCAGGATACAGTCTGCACCCCAGGATTGAGAGGAATGCTTTTTACCAATTGTCCAGCCAGGTTGTAGATAGCAAGGTTGGCCAGCTCTCCAGCTTTGATTTCCACATCGATCTTGGTAGCACTATTGAAAGGATTGGGGTAAGCATTGCCCAGGAGGTTGCGTTCCGGGAATTCCGGGGTTTCAGGAGAATCCTGCAGAGTGACTATCACAGGGCCAAAGAACTCGCTGCTGCCATCAAATTCGAGGGTCTGCAGCCAGAAATAGTAGGTACCGGTTTGTTCCATATTGGCATTGTAAGAATATGTGGCACCCTGGGAGCTATTCTGCGCTTCAATCGGGCTGGAAGTAAGGGTCATGGCACTTTCCAGATTATTGGCGGTGCCAGCCAGAATATGATAGCCCAGCAGATTGGTTTCAGAGGCAGTAGTCCAGGTAAGCACCGCAGCATTGGCAGAAGCTGCAATGGCATTGAAGGATGTAAGCTCCACTGGCAAGGTAGATTCATCGAAAGGTGAGGCGATCACGAATTCACCAGCCTGATTCACATTGTTAGCGATGATCGTAAAGGCTTTACCACTCACCAAGGTCTGATCCGGCCATTCGGTCCAGGTATCCCAGGCTCCACGGCGGAAGAACAATCTCCAATCCGTAGCAGCTTTGGCAAAATCAGCATACTCAAGGCTGAAACGGAGATTGACAGAATAAAGATCGTAGGTGCTGCCAAATCTCCAATAGCTGTCTGAAGTAAATGGGAAGCCCGCGATCAACCCGGTTTGGGGATCTCTGATGCGGTTCAGGAACAGGTGGTTCATGTCTTTACCCGTACCACCAGCGGTACCAGAATTCACTTCGGCTATTACTTGTACCGGACCGAAGTCGTGCTCTTCACCAGGATTGATTGGGATGTAATCCGGCACTTGAACATAATCGCCAGGATAGATATCAAATTGATAATCCATCAATGTGAAAGCAGCTACAGGTTGATTTAGTGAACTAAATGTCAGTTGAAACTTGACATGATAGTTTGCATCTGCGAACAATGCAGCCCAATCGGGATGTGAAGCGACGGGATCGATAGTTCCATAACCCCAGCCTGATTGTAAGGCTCCGGTGCCAATATTACCCTGCCAGGTAGGGAAATATGCGCGAATTTGGGCTTGAGTGGGATATGGAGTTCTGATTACAAAAGTTGCCTGGTCCAGAACCAATACGGGATTACCATCAAAATAGATTGTTCCGGCCTCAGTGATATAGACTCTTTCATCTCCGGCCTGACCCAGCATCTGCCAGGCTTCGATAGTACTCCAGGTGACGGCAGGATTTACTGTATTGATTTTCTGATATGCCGCAAGATGATAGTCTCCCAGAGTCATAGTAACCAGATGTAAATTCTCCGGAGCAATCCCCAAAGCATCAGTCACGCTATTACAGGTGACAGTAGTATTAAGGTCCGGATGTAAAAGAGATTCGGCATAGTAGCCCCAAGCGACAGGGGATCCTGGGGTCCACCATTTGTTATCAACGTTTCCAGGGAATGGCAAGGGTAGACCCGCGTTATCCATATCAAAACCCCAATTCCCAATACGCAAATCCGCCACCATGTCGTTTACTTCAAAAGATAAAATGGGAGGTGGATCGGCAACAAGTGTGATCGGCATGATCCCCAAGATCAGGATCAAAGCCCATCCGGCCAAAACAAAACGTTTGCGTAGATTCATAAGACACTCCTTATTAGCGTTTATTGTTATATAGCAGCTTTGAGATAAACTACAATCTATCCGTAGTTGTAATTGCTGGCAAGCTTTATTTTGTTGTTTATCCAAGCAGTAGGTGAGGCTCTGCTGAAAAATATCTACAGATTCAGGAGCACCAGGCTGACCAGCAGCAATGCCCACAAGAGCACATCACGTCTGCTGGCCTGTTTATGCCAGATCGCCAGATCACTCACGATGCTGAGGAGCACGATGCTCACAGCCACAATCGGATATGCCAGCGCTGCTGGAATGCTATCCAGGCCTTTGAGAAAAAATACTGTGGAATAACGGTTGGGAACTCCCAACAGGCACCCCAATAATATGCCTTGCCATGTGAACCTGATTCTCCCGACCAGGATCAGTAAGAGGGTAAAAACAAAGGCCGAAGTGAAGATGATATATACAAAGCCAGCTTCGTTGCCACTGCCCAGTTCTTTGAAGATCTTGAGGCTGGCATCCGTCAGACCTGATATGGCAAAGAGCCCCACAATCCAGAGGAAACTGTGCAAAGCTTTGGGATCGGATTTGAGAGTGAATGCCGCCAGACCTAAGACAATTCCCAATCCATTCAAGATTCCCAATTGCTCTTGAAACCATACCACTGCCACAAGTACCGGAACGATCATGGCAATGCGCATAACGCCTACGGAAAGGGAGAGACCATTGCAGGCAATACATTTCTGATAGACCCAGAAATTGCCCAGAAACAAAGCTCCGGTGATGATCCCAAAACCAAGATCAAAGGCTGTAGTGGGCACCAGCCTGGGCATAGTGAGATAGCTGCTGAGGCTGGCAACAAAGTAATTGCCCAAAAACACCGGCAGCATACTGGTCTGCCCCCGGCGTCCCATCAGCATCAGGAAATTGGCGATCAAAACGCTACACAGTACGCTGAGCAGGAGGTACAACATCTACAGGGTTACGTCTTCCTCCAGCATTGCGCCTGGTTTCATATAGCGCAAGCTGCTGATTTGCATTTCAAAGAGGATAAAATCCGGATCATTGGCATCCTGCCAGTAATCATAGAGGAAAATGGCATAATCTGCCACGGCTTTTCTCAAGCTGGGCTCGGTAATGGCTACCATGCTGCCTTTGCCCCTCAGATAACCGGTGTAGGGATCCTTGTGAAACAGCAGGCAGAATTCTGCCTTGGGGTTATTGATAAGCTGTTTGGTCTTGGCATCGGTGGAGCCGGTAGCGACAAAGAAGCGTTCATTCATATAGATCAGCGTCATGGGACGCAGATGAGGCTGATCCCCGTCCACGGTAGCCAGATGGGCTAATTGGGTAGGTTTCAGCAGGGCTGTGATTTCCTGGTTCATATCATTCTCCCTTGGGCAGGTAGTATTTATCGAAGCGTTTATGCAGGTAGAAGCGGATGGCTGTGTAGTCCGTGATGCTTACTCCGCAGAAGATCGAGATCATGATCATCATCTGGTATTTGATCGCCACAAGTGGTGACGCCCCACCCAGGATCTGACCTGTCATCATGCCGGGCAGGCTCACCACTCCGATGGAGGCAATGGTCAGCAGTTGGGGCATCAGTGAGGTCTGCATGGCCTTTTTGAAGGCAGGAAGGGTGGCTTCCCAGAGATTTGCTCCCAGGCTCAGACGAGTGTAATATGCCTTCCAATTGTCTGCAAGCCCGCTTTCAAAGCGTTCCAGAGCCAGGGCACAGCTATTCATGCTATTACCCAATACCATGCCATAGATGGGAATGGCATACATGGGTGAATACAAGGGATCTGGCTTGATCACCAAAATCAGCAGCCAGGGCATAATGATCAGCGATGTGCTACCCAGAGCAGTGATCAGCACTGGCAAGAGCAGTTTGCGCTGAAACTTGAGCCGCCCTTTCAGGGTAAGCACGGCACTCATGATCATGATCAGCATCCACAGTAAAGTGAGCCAGAGCTTCATCTGGGCAAAGATGAACTGCAAAGCGATCCCAATTACAGCCAGCTGCACGATCATGCGGGCAAATGAATTGAATAGCTGGCCACTGAGCTTGAGCTTCAAATGGCTGAAGATTAGCAGCGGGTAGAGCAGTAACAACGCTGAAAGTGCAAGGCCTAAATAGCTGATATCCATTACTCTGCCTCCCTCTTGGTGGTATCTGTGACTACTCCCCTCTCCAAATGCCAGATGCGTTGCCAACGGTCTTGCCAGAGAGGGTCGTGAGAGATGGCAATCACGCTGCCGGGATAGTTTATAAAGATGCAATCTGAGATGATGCCGGAGGTCTTCTGATCCAGCGCAGAGCTGATTTCGTCCAGGAGCAGGATGTCAGGATTGAATTGCAGAGCCCGGATCAGGGCAATGCGCTGCTTTTCACCCCCGGAAAGCTGGCTCACGGATTTGGTCAAATGAGTTTCGGGAAGTTGAAAGGACTTTAGCAGGGCTTTGATCTTAGTCATTCTATCAGTTAGCTCACGAGTCTTCATTGATGCATAGACCAGTGGTTCATCCAACACTGTCTGCACAGTGCCTTCTCCCAGATAAGGCTCCTGCATCACCATGCAGATCCTGCTGCGTAATAGCTCCGGGGGATACAGACGGATATTCTTGCCCTGATATATGATACTGCCTTCGTAGCTTTGGTTCATCAGGTTCAGGGTACTGAGCAGGGAGGTCTTGCCGCTGCCAGTGCTGCCTACGATCAGAATCCGCTCCTTTGCACCCACAGTGAGGTTTACATCCCGGAGCAGTTCCCGATCTGTATAGTAAAGACGTTCGAGCTTGATAGAAAGAGTATTTTCCATGTGTCCAACCATTCTTGCCATAATGAGGAGCAGCTTATCTACAGGTTTTTCTGCGTCAATCAAAATAAATCTTCAAAAAGGGAACGCAACTTGCAACATTTATTTGAAAACTATATATCCATTTAGAGGTGAACTGATGAAAAGATCAGTGTGTGTTTTTATGGCTGTTTTACTTGTTGCCTGTGCTTACGGTGCAGCGAGTGAGATCTTTCCCAGAGTATCAAACAGCGCTTTTCAATTGGGTAACAGAAGCTCTCAAGGGCTGGAATTCAGCTTTACTCTTCCCGAATTCCAGGTATTGCAAGAAACCACAGATGGACAGATCTACCACCGAATATCCCTTTCTGAAGCTGCATCCCTGATGCAAAGCGGCATGCCGGAACTGCCTACCATTTCCACCACTATTGCCATCCCGCATCAGGGTGGTGTTTCTGTGGAAGTATTAAGTGCTCAGCACAGCATCCTGCCTCAGTACAATGCCTATCCCTTGCAACATGGCAATGAACTGGAGAGCCCCAAGGCATTTGTTAAAAACCAGGATTACTACAGCAGTGGCGGGAGTTATCCTGCCCAGCAGATCGAATACAGCGATCCCATGATCATGAGGGACTTCCGCATCGTGCAGATCCAGATCAATCCTTTCAGTTACAATGCCTCGACTCATGAACTAACTGCATATACAAACATCCAGCTCAGGTTAAACTATACCAGTGAACCTGGCATCAATGAGCTTCCCGCACCCGTGCAGCAGGTTTCGGCCAGCTTTGACAAGATCTATTCTTCACTAATCCTGAACTATGGTGATTACAGAAGTTTAGTGCTGGAGAATACTCCTCCAAGATACCTGATCATCCATGGCAATAGCACCGATGCAAACTTCCTGGCCGCTTTGGATAACTATGTGCTCTGGAAACGCCAGAAGGGTGCAGATGTAGATGTCGCCAATACTACAACCGCCCAGGCAGGTTCTTCGACATCCAGCATTCAGACCTATATCCGCAACCGCTACAACAATCCAGCCACCCGCCCGGATCATATAATCCTGATCGGGGATACGACCGGCAGCTACACTGTTCCTGCTTTCATAAACAACAGCGGTGGCACCGATTACCCCTATACTCACATGAATACAGGGGACACCCTGGGTGATATCTTTGTGGGCCGGATTTCCGCTGAGAATCTCTCGCAACTCTTGGTGCTATTCAACAAGATTTATACTTATGAACGTGATATCAATGCCAATACCGCCTGGCTGGACCGGATGCTGCTGGTGGGAGATTGGGATCCCTCAGGTATCTCTTGTATGTATATCAACAAGTACATCAAGGAGATTTCTCACGAAGTTCATCCGGAATATACCTATACCGAAATCTATGGTTCCGCCCCAGCTCCTTCGGCAATGAATACTGCTATCAATCAGGGAGTCGGGATCTTCAGTTACCGTGGCTACATCGGCATGAGCGGTTGGGCTCCACCCACAGAATCTTCATTTTACAATGGTTCCATGCTCCCTCATGCAGTGATCATCACCTGCGCTACCAACAACTACTGGAATGGCACCGGACATGCAGAACTCTTCACCCGTTTTGGCAGTACAGCCTCTCCGAAAGGTGCGATCACTGCTATTGGAATGAGTACATCCAGTACGCATACTACTTTCAACAACGTGATTCATGGTGCGATATTCGATGGCATCTTCACCTATGGGATGCGCACTATGGGAGAAGCGCTACTACATGGCAAGCTCTACATGAATTCTGTGTTTGGAGTTTCTTCTCCTACAAATGTAGTAAAATTCACCCATTGGGCAAATCTAATGGGAGACCCCACGCTTGAAGTATTTATCGGGCAACCCGGGGCATTTACACTCACAGCCCCATCAGCCATTTATCCGGGACAGAAGATCGTAGATCTTATCGTAAGAGATGGCAGTGACAATCCTATCAGCGGTGCTTCCGTGACAATCAGCCAGGGCTCATCCATCATCGGAAGAGCTTATACTGATGCCAATGGCAGTGTAGCTGTACAAATCTCCCAAACCATTGGTACCAATCCCTGTGTGATTACCGTCTCCAAGCATGATTTCAAACCCCTGCAACAGCAGCTAATTGTAAGCTCGACGGGTTCACTGGTACCAGGTGTGCTCCTGATCGCCGATAATAATGGCGGAACCACCTCTGGCAACAACGATGGTATCGCCAATGCCGGAGAAGTAGTGGAGATCACACTGGGGCTTACAAATACCAAAGCTACAGCGATCAATTCTATCAACGGCACCGTCACCTGCGCCAATCCTCATGTTTCACTCAGCAATTCCCAGATCAGTTTTGGTAATATTGCTGCTGGTGCTACAGGATTCAACACCAGTACCATTGTGGCCACTATTGGCCATTCAGCGGTACACCTGTCCAATCTGCGGCTCAACCTGAACCTGAGTGACAACCTGGGCAATCAGTATGCCGTGGCAGATCAGACGGTAATCCAAAATGCAGATGTGAAGTTTGTATCTTCCGGCATCACCAGCGGTGGCAATGCTGTGCTTGATCCTGGTGAAACCGCCATTATGACGATCACGGTCAAAAACTCCACTACCACCACTGTCTCTGAGGTCTATGGCGAATTGATCAGCCTGCATCCGATCGTTACAGTGACAGACAATACAGGATATTTTGGCCCGCTGTTTATCAACCTCAATGCCACCTCCTCCACCGATACTTTCAGCCTCACCGCCAATGCCTCTGCCATACCCGGCATGCAGGTTCCCTTGAGACTGAGGTTATACAACAATCTGGGCTATGAGCAGTGGCTGAATTTCTCGATTCCAGTGGGCACGGCATCTGTTTCCACACCTCTTGGTCCTGATGCTTATGGCTATGTGATCTATGACTATATGGATACTGCCTATGCTGAGTGTCCAACCTATAGCTGGGTAGGCATTGCCCCTGCTGAAGGAGGCTCTGGCACAGCTTTGGCAATTTCAGATTCATATACCAGTGGTGATGAAGGAGATCAGCCGGGTGCTACATCTCTTGCTTTTGTAGATCTGCCTTTCTCCTTCAAGTTCTATGGACAGCTTTACAATCGCATCACGGTTTGTTCCAATGGCTTTATCGCCATGGGCGAGACCGGCAATGGTGAATTCCGCAACTTCCGCCTTCCCGGAGCTATGGGACCGCATCCCATGATTGCCGCTTTCTGGGACGATCTGGCTACGGTAAGTGGCGGTGGGATATACAAATACTACGATCAAGCCAATCACCGTTTCATCATCGAATGGTACAATATGCGCAATGGTAAAAATGGCACTTCAGTAGAGACCTTCCAGATCATCCTGCATGATCAGAATTATCATAACTCGCCCTCTGGAGATGGTCCCATCAAGCTGCAATACCATACTTTCAACAACGTTGACTCCCAATCCGGTACTTATCATGGCAACTACAGCACCATAGGCATTATGGATCATACAGGAACCCGGGGACTGGAATACACGTTCAACAACCAATATCCCACGGCTGCAGCATCCCTTGCCAACGGCAGAGCCCTTTACATTACCACAATGGAGACTCCTGTCTATGTCGATCCCTTCGGCACTCCAGTAGAACTACCGACCAGCATGGTGGTTTCCGCAAACGTCCAGATCAATGGCCAGCAAGCAACTCAGGGTGATATCCTGGCTGCCTTTGTGAATGTGAATGGCACTCCGGAACTCCGGGGCAAGCAAACAGTTCAAGTGATCGATGGTATAGCCGGATGCCTGATCCAGATCTATACCGAGGCCAATGACGAAACGGTAAGTTTCAAGATCTGGCAGAGCTCCACCAACCAGGTGTTGAACTGCCCTGTCACCTTGGGAACGGTAGTAAATGGCACGATCGGTTCCTGGCCGAACAACCTCTTCGTAATCAATGCTGCCGAAGCCTCTGCATTTACAATCCAACTGGCTCAGGGCTGGAACCTGATCTCGCTGAATGTATCCCCAACTGACCATACAATCAGCAGCCTGACCTCCGCAATCTCTGCCAATATCCAGCAGATCAAGGGAGTGGAGGGAGTATATATTCCCGGCAATCCCTTTAACACCTTGAATACTTTTACCGATGGTCGGGCTTATGCATTCAAAATGACTGCCGCCGCCACCTGGACTGTGATCGGGGCACCGATCCCAGCCAATACTCCTTTGGCTCTGAATACAGGCTGGAATATGGTGGCTTATCTACCTCAGAATTCGATGCCAGTAGCCACTGCAGTGCAGGGCATTACGCCCTGGTTGCTGCAGGTAAAAGGCACAGACGGCATCTTTATCCCTGATAATCCCTATTCCTCACTTACTACCATGTACCCTGGAAAAGGCTACTGGATTCAGATGAGCAGTGCGCAAAGCCTCGTGTATCCTGCCGGAAGGTTCGAATCAAGCGATGTGGAGCCCATAACTCAGGATCCCGGATTAGTCCTGCTTCCTGCCAGTATGGCAGTTTTGGCTCGTTGCGATTGGGCCAGTGCCGGAGACTATATCCTGGCCAGAGTAGGTGAAGAGCTGCGTGGTAAACAGGCTTTGGTGGATTTGGAAGGCTTCCCTGCTGCCCTGATTCAGGTGTTTACCGATACTGCCGCTGAAGACATCACTTTCAGCATCCTGAAAGGCTCTGGAGAAGAGATCTCCTGTGGCAATGTGCTCAAAAGCAGCCCCAATCAAAGCATTGGCAGCTATCCTGATTTCTACAGTCTCGAGCCCAGAAGTTCCGAAATAGATGTCGTGATCCCTATTATCACCAGACTCCACGGTAGCTATCCTAATCCTTTCAACCCGGAAACCACGATCTCCTTCTCAATTGCCCAGGATAGTACTCCCGTGAGAGTAAACATTTACAACATGAAAGGACAGCGAGTGCGCCTCCTGAGCAATCAGGATTATCCCCGGGGCGAGCATAAACTGGTCTGGAATGGCTGTGATAATGCATCTCTTAGCCTGTCGTCCGGCATTTACCTGATCGAACTCAGTACCCCCGGATACCGCAAAACCATCAAGACCGTATTGTCAAAATAGACTATCATAAACAGCAAAAGGCGGATTTCGATCCGCCTTTTTTTGTGCTTATCATATCAGTAACCACCTCCCACACCGTCATTCCGGAAGTTCAGATGATTCGAAGAATCATTTGGCTGTCCGGAATCTCCTGAACTATAGCAGAGGCTGAGGTGAGTTAGATGTTCCGCATTGCATTACGCTATCAATACGCAGTCAATACGGACTTGATCCGTAATGCCTGCGTATTGCCTGCGCAATAGATCCCTCCATGAGGATCCCCTGAGCCACTCCAGCACATCGCAGGCCACGCTGGGGATGTACTGGAGTGGTGTCCTGCCTATGCGGGACAGGTAAACCTGGGTGTACAGACTATAGCTGTTTCGTCTTCTGTTTCTGCAGATATAGGATAAACGAATGCAGGAGCGGATACATTAAGAGCGCCAGAGCAAAGATCCCGCTATAGAGCTGAAAACCCTTGTTCGAGAATAGAATCATGCTCTTGAGCATCAGAATAAATCCAGCGATCACAAAGAGGTATCCTCCCACACGATGCGTCTTTTGCCAGATATCGTCATCAGACAGTGTCCAGGGCGTCTTGATCCCAATGAAGAAATTCCGGGGTGCTTTGGGCAGCAGATCACCCAAGAATACCATCAAAGCGCCAATCAGCAGCATGATCAGATTGATCGGAATCGCATTGTCAAACATAGCGATCAGATAGCCATAGACACTGATCAGGGTGAAAAACAGCACGAGCACGAAAGCCAGACTGGGCAGGATTTTCTCAAACCTGACCTCATACTTCTTGTACCAGGGGGAGTACAAGGGCATCAAGAACATCAAGAGAAACAGTCCGATGCACATCCCAAGTCCAAACAAAACTGAAGTTCCCAAAGAGGTCCAGCCATCGATTTCACCATTGATATCCCAATGGATGGGGATTTGAGCATCAGCGGGGAGTACAGTGTAAAAGTATCCCACCGCCAGGACATGCAGACAAATCACTACTAGCGAAGCCCAATACTTGTTAATACGTTTCATTTCTCTTCCTCATTTGTTTTAGTTAGATTCAGTACCCAGGTAAGAATGTCTTCGAAGACCCCGGTATTCAACCGGTAATGGATGAACTGACCTTGTTTTTGGGCAAAGATCAGGTTGGCATGGCGGAGAATTTTTAGATGCTCACTCAGCGAGGGCTTGCTGATCTCAAAGTGATCAGCTATTTCCCCTGCCGTGAGGCTGCTGTATTTCTTCAGCAGTTGCAGAATCTTCCGCCGGTTGGCATCGGCAATGGCCTTGAACATTGAGTCTGACATGCTTCTGCCTCCTTCGTTAATTAGATAATTAACTAATTTGCAAAACGCCTTATTCTGTCAAGACTTTTTTGCGCGGCTTCTGTCGCGTCTCCCATGCAATTATTTCTCTTGACTGGATTTTCCCATACCACACAGTATGTATAGGGTAGAAAAATGCCACATAGTGCCCTGTTGATCAATGATCATGCCTTTTTTACCAAGCTGCAGAGGAGAGAATCATGCGTAAGGCCATAGTTTTTGTTTTTTTGTTTTCACTTATTTTAGTCCATGCACAAACCATCCAGGATTCCTATCATCAAGACCGGATTCTGGTGCAATTAACTGCCGCCAGCCACAGTCTCACCGACCTTCCCACCGAAATGTATGCTCCCGCTCCCGGATTTGGTTTGAAGGCATTGGATGGGCTTTTTAGCTATTTGGATGGCAAGGAAATCCAGCGCGCGCACCGGCCTGTGGATGATAAACTGTGGGAAGCTGAAACCGGATTCAACCGCTGGTTTATCGTATTGTTCAAGCATGCTCTGGATGTGACTGCTGCTGCAGAACTCTTTGCGGCTCAACCGGAGGTGGAATTTGCCCGGATCATCGTTCAGGGTGAATTCACCCTTACTCCCAATGATCCCATGTACCCAATCAACTGGGGACACAACAATACCGCCCAATTTCCCCAGTATGAAAATGGTGATTTCACGGGACCCAACGTAGGCCTGATCGGTTTTGACAGCAAGGCTCCTCTGGCCTGGAACCAATCTCAAGGCCTCGGCAGCTCCAGTGTGATCATTGCCATTCTCGATACCGGAGTGGATACGAGCCATCCTGATCTAAGGCTGGTACCTGGTTATGACACCTATGACAACGACAATGATGTAACCCCTGGAGGAGCCAGCGAAGGACACGGCACCGCCTGTGCCGGTGTGGCGGCCGCCCGGGGAAACAACAATCTGGGTGTGATTGGAATAGCCGGAGGATGCTCTGTGATGCCGTTAAAAGTAGCTGGCCTCAATATGTTTGACGAAGTGACCCTAGCGAACGCACTTACCTGGGCACGAGATCATGGTGCCCATATCATCAGCATGAGCCTCAGTTTTGGACTCCTTGATTATGGTGGCAGCCCAGCCCTGGACAATGCCATAGATTATGCTTACAATGGCGGGATTACACTTTTTGCAGCAACTGCAAACTACAATAACAGTGCAATCCGCTATCCTGCCAAACACCCCAAAGTAATAGCGGTAGGGGCTGCAAGTCCTTCTGGAGAGCGGAAGAGTTTCACATCCTCAGACGGAGTAAATTCCTGGGGCTCAAACTATGGCACGGCGAATCAGGACGATCGCCTGGCTGTGGACGTGATGGCACCTACATACCTGCCTACGACGGACATCATGGGTGCAACTGGATATACGACCACAAACTACAATGACTACTTTGGCGGTACTTCCTGTGCCACTCCATACGCAGCGGGAGTAGCAGCGCTGATCAAATCCAAGTATCCATCCTATACGCCCTTACAGATTGAGAGACTAATGAAATACGCCTGCACAGATATGACCGTGGATGGAGGCGCCGGATGGGATAAATATACTGGTTATGGCCTGGTAAATGCTAATGCAGCCCTTACCTGGAGCGGTGCGTTCCCGCAAACCTGCCAGATCCAGAGTCCGGCCGATGGAGAAGTGCTGAATCTAAACACAACAAATGTCGTTAGTGTATCCGTGCTTGATATTGCTGCCACTTCCAGGGTTGAGTTCTACCTGGGATCTGCCACAGTACCAGTCTTTACGGATTACACCAGCCCTTTTTCGTGGAGCTGGAATACCACAGGGCTTTCGGAAGGTAGTTACACGATCAAGGCCAAGGCTTATTCAAACACTGGCAGCATGGCCCAAAACCAGGTTCAGGTATTATTGCTGCCAGCCAATTCCTGTGTATGGAAGGGCACAAGCTCTGCAAACTGGACTTCTGCTTCAAACTGGCACTTTGATAATATCCCCACTTCCACCATGGATGTGATCATCCCAGCATACACGCCCTATTCACCCACTATCAATTTTAGCAATCAGCAATGCAGAAACCTCGAGATCAGAGAAGGCGCAACGCTGTCTTTTTCAACCTATGGCCTTACTGTAAATGGCTATGCAGATATTGCTGGGACTCTCACCATGAATTCCGTAGGGTATTTGAGAGTGGTTGGTACACTCACTTTCAAGCAAGGTGCCACTTCAAACATTACCAGTATGAGTTCGGAGATCAGAGCCGAGGGAAATGTTACCTTCCAGGCCGGAACGAGTTTTCAGATGAGTAGCGGTAAATTCATCATGCAAGGCAGCAGCAACCGGAACCTGGTATCCAATTCCTCCTCCGTCATCTTGCACAGGTTCACCATCAACAAGACATCCTCCAGCGTGATCATGAGTACACCGGGCTCGGGAACCATCATTTGTGCCAGTACCATGACGCTACAGGCTGGCACACTGATCTCCAATGAAACTTGTAATGTGATCCTAAAAAGTAATCTCACTGGTTCGGGCTTGTTACAGATGAACAGCGGAACCATCTGGGCTGATGGCAGCAATGTCACCATCTCGCTTAGCACGAGCAGTTATCTGAACAATGTAAGTGTTCTGGGCACCGGCAATCTTAGCTTCATTAGCAATGCCCGGATCAAGGGAAACATTGAAACCTTAGAAGGCACTTTGTCGGCAGAAAACCAAATCCTTACTGTACTTGGCAACTGGTTGTCAACGAATCCCAGCCACTTCAATTACTATGATAGCCACGTGATCTTCTCCGGGACAGGAGATCAATATATTGGCTCAGTACGTTTCAACAGCGTCGGCATTTTAAAGAGCTCCGGAAACTTGATAATCCCCACCGGAAAGCAGGTCATTGCCGCAAACATCAACAGCTCTTCAATATCTGGAAATCTGCAAGTAATAGGCTCTCTGACAATAAACCAGGGACTCAACCTCAGCGTGACCAATCTCACCCTGAATGGCAGCTTGACCCTGAATTCTGGCGAACTGGTGGTAAACAATACTTTTAGCTCCACTACAGGATCAACCCTCAGCATCTCCACTGCATCCCTGATCATGAACGGAAGCTATACCGGGGTCACATACGGCATCGGTGGACACCTGATCATGACGGGTGGGCTGATCGAATCCACAAACAACGGGATCCTGTTCGGGATCAGCAGTTCCACCGCGATCAGTGCTGGAACCATCAGAGTGGGGCATGGTTTCAACGCACCGTATCCCAATACCTTCAAAGCTGAAGGAGGTATTGTGGAATTTACCGGAGCCCGCTTTGGCTCAGTTGCGCTTGGTGAAGGCAATTACATGGGCAGCCTGCTGCTGAACAAACCCAGCAATTCCTATCAACTCTATGTAAATTCCAATCTCACGATCAAGCAGGATATCTCGCTCAATGGCGGTGAGTTTTCCCTGAACGAATTTACCATGAAAGTGGATAGGGACGTCCAAATCAATGGTGGCAAGCTCACAGCCAGCAATGCTGCCTCCGTCATCGAAGTAGGCAGAAACTGGACGAATAACAGTGGAGTGGCATATTTCGTCGAGGGCAGTGGCACCGTGAAATTCAAGCTCAAGGATTACTCCACCGTCAGCACCGAGACCTTCAATATCGTGCATATCGATCGTACAGGTTCTTCCGGGACGAACCTATTGGCAACCACAAATACCACGATCACAATCTCAGGAGGACTCAACATCTTCTCCGGCAGATTGACTCTATCTCCAGGAACTACATTGAAGCTGAACAACAATTGCGCCGTGAATATCACCAATGGCGGCGAGCTATATGCCATGGGTTCTTCCAGCAACAACGCCAAAATCACCTCTGATAGTGGCTATTACGCCTTTACCTGCAATAGTGGTTCCACCCTGGCAGCGGAATACTGCATCTTTGAACGCATGGACGCCAATGGCATCTTCCTGTCCAACAATTCAAGCGTGGACAACCTCTATGCTCTAAAAAACTGCACCTTCAGAAACGGAGCTTCGGGAGGCACCCTGATCAAGAAATTCAGCACCCAGATCATCGACGTGGACAATGCAGTATTCCCCACCAATACCTGGAACGGGTCTTACAATGCTTATCACAGCGCTGCCTCAGGAAGGATCAATTTCTATGGTCCCACAGGCGGTTTCGTTGGCACTTCTTATGAAAACGATCCCAATTCCAGAATCTTCTGGTACCGCAGTGATCCTGCCGTAGCTCATACACCTTCTCCACAACACAATGCCACCAATGTTCCAGCCAGTACGCACTTAGGATGGACATATACCGCGGTTCAGGATTATGCCACTCCTGTTGCCTTCAATGTAAGAATTGGTATTGATCCCACCATGAACGATTATGACGAGGTCCCAGTTGTCGGCGGCGTTGGCAGTCACCTTATCGATTGCTTTATCAACCTGGATTATCTGCAAACCTACTACTGGCAGGTGGTTCCCACCACGATCCTGCCCCGCTCCGGGCAAAACTCTGCTAATTCAAAAAGCATCAGCGAAGAGCCCAGAGGAGACGCATCGGGGTGCCCTATATGGACATTCCAAACTATGGCTGAACCAGTAATCAGCAGCTTTCCTTACAATGTCGATTTTGAATCCGGCAAACAGGACTGGAGTAGCGGAACCATTTTGGGATTCGATAACTGGGAATGGGGTACGCCCACACAGACCAATCTCAATTCAGCCCACTCCGGTGCCAAAGTCATGATGACTGATCTGGACAGCAATTACCTGAATGATACAATCACCTGGCTCAAATCGCCCAAACTTGATTTCAGCACCCTCAGCACACCCAGGATCTCGGTATGGCTGCGGTTCGTGACCGAGGCTTATTATGATGGCATGATCCTGGAATCCTCGACCGACAATGGCGCAAGCTGGCAGCACGTGATCGGTGAGGTTGGGTTTTACAATACATATACTAGCTTCAACTACGGTCCTCTACCCTTCCCAAAGTGGTCTGGTAACAACAACGCCTGGACACAGTACAGCACAGATCTGGCAGCGCTGGCATATCAAAGCAGCGTGTATCTGCGCTTCAAGTTTGGGGTGGATTTTTCTGTGGTGAATGAAGGTTTTGCTGTGGATGATATCAGCGTCTGGAACAACATTGGCAATCCCGATCCACCAGCCAATCTACAGATCTCCCGGAGCGGAGGAAACACTATCCTGACTTGGGCTGCGGTGAGTGGAGCCACCAGCTATAGAATATATTCTGCAAGTGATCCTGGCCTCCCGCTTGAAAGCTGGACTTTTGAAGCCCAGGTAACTGGTTCCACCTGGACGGATACATTCAACCAAAATAAGAAGTTCTATTATGTAAAAACCAGAAAGTAGTTTTCTCAAGGCTTGTTCAGGCGTCGGATCAAGCCAGTCCAGCTTTGATTCCATAGCTCTGATCTGGCGCCAGTAACAGAGCAGGTGATCCTTAGTGACAAAATATTCCTTGACCAATACTTTGTGTTCTGGGAATAAGTTTTTGGGGATACGATATTTCCAAAACAGATAGTCATGCTGTTGCAGATGATCCTCAATCCCCGATAAATGAACGAAGATCACCGAATACCTTGATTTAAAAGGCTCTTCTGTACTCGCACTACCCGCCTGAGTTGATGCAACAAGTGCGGAAGATACTTATACATCATCATGGGGGAAAGCTGGAATGCGAAAGTACTGCCTGATTGCTTTGCTGTTGATCTGCGGTTTGCTCCTTGCCGGGAGTATTGAGCCCAGAACCGAGATCACGAATCTGCTAACCCAGATCAATGCCGATACGCTGGAAGCCCATGTTCAGCATTTACAAGACTATCAAACCCGTCACGCATTAGCTGGCAACAATCTTGAGATCGCGTCCTGGATTCAAGCCCAGTTTATCAGATACGGATTCACCAATAGTTTTATGCAACAATATCTGCATATGGGCACTGCCCAGTACAACGTGATTGCCACAATCCCAGGCAGCCTGTATCCTGATACCTATGTAATTGTGGGAGCGCATTACGATTCCCAATCTCTGGATAGTGACAATTACACTTTTGCTCCGGGAGCGGATGATAATGCCAGTGGGACGGCAGGAATGCTGGAAATAGCCAGAGTAATGATGGCAAACAACTATCAACCGCTGTGTTCGGTGCGTTTCATTGCCTTCAGCGCTGAAGAAGGTAATGGCTGGGGTGCGGATGAATACTGCGATCAAGCTGTGATTCAGAATCAAGACATCCGGTTGATGGTTTGTCTGGATATGATCGCCACCAATCTGCAACCCAGCGATGAATTTCTGATCCATCCCTACACAGGATTTGAGGATCATTGTGCCGAAGCAATGCGGATATCAGAGCTCTATAGTCCCTTCCAACCGGTAAGGGGCACCACGAACATGGGCTCGGACAGCTATATCTTCTATCTGCATGATTATCCAGCCGTGTTCTTTTTTGAACGGCACATCAGCCCCTATTACCACTCGAGTCAGGATATTATCGATCATCTTGATTTCACCTATGCAGCAGAACTGGTGCGGGCAGCGCTGGCTACTACGGCTCTGTATGCTGCCAAACCCTTGGCTCTGGATGAAGTGCAAGTATTTGATACCGGCATGGGAAATTCGCTACATGTACAGTGGGAAAGCTCCGTGGAAAGCCATGTGCATCAGTATGCTGTATATTATGGCACCTCTATTGATTCGCTGGACTTGTGGCAAACCACCAGTACCAATCAAGCCACCATTCATGGCCTCACTGAAGGACAGCACTACATTGTAGCTGTCTGTGGCTTTACTGAACTGGAAAACCCCGGCATGCGCTGTTATGCCAGCGGGACACCGCTATCAGTGCCAAAAACCCCGCATGATCTCGCAGATGCTCCTGGCAGGGAGTCCATTACCATATCCTGGGCTCCAAATCAGGAGCTTGACCTGGCAGGTTACCACATATTTCGCCGCCTTGGCTATGATGGAGTGGAAACCAATGTCGCCACTACCACTGCTCCGGCATTTCACTACACAGACCCGGATGTGAGCAGCACAGAAGAATATTATTACTACAGGATCTGCGCCTATGATCTGCAGGGACAGCAAAGCGCATTATCCGAAGCAGTCAGCAGCCGGATAGTGTCTTTGGATAGGGGGATCCTGGTTGTGGATGAAAGCAAAAACTTCACTTCTGCATCCCCATTCCAACCCACAGATGCCGATGTAGATATCTTCTACCAGAACCTTCTGGAGGGATTCAGCAATGTCCAGCATCTGGATCTGGAAGAGCAATCAGCCCCGCTGAGGTTGGCTGAGATTGGCATCCATTCCTCGATCCTCTGGCATGGTAACGACATCACCGAAGTTACAGCCCCGCATGAAATCAGGGAAGTACTGAAACAATATATCTGTTTGGGCGGTAATTTGTTTTTGAGCATCTATTTTCCTGGCAAAGCCTTCGAGCTTAACAATAACTATCCTGGGTTATTCCCCCCAGGGAGTGTCATCAGCCAGGCTTTGGGGATTTCAGAAGTTGATTATCGAATCCCAGCCCGTTTCAAATATGCACTGTCCAATCATCCAGATTTCCCAGCCTTACAGGTGGATAGCCTGAAAACCCTGGCTGCCTGGCAGGGACATATCTTTTCCGTGGAAGCCCTGGAGGCGGTGAATCCAGACGAATGTATCTATCTGTATGGCTCGGATTACAGCTCAGAAAGCAGCCAGGGAGCTTTGAACGACCGCTGTGTGGGCATCTATCATGAATATGGCGCCGGGCAGGCCATCACCCTGAGCTTTCCCCTCTACAATATGCAGGCATCATCCGCGCGGGACTTGATATCACACGTATTTGCCAACCTGTTCCAGGAGCCCTCCGGGAATACAGATCCTGAAACTCCGCCAGTGCCGGAACTGATCCTGTCGCGAAACATCCCCAATCCGTTCAGGCAGGAAACCCGCTTTCAAGTGGACTCCCGGGATCAGACCAACCCCATCAAAGTAGATGTGTACAATCTCAAGGGACAGCACCTCACCTGCCTGTATCAGGGCTATCCGGATTCAGGCAGGACACTTACATGGAATGGCAGAGACTCCTCCGGACGAGCTTGCAGTTCAGGGATATACATCATCCGCCTCAGTCAAAGAGGCAGGTCTCAAAGCAGGAAAGTATTGTTTATTGGGTATCAATCAGGAGAATGATTATGACCAAAGAATTCAAAGAATACATCGAAGCCATTGACGACGCTCGCAGGAGCATGCTATTGGACTTGCTGGAGCTGATCCTGCAGGTATGCCCCCAGTGTGAGCAAAAGAAATCCTATGGGATATTGATGTTTCATTCGCCCCAGGGATGGGTTGGTTTGGGCTACCGGAAGGGTGGAGTCACCCTGTATTCAGAAGCCATGGCGCAGGTAGCGGAATTCAAAACCCAGCACCCCAAGCTCGATGCGGGCAAGGGATGCATCCGGCTGAAACCTAAGGATACCTTACCCAAAGATGATCTTCAGGCTTTGATCTCCGCTGCCATGAAGCTATAATCTCCTATACAGCATGGATATGCAATCTAAAAATGCCGCTATCCACGGACGATTTCCACCCTCAAAATCCATGACTTCTCATTGATTTCGTAATCAATAGATTAGCTTGGCTTTAAGTCACCTTCACCTCGAGATCACCTCGAGTACTCGAGGTGATCTCGAGATGAACACGAGGTAAAACTCACTAAATAAACCATGTATGTGCCAGGCATGGGATTCTCCTTGACAGAAACTCATATCAAATTAGTATATTATCAGACCAAAGGTCAAGGAGAAATAAATGGCGGTGAATACCCGAACCGAATATGCCCTGCGAGCGCTAATCGAAATGGCGGAAAGCCAGGATCAGCCCATCTCGGCACATAGAATCTGTGAAAGACAGAATCTGCCCATCAAATACATAGAGCGTCTTTTAGCCCTGCTAAAAAATGCTGGCTTGGTGCACAGCATGGCGGGCAGCCAGGGAGGCTATACTCTGGCTCGTGCGGCATCTGAAATATGTTTTCTGGATATCCTGAAAGCCGTGGAGGATGGTTCGTTCAGCACTTCCTGCACCAGCCCCAATCCGAAGCACTGTCTGGGACATTCCTGCGCCCTGATGCCATTTTTTAACGATCTGGACAGCCAGCTTAGCGAGATTTTTGCCAGTTACTCACTGGAACAAATATTCCAGACTTGGAAGAGGAATCTATCATGAAACCAGGAATGATCTATCTGGACAATTGCATCACCAGTCCTGTGATCCCGGAGGTATTGGAAGCGATGCAGCCCTATTTTACCGGGAAATTTTGGTATCCAGGCACCTTTGTGAGCACTGGCGAAAGCGCCAATAGTGACCTGCTGGGGTTCAAGGAAGCTCTTGCTGCCTCTTTGGGTGCGGATCCTGCCGAGATCCACTTTACCAGTGGAGGCACTTTGGCAAACAATATCGCCATCAAAGGTCTCGCTGCCGCCGCCCCGGGTAAACATGCCATCTGCAGTGTGGTGGACTATCCTGATCTGCTCACCAATGCCGCATATCTGGAGAAACAAGGCTTTGAAGTTACCTATCTGCCTGCGGATAGCGAAGGCTTTATCGATCTGGAGCAGCTTCGCTCAGCCATTCGTCCAAACACCTCGCTGTTTATGACCACACTGGTGAATCATGTGGTAGGAACGATCCAGCCTCTGGCAGAAATCAAGGCCATCCTGGAGGCTGCGGATCACAAGATCTTCTTTCATGCCGATGCCGGACAAGCCTTTGGTAAAATGCCTCTGGATGTGAAGAATCTGGGGGTGGATACACTTTCTGTGTCTGCGCATAAGATCCATGGCCCGCAGGGCATAGGCGCTTTGTATGTGAAGAAAGGCACCCGGCTGGGACAAAGCATCCACGGCGTGCAAAGGATGGACAATCTGCAGACCGGAGGTTTGTCCATGGCGCTGATTGCGGGTTTTGCCAAAGCAGTAGAGCTTACCTTCAGGGATCTGGAGGGCAATATCCGCTATTTGCGTGAGCTTTCGAACTATCTGATCGATCAGATCGAGAGTAAAATCTCCCATGTAGAGCTTAATGGTCCCCGGGGAGATAAACGCGCCTGCCACAATGTAAATATCTCCATTGACTATATCGAGGGCGAAGCTATCGCCATGATGCTGGATATGCATGGCATCACGGTGGCCACGGGTAGTGCCTGTGCCTCTCAGGGGCTCAAGGCAAACTATGTGATGATGGCGATGGGCAAGACGCATGTGCAATCTCATGGTTCCATGAAATTCACTCTTTCCCGCCTCAATACGCGGGTTGAGATCGACGCCACGGTCGCGGCTCTGGTGGAGATTACTGAAAGCCTGCGAGCACGCAGTCCCCTTTATAATGCTGTAAAAAACCAGGAGAAATAAATGCAATACTCACAAAAAGTACTCGACCACTTCATGCACCCCCACAATGTAGGCAAAATGGAGAATCCGGATGCCGTGGCCACGGAAGGAAGTCCCTCCTGCGGGGATCAGGTAACTGTGTATCTGAAAGTAAACGATGCCAATCATGTAATCGAGGACATCAGCTTTTTATCCTATGGTTGCGCCTCCAATATCGCCACTGCCTCGATCATCACAGAACTGGCCAAAGGGAAATCCCTGGATGAAGCCAAGGCCATTACCTGGAAAGACGCAATGGAAGCCTTGGACGGTTTGCCTCCCGTGAAGGTGCATTGCTCCGTTTTGGCAGCAGATACCTTGCAGACCGCAATCTCGAACTATGAGATCGCCCACGGCCTCAAAGAAGTCCCTGATTTCAGCAAGGACACGATCATTGAAGAACTGAAGAAAATCATCTATCCCAAAGTAGGTGAAGACATCGTCAGCCTCAAGATGGTAAAGTATGTAGGTTTTAGTGATGGAGAAGTACTCATCGATCTGAACATGCTTAGTTTTGATACCTGGCGGGACAACATAGCTGAAGAAATTCACGAGCATCTGGAGAAGTATCCTGAAGTAAAAAGTATTCAGATCAATTTCCCCTGAGCCCAGCCTCTGCAAGCAGATTTACATTGACAAAAGAGCTTTCAGTATTTTACTTGGAGTACATTCATTTATGGAGTAATAGATGGCTTCAATCGCAGTATTGGGATGCATGTGGGGAGACGAGGCAAAAGCCAAGATCGTTGACTACCTTGGTGCCGAAGTTGATTATGTAGTCAGGTTTCAAGGCGGTAGCAACGCTGGGCATACCATCGTGGCGGAAGGCAGGAAATACGTCTTTCATACCATTCCTTCCGGGATTCTGTATGCTCACAGTCAATGCCTGATCGGAGCCGGCGTGGTGGTGGATCCCTTTAGCTTGATCAAAGAGATCAGGGAGCTGGAAGCTGCCGGGCTTACCCTTCAAAACCGGCTTACGATCGACGATCGGGCGGGATTGGTTCTGCCCCTGCATCAAATGCTGGATTTGGGTAGTGAAGCACGGCTCAAGGACAGCAAAATCGGTACTACCGGACGCGGGATCGGCCCTGCTTATGCTGATCTTACAGCCAGAGCTGGCTTGAGGTTGGGCGATCTTGCCCACCCCCGCTATCTGCGTCAAAGAATCACCGAACTTTATGAGTATCATCATATTCCTGTCGCTACAGATGAATTGACTGCTCTGCTGGCGAATCTGAAGGATGCCTACAAGCAGCTCAAACAATACATCAGTCCCATATCTCCGATCCTGCATGAGGCCCGGCAAAGGGAAGCCAGCATCCTTTTTGAAGGAGCTCAGGGCAGCCTTTTGGATCGCACCTGGGGCACCTATCCCTATGTGACTTCATCCCATACTGTAGCCGATGCGATTGGAAGCGGCACAGGATTTTCCCTGCGTCACATCGATAAGATCATCGGTGTGTACAAAGCCTACTGCACCAGAGTGGGCGAAGGTCCTTTTCCTACAGAGCTTTTTGGCACTTTGGGAGATAACATCCGCATCACTGGTAATGAATTTGGTTCTACCACGGGACGTCCCCGCCGGGTGGGCTGGTTCGATGGCGTGATGGCTGCCTATACAGCAAGGCTAAATGGCATCGATGCCATAGCGCTCACGCTGCTGGATGTGTTGTCCGGTCTGGATGAGATCAAGATCTGCATTGGTTATGAATCCGGGGGCAAAACTCTCAGTGAACCGCCTGCGCATCATCTTGATCTGGCCAAAGTGCGTCCCATATACATTACTTTGGAGGGCTGGAAAGAAGACATCACCCGGGTGCGCAGCTTCAAAGCCCTGCCTCACAGTGCCCAGTTCTATGTAAAGGCCATAGCAGATATCCTTGATGTGCCTGTGGAGATTGTCTCCGTGGGCAAAGACAGAAAACAAACCTTTATGATCCAGGCAGGAGGTACAGCATGAAACGATGGCTTGTTTTGCTCTTGGTGGTGATGGCATTCGGTTTACATGCCCAATCACCTGATACACTTTTCACCCAGCCCTTACCCCAACTTGCCAATCCCTTCTATGATGTTTTTGCCCGCAGTTATCTGGGTGCAGAAGCAGCAGGGCGTGGATATACCGGCGCTTCCATCTTGGGGGAGGCCACAAACCTTTTGATCAATCCTGCCACGATGGTGGCGGATTCAGCCCGCATCTTCATGGAAGTAAACATCAAACCACCCATCAATGCTGATGGCTATGCCTATCCTAGCCGCTACAGTTCACCTGTACCTTTTGGGATGGTGGGTGTTAGCATGCCATTGGGGGAAAGAATCGGTGCCGCTGTGGTTTACAACATGCCCAAAGCTATTGTTTTGGACGATTTTTCGATCAAGATCAACCAGGGCTCAGATATAGTGCAGCGTTATCCCAAATACTATCTGAACCAGGTGACGGCAGCTTTGAGCTTCAAAGCCATGTCCTATCTGCATCTGGGCATTGCAGCTCACAATCAGATCCACTATCTGGACGATGTGGTATTCCTCAGAACCTACGACCGGGTAAGGGATTACAGCTATAGCCTAAGGGTTCAGCCGGGCTTGGTTCTCACTTCTGGCACGCTTTCGGCAGGGGTAAGTGTGATGCCTCCTTCGAATGTGGATTGGGACTTGAAGTATGCCAGTTACGATGGTCTGCTGCCCACCCTGGTAAATGCCGGAGGCAGCTATGAAACTGGCTCTTACCGCTTGGCCGGAGATCTGGAATGGGAAAATACAGCAGCTATCGATCCTAAGTTTGCGGATCGACTCAGCCTCCGCCTGGGTGGAGAAAGACGCGAAGGCAATCTCATCTACCGTCTGGGGTATTTCTTTAATAGCAACGTGTTTGAGGGCAGATTGATGATGCCTGTCAATACTACTGCTACAGCCGATACCTCGATATTCTGGAATGATGTGGCCGTGAGCGTACCGATCAAAAACAACGCCCAGCATTTCCTGACCGGAGGCATTGGCTATTATTTCCGGGATGGCAGCCTGAACCTTTCATTTATCCAGACTATCGTGGGTGAGGATAAAGCCACTCAGATCAATATGAGCCTGAGCATCTACCTCAGTTCATTCAAGCGCAAGGGATTCCTCTACTTCGATGATTGAGCCTTCAGTACAGATTCGGGCGATTGCAGAGTATGACCTCACTGCTATCGAAGATGCAGTGAGGCAGTGGTTTTCGGAGCTTAAAGACAGCAAGCTAACCCGGTGTAAACGCGTATTGATCAAACCTAATACCCTGGGTGCATATCCGCCTGAAAGGGCTGTGTGTACGCATCCGGTGGTGATAGAAGCCCTGATCCGCTATTTCCTCTCCAAGAAGAAAGAAGTGTGGGTGGGTGATAGCCCTGGAGGGTCGGTAAATGTGCAAACCGTATGGCAGACCTGCGGTTGGCAGGATCTCGCCGATCGCTACCCGATCCGGCTGGTGAATCTTTCCACTACCGGATTCAAGGAATACACCTATCATGGAACCTCTGTAAAGGTCTCGGATGTGCTTTCGCAATGCGGCATTGTGATCAATGTTGCCAAATACAAGACCCACTCCCTGATGGCTTTTACCGGGGCACTGAAAAACCTCTATGGCTTGGTGCCGGGACTGATCAAGAGCGATTATCACCGTCTCTACCCTGATACCACCAGCTTTGCAAATCTGCTGATAGCCTTGTATCAGATCACCAAAAACAAGGTGAATTATAGCATTATAGACGGAATCGTAGGTATGGATGGGGCTGGCCCTTCGGCCGGGAATCCCCGCAATTTTGGCCTGCTGATGGGATCGTCCTCCATTCCGGCTTTGGATTTTGTTGCCTCCAGCATGATGGGCTTCAAGCTGGGTCAAGTGCCATACCTGAGCGCAGCTTTACAAGCAGATGGTATCCTGCCTTCGCGGATCAAAATTCCCCAGAGCTTCAGGCATTACCGCCTGGACAATCCTGATATCAGGATGGCCAGAATGAGCACCGATATGCTCAAATATGTCCCCAGAGCGGTACGTCATCTGTTTCAAAAGATCTATTTCTATCATCCCCTGATCTCAGATCGCTGCCGCAAGTGCGGAGTATGCGTAAAATCCTGTCCGGTGAAGGCCATATCCTGGCAGGACAGTGGCTTCCCTATGGTGGATAAGGATATGTGCATCAAGTGCATGTGCTGTCATGAACTCTGTCCCTATCAAGCGGTTGATATATACAAATCTTTCATAGCCAGGAGGGTGATGCGGTGAAAACCAGAAGCCGGGAATATCCCAAGTGGTTCAGATACCTCTATGGGCTGATCTTGATCGCTGTGCTATCATGGATCCTGTTTTTCGGTCAGAATAGCTTTTTGAACACATGGCAATTGAAACGTAAAGTGGATACCCTACAAGAAGAAACTGACCGCCTGAAAGTAGTAAATGACTCCCTGGCCAGGGAAAATGAACGGCTCAAGACCGATCCTGATGCAGCAGAGAAGGCCGCCCGGGAGGGATTTGGGCTCACCAAGCCCAATGAAAAAGTATTCCGCTTTGTTCCTGCCAAGGAAGATGAATGACCCGAAAGATCGATATTGCCGGGCTTACTTCTATTGATAAAGAAACTCTTGACCTGATCAGGCAAGGTGCTCAGGCACTATTTACAGCAGATGACACACAGCGGGCTCAAGTGATCGAACAGATCATCGAGTTTACCATGTGCCAGAGAAGTGAGGATGACTATGATCAAACCATGACAGAGCATTCAGTCGTGTTTTTCGACATGGTTCTCACTTATCTGATCAATATCCGGAGCTCGCATCCCAGCGAGCTTTACAATTTCTTCACGATCCTCAACCACCTGCCAATCCTGCATAACTCACCTTTTTATTCCAAAACTATCGAAGTGCTATCCAGGGACTTTCTCTCCGAACCTGAGACGGTCAAGGTATTCGACCAATTGCAGATGCTGAATCTCTTCATCGAAATCGGCAATCTCACGGATGCAGCCCTATTGGCAGAAGATTTGGAAGCAAAGATCAGTCCCAGTTGCCTCAGGCTCTACACCATGTACCAGCTTTGTCTGTTTAAGATCTATACCGCCAAGGGTCAATCAGAACAGCGTATGGGGCTGCTGCTGAAACTGATGACAGATGTCTATTGCCATGATGGAGCTCCCAGCGCTATCTATATCATCCTGCGCTGGATTGCTTCTGTGAAGTGGCTGAAGTCTTCTGTGTTGCTCAAAGCGCTGTATATGAAACTCTATGAGGAGTTGGGGCATCACCGCAATCTCAATGCTGCTCTGGTGATCTATGAACTCTTTTGCCTGGATGACCGGCTGGTGAGTCCCACAGAGAAAATGGGCTATTACAAACGCCTCATCAAGCTGCCTTCCATCCTACTCAATGCCAATCAATTGCACAATCTGCATTTCTTTGCCGGCAATTACTCCAGCGGACTGCAAGCCAAGTTTCAGGATTCCATCCAGAGCTTCCAATATTCAAACTACTTCCTGCATAAATGTTGGGAACGCCTGATCGGCATCTCAAAGTATCTGCGCACTCATCTTAGCCCTGCCAAATACCTGCGTTGTATGTCCTACATGGAGAGTCTACTGCTCAACCTCAGCCATGAATCCAGCCTGCAGAGCAATTCCTATGTGGAAAACCTCCAGAATAACTATGAGACGATCGAAGACCTGTACAAGAAGGTGGGTGAACTATCTCTCACCGATGGTCTTACAGGGCTGCGCAACCGCCGCTATATGGACAACAACCTCACCCAGTTCGTAGCCCTGGCTTCACGCCATAAAGTCCCTGTTTGTTTTGCCATGATCGATATTGACCTGTTCAAGATCGTCAATGATACCTACGGTCATGCCGCAGGAGACTATGTACTGAAGGAGCTTGCCAGCATCCTCACCAGTGAATTCCGCATCAGTGATATCATTATCCGCTACGGGGGTGAAGAGTTTCTGATTGTGCTGTTTGATCTGGACATGCAGAGAGGAATGGAAATGATGGAAGAACTTCGGATCAAGATCAGCACACATCCCTTCGAATACAAAGGACACCCCATGGAAATAACCGTGAGTATCGGTATCACCTGTGAACATGGCCTTGTGGAGATCCATGCCAGTTCACTACAAAAATATATCAATGCAGCAGATCAAGCCTTGTATCTGGCCAAGAATTCCGGGCGCAACACAATCCGGATGCTGGATGCATTCGCAAATCATGCTTGACATATAAGAGCAGCCAAAATTTGCTAATCTCTGAAGGAGAATGCCATGGCAAAAATAATCGTTGAAAACCTGAATAAGTATTACGACAATGGCTTTCATGCCGTCAAGGACGTAAGCTTTGTAGCTGAAGACAAAGAATTTGTGGTTCTGGTAGGACCCTCAGGATGTGGCAAAACTACTGTGTTGCGCCTTATCGCTGGACTGGAAGAAATCTCCACAGGCAACATCTATATAGGTGATACCCTGGTAAATACCAAGCCCCCCAAAGACCGGGATATTGCCATGGTCTTTCAAAACTACGCACTTTACCCCCACATGACGGTGTATGATAACATGGCATTTGCCCTCAAGCTCAAAGGCGAAAAACCTGATGTGATCAAAGGCAAAGTGGATTACGCGGCTAACATGCTGGGCATCGAAAGCATGCTCAAGCGCCGTCCTGGACAGCTCTCCGGCGGACAGAGGCAGCGTGTGGCTTTGGGACGTGCCATTGTGCGCAATCCCAAGGTCTTCCTCTTTGACGAACCGCTTTCCAATCTGGATGCCAAACTGCGGGTAGCTATGCGTGCCGAGATCGTAAAGCTGCATCGGACCCTGGAAAACACCATGATCTATGTAACTCACGACCAGGTGGAAGCCATGACTATGGCCGACCGTATTGTAGTGATGAAAGATGGCGTGATTCACCAAATTGATACACCTCTGAATATTTACAACAACCCAGCCAATATGTTTGTAGCCGGCTTCATCGGCAGCCCTGCCATCAATATGGTGACCGGCAAACTGAGCCTGAACGACGGCAAACTCTGCTTCGACAGCGGAGATTATACCCTCGAACTGGCTCCCCAGCAAGCAGAAATCCTGATGGGCTACAAAGACAAGCCCATCATTATGGGGATCAGACCCGAAGATATCTACGACGCACGGTATGACAGCATGGCAGAATTCCCGCAGGGATTCAAGCCCGTCTGCGACCTTGTGGAACCTCTTGGCAATGAATACCATGTGGTACTAAAGACCAAGCAATTCAGTTTCGTAGCCCGGCTCGATCCCAAGGATTTACCCAAGATCGGAGAAGTCCTGCCCATCACGGTAGACATGATGAAAGCCCACTTCTTTGATCCGGAGACTGAAGTAAGTCTCTACTAAAAAACATGTTCCGGGCTCTGCTGCTCCTGCTGGCAATGACGCTGCCTTTATCTGCCACAATAGTGGAGTATTCTCCTGTGGCCAATGCCCTAAATGGCGTCACCGCTTTGTCCGATTCCCCGGCAGATTATGCTCTCTCCCCAGTAATTGGAGTCACAGGGCTGTCGTGCTTTTATCACAAGCTCTTCAATACCTCGGGAATATCAGTTTACGGATTGCACAACGCCTTTGCCAAATATCCCTTTATCCTGGCTGTAGGTACGACCTACCTGGACAACCCGGAATACAGATACTATGATCCCTATCTATCCCTCAGCCTGAATCTGGATGGGGCAGCCTTGGGCTATACCCAGCATCTGGTCTATGACTCTATTCAAGGCTCAGATGCCAGATACAAATGGCTGGGAGATGTAGCCCTCAGGATCGATAGTGGTGATTATGGCAGCGAGGTGAAATACATCCGCATGGGCAGCGATGATGCCCAACTTCACCTTACTGCAACAGCGGCTCTGAGTGAAGGCATCGACACCGCCACATCCTATGTGTGGGAGCCCAAGGGGAAGAGTTTCTTTTGCGCTTCGGCTTCTACCAGCTTCACAAAATACTTTGCCCTCTATTCCTCCTGGCAGACCGAGCCCGCCAGATTTGGCGTGGGCATCAGAATCATCGTTAATGACTTTAGCGTGATCTATGCCGTGCGCAGCCATCCGGAGCTTGATCTATCCCACTCTTTCGGTTTTGAGGCGCACTGGTGAAACTGCTTTACTGCATCATTTTACTACTGATCGTGATGCCCGTGTGGGCACAGGAATTGCCTCTGGAGCTAAGCCTGGATGAGCTTCCGGATGATTATGCCGATGCCGTCTTCAGCACTTGGCAGGATTACAAACTGAATCTCTCCGGCGCTTACTACCATTCGGACGATCCCTATTACCTGGCTCATTTCAAAGCTGCTGGAAGCAGCCTCAGGCTCTTTGCCAACCTCAAAATAGAGGCGGAGGATATTTGGAATAACTTCCAGTTTTCTTACCGCAGCGGCAAAAAAAACAGCATCACGCTGGGCAACTACCGGATCAAAGCTGCGGAAGGGCTGATATTCTCCCGCGCCAGCAATGCCGAATTGCTCCTGCCCCCACCTCATCCCCAAAGTTATAGCCCCTTTGGTGCTGTGCTCAATGGAAACTCAGGAGATTTCAACATATATATGCTGGCCTCAGACCAGAAGCGCAATGCCGTGCTGTTAAACGACCGGATCTTCACTATCCCCCGCAGCAGATCCCAATCCCTGGTTCAAACCAGAGAGCAAATCCTTGCCGGAGGCCTGATCTGGGAGACGCCACCTCTCAGCTTCGCAGGTGATATCTACCATCAGGCATACGACCGGGGCTTTACCAGCCCGATTCTGGATAGTTTGCTCACGGTATATAGCCTGAGTGCAAGGCTTAGTAATAAAGTCCACCGCCTGGGGTTTCAGGCTGCCTACGCAACCCAGACTCCTGCCCTCGCCGCTTCTTGGGATATGCAGACTAAAAGCTTTTCGCAAAGCTGGCGCTATGCCCGGATTCCCCGTTGGCAAAGACCTGCCTATGCTGCCAAACCACTGAAACTAAGCACATTGGACCAGCGTGAAGAGCTCGAAGCAAGCTTCAGGATCAGACCCGTGAAAACCATTACCCTCAAAGCCGGAAGCATTATCAACCGCAATCTTGGTGATATAGATAAAGCCAAATGGCAAGCCCAACACAGCATCCAGGCTGCGTATCTGGACCAGGATACCAGCCTGAGCCTGAAACTGCTCAGTATCGACCGCGAAGTCCTCTCCGAGATAGATTCTTCCTATCAGAGCACAATCCCCACGCACTACCGCTTTTATCTGAACCTGTCCCAGGAGCTCAAGCCCTATCTATCATACATCCTGAACACCCGATACCACCACCAGAACAAGGTAGTAAAGCTAAGCGAGGCCAGCTATATGCGCAATGCTTTGCGCTACGAGCATGGCAAGCTAAGGCTGGAGCTGGGATTGGCGATGTGGATGTCCCTAAACCACCAGCTATATATTGAAAGTGATAATGACAGCGGTTATGAGGCTTTGGGTAAGGACAATATGCGGGTGGAAACTGCTATCGATTACCAGCTCGGGAATTTTAAGCTAAACGCTCGTCTGGATCAGATCCTGCAAGCGCCTCAGACGATGACCGCCCGTTTGGGAATAGGGATTGGTTTTTAGCCGTCCCGGCGTTGTTGATCCCGCTCAATATCCTTTTTCTGCAGGCTTTCCCGCTTATCAAAAGTCTTTTTCCCCTTGGCCAGAGCCAGACTCAGCTTGCAGCGTCCACTGTCATTGATGTATATCTCCAGGGGCACCAGCGTCATGCCCTGCTCTTCCACTTTGGCTTTCAGACGGCGGATTTCGTGCCGGTGCAGCAGTAAGCGGCGGGGACGTTCGGCTTCATGATTGTAGTAAGCGGCATTTTCCCAGGGGGATATATGGAAATTCATCAGCCAGCACTCACCACTGCTGATCTTGGCATAGCTATCCTTGAAATTTATCTGCCCCGCCCGAATGGACTTGATCTCCGTGCCTTTCAGCGAGATCCCCGCCTCAAATTTTTGCAGGATATGGTATTCATGCAGGGCTTTGCGGTTTTTGATCGATTTCATTGGTTGATCCCGCTGAGGATATCACGCCGGTAGCGTTTGGCTGTGTCAATCAATTCGTCTTCGTCCACCCTGGTAAGGTGTCCACCATCCAATACCACTTCTCCCCCGATCACCACATCTCTCACCTGGCGTGAGCTCATGGCATAAACGATCTGAGAATAAGGATTGTAGAGCGGCTGGCATTCCAGATCATGAGTATTCAGGATCGTGATGTCTGCGTCTTTTCCCGCTTCCAGGCTACCAATACGTTCCTGCATACCCAGGGCGAGGGCTGCATTGCGAGTCACCATTGCTAAAGCTTCCCGGGCTGGCAGGAAGGTGGTATCCCCAGCCAGCAGCTTGTGCAACTTGGCAGTATAATCCAGCTCCGAGAGCAGATCGAGATTGTTATTGCTGGCCACCCCATCCGTTCCCAGGGAGTAAGTGACGCCATGCTCGTGCATTTTCCGGATCGGCGCAAACCCGGAGTTCAATTTCAGATGGCTGTCTGTGCATACGGAGATGGCAGAGTGGGATTTGGCTAATAGCTCCAATTCCTCATCATTCAGCCAGATGCCATGCGCAAACAGGCAACGGGAATCCAAAAAACCCAGATCCTGCAGATATTCCACCGGTCTCTTACCATGCTCTTTGAGGCAGTTTTCCACTTCCTGATTGGTTTCGCTAAGGTGCATGTGTACCAGCCAGTCATGTTCCCGGGCAACCTCGCCACAGCGTTTGAGCGTAGCCGGAGTGCAGGTATAGATGGAATGAGGCGCCAGACTGAAGGAGATCAGATCATTGTCCTGATATTCAGCCTTCAAGGCTTTGAGCCGGGTGCCGATACAGGTCTTGCGATCTTCTTCGCTCATGGCATGATCCAGCAGAGCCTCACTGATGATCACCCGGAATCCTGCTTTTGTGCAGGCTTCAGCGATCGAACCCATGTGGAAATACATGTCATTGGCGAGGGTGATCCCATTTTTGATCATCTCCGCAGCCCCGTGCAAAGTGGCGTCATAGACAAATTGGGGCTTCACCAGCTTGGCTTCCAATGGCCAGATATAGCCCTGCAGCCAGTCCTGAAGCACCATGTCATCTGCCAGACCCCGGAAATAGGTCATGGGCAGATGGGTATGCGTATTGATAAGTCCTGGAATGACAAGGCAATCCGTAGCATCAATGGTTTTGGCGGCAGTGTAGCTGCAATCGCTACTGGCGCAAATGGCAACGATCCTACCCTGATCGACGACCAGGAGGCTATCTTCATGGATCGTGTATAGAGCATCCATCGTGATGATGGTGCCACCTTTGATGATCAAATCTACGTGTGTCATCCCTGTACCTTTTGGGCGGCTTCATGCGGGAGATAAATCCCTGTGGGTGTGATGATTCCAGTAATCATACGGGCTGGAGTGATGTCAAAAGAGGGGTTCAAAGCCGGAGAGCCAGGATTGGCAAGATAGCTGCCATTGATGCGTTTGATCTCATCCTCATCCCGGATTTCGATAGGGATATCAGCCCCGTCTTTGCAGGCAAAATCGAAGGTGGACACCGGTGCTGCCACATAGAAGGGTACCTTATGCTCATTGGCCAGCACTGCCTTCTCGTAGGTGCCGATTTTATTGGCAATATCACCATTGATGCAAATCCGGTCTGCTCCTGTGATCACCAGATCGATCTCGTTTTTCCAGAAATAGAAGCCTGCTGCCGAATCTGTGATAATGGCATGCGGAATCCCTTCCTGTTCCAGTTCAAACGCCGTGAGCCGGGCTCCTTGAAAGCGGGGACGTGTCTCATCCACATACACAAAGATGTTTTTGCCTTGCCGATGTGCCATCCGGATTACCGCCAGGGCCGTGCCATGATCCACCGTCGCCAAAGCCCCGGCATTGCAATGCGTGAGGATTCTGGCCCCATGAGGTACGATTTCTGCGCCCACACTTCCCAGAGCCAGGCATTCGCTGGCGCTTTTGTTGGCAAATTCATTCGCCGCCAGCACAGCTACCTGCCGGGCATGCGGAAAATCCGGAATGAATTTCAGAGCACTTTCATACACATAGTTCAAGCCCGCGGCCAAATCCACTGCCGTGGGACGGGTGCTAAAGAGCTCTTCCCGGGCGCTGCGTAAATAGCCACGGAATTTCTCATCCGGAGCTGCCAGTGCTGCCAAAGCCATGCCGTATGCCCCTGCCGCACCGATGGCGGGAGCGCCCCGCACTGTCATTTCACGGATCGCTGCCGCTACTTCCAGATAGTTGCTATATTCAGCAATGGCAAATTCTTCCGGCAGTTTGTTCTGGTCGATCATCTTGAGGCGGCCGTGTTCAAACCACACACTGCGGTATTCATTGTTATTTATCTGCATTGTTTTCTCCTGATTTAGAGTGCGGAATAGGGTAAAAAGCAACCATAATCATAGTTCGCACTTATCCCCCGAATCAGCTTATCATCGGGCTTCCAGTGCATTCCGCACGGTCATGCTGGCAAAGCTCTGAGGGACTGGGAATTGTGTCAACTGCTTTCTTACATACTCCAGCTTTACAGCCGCTTGATTTATCACAGTTTTACTACAGGATCACCTCGAGATCACCTCGAGTACTCGAGGTGATCTCGAGGTGAAGACTAGGTGAAGATGAAGTAATTACTTTGGAATCAGACATATAGCAAAAAAAATAATCTTGGGATAATGACATAGTATAGATTGCAATCTACCACACCCTTAGCAATACATGCACAGATCCCTGTGAATAGGATGTAACACACTGTGTTTCAGTTTTTGGTCAATACCTAGCCCCACAGGGGTTTATCTACGTAAGGCGATGGCTTCAGCCACCGCCTTATGTAGCAATCTCCGATCTTAGCTTTTATGCAGCAGATACTGATGGATCCCATGTGCTGCAAGGGCTCCATCCCCGACAGCGGTTGCCACCTGGCGCAAGGTCTTGGCTTGCACGTCTCCGGCAGCCCATACTCCTGGCTGGGACGTACGCAATTCGCGGTCGGTAAGCAGATAGCCTTCTTCCATCTCCAGTTGACCTGTAAAGAGGGACGTATTGGGGATTGCGCCGATGAAGATGAAGATGCCATCCACGGGCAAGTCACTTTCGGTATTGGTCTTGAGGTTGCTCAGGATCAGTTTTCGGGGATCATGATCAAAGGATAGGGCTTTGACAGTGGTGTTGGTAATCAGTTCGATCTTGGGTTCACTACGCACTCGCTCCTGCAGGATGGGATCGGCGGTGTAGCGCTCGCGGCGATGGATGAGATATATCTTGCGGGCGTATTTGGCGATGAACAGGGCTTCTTCAAAGGCGGTATTGCCTCCGCCCACTACGGCTACTACTTTGTCGGGATAGAAGGGACCATCGCAGGTGGCGCAATAGGAGACGCCATTGCCGGAATATTCATCCTCCTGAGGAATGTCCAGCTTACGGGGAGAAGAACCTGTGGCGATCAGGATGGTTCGGGCTTTCCAGGTGTTGTAGGTTGTGGTGACGGTTTTTATGGGGCTGCCCAAATCCACTGATGTGACGTCTTCTTTCACGATTTGCAGGCCAAAGAGCCTGGCCTGGGATTCCATATCCTGAGCCAGTTTTTGCCCCAATACAGGCTCGGGAAATCCAGGATAATTTTCCACCCACTGCGTGGCGATAAGCTGTCCACCCGTGGCTGCGGCTTTTTCGATCATCAAGGTTTTCAGCTTGTAACGAGCGGCATAAAGGCCAGCGGTGAGTCCGGCTGGACCCCCGCCGATAATGATAAGATCATAGGTTTCGCTATTGTCAGCGAAATCATCCATGCTCAGCTTGAAATCCAGCATCTTAGAGTGATTCCTTGATTTTGGCGATGATCATGGCCTCGGGAGCTGCGCCATCCTGAGCCCAATTCTCGTTGATTACGGTACGGGGAACTCCCTGTACAGCATATTTTTGCGCCAGATGCGGAAATTCAGAGATTTCTACCATGTCAGCCGTCACTTTGTCGCTGTAAAATGCCATTTGCTGGGCCAGAATTACGGCTTGAGGGCAATAGGGGCAGGTGGGGGTTACAAACACTTGCAGATGTGCTGGTTTGGCGAGCTTATCCAGAAAAGCCTTGCTTTCCGGAGTGAGCTTCACGATGCGGGTAGAAACCATCAAAATGGCAGAGAGCAGGGATGAAAACTCGTAACCAGCGGGGATACCATAGAATCTGATTCCATAATCCCGTTCGCCAATGACGGCAATGGCTGGGATTTTATCCACTTTGTATTTATCCACAGCGTCATTTTCGCTCTCAAACTGGTGTACTTCCAGGCTCAGTTTACTATTCGCAGCGACCAGTTCATTCAAGAGCTGGTGCGTATCCTTGCAGTATCCGCATTCAAAGGCTTGGGTAAAGAGCACCAGAGTGACAGGGTTTATCATGTTTTCCAGGGCTTTTTTTACTTCATTCATTACTTTATCATCGAGCATTGGCATATTATCCTCCATTTGTAATTGCTATGAAAAATATAATCTATCAGGCGGGTTTGGCAAATCCCGATGGTCAAGCCCTTTGTGTGGAGCAGATTAGGCTTTGAAATCTGCAGCTTTGCATTAGTCTATATAATAATGAGTAAAAGTCTTAAAAAAAGATTGACTCCCTTTTTGGAGGAAAAAAATGTGTACCCAAGCGAAGTATGACTACTCGTATCCCGCTATTCCGCAAACTGGAGTGAAGATGAAGAAGTATTTGCGGTTTCCGGGCGTATCCCTCATTTTCATTTTTATCCTGCAGGTGATGACCCTCTCTGCGCAAGTAGTAAATGAGGATTTTCTTGCAGTAAAAAACTGGAAAATGCCTGATAACGCCGTGGAAGCAAAAACCATTAGCCTGGTGGACGATGTTCACATGAAAGGCAATATTGCCTTTACCGGATGGGCCGTGGAGCACTATCCCAATGGCTCCCTATTGAGAGCTACGCAGTACCTGGATGGGCTGCAGCATGGCCTGATGCTGCTGTGGTATCCGGATGGTTCACCTCAGATGAGTGCTAACTACCTGCATGGTGTCCTGCATGGCAGGTTTTTGGGCTGGTATATGAATGGTGGCATCATCTATGATATGGTGATCAATAAAGGCACCTATGCCGGGGACAACCTGGCTGATGGTGACGACGGCAGAGAAAGAAGCGACATGGAAGATACAGAAAGAGAAGGAAGTACGAATGACAGCACCCCGGAATAAGGTGCTTGCCCCGGAAGGGTTTTCCCTGCTGAAACAGCAGCGGCAGATGATCACTATGATCACCGCCTACGACTATCCCAGCGCCTGCACTGTTGCCGCCAGTACGGCTGATCTAATCCTGGTGGGTGACAGTCTCGGGATGGTGGTTCTGGGTTATGACAGCACTCTGAAAGTGACCCTGGAGGATATCCTGTGCCACACCGCTGCAGTGCGCAGAGGTGCACCACGGATGTTTGTCATTGCCGATATGCCCTATATGAGCTACCACCTTTCCCTGGAGGATACAAAGCGCAACGCAGCTATCCTGGTAACTCAGGGCGGAGCCAATGCAGTGAAGCTGGAAGGTGGCAGCGCTTCCCGCCTGGAAGCAATCCGCGCCATCGTGGATATTGAGATTCCTGTATGTGCGCATCTGGGACTCACCCCGCAATCCGTAATGCGTTTTGGCGGCTATAAGGTACAGGGCAAGAGCGAAATTGCCCACGAGGAAATCTTCCTGCAAGCCAAAGCAGTTGAGGATGCCGGTGCTTTCATGCTGGTGCTGGAAGGGATCCCGGAACTGCTTGGTAAAGAGATTTCCCAAGAGCTCAGTATCCCTACCATCGGCATCGGAGCCGGACGCTATACTGATGGACAGGTGCTGGTGTATCATGATATGCTGGGCTATGGCGAGATGTTGCCTAAGTTTGTAAAACGCTATGCTACCGTGGCTAATGACATCACCAAAGCCATAGATCAGTATTGCAGCGAAGTGCGGGATGGCACTTTTCCTGCTCCTGAACATATATATTACCCAATCAATGAATAAAGGATTTTAACACAGATGAAAGAAAGAACCGAACAGATGAGTCCCGACGAGAAATTCAGCGCTATCGCCAGCCTGAAAGATAAACTGGAAGAAAACTTTGTCGCCCTGGGAGAACTGCTGAGTGAAATCAAACGCAGCAAGCTCTTCCGCTTCAAGGGCTATGAGACCTTCAAAGACTTTGTGGAAGCTGAATACCAGCTTTCCGGCACTCTGGCTGCCAAGCTCGCTATGACCTTTGACCTCTTCGTCGAAGAAATGGATATCGATGAAAGTAGTGTGAAGGAAATCGGCTTTGAGCGCCTGCAATTGATCAAACCCCTGGTGCAGAAAGCCAAATGGGAAGAGCGGGAAGAATGGATTCAAAAAGCCACGGATACCCCTACCAACGACCTGCGCAGTGAGATCAAAGAACTACGAAAGCAGGAGAAAGAAAACGAGCCCGACCTGAAAAAGGTATTTATAGATCAATATATGGAGAAGATGACTACATGGTTCAATTGCTCAAAAGGTGAGCTGAATTTCAAGCTTGCCCTATATTTCCAGGACGCCGATCTGGATGCGGTGAAGAAAATTGTGAAAGAGCGGCAACGCTCATTTGAACTTGAAACTCAGAACCATAAGGAGTAACAGCACATGAAACAGATGAAAATCCTTTGGGTGGACGATGAAATAGATCTGCTCAAACCCTTCGTCCTTTTCCTGGAAGAACGAAATTACCTCGTGGATACATGCAATAACGGCGCTGACGCCATCGAACAGGTGGTGGAGCATAAATATGATCTGGTGATCCTGGATGAAATGATGCCCGGCCTGGATGGCCTTACCACCCTGCAGGAGATCAAACGCATCAACAACGCCATCCCTATCGTGATGGTAACCAAAAGCGAAGAAGAAGGCCTGATGAACAAGGCTATCGCTTCGCAGATCAGCGATTACCTGATCAAACCCATCAATCCTTCCCAGATCATTATGGCGATCAAGAAGATCTTTCAAGCCGACGAGATCAGAGCCAATGAGATCGGTCAGCAATATTCCCGCTATATGGCTCAGCTCAATCAGAAGCTCTTCTCCAGCCCCTCCTGGGATGAATGGATGGAAATCTATCGGGAAATGGCGCAATGGGAGCTCAAGATCGATGAAGTGAATGATGAAGGCCTGCGCCAGACTCACTTCCTGGAAAAGCGCAATTGCAATACCGAATTCACCAGCTATGTGGAACGCAACTACAAAGAATGGTTGAAGACGGATGAACGCCCCAACCTCAGCTTTGACCTGATCTCGCAGTATATTGCACCGCATTTTGAGAGCAATGTACCGATCTACTTCATCATCATAGACTGCATGCGCCTGGATCAGTATATGGCCATCCAGCCATACATTCAGGAACTCTTTGAAGAAGAGCTGGATCTTTACTATTCGATCCTGCCTACCGCCACACCTTTCTCCCGCAATTCCATATTCAGCGGACTCCTGCCCATCGATATCGCCAAGCGCTTCCCGGAATACTGGGTCACTTCTTCCGAGATGGACAACAGTCGCAACCGCAACGAACATCAGCTTTTGGATGAACACATCACCGAACTGGGCTACAACCTCGAGCCCAGCTCCAAGTATGTGAAGATCTTCAATATGGAAGAAGGCAATTTCGTCTTGCGCAAGATCGAAACCTGGAACAAAGAAAACCTCGTGGTGCTGGTCTATAATTTCCTTGATCTCCTGGCGCATCACCGTTCCCGGGATCAGATCCTGCAGGAGACCATTCCCCATGAAGAAGGCCTGAGAGCTTTCACCAAACATTGGTTCCTGCATTCCTCGCTATATGAAGCCATGAAACTGATCGCCAAGCAAGACGCCATCGTGGTGATTTCCACCGACCATGGTTCTATCAAAGTGAACCGTGCCACCCAGGTGATTGGCGACCGTGATACTTCGATCACAGTACGTTACAAAGAAGGCAAAAACCTCACCGCCAACGACCGCCATGCGCTCTTTGTAAAGAAGCCGGCTGATTTCGGTCTGCCTTCAAAGAGCATCGTGGACAACTTCATCTTTGCCAAAGATGACTACTACTTCGTATATCCTAATTCCTACCATCAATATCAGAGGCAATACAACGGCACTTTCCAGCACGGCGGAGTTTCCATGGAGGAAATGATCCTGCCCGTAGCGACATGCCGCACCAAGAAAAAGAAATAAGAGAGTATCATGATTCTTGCAAATCTCCTGGATCCCCGGGCGATTGTATTTGAGCACCGTGTTCTGAACAAAGAACAGGTTTTTGAGATTTTGGTAGAGCGAATTTGCCACTATTATGACTTGCCCGTATGTGGCAACGCTCTGCTGAAGCTCATCCTGGACCGGGACAGGGAGATCAGTACCGCCTACCCCACCGGTATCGCCATTCCCCATATCCGTATGGAAAACTATGCCGATACGGTAGTCGCAATGGCATTTCTGCAAAACCCCCTGGATTGCGATGGCATCAAAGTACATTGGGTATGCCTGATCATCACCGATAAAAGCTCCTCAAACCTCTACCTGAATCTGGTGGCTGCGCTCTTGAAGCTTTCCCGGGATGAACACTCAACTGCCGCATTGCATCAGCAGAGCGATGGAGGGTCGGTAGTCCAGCTTCTGAAAAAGTGGAATATCGATATCAAGAAAGAAGTCACTGTAGCCGATATCATGGTACCCGATCCTGTGTGCATTGCTCCAGAAGCTTTGATCACGGATCTGATCGGGGTACTGTGCAGCAAGAATCTTTCCTTTTTACCAGTGGTGGACGAGAGGGGCTTGTATCTGGGCGAAGTGAATATTCTCAAGCTTCTGAAAGTGGGCGTGCCGGATTATCTGATGATGCTGGACAATCTCAGCTTTTTGAGCGCTTATGAACCTCTGGAAAAGCTCTTTGAACAGGAAAGCCTGATCTGCGTGAAGGAGATCATGGAAAGCAAGGCTGAACACCTCAGCCCCGACACTTCCATCCCTGAAGCCGTGTTTGAAATGATCCAGCATCATAAACGCTTCTATAGTGTCGTGGATGAATATGGCAAACTGGTGGGAGTGATCACCGCCATGGATATTTTTAGAAAGGTGATCAAGGCCTGAACATGACACTAATGCTGATTGCCCTGGCTATCTTCGGGGTCACCTACCTGCTTATCATTACCGAATGGATCAATAAAATGCTCGCTGCCCTGATGGGTGGCTTTGTTCTGATACTTACCGGAATCCTGCATCAGGATGTGGCTTTCAAGGCCATAGACTGGAATGTGATCTTTTTCCTGATCGGCATGATGTTCGTCATTTCCGTGCTGAAACAAACCGGATTGTTTATGTACCTGGCGATCCGAATCGCCAAAATCGCCAAAGCCCGCCCTCTGTTTATCATGATGCTGATGTTTCTTTTGACCACAGTGATTTCTGCTCTTCTGGGCAGCGTTACCACAATCATGATCCTGGTACCGATTGCGCTGCTCATGGCGAGTGAACTGAAAATCAGCCCTGTACCATTTATCATCACAATGGTCATTGCCTCAAATGGCGGGGGTGCCGCCACCATGATCGGTGATCCGCCCAATATCCTGATCGGTTCGGCGACGGATTACACATTTATGGACTTCCTGCTCAATCTCACCCCTCCCGTAATCGCCATCACATTCACTTCTTTAGGCTTGATCTGGCTGCTTTACCGCAAGGGAATGAAAGTAAGCAACGAAAATAGAGCCAAACTGATGAGCTACAATGAGAACAAGCTGATCAAAAGCAAACCCTTGATGATCACCTCTCTGGTGGTTTTGGGGATCATGCTGGCAGCCTTTTCCCTGCAAGGGGTTTTGGGACTGGAGACGGCCACCATTGCCATGAGCGCCGGACTTTTGCTGCTGGCAATTTCCAGCTCACACAAAGTGGAAACCATCCTGGCCCATGATATCGATTGGGTAACAATCTTCTTTTTTATCGGGCTCTTTATGATCGTGGAATCCCTGGTGGAGACTGGTTTTATCAATATGATCGCCAATACCGTGATGGGGGTCACCAAAGGTGAGCCCCGAGCCACTTCGATGGTGATCTTGTGGCTTTCCAGCATCTTCAGTGCTGTGATCGACAACGTTCCCTTTGTGGCTGCTATGATTCCCATGATCGAACGCCTAAGTACCCTGATCGGCAATGCCAACGTAATGCACCCCATCTGGTGGTCCCTGGCTTTGGGCACCTGTTTGGGTGGCAATGGCACCCTGATCGGCGCTTCGGCAAACATCGTAGCCGTGGGAATCGCCAACCGCAACGGTTTTCATATCTCCTTCAAGGAATATACCAAGATCGGAGCGGTCTTTACCCTCAATGCCATTATCCTGAGTACGCTGTACATCCTGTTCAGGTACTTCTAAACAAGTAAATTCAGGCAGGATTTCTGATCCTGCCTTTTTTTATGTACGAGCCCGAGAGACATATATCCCATTTTCTGGCAACCTTGCAATGCCTTGATAAACTTGGTTTTACTTCGTGATCATCTCGAGATCATCTCGAGTACTCGAGGTGATCTCGAGGTGAACATGACTTAAACACATGCAAATCAAACAAGTAAGAATGCAGTTCAGATGCCGCATGGGAATCAATGGAAGACAGGCTATGGATACATGGTTGATAATGGAGTGCTGCTGGATAATTCTTGATTCTCTCAGGGTCATCACCTGCGTGGTGTGGGTTGTGCTGGAGTGGTTCGGGAGATATCATACAGATGCTAACCCGGATGATTATTGGAGATTCTATTCAAGAGTGAGGCGAACCTGATTAGAACTGATCACCCTCACCCCAAGTAAAAAACCTCTTGCCAAACTCGCCAATATTATTAGATTGACTACTATAATGTTTCATAGAATATCAGATAATATAGAGGTGGATATGTCAAAAGCCAATATGGTGGTGCTCAGCTTACTCAGCGCAGCGCCTATGCATGGATATCAGATCGGTAACCTGGTGGATCACATCGGTTTGCCGCACTGGACGGGAATCACCCTGCCCGCCATCTACAAGGCCATTCAAGCCCTGGATAAAGCCAAATACATTTCGGGCACAGAGATGCGGGAAGGGAATAATCCTCCCCGGATGGTCTTTGAGCTCATGCCCAAGGGCAAAGAACTGCTGCGGGAGATTCTGCGGCGACGGCTGGCGGAATGTAATAATTTGGACAAGGATTGGTGGCTGGCCTTGATGTTTGCACAACAAGCCATGACTGAAACGGAAATGTTGCAAGTGATAGCTTGCCGGATTCAGAAGCTCCAGAACCTTTATCCAGGCTCTCAGAGCTGTGAAGAGCTTTCCTGGCCGGGACACAGCCAGGCTATGCCGTTTGTGCACAAGCATCTTGTTTCCCTGGGAGAGCGCTATCGCAATGCCGAAATGCAGGCTCTCCGAGAGCTCGAGGAAGACATCAAAAGTGGCACCCACAATGAGTTTTTTGCCTTGGAAGGAGATAGCAAATGAAGCATATTACTTTAATAATGCTCCTGTTGACTCTCGGCCTGAGCATCTGGGCTCTGGACGATAGCTTTGCCGGTCTGCAGACCATTTCTCTTGCCCAGGCTCGGGATCTGGCGCTCAGCCAGAATGCAGCTTACCAGGCTCAGAAAGCATCCCTGGAATCCGCCAAATGGAGCAAACAGGCATCTCTGTCCTCCTTTCTGCCCAGCCTCAGCCTGGGAGCAAATGTGCTGTGGATGGATCCTGCTGCAACGATTCAGGCCGGAAACCAGAACATTACATTGAACAACGACTTTCGCACCATCTCTCTGAGCCTGTCCCAACCCCTGTATATGGGTGGTAAACTGTGGCAGGCCTACAAGATAGCCTCTGCCAGTGCAGACATCGCAGAGCTCAATCTGGAATCCAAACGCCTGAGCCTGCTGAGTGAAGTGGAGAGCAAATATCTCTCCGTGCTGCAGCTTAAAAGCGTGTATGGAATCAGTCTTGCCGAACTGGATGCAGCCCGCAGGAATCTGGAACTGGCAGAGATCAAGCTGACCAGTGGCATTTTGTCCCGGGCTGATATCCTGCGCTTCCAATCCAGCCTCGCCAATAAGGAAGTAGCGCTACTACAGACCGAAACGGCTTTGCAACTGGCTTTGCAGGACTTTGCCAACTACCTTGCCCTGCCGGAGCCAAGCATGCCGGAGGAACTCTCACTGCAAACTGATTCGGAGCTTCTGGTCAGCTTGCAGGGCTTTGACCTCAGTCAAACCAGGCTGATGACCGATAGAGCTCTTCAAGTGGCAAAGCAGCGAAACCTGAGCGGTCAGATTCTGGATAAAACTCTGGAACTTAGCGACAGAGCCTTGAAGATTGCCAAAGGGTCGTTTCTGCCCAGCGTTATCCTGACTGGCAGCCGCAAATATGAAGAAAATGGCCTGGATCGCTACAAATTCACTGCTTCAAATCAGATCATGCTCAATGCTTCTATCCCGCTGCTACCCGGCTTGGGGAACTATGCAAACTTGCGTAAGGCTCAGGAAGACAAGCGCAAAACCATGCTGGATTATAAAAGCGCCACAGATGGCATCAAACTTGGCGTTCAGGCTGCCACAGTGAACTGGGTAAGTGCCGCCAAACAGCTCAAGAACTCACAGATCGCATTGTCTTACAGCACGGAACTTTATGAGCAATTGCAGGAAAGATTCCGCCAGAATATGCTTTCCTCCCTGGAATTGATTGATGCGGAACTGATGCTCTCTGCCGCCAGAATGAATCAAACCAATGCCTATTTCAACTACCTCAAGAGCAGTACTGCCCTGATGCAGCTTCTGGCTTTGGAAGATCCCAGCCTGCTCGAAACTTTATTATTTGCAGAATAAGGAAGATAAAATGAAGACGTTCAAACCCAAACAACTAAATCAGCTATCGATAGTCACCATTGCATTCAGCTTGGTGCTGGTATTCAGTCTCACCGCCTGTGGCAGGAAAGGTCCAGGCGGAGGAAGACCCCAAAAGGACACAGCTCAATCCGTGATGGTGGAAGAGCTTAGCCTCCAGCCTCTGGATGAATTCATCAATGTATCCGGTAAGCTGGAAGGGATTACAGATGTGACCATGAGCAGCGAAACCGCCGGACGCATTGTCCAGCTAAACAAACGCCTGGGTGACTATGTAAAACAGGGTGATCGCATTGGCATGGTGGAAAATGAGGTGATGAAGATTCGCCTGGATCAGGCCGAAGCTGCCTATGCCAGCGCTGAAGCAGGATTACAGAATGCCCAGAAAAACCTCAACTATGCCGAAGCATCCAGAGCAAAAAACCTGATCTCGGATGCTGAATACAATACCAGTCTCTCCGCTTTCAAAGGCGCTAAGGCAGGATTTGATGGAGCCAAAGCCGGGCTTGAATCTGCCCGATTAGCCTACGCCAATTCATACCTTGTGGCTCCCGCCAGTGGGAAGATCTCAAATCTCATGGTTACCAGAGGCCAGCTTATCAATCCTGGTCAAGCAGTCGCCAGCATCACCGATGCCAGCACTTTGATCATCAAATCCGGCGTGGGAGAAACCCAGATCGCTAAGCTCAGAAATGGCCAGGCAGTTACCATAACCACTTTGAACAGTGATAGAAAACATAGTGGTAGAGTTCGGGGCTTTGGAATCCGTCCCGCTCCGGGCACATCCACTTATCCCCTGGAAATAGAGGTCGTCCAGCCCGGAGATCTTATGCCTGGCATGGTCGTAAAAGCCTCCATCAATGTGGCTCGTTACAACAACCTGCTCTATACCCCAATCACCAATATAGTAAAAGAATACGGCAAGAACTACCTGTATATAGTGTCAGAAGGCAAGGCAGTGAAACGGGAGATCACTCTGGGACGCACGATTGGGGCAAATGTGGAACTGCTTTCAGGAGTCAATCCCGGGGATTTGATCATTACCACTGGGGTGGAAAATCTGGGTGACGGCAGCCCTGTCACTATACGCCAGTAACTGAGGACAGGACTATGGATATCGCAAAAATCGCACTGAAATACTCGATCCTGGTAAACATGATCACGCTTGCCGTGCTCATCTTTGGCGTGATCGCCATGGTCAGTCTGCCCCGGGAAGAATTTCCGGCGGTGGATTTTGGCAGCACCATCGTGACCGTGGTCTATCCTGGTGTATCACCTTCTGAGATAGAGCAATTGGTGCTTCGCAAGCTGGAAGTGGGGCTGGGAGATCTGGAGGATCTGGACTATCTGGCCTCCTATGCCGAAGAAGGAATTGCCTTTGTGAGAGTAGTGTTCACCTCAAAAGTAAGCTCGGAAGAGGCTTATGACCGGGTGAACAGAGAAGTTAGCAAAATCACCGATCTGCCCAGCGATGCCCGTGATCCGATCATCATTCGCCTGAATATGCGGGAAGTGAATCCCATTGCCCAGGTGGTGGTGAGCGGAGAGCAATTTGACGCATTGAGTCTTAGAGATGTTGCCGAAAACCTCAAAGATGGCCTCCTGCAGGTAGCAGACGTCAGCAAGGTGGAAATGATCGGGGCTCGGGAACGCCAGGTCTGGGTGGATGTGGATCAAGCCCGCCTGGATGCCTATGGGCTTACCCTTAGTGATCTCTCTACCGCCATCAGTACCCGCAATCTGAATATTCCCGGCGGTCAGGCTCGGTTTGGCAAGATGGAATTCATCGTGCGCACCCTGGGTGAGTTTGATTCTACGGAGCAACTGGCGTCTTTGATCGTGCAATCTGATGCCAGTGGTGGAGCTATCCGTTTGGGAGATGTAGCCGCCATCCGGGATACTCTGGAAAAGCCGCAGACCAAAGCCCGCCTGAACGGCACGGAATCCATCTCTATCTATCTGTATAAAAAGGGTGAAGGCAATATCATCTCGATCATGAAAGAGGTGCGCGCCTATATCGATCAATTCAAATCCGGCATCCCAGGCTTGAATATCAGCGTGCGCAATGATGGCTCCATCGATGTGCGCAATGGCATCAATGCCCTTAGTAAAAGCGCTTTCATTGGCATCCTGCTGGTGTTCATCGCCTTGTTTTTCTTCCTGGGCTGGCGCAATGCGCTATTGGCTTCGTTTGGCATCCCGCTTTCGATCTTCATCGCTTTTGTGATCATTCCTGCCTTTGATATCACGCTGAACAACCTCACGATCTTTGGTTTCATCATCGTGGTGGGAATGGTGGTGGATAATGCCATTGTGGTGATAGAAAACATCCACCGCTTGCGTGAAGAAGGCATGTGCCACAAGGATGCGATCATTCAGGGTGTAAACCAGGTGATTTCTCCAGTGTTTTCATCCACGCTTACTACAATCTCAGCCTTTATGCCGCTGCTGCTCTTACAAGGGGTGATGGGGCAGTTTTTGGGGCTGTTTCCCATCGTAGTCTCACTGGCACTGCTGGGCTCGTGGTTTCAATCCATGGTGGTCTTACCGAACAATATCTATCAGTTTGGCAAAGCCGAACCGCAGGCTCGTGACCGTAGCACCCGGATGATCCAGCCTTTGATCAGCCGCTATCGGAAAGTTCTCACTCTGGCTCTGAAACACAGGCAGATAACCATCTGGTCGGTGGTTGGCATGTTGGTGCTGGTCTTTATGATTCTTGGCTCCGGAGCTATCAAATTTGAGTTTTTCCCTGCACCTTTATCCCAGACCATGAGTCTGCAGGTAGAAGCGCCTTTGGGTACAGCCCTCGATGAAACCGAAGCTTTGGTATCCAGGATTGAAGATTATCTGCTCAACATGAAGCAAAGCGTTGATGTGGAATATGTAGTCTCAAACGTAGGTGCCGTGGGTGGCGAAGTAAGGCGTGAACTGGCTTCGAACAAAGCTCAGATCACTCTTGACCTGGTGGATCTGAAAGCTATGAAGTACTCCCATGATGAGATTCGGGATGAGATCAGGAACTATCTGGACAAGCTACCGGGACTCTATTCATACCGCTTTGAGCAAAGCAGTGCCGGGCCACCTCTGGGCAATGATGTGGATTTACGCATCAAGGGCGATAGCATAGAACGCCTGGCTTTCATTGGAGATTGGGTGAAGCAAGTTCTTCAAGATATCCCGGGTGTCACAGACATTCAGGATAGCTTTGCCAGAGGCAAAAAGGAAGTGAAAATCCTGCCCCGGCATGATGTACTGGCCTTGCACAACCTCTCTGTAGCTCAGATCGCCTCTACCATTCGGATGGCATCTGTAGGCAGCGAAGTGAGTAAGTATCGAGGCTCCGGAGTGGATGAATACCCCTTGATAGTGAAGCTGGACGATAGCTATACAGACGATCTGGAGAATCTCAAAGATCTCAAGATCAAGACCCGCACTGGCAGTATGATCGCAATCCGTGATCTGGCAGAGTTTGAGCTCGATTCATCCTATTCGCGTATTGAACATCGGGATGGTGATAGAGTGATTTCTGTCACGGCTTCGGTTGGATCTTATGAGCAGGATGGGAAAACCCGCCGTCGTACAGCTTCAGAGGTGAATAGCCTGCTCTTTGGAGGCAGGTTTGGTAACGAAGCTGGGCTCCTGGAAGGATTTTCACAAAGATTTCCTGGTTACAGTATCGAAGCAGGTGGCATCCAGGAAGAACAGCGCAAGAGCTATTCCTCTTTGTACCAACTCTTTGCCCTGGCTCTACTGGTGATCTTCACGATCCTGGCCTCGCAATTCCGCAGCTATGTGCAACCGCTGGTAGTGATGATGACCATTCCTTTTGCCTTTATTGGTGTGGTTTTGGGGCTTTTGGTTACAGGATTACCTTTTTCTCTGAATACCATGATCTCCGTGGTTGCTCTGGCAGGAGTGGTGGTAAACAACGCCATCATCCTGATCGATTTCATCAATCAGGAGCGTGAAAAAGGGGTGGATCGCTGGCATGCCATTGTAAATAGCGGCTCAGCCCGCCTGCGCCCCATCATCCTTACCACTGCCACTACAGCAGTGGGGATGCTGCCGCTGGTTTTCTCCACAGATCCCTCTTCGCAGGCCTGGCGACCTTTGGCGGTCAGCTTTACCTTCGGTTTGCTCTTTGCCACGTTCCTCACTCTGTTTGTGATCCCCGTGATCTACTCCATGGTGGATTCCTTCTTTGGCAAGTTTGGCGCTACAAGGTTCAAAGAACACACCAAATTCAAGGATGCGATGGAGTGTGAAGAGCAGAACACATGATGAGATGACATAGGCTAAACAAGAAAAGCAATATCATAAAGGCGCAGATGGATTCACCGTCTGCGCCTTGTTTTTCTATTCAAAGGGTCAATAAGGATGCCACAATCAATCTGGGTGCAGTAATTTCTCGTAAATTCTGTAATTTTCCTCATCAAAGCAGTAGAAGCTGATCTCCAGTTCTGGATACTTTGCGCATACTTCGCTGACGCTGTTAATGGCAATTTTCGCTGCCAGACGCTTTGGATATCTATACACGCCGGTGGAGATATTCGGAAAGGCTATGCTGCTTAAACCATTTTCCAGAGCAAGTTCCAGAGCTTTACGATAGCAAGATGCCAGAAGCTCCTCTTCATTTTCGCTTCCTCCTTGCCAAACCGGACCAACCGTGTGGATAATGTATCTGGCAGGGAGCCGATATCCCTTTGTCAGCTTTGCGTCTCCAGTATCGCAACCATTTGTGTCCTGCATTCTGCCAGCAGTTCAGGACCGGCAGCTCTATGAATGGCTCCGTCCACACCTCCACCGCCCAATAGTGATCGATTGGCAGCATTCACGATAGCATCTCCGATAAAAGCTGTAATATCTCCTCGTTTTAGCATGATCATAAGTGACTCCTTGATAACCGGCTGTATCTCAAAAAACATCTGATCACAAACTAATCAATCAGACTAACCTGACAACTCTGGAATCCCCAAGGCGCAACAGGTGTTTATGTGACATTCTACCTAACTTGATCTTCTGGCATCAGAGTCTGTTGACTAATAGCATTCCTGAGCCGCATTCAGATCACCTAGCTAACCTACAGGAAATAAAGCTTGACAGAGCTAGTGTGCATCCACAAACTAGTAATGCATTAGATAAAACACAGTGAGGTATGAGCAATGAACAAAATAACACTTCTCATTCTTTCTATTTTACTGGCTTTCTATGCCCTGAGTGCTGATGTCTTTCATTCCACTACCGAGGGTGGCTCCTGGTATGATCCCGATATATGGTTGCCTTATGGCGTTCCAGGGGTAGAGGATGATGTGTATATCCATGGTATGGTATATGTGTCGTCCAACGAATGCAACAACCTTTATCTTCCCAGTGTAAGCAGCCAAGTTATGCCCGCCCCCGGTGCTCACGGAGCTCTCACAGTAAATGGTGATCTTACCTGCAATGGCTGGATCCAAAACAACAACCAGTACAACCTGACCCTGAACCTGTATGGCAATCTCAATATAACAAATGAATTCCGACCTCATACCTTCAATTGGCTGGGCAGTGGCAATCGCACTTTGAGCTGTGCAGATAACTATCGTGGGATAAAATCCACCTACACTACCTCGATCTCCGCTACCATAGAGACGATCTTTGCCGCTTCAGATATCTACTTCGCTCCCGGGGGTAGTTCTGCACAGTATATCACCGGAAACAATCACAAGGTAGTATTCCAGCTTTTTGACGATGAAACCCGTACGGCCTACAATCTCTACTCCAGGAGCTGCAAGCTGGATCATATCTCGGTCTTGGGTAATGGCAGCAACAGCTTCAATTTCAACAATGACAGCGGCTTGAATGATGTATCCATGCAAAACTGCCACCTTGAAAACCTCATAACCACTGGCACACACTACTTTGCAATGGGTAACACAATCAAGGACATTTACAATACCGGAATGCTTACCAACACAGGTCAACAAAGCCAGACTCTAAGCCTGTACGGAAGATTGAACAATAGCGGCACGATCCAAAGCTCCGGGTCTTTTGTCCTGCATCTTCATGCTTATGGAAGCATTGCCAATACTGGCACCTTCAACCCCTATACCATCCAATTCAGAGGGGCGGAAGACCGCACTTTCAGCTGTTCACCGGATCACCCCATTCAAGCGGCTGGTGGTATCACCACAGAAGCTGGACTGGGAGTTATCTATATAAATGGACAGGCCTGGTTTGCTGCAGTTTCATACTTCTCAGGGCCAATTGTCTTTCGGGTTTACAACCTGGAAAACCAGGCTGCCACTTTGGGATTTAATAATCTCACTATTGCTAATGCCTCGATCTATGGAATCTCAGGTTCGATCCTGAATGGCAATCCCATGACCCTGGTGACTTGCTATCTGGAAGGACTGCGGCTGGAAGGTACCATACGCTGTAATAATACCTGCACAGCCAGCATTGTCACAAACTATGCCACCCTCAGCAACCATTCCACATCTTCCGGCTCTATTAGCATCCAGGGGGATTTCACAAATCATGGCTCTATTCTGAATGCGTATGGGTACAGCTTCACCATGAATATGTATGGAGATATCCGCAATTATGGCACCTGGTCGGCCTACAAATTAGATCTTAAGGGCAGCACTGCCCAAAACCTCAGCTTTGGCCCGGATCATCCCTTTACCGGCTTATTAATGGAAACCACGAGCAATACCCATGTGACAAACGTAATCGAATATGATCTCTGCTTTGTTTCATCTCAGATAAACATGGCAAATTCCTTCCTGAACTTGGGCGATGCTTTTGCACTAAGGCTGGATAATAGTCAACTGATCAACTTGAAACTTGTCTCCTCTCTGGACAACCTGCTTTATATGATCGGCAATTCCACCCTTAACAATGTCCAGATCCCCTCCATCACCACATCCGGCACAGTGATCATAGCCAGTGAAATCACCTTCAGCGGTAGCCTGGTAAACAATGGCACCATTCAGAACTCATCCGGAGCGTCCAGAATCCTGAGAGTAGGCGGCGATGTCACAAACAATGGCATCCTCCAGAATGCTGGTGGCTATAGCCTTAGTGTTTACGTGGCAGGAAACCTCATCAACAATGGTGAATGGAAAAACAGCTATACTTACCTGAATGGTCAGGCAGATCAATTGATCCATTTTCCTGAGACCCATCCCTTTATGGGAGCCAATTTTCAGGATGATGTAGCAAGTTCTGCGATACTAACAGATTGCGACCTGTACTTCACTGGTACCACACCCACCACTAACATCATCACCAGTCTCGTTACCTGGCAATTGGCATCTGGCAATTACAGCCTGTATCTGGAAAACTGCAATATGTACAATGCCAACTTCAATACTACAACCGATTGTATCTTCAGCAATGTGGGAACAGGAATCATCTCGGGTTGCAGCTTCCAATCGATCACGTTCCAAGGCACAATAGCCCTTTCCTCGGCGATAAGTATCAATGGTGATTTGAGGAATTATGCAACCCTGCAAAACTCATCCGGATCTTCCAGAGAATTAAACGTCTCGGGATCGATCACAAACTTCAGTACAATCCAGAATAGTGACGGGTTCACTCTTACCATCTATGTTTCAGCGAATGTGACAAATCTGGGCACCTGGAGTGCCGGCACTTTGATCTTGAACGGGAGTAATGCCCAGCAAGTAAGCTTCCCAGCCACCTACCCCTTCGCAGGAAAAATCCTTACGGATTCAAACGGAACTTCCCCAGTGTATTTCTCCAGCGACTTCTTCAGTACCAACGGCGCTACAATCAATACTAACAGTGCTAACTGGTATCTGACCCCCGGAGATTACAATATGAATCTGACTGGGGGTATCATGTACAACGCCAGGATCTTCTCAAATGCGGCTTCTACCATCACCACGAGTGACAATTGCATCCTTCACGGTTGCCAGTTTCAGTCTTTGACTTTTACAGGACACATAATCCTCCAAAGTTCTGCCACAGTTACAGGCAATCTGGTAAACACCAGTACCCTGCGCAATTCAGATTCATCCATGTCATTTTACATAAATGGCAATCTGGACAATCAAGCCCAAATCCAGAACAGCCCTACTGGATATAGCCTCAGCATTTATTGTGGCGGCAACATCACAAATTCCGGAACCATGGTCAATCGTTACCTTTATCTCAATGGCAGTGGAGACTCTGCCCAGCATATTGCCAATACAGGTACCTTCGATCCCAAATACATCAATGATAGCGTAAACACCAGCCCCGTGGCCCTGGATACAGACCTTACCCTGAATGCGTGTAGTATGGATCTTAACAATTCCACCCTGATACTGAATGATGGTACCCGCACCGGTAAAACCTTGAACCTTGCTGGAGGATATCTTATGGATACCAGCATGTTAGGGGGAAATGGGGCAAAACTGAGCCTGAGGTCGGGAGCTTATCTGAGCTATGTGACCTCGGATGAATTGATCTTGGATGGATCCGTTCTGATCTACTCCAATGTGAGTATCGAACGACTGGTAAACCTTGGAACAACAATGAACTATCCTGGCACTTCCCAGACCCTGATAGTGCAAGATCATCTGGAAAACCACGGCTCAATCTCAAACAACAGCTCTTCAAACCTGTATCTTAATTTGGCGGGAAACCTCTTTAACTACGGGATTATCACTAATAGCTACATAGATTTCAATGGTTCAGTTGAACAGACTATCTTCCAGGGCTCCACCGCCTCTGATATTGCTTGTGGGAGCCTCAAGAAAACAAACTCCTCCGGTTCGCTCAAGCTCCTGAGCGACCTCAATCTGGTAGGCTGCAGCGTAAGCCTTAACAATCGCACCCTCGATCTCAACAGCCAAAGACTCTCGTTGAACGGTCAATACATCGTCAATGCTCAGCTTGCCTCCAGTGAAACCAGCACTTTGCTCTTGAGTAACTATGCCTATTTGAACGGAATATCCGGGGGTAACCTTAGCTTGCAGGGAACTGTCCTGATCTATGGTACCTGCAGTTTTACTTCATTGGAGAATTGGGGAGTCCTGGCCAATAGGGGTGGAGGATCTGCCATTTTGAACATTGCGAACAATCTGACCAATCATAACAGCATCAACAATGATGACTACACCTTGCATGTGTATGTAGGGGGAAATCTCATCAACCGGGGTACCATCAGCAACCGCAGGATGTACATAAATGGCACTGGGGCTCAGGATGTGGAACTGGTTGGTACCGAAAGCCTACAACAGTTTACCCTTTCATCCGGGATAGGATATGCCGCATGGTATCGCAATGGTGAGTACTATAGCTCAGCCACAGATCTGAATCTTAACATGGACTTTCAGAATCTCTATGCCGAATGGCAGCCCTATGTGGCTGCTTCGAATACTTGGGGCAGGATCATCAGCATTCATCCACCAACGAGTCTGGCAGCTCCGGCAAACCTTTGTATCCAGCTGGGGGAAGACGGTATTTTGCTGATCTGGGATGAGGTATTGGGTGCTACCTGCTACAATATCTACTCCTCTCAGGATCCCACCACCGGATTTGACTCTTTGATATCAGGATATGTCGATCTCAATCCCGGAGATGGAACCGTGCAATGCGTTCTGTCCATAAGCACTGATAGAGCTTTCTATATCGTCAGAGCGGATAACTAGGGATAGTCATATAGGATAGCCTACTCGTGACTATCATATTGCCCAGATGTTGAGACCTCCGGACAGGGTTTGATCCCATTGGGGTTGTATGTTATCTGGCAGATGAAAAACGTGTTTGAAACCATTGTTATCCTTGCTATACTCAGCTTTCTCTGGGGAGACTCCTGCTAATCTCTCTCATGACATCATCTGGGTTCTATTGATCTTTTTGCAGAGATTTCAGAATCCTGCGGATATCTTCCGCACCTACATCTATAGGATTATTGGCCATATTGCGACTACTCATGATCTCCGGGATTTTGGCTTCCAGCATCTCGTCTGGCATCGGTACTTGCGCGGCCAGAGGAAAACCATCCAGCCAGGCATAGAAATACTCGCGGGAGATTTTCAGATATTGAAACAGGGCATCGAGTTCAGCCTGCAAAGCAGGATAGTATAAATCCATAATCTGCTGCATCACCATGCCGTTGGCCAGGCCATGCGGGATATCAAATTCGCTGGTCAGCGGATACCCTATAGAGTGCTGCAAAGTGGTGCTGGAATGAGCAATTGTCATCCCGCCATACAGAGATGCCATCATCAGACTTTTTCGGTAAAGCAGGTGTTTAGGCTCTTTCAGGCATGGAGATAAGTATTTGATTATGTTATCGATACCACGGTAGATCAGCAAGGTAAGATGAGGATTCCGGTTCACGCTATAAATCCCTTCCAAGAGGTGCGATAAGGCATCGATAGCTGTATGCAGGGTCACTTTTTCTGGGAGACTAAGGGTATAGCGAGGATCGAGGATTGCCAGTTTGGGAAAAGCCAGGTCGGTGCCAAAACCTGCTTTGCGCTTTTGCTCGGGGATAGTCAGGACGCTGTATTGGGTAACCTCCGAACCCGTACCCGCAGTAGTAGGAATGGCTATAATGGGATAGGCTTTGTGCATCAGCGAGACATTGTAGATCTCATCAGCCTTGAGGTCATTGGCAGCGGCCAGGGAAATGGCTTTGGCAGCATCGATGGGACTGCCTCCGCCTATGGCAATCACCAGGTCGCACACTTCCTTTACAAGCAGCTCTTTGCCTCTGATCACTGTGTGGATATCAGGATTTTCTCCCACCTGGGCAAATTCTACCCAATCCATCTTGCTCTGCTGCAGTACTTCAAGCAGTTCATCCAGGGCCCCAGAGGTTTTAGCGCTGGTCTTACCGCATACGATCAAAGCTTTCCTGCCCAGGCTGGCAATGTGCTCTGCCGCGGTTTGCATGGCATGTTCTGCGAAGATTATCCGGGTCGGCAAGTAAAACATCATCTCTCCAGAAATGGTTTTCGCAATAAATACCGCTGGCTCTTTGCCTGTCAATGAAAAATAAAGATTTGGGGAAAGTAATTGACGAATAGGCCACAACTGAATAGCTTGTCTTTAGAGAATAATATAAAATTACCAAGAGGACTAACATGGAAACCAATCCCCTGCTCAAGAAAGCCAACGACCATCGTCTGAAGGCGATACCATTTGACGAGATTAAACTGGAGCACTTCATGCCTGCCATCGAAGCCGGACTGGCCGAGGCCCGGGCTGGAATCGAAGCGCTGAAGAACAATCCTGAAGCACCCACTTTTGAAAACACCATCCAGGCTTTGGAAGATAATGGCCAGACCCTGGAATATGCTGCTACCGTATATTTTAACCTGCTGGGCGCTGAGTCCGATACTCCCTTCAAAGCGCTGGCCCAAAAGATCTCGCCGATGCTGGCTGAATTCAGTTCCAGCATTGCCACCGATCCCCTCATCTTTGCCCGAGTAAAAGCCGTGTATGAAGCAGAAGTGCAAGGCCAGCCCAAACCAGTACTTCCCCGGGACTTTGCGGATCGCGAAGCTTTGAAAGCCGCTGAACGCTACCGCCTGATTGAGCGCAGCTACAAGAGCTTTGTCCGCGGTGGAGCATTGCTAAGTGATGCTGACAAAAAACGTTACACCGAAATCGCCATGGAGCTTTCCCAACTTGCCCCCAAATTCAGTGATAATGTGCTGGACGCTACTAATGAGTTTGAACTGCATATCACCGATCCTCAGGAAGTGGAAGGTATCCCGGCTGGAGCTCTGGACAGCGCTGCCTTTTCCGCCCGCAAGAAAGGCAAGGAAGGTGGATGGCTCTTTACCTTGCAGCCCTCCAGCGTAACTCCGGTATTGGGATATTGCAAAAACCGGGCTATCCGTCAGAAACTCCAGATGGCATATTCATCCAGGGCATTTCGCGATGCTCATGACAATCAGGAGTATATCCTCCAAACTCTGAAGCTGCGCAAAGAAAGAGCCCAGCTTTTGGGCTATGCCACTCATGCCGATTACGTATTGGAAGACCGCATGGCAGAATCTGTAACCAATGCCCGCGAATTCCTCGATAAAATCTATCAGGTGGCGCATCCGGCTGCTCTGAAAGACGTGGAAGCAGTGAAAGCCATCGCCAAAGAGCTGGACAATCTGGATGAAATCATGCCCTGGGATTGGTCTTATTATTCCAATAAACTCAAAGAACAGCGCTACCAGTTTGATCCTGAGGAATTGCGTCCCTGGTTCAAAGTGGAAAACGTGATCGATGGCCTCTTCACAGTGGCACAAAAGATCTACGGCATCAGCATGAAACAGGTGTTTGATGTGCCCGTTTATCATCCTGATGTGACCACTTGGGAAGCTTATGACACCGATGGCAGCTATCTGGGCTTGCTCTATATCGATCTCTTCCCGCGGGAAACCAAACGCGGCGGGGCCTGGAAAAGCTCCCTGCACGGACAGGGGATGTATCCGGATGGAATGTGGAGACCCCAGGTGATGATCGTGGGCAGCCTTACCCCTTCTACGGACACCCAGCCTTCGCTGTTGCGTCTGGATGAAGCGCGTACTATCTTCCACGAATTTGGTCACGCCATTCACAGCCTATTGGCTGATGGATATTATCATGGTCTTTCCGGCACCAGTGTGCTTTGGGATTTTGTGGAATTACCCAGCCAGATCATGGAAAACTGGCTTTTGGAAGAAGAAGCACTGAACCTCTTTGCCAAACACTACCAGACCGGGGAACCCCTGCCCAAGGAATTGCTGGACAAAGTGATCGCTGCCAAAAACTTCCAGGCTGCCACAGCCAATATCACTCAGCTTCGCTATGCCAATCTGGACTTTGACTGGCATATCACTGATCCAGAGACGATCACAGACGTTGATGCCTTTGAAAAGCAAGCTACCGAACGTTTCCGGATCCTGCCCCTGATCGAAGGCAGCAATATCTCCTGTGCCTTCTCCCATATCTTCTCCGGAGGCTATTCCGCGGGTTATTATTCCTACAAATGGGCTGAAGCTCTGGAAGCAGACGCCTGGAGTCTCTTTGAAGAAAAAGGAATATTCGATCAGGAGACTGCTCAGAACTTCAGAAAATACATCCTGTCCCGGGGTAATGCCTTTCATCCAATGGATCTCTTTGTCTCCTTCCGCGGACGCAAACCCGATCCCGATGCGCTGCTGAAAAGAGATGGACTGATCTGATCAATCCATTATAGAGATCCCCGTTAGGGGTCGTCAATATTGTCTAAACGGCTCATTATGCTTGCGTGTAATGAGCCGTTTTCACGTGCCGGCGCTCGCCGAAGCGCCGAAAAAAAAGCGTGTCGCTGCTACGGCGAGCGTCGGCATATCCACCCGTCACGAAAATCTCATTGACAAATATCCCCTTGATTCCCAAACTTGTAAACTTCAAAAAATGTTATAAGGATAGATATATGAACAGATTCATACTGCATGGAGGAGACATCCTCACCTTCGACTTTGACAGGCCGCTATTGAAAGACCATGCCATTCTGGTGGAAGATGGGATCATCCGCAGGATTGCACCGCTTTCAGAACTTGATTGTGAGAATTGCGAGCGCATTGATGCTGCTGGCAAGCTTATCATGCCGGGTCTGATCAATGCCCATCACCATTTCTATTCAACGCTGGTGACTGGCTTGGGCAAAGCAGCCCCCTCCAAAGATTTCAATGAAGTCCTGACCAATCTCTGGTGGCGGCTGGACAAAAAACTGCTGCTCAGGGATAATTATATCAGTGCCCTGATCTCGGCCCTTGGCGCTATCCGTAAAGGCTGTACCACCATCATTGACCATCATGCCTCACCTTTTGCCATTGGCGGCTCTTTGGCAGAAATTGCCAAAGCCGTTGCCGATACAGGGCTTCGGGCTAATCTCTGCTATGAAGTTTCAGATCGGGATGGAGCAGACAAAACCCAGGAAGGGATAGAGGAAAACATCAATTTCATCAAATTCTGTCAGGACAATCATGATCGCCGCTTCAAAGCCCTGTTTGGCATGCATGCTGCCTTTACCCTGAGTGATGAAAGCCTGAAAACCATCGCTGGACACGTGCAGGATCTTGGGTGCGGTACCCACATCCATGCTGCCGAAGCGGAAAGCGATCAACGCTACAACATTGAGCATTATGGCAAACACGTGGTAGAAAGGCTACGGGATTTTGGCTTGATCAACTCCAGTAGCATCCTCGCCCATGGAGTGCATCTCAGCCCGCGTGAAATGATGATTGTGGCAGAGCTGGGGGCAGCAATTGTGACCAATCCCCAATCCAATCTCAATAATGCCGTGGGCATCGCCGATGTCTGTAAAATGACCGAACTTGGTGTGACTGTAGGCCTGGGCACCGATGCCATGACAGTGAATATGCTGGAAGAGCTGCGCGTAGGCCTATGGGCACAGCACTTGAAGCAAAACAATCCCTCCGCAGGATTTATGGAAATCGCCAGCACCTTGCTGAAAAACAATCCCACCATTGCTCAGAAGTATTGGGGTTCCGGCCATGGCACTCTCACTGCGGGAGCAGCAGCAGACATTATCCTGATGGATTACGATCCCCATACTCCCCTAAGTGCTGATACCTGGATGGGTCATATCATCTTTGGTATTTCGCAAGCCAGTGTGGACACTACCATCTGCGGTGGAGAAGTATTGATGTGGAACAAAGAACTGCTCCTCAGCATCGATGAAGAAGAGCTCAGAGCCGAAAGCCGCGAACTGGCCAAAGCGCTGTGGGACAGATTTTAAATGAACAATGAATAATGAATAATGAATAATAAGATCATAGTATAATTGGAGATATCATGTACAAAGAGATTCTGAACAAAGCCAAAGCCTATGAAAGCGACACAGTGCGCTTTCTGATGGATATGGTGCGCATTCCCGCCTTTTCCACCAAGGAGAAGGAAGTGATCGAATGCATCAAGAAAGAAATGCTAGCTGCTGGATTCGATGAAGTAGTCATCGATCCCCTGGGCAATGTCATCGGCAGGATCGGCAATGGGCCGCGGGTAATCGCTTTTGATGCCCATATCGATACAGTCTATCCAGGTGACAGGTCGCTCTGGGATTTCGACCCCTTCGACGCCCATGTGAAAGACGGCAAGGTCTGGGGACGAGGCACAGTAGATCAAGAAGGCGGCATGGCCTCCATGGTGACCGCAGGCCGGATCATCAAAGACCTGGGCTTGCAGGAAGGCTTTACCCTGTATTTCACTGGCACAGTGATGGAAGAGGATTGCGACGGCCTGTGCTGGCAATACATCATCAAAGAAGACAAGATCAAGCCGGAAATGGTGGTCATCACCGAACCTACAAACATGAATATCTACCGGGGTCACCGCGGTCGCATGGAGATGCAGGTACACGTGAAAGGTCTTTCCTGTCACGGTTCTGCTCCAGAACGCGGCGACAATGCGATCTACAAGATCAGCCGCATCGCCCTGGAGATCGAGAAGCTGCACGAACGGCTGCACTACGATGAATTCCTGGGCAAAGGCAGTGTCTGTGTAACCGAAGTGTATTTCACCGGCCCTTCTCAATGCGCAGTGCCCGATAGCGCCCGCATCCATCTGGATCGGAGACTCACCTGGGGGGAAACCAAGGACAGCGCCGTAGCCGAAGTGGCTGAGGCCTGCCGTCTGGCTGGACAACCAGATGCTGAGATTGAAGTACTCACCTACAATGAAGCTGCCTTCACTGGCTTGGTTTATCCCACCGAGAAGTACTTCCCCACCTGGGTTACAGCTCCGGATTCTGCTTGGGTGAAAGCTGCCGAAGCTGCCTATGAACAGACCCTTGACAGGGTTCCCAAAGTAGATAAATGGACTTTCTCCACAAATGGTGTAGCCATTTCCGGCATGCACGGCATTCCCTGCATCGGCCTGGGACCTGGCAATGAAGTATATGCCCATGCTCCCAATGAAGCTACTCCAATAGAGCATCTCACCGAAGCCGCTGCCTTTTATGCAGCCTTGATTCACCAGCTTGCCCAATGAGCTTTTTAACTGGATTCCGCTGTATCGATTGTGGCCAGGAATTTGCTCCAGACGCAGTTAGATACCTGTGCCCCACTTGCAGTGCAGATTATCATGCCGGGATGCCACTTAAGGGCATCCTGGAAGCGCTGTTTGATTACCCTGCCATTACTAAAGCCTGGAAACATGGACATAGCGACTGCCTGCACAAAAACATGCACTTGCTTTGCAACTTGCTATCCCCTGTGGATGATGAGTATTATCCCAATCTCCCCGTAGGCTTTTCACCATTGGTTGCCTCCCATGCCCTGATGGGTCAGGCAGTACACTTGAAGTTTGATGGTGTAAACCCTAGCGGTTCGTATAAAGACCGCGCCTCACACCTCATGGTAGCAGAAGCCAGACGCCTGGGCATCAAGCAGATCGTATGTGCCAGCACTGGCAATGCCGCTTGCTCCACTGCTGCCCTTTGTGCTGCAGCAGGATTAGAGGCAGTGATCTTTGCTCCGCAGAGTGCTCCAGTTGCCAAGCTTGTACAGATCAGAGTGCATGGTGCCAGGCTGCACAAAGTGGATGGCACCTATGACGATGCCTTTGCCGCAGCTCTGGAATATGCCGCCCAAAATGACTGCCTCTGCCGCAATACGGCTTACCACCCCTATACCATCGAAGGTAAAAAGACTGCAGGACTCGAGCTGTGGCTGCAGATGGGCATAGTGCCTGACTATATCTATATTCCCACCGGGGATGGAGTAATTCTGTCCGGGATCTACAAAGCCTTTACCGATCTGCAAAGATGCGGTTTGATCGATAGGCTTCCAGCCTTGATCGCCGTGCAAGCTGAAAGCTCCGATGCCATCACCAGATACCATGAAACCGGCAGCTATCAGGATGCCCTAAAGCCTGATACCATAGCCGATTCGATCTCAGTAAGAACCCCATCAGCCGCGCATCTGGCTGTGCAAGCCCTAAACGAGACCAAGGGCTTTGGCATCCGAGTGACCGAGGCTGAAATCCAAACTGCTCAGAAAGTGCTGGCCCAGCGCAGTGGCATCTTTTGCGAGCCCTCCAGCGCCGCGACCCTGGCAGCCCTGTACAAAGCCAAGGAGCAAAGCAGATTGATTCAGGACGCATCCATCGTCCTGATGCTTACCGGTCACGGCCTCAAAGACATTCAGGCGGTAAAGCTTGACGACTAACCCGGGATACTATGATTTCCACGTGCATGTGGGTGAAGTAATTGCCGGAACTCAGCTCCGGGATGATTTCCGCGATTTGAACAAACTCACACAGCGAGAGCCCAGTGAGGAAAATCCCCCCCTGGCGGGTATGGGAGTGTTTGTGACTGAATCTCCCTCAGAGCCGCTTGCCCACAAGCTCTACGCCATGCAAAGCCATGCCCGGCGGGATTTCAGTGGCCTGGTGCAGTGGCATCTCACACCCACCCAATCAAGCATTGAAGAAGTGTATCCTTTGCTTAAGGCAGGGCATGATCTGAAGTTTTACACCACCTATCGCCAGGCGGGGCTCTACAGGTCTTATGCCGAAATCGAACGCTGGATGCTGGATCTGCAAGACCTCAAGACCAGAATCCTGGTGCATTGCGAGGATGACGACACGATCACTGAATACTCTGCTCAACATCCCTTCCGCCATCCCCATGATCACTGCCTCAGGAGGCCTGAAATTGCAGAGATCAGAGCAGTGGAGAAAGTCCTGGATCTGGCCATCAAGCATAGACACCCAGTGCATATAGTACACGTTTCCACCCAAGGCTCGGCAATCTTGATCAGGGAAGCCAGACTGCACTTTGCTGGGATCACCTGTGAAACCGCACCACATTATTTACTGTCCAATGAACACAGGCTCAATAGCCCCAATGCCCACCGCCTGATCTGCACACCCCCATTCCGGAGTGAAAGCTCTCGCGGGATGCTGGTGGAACTCTTGCAGGATGGCGTGTTCGACATCCTGGCCAGTGATCACTGCCCCTTCCATGATGTCGATAAAGACCGTTTCAAGAACGATCTGGAGCATATTCCCACCGGCAATCCGGGGGTCGCCACCCTATACAGCTCGATATATCAAAACTTGGTGAAGACCGGGAAACTATCCCTGGAAGCCCTAAAGAGCATGACCATGACCAATCCCCAGCGGCTGATGACAGCCACATCAGGCAGATCACCGGAAACCCCGGAGCATCCGGGAAACTAAGAATGGACGCTATTATGAGAGACACCAAAGCTTTTCGCAACGATGCCATCGCCAAAGTGACCGGCACAGCCAAATACACTGATGACTACACCTTACCCAGGATGCTGCATGCAGCACCACTGCATGCGCCAATGGCCAGCGCCTGGGTGAAATCCATCGATTATTCCAATGCCCTCAAATGCCCTGGAGTAGTAGCAGTATTCACAGCTCTGGATATTCCCGGCAAGATCAGATTTGGCCAGATCATCAAGGATTATCCCACTTTGGTGCACGACCGCATCCGCAGCACCGGCGATGTCCTGGCGCTGGTGGTAGCCAATACCCGGGATCAAGCCCTTGCAGCCCTGCCCGAGATCAATGTGGAGCTCGAGCCCCTCGCCGGCATCTATGATCCTGAAATTGCGCTTTTACCCGAGACTCCACTCTTGCATCCGGAGCATGGCAGCAACGTCTGCAATTACCACTGTGTGCGCACCGGAGACCTCGAAGCGGGTGAAAAAGAGGCTGATCTGATCCTGGAACAGACCTTCACCACTTCCCGTATTGAGCATGCCTATTTAGAGCCCGAAACTGCTCTGGCAATTCCCCGTCCGGACGGCGTGATGGAAATCATTGGCAGCATGCAACATCCCTTTAGCACGCGGCGGTTTGTAGCTTCCACTCTGGGTGTAGAACTCAAGGATGTGGAAGTGAAGACAGTCCCCATGGGGGGTGGTTTTGGTGGCAAAGACGATACAGCCGCTTTGGTTTGCGCCCGGGCTGCATTGTGTGCACACCTTCTAAACAGACCCGTGAAACTCACCTACAGCCGCGAAATGAGCATGCGGGAAAGCTATAAACGCCACCCCTACACTATGCAATACCGCATGGGCTTGAAGCAGGATGGCAGCATCACCTCCGTGCAAGTGCGCATGGTTGCCGATGGCGGTGCCTATTGCAGCGTAACCCCCTGGGTCACCTGGCGCTCCACCGTGCAATGCTGTGGCTGCTACACTGTACCAAACGTGAAATGTGACGTTTATGGAGTATATACAAACAACGTCTTCAGCGGAGCCATGCGGGGTTTTGGTTCTCCGCAAGTGAATTTTGCCATCGAGCAACTCGTGGAAATGGCGGCTGAACAACTGCATATGGACGAGCTCGCCTTCCGTCGCAAAAACATGGTGCGGCAGGGCTCCACCACCGTCACCGGACAGGTTTTGGATTCGCATGTAGTCTCCCTAGAGCAGGTGATGGACAAAGTGCTTTCCGAGATAGATTATGAAAATAAACGCAAACTCTGCAGCTTTGGCGATCCCAATCTGGACACATGGCATGGCATCGGTATCGCCATTTCATATCGTGGCATGAGCTTGGGTGCCGAAGGGGTGGATTTCAACAGCGCCATCATCAATGTCCAGCCCGATGGATCCGTGCTGATCGAGACTGGCATCCATGAAAACGGCCAGGGCTCCGAAAGCGCCATGATCCTGATCGCTGCAGAAGAAATGGGGCTGCCCCCAGAGCGCATCCGCTATCGCATGCCCTCTACCTCCACAATCCCTGATGGTGGTACCACGGTTGCCTCTCGCGGTACTTTACTGGGAGGCGGCGCCACAACTAATGCATGCCGTATTCTGCAGGAAAGGATCAACGAAGTCGTGCTGGCTCAGTTTGGAAAAGCTGCGCACTCCTATAAAAACCAGTGCATTCTCGATGATGCTGGAGCAAGCATCTGCACCTGGGATGAGGCGATCCGGCTGTGCTATGCCAAACAGGTGTACCCCTATGCCTTTGGCGTGTTTCAGGCTCCCCGCGTAAGCTGGGATGAAGAAACCGGACATGGCAATGCCTATTTCACCTGGGTCTATGGTGCACAAGCAGTGGAACTTACCGTGGATCCCAAAACCTTGAAAGTTACTATCCTGAATCTTGTGGCTGCCCACGACGTGGGAAAAGCCATCAATCCTGCCATGGTGGAAGGGCAAATCTACGGAGGCCTGGCTACGGGTACAGGCTATGCCTTATGTGAGGAAGTACCCCTCGTGGATGGTGCTGTGATCCCTACAAACTATCATCAATACAGGATCATGCGCGCTACAGACCTTCCGGAAATGACGGCCATTATCGTTGAAAATCCTGATCCTGCCTCACCCTCCAGAGCTAAGGGAATAGGAGAGCCCACTCTGGAGATCACCGCCCCGGCCATCGCCAATGCCATCTATCGGGCTACGGGGAAACGGTGTACTGGGCAACCGCTGAAGCTGGTTTGAGTAAAATGGATTCACCACTGAGGGGACAGAGGATGTCTTTTTTTACCACAGAGAAAGCAGAGAAAGCAGAGGGAATAGAGAGAATTCCCTTAGCTGACATTCCAGGAGGACAGGTGCTTCGCAGAAGCGGCTGGGCTGTCTGGAATCTCCTGAAAGAAGCAGAGTCAAGCAGAGGGTGTCCTCCTTTTTCCACAGAGAAAGCAGAAAAAAAGAGAGAACTATCTGCTGGATGGAGATTGAATGATTGAGACTGACCTGAATAGCTTGAGTGGCAAGATAATTGGTGCTTGTATAGAAGTACACCGTGCTTTGGGGCCTGGCCTCCTGGAATCTGTTTATGTGGATTGTTTATGCCATGAGTTATCTCTGCAGGGACTGGCTTTTCAACGTGAATTTCAAGTGCCGGTTCACTACAAAGGCTTGGATGTTCTCACCAATCTCAGGGCTGACCTCATTGTGGAGAATGAGATAATAGTGGAAGTGAAAGCTGTTCAGGAAATCCTTCCCATCTTTTCTGCCCAGCTTATGACTTATCTGAAGCTGACAGGCAAAGAACTGGGTTTATTGGTAAATTTTAATGTGAAAACCATAAAAGATGGTATCCGTAGGATAAGGATAAATCATGGCGTGGACTAAACCTCGTGGCACTTTTTCTCCGGTATTCTCTGCTTTCTCTGCTTTCTCTGTGGTAAGAACTCCCATAAAATCCTCTGCCTTCTCTGCTTTCTCTGTGGTAAAATCTCTCTTAAAAACCTCTGCTTTCTCTGCTTTCTCTGTGGTAAAACCTCTTTCAAAACCCTCTGCTGTTATCAGGAGATTCCAGACAGCCCAGCCGCTTCTGCGAAGCGCCTGTCCTTCTGGAATGACGGCGGTAAGAATTCTCATTTCTCCATTCTCCATTCTCAATTCTCAATTCTCAATTGTCTTTCAGCATTTTCTATGTTTTATAAAGGAGTATTCCAATGATTATTGTGAACAATATCGAGCATATAGCCCCGGACCCAGAGCTGAAGCTTTCCACTTGGTTGCGGGAAAGCCTCTTTCTCACCGGCACCAAGATCGGTTGTGATATCGGTGTCTGTGGCTCCTGCACCGTATTGGTGGATGGCGAGCCCCGGCGTTCCTGCAAGCTGAAGCTGAAAGACGTGGAGGGCAGGAACATCTTTACTATCGAAGGGCTTACTTCTGTGGATGGCACCCTACATCCCCTGCAACAGGCTTTTGTAGATGCTGGTGCGATCCAATGCGGCTTTTGCACGCCGGGCATGGTGCTTTCCGCGTATGCCTTACTGCAAAAAAACCAGCGTCCATCCCGGACTGAGGTACGTCAGGCCATCAAAGGCAACCTCTGTCGCTGCACAGGTTATCAACAGATTGTAGATGCTGTGATGCATGCTGCGCAGGTGATGTATCCGGATGCCTGAATTCCCTTTTCCGGATCGGGAGATTAACTATATATTATAACTCATGAGGTGATAGATATGACACAGATAACGAAGAAACTGCAAGAACTGGAGCAACTTGCTCCGAATCTGTTTGGCAAGGACTTCCTGCTGACCTGGGAAAACAGCACAGACAATCTCAAGGCTGTGATGCTGGTCGCAGAAATCCTGCAAATGCTGCACAAAGAAAAGAAGCCCTGGCGCATCTTTGATTATGGCCTTGCCATCTCCATTTTCCGGGACAATAGCACCCGCACCCGCTTCAGCTTTGCCTCTGCTGTCAATGGCTTGGGGCTGGCGCTGTCCGAACTGGACGAAGTGAAATCCCAGATTGCGCATGGGGAAACTGTCCGTGAAACTGCCAATATGATCTCCTTTTTGACCGAAGTAATCGGCATCCGGGACGATATGTACCCCGGCGAAGGCCATACCTACATGCAGGAAGTGGCAGATGCGGTAAGCGAAGGCTATTCTAATGGTCTTCTGGCGCAAAGGCCGACATTGGTGAACCTGCAATGCGACCTTGATCACCCCACCCAGAGCCTTTCTGATTTGCTTAAGCTCAAAGACTATTTTGGCAGTTGGGAAGCCCTGAAAGGCAAGAAAATCGCCATGAGTTGGGCTTATTCTCCCTCCTACGGCAAGCCCCTTTCCGTGCCCCAGGGCGTGATCAATCTCATGACCCGCTTTGGCATGGAAGTAGTGCTGGCACATCCCGAAGGCTATGATATGCTTCCCGTTACCCTCACCAATGCCGAAGCCTTTGCCAGAGAAAGCGGTGGTTCCTTCCGCATGACTCATTCCATGGCTGATGCCTTCCAAAACGCTGATGTGGTATATCCCAAATCCTGGGCTCCCATGGCCGTGATGCAAGAGCGGACGCAACTCCTGAAGCAAAGCGACAAACAAGGCCTCAAAGACCTCGAACAGCACTGCTTGAACGAAAATGCCCGCTTTATGGATTGGGAATGCACAGAGGAAATGATGCGCCTCACCCGCAACGGCTCCGCTCTTTATGAACACTGCCTGCCTGCGGATATCAGCGATGTAAGCTGCAAACATGGGGAAGTGGCCAAGAGCGTGTTTGAACGCTATCGTCTGCACACCTATCAGGAAGCGGGATACAAACCCTTTGTGATCGCAGCCATGATCTTCAATTCCAAGATCAGAGATGCAGCGGCAAAACTGAAAAGCTTTCTATGAATCACTGGCGGAGGTGCCATTCTGGTGCCTCCGCATCTTTTTCTAGGAGTTTAAGACTACTCATTCAAGGTCTAATCCCTGAGATGATTATGTCACCATAAACTCGCCTTCATCTCGAGATCACCTCGAGTACTCGAGGTGATCTCGAGGTGAACCTGAATTGAGCACAATATAGCCTATTGAGGGATAGAGGGTTACAAAATAGGGGTCAACCAGGAGATCAAACTTCAGGATTTGCGGGCTTGATGCCAGGCGGCGGAGATGTCGTCCAGGTCAAAGCCTTTGCGGTATAGCGAAGTAAAGACCTTATCCTTCTGGCTGGGTTTGGGTAGTTCGCGGTACTTGAACAATAGTTTGGAGATTTCTTCCGTCAACCTGGAAGCATTTTCTTTAGGATCGTAGAGCTGCTCCAGTAGGGGTTCATATAGGGAAGATGGCAACCTCTGCTCCCGCAGCTTGGCGATGATGGCGCGCTTACTTTTGCCGCGCTCGACGAGGCTGTGGATCAGGATTTCAGCGAATCGGGAATCATCGAGATAGCCTTTTTCACTACACAATTCCAAGCATTTCCGGATAATGCTTTCATGATAGAACCTACGGGCGAGCAAAGCCCGGCATTGATGCGAGCTATGTTCCGCCTTAGCGAGGTAATCCGTCACTTCCCACCATGCCACATCCCGCAGAGCTTTTTGGAGGATCTGGGCATCGTCCTCACTGATCTCCAGTTCGCAAGGAACAGGATACAGAAAGCTCTGGAGAGTTCTGGCGCTCAGAACCCCCCAGAGCTCGTCATTGAGGCTTACAAAGGCTTTGCGGTCGCGCTCAGATTTCTTCCAAAGCTTCAGCTTCATTGGGGCTGGGGCTCTCGGTAAATTCCTCTGGAGTGATCTTGGCACGCAGCTTGGTTTCGATCTCTTCCAGGAGGTCAGGATTTTCGGTGAGATAGGTCTTGGTCTTATCCGCGCCCTGTCCCAGCTTGAGATCGTTGTATGAATACCAGGAACCGCTCTTTTTGATGATATCGTGCAGGGATGCCATTTCCACGATGATATCCAGATGCGAAATGCCCTGGCCGAAGATAATGGGGAATTCCACGTTTTTGAAGGGTGGAGCAAACTTGTTTTTCACCACTTTCACCTTGGTACGGGCGCCAATCACCTGAGTATCCGTGCCGCCTTCCTTGATAGCGCCGCCATAGCGGACTTCAAGGCGTAAGGAGGAATAGAATTTCAGGGCTACGCCACCTGTGGTGGTCTCAGGATTCACATAAGCCGGAACTCCGATCTTCATGCGGGTCTGATTGATGAAGATCACAGCAGTATTGCTTTTGGAGACGATGGCGGTCAGCTTGCGCAGGGCCTGGCTCATCAAACGGGCTTGCAAGCCCACATGGCTATCGCCCATATTGCCTTCGATTTCCTGCTTGGGCACCAATGCGGCTACGGAATCCACGATGATGAGATCCACAGCAGAACTGCGGACAAGGGTCTCAGTGACTTCCAGAGCCTGTTCCCCGCCATCAGGCTGGGAAAGCAGCATGTTGTCGGTCTGCACCCCCAGGCGTTTGGCATAAGCCACATCAAGGGCATGTTCGGCATCTACGAACGCTACGATGCCACCTTGTTTCTGGCATTCGGCGGCAACATGCAGAGATAGGGTGGTCTTTCCGGAAGCTTCAGCACCGTAAATTTCGGTGATTCTGCCTTTGGGAATCCCGCCGATGCCCAGGGCAATATCCAGGTTGAAAGCGCCAGTGGGGATGGTATCCACTACTTGCAGGGGTTTATCACCCAGGCGCATGACTGTGCCCACGCCAAACTTCTTTTCGAGTTGGCTCATGGCTGTTTTGAGGGCTGCATCTTTGTTTTTATCCAGCATTTTACCTCCGTATTTATAAGTAGTATTGCTGTATAGAGTTATAAACCGGTCCATCCGGTTTCAGTGTGCTGCGGTACAGGGTAAGTGTATCCCAGCGTTGTATATCTCCGGCGATTGGGTAGCTAAGAGCGCTACGTTCAAAGTCCGGGGTTTGGGGATTCTTTATGCGTCCCAACGTGATGTGCAGTTTCAGGGCTTTTGAGTCTGGATCCAATTGCAGCTCGCGCAGGTCATTCAGCAGAAGCCGGTTGAGCTTTGTCAGGCTGGGCTCAGCTTCGTTCAGCTTCAGCCACAAGAGGCGCGGGTCCCGCGCAGGGAAAAGATCCAGTCCCTGGGCCTTAAGTGCTGGTGCATCAAAGTTCTTCGCTCGGGTTTCTGCTGCTTGCGCTACAGCTTGCACCTGATGATCCGGAACCTCACCGATAAACAGCAGGGTGAGATGCAGATTCTGAGGCTTTACCCAGTTTATCCCGCCCCGGCTCTGTTTTTGCAGAGACCCCAAAGCCTGGGTGAGTTCAGCCTTGAGAACCTCAGGAGGCTCCAGCGCTACGAAAAGCCTCATTAGCGCTTGTAACCAATATCCAGGAGGAATTTCTTGCGGTGAGTGATGTCTGTATCCAGCTCTGTACCTTTAGGCGAAGAACCATCGATCACGCCCATGATTCCAGCGCCCTGTTCAGTTTTGGCGATTACCACCTGCACAGGATTGGCTGTGGCGCAAAAGATTTGAACCACCTCACGGCAGTCCTTGATGGCGGGTAGCACGTTGATGGGGAAAGCTCCCCGCATCACGATCAGGAAGCTGTGTCCAGCCGCGATCCGGCGTAGGTTTTCCACGGCGGTTTCGATCAGGTCGTTGTCAGTACCGTCTTTACGGATCAGGCAAGGGCCGGAGGCTTCGCAGAAAGCCAGACCAAACTTGATGCCAGGAACGCTATTGACCATCGCTTCATAGAGGTCTTCGACGGTTTTGATGAAATGGCTTTGACCCAAAATAATATTGCAGTCTTCGGGAAACTGGAGCTGCTGCAGCAGAAGTTCCATGTTTTTTAACCTCTTGAGTATCAAAATACTTTATCTCAAGGAAAAAAGGGACTTGGTGAGTGTCAAGCGAAAAGTGTGAACTGCTTGACAAATATCCATCATCCCAAAAGCTAATTCCACATCAAGATATGAAGGACTTCACATGAGCCAGCTAAAACAGGATTTGTCCAATCTCAGTTCGCTATTTCGTGAGCATCTGCCTGCCGATAAAGTGGCAGCCGCACAAACCTCATTTCTGAAGAAACTCGCCCTGGAAATGCATACCCATTACCGGGGTAAAATGCAGGTGGTTCCCAAGGCCGGAGTATGGGGTTTCAATTGGTTCAACGTCTGGTACACACCCGGTGTATCCAAGGTTTCCACTACCATCAGGGACGATCAGGACGCCTCCTACCGCCTCTCCAATCGCGGCAATCTCGTGGCGGTGGTGAGTGATAGCACCCGTGTATTGGGCGATGGGGATTGCACTCCTGCCGGAGGTTTGGGCGTGATGGAAGGCAAAGCGATGCTGATGAAGTATCTGGGTGGATGCGATGCGATCGCTCTGTGTGTGAATAGTCGTGATGCTTACGGCAAACCGGTGGCGGATAAGATCATAGACTTTGTGAAGATGCTGGAACCCTCGGTGGGAGCTGTGAATCTTGAAGATATCTCCCAACCGAATTGTTACAGGGTATTGGACGAATTGCGGGACGCATGTCAGATTCCAGTGTGGCACGATGATGCTCAGGGCACGGCATGTGTAACTTTAGCTGGGGTGATCAATGCTTTGAAACTCACAAACAGACACATATCAGAAGCCAAATGCGTGCTCTTTGGGGCTGGGGCTTCCAATACTACGATCGCCAGTTTCCTGCTCCAGGAAGGACTTGATCCTGCCAATATGATCATCTTTGACAGCAAGGGTGGCCTGCATGCCGGACGCCGTGATGTAGAGACCAATCCTGAAAAATACAAGCAATGGAACCTGGCCAGAATCACCAATCCCCGAAACATAGAGACAATGGACGAAGCAATGAAGGGTGCAGATATCCTGATCGCACTCTCCACACCCGGTCCTGATACTATCAAGAAACAGTGGATCAGCCTGATGGCAGAGAAATCCATCGTCTTTACCTGTGCCAATCCTGTGCCGGAAATCTATCCATACGATGCCAAAGCAGCAGGAGCATACATCGTAGCGACCGGGCGTGGAGACTTCCCGAACCAGGTGAATAACTCCTGTGGCTTTCCCGGCATCCTGAAAGGGGCATTGATCGTGCGGGCAAGGAAGATCACCGATAAAATGGCGATTGCTGCAGCCCACGCTCTGGCAGATTTTGCCGTAGCCCGGGAGATAAATCCAGATAATATCGTGCCCACGATGGATGAAACCGAAGTCTTTGCTCATGAAGCCGCTGCTGTAGCGATGCAAGCCATAGCAGATGGCGTGGCCAGGGAAGAGTACACCAGAGAAGAAGTTTACCAGATGGCCATGCAGGACATCAGTGAAGCCCGGAGCATGATCCACAATCTGATGGAGCAGGGCTATATCCAGCCTCCTCCTCAGGAAATCATCGATAGAGTATTTCAGGAATGCCTGGCAGAATCCTGAAGCTGATCTTTCCCTCTTCCAATGCAGCCCCATCTGGCTCAAGGAAGCTGATTGCCTATCTCTTAAAACTGGGAATCACCGTCTTCATCCTGTGGCGGATCAGCAGCCGGATTGACCTTACTCAGGCGCTTACGGGGATCTTCAGCCTGCCCTGGCAGGTGGCTGCACTAGTGGCGGCCATCAGCTTTATCCGGCATGCGGCTCAATATTACAACTGGCACTTTGCCTTGCAGCTCAATCCCTCCTATATCATAGCCAAACGGGAGATCATGGCATCTTATCTGGTGGCATTGCCCCTCAGGTTTTTGATTCCGGGAGGCTCAGCCAGCTTTGGTAAGATCTTTTATCTTTCCAATAGCAGCCTCATGGCTTCTCTGGCGGCAACAGCCGCAGAACGGGCATTTATGACCTGGGCTACCTGGAGCTTTGCCGCATTGGCATCGCTGTACTACTTTGTGAATATCAGCCTGGGGCTGCGTATGGCTGCGTTGATGATCATTATTATCCTGCCCGCTATCGCTTATGTGGTGATCAAATGGCGCTTTCAGGACCCTGCCTTTGCCCAGGCTTACAGGGTGCAAGCTCCCCGGATGATGGCTATGCAACTGGTGGCATCAGGGATGGCTTATCTGCAGTATTGGCTGATCCTCAATGCCTTTGGCGTGATTGGCTTGTTCCAATGCTGGATGCGGATGGCGCTCACGAATTTCTCCAATTCTATCCCTGTAACCGTGGCAGGATTGGGATTGCGGGAGAGCTTTGCCATACACTTTCTAGCAGATGCCGGTTTCACGGCAGAAATGGCAGTATCCGCCACTCTGAGCTTGTTTCTGGTGCAAGATGTAATTCCTGCCCTGATCGGCGCAGCAGTGCTGCTGAAGGCAAAGCGTAAATGACAGAGAGAGCGCAGGATTATTGCAGTCGCAGTGTCCTGACCGTGGCCGTATAGCCGTCCTTTTCCATTCGAATCAAATACACTCCGGCCGGCAAGGCTGCACGATTGGCATCAAGATCATTCACTACCACTTCATTCTTCCCCGCAGGCAGGGCTACAGAGGAGCTGTAAACCAACTGACCTTTGAGGTTGAAGATACTGGTGGTCATGGAACCGGCTTTATCGGATTCGACTTCTACTGTGAGGTTTTCCCGGAAGGGATTGGGATAGACTCTGGCAATGCTGAGTGGTGCGATTCCCACCATCAGTTCATCAGTGTTATCCACCGGACCCCAGATGCGATTGACAAACTCAGGATGATCCACAAAGGGATTGCGGTTGGATTGAAAACCCTGCAGCAAGTTATTGCGCTGGATTTCGGCAGCATCGGGAGGATCTGCATAGTGCCAGGCGACCAGATCGGGAATCATATTCACATTCTGCTGGGTAAGCGTATCTCCATAGCGGGTATTGAAATACAGCAAAGCCCTGGCGACATTGCCTTTGCTGGCATTGGCGGGCTCAAACACCTGCCAGCCACCCTGACTATTACCCCGGTAGCTTTGCCAGGGAGTATTGGAGTAATACACATTGGCTGTGCTGTGGTTGGCTACTGTAAAAAGGGGTAGGTTTCCCCGCGAGGAATTCACCACTGAATCAGTGATAAAGAGGTGGTGCAGATCAGCTTTCTTGGTCGAGGATTCACTGCTGGAAAACCAGCTTTGGGCGTAGGTATGTTCGGTATTGGGATCATTGGAGCCATTGTAGGAACTGCTGATATTATAGGTTTTCCCAGTGTAAACGCATTTCACGGTGCCATTTGAATTGTCCAGAGTCTGAAACAGGAAGGTCTTAGCGCCCGTATAATTGCTATAGGTATTGGTCGAGATCAGGTTTCTTAGGCCATTATAGAGGCTGGGGCCGGTGAGATTGATCACGGAATCATAGTATTCAGCCGCCAGGGAAATCCAGGCAAACAAAATACTGAGGATAAGCAGGGTTCTCATTGTGATAGACTTCATGTTAGTTTTTGTCCTTAGTATAGTTTAAAATTCATGCCAGATGTGGTTGCTGCATGCCCTGCAGAGCAGGATCGTAATACAGCAGATATTCGATTTGTGCGATCAGGATATGCAGGATCAAGGTATGCAATTCCTGAATCCGGTCGGTGGTATCCCCGGGAACGATCATTTCAAAATCGCAGAGCCCGGAGATCTTTCCCCCGTCCTTGCCGAGCAGCGCCATGGTGATACAATCCCTGGCTTGGGCGGCCACCAGGCCTTGATAAATGTTTTCAGAGCTTCCGCTGGTGGAGATGCCGATCACGATATCTCCAGGAGTTGCATAGGCTTCCACTCCACGAGCAAAGATCATCTCAAAACCGTAGTCATTGGCCACACAGGTGATATGGGCGGGATCGCTGATAGCGATGGCAGGCAGAGCAGGACGATCCTGATGGAACCGTCCCGTCAGCTCTTCAGCAAAATGCATGGCATCGCACATACTGCCCCCATTACCAAAGATGATCACTTTACCCTGATGCAGATACGCATCGGCAATTTGCCGTGCGATCCGCTCGATACCAGTAACGGTATCCGGAGCGGCAATAAATCTCTTCAGGGCGGATTCGGCACTATGCAATGCCGCGTTGATCAGTTCCTTCACTATTAGAGGTTTTCCTTTACTTTCACTTTGGTTTTCAGTTCAGCTTCCTCAATCTCGTCAAATTCCTTCAGGGTCTGATTGATGAGCCGCACTCTTTCCTTGTATGGAATGAAAGCACTTTTGAAGCCATTCAGGATAACATATTTCACGGTGGGATAATCCAGCCCCAGTTCGTTGATGGCGAGCATGTATTCATCCGTGACCGTGGTATCGCTGATGATGCGATTGTCCGTATTGATGGTCACCCGTAAACCGTAATCGATATAGAAATCGATGGGATGGCTGCGGATATCCGCCACGGCCTTGGTGTGGAAATTGCTCTTGATGCAGATTTCCAGCGGGATGCGGTGGTCGTTTACATAATTCAGCAGGTCACCATCTTCCACCAGATGCGTACCATGCCCGATGCGATGCGTACCGCAATAGTGGATGGCCTGATGGATGGATTCCGGGCCATAGGCTTCCCCGGCGTGGATAGTGATATTGAGATTGTTTTTCAGTGCGAGGTCAAAGGCGTCCTTGTGGTCTTTGGCGGGGTGGTTGTATTCGCCGCCAGCAAGGTCAAAACCGATCACACCTTTATTTTTGAAGGCAATGGCCAGTTCCGCCAATTTCAGCGAAGTGGTGGGATCCATATTGCGGATTCCGCAAATAATCACTCCGGTTTTGATCCCGAAATCCCGTTCACCATGCTTGAGTCCATCAATCACAGCCTGGGAGATTTCGGTAAGCTTGAGCCCTTGATTTGTATGCAGGATCGGGGAATAGCGCACTTCCATGTAACGTACGTTTTCTTTGGCAGCGTCTTCCGCCAGTTCATACGCAGCGCGGCGCAGACCTTCTTTATCCTGCAAGACCAGATTTACGATATGAAATCCCCGCAGATAATCATCCAGGCTTATAGTGTGTTCGCCACAGACGATCAGCTTGTGCAGTTCTTTGACATCCATGGTGGGGAGCTTGATATTGTTCTTTTGGGCAAGATCGATGATGGTTTCCAGCCTCACGCTGCCATCAAGGTGCACATGCAGGTCGGTCTTGGGCAGCCGGCTGATGAATTCTCTGGTCATTTTGATCTTCATATTCTTATCCTCTTTATACTTAGCAGACAAATTAAGCAGAAGCCCCAAAATGTCAATTGAAATCTATAACCATGGATATTCAGCATCTGATCAAATAGCTCCTATCCCCAATGTCTGCACTGACAGGCAAAATGACTATGACGATATAGGCTAAGGGAAGGATTATCGATCCCTATTCCGGGTGAGTTTGCAATGTATTCATTGACTTAGTTTTACCTTGTGTTGATCTCGAGATCATCTCGAGTACTCGAGGTGATCTCGAGGTGAACACGAGGTGATCCTGACTTAATCTATTGACAATCAAGGTTCTGCAAAATCAGGAATTCATACCTTGCGCCGTCACTCCGTTCATCTGATTCATTGTTTCAGATGAATGATGTGGAATCTCCTGAACGAAGCAGAGGCTTAGGCGTTTATATCATTCAGACCCCAACAACATTTGCCTTACGGGAACACCTGTCGCTGAATGCTGTCGATATTGTCACTCAACCCCTCCCACTTGATACAAAAAAAAGAAAGCCGCCCATTCAGGCGGCTTTGCACAGTTCAATATTTCTATCGCTTAGCGACGAAATCTGTTGCGATTGAATTCTGCCTTTTTAGCTTTGCGGCAATCAGGGCAGCGTTGCGGTTCGTTTTGCAAACCCTTTTCTTTGTAGAATTCCTGTTCACCATCGGTGAAGACGAATTCTTTCGAGCAGTCCTTGCAAATGAGTGTTTTGTCGGCCATGGGTATCTCCTGTGTTTTTTTCGGGATCGAACATTCTTGGGCTCTCCCGAAACACAAGGATTAGGCTCTGGGAATGTTGAATCGCTCTGATTTTACCTAATTGAGGCAAACAACTTTTCTGTCAATACATTTCTTTAAAAACTGGTTTTATCCACAAAATTGAAGCCATCGATCAGCATGGTGGGCAGCTTCATATGCGAGGATGCCAGGACACTTTTGCCCAGGGCCAGAATCCTGCGTGTGGCATCATGAGGAATCTCGTTGAAGCGCAGATTATTCACAGCATGCTTCACCTTGCCATCTTCAAAATACAGGACTCCGTCGCGGGTCATTCCGGTGAGTTCACCCACCTTGGCGTCCACGGTGCGGATATACCAGAACCGATTGATAATGAGTCCTCGCGGTACCATTTGCATCATCTGCTCTTCGCTGACGTCGGCGCCTGGGATATACACGTTGAAGATATTACAGGGATCGGCATTAACTTTCCCGGCCCAATAGCGGTTGGTGGGCATATTCTTCAGGATTCCATTCTCCACCCAGGTAATCTCCCGGGACGCGACTCCTTCACTATCGTAGGAGATACTGATCATTTCAGGTTGGTTGAATGTGGAATACCAGGAGAACTTATCGCCAAAGAAGGGCTTGCCGAGTTGATCGGTAAAGGGAGTAAAGCCTTCATCGCTCTGGCGCCGGTTCATCATCCAGCCCATGAACCACATCAGTTCCATGAGGGCTGAGGGTCTCAGGATCACAGCTATCTTCTGCGGTTCAAAGCTCTGCATAGTGGCCAGAGCTTCTGCTTGGGAGGCCAATTGAGCGAATTCCCGATCCAGATCAAACATGGCAAACTGCTTTGCTTCATAGCTCACCTTAGTCTCGACCTCAGCCTTTTTAATGGTCATGGAATGACCAAATTCAGTGGCACAATCTGTGCCATAGAAACCGTTTTTAGTTGCCATACAACGTTCATTGATGTGCTTTTCCGTCATGCCCGATACCGTAGCGCCCAAGGCTTTGGCTTTGTCTATGGAGCGGCTCACGATGTCCACCATCTGCTGTGGAGTAAGAGCCTTGGTTTCAGGATCGCAGTTGCTGGCCTGCAAGAGCTCGGTGTTCCCGGCGGTAGGGATAAATTCTGGATCTTCAGGAGCCAGCCGGGCAATGGATTCTGCCGTTTGAATCAGATAGTTCAGGGATTCATCATCGCCCTGATTTACAGTACAAGTGCCACTCCGGGTTCCGAAGGACACATTCAGGGAAATATCCGGCTTTGCTCCCGCGATGTGCTGAGTGATGCCGTTTTGGGCAAAGCGGGTCTCGTGGCTGTCATGTTCAGAAATCCTGAGCGTCCAATCATCGGCACTTACATGACTATTGATGTATTCTATGATCTTATCTCTGTTCATTGGGAACCTCCCACTCTGATATTACGGAATCTTGCCGGAGCCGACCCATGGGTCATACGGGCCGATTGACCAGGCTGACCCTTGCCGCAATTCACCACACCGAACGGACGCCAGAAGCGTTCGTCACATATGGCATCGCAGCTATTCCAGAATTCCGGATTGCAGGATTTATACAGAACTTTCTTGAGGGGACGGTGCAGCTTGCCATTCTTGATCTCCCAGAAGAAATCACCCCCAAACTGGAAATTGACCCGGTGCTGGTCTATGGAGAAGCTACCTCGGCCCTGGATCAAGACACCATCTTCGGTATCGGCAATCAGTTCGCCTGGAGTAAGAGGTTTGGTGCCTGGTAACAGATATAGATTGGGAATCCGGTTGATCGGCTGATCAAAATAGTAAGTGGCGCGGTTGCAGCCCCGGGAATAGTTCAAACCAATCTCCATCGCTGTATCACGGGTGGAACCGTATTCGTTTAAAATACCGTCTTTGATGATATGCCACTTTTGTCCGGGCACGCCATCATCGTCGAAACCCATGGTAGCCAGCCCTTCAGCCAGAGTGTTATCGCCCACAAAATTGACGATCTCGCTACCATAGCGGTAGTTTTTCAGCTTTTCCGGGGTGGCAAAGGAGATGCCGGCAAAGTCAGCTTCCCAGCCCAAAACCCGATCAAGCTCGGTGGGATGCCCCACGCTTTCATGCATGGTGAGTCCCAGATGGTTGGGATCCAGGATCAAGCTGCGACGCTGCTCTGGCCCCAAGGTATCGGCTTTCACTTTGATCAGGGCTTCCTGAGCGATCTGTTTTGCTTTCTCGATCAGATCAAGGCTCAGGATCCATTCCCAGCCCACTGCCCTGCCACCTTCGTCAAAGGTGCGGGATTGGCTGTCGCCATCAAGATTTGCAGTAGCGATGATCATGGGATCGATAAACTGGTATTCGATCTCCAGTCTGGTACCCAGGGTGCTGGCAAAGAGCTTTTCATCCTTGTGCATAATCAGATAGAACACGGCTTTTTTGATCCCTTCAAAAGCCATCATGGTGCGGTTCACTTCCATCATCAGATCCACTTTTTCACTGAGGGGTACGTCCATGGGATCGATCTGTACGGGAGTCTTGTAGCTGGCTATATAGCTGCGTTCGGGAGCCAGACGCAGTTTTTTATGTACGTTTACTTGGGCGGAAAGTGCCGCAATATCCACCGCTTTTTTTACTGTGGCCAGTACCGCTTCATCACTAAAGACGTTGCTGTGGGCAAAGCCCCAGGCTCCATCCTTGAAGACACGGATGCCATAACCATGGATTACTTCTGTCCCGGTATGTTTGAGACTGAGATTCTGCAGATAAATCACCTGGTCGGTGGTTTTCTGGATGCGAATGTCGGCATATTCAACCCCCAGGCTGGTCGCCGCATTCATGGCAAGATCGAGATATTTCATACTCTCTCCAGGATTTGGAATTGCTTTGGATCCAAAGCTTTTATGCATAGAGGTGGGCAAGCCTGATTACGTCAAGGTAAAAAACAAATCCCCCGCTCATTTTAAGCCAATGATTAGGCATGATGAATATATTGACAGCCAGACTAAGCTCGACAATGTGGGTAAAATATCGTTAACAGGAGACCCAATGAATTTCAGACATAAATACTGGATTGCCGTGATCGAATTCCCCTGCATTATCGCCGGAGCCTTGCTGCTCTACCCAAGGATCGGATTCTGGGGATTATTGGGAGTATTCTTGTCCTTTGTTGGCTTTGAACTGCACTTGATCTATCACCGTATCGAACGTGAGGAAAACCAGCGCCGCAAAGCTAAAGACCAAGCTTAAGTGCACACCCTATCCTGATCCAGGGGATGCTGGAACACTGTCAATTGTGCTCCTGGAGCAGGTTTTTGCTTGTTATGGAATGCAAATCGCATTAACATATTTGAAATAGAACAGTTTTTTACTGTGGAGGTATAGATGCGCACAGAATTGAAAGCCCTGTGCATTGTCCTGCTGTTACTGCATATCACGATCGGTCTTGCAAGCCAGAGTGTAGATTTCAGCGTCTCTCCCCGCACCCTCAAGCCTGGAGAAACCGGATATGTAAGAGCCACTTTGCAGATTCCTGCAGACCGCAAACAAACAGTGAATCCCAATGATCCTGAATACTTCTATCTGGAAGCTCAGCATCCTGATCTGACCTTTGGAAAACTGGTCATGCCCAAAGCCACTAAAGTGGTCTCCGATACCGAATGGCAGTACTACCCCAAGGTTACCCTCAGTCTGCCCTTCAAGGTAAAAGATACTGCCAAGCCCGGTGAAAAGGTTCTGAATGCTCTGATGAGTTATAACCTCTGTTACGATAGCGGCATGTGCGATCCTCCCGAGGAAGCCGAAAGCAAGATCAGCTTTGTGATTGCTTCTCCCGAAGAATTGTCACCAGAGACCCCAGATGAAGCGTTAGCTGCCACCACAGAAGAAGACACAACCCTGATGGAAATTGCACCCACGGAGGTCGAAACAACCCCCACCGCCACACCCGATGATGAGACGCCAGCTCCCTGGACCGACGTCCTGAAATACCTGCTCTTTGCTTTTTTGGGCGGGATTATCCTGAATATCACTCCCTGCGTCCTGCCAATCCTGCCGATCAGGATCATGAGCATCATGAACCAGGCGCAGAAAGACCGCTCCAAAGTACTTTCCCATACTTTGGTATATGCCTTGGGAGTAATGATTTCCTTTGCCGTGATGGGCGGAATCTTCGTGGGTTTGCAAGCGGCTGGACAATCTGCTGGATGGGGTACGCAAAACCAGAATCCCTATTTTGTGATCACGCTCATGGCCATCGTCTTTGTCTTTGCTCTGTCGCTATTGGGTGTCTTTGAGATTACCGCCCCAGGGATGAATACAGCTTCGAAAGCCACCAGCAAAGGCGGCTACAGCGGGTCTTTCTTTGGAGGCATCTTTGCCTTTCTGATGGCGATCTCCTGCACTGGACCCTTCCTGGGTGCAGCCCTGCCCTTTGCCATGCGCCTCAGTCCCAGCCTGATCATGGTCTTTTTCATGATGATAGGCCTGGGCTTTGCCTTCCCCTTTATTCTGATCGGACTGGTGCCCAAAGCCTTGAAGATCATCCCCAAACCCGGAGACTGGATGATCCTCTTCAAGGAACTGATGGGCTTTGTCCTGCTCTATCTGGTATTTACCATGCTCAAGACAGTACTCCAACTCACCAACGGTGAGTATTTCCTGAGTGTGATCTTCTTTATGATGATCCTGGGCTTTGCCATCTGGCTCTATGGCAGATTTGTACGTATGGAACACAGCAAAGCCACCCAATGGATATTTACGATCATTGCGCTGAGCTTGATCATCAGCTCTGCATATCTGTATCTGCCTTATAAGGAGACTCCTGCCGAGACAGTGAGCCTGGAGGCAGGTGCCATGATCCCCGCTCCGCATGCTCCAGAGGGCTGGTATGTCTTCAGTCCTGAGCTTCATGCCCTGCTCCTGGCAGAGGGAAAAAGCGTGTTTCTGGATGTAGGAGCGGCCTGGTGCAAGAATTGCCTCACCAATGAAAAGACCGTGCTCTTCACCAAAGACATCATGGCAGATTTTGCCGCCAAAGAAGTGGTGCTGCTCAAGGGCGACTTCACCAAGAAAGATCCCGTACTTCTGCAGTGGATCAAGGATCACGAGCGCTTGGGAGTACCTTTCAATGCGCTTTATATCCCAGGTGAAGAACCGCTGCTATTCCCAGAACTCATCACCAAAAACATGATCCGGGAAGCCCTGGACCGGATTCCCACCCCGGCTGGAGAATAAATGAAATATCCATATCTGATTCTGCTCATTCTGGTAACGCTCTTTATCACTTCATGCGACCGCTTTGAGCACAATTTTGCCCCTCAGGATCCCAATGTAGTGGATTTTACCGAGGTCTTCTTCAATCCTCTGCAGACTGCTTTCAATCAGGCAAGTTCATCCGGGCTTGATCCCGTGATGGCCTTTTATGCTGATGATTACAACTATTACGGGATCACCAAAGCAGCCCGCCGCACCTGGCTGGAAAATCTTGTCACTGCACATCCTGGCCTGGATTTCTCCATCAGCAATACCCAGGTGAATGTGGAAGATGCCAACAACGCCACGATCAACTGGAGACTGGTGGCCAGCATTTCCCGAAGCGTGATAGCAGACAGCACCTTTGTAGGGGAAATGCTGGAGAAGAGCGGAAGTACCTGGGTGCTGAAAGGCAAAAACGTCTGTGATCCTCCCCTTGATAAACAAATGGTAATTGTAGAATACTTCACGTTCCGCACCTGTCCCGGCTGTCCCCAGGCAGAAGCCAAACTCCACAGCCTGCAAAACCAATATCCAAACTTCTTTTACCTGGAACATCACACATCTATGGAACTTGCTCTGCCCGGAGAACTGACCCCCAGTTACTACAACGTTACCAATGCACCGGTGGCAGTGTTTCAGGGCACTGAGAAGATCATTGGCAGCAGCGACAACGAGCTGAACCAGTATCAGAGCCTCGCAGATGCCCTGGTGCAGGTAGATACTCCCATCACCTACCAGTTGCAGAACGTGGCTCAAGATGGCAGAAACCTCACAGGTTCTGTCTTGATCACGCCCCTGGTGCAGCTTCCTGAGGAGGATCTGGTTCTGAACTACGTGATTGCGGAACAGACCTCGTCCTATACCTACCTGCCAGGAAATCAGCCCATCCACAATGCTGTACGGGCCAAGGGCAGCCTCAGCCTGACCGGAGTGAACCTGGCTTTACCCGTGAACTTTGAGCTCACCTCCACAGTAGATATTCCGGATGATGCCACTTTGGTGCTGTTTGTGCAGAAAAAGCCCAGCCCCTGGCAAAACAACGCCACCATCTATGGTGGAATCACGCACCCGCTGAATTCAGCCAAACCTGGGATAACAAGGAGATAAACAATATGAAACCAATCGTCTTGATCCTGATCATATTGCTGGCATGCACTGCTGTGCTGGCAGATACCATGCCGGACTTCCGTTTACCGGATATGAATGGAAAGAATGTAAACCTTGGCGAACTCCTGGGCAAAGGACCAGTCCTGGTGGATTTTTGGGCAGATTACTGCAATCCCTGCAAAGTCGCCATGCCTTACCTCCATGAACTGGCCGAGAAGTACGACTCCCTGACCGTGGTGTTGATCTCTATCGATGCTCCCAAGAGCCAGAGCAAAGCAAAGAACTACCTGAAGGGCAAAAACTTTAAGTTCGTCACCCTCTTCGACAGCGAGAAAAGCCTGGCCAAAAAGCTCAATGTCAGCAATCCCCCTCATACCTTTATCCTGAATCCCGATGGTGAAATCGTCTATACTCACCTGGGTTTTGAACCAGGCACTGAAAAGGAGTATGAGCATCATATCCGCAATCTCCTGGGACTATCAACTGAGGCTGAATAGATGAAACTACGATATCTATGCTTGATCATCATCCTCTTTTCCACTCTCACGCTTATGGGACAAACCACCCTGCAACTGAGTGGCTTGAATGAAATGGAATTTGTTTACCGTACGGCTCCTGATTCACTCAACGTGTATTTCCGGGATGCCTTCGCTTTCAATATGGGCTATCGTAACTTCAGCTTTGGCATGAAGTTTATTGCCGAACTGCCCAAGCACGGTATCGATCAAACCGGATTGTACCAGAACCTCCAGCCCGGCAGCCTGAATTTGGGCTGGCAGGAACTATATGCATCCTATACCAAAGGCGCATATAGCATAAATGCCGGCACCACAGAAGAAACCTTTGGCCGCGGCTTGAGCTTCCGCAGCTACAAAGACTTGGAATTTGATGAAGACCACCGCCTGGAGAGCTTTCTGCTGAGATACGATGATGATTTGCAGTTCAAAGCCATCTATGGAGCCATCGAAAGCCCCACCTATATCGACCAGTATGATCTGGCCTATGGTACCGATCTTTCTTATCCAATCCTGTCAGGAGTACGCCTCGGAGGCACAGCGATGGCCTTCCGCAATCTGCAAGCCTTTGCGCGCTATTCCCAACGGGAAGTATATGCCGGAAGATTGCAGCTCAATCTTGGTGGCTTGGATGCTTATGGAGAATATGCCAAGAGTGAATCCTACCGCTTGATCGGCTCTCCCACCACCTTTGGCAGCGCCATCTATGCCAGCGGAGATTACAACCTGGGAGCCCTTAGTTTCGGTGGAGCATACAAGAAGTACGACAAATTCAATTACCGCCTCCAAGACCTGCCCATGGTAAATTATCATGAGGAAACGCTTTCCGATGCCCTGGCCAGCGGCTTTGATGAAGAAGGCTGGCAAGCCCGCTCAACTCTGTATTTGGGCGAAACCATCAGTATCTCCGGAGATTATGCCGAAGCCTGGAACAGCAGCAAGGAAAAGCGCATGAACGATCTCTATGCCCTTTTGGACTACAGCAATGACGGCAAGATCCTCCAGGCCTCCTTCAGCCATGTAGAAAAGGTGGATGACGCCTTCAGCACCTGGCAGAAAGAGCAAACTCCCGCCTTGGGATTTGGCACCAAAATCTTTGGCAAAGCCTTGCATGGCACGGCTGAATTCAAGCTGGTGGAAAAGCAACTTTTTGCAGATTCATACTCTCATTACGAGCCCAAAATCCAAGCCGATCTCAGCCTCGGCAAACTCTCTGTATCAATCGGCTCGCAAAGCAATTGGGAGGATTTCTCCAGCATTATGGAAAGCCGCTATTGGCTGAATACCGAGATCAAGTATCCTCTGTTTCCCCAGAGCGAGATCATCGTCTTTGCCGGCAAAGAAGCAGGCGGAAAGGTCTGCCGCAACGGTGTGTGCCGCTATGTAGCGCCCTTTGAAGGCCTGAAAGTAGAACTCAATACCAGATTCTAAGGAGTATCTTATGAAATACATCACCTTGATTATTATCATCCTCAGCATGGGAATGCTGTCCGCCCGCCCCAATGTATATCCCGTCACAACCCTTGTAGAGCAGTTTGGAGCTACCTGGTGCGCCGGATGTACAGTAGCCAGTGAAGGTCTCAGCGTGATCGATGCCGATACCCATAATGGCGAAGCAATATTCACCCGCCTCTATACCGAAAGCGGAGACCTCAGCAATCCCGAAATCGATGCCCGTTTCTCCCATTACCAGGTGTTCGGCTTGCCGGAAGTGATCTTCAATGGCAAATCCCGGGTTCCCGGTGCTGGAACAGGAATCGCCGATGGTTATTTCTATCACCACACTCTCAAACATCATCGCTATGCCACATCTCCCATCATGATGAATACCACTGAGTTCAATCCCAATAATGGTGCTTTTTCCGGAAATGTGATCATGCTGGATGGCGAAGTGAACATTATTGGCGCAACCATCTACTATTACCTGATTGAAGATGATGTAAGCACAGAAGCCACACACGTGGTAAGAAGTGTAGTTTCAGAGCCCTTTGACTTGTCGGGCCTGAATAATAGCTACTCCTTCAATACCCAGTTCACCGTGAGCCCTGCCTGGAATGCCGCCCATCTGTGGGCTGTGGCCTTTGTGCAAATGCCCAATAATGCCATCATCCAAAGTGTCTCCACTCTACCCCTGCCAAACTACAACTTCCGGGTTGCCATGCCCTTCGATATGCATATTGTGGGCCCTGCAGGCGGAGTGATATACAATTCCCAACCCTTCTGGTTTTTCAACCTCGGGATGTCTGATAACTACACAGTACGCATTGAAGTGGATTCTGCTCCCAATGACTGGTATTTTAACTATTGTGACGAGGATGGTATTTGCTATTCTGGCAATAACGACAACCCCCTGAGTTTAGGTGGGGGTGAATCGGCAAACTTTCATCTGAATCTTTGGGTGGGCACACCTGGAGTGGCATATTTCCACTATGAAATCACATCTCCCAATCTGGGCACCTATATTGTACCCTTCATCTATCAGGCTGAAGGCGTGGAAATAGCTGATCCTATCGCCGTACCAGCAGCGCTGAGTATTACCGGAGCTTATCCAAACCCCTTCCGGGATTCTGCCACGATTGAATATTCAAGCGCCAAAGCCGGTGCCTTTGACAGGCTTGAGATCTTCAATCTGAAAGGTCAGAAAGTGGATAGCCTGCCCCTGAGCAGTACTGCTCAAGGTTTGAATACGGTAAAGTGGCAGCCCCAGGCTCAACTCCCTGCTGGGATCTATCTGTATCGCCTGGCTGGCAATCCTGCGCAAACTGGGAGACTGCTGAGGACGAAGTAGTCCCAGCATAGTGGAGGACACGTCCTTGTCTCCAAACACTTTATAAGCACGTTCCGTGCTCTTACCGCCATGCCAGCGAAGGCTGGCATCCCCTTGATAGAGCAGAGTCCAGGAAGATGCCAGCCTTCGCTGGCATAACTGCAGGGTGATATGATTACGCTATGATTACGCACCGGATGCGTAATGGTAGCGTATTAATAGCGTAATGCAATGCAGAGCGGTATCTTAATCTCGCGAATTGAGAAGAGGATATCCCAGGGATTGTTTGGAGATCAGCCTTTTTCGGCCAGGCGTCGGGACAGCACCGCCAGCGAGGCGAACATATCCACATACTCCACGATGATGTCCGGGGGAACAATGATCTTGTGCGGAGTGAAGTTCCAGATCGCTTTGATGCCGCTGTGCACCATGATGTCGGCAATCAATTGGGCAGATTCAGGCGGTACGGTGATAATCCCGATCCTGATTCTTTCTTTCTGGGCCATGGCAGTAAAATCCAGCGCGGAATGTACGGGCACACCATGCACCACGGTATTGATCAGCTTGGGATCGCTATCGAAGGCAGCGGTAATCGCCAATCCCCGTTGCGAAAACTCCTGATAACCCAATAAGGCACTCCCCAGATGCCCTACCCCTACCAGGTAACTGGCGGAAGTATCGTTCCAATTCAGGAGTTCCTGGATGGCATTGATCAGCTCTTTCACACTGTAACCGCTTTTCGTGGCGATCACGTTGGTATAGCCCACATCTTTGCGCACCAGGGTCTGATGCACGTCTGAGAAGACCGAGATTTTATTGGCGGATACTTCCTTCAGTCCAGCCCGTTTGAGCTGTCTGAGCACTTCCAGATACTGTGGAAGGCGTTTCAGGGTAGAGGTTGGGATTTTTTCCATCCGACTCTCCTATTCGATTGGGAAGGCATTGATAAAGCCATTGATGTGCAGGGTGGAAAGGATAGTTCCAATGATTACTACGATCACGATGATGAGCTTGAAGTAGTCCTGAGCCTTGAGCATGCTCACCAGTTCATGATTGCGGGACAGATAAGCACTGGCGGCATAGAATTCTTCACCGATCAGGGTATAATCGCAAGTGGTGATAAAGAAAGGTATCTGGGTTACGGCATCGGTGGCAGCAATCTGAATGGCTCCTGCCTGGTTTCCGGTTTCAGTCAGGAGCAAAGCCTCTGCATTGAAGAAGCCCATGTAGAAGATTGTCGCCACGCGTTCGCGGACGGTGATCCCGTTTACTCCGGCGCAGAAGGGGAATTGGTCGTAACTGATGAAGAAAATGTCGTTTTGATTGTATGAATCCGGACGCCCTACTTCACTATATGAAGTCTGAATGATCTCCTGAGCCAGAGGTAAGACCATATAATCACATTGCGGGGAGATGAGACGGATATCGTATTCAGCGGTTTTCTTTGCCACTTTACTGAGGATCATCAGTGAGGCTATGGTACATACATCACCCAGGGTTCCCCAGCCCGGTACAAACATCACCGGACGTCCCATTTCCGTAGCTCTGCCCACGGCATTATCGATTTCCTGTAAACCGGCGATAGGCCGTATATAGACTTCTTTACGACGCGTAACGTAGATCGCATAAACCAATAACAGCAGCAGCAGAATCGAGCCAAACAGCGTGATGAGCATATCTTTGTTGAACCATTCTGCAATCGGCGTGAACCACTGATTGTCCTTATCATCCACATAGGGCTCTGAGAATGTAAAGCCACCCTTGCCATCGGTGACCAGTAGCTTGTATGCATAGCTTCTGGAGGCTTGGTTTCTGAGCTTGAGGAGAGCTTTCACCCAGGCTCGATCGTTTCTGGCATTTTTAATCTCTTTGGAGATGGGGTGTGCATCGGTGAATTTCTGCTGTGCTTCCGCTTCCTGCAGCAGAGCTTCCAGCGAGTCTTTGGCGGCCGGATTGGCGGCTATTTGAGCTTTGAGATCAGTGATCTCAGCCGCTGCAGTCTGTAGCTCTTTTTCAAAGGCACTCTTAAATATCGGTACTTCCAGGCTCATGCCGTTTTCGGCATCTGTGGCCAGAGTCAGCTTACTGCTGAGCAGCAAGCGCTTGCTCTTCTGGTCGTAGCCCCCAATGGATTTGAAGATCAAATCTTCCAGAGGAATAGAATGCTCATAAGATCTGGTAATAGCGCCCATCCGCATATCCGGAGCGAAGTCCCAATCCAGCTTTGACTTCACGAAGACATCGATGAAGAGCTTGTCGATATCCACTCCATCCAGAAAGATGTCCTGGGCTTCAAAGCGTTTAAAATAGTCATTGTACACAATCTGCTGTGTGACTACCTGGGGTTCATAGCTCTTGGCTCCCCGCACCATGATCGTGATCTCAGCCGTGAGATGCCTGAGCTTGGGATCTGGCAGGTTCAAGTGGATGGTTTTATCGACAAAATGCTCTTTTACAGAGCCAATTTCCTGGCCATCCGGGGTTCTAAATTTGAACAGGATGCGTTCCACATCATACTGCTCGTTGACGGCGATGTCATAGTTTATCTTCAGCCGCTTTCTGGCATGATTGGTAAAATCCGCCTGGGTGATATAGGCCAGGGGTTTGCCCAAGGAAAGCACCAGGTTGTCACCCTTATCGTTGGCTTTGTCATGCACCGAAAACTTCGGTATAATGGGTAGTTTATCGCTGGCAATGGTAAAGAACTCCTTGCCCTTTACCGCTGCTCTATGCTCCTTGTAATCAAAAAACGACAGCACCGGGACAAATCCGTCCAGGCTCTGGGGCACAGGCAATTCCTTGAGATCCACACTATGATAATAGGCCTGGCCATTGTACATATTGGGAATCTGGAAGAGTTGCAGGGCATTTTGCTGCCAGTTTTCCGGAAGGGTTTGATCCTCGGAAACACTTGCCTTGGGCATCAGCCAGCCTTCCCATGCGGCGATATCAGAACTGCCACTGGGGGGGTTCCACTCGAAATTCAGCAGCCGTTGGTCGGCAACATAGGTAGCATTCAGAATGGCAGAAGCTTGGGGAGGATTATCAACCGGGATCACACTCTGCACTTCAGCATGGGGAAGGTTGTAGCCTCTTTCATTTACGCCAAGTACACTGTAGTAGTATGTATTCCCCTCTTTCGGAGCAGCAAAGATGGACTCAAACTGGTGTACTTTGAGCCCAGCCAGGATATCTTCTTCCTGCTGAATTGGTTTGGATTTATAGTGCAGGTTTTCTGCCTTGAGTGCTCCAAAGACGGAATAGTGGGGCAATACGCTGCCTAAAAGCTCTGCATCGATAGGGAACTTTTGGTATAGGGGACTATTCTCAGCCTGGTGTTTTTCCTTTTTCAGGCGCATGGGGGATGATTCAAACTCGATCAGGGGTTGATCTCCAAGATCATAATAGAAAAGCTCTGGGGCCAGCACACCCATCTTGGGATCAACTTCCAGGAAGGTAAGCAAAAACAAGCTGTCGGGGCTGGTGCCGCGATAGATGTTGTACTTGATGATCCTGTGTTTTTTATCCAGTGGTTTCCATTTCAGGATCACACCACTGCCATCGTCATCAGGCATGTCGCTGGCGCTGAACTCTGTAATCTGACCAGTAGCTGCGGCATCGTTTTTCCGGGCGCAGCCAGTAAGAATCAATATGATTAAAAGGATTAATCCAGACAGAATGATAGTCTTTTTCATGGTTTCCCCAGTTAATAAAGGGTTGCTTGGTTCATTGGGACTTTCTTATTTGTGCAAAGAGTCCGGAGCAGAGCTGATACTCTGCCCCGGATATATTACGGGTCTATTTAAGCAGACCCATCACATCGTTTACAAGGAACTGGATTCTGCCGATCAGCAGCGAGATACGAGCCATCACGGTAAGCCCGAAGGAGGCGCCGAAGCCGATCATCATGTACCACTTTCCGACATTCACAAATTTGCCATATACGCCACTATGTGCTTTTGAGAAGAAGAAATACAGCAGCACGGCAATGGTGCCCAGGAAGATCAGAAACAGGTTGAAGGTCTCGATCGGAACCATAGCCTGACGCATCTGCACCAGGATCGTGGCGTGAATAGCCATGGGCACACCCGCACCTACTGCCATCATCGAAAAGGCTATTGGATAGCGGGACAGCCAACCCAGCTTGCGGGAAAAACGGAACAGATAAAGGATACCGAGTAGTGCAGGCAGGATCAGGATGAAATTGTGTTTGATCACAATCGGTTGATATACATAAGGAATCAACACACGCTCATAGGTATATACCAGGCCATAGCCCAGAGAAATACCCACCAGCAGTTGTTCCGCCATTTGATAGAAGGGGTTGTCCTTGTAGAGGAAGGAGAAAATGCACAGCGTGAAAAATGCGCCAACCAGATTACTGAATAATTCGAAACTCATTTTATCCTCCTCTTAGTTCTTTGCCGCAGTGGCTTTCTGGATGAAGTAACCAATGTTACCCAGGATGATGAAGACGATGATCATGATGTGGGCTACGCTTTGGGCATTCATACCGATGCGGGCAACCTTAAATTTGTACAGGGTATTGTAGGTAAGGCGGTTGATTTCCCGGTAGAGATAGTCACCCATCTGATCCCTCTGAGCTTCGCTGATCTCGGTTACATCGATCACCAGCTTGCCATCTACATCTTTCTTCAGCGAGTTCAGGAGCCCTTGCTGCTCAGGATATTTGGCACTGAAGGCTGCAAATTCCTCAGGAGTAAACTCAGCTTTGGTTTGGGTGGTAATCTTGATCAGGCGTTTGGTGGATTCATCTTCGAGGATCTCACGACCAAAGGGACGACCCGGCAGCAGTTTGTTGCCATCAGCATCTTTGGTGATTGTGTAATCTCTGCCTGGTTCACGATAAGCGGCAAAGACATCTACCAGTTTCTCATATTCTGCCGCACCTTTGAGGCCGGAGAGCATGCCGATCAACTGACCGGACTGGAGGTAAGGATACATATCTGCTGCCATCACGGCGGTAACGCCAACGGCTACATTGAGTCCAAACTTGGGTCTGGCATAGGTAATCCAGAGGCCACCGGCAGAGGAGCCGGAGAATTCTGCCACAAGATTCATCTCATTGTAGTTGTTGATACCTTTCATGATGGGCAAGTTTTCCAGCTTGCGTCCTTCAGCATCTGTATTCATGGTATTGGCGATGTTATCTCCCATACCGATCACCATGGCGAAGGCTTGGGGTTTGTAACCAAAATTACAGTAATCCACGCCGCTGACGATATCAGGATATTCTTCTTTCACATTGTTTATGGCATAGTCAATGATCGGTGCCCCGGCTGGGAACCAGGTGAGGGTAAAAAGTTTGACCTTGCGTTCAAAGCAATGCCGCATGATCGCTACTTCCATGGGAAAGAGCTCCGGCATCGTTGCAGCATCATGGTAAAAGCTCAGCAGCACGGCACGATCTTCGCGTCCGGCAAAGCTATCGATCATCTGATACAGGTTTTCCGTGGGAGGAGTGGTAACGTTATCGGAATCATAGGGCAACATCAAAGGAATGATAATGGCTAGCGCCACCACGATATAGATATAGCGGCGATCCAGCTTTTGCAGTCTTTCAAATATATTCATTTTCCACCTATCCTTTATCAATCACCGCCGCCCAGATATGAGCGTTCGATTCCAAGTAAGATTTTCAGGGAAGTGGCCACAGAGCCAAGACCCACACCCAGCAGGATGCCACGTTTGGAGGCCAGGTTCGGCACATCCAGAATCCATTGTGAGATTGCCGGCAGGTGCCTGGAGAGCTTTACTCCCAATGGTACCTGAGCCAGCATCACCACGATCGCAGCCACCAGGAGCACAGTAGCTTCAGGACTGCGGGCCCGGAAAGCTTTGTATGCTGCAGATGCCATGTAAAACGCAAGCAGCGAAAACATGGTAGCGCTCATGGGCATGGACATGTTTTCAAACATCCACATAAACAGGCCGCCCTTTTGGGTTCCACCGATGAAACCTGCCAGTGCGGTAACCACAAAGCCACCAAAGAAGAAATAGCTGAACTGCCATTTCGGGGCTCTGCGCTTGATCTTATTCGTATGCATCATGGATAGTGACATCACACCCAGGAGTGTGGCAAAGGGTGTCATGGCATAAGTCCAGGGCAGGAAGAATTTGCTGTAAAACACGTCCTGAAGGATATAGTGTGGACTGAATGCCCACATGACCCAGATTATTCCTCCGACGATCACGATTAATAGTGGTATAGTCTTCTTCATGAGAAACCTCGTTTATTTAAGCGGCAATAGCAAAGTTAATCCCGTGATCTGGAAGCTGGCGAGAATTGCCCCCACGATAACTACGGAAAGGATCACAAATTTAAAGTAGTCCTGTGCTTTCAGGGTTCCCAAAAGCATCGGCTCACGATTCAGATAAGCACTGGCAGCATACAATTCCTCACCAATCAGTGTGTAGTCGCAGGTGGTAATGAAGAATGGTATCTGTGTGACGGCGTCAGTTCCGGCAATCTGCACAGCTCCAACCGCGTTTCCAGTCTCGGTCATCAGTAGTGCTTCCGCAGCAAACAAGCCCATAAAGAAGTTAGTCGCCATCCGTTCACGGATCATGATACCATTCACACCAGCCACATAGGCGAACTGCACATTGGTGAGATAGAATACATTGTTGCGGTCGAAAGTATCCGGACGACCCACAGCATAGTGAGCTTCACGGACGATCTCCTGGGCGATGGGCATCACGATGAAATCGTAGCAGGGCACGATCAATCTGGTATCATATTCAGCAGCTCTTCTGGCCACCAGCCCCAAGATACCCATTGAGGCGATAGTTGCCACATCGGATATACTACCATTACCCATACAGTACAGAATGGGACGTCCCATTTCCGTAGCGCGGCCAATGGCGTTGTCAATTTCTGCCAGACCGGCAATAGGACGAATGTAGAGGTCTTTACCACGTTTGGCCAGACTTACAAATACGACCACGCTCAGGCAGAACAGGATCGAGGCGAAAAGCGTGACAAACTTGTTGCGGTCAAACCAGTTTGAGATCGGTTTGAAGAATTGGATTTCCCCTTCTTGCATCATAGGATCAAACTCGACAAACATACCTTTGTTGTCTGTCTTGACCACTTGATAGGTCTGATGCCTGGAGAAATCTTCAAACTCGCGTACTACCTTGCGAATCCGGGACCGGTTGCTACCGGCAAAGGCATCTTTGAGCTTGTCATTGGCATTATAGGCAGCCAGCTTCTTCTCTGCTTTGGCGATCTGTTCATCGATCATGGTGATCTGCTCAGGATCGCTGAGGCTGGCTTTTTGCTCCTTAAGTTCTTTCAGCTTGTCTTCTGCAGCCTTAATCGCTTCATCCAGCATCTTCTTGGCGGGAGCGGCAAACAAGCTGGTGCGGATCAGGGTCTCGCTATCCTTATCCCACATGAAATCAATCTCATGGGGCAGGAGGGCGACCGGAGTCTTCACGTCACCTTTCTGCAGCTTGCGAGCTTTGCGTTCCACACCCTCAGCCCCGTAGGTCATCAGGATCAGGGAGTCGCCTTCAGCATAGCTGATGCCTTGTACCTGTTTTTGCAGGAGGCTGGGATAAGGAATGGTAACATCGAGGTTGTTATCAAAAGAAGTGTTGTTTTTCACCAATCGCCAGGCTGGGGATTGCATCACCCGGCGATATACTGTATTGAAGATGCGGGATACATCCAGGCCATTGCGATACAGGGCTTTGCCAGGCATCAAGGTAAGCATGGTGGGGTCAAAATCCAGATCCTGCTCCAGAACATAATCAGCAGGAATCTCAGGCTTGCCATCCATGGTGATCCTTACCCTGAATCCTTTCTTGAAATCATAGCCACTCTTCAAATTCAGGACTATGGAGTTATCCAGATAAAATTCTTTGATCTTGGCTACTTGAGTTCCGGTAACTGGATCCAGAAACTCAAACCAGATGTTCTTGACTTTCTGAGTCTCAGTCTTATTGAGCTGATAGTTTACCCTGATTTTGGTATTGTCTTTGTTCAACAATGATGTTTTCACTACAAAGACAATGGGCTGATCCCATACCACAGTAAGGCGATCACCCTTATCATTGGGCTTATCTTCTATGTAAAAATCGGTTTTGGGAGGCAGGTCAGCCTTGGTGGCAAGACGGGGTGTGGACAGAGGCGAGAAGGATGAGAAGCCATCGTAGTCCATCAGTTCAAGTGTAAATCTGGCATCCTTGAACGCGGTAATACCTTCGCCTACCTTTACAGAAGTGTAGTTCTTCAGGACACCACTGCCTACAGCTCCCTGAGTGATTACCTGGCTTTGAGCCTGAATCAAACCCGGGGTTTGAGCCATAGCGCTCCAGATACTATCCGGAACATTGGCAACTCTGTGAATCCGGTATTGGGCGACATCATCCTTGTAAAGTGGATAATCCCATTGGAACATCAATTCTTGGGCATCTTCCAATACTACGGAGTAGAGGGCGGAAGCCGGATCAGGAGCATTGGGAACAGGGCTGCCGGATTTGATCTCTGCCATCGGCAAAAGACGCTGTCTTTCATTCACGGCAAGAACAGTGTAGTAATATGTCTCACCTGGCTTGAGGAAAGCCATTACCGTCTGCTGATTTGCTCTGAGCCCAGCATAGGAAGGAGCATTACCATCTTCATCGGCCAGGCCGGTTACTTCCTTGCTTCGGAAATAGTACTGGCTGCGATCCAGGAGGGAAAGCAGGGAAAACTTGTCCATCACCGATGCGGCAAATTTCAGATCCCGCGGGGGCTTGCGATACAAGGGGCTGCTGGCAGCCTGTTGCTTTTCCTTGCGCAGCTTGGCTGGAGCACTGATTTCCACCAGTTCACTACCAGAATTATCATAAAAATACATCCGGTCTGAAGCTACTCCACTTTTGGGATTCACTTGAATGGATTCCAAAAAGAAGAGCTGATCAGGACTGGTGCCGCGATAAACCCGATATTCAATGATACGTTTGCTTTTGTTAAGTGGTTTCCAGGATAGCATCAGCCCGCTGCCGTCATCGGCCGGAACGTCCTCTACCCGAAAATCATCAACTACAAATTCACTCTTGTTTTCCTGCTTCTGCGCTATGATAACCGTGGCGGTTATCACAAATACAGCCAGCAGAATGAGGATAAGGCGACGTCTGTCCAACCTCATATGCATAACTCCTATTATTACATTACATTGTAGCATTAAATATAGTTTTTTCAAAAGCTGTGATCTGCCCTATTGTGTCAACCTCTTTTTTAGCCTCTATAAGGCTTGGAGTCCAGACTTGGGGACAAATAGCCACAGTCCCAAAACCAGGATCTGGTCAATCTGGCAATTTGAACCTGGTAAACCCTCCTCCATCCATACCTTGGAAAGGTGCATAAACATGCTTGACATGCAATATGAACTGGTAAATAGTGATTTCTGCAAAGTTCAGGAGTGTTTTATGAGAAAGATCGATGCCGATGACCTGCTGGAAAACATCATGGCGATTGGATTCCCCATAGTGGTCAGTATCTTCACCCTTTACGATCTGTATGTCACCAGAAACATCCCAGCCTATCAGGGTAATTTTTCTTTGTTCCCGATCCTCATCATCATTGTGTTTACAGTGGTCTTTATTTTTTTGAACCGCTTGATCTTTCAGGGCTATCCCTTTTTCATACTGATCCTGGTGGTGCTTGTGCTTTTGGCGACAGTAATCTTGCGCCCCTATCGGCAGATCAGTTTCTGGCCATTTATCAATCTGATTCCGGCGGCGCGAAATTTTTTATGGCCGTTTTTTATTCGGTAAGCCCTGAAATAATGGGATGATGGTTTGGATAGCATATTGCCCCACAATGTAATACAAGCCTATAGGGTAGTAGTTTTGATTACCCCTCACCCCAACCCTTTTCTCCATCTCCTCGCTATTGCCGTCATGCCAGCGCAGGCTGGCATCTCCTCAGCCTCTGCATTAGTACAGGAGATGCCAGCCTGCGCTGGCATGACGGTAAGAGGAGATGGCTGGGGTGAGGGGTCCAATTAATTGATCAACAAGATACCTTAGCAGTCATTTAAACCGAGATTAAAAGTAGATACCTTGTTGTATCAGATATATTTAGCAGATTCCACATCGTTCACCTGATGCCACGAATCAGATGAACGTCTGGAATGACGGCTTTGCGTATGGCGTTGTGTATGATCTTCCAGAATTATAATACCTTTGATACTGGATTGATTTGCTTGGGTTTAAGTCAGGATCACCTCGAGATCACCTCGAGTACTCGAGATGATCTCGAGGTGATCCTGAGGTAAACACCAGTATAACAAACAACTAAGAAACCTGGATCAATGATCCAGGTTTTAGGAAAAATATCGATTATGCGCTACAGACTTACTGCAAAAGAGACAGCATTCCAAAGAAATGGCTGATCGCCCCGCCCAATACAAAGAGGTGCCAGATCGCATGATGATAGGGTAATTTCTTGGCAATATAGAAGATAACGCCAAGTGAATAGCAGAGTCCACCGATTGCCATCCACATCAAGACAGTCTTGGAAACGACACTCATGAGGGGCTTGATAGCGATAATAATGAGCCAGCCCATAGCCAGATAGACAATGGTGGAGACCCATTTGAGCTTGCTCATGGCAAATATTTTCAGGCAGATGCCCACCAAAGTGAGTCCCCAGATGATCCCAAACATGGTCCAACCCCAGCCGCCCCGCATGGTACCAATGGTGATGGGTGTGTAAGTACCAGCTATGAGCAGAAAGATGGAAGAATGATCCAGAATGTGGAAGAATTTTTTAACCCTGGGTTGGGGAAAGGCGTGGTAAAGCGTTGATGCCATGAACAGAGCAATCATGGTGGCTCCGTAGATGGAAAAAGACACTACTTTCCAGACATCAGAAATCCGGGCGGCAAAAATCACCAGAATTACCAGCGCAGCAATGGACAGACCTACTCCGATGCCATGCGTGATAGAATTGGCGATTTCCTCGCCCAGAGATTGTTTTGTACCCAGTGGTACCCGATCCAGAAAGCTGCTTTTCTTTTTACTCATATCAGTTCCTTGTATAGTGCTATGATGCGTTCTTCCACGAGTTCCGGAACCAAGCCGTGAATGCTTTCCCCACGGGAGATTCTCTGTCTGATCTGGGTGGAAGATACGTCATAAAAAGGTATCTCGAGGATTGTGTGGCGGATTTCGCTAAGTACATCCACCGGCATTGAAGTCCCTTTGCGGGGAATTATGATGAAGATCAGGTTGTCCTTCAACCAGGAGTAGTCATGCCAATCCCGTAGATGCTCCAGATTGTCGCTGCCCACTATGAAAGCAAAGCTCTGTTGAGGCTTTTCTCGCAGGAGCTTGCGCACCAGATCGCTGGTATAGCCGGATTCATTTCTCTCGCTATCCCATACTTCAATCGGCGTGCGAAAGTCCTCGGCAGGCTGGCAGATAAAATTTGTGAGGCTGAAGTGATCCGCCGCGGCCCGGGTGAGACTGAGGCGTTGCTCATAATCCAGCAGGATACTGCGGCTTTTAAAATTGTGATGAAAGCTGGGCACCAGCACCACTTTCTCCACTGGAGTGAGGCTGAGCACCTCTTTGGCCAGATAGAGATGACCGTTGTGGATGGGATCGAAGCTTCCGCCCAAGAGGGCAAAGGCTCCGGTCAGTTTTTCCCGGTGTGGCATTTTACTTGAAGTATTTCGCCAGCTTTTTGGTCTCTTTGCTGCCTGGATAGCGGGAACGCATGCGTTGAAAGGATTCCGCTGCCTTTTCCTGATTCTGCTGGCGTAAATACAGCATGGTGGTATAGTACAGGGATTGGCGATCCAAGGCATCCTGATTGCCCAGAGCAATGACTTCATCAAAGTACATCAACGCAGCGCTGTAGTCCTTCATTTTATAGTAGATATAGCCATTTTGATAGCGTTTTTCGATGATCTTGTATTGGGACTTGCGGATGTATTCCAAAGCCTGGCCAAAGCGGGTGTCGTTCGGAAACCGATCGATAAAATCCCGGAAGGCATTGATGGCGGAAATCGTCTCATCCTGATCGTATTGCGGGGATAAGGATTCCTCAAACAGGCATTGACCTATGCGGAAATAGGCATCGGATACATTCTGATGATCAGGGAAACTATTGATAAACTGCTGATACTTGGCTCTGGCATCGGTGAATTTGTTGATGGCATAATAGCTGTCGGCCTGACGCAGAGTGGCATAGGCTGTGGCGGCGGATTTGCGCTCGAAGGAAATCTCGTCATATAGAACTGCAGCCCGGGCATATTTCTTTTTGGCATAGAGTTCATCGGCTTGGGTCAGCTTTTCCTGGGTGGTGAGTTCTACCTTGTTTTTGGCACAAGCTCCCAGTGCCAGGATGATGAGGATCAATATTGCGATATGGCGTTGCATTTCCCGTCCTTTTTGGTCGTTATTCCATGGTCCACAGTAAAAAGATGATGGAGGCCAGAGCAGTAGTGGCGATCAGAGGTTCAAACCACCGAAAGCGGGTACTGCCGCTGATTTTTTCTCCATTCCCGCTGGGGCTGTAGTCGTAATTATCCAGTTTTGCCAGTCGATAACCTGGCAGGCTGATCTGTTTGATGCTAAAGCTATACAGGGGTTTGCGCTCGCTGCGGTAGGAGAAAAAGCTCTTGTGCTCCACCGTCTGCCATTTGTAATTCATCTCGATCTGCACCAAAGTGGCAGTTTCGATGCCATAGCTTTTGAGCGAGATATTCTCCAGATGCAGCTCGTCAAAACCCGTGCCGTCATTGACTTCACGGATATCGGCTGATTTTCCCAGGAGCTTGGTGGATAGGGCTTGAGAAATGGCCTGATTCCATTCCCCACAGCGCAAATCCAGAAACAGGGGTGCAGAAAGGTCTATATAGGGCAGGATCCCTGCGGCAATCTCATCAGCTTGCTGGTGAAACTCTACCGCTATCAGGCTGGAAATACCTGCTATCAGCATCATGAGCATGCACACGCTTGCTCTGAAGGTCTTGGCCATGCCTCGATGCCGTATCGTTTTCATTTATTCATTATCTCTTGCCTGCAGTGAACTGCGCCTTGGGACTCAGCACCAGCAAGCAATGTCCTATGCTATTTGGCGGCGAAAAAGGCCTTGTATGCCTTGTGGGTGGAATACAAATCTGCCTTGGAACACAGCTCGTACAAAGAGTGCATTCCCATCAATCCGACTCCGCAATCCAGCACTTCAGCGCCCAGATTGGCAAGGATGTAAGCAATGGTTCCACCACCACCTTCGTCCACTTTACCGAGTTCGCCAAATTGCCAGTACACTCCGGCTTCATTGAAGATCCGCAGTACTTTGGCAGTGAATTCGGCATTGGCGTCGTTACAGCCATATTTACCACCGCTGCCGGTGAATTTGGCGATTCCAATCCCGTGTCCAAAGATCACGGCATTTTGTTTCTCGTGCACGCCAGGGTAATTGGGATCGATGGCAGCAGTCACGTCTGCGCTGATGATCTGAGCATTGATGAAGGATTTGCGCAGATTGGCGCTGCAATTGTCTTCACCTGCATAAGCCATGAGATCGGCAACAAAATCCTGGATGAAGATGCTGTGTGCACCTGTGGCGCCCTGACTGCCAACTTCTTCCTTGTCCGAAAGATAGACGATCATGGTGCGTTTAGGTTTGCTGCCCAGATTTTCGATCAGTGCGGTTAGAGCGGTGTAGCCACAGATTCTATCGTCCTGACCGTATCCCACCACCATGGAATTGTCGATTCCGGCGTCACGGGATTTGTAGGCAGGAACAAGCTGCAATTCAGCGGACAGGAAGTCAGCTTCGGTGATGCCGTATTTGGCATTCAAAGCTTTGAGGGCATAGGCTTTTACTGCATCTTTGTCTTCGGTCTTGGGCTCTACCATACCGCTGAAGACAAGATTCATCTTGGAGGCATCGATAGCGTCAGCAAGGTTTTTGGTATATTGTTCTTTCCGGGCCAGATGCGGAAGCAGATCAGGAATGATGAATACAGGATCATTCTCATCTTCACCCAGGCAGATGTTCAGGATGCTGCCATCGGTCTTGACCACTACTCCGTGCAAAGCCAGAGGTGTGGAAACCCATTGGTATTTCTTGATCCCGCCATAGTAGTGGGTGCGCATGCAAGCCATTTGACTGGTGCTGTCTTCATAAAGAGGGTTTTGTTTCAGATCCACTCTGGGAGCGTCGATATGCGCTGCCACCATGTTGAATCCCTTGCTGATGGGCTCACTGCCCAGTACGGCAATCGCCATAGTCTTGCCACGAAAGATGCCATACACCCTGTTTGCGCTTTTTTTGCTGCCCATGGCTACGAATTTTTGTTTTTTGAGCATGGCTTCCACGTAGGCCACGGTTTCACGCTCAGTTTTAGCTTTGTTCAAGAAGTCTTTGTAGGCCACGGCATAGTCCATAGCGGCTTTGTGTTCGGATGGATCAGCTTCTTTCCAGAAGTTCTTCCGTTCATAGCCCAGAGCGGGCTTGGGAGTAGATTTCTTCATTTGATCTCCATGTATCTTATTTTTTACAATATCTCGAGGATACGGAGCTGGCGTTCGCCCATGGGGGCTTTGATCAAAGCCAGTTCTGAGAGTTTTTTACCTAGCAGTCCCTTGCCAATAGGTGAAATCACTGAGACAGCCTGGACGCCTTCTTCTTCGGCAAAATTCAGCTCTGCGGCACCAACAATGCGGTAAGTGATCTCTTCACCAGTCTCTTCATCCCTAGCGCGGCAAGCAGTGCCAAAGCGTACAGCATCCCTGGGGAAACCCGAAGGATCGATCACTTTGAGCTGGGCAGCTTTGCGGCGCAAGGAATCTATCTCACCATCGATAGCACGCTGGCGTTCACGGGCAGCCTTGTATTCAGCGTTTTCACTCAGATCACCAAATTCCCTGGCTATCGCCACAGCTTTGATCACTTCGGGACGTTCGCCCAACAGGTCATTGATACGTCTTTGCAGACGCTCCATTCCGGTAGTGGTAATAAAGAGGCTCAGATCCACAGCTTATCAGGCTCCTTTCTTTTTCATGAGCAGTTTGTAAGCTGCATTGGAAGCCTTTTTCACCCTGGCATTACCGCTTTTGGTCCAGGGCAGGAGGATTTCCTCCAATTGAGGCAGGTAGTCTTGCACCGAGGCACACAGAAGCTCCACAATCTGAGGTTCACGATAGATGCCATATTCATGCCAGACATTGAGATAGAGCTCTGGATTCAGCCTGGCAATAGTCTTGAGCAGTTGCACATGCAGGGACTGCACATCCCCCAGGGGGTAAGCCCAGGCATGCTGAATATGGCTAAGAACCTCTTTGGCAAGATCTTCGCGACGCTTGATCAGCTTGATCAGCAGGTTCAGGGCTTGCTTTTGCAGCTCAGGATTGGTGCCCTTGGTCCAGGCAAAGACGCGGGAAAGATATTTCTCAGGATGCTTGCGCAACAGCGGCAACATCACTTTGTCCAGGAGTGAGTTTATATCATGCGGATCGGCCTTGCTCATCACTTCTTCCATCAAGCCCAGATAGATCTCTGGTTTCTTGGGAGTAAGCTTGGAGAGGAAGGTGGCAAAAGCCTGTTTGCCATAATCCCCTTTTTTAGTCCAGAGGTGGCGGTAGAAGGGCATAAAATCAGCATGTTTCTTGCCCATGCGCTGAGCTATTACACCAGCTACAAAGGTGATGACATCACTGGGAATCTTACCATTGACCCTTTCCGGGTAGGCTATGAAGATGATCTCAAAATCATAGTCTTGTTTAGGCAGTTTGTGTTGCAGATAATCGTCCGTATCCAAGGTGAGGCGTTCCTTCCAGTCAATGGTAAGCATCTATATCTCCTGTATTTACAATATATTTCATCATTATTCATTAACGCCATCAGGGCTATTACTGTCAAGCAAAAAGTAAAAAGCAAGCCCTTTGCCCATCAGCCCTTACTTGCCGGTATATGCATACTTGCAAAATCCCAATCCACTGGCAACTCCTGCCTGGCATATCTGTGAGACATGCTGGGGCTAAAAAATTCCTTGCCATCCCGCTAAAGTTGTTTAGCTTGAGTATTATAATAAATATTGCGAGGTTCATCATGAACAAAATTGCATTGATTGTCCTCTTTAGCATCTTTTGCCTGAGCCTGGTCGCCCAGACCGGGATTTACGGCCTATCCTATGGCCAGAGCATGGAAGATGCAGAAAAAACCCTCAAAGCCGCTGGTTTTACCGTAAGTGAAAGACACACAGATAACATCATCTACACCGCTGAAAAAATCCCCTCTCTGAAGAAACTGATAGTAAACAAAACCAGTGAAGGAAACAATGTTTACAGCTGGTTTGCCTATTACGATACCAATGCCTTAGACGAGGATGCTGCCGTCGAAATGGTGGAGAATATCAATGGTTCGTATGACATCTACGATGACTATGATTATGTGTATGTCTGGGACATTGGCAACGATAAGGCTATCTATGTGTTTGAAAACTATGAAGATGAGACAGTGATTGAGTATTCGATATGGGATAGTTATTACGACGATTGGTGGGACTACTGGTGGTAAATACCAGACCCGATATACCATTTACAAACAATAAGCAAAACAACGGGGCGAAGATGATTCGCCCCGATTCTTTTTATCGATCCCGATATACAGGAGCTTCTTTCACAAAGCCATAGGTCTGATTGTCGGCTTGCAAATCCCTATAGAACAGCACCACCGCCGCATGCATATACGGGCCTACCCAGAGGAAGGCAATACCAAAACTGAGGGCACCCAACAGAATCCAGCCAATGAATGAAAATAGCAGTTCAAAGAGCCTGGCCTTGTGCCCCATCATCATCTGCTGACTGGCCTTGAGCGCATAAACTGCGGGCAGGGAGGGATTTTCCTTCATGATAAAGAAGGTCATACTATAGCCCAAAGCGGCGATGACCCCAGGAATGATAAGGAGGATACTCCACAGCAGCACATACACAGAGATCAGCAATCCTGCTACCAGGCTGCGGGTGAAGTCGTTGAACCCGCCCATCAGGGTTTCCACTCCGATCGGTTCACCTTTTTCAATCCTCAAAAATACATCCGCCAGGCCCAGGGACAGAGGGCCTGCCAGAACCATTGTCCCAATGGCCATCATGGCATTTGCCCCGGCATATAAAACCATATAAACCAGATAGATAACCGCTGCGGTGCCCCAATATGGCGTCATTATCTCCCGCGCCCGGGCTCTGATTTCGTCGCTTCCTACCACCATTTTATCCTCTTTTCAGTTCTTTACACAATACGAAAAAGGCGGTGGCAAAACAGATGCCAAACAGCGCTACCACTACGGTCGGAAGCGCAACATAGATGGCATATTCCAGACCAAAGCGATAGATGCGGATGAAGTTTTTCACGCTGTAAAAGAGGCTGCCACCCACCACAAACGCCCATAAAAAGCTCAGGATGCCATACACGATATTTGAAGTGGAGACGTTTTCGCCCCGGCAGCCCTTTTGATTGGCCAGATGCCGGATTCCTGCCACGATCAATCCCAGCGAGATAGCGGTAAGCGCCAGCAGACCGATGATCGATATATGGCTGTTGTTGATCCTGCCAATCTTACTGATCTGCAGCAGGATATAGGTGGATGCCCCGGCTGAAATCACGAAGCTGACGATTGCCCAGGCTAGACTCCCAGCCTTGCTGTAACGCAGCTTCTGGGGAGCCGAAACCTCAGCAGGCTCCTCCGGCTCTGAATCCGCCGGAACAAAATCAAAACCGCGCTTGCTAAGCTCAGCCATCAGGGCATGATAGGCCTCACTATCCGTTTCCGCTTCTTCAAAACGGCGTTCCAGTTCTGCATCTTCCAGGCCGCTAAAATCCTCAAAAGTCTTGTCATTCTCAGTGAAATCCATTGATCCTCCTTCATTTACAATGACATTTGCGCATCTGCATGGATAAAGTGATGGATGTCAATACATTTCTGCAAAGCTACTGAATTCGCTAACGGAGCTTTAAGTCACCTTCACCTCGAGATCACCTCGAGTACTCGAGATTATCTCGAGATTATCATAAGGTAAACACCACTTGGACAAGTGAATGTGAAACCTGCCAGTAACTAGTGCATAGCATCAGCAATCGAGATAACAGATCCACCCGCTGACTATCCGGCATTGTAGTCTATTACGCTGATGATATCTATCATAAAGGCTCCCACGCCATGCATTTACCGGATATAATCGCTTCAACGGCTCACCTGCAGGATTTGAGAATTTTATCCGCGGCTAGCTTTCCGGTAAGGATTGCCATCGGCACCCCGGCTGGACTATATGCCCATTGCCCGGCCTGATAGATCGAGGGTAGAGGCGTCATGACGGCACGCTGGGCGATCTGGATGCGATTGATCACTGGCATATTGGTTTGAAACTCCCAGCCCATAATGGCTCCTTCGAAACTGGCGGTGCGTCTGCCCCAAACCCTGGCGCGAAGGTGTGTAGAAAAAGTGCCCGGTGGCAATCTGCGCAAAGCTTTCCAGAGCTTTATCGACCTTGTTCTGAGCGTAGTTATGCGAGCTCAAATTGATCAGGGGATTCAACCTTTCCTTGGTTTCTAGTTCTTCCTCAGCCAGTGCCAGGGCTTGAAAGCAGTAGTTTATACCTTCATCAGCATTGCCCATAACACCGTAAGCAACAGCCAGGTTGTTCAACAAAGTGAACTGGACGTGGGCTGGAACTCCATCCCCAAGCATGCTCTTCCAGATATCCACTGCCTCGTTGAAAAAGCCGCACTGCGCATGGGAAACAGCCAGATTCGCTCTCGCCCGGCGTCAAGAATCGACATCCCTTTCAGCTTCAGAAGTTTCTATCAGGGATTCAAAGTATCCCTGTGCCTTGGGCATCTGGTCGTTCGGGCATAGTATTCTGCCAGAGCGAACATGAGATTTTTAAACAAGGCTTTGTGATCTGTCCAATCGAAGCTTGTGCGATAAGTTTCGAGGATATTAGCATTATCAGAGGCTTCCGTCCGCGGAACTTCTATCAGTTTGCCCAGCAGGTTTTCCACCTGAGCAGCGTCCTTTTCTTTTATTCCAGATAGTTTATGTTTAATCATAAGCTGAGATTCTATGCTTGCACTTCTCTGTCAAGACAGTAATTTTTGGCAAAAGCTTTGTGTCACTTATCTATCTGTCTGTTTGAGAACACTATGTCTTACCATAGATTTGTGACATCAGCATAGATATCGATATTTTGCCTCAAAAGCTAATATCTTAAGGTTTTTGGGTGGATCCCGTCATAGTATTGAGGTTCCATCAAGTCATTCTGAGTATTGGTGCTGGTGGATGGGCTGGAAGGATTGCAGGCTACAACTTTGAAGAAGATCCTGCCACTGGTTGCCGTATTGATGCTGAGGGTGTGGACTGGTGCAGTGACGCTTATGTAGCTGGGAGACCAGTTTACCAGATCTTCCGAGCTATAGACGTGGTATTCTGTGGCTCCCGCAACTGATTCCCAGCTAAGGATAACATCGCTGTTGGAAGAGCTGATACTGACGTTGGGAGTATCCAGAAGCCCGCCAGGCGTATATATGGGAGGCCCTACGAAATCATCCAGCCACAACGCTAACAGGTCATAGCTCAAGGCTCGAATGGCAACATAGACCACGGCATTACCATAAGCATCCAGATTGTAGGTCTTTTGATTCCAGGTTGGATTGGCTAACCCACTGTCGATCATGGTGAAGGACGCGGGATTGGTGTCGGTGGTGGAAACCAGCACTTCCCAGGGATCAGAATAAGACCCTATCATCCAGAAGCTGATGGTATCAACGCGGGAAGCGCTCAACATCAATGGGGGAGTGATGATCCAATCGTTGCTCTCCTCATAGCTTTCATACCAGACTTGAATGCTGTGTGAGCCATTGTGAGCTACGCTGTTAGCCAAAATGCTCCATTGATTTGTGCCTGAGTCAGCGTTCAGGACAGTCCAATTGGCAGGGATTGTGCCAGATTCAAAACCTTCATTCAACATCTCCCTGGGTGTAATAGTTACAGCCAAACTGGGGCTGATGTCGTTTGCCGGAACCGTATCTCCTGGCAATGCAACTTCGGCATAGAGATTGGCAGTCCCCAGGTAGATGGCATCCGGGGTCCAATTAAACGTATGGGTGGTGGAGGCATATCCTCCTAAAGCCGGCATTGCGAAAGAAGCCAGGGTTGCTTCGGGAGATTGACATTTCAGATACACAGTGTAGCCGCTCTGCAAGGCAAAGCCATTGTTTTGGATGCCGACTGTGTAATCATAAGGCCTGGCGATAGCGATAGCGGAAGGTCCTGTGATGGAGGTGGCGGCAATATCCAGATTGCTTGATGTATATAGCGGTGGGCCAAACACATCATCCAACCAGATTCCGTTTTCATTGTTTCCGCGATAACGAATGGCAAGATAGATCATGGCACCGCCAAAAGAATCCAGATTATAGTTCGGGCTGAATACCTGAAGATCTGGGATGCTAGAGCTTCCTATAGCAGTAAATGAAGCGGGTTGAGTGTCTGTGGTGGAAACCAGCACTTCGAATTCTTCGGGGTAGTTTGAATAGATCTTGCGGAGTGAAAACCGGAAATTATCTGGGACAATCTCGCTTCCACCCAATCTGGGACTGATCAGCCAATCATCATTCTGGCGGGAGGGCTCTGCAAAGATGCAAGCCGAAACTGCCCCTGTGATGACATTGATGTTGCTCACTGACCAGCTCTTTGAGCCTCCATCCAGATTGAGGACAGTCCATCCACCCGGTATGGCTCCGGATTCAAAACCTTCAGTCAAAGCACCCTCAGGCAGGGTGAGAAATGAATACACGGCATTGTTTGAGGAGTGCTCACCCTGAGCTTCGGCTATAACTGACCAATAATAGGTAGTAGATGGCTGCAGTCTGGACGCTTCCGGCAAGGTAAAGCTGGTGGCCGGTGCCTCAACCACTGCGCTGAGATTGTCCAGCGTGGGAGGATTGACGGTGCTGACGCAAAGTTTGTATGAACTGGGCGGAATACCGGCGGATGGTGCTGTCCAGCCAAAGCTTGCCAGTGTGTTTACAAAGGTGGCTTGATCGAGCGGTAAATTCAGAGTGACCGGATTGGGAGCTGTGACGCTGAGTTTCACATCATCCAGGGCGAGATAGTTTGTGCTACCGCTAATGTATCCCTTGATCCCCAGATAATAGGTCCCGGAACCGGAGGGAGTGAAGCTGCCGGCTATCCGCTTGTACTCACTCGTATCAAGGAAGGTGGGATCGGCAATGCTATTGGTCATGGCAACAATAGTTGGATCAGTGCCGTAATAAATCCCCATCTGGGCATAGTTTGGATTTGTTGATTGTTGGCGGGCATAGAGCTCAACATCATAAGTGCTCGAACCAACCAACGTGATGGGATGGAACAACCAGGAAACTGCCGCCGCTCCGTCTGAATGGAATAGATAGACGTTGAACTCGCCGGTTCTGGGTTCCAAGCTTCCAGAATAGGTTGAATTTGCAGTCCAGGGGCTGGATCCAGTTTCCATGGCCAAAGTCCACTCCGAGATATTGGAGGTGCCGTCGATGCATCCTACCTCAAAGCTCTCCGTAACAAATTGGTCTCTTTGGATATGGAAGCTCTGGGTGGCTGGAGCAGGGCTGGCTGTGCCCGCCAAAGAATAGGCCACGACAGTCCAAAACCAGTTTTCTCCATAACTGAAGCCAAACCCAGCCTCTGCCACAGGATTGATGGATACGCCGGTGAGGTTGGTGATAGTGTGTTGGCCGGGATATCCGCTATTGAAGATTTGCGCGGGATCATCTTTGACCAGATAGATGGTGTAATGGTCCGGCACAAGACCAACTGGATTGGGAGACCAGACGAGGCTGAAGCCGTCCTTGTTCACTCCATAAGCACTGTTGGCTGGAGATACTAAAACAGGGCTTTTGATCTGGGAGGCATATCTCCAGGCCAGATCGGGATAACCGCTGTTATCCAGAGGGCTGAGATTCCAATAGTCGTTGCTGCCATTAGTAGTCTCTACTGTAAAATCCCATCCGGTGAAAGTGGACTGGGTCTTCATCTGAGCGGTGGTCTTGCCTGTCCCGCCATAAGAAGTTGCCTGTCCGCTGGTCTGGGTATCCCAGTAAGAGCTGATAACGCTTCCGCCACTGTAACCAAGCAAACCGCCTTTTTGTCCTCCGGAAACCGTCCCGGTAGAATAGCTGTTGGTGATCGATCCGGTTGCACCTTGATTGCCCACCACACCGCCAATAAAGTGCGCTCCGATTACGTTTGCATGGGAATAGCTGTTATTGATGCTTCCCTGGTTTTGACCCACCAGTCCCCCAATGGAATTCTGATTGCTGCTTATGCTCCCTGAAGAGAAGCTTCTGTTGATGGTTCCATTATTCCAGCCCACCAATCCACCACACCAGGTGCTTCCGGTTATTGTGCCTGTGGAACTGCAGTTAGTGATAGCAGCGCCGGTTTCGTTTCTGCCTGCGATTCCACCCAGGCCGTTAGCTGTAACGCCGGCGCCGGATCTCGAGACAGTGCCGGTAAAAGTGCAGCCTATGATGGAGCCGGCATTGTTGTTTCCGCAGATTCCTCCACCTGTGGTTGCATTGCCGATGTTGACTGCTGCCGCCGAACTGCAATTCTCGATGCTGCCTTTATTGTGACCCACTATCGAGCCTGTATCGGCATCACCGAGGATACTGCAAGTGCTGCTCAGATTCAGGTTTTTGATAGTGCTCCCAACGGCAGTCATTCCAAACAAACCGTGATAGCTTCCGTAATAAGCTGTGCGGAGGTTGGAGATAGTGTGCCCGTCTCCGTCCAAACCACCGTAAAACATGCTGGTGTTGTTTCCAATGGGAAGCCAGCCATTGGAGCCCCAGGCTGCATAACCTTCTCCGCCTGCGGATAGGTAAGAAAGCAAGTCAATGTCGCTGATCAATTTGAAATAGGTGCGAGAAGAGGCAGAGCCCGGATAGTTGCGGATCAGGTTCAGTTCCGTGGCATTGCTCACGGTGAAAGGATCGGTCTGGGTTCCGGTGCCGGAAGCAAAGTAGTTCTTCTCAAACTTGACATTGTCTATATAGAACCTGCCGTTGTAAGCGCTGGTACCCAGGAAGCGGATTTGTTTCGTTCCGGGCGGAATATCCAAAGTGCGGCTTGCCCACTCTGTGGAGGTAGGAGCCCATTGTGCTCCAGAGTGAGGAGCAGCGGTGGCCATACCTCCTCCGGTTCCGGCATTGTATGAGGCAAGAGTAGTAAACGTAATACCGTAATCCAAGGAATATTGGATGTCCAGCCGTTCATTGGCATTGGGAGCCAGATAGGGGGAATAGGCATAGTCATAGCTTAGCTTCCCGCCATAATCACCCAGATTCAGATTTGGGGTGGTCAGAACTATTTGCCGGTCGGCAAGATGGTTTTCAAAAGAACAGAGAGCGCTTCCCGTTCCACTGGCTCCATACGCGTTGCTGTTGCCGCGCCACCAGGCATTAAGACCTGGAGCATCCCATGTGTTTGGCACCGACCAGTAAGAGGGAGGGAAGGTGGTCGAAGCAAAGGTCTGAATCGAAGGGAAGGTGCTGATGGACGTATCCTGATACTGCACACTGAAATCATCAACGTACCAGGCGGGACCCCAAGCGCTGATGCCATTAAACAAAACAAAGATCTCTTGCCCTGCCCATCTGCTCAGATCGATGCTTTCCGACACACCCGTACCTGGGTATCCAATGCTGCCTTCCGGAATGGTGTAACCATCATTTGAATTGAAGGCAGTTCCAAAGCGTTCCCACACTTTAGTGTAATTGTTTTCGTTTACATATACGTAAACAGCACCGTAGTCGTAATTATTTTCAGTCCTCTGACCATGTGACCACTTGAAATTCAGTCTGTACTGTGACCCTGGAATTATGATCCATGGAGTCCATAAGCTCCTGCCCTGACCTATCCAGTAATCGTTAAAAAAACAGCAGGCTTGACTATGGTAAACTTGCCAGGGTAAAGGGTCGGCATAGCCGTTATCATTAATTGACCAATCATCCGGAATAGTGCCGGGGGCAACGCTATTGAAATCTTGCGAATAGGGGGCTGTATAGACGATGCGGGTTTGTGGCAATAATTTCTCGAAGTTGAGAGGTTCAAGCGCATATGCTGAGAAGATCATAAGCGACATTGCGAGCAGCAACAGGATGTTTCTAGTCACGATGAGATACTCCTTAAATACTGATGGATAACATATTGCGGTCACTGGGCGTACTCCCAATCATAATTTGGCTCAATCATCGCAATCCTATGATCCGATTTTGGGCGAAAGAAAGTTCACAATTAGTTTTTTGTCAATCTAATTGTGACGACTTCGTATGTGTTCTATAAAACCTTTTCAAAATGCCGATCGTCATTATGCGGCTACAGGAGTTCTTAGAGAAAAGAAGGTCGAGATAGTTCCAATCGAGCTACAATGTATCAAGCATTTTTTGAAATGGTATCACCGTTTTTTCAAATAGCACTGTGACCCAATCCAAAGCCGGTCACCTCTATCTCTCTGCCTGATAAACCTACACGACCACTGTAACTGGTGCTACTCGTTTGAAGATTTGGGTGAGAACTTAGAGCCTGAGACCTGAAAAGAGCAAGATGATTATTCCCTCCGGAGCTCCCTCACAAAAAACACTTGACTGGATAACAAACCCTCTGCATAGTGTAGTTATCAGCTTTCAATACATATTGTGTGTCAAGTTTGGGATGAGTTTGATTCAACATCAATTCAGAAGGATCACTCACCCGCTCATGAGTTTACTTGAATAAGGAGTGATTATGTTCCGGACTTTCATGGCATTATTCTTGGTGTTTATGGCGCAGGGTTTGCTCTGGGCTGGAGAATTCAACTGGGGTGTCAAATACGGCATGGGATCCTCATCCCTGCATGGCGAAGAGGCAAATTATGAGCTGCATTACGACATTGCCAGAGTCGGCCTCAATCCCCCGGATTTTGGCTATCTGAAAGTGCGGTCTTTTGAGACAAAGGGTGATCTTTCCTATCAGGCTGGAGCATACTGCTCGGTTCCTCTGTTTCGCAATCACGATTCTGTAAGTCTGCAGACCGAACTGCTCTGGCACCGCTATGCCTTCAGCCATGAGTTCAAGGATGCCGCCCTGAATACAAACCAGATAGTGCTGGCCACTGCCTTTGAGGATACGCTCCGGGGACGCATCGACAAGACTCTGGATTATGTGACCGTTCCAATCCTGATCAGGATGAATCAGGAACTCCCCCCTGAAAAGCTGGATAAATCCTATCAAGGCGCTTTTGTCTATTTTGGTCCCTCCTTTTCCGTGCTCCTGAACAATGACACTGCCTATCAAAAGGGCGTAAAAGCCCTGGAGCAGAAGCTGGAAGATGAATACAACGACGGCGTTGTCTATACCTATCGCAAAGTGGAAAGCGGCACGGACAAGCTCAGTGCACTGAAGGCAGATATCGTGATCGGAGCAGGTTTTGCAGTGAAAGACATCTTCAAGATGGGGCTTTGCAAGGATGAATTTGTCTTTGACGTCCGTTTTACTGCCAGCCTCAATGATCTGGGCGATACCCCCTTCCGCAATAGTTTCAACCTGAGATCGATTATGCTTTCGATCGGGAGCCGGCTATGAAACAGATAAAGAAAACCACACCAATACAAAGCTGCAGCCAGATCATGAAGATCTTTGTATTGATCACCATCACATTGTTTTCCCTGCTAATGCTGAGCTCCTGCAAGACCAAAAGCACTGCTCCGGATAGCGAAGCTCTGGCTACTCCGGTGATTTCTCCTGAAGGTGGTGCTTATAACGACGTTATCGACGTCCTGATCAGTTGTGCCACAATGGGTACCACGATCCGCTATACCCTGGATGGCAGTGATCCCAGCAGCCAATCCCCACAATACACCGGTTTGCTGCAGGTCAATAGTGATACCATGTTGAAGGCCCGAGCTTTCAAGTCTGGCTTTATCGCCAGTGCCATCGCCAGCGCTACATACCAGTTTTCCACTGCCGCAGTCGCCACTCCCCTGATCAGTCCGGCCAGCGGGAATTACACTACTGCTCCGCTGGTCAGCATCACTTGTGCCACTCCCGGGGCAGAAATCCGCTATACTTTGAACGGTGAAGAGCCGGATCAGGCTTCCACCCTTTATACAGCGCCTTTTATTGTGAATGAATCCCTCACTGTGAAAGCCAAAGCCTTCGCTGCTGATATGATCCCCAGCCTGACGGCCAGCGCTTCCTACACCATGCAATTACCGCTATTGCAGTTCACACCCGGAGAAGGCTATTTTGCCACGGCTCAGATGGTAAGCATCACCTCCAGTGTCACTGGGGTCACAATCCGCTACACTCTGGACGGCACCGAGCCCACCGAAGCCTCTGCAATGTATAACCAACCCCTCAATATCTACATCAATACCGTAATCAAAGCCAGAGCCTACAAAGAGGACTGGCTGCCCAGCAATACTGCCACATCATTTTACATCATCAATCTCGCAGACCAGATGCAGCTTGTCTCTGGCGGCACCTTCCACAATGGAACTTCAAACGTCACCCTCTCCCCCTTTTATATCGGCAAACGCGAAGTGACCGAACTGGAATGGGTTTACATCATGGTGGATACCCTCAATATCGATCCTGAAATGCCAGAAACAAACAATAACTGGGGCGACGCCATAGAATATTGCAATTACCGCAGTATCGCTGAGGGTTATACACCATGCTACAGCTATGATACCTTTGGGACGATCCCGGCTTTCTGGCCGGCAGGCTGGAATACCGGAGCCGGAGATCACAACTTGATTCAGTGCGATTTCAATGCCAATGGCTACCGTCTGCCCACGGAAATGGAATGGATGTTTGCCGCCCGGGGTGGAAATCAATCCCAAAACTACATCTACAGCGGCTCCAATCAGGCCGGAGAAGTGGCATGGTACAATGGCAATACCGGAGATAGAGTTCATGTGGGCACCAAAGCACCCAATGAATTGGGGCTCTACGATATGAGCGGTAACCTCTGGGAATTTTGCTGGGACAATTATCACAACGAGTATCCTTCCGGGGACGTGACCAACCCCATTGGCCCGGGAACGGGTTATATGCGCGTCATGCGGGGTGGCGCCTGGAGTGTAGATGCCAGCAATTGCACCATCGCCAGAAGGTTTTATACTCCACCATTCCTGGGTGCTGACGCAGTAGGATTCCGGGTGGTACGCAAGTATTGAGATAGCCTGCTCCGCATGCCTGAGCCGATGGTATCGGCTTCATAGGATCGTGTGTCAACGCCTCTTCCTGAATAGTATTACGCTATCAATACGCTATCATTACGCATCGGATCCGTATTGATAGCGTAATGGTATTAGGCAACATGGTAGTTCGAGGGAACCCCTCACTTCCTGAGGTAGAGCGCGCTCGAAAACTCCTTGCTGGTCTGTTTCCCTCACAAAACCACAGCACAAAAAAAACCGGCATCCTGAGATACCGGTTTTTTATATTTGGGCAGAATTGGTTTACTTAGCCAGGTCCTGCGCTTTGATATTGTCCTTTTTGGCTGTGATTGTGGATTCTTCCACAAACTGGATAACAGCCAAGGGGGCATTGTCACCACGACGGAATCCAGCTTTAAGCACTCTGGTATATCCACCGTTGCGATCCGCAAAAGCCGGAGCGATGTCGTCAAAGAGTTTTTTGACGAGGGCACGGTCACCCAATACGCTATAGGCCAAACGGCGGGAATGCACTGTATTGGCTTTGCCGTAGGTAACCACGCGTTCCACGAAACGACGCATTTCTTTGGCTTTGGCGAGGGTAGTGGTAATCTGTCCATGTTCGACCATGGATTTGACGAGGTTTCTCATCATCAGGCGTCTGGCATCGGTTTCGCGTCCGAATTTTCTACCTTCAACTCTGTGTCGCATTTTTCACCTTCTTCTTTGGGCTGGGAACGGGTTTACGGGGTGTGGCAGTTTTTTCGGCTTTGGCCGGTGGAGCTTCAGCCACTGCAGTATCTTCCGCAGGGGAGGAGTCGTCAGCCGAGATAATACCACGGCTGCGTGCTTCCTTGATCTTGCGGTAGATGGTATCCACATCCATACCCAGTTCCAGATCATATTTTTTAAGTTTTTGGATTATCTCTTCGAGGGATTTCTTGCCAAAATTACGGAATTTCAACATCTCCGGCTCGGATTTAGAAACCAGCTCTCCGATAGTCTCGATATTCGCCTGAGCCAGGCAATTCGCCGCTCTAACGGTAAGCTCGATCTCTTTCACGCTCATGCTCAGAATCCGTTCCTTCTCTTCCAGATCAGGATCGAGTTCCACATCCCTGATGTATTCAGGTTCGGTCTCAAACAAGCTGATTTTGGCAGCCATATCCTTGAGGATCTTGGCAGCCAGGAAAAGAGCGATGATGGGCTCGATAGCGCCATTGGAATGGATATCGAGGATCAATCTGTCAAAGTTCATCCGCTCTTTCACCCGTTGATGGGAGACGGAGAAATTCACTTTGAGGATGGGCGAGTAGATACTATCGATCGGAATAAACCCAATCGGATGTCCCTCGGGGTTTTGCCTGTCGGCGGATACATAGCCACGTCCGATGCCTACAATCATCTCGATCTTAAGATCAATATCTTCAGTTACTTCCAGCAGATAAAGGTCTTTGTTGATAATCTTGACATTGGCATTTTCCTGGATCATGCTAGCAGTGACGACGCCCTTGCCTTTGTGTTCCAGGACGATGTTGGTTTCTTCCACGGAATTGGATTGAATCACGAGTTGTTTGATCCGGAGAATCAGATCAATATAATCTGAATTGGTACCCGGGACCGGAGTGAACTCATGGTGCAAACCTTCGATCCGAACGAAACGAACTGCAGCACCCTGGACAGAGGACAGAAGGACCCGGCGCAGAGTATTACCCAGCGTGGTACCAAATCCCGGCTCCAGAGGACCGATTTCAAATTTGCCGTAATTGCGGGAGTAAGAAGCTTTATCGTACTCCACTGATTCCGGCATTTGTAAGGGTTCAAGATACATCATATCAGACTCCTTGGGGTTACTTGGAGTAGAACTCGACGATGAGACGCAGGTCTACCACGACCGGTATCTCGGATGCGGCAGGAATCAGATCGAAACTGCCACGCATGTTTTCTTTATCTACTGTCAACCAACTGTATGGTGAAGATGCTTCAGTGCGATCCATGGCTTCGACCAGCATTTTCATGCCGCGGCTTTTGGGACGCACTTCGATGATATCGCCAGCCTTGACGAGGAAGGAAGGGATATCCACTTTTTTGCCATTGACCATGAAATGGCCATGATTGATAAACTGACGGGCTTGCATTCTGGTAGCGGCAAATCCCATACGGTACACCACGTTGTCCAGGCGGCGTTCCAGCATTTGCATCAGGTTGTCACCAGTGACGCCGACAGCTTTGGCAGCTTTGACAAAGTAGTTTTTGAATTGCTTTTCCAGCAGACAATAGGTCAGGCGCAATTTCTGCTTTTCTTTGAGGTGCAAGCCATAATCTGAAAGCTTGCGACGCATGCTGTGACCATGCTGTCCTGCGGGGAACTTGCGTTTGCCCAGGATGCGGTCGTATTTGGCAGTGCCAAAGATGTTTTCGCCGAATTTACGGCAAAGTTTTGCTTTGGGTCCGGTATATCTAGCCATGATTTCTCCTTATATCCTTCTGGTTTTCGGGGGACGGCAACCATTGTGTGGAATGGGAGTTTCGTCCTTGATCATGGTTACTTTGATACCGGCGGCGTTGATGGCGCGAATGGAGGATTCTCTGCCGCCACCAGGACCTTTAACGATCACACCAACTTTCTGGATACCCATTTCGGCACCGGCTTTGGCCACTTCGGCCGCTGCCATCTGCGCTGCAAAAGGAGTGCTTTTACGGGAGCCTTTGTAACCTATTTTGCCTCCAGAACTCCAAGCCAGGACGTTCCCGGCACGATCAGTAAGCGAGATGATCGTATTATTGAAGCTGGAATGTACAAATACCAAACCTTCATCGAAGGCCAGGCGTACACGTTTTTTCTTGACTCTGGTTTTCTTAGCCATCGTTACTTGCTCCTACTTCTTCTTCTTTATCGCGCTGCCACGTGGACCCTTACGGGTTCTGGCATTGGTGTGGGTTCTCTGGCCACGCACGGGTAAACCGCGTTTGTGGCGCAGACCACGGTAACAGCCGATCTCCATGAGACGTTTGATGTTCATGGCAATCTGGGTTCTCAGGGTACCTTCCACGTGGTATTCATTCTGAATAATGTCGCGAAGGATTTTTTCTTCTTCGATGCTCAAATCGGCTACCAGCTTCATCTCATCTATATTGGCTTTCTGGCATATTTCTTTGGCAAGCGTTCTGCCAATGCCATAGATATAGGTAAGACCAATGAAGAGCCGCTTTGTTTTGGGAATCTCAATACCTGCAATATGTGCCAAGTTGGTCCTCCTTTCTAACCCTGTCTTTGTTTGTGCTTAGGGTTTGAGCTGCAGATAACGCGAATAACGCCGTGGCGTTTGATGATTCTGCAGTCTTTGCAGATTATCTTTACAGATGCTTTGACTTTCATGGTTATCTCCTTGCCCTTCACCAAGGGTTCAGGCAATTCTCTTATTTATAGCGGTAAGTAATTCTACCCCGGGTCAGGTCATATGGAGAAAGCTCCACTTTGACCTTGTCACCAGGAAGAATACGTATATAATTCATCCGCATTTTACCAGATGAATGGGCCAGGATTTCATGGCCATTCTCCAGTTCCACGCGAAAAGTTGTATTAGGAAGGGCTTCCGTAACCACTCCTTCCACTTCTATCACACCAGATTTACTCATAACTGCTCTTCCCTCTATGCTATTGTAAGGATCTCGGCAGGACCATCGGTGACCAGGATGCTGTGTTCAAAATGGGCAGACAAGCTTCCGTCCGCCACAAAAAACTCCCAGCCTTTTTCGATCACCCGATTGGTGCCGATATTTACCATTGGCTCGATCGCCAGCGTCATTCCGGCTTGCAGCCGGGGTCCGTATCCAGGGGTTCCGGTATTGGGTATTTGGGGATCTTCATGCAGTTCCCTGCCTACACCATGTCCGGTTAGATTATCTGCCGCATAGTATCCATGGGCAGCGATATACTCACCAATGGCATGGGATATATCCCCAACCCGGGAGCCAACCACAGCCTTGGAGATCCCGATCATCAATGCTTCACGGGTAACATCCAGCAATGCCATGGCGGTATCGCTTATTTTGCCCACACAGTAAGTTCGGGCAGCGTCTCCATAGAAACCGTCCTTGTACACGCCTACATCGATGCCGATGATATCGCCTTCCTGAAGGATTACCTTCGCGGAGGGGATACCATGCACGATGCCGCTATTCACGGAAGTGCACAGCGTGCCGGGAAAGGGTTTAAGTCCAGTGACTTTGTACCCTTTGAAGGCAGGCTTGCCGCCACGGCTGCGGATGAATTTCTCGGCATACTGATCCAATTCCAGAGTGCTGACTCCGGGTTGGATAAGCGCTGCGAGGTTATCCAGCAGTTCCCCGACGATCCGGCAACTGACGCGCATTTTAGCAATTTCTGTGGAAGATTTGAGATAGATCATGGTTTAGCTACTTGTACGTCCGCGAAGCTTGCCTTTCTTCATGAATCCGTCGTAGTGACGCATGACCAGATGTGATTCAATCTGCTGCAACGTGTCCAAAGCCACACCGACCACGATGATCAAGCCAGTTCCACCAAAATAGAAAGGCAGATCAAAGCGATGACTCATGATCTCGGGCAAAAGGGCTACAAAGGCAAAGAATACAGCACCTGGCAGAGTGATTCTGGTAAGCACGGTATTGATGTATTCAGCAGTCTTCTTTCCGGGTTTCTTGCCGGGAATATGACCACCATACTTCACCATGTTTTCCGCCATTTCGGTAGGATTAAGAGTAATCGATGTATAGAAATAGGCGAAGAAAATGATCAATCCAACGTAGAGGATTGTATATAGCAGAGCTCCGGGTGACAACCATCTTTGCAGAGTTACCCAGAATCCACCACTGCTGCCGAAGAAAGCGGCGATCGTGGCTGGAAACATCAGAACGCTCTGGGCAAAGATGATCGGAATCACACCCGCGGTATTCACGCGCAGGGGAATGTAGGTGCTCTGTCCGCCGTAGACTCTGCGGCCTACGATACGTTTGGCATATTGCACAGGAATCTTGCGGGTGGCTTCTGTCACATAGATCACGGCTGCGGTAACACCAACCATGAGCAGGAGAGCTACTACGGCTTTCCAGGCATAGGAGGGGTCCAGACCAATCTTTTGGAACATACGCAAGAATCCTTCCGGATAGCGCGAAATGATCCCGGCAAAGATGATCATTGAAATACCATTGCCAATACCATGTTCGGTGATTTGCTCACCCAGCCACATTACGATCATTGTACCGGTGATCAGGGTAATGATTCCGGTGAAATGGAAAAAGACGCCTGGGGATGGCACTACACCACCGGAAAGGTTGGTGAGCCACATGGTGATAGTCACAGCATTGAAGGCTGCCAGACCCACCGTACTGTAACGGGTGATCTGGTTCATCTTCTTCTGACCTTCAGCGCCTTCTTTACGAAGCTTTTCGAAGTAGGGAATGATGCTGCCCAAGAGCTGAATCACGATGGATGCAGTGATATAGGGCATAATTCCCAAAGCGAATACCGAAGCGCGTTCAAAATTGCCACCGACAAAGAGATCTAACAGGCCAAAGAGGGTGTTTCCACCTTCCCGGGCTCCCTGAAAGAAAGCCTGCAATGCAGAGGCATCAACTCCCGGGATCGGGACAAAACTGCCCATCCTGTAGAGCACCAGAAACAGCGCCGTGAAGAGGATCTTCTTTTTGAGATCCGGTATCCGGAACATGTTTGTAATTGTTTTCAGCAAATTAGACTACCTCCGCCTTGCCACCGTTCTTCTCAATGACGGCAATAGCATTCTTGGAAAAAGCATTTGCCTTGATATGAACGGTTTTGGTGAATTCATCGGTGCTGCCAGCCAAGATCTTGACCGGAGCCTTAGCTTTTTGACCTTTGGAGGGGATCAAGCCCATTACTTCGAGCTTGGCGATGTCAAATTCACTCTCTTCCAGACCGGCGAGGCGGGATATATTGAGACAGCGGTAACTGACCCGGAAGATATTCTTGAAGCCACGCTTGGGAAGACGACGGTGCATGGGCATCTGACCACCTTCAAAGGCAGCTGGTACACCACCACCGGCACGGGCTTTCTTACCTTTGTGTCCGCGTCCGGCTTGATGTCCTTGCCCGGAACCCTGTCCCTTACCAAGGCGTTTCTTGTTCTTTCTACCGGCAGGTTTTCCCAGATTGCTGAGTGTCAACATTGTTATTCTCCCTGCACTTCTTCAACTTTGAGCAGGTATGATACTTTCTTGATCATCCCGCGGATGCATGGGTTGTCGTCGTGAATACGGCTGCTGTTCAGCTTGCCCAAGCCAAGGGATTTGACAACCCGTTTGTGGCTTTCAATACGATTTATTGTGCTGCGGATTAGGGTTACTTTTACTTTACTCATTTCTCCTCCTGACCGGTGAGCTGAGCAACGCTTTTGTTGCGCAGACGAGCAACGTCGGCTATCGTACGCATGGATTTGAGTCCGTTCACTGTGGCTTTTACCACGTTTGTGGGAGTGTTTGAGCCCAGGGATTTGCAGAGGATATTCTGAATCCCGGCAGCTTCAAAGATCGCACGGGTGGTATTTCCAGCGATAACTCCGGTACCCGGAGAAGCTGGTTTGATCATCACGCGGCTGGCGCCATAACGGGCTACCATTTCATGAGGCACTGTGCCTTTCACGATCGGAACGCGGAACATGTTTTTGATGGCTTTTTCTTTGGCTTTACGAATCGCATCCACGATTTCGTTGGCCTTGCCATTTCCGACACCCACGTTACCGGCTTTGTCGCCCACTACCACGATGGCGCTAAAGGAGAAGTTTCTTCCGCCTTTCACTACTTTGGCTACACGCTTGGTCTCGATGATCTTCTCTACCAGAGTTTCTTCTTCAGTATGATGTTGATTATGTTCGTAATTCAAGCTATCCTCCCTTTAGAACTCGAGCCCGGCTTTGCGGGCACCATCAGCCAGAGCTTTGACCCGGCCATGATATTTGTATCCGGCACGATCGAAGGCAATGGTTTTAATTCCAGCGGCCAGGGCTTTTTCGCCCAGGAGCTTGCCAACTTCAAAACTGTAGTCGGTTTTGGTCTTGGCTTCACCGGCCTGGAAGTCTTTTGCCTTGGAAGACATGGAAATCAGGGTAATCCCCTTGGTATCGTCGATGATCTGAGCATAAATGTGCTTCAGAGATCTGAACACTACCAGGCGAGGACGCTCTGTAGTTCCGGAAAGACGTTTACGAATAGCGGCACGGCGACGTGCGCGCAGATTGCTTTTTATCTTTGTAATAGATTTTATCATTTTCTCACCATCCCTTACTTGCTACCGGCTTTACCGGCTTTGATGGTAACATATTCATCATGATAACGGATGCCTTTACCCTTGTAGTTTTCAGGGGGACGGCAATTGCGAACTTCAGCGGCAAACTGGCCAACCAGTTGCTTGTCTATGCCCTGGATATTAATGATGCTGGTGAAATCGCTACGGGTACCCTTGGAACGGGGTACGGGATTTGCATCAACAGCCAGACCCTGGGGAATCTGAAGCAGGATATCATGTGAGTAGCCCAGGATCAGTTTCAGCCAGGGGCCGATTACTTCTGAGCTGTAGCCTGTACCAAAGATATGAAGGGTCTTTTTGTACCCTTCGGATACGCCTGTTACCATGTTTTGAATCAGGGCGCGGGTTAATCCGTGCAAGGCACGCTGGCTCTTGGAATCATCAGATCTCTTCACATGCAGGATGTTTTCTTCCTGCTCGATTGTGATTCCGGGCATCAGAGTGTAACTCAATTGCCCAAGCTTTCCTTTTACGGTTACCACGCCATCAGTGATTGTTACATCAAGACCGGAGCTCAGCTTGATAGGTGCTTTTCCTATGCGGGACATCTCTTCCTCCTACCAAACACGACAGACATATTCACCACCTACGCGTTTGAGTCTGGCATCGCGATCCACCATCACACCACTACTGGTAGAAATGACGGCACAGCCAGTGTTGTTGTACACGCTGGGCAAATTGTCGGCTTTTACATAAACCCGTCTTCCGGGTTTGGAAACTCTCACCAATCCTTGCATTACGGGACGACCGTCGTTTGTGTAACGCAGGATTACCAATATACGTTTGTAATTGAATTTATGCTCCGGATCTTTGTCGAGAACCTGTACGCTGTTTACAAAGTTCTCTTCGGCAAGGATCTTGACCAAAGCTTCGACTAGCTTGCTATGGTTCACGATCACCTGCTGGTGTCCGGCACGATATGCATTGCGGATCTTGGTCAATGCATCAGCTATCGGATCAGATACGCTCATTTATGTCTCCTTGAGTTTTTACCAGCTACTTCTGGTGATTCCGGGGATTTGACCCAGAGAAGCATACTTACGGAAACAGAGACGGCACATACCGAAATCTCTCATATAGGCCCTGGGGCGTCCGCAAAGCATGCAGCGGTTATACTTTCTTACTTTGAATTTGGGAGTTCTTTGCTGTTTGATAATCAGTGATTTCTTTGCCACAATCTCTCCTTACTCGGCTCTTTGGAAAGGCATGCCCAATTCTCTGAGGAGCTCACGGCATTCCTCATCGGTACGGGCGGTGGTCACCACAGTGATATTGAGCCCGCGGATGGCATCCACTTTGTCATATTCAATCTCGGGAAACACGGTCTGTTCTTTGAGTCCAAAAGAGAAGTTTCCTCTCCCGTCAAAAGAATCGGCCTTGATCCCGCGGAAGTCACGGATCCTTGGGATTACGATAGAAGTAAGACGATCGTAGAATTCATACATCACTTCATCGCGCAGGGTTACTTTGCAGCCAATCGGCATGCCCTGACGCAGCTTGAAGTTTGATATCGATTTACGAGCTTTGGTCACTATTACTTTACGACCAGTGATCTGCTCCATATCCTTGACGGCATTGTCCAGGATAGCCTTGTTTTGGGTGGCAGAACCCACGCCCATGCTTAAGATGATCTTGGTAAGCTTGGGAACCTGGTGCGGGTTTTTGTAGCCAAAGCGTTTGGTAAGGTTTCCGATCACCTGAGTTCTATATTTTTCTTTGAGTCGGTTCATTTTTACCTATGCTCCTTTTACAGCTCGTCACCGGATTTTTTGCACACGCGTACCCGGCGTCCTTCCCGAAGCTGGATCACGGGTTTGGATACCGTGTTCAGCTTTTCGTTGAAGAGCATTACGTTGGAAGCGATGACAGGGGCTTCCTTGGTGATGATTCCGCCTTGGGGATTGCGTTGGGAGGGTTTGGCGTGCTTTTTGATCATGTTCACTTTTTCGATAATGACGCGCCCCGTCTTGGGATAGGCTCTCAGGATATGTCCTTTCTTGCCTTTGTCATCACCAGAGATCACGACCACATAGTCACCTTTCTTGAGGTTCAGTTTCTTTTCCACTTGTTCCTCCTACAACACTTCCGGAGCAAGGGATACGATCTTCATATAGTGAGCTTCGCGGAGTTCGCGGGCTACTGGACCAAAGATACGGGTTCCCTTGGGTTCGTGCTTGTCGTCGATAATAACGGCTGCGTTATCCGCAAAACGGATGTATGATCCATCCGGACGGCGAACTTCTTTCGCTGTACGGACGATCACAGCTCTTTCAACGCTGCCTTTCTTAACTTTTCCACCCGGGGTAGCAGATTTGATAGCGACGACTATCACATCTCCCAGAGTAGCATATTTGCGTTTGGTACCACCTAGAACTTTGATGCACATTGCCTTTTTGGCACCTGAGTTATCGGCGATATTCAATATAGTTTGTACTTGAATCATTCCAATACCCTTTTATTTACTTCTTTCTACTATCTTGTGCAGCGTCCAGCGCTTGCGAGCGCTGAGCGGCCGGGATTCGCTAATCTGTACTACATCGCCTTCATGCGCTTCGTTCAGCTCGTCATGAGCCATGAATTTCTTATGGCGACGTACAGTCTTTTTATACAAGGGATGGATGTACTGGCGTTGGACCCGGACGACGATGGTTTTGTCGTTCTTGTCGGATACCACCACACCCTGTTTGATCATTTTACGAGTGTTTTCCACGTTCACCTCAAGCTTTCGGCTTTAATTCTTTCATTATGGTCATGATCCGGGCAATGTCACGTTTGACAAGGCGAATCCGGTCCGGACGATCAAGCAGGTTTCTGGCTTTTTGAAAGCGCAGGTTAAACAGCTCAATGCGCAGTTCTTCGGTCTTTGCCTGCAGCTCATCGAGGCTGAGGTCTCTGATATCTTCAGTCTTCATAATTCCACTCCTTCACGGGCGATCAAACGGGTCTTGATCGGCAGTTTGTGGGCGGCAAGACGCATGGCTTCTTTGGCAATCTTGACATCCACGCCTTCCAGTTCAAACAAGACTCTGCCGGGGCGAACCACGGCTACCCAATACTCAGGAGCGCCTTTACCTTTTCCCATGCGGGTTTCGGCTGGCTTGCTGGTAATGGGCTTGTCCGGAAAAATGCGAATCCACACTTTTCCAATACGCTTCATGTGACGGGTAATGGCGATACGGGCTGCCTCGATCTGGCGGCTGGTAATGAACGCATCTTCAAGAGCGATCAGACCATAATCACCAAAATCAACATTGCATCCGGTCCAGGAAAGACCATTGCGTCTGCCCTTCATCATCTTGCGATGTCTTACTTTTTTAGGTGCTAACACTGTTCTCTCCTTATGATAAAATGTCGCCCAGGTAGATCCATACCTTGATGCCGATCACGCCGTAGGTGGTACTTGCTTCCACATGGGCATAGTCGATATTGGCACGCAGGGTATGAAGCGGGGTGCGACCTTGTTTGTAACGTTCGGTACGGGCAATTTCTGCACCGCCCAGACGTCCCGATACCTGAACCTTCACTCCCAGAGCACCATCCTGCATCACTTTGCGGATGGACATCTTCATGGCTCTGCGGAAGGAGACGCGTTCTTCGAGCTGACGGGCAATTTCTTTGCCTACCAGACGGGCGTCCAACCACATCTTATCAATCTGTTCGATATTGATCGAAACCGTGATGGGATTGCTGCGGTTTTTGTTGATCAGGATATTCAGTTCATTTCTCAATTTATCGATATCCTCGCCTTTCTTACCGATCACAAGACCGGGTCTGGCAGTATGGATATCGATGGTAATGGAACTGGTCTTCCGGGAGATTTGTACTCTGGAGACCATTTTGTCGCTCAGGCGCTTGTGGATATAGCTACGGATCTTGATATCTTCCTGAAGAGCATCCACGTAAGAAGTGCCTTGAGCAAACCAGATGGATTCGGTATCTTTATTTACACCGAGTCGGTACAGGATGGGGTGTATCTTTTGTCCCAAGGTATTCCTCCTACTCTAAACTCTGGATTCCCAGGGAAATATGACAGGTCTGCTTTCTGATCATGAAAGCTCTTCCCTGAGCTCTGGGCATGAAACGTTTCATCTGAGGACCTTCATCGGCCATGGCTTCGGTCACAAAGAGCTGGCTGAGATCAATCTTAGGCTCTTTTACCTGGGCATTGGCAATGCAGGAATCCAATAATTTCGAAATCGTAGCGGCTGCTCTGCGATGTGAGAAACGCAGGATGTTTTGAGCTTCCGTCACGCGCTTGTAACGAATGGTATCCAATACCAGACGGGCTTTACGGGCAGATCCACGGGCAAAGCGAAGTTTTGCAGTTGCTTCCATTTTTTTCTCCTATCTGCCTTTTTTCTTCTTTTCTTTGTGGCCACGGTAGGTGCGGGTGGGGGAAAATTCGCCCAGCTTGTGGCCTACCATGTTTTCAGTAACATACACGGGCACAAACTTGTGTCCATTGTGCACGGAGAAAGTGTGGCCAATGAAATCCGGAAGGATCACCGAACGGCGACTCCAGGTCTTGATCACGCTTTTCTTGCTGTCTGTATTGAGGACTTCCACTTTTTTCATCAGATGGTCATCAACGAAGGGGCCTTTTTTTATTGAACGTGCCATTTTCTATATCCTCACACTATCTCTTTTTAACCGCTTTCACGATATACTTATCGGAATACTTGCGGGTTTTACGGGTCTTGCCGCCCTTGGCAGGTTTGCCCCAGGGGGATACAGGATGACCGCCACCGGAAGACTTACCTTCACCGCCACCCATGGGGTGATCAACCGGGTTCATGGCAACGCCGCGAACGGTGGGGCGGATGCCCATCCAGCGCTTGCGTCCTGCTTTACCGATCTTGATCAGCGAGTGGTCGGGATTGCTGACCTGGCCGAGAGTTGCCAGGCACTCTTTGCGAATCAGATGCACATCGTTGGAAGGCATCTTGACATGCACGTAGTCACCGTCTTTGGCCACTACCTGGGCATAGACACCGGCGCTACGGGCAATCTGACCGCCACGGCCTCGTTTCAGCTCGATATTGTGAACCACGCTGCCCAATGGCACTCTTTCCAGAGGAATGGCATTGCCCACAGCCACTTCAGCTTCCGGGCCGCTCATGATTTTGGCACCCACAACGAGTCCGTCCGGAGCGATGATATAACGCTTTTCGCCATCCACATAGTGCAGCAGGGCGATCCGGGCAGTACGGTTGGGATCGTATTCGATGGTGGCAACTTTGGCGGGAATGCCAAACTTGTCCCGTTTGAAATCAATGATTCTGTAATGACGACGCTGTCCACCACCGCGATGACGGCAGGTGATGCGACCACGGTTGTTGCGTCCACCGCTCTTGGACATCGGTTTCAGCAAGCTCTTTTCAGGGCTGTCTGTGGTGATCTCGTCAAAAGAATATCCAGTGCGGTAGCGGAGCGAAGGAGTGGTCGGTTTGTATTTCTTAATAGCCATGTTTTACTCCTTATACCTCGAAATCGGCGATTCTATCGCCTTCCCGCAGGGTTACGATCGCTTTCTTCCAATCCGGACGTTTGCCATTGTATTTGCCCAGGCGTTTTGGCTTGCCCATCATACGGATGGTATTTACAGCCAGGACTTTCACGGCAAAGATATGCTCGATGGCTTTGGCGATCTCGATTTTATTCGCATTCATTGAAACCTTGAATGTATAGGTATTTGTGGCAGCCATTTGGCCGCTGCTCTTCTCTGTGATGATAGGAGCGATTACGATATTGCGCGGATGGATCATGAGCTGAATACCTCCTCCACTTTTTTCAGGGCTTCATCGCTGAGGATGATGTAGCTGCTTCTGATTACTTCATAGGCATGCAGGGAATCTGCCCGGTCGGCGGTAACGTCGCTGATATTGGTGAAGCTTTTCACGGTGGGCATATGATGTCCATCGGTCACCACCAGCTTGTGTCCACGATCAGGAGCGATCTTGCTGAGCATTTCCATGGCTTTCTGAGTATTGGGTTTGTCGAAGTTGAGCCCTTCAATGATATATACTCTTCCTTCGCGAGCCCGGTCTGTAAGAGCTACCTTGAGCGCCATACGCTTTTTGGTGCGGGGGATGGGGCGATACCAATCCTTCGGATAGATCGCAAATGCCTTTCCACCATGTACGCGGACTGGTGAACGGCGGGTTCCCACGCGGGCGTTGCCGGTGCCTTTTTGTTTGAAGAGTTTGCGTGTGCTGCCCTGAGTCATGGATCGATTCTTCTTTTGCACAGTACCCTGTCTCTGGTTGCCCAAATACATGGTAATCACTTCATGCAGCAGCACTTTGGGTGAATTTACGTCCACGTCGAAGACATTGACCGGAAGTTCTACTTCGCCGATCACTTCGCCCTGGATGTTGTATTTTTTTGCCTTTACCATTTTCTTCCCCCTATTGTTCCTTATGAATCAGCACCAGGGAGTTGCGATGGCCTGGTACGGCGCCTTTGACCATAATCAGGCCCCGCTCGTCATCCACTTTCACTACACTGAGGTGGCGGGTGGTAACTTTGGCATTGCCATGCTGACCAGCCATTTTCACGCCTTTGAAGACGCGGGAAGGCTGGGCACATTGACCAATGGAACCAGGGCCCCTGAATGATTCATGGGAGCCGTGTGAAGAGATGAATCCGGCAAAACCGTGCCTTTTCATCACGCCGGTAAAACCGCGTCCCTTGGACTTTGCGGTCACGCTGACGGTCTCTCCGCTGCCAAAAAGATCTACTTTCAGTTCATCACCGATATTGTAATCGGCAATTTCCTGACCAAAACTGGGGCGGAATTCTCTCACAAAGCGGTAGTTGCCGACATTGTGTTTCTTGAAGTGACCCAGCAAAGGTTTTGTAACCTTGCGTTCCGGAATCTCTTCAAAGCCCAGTTGGATGGCTTCATAGCCATGTTCTTCGGTGGTACGTTTGCAGATCACTTTGCAGGGACCGGCCTGGATCACGGTAACCGGAACCACTTTCCCGTCCTCATTGAAGATCTGTGTCATACCAATTTTCTTTCCGATTAATCCGATCATGCTTAGCTCCTGGTATTAGCCTTGATTTCCACATGAACTCCGGCCGGCAGACTGAGCTTTTTGAGCGCATTGGTGGTCTGCTGGGTGGGGTTCAGGATATCAATCAAACGTTTGTGAACCAACATTTGGAATTGGTCTTGTGATTTCTTGTCCGAATGGGGTGAACGCAGAATCGTGTAAACCGAACGGTCGGTGGGCAAAGGAATGGGACCCACGACTTTGGCGCCAGTGTTGCGAGTGCTTTTCACTATTTCAGCGACAGAATGATCCAATAAACGATGGTCATAAGCTTTCAACTTGATCCGAATACGATTTTCCTGTTTACTCACTGGAACCTCCACTTTGTGGGTACAACTCACCTGTGTGGCTATGCGCATTCTGGATGCAGCTTCGCCCCAAATTCAGGCTGTGGTACCGCTGAGTTGTGTTTAAAGTTTGTTTGCCGGCGCTATTGAGCCGGACACTGTGATACTCCGATAGAGTATCCCACAAGTAGGATAACATTGTTCCTCCTAAAGAACTATAAGCCCCTGCAAAATATGGGACTTGTGCTAAGCGTTACAATACGCTTTTACTTTATTGACACACAAGATTTTATCCTCGTATTTATGTCAAATGGTTTTTTGGGGTAAGTCGAGAGGTCGAGAGGTCGAGAGGTCGAGGGGTTGAGAAGTTGAGAGGTCGAGGGGTCGAGAAGTCTTATCTCCGCCGTCATTCAGGAAACCCGGATGAATCGCAGATTTATCCGGGTTTCCGGAATCTCCTGAGAAAAGCAACAGATATCACGTATAATTATCTGTCTTTTATACCCCTCTGTCTTCTCTGTAGTGCAACAAAGAATACTGTTCATCCCTGTCATCCCGTCATCTGCGTTCCCATCATTCTTTCTGCTCCGGCATGATCATTTCCACATCAGCCGATGGTATAGAGGTAGTAACATCCCGTATCAGCAGATATTTACCTGCCACCCTTTGGATATCCTCCGGGCTCACTTGCTTCATATTGCTGCCACCCTTAATAAGAAAGTCATAGCCCAGACCTTTCACTTCGGAATCGATGGCAAAATATGCCAACCACTCATCTGTAATAGAATTACGGTGTTGCATCAGGAAGTTTTCCAGGGCTTCCGCCAGTTCCTGAGCCGGCACCGGTTCATTGATCAGCCGCTTGATCTCATGCTCCAGCACCATGGTCAGCTCTTCGATCCTATCCACCGAACTTTGGCTGGACACCCGAAACATCCCATAACCCGGAACCGCAACACTGTATGCGGAAGCGTAGTAAGCCAGATCCCGCTCCACCCGGGTAGCATAGTGCAATCTCCGGTCACTGTAATTGAGCAGTACTTCAATGGTCTTGAGAACTATATAGTCTGGATCATCTGTTCCCGGCGCTGCCATGGTAAAATCCACAAATGCATGTTCAAAGCCATATTCCTGGATGTATCTGGAATTCTTGAGCCCCAGCACCGGCAACTTGATGGTATCCTCGATGCGGCTATGATCAAATGCGGCATAGAGGGTTTTGGCAAGTTCACTTGCCTGGGCAGCAGTTTGATCCCCCACGATCGCCACGATCATGCTTTCTGCCTTCAGATACTTCTTGTAAGCCCTGAGCACATCCTGACGGGTAAAGCGGCTGGAGATTTCCGCCTCGTCCAGGTTGCTCAGACGTTCTCTGGGACTCGCATAAACTTTGGTAGCGCGGAAATCCTTGTGAACTTTGTCCGCATCGGATTGCATCCGCAGGGCCAGCCCTTCCCAATCTGACTTCAATAGATTGAGTTCCGCTTCGCTGAATTTGGGGTTTTTTATAGCATCCCGGATCATTTTCAAGATCTGCGGCACATCACTGGTCATACAAGAAAAGACAATATTGAGTCCATTCGTATCATTATAAAAATCCAAGCTGGCAGAATGCTCGTCCAGCCAGTCACTGATGGCATCCTTGCTATATTTCTTGCTCCCCTGTCCCAAAAGATAGGCCATGCAATTGATAATACGGCGATTCTCAACCGTCTCATAATAGCTGGAAACCGGGATGTAAATATGTACCCGCACAATCGGATATTCCGAGTTTTGCTTGTGGATCAGGCTCAGGCGATTGCCCAGATCGATCTTGGTAAGCTCTGTTTTGGCATAGCTGGCGCCAGGGCTGGATTTCATTAGAGCCTTCTCCCCTCGGGGAAGCCCATAGAAAGTAAATTTATCCTGCGGATTCAGATATTTACGGATCACAGCATTCAATTCTGCCGGCTTCATACTACGCAGGACTTCCATCCGGATGTGATCCGCATTCGGAATCCCATATTCCAGCATGTCGTCCCCGATTGCCTCACATTCATCTTCCACTGCCCGGGATTTCAGATACATATCTCTTTCATACTGGCCGATCAGCTTGTCCAGCATCTTTTGGGTGATGAAGGTCTTACGTTTAGAACCTGAGAATTCTTTGTAGAAAAGTTCCAGAATGCGGGGAATGTCTTCCGTGCGGGCTGCTTCGAAGCGGATATTGAAATTGGCGCTGTTTTCCAACCTGTAGATCGAACTGAACCCATAGATGTAGCGCACCAGCATCAAATCCTGCTGCAATTTCTTCTGGATGGGACAGCTTTCTTTGTTCAGCAGCAATTCGCAAACCACATTCAGCAGGTGCGCATCCCGAAAATCCCCTGCTGGAATCTGCTGCGAGATAAACACCGAGGGCTGCAATACATCAAATTCTTCGATCACCTCCCGGGTGCCCAGGATCACATCCTGACCGGGCTGATACACCGGCTCCAGAAACCCCCGGGTAAAGCCGGAAAAGGCTCTTTCCACTTCCTGCATGGCCGCCTGGGGCTCAATATCACCTACGATAACCAGCACCATGTTGTTCGGTACATAACGAGCCTGGTAATAATTCACCAAATCCTGACGGGTAAGCCGATTGAACAGCTCCGGCTTGCCGATCACCGGATGAACAGTAGTGGATTTTGACATGGAAGATTCTTCAAAACGGTTGTAGAGCTTGGAAATAGGCTGCGCCATTTCCAGGATGATCTCTTTGGAAATCACCTGTTTTTCCCGCGCTACCTGAGCAGAATCAAAGACGCAAAACTGCACATACTCCGCGATACTGCCCAAAGCCGTGGAAAAATGTTCCTTGCCTACCACATTATGATACACGGTGCGATCGAGGCTGGTATAGGCATTGCTATTGGAGCCGATGAGTTTATCGATCTCAATGTAGTCCTTTTCACTGCGGCGGGACGTGGATCCTCCGCTTACGATATGCTCCACGTAATGAGAAATGCCGCTGCCCAGATACTTACCCTCCAGCATACTCCCTGTCTTTACTATGCAAAAAACTCCCACTGTCGGATTTTGAGTATTTTGCTTTACTACCACTTTCATCCCATTGGCCAGCGTCTTCATCTCAATCACGGATGAAAACAAAGCTAATAAAGAGACTAGCAGGACCAGCAGCACTACCGCCTTTTTCATGAAAACTCCTTCTTGAGCCCGGCTTTTTTCTTTCTATATTTGGATTGCTGGAATCTGTCAAGAGGGATGTGTGGGGGGGGGTGGGGGGTGAATTCAGTTGTTTTATGATCGATCCCATCTTTTCCCCTATAGACACATTGAGCTCAATTATGAGTATCAGGCATGATATTGATTTGATTACTTGACATTTTAGCCATCATCGAGCATTTTGTCACAAGGGTTCATTATGCTCTATAAACGTCAAAAAGAGTTACTTTACATCATCTCCCGTTTAGGTTCAGCAGGGAAAACTCAGCTACAAAAGCTAGAGTTTCTAGCGTGTTTAGGTATTGATAAGCCTACCTACAGTTTCTTCCCATATAAGTTTGGCCCTTATTCTTTGATTTTGCAGAAGGATCTGGACTATTTATTGACTAATGGTTTTCTGTGCTTTGAAGATGAGCATTACACCAGCGCTGTTACTGAGCAAATGGAAATCGATCCAAGCAGACTTGAAATGATCAATGAAACGATACAGCGGTTTGGGGAGTATAGTGCTACCAGGTTAATGGCATACATTTATAGTACCTATCCTTACTTTGCCATCAATAGCGAAAGAGCTCAGGAGTTGTTATCGGGTAAACAATTGCACATTGTTCAGGAAAGGAATCCTAATACTCGAACCCCTCACTTGTTTACTATCGGTTATGAAGGTAAAAGCATCGATGAATATCTTGGCATTCTTATACAGGAGGGAATACAGTTATTAATCGATGTGCGATCAAATGGTGTTAGTATGAAACCAGAGTTTAGCAGTAAACGCCTTGCTGGATATTGTGCATTAGTGGGTATCAGGTATAAACACTATCCAGCAGTTGGTATTACTTCTAATAAAAGGAAAGGGGTGAGTGATAAGGCATCTCTTTTCCGTGAATACGGGTATGAACTCCGTAACGAAAAAGCTAACGAACTGAAGCAAGTACATGATGATGTCCTTTTTAGTAAGCGAGTTGCTATCACTTGCTTCGAAAGAAACCCACTGGATTGTCATAGGCATGTGTTTGTGGAAGAGTTAATATCAAGGTTTTCTATGGAGATAGGCCTAAGGCATCTATGAGAAAACGTGTGTTTATAACCGTTAAAACATATCCAAACCCATCCAGAAGCTATCAGGAAACAGTTTGTACAGCAGGATTGGATGAAGATAAGAACTGGATTAGGATATATCCTGTTAACTTTCGAGCAAAGCCAACTGATCAACAATACAAGAAATTCCAATGGATCGAGCTTGATTTGCTTAAGACCACAGGACGGGATTTTAGACCTGAAAGCTATCATCTGGTTGATCTGGATGAAGATATCCAGACACTAGATTTTATCAATAGTTGGGATGTGAGAAATGAGTACATGTTACATAGGGTTTACGATTCACTCAAAAAACTACTCAGCGATTCGCTAGAGCCAAAGAATACATCATTAGCAACATACAAACCATTTCAGATTACCAGAGCTCATTACGAAGAAGACCGAACGGGTTGGGATAAAGAACAAGCAGATTATTTCACTCAGATGAGTATTTTCGATTCTGGGCATAAACCCCTAAGAAAGCTACCATATAAGTTTAAGTACGAATTTGTTGACGGGCAGGGAAGCAGACACGATATGCAAGTATTAGATTGGGAGATAGGCGCGCTTTATTGGAACTGCATACGGAGCAGTGCTTCTGAGCTACTGGCATGCAGAAAAGTGATTGACAAGTTAAACGAGATAGCAAGCAAAAAGGATTTGTATTTCATCCTTGGGACTACTCTGGATCATCATCAAAGAAGACTTAGCAACCCGTTTACCATTGTTGGTTTATATTATCCACCACGGAATGAACAAACATCAATATTCTGATGTTTGATCACGCTTTTTTTTTAGCTTAGGGTCCAATCCAACCCAAGTGATATGTAAGATATGGCTTAAGACACTACTATTGTTAAGTTTCATAAGCATTCTGATATTCTCTGTCAAGTCCTGATACGCGTTTAAGTCGTCTTCACCTCGAGATCACCTCGAGTACTCGAGGTGATCTCGAGGTGATCCTGACTTAAACCCAAATAATGCAGTAGGGTTTTCACAGTCTCTATTTTGGGACTGATTTTT
>DAOSEN010000005.1:0-171138 GCA_035363155.1 Candidatus Cloacimonadota bacterium | reverse complement strand
TATATGCAACACTTTTCTTAGTAGTGGGGATTCTACTGCATTAATTGGGTTAAACCCAAGCAAATCAATCCAGTAAGAATGCAGTACAGACAGTGTGCTGAGAGACCATGGATGATGGGCATGGAACAATCACGATAACAATGGTTTATAATGGATGGCCGCTGGTAATGTCCTGATTCTCTCAAGGTCATCCCCTGCGTGGCGTGGGTTGTGCTGGAGTGGTGCAGGAGATGTTAGTCTGATGTTAGCATGGTTGATGACTTAGAATCCCTTGTTTTTGTGACCAGAGCGAGTTTAACATTCAAACACTCCCCAAATTGGAGTAGTTCAGTGCATACGGCCTGACATCAATTAAACGGATTGGGGAAGCAGCAATGCAACTTGTTGCTCAGGTCATCTGCTGGATGTTTGGAGTTTGTAAGTGGTTCCATGTGAGTGGGTTTGATGGCTGTAGAGCGATAGCCTGGGTTTTTATCTGTTTCGGCTTGCAGGGTATCCCAATTCAGATTCAGGGTGTTGCTGCCCTTTTTGATGCGGAAATAGTGGCTTCTGGAAGTCTCGTCCGGGGCGGTTATCACGACTTTCATGCTGTCTGAGGAGCTGGAAAAGCTTTGATAGCGGACAAATTCGGCATTATCATCATAGATTCGGATGCTATCGTGGCAATAGAGGATGGGAAAAGCGGTGATGTCCGTGCTCTGAACGGTTCCGGTGCTATCGGTGCAATATGGCGAATGACCCGCATCCTGCTCTCCCAGCTTGTAAGCCAGAAACAGGTCACTGAAGAGCAGGCGATCTTCAGAATCGTAATACTTTGCCCGGATCTTGTAGATGCCATCCCGGATCACATCTCCGGCGTCGTTTTTGCTGTCCCAGAGGATTACGTGGGTTCCCATCGGATACTGCTGATCCACCAGGTTGCGGATGTGATTGTTAAAATAGTCCGAGATTGCGATTTGCACCCGGCAGTTATCCTGAGTGGAGAATTTGATCTGGGTGACAGGCCTGCCCTCGTAACCAGGCCAGAACATAGCAAAATCCTTCTGGAAGATAGTGATTTTATAGCCTTCCAGCGGAGTTCCGGCGGTGTTTGTAAGCTTGATCTGCAGGGAAAATTCCTCGGTGACATCCGGTTCGGTGGACTTGCAGGACATAAACAGTAAAAGCGTACAGGAAAGCAAGAGGACAAGCAGAGATCTCATGATGGTTGCTTCCAGTATGATACTATGTCTTCAAGGGCTTGGCGTTCAGTGCTTTTGGCAAAGGAGGAGACCATTTTGGTGTACATGGTTTTCTCCTCTTTGGGATAGCCAAAGGGGGATAGCGCTACGATGCGCCAGCTTTTGGGAAGCTTCAGGTATTTCGCCAGAGTCTTTTCCGAGAAAGCTGCCAGCCAGCAACTGCCAATGCCATGGGCCCAGGCTGAAAGGATCATCTGCTGAAAGGAAATGGCGGTATCCACCAGATAGTAGTCCTGGCCGTTTACACGCAGGTTCTTCTTCGTTTCCGCACAGGCGATGATCACACAGGGAGCTTCTTTGATAAAGAAATTCGACATTCCAATCAGTCCGGTCTTTTTGGCGAGTTCCTTGATGTCTTCGGATTTGATGAAGACGATATAGCGCCAGGGCTGGCGGTTTTGAGCAGACGGAGCCATGCGTCCAGCTTCCAGGATTTCCTGCAGGATCTCGTCCGGGATGGGATCAGGCTTGAAATTTCTGATGCTGCGGCGGCTGGCAATGATGTGCTTTAGTTCCATTGGGGTTCCTCTATTTAAAGATCTTTGGGATAGTTGATATTACGCAGGATTCCGAAATCGTCCACTTTCAGATCCACATGGCTGAGGCCTGATAAGGCGATGATGCCTCTGAGCCCCTGTCCATGATGATCAGCGCTGAGATCAAGCCTGGCGGGGATGAGGATCGGGTGCCCCCGGCGGCCCTGGAAAAGGGGGCGGACGACACACTCAGGATAGAGGGCAGAGCATTCACAGAGCAGGCGAATGGTCTGGGGCCGGACAAAGGGATGATCCACAGGATGCACAAGGCATGCGTCCCAAGTGGATGGGTAGCTTGCCAGGGCCTCACGCAGCGTGCTGATCATGTCCGGAGTGTTCAAGCCCACAGCCAGGATCACGTCCTGCAGCCCTGCTTCCCGGTGGGTATTGCGGATGGTTTCGCTGAAGCTGGCTCCACTTAGCAGCGCCTCGGATTTCGGCATGCCAAAGCGCTTGCCTTTACCCGAGGCGAGGATGACGCTAATGATCTTATAGGGCGTTGAATCTGGTGATGGCTGCATCGAGTTCGTCCAGATTGGTTTCGAAGGTCTCGATCCAATATTCCGGATCCCACTGGCGCAGGATTTCTTCGTAGGTCTTGCCTTGCTGCTCCACCCAGGTGTAATACTTGAGGTTGTGGATGCGCTTTTTGTCCTGATAGCTGAGTTCCAGGAAGTTGTCGTAGGATTGCGCATTGAGGCAGCCTTCCAGATCCAGCGCGGCTTGCAGCTTGCTGTATTCACCTTTCTGGGCAGTAAGTTCGTCCAGACGGCTGGAGTACATTTCGGCAGAATCGGTGAAGATTGTGAAGATGATATCGTCTTCATTATATTCAAAGTATTTGGCTACTTTAATGGTGGAAAGCAGGTTGCCGATGGAGGATATACCTAAAAGCGGAAGGTTTTCCACCACGCTGGCAGGGATGCCGTGTTCTTTCAGATACTCTTGTCCCAGGGGCTCGTTGAAGAGACGCAGCAAGCGCATGCAGTCTTCATCCCGGATGGCAGCTACAGCATCGGTATTGCGGACGTTGTGCACCCAGGGGATGTGTTTGTCGCCGATGCCTTCGATGCGGTGTCCGCCAAAGCCATTGTTGAGGAGAGTGGGGCATTCAAAAGCTTCGGAAGCCACAGTTTTCAGTAGTGGGAAGCTCTTTTTCAGAAAGTCTCCCGCGGCAATCGTGCCGGCACTGCCGGTGGCGCTGATGTAGGCACTCAGGCGGCTGCCAGGAGTTTTGTTCAGGTCATAAACTTCGCTGATGGCATTGCCGGTTACATGGTAGTGCCAGAAGGGATTACCCATTTCATCGAATTGGTTCAGGATCACGTTCGCAGCATCAAGCCGCAGTTCATCGCACTTGTCATAAATCTCTTTTACATTGGATTCACAACCAGGAGTGGCATATACTTCGGCGCCAATCTCACGTAGCCAGGTAAAGCGTTCCTGACTCATTTCCTCAGGCAGGATCGCCACGGCAGGACAATCCAGCAGAGCGCAATCAAAGGCACCACCGCGGCAATAGTTGCCGGTGGAAGGCCAGACCGCTTTGTGGATCTCGGGGTCAAAGCTACCGCTCACCAGGCGAGGGGCAAGGCAGCCATAGGCAGCTCCCACTTTGTGGGCTCCGGTGGGGAAGTATTTGCCCACCAAGCCGATAATGCGGGCTTTCACACCGGTAATCTCGGATGGGATCTCAAAGTAATCCGGTGTGCCAAACAGGCCGGTATTGATGTCGTTCTTCCAGGTGATGCGAAAGAGGTTCAAGGGATTTACATCCCACAAGCCAATGGGTTTGAGTTTGGCTTTGATATCTTCCGGGATGGTTTCAGGGTACATTTGCTGCCGGATCGTAGGCAGGATGATCCCGTGCTTTTTGCAGCGGGCTGCGTTTTTGGCGGCAATAACAGGGTCAATATGATCAATCAGTTTTGGCATTTATATCTCCTAAATATGCATTATTTACTGTTAACCAGAACCTTAAGCGTAAAAAATCAGAGGCCTGGCTTGTCAACCTTTTCTTCGCTTTCGTCCACCACTTCTATCAGCACAGGGCTTTCTGCAGCGGGCAGTTCCTGAACTTTGGTGAGCTTCTTTTCGATCTGGCGGGTACGGAAAGTGGCGCTATCGAGTTCCTTGCCCGCATCATCGATTTTCTTGCGGGTGCGGTCCAGGATATCACCGAATTGGCTGAATTCCTTCTTCACGGCAGCCAGAATCTTCCAGACTTCACTGCTCTTCTTCTGAATGGCGAGAGTACGGAAACCTACCTGCAAGCTGTTTAGCAGCGCTGCGGTAGTGGTGGGTCCGCAAAGGATTACGCTGAATTCCCGCATCACCAGTTCAAACAGTCCCGGTACCCGCAACACTTCAGCATAGAGGCTCTCAAAGGGTAAAAAGAGGATGGCAAATTCTGTGGTAACTGGAGGATTGAGATATTTGTCACGAATATCCCGGGCACAGCCTTTGATCCTGATCACGAGGTCTTTCTGTGCTTTGTCGATAGCGGCCAGATCACCTGATTCATAGCCCTCCACCAAACGCTGGTAATCGGCAATGGGGAACTTGGCATCGATGGGAAGATACACGAAGGATTTCCCCTCTTCGGGTCCCGGGAGTCTTACGGCAAATTCCACCACCTCATCCCGGCGGCGATTGGGCTTGAAATTCTTCTCATACTGATCTGGGGTCAGGATTTCCTGCAGGAGGTTTTCAAGCTGCAGTTCTCCCAGCACTCCGCGGGGTTTGATGCCAGTGAGGGCTTTCTTCAAATCACCCACGCCTCCAGCCAGATTGCGCATTTCACCCAAGCCTTTGTGCACTTCCTCAAGGCGCTGGCTTACCTGCTGGAAGGATTCGCCCAGGCGGCGTTCCAGAGTCTCGTGCAGCTTTTCATCTACAGTCTTACGCATTTCTTCCAGCTTCTTTTCATTGGCACTGCGAATCGTCTCCAGACGTTCTTCCATGCTGCGCTTCAGGAGTTCGGATTGCTCAGAGAAAGTGGTGGTGAGATCGCTGAGCTTGCGAACCAGGGATTCGGAAAGGTTATTCAGGGAGTTGCCCAGTTCCAGACGGTTTTTGGCAGCATCGGCATTGATCTGTTTGTTTAGTTCACTTAGGGTGGCATTGATCTCGGTGCGGGAGGTCTGTGCCTGAAGGAGTTGGCTATCGCTGTGATTTTTCAGAGCAGTGGCCAGGTCATTGCGGTTTTCAGAGCTGATGCTGAGGAGTTCTTTACGGAGATTGGGTAATTCCTCTTTGACATAGCGGCTGAGATTTTCCAGCTCGGATTTGAGCTGCATGAACTCCTGCGCTTCATCACCACGTTTGAATTTTCTAAGCTGAAGATAAGTAAAGATCACGATGGCAAGAGTGAGGATAAGGCAGGATGCAATAAAATAAAGGAGCATAAGCATATCCCTCCGCTTAGAATCTCCGGTACAATGAAGCTACATTGCCGATCAGAGTGAGGTCGCTGTGTTCTTCTGGCTTGATCAGAATCGGCTGGTAATCTTCATTGATGGAGAGCAGCACTACGGTGCGGGTCTTGTGATCCAGAGTCATCATCTTCAGGGTGATGGCGCCATCGATACGCACTGCGCAGACTTTACCGCTCAGCTTTTCCCAATCGTTGCTCTGGTAGATCACCACGATATCATCATGGTAGATAGAGGGTTCCATGCTGTGGCCATTGACTCTGAGGCTGATGAAATTGCCCGGCATGCCCTGAATCTGTCCTTTGCGGATCGAGATCGTATTAGCGACGGGAAGGTTGCTTTCCACCGGAGGACCGGCGGCGATTTCACCTACCACGGGGACATCAAGGACGGTATTGTCCACCAGTTCCATTTTCTTGCGGGCGATCTCCTCCAGGCTGGAATTCAGCATCTGCTGCAGGGTCTCCCAGCTTTTGGTATTGGTCTTGGTGATCTCAGCCTTGCCAGCGCAAAACATATTGCCTTCACCAGTCATGAGCCAGTGCAGATCAACTTTGTAGAGCTTCCAAAGCTGCAAGAGGTTTTCCAGGGAGGGATTGATCTTGCTGCCTTCCATCTGGGAAATGGCAGAGGGATTGAGTCCCAGGTCTTTAGCCATATCCACCTGCTTGAGCCCAAGTTCCTGGCGTAATAGTTTAAGTCTTTCAGCGAGCATATATTGCCTCCTTCGATCAGGCGTAAGTTAGTATTGTTGTATTACGATGTCATTACGTGAGTATTGCTTAGGTTGTCAAGAGATATTTTCATGCTCACTTATGCATATTGGGGTTGGAATATTGAAGCAGCATCTTGTAGGATGCGCACCCAAATCAAAGAATTCTCTTGACAGGCTCAGGTACTTTATTACTTGCATGTCCTAAGGGGAGTTCATCTCCACCGGAGTATTCTAAACACGTATCTAAACATAAGGAGCCAGATTATGAAACTCAGGCTGTTTTTTGCCGCCCTACTGCTCATTGCCATCAGCGGGGCTTTTGCCGAAGATTGGATCACAATTTACAACGACGATCTCTCCCTGGTACGTTCCACTTTCGAGATGGAACTGAATCAGGGGCGTCAGGAATACAACTACGATGATATCACTTCCCGGATCTTTCCGGCATCTGTAATCGTGAAAGGTGAGGGCATCCGGATTGCCGAACAAAACTATGAGTATGATCTGGCAGGAAAGTATCAGATCATGGCCAAATACATCGACAAAGAGGTAATGGCGATTACCAAAGATCAATCCAAACTGCGTGGCATCCTGAAGTTTTTTGATGGCAGCAGCCTGGGCATCCTGGAAAGCGGCACCGAGCGCCTTTTGGTGATAGCCGATAGTGAAGTGCAATGGATTCAACTGGCCTCCCTGCCGGCGAATTTCTATACCAAGCCCACATTGCACTGGAGCCTGATCGCCCCCAAAAAAGGAAATTATCCCATTCAGATGAGCTATCTGAGCGGTGGTTTCTCCTGGGACGTGACCTACAATGCTGTGTGGGATGAGAAGAAACTTGAGCTCAATTCCTGGGTAACGATCGACAATCGCTCCGGCCGTGCCTTTGACAATGTGAATCTGAAGCTGATCGCCGGAGACATCAATCAAATCCGGGATGATTATTACAAGTATGGCGAAGCCAGCTATGACCGGATGCAGGCAGGAGCGGCCATGGATGCTGCACCATCCTTTGAAGAAAAGGTATTCCACGATTTTCACATGTACACCCTGGATCAAAAGGTCTCTTTTGCCAACAATCAAACCAAACAGCTTGAGCTTTACCCAAAACAAAATGTCACTGCCCGTGCGGTCTATGAATACACCAGTTTTAGCAGCGGCGTGAAGAGCATGATCAAATTCTTCAACAAAGAAGACCAAGGCTTGGGCAAACCCCTGCCCAAGGGCACATTCAAGATTTACAAAGCCGATAGCGATGGTAATCTGGAATTTATCGGTGAAGACCGCATCAATCACACCAGTAAAAATGAGGAAGTCGCGATCAATACCGGTACTGCTTTTGATCTGGTGGCATCCTCTCAAGTGCGCAATCAGAAGGTTATCACCCAAAGAGTTTCTGAGCGCGAGATACACTTCAACCTGAAAAACAACTCCAATGAACGCAAGAGCATCAACGTGATCCACTACCTTTCCGGAAACGCCAAGATCGTAGAATCCCAGCTCCGTTATGCCCTCGATAGTGTAAAAAACCAGGTGACCTATACAGTCGAGATCGCTCCCAATGGCGAGACTTCTTTCTTCCTGCGAGAACGCAGCGAATACTAATTCCAAGGCCTCAAAGAGGTACTGAACATGCGTGAAAGAATCTATTCAAACATCGTGGGGTTGCAAAGAGAGATGCTGAAACTGATCGGCGAAGTTACCTCTCTTACCGACAATCCTCTGGCTCTGGAGGATGCCATCGACGAAGTATGGCATCCCAAATGCGATGTCTTTCAAACTGATACAGAATGGATCGTGATCGCAGAACTGGCCGGAGTGGAAAAAGATGACATCGCCATCTCCGTGACTCCTGAGTATCTACGCATCAGCGGCACCCGGAACTTTCCCTCCACAAACTGCCCTTTGTGCTATTACAATATGGAGATTGAGACAGGGCGTTTTGACCGGAGGATCTTCTTCCCGGATGTCACTGTGGATAAAGAGCATCCCAAGATCAGCTATATCAATGGCATCCTGCGGATTGCCTTTGTGATGGCTCCCGTGGTGGAAAGGATTATCCCCATCGAATAGATATAGACGAGTGCTATGACCAGGATCATTAATCCCTGCTACTCAAGTAGTACTGGGGAATAATTGAAACACAAAGAGAGGAAAAAAAATGAAAGCATGGTATTGCCTTGTTTTGTTTGTAGTGCTTCCGGTGCTGATGTTGGCAGCAGAATCTGGATTAAGGGACTACAACTATGTGGACGTCTTACCGTATTATGAAGGGTTCTCCGTAAATACAAACGGATCTGGCTGGTCCCAGGAAAGCTATATAGTTAAAAACCCGCCAGTACCCCTTGGTTATGACACCTGGAGTGTTACCTACAGTAACAACGCTAATGGTAATTTTCCAGAATTCTCTTGTGACCTGTATGGGGGTGTTCATGACGATACAGAAGCAATCCTGTTCACACCAATGATCTATGCCGGAGATCAGAGTGTCTTACACTTTCAGTTCAAATACAACCTCTACAACAGAATGGTAGGTGGTCCATTCAAGGGTGAGAAATCAAGTCAGGGACTCATTTACTTCGGGATGAGTGATGGTGGGTATTTCGAATCGGAATGGAGTGTAGGCGTAGATATCATGTATCAAACTTCGGGAACTGCTGAAGTATCAATTCCCGCAGAGTATTTTATCAGCTATATGGATACCAACGGATATGTACGTTTTGCCATTATTGCGTATGCCAGCAGTGGCACCTGGACTCAGGTCTCAATCGACAATTTCAAGGTCTATTATGATAATTCTTTGATAGAAGAAACTACGGTTACAGGTGGACAGGGATATGTAGTACTTGGAGACATCACAAACCTAACGAATTATCAGAGCATCAACCAAAGCGTGGATTTCACACTCAATAATCAGCCAGAAACAAATGTATTGGTTTCGGCAACCTATGCTCCTTCCTATGCGATGCCCGTGAACCCTGGGCTCACCTACCTGTTCAGCGGAGCCAATTTCTCCCAAGCCAATATCATCATCAATCACAACCTCGGTTTTGCTCCGGATCGGGTAGGAATTCGTCGCAGAGGTGGAGGCTCGTGGCTCTATGCTGTTCCAGGAGCATTATCAGATGCTAACGTAAGCTATCTTACGATTCCCAACCTGGGGAAAGCTGATGATGACCTGATCATCTGTTTCCCTGCCAATGAAGGGGGAACCCTGCCTGTAGAATTGTCTTCCTTTACGGGAATGATGTCTGCTGGTAACAACGTGGCTTTGAACTGGACAGTACAATCAGAAACCGGCATTATGGGCTATTTTGTGTTACGGGGCGAAACCTCAGAGCTGAATCAAGCGGGACAGATCTCACCCCTGATTCCTGCAGTAAACTCCTCCACCAGCCATAGCTATACTCATACGGATACAGAGGTTTTCAACCATACTCAATACTTCTATTGGCTGGATTGCCGGGAGTATGATGGTACGATCCGACATTATGGACCGATCATGGTTCAGGTGAATTTTGATGGCGAAGTGCCACCTCCGGCTTCACTACAGACAAAACTGGGTGCTCCGTATCCGAACCCCTTCAATCCCAGCGTAAGTATCCCCTTTAGCTTACAAGATCCATCATCCGTAAGACTGGAAGTTTTTAACCACAAGGGACAGCTGGTGAGGCTGTATAATGGTAGCTTTCCTGCTGGTAAGGACAATACATGGATCTGGGATGGAATCAGTGATGATGGGATCAGTCAATCCAGCGGAGTATATCTGATACGCATGCAAGCTGGCTCCTACATGGAGATGCGCAAGCTGATTCTGCAGAAATAAAAGTTGTAATATCGTAGAGCTTTGGGGTTAAGACCAGCCTAAGGTCTTGGCCCCAAAGAGCTTTACCAGGACAGGGAAGAGAAAGCACAAAGAACCTGCCCATACTGAGAACCCAGGGAGGTACTCATGAGAAAAGCCATATTGATCATGTTGTTTTTTTCAATGCTATTGGGACTCCATGCCAACAAACTGGATGATGCCATGGAAGCTTTGTTCAACCGCTGTAGTGTGACCAACTACCTTGGCAATAAATTCCTGATTACAAGCAGCCCTATGGATTCTCCGGAAGCTGCTCTGCAGTTTTTGGCCTGGTCTGCTTCTGTGATTTTGCCGGTGGTGGAGGAATGGATCCCGGTGGGCTCCTCCTACAGCTACAGACTCAGCACTATTGTGGCAGTGGGAGCATCCTGGTCCACAAAATACGGTGATTTTGTCGTGTTTGCTTCCATCAGCGATATCAGATCCCAATTTGGTAATTCAAATTGCGACGATTTCAACCAGATGATGGCTGATATCCAGGCGTATCTGGAGAAACATGCTCAGATAGGCTTGATGCCTTAGTTTTAAACAGCACCCACTCAAAACTACAAAGCTCTTCAAGAACTAAAGCCCCGGATGAGTATCCAGGGCTTTATCCATAAATCACTAGCCTGAGAAGTATCAGAGTTTGCTCATATAGTTCAGTAGGTCTGCCACGCGGCAGGAATAGCCCCACTCGTTGTCATACCAGCTCAGGATTTTTGCCATTTTGCCTTTTACGTAGGTGCCACCGGAATCGAAGATGGAGGAATAAGGATTGCCCACCACATCGATGGAGACGATAGGTTCATCGGCATACATCAAAAAGCCTTTCAGATGGGTGGAGGCAGCTTCTTTCATGGCGGCATTGATCTCGTCCTTGGTGGTTTCCCGGGAGAGATTCACACAAAGGTCAACCAACGAGCCATCCGGAGTGGGCACGCGTACAGCCAGGCCGTCCAGCTTGCCGTTCAGTTCCGGAATCACCAAGCCAATGGCTTTGGCAGCACCGGTGGAGGTGGGGATCATGCTCATGGCTGCAGCCCGGGCACGTCTGAGGTCGCTATGCGGCAGATCCAGGATGCGCTGATCGTTGGTATAGGAGTGCACGGTGGTCATAAGGCCGCCCTCGATGCCGAAGTTGTCGTGCAAGACCTTGGCGACAGGAGCCAGGCAGTTTGTGGTGCAGGAAGCATTGGAGACGATGGCGTCCGTGGCTTTCAGGCTGGTATGGTTCACGCCCATCACCACAGTGGCGTCCACGGTATCCTTGGCAGGAGCGGTGAGGATCACCTTTTTGGCTCCGGCTTTCAGATGTTTACCGGCTTTTTCTTTGGTGGAAAACACGCCGGTGGATTCGATCACATATTCCACGCCCAAATCCTTCCAGGGCAGGGCTTCAGGATCTTTTTCGGCAAAGATGCGGATGCTTTTGCCATTTACGATGATGCTGTCCGCGGTGTGACTCACTTCGCCGCCGAAGATTTTATGAATGCTGTCATATTTGAAGAGGTAAGCCAGGGTCTTGGCGTCGGTGAGGTCGTTGATGGCCACTACTTCCACTTCGGGATAGTATTTCACCAGGGCGCGCAGCACCAGGCGTCCAATGCGGCCAAAGCCGTTGATTGCTACTTTAATCATGTTTATCTCCTTACAATAATATGCTGTTATTGGCGCTGCCAGTTACCTGACAGAAGCCCTTCACGGTTGCCTGCATCTTGTTTTCGCCCTTGACCAACCATTTCCGCGGGTCGAATTTGCTCTTGTTTGGCACATAAGCTTTGGGATCCACATCCGGAGGGCAGACGATGGCATATTTCTCAGCTTCCCAGAAAGCCTGGATCGCCTCTGCCATATCCATCTGGTAGTGGGTGTCTTTATTGATCTTGACCACACCATTCTGAATGGCGATACGCTGCTGCTCATCCGTGAGGCCGGAAGCGCCATGCAAGACAAGGCCACGTTCCACCCCGTTTTTGATCAGCAGGTCGTCGATTTCCTTGATCAGATCAAGGCGCAGGACGATGTTTTCGCCCTTGGAGACGCCATGATTGGTGCCCACTGAGGCGGCAAAGAGATCCACATTGGTCTTTTTAACAAATTCCAAAGCTTCTTCGGGATGAGTGTAAAGCTCTGTCTCGGAGACGATTTCGTCCTCAGTGCCTTTGATGTGACCGATTTCGCCTTCTACCAGGATGCCGCTTTTGTGCGCCACATCTACCACTTCTTTGGTGATGCGGATGTTCTCAGCCAGGTTTTCCTGGGAAGCGTCGATCATTACTGACGTCACCAGGTTGTTTTCGATGCAGTAAACGATGAAATCAAAATAGTTAGGAGTGGCGTGATCGATATGCAGGCCAATGCCACACTTTGGGAATTGATCGGCAAAAGTGCGGATCATGGTGCTGATCAGCCGGGCTCCGGCTTTGATATCAGCGGATTCTCCAGCGGCATATTTGCAAGCCCCGGAACTCATTTGCATGAGGCCATCCGAACCTACGGAATTGTAGCCTTGCACGATAGCCCGGATTTGAGTATCAAAAACCACGTTTGATGCGATGATCCCAAAGCGTTGCTGTTTAGCTTTGAGAAATACTTTTTGAAGCTGTGATCCAGTTAGAAACATGGGGTTTTACCTCCTTCTGGCAAGATAAATTACTTTCAAACCATGATATTGCTCAGGCAGATTGGACGTCAAGGGAAATCTTGGAAAGTGGCTGAGAGAGGGTTTATATTCAGCCAGGATGGCTATCGATCCTTTTTTCATATAGTCTACGGATTAAACGGATGTTACGGATTTACACTGATTTTTTACCAACGGAATACGTGAATTCAACGAATTGGTTCTTTGCCCAGTTCGCGTTTCACCTTGCCACCTCTCCACTTTTTTTCTTAGACAGCCTGGATCTCCGCTTCACGACAACCTCCAGACCTCCAAATCTTCTTTTGGGATCCTGGATTGCAATGCATTTATAGACTTAGTTTTACCTCGTGTTCACCTCGAGATCGCCTCGAGTACTCGAGGTCATCTCGAGAGGAAGACAAGGTAAAACCAAGCTAATCAATTCAGTAAAGATGCAGTCCAGATAGTGCGATGAAAGTCAATGGAAGTCAGATGTGGGACGTCCCCGATAATCAATGCTTGAAAACGAATAGCCGCAGATAATTTCCTGATTCACTCCAGGTCATCCCCTGTGTGGTGTGGGATGTGCTGGAGTGGTTCAGGAGTTATCAAGTAGATGCTTCCCCGGATGACAATGGGCATTCCTACTTCAGGACGGGTCATGCTGAAACTCCCTCTCCCCTTGTGGGAGAGGGCTGGGGTGAGGGGTATAAAATACAGTTAGTTAGGCAGCATTTATGTCACAATATCATGGGGCTTACGCCACCAAGCTATGGTGTGTCGCCCCTCCAGGGCTTTGCTGTTTGTTTTGCCTTTATCGAGGGTCTACGCACTGCTGCGCAATGCTGCGAACCCTCGCTATAATATGTTGCCCACAAGGGGCTTCATAGCCCAATTTTGGTTCTAAGTCCAGCGTGTTCCATCCTTCCACTTTCCACCGAGATAAACATGCCCTCGATCTCCGCTTCACGACAACCTCTCGACATCTCGACCCCTCGACCTCTAGACTTTAATCACGCTTACCCCGCTTTAAACTCATCTCTATGGCGGAAGACAATTTCCATCCTCATATCTGCCAAGCCCGGGCTGCGCTGGATCAGAGCGTCACGCAATCTGGCCTCGGCATCGGGATAATCTTCCACGAAGCCAGGCTGAAAATAGATGGTAAAGACCACCCGGCGCATGGATTGATAGATGCCGGTGAATTCCCAATCGTATTCAGGAAAGAGTTCCTGCAGGGTTTGTTTAAGATTGGCTTTTTTGACAATGAAGGAATTGACAATCATAGTAACGATTATGGACAAAGTAACACTTACAAAAGTGCAAAGTGCGGTAAGGCCAAGCATTTGCCAGAGTTTTTTACGGTCGATATTCTGAATCTTGCAGCAGTTCATATTTTCACCTCTTATTGATATACTAACCTTATTGGAGATTCCACACAAACGGCAACCCTGCCCTGAAGCAATGTAAAAGAGAAATCAGCGGTTTTCCAGCAAGTCCAGCAGTTCAGGGTCTCCTGATTCCCGAGCCCAATCCCAGGCGTCCTTGCCCAGGCTGTCTTTGATATTGGGATCAGCCCCAGCCCAAAGCAGAAGCTGGATTGTTCGGGCTTGTTGTTTGCGGCGGTGACGGATTGCCGCGATCAAATATGTGGATGTATATTCCCGGGTAATCCGGATGGACATGGTTTTGAGCATGTGGTCGGAGAAAAAGATGCTGCCTGTCTTTAGCACTCCCTCTGGCCAATTGGTCTGATGTCCAAAGATATGCGAATCCACCAGCACAAAGGGACGGTTTACTTCACCTGGAGGTGTGAATTGCAGGATCAGCATTACCATTTCAGGATTTCCATCCAGAATCGCCGTGCCCAGAGGCGAACGTCCAGTTGCTTCCACCGATACGACTGCATTAAAAGCCGAAGCTTGCGCATTCAGGCTATAATCCAGATAGTAGTCTGTATTTGTGAAGTAAGAGTCATCCTCGATATAATCGATATCACCGGAGGGGGGACCGCTCGCTTTGGGCATTTTGCCCAGCTTGATCTCTCCATATCCCATGCTTTTGTGTCCTTCCGGCAAGTACAAGGCAAAGCGTCCCCTGTTTTTAAGGAATTCAAAGCCTTGTTTGAAGAGCAGGGCAGCAGTTTTCAGATCTCTATTGCGCACGGCAATATCCATCAGTACATACTCCACAAAGTGGCGTTGAAAGCCAAAGTAGGTCTTCCCCTCTGCATTGGCCAGGAGCTTCTGGATCAGTTCCAGATTGGATGTTTCCACGGCTTTTTTAAGAGTAGGATAGGAGCCCACACCGCGGTCAACCAGCATCCAGACGATATCCATTTGCTCTGCATACATGGCAATATCAAGGGTCTCCCGCACATCCTGAGACTGGGGATTGACTCCTTTGGCGATGCACTCTTTCACGGCATCGAATTTGCTGCGCAGGATCATTTGTTTGAGGGGTGGCGCACAGCCATATACACCGGCAAAAAGTAATATCAACAAGATGATACAGCTTCGCCTGCAGCCTGTAGAGGCTGGTTTTCCGGCTGTTGATTTTGGCGGTTTCTCTATAAAGGGAGCACTAACTATCATATCTGTGAGTCCTTCATAGTCAAGATAATCGTGAAATATTCACTCGCCATAGGTTTTTGGTGTCCTTGAGGTTTTTCCTTGCCATGATGCGGACATCAGGATTTATTGATCTGTATGAGACAACTATGGATTAATTGCGATCTTGTATATGCCTGGAGCTTGCCGTGGTAGGTACCTATTACCTCAGCTATCTGCCTTTTCAGTTCTGCTGGTGGTGGTTGCGGCTCTGGCGCCGCCAGCCCTGGTATGCAGTGCATATCGAAAGTGAATTTGATTACTTCATATTCCGCAATATCCAGCCTTATCTGCTACCCCTGGATGTGATCGTGAGCAAAGCCAGCCTGAAAGCCAAACTAAGGGATCAGATCCCTCCCGGCACCAGAATCCACAGCTATCCCTGCTGCCCGGATGGGGTGATCATGTTTCGCAATGCAGCCTGGAAGTATCCGGTAAAATCCATCATCCGCATCGGTCTGGAGCATGGGGCATACAATTTCAAGCGTTTTCCTAAAAGCAAGAATTACAATATGTTCAATCTCTATATGATGACCAGCCAGGCAGATGAACAACGTCTGCGGGAAAGGGGTGTGCACTCGGTGAAAGCCATTGGCTATCCAAAGAGCGATTCCCTCTTCAATGGCAGCTACGGCGCGGAAATGCTGTCCGGGTTGCGAGAGAGCCTGAAGCTTGATCCCGCTTTGCCAGTGGTGCTGTTTTCCTCTACCTGGGACGGCTCCGGTATGAGCGCTGTGCACAAATGGTACGATCAAGTGGGGAGTTTGAAGGATGAATACAATATTCTGGTGACGCTGCATCCCTGGATGAGCGAATCCTATCGCCGGCATCTGCAGAATATGCCAGGCATCCATTACATCTCTGCCATGGATATCTATCCCTATCTCTTGCTGGCAGATGTGTGCATCGGAGATACCAATAGCCTGATCGCAGAATTCTGTATCGTGGACAAACCAATCATCACTTTCTCGGTGCCAAAATCTGAACGAACCATGGATGATGTGATTGAATTGATCAAATCCATCTCCATTCGGGTGGATGAATTTGGAGAATTGCGGGACGCCATTCCCAAAGCCCTGCAAACTGCGGCCGAGACCTCGCCCCTCAGGAAAACAGTAATCTCCACTTTGATCGATCCTCTGGATGGCAAAGCAGGCTGGAGGGCAGCGCAGCAGATCATTGCTTTGATTCCGGCGCTAAAGCCAGAAGCTTAGCTTTTCCTTGACGAATTCTCAAACCTCAATAGAGTGACCGAAAGTCTATATTACTCAGGAGTGTAATCATGACCTCAGAATACAGTGTTTTTATGGACAAAATGGCAACCTTAAAACCAATTTGCGAAGAGTGCATGCGCAAGCTGCATACGATAGTAATCCCTGATGATCAGCGTTTTTCCCAGTTTTTCAAGAAAGGTCGCAAAGTGCTGATGCAGAGCTGGGATTTTTACCAAATGCTTGCCAATGATCCCCAGCTTAGCGGGCTGAGCCTTGAAGAAGCAGCCACAATGAGCAATGCCTATTATGCGGAACTGGATCCCGAAAGTGGTTATCACAAATCCCTTGCCAATCCCGATGTGGCAGTTGAGCTGTTTGGGGATGAATTTGGTGCTTTGCTGGCCGCCATTTATACTCAGATCAGAGGCTTGAAACAGCAGCTTTTAAAACATAACTACGCTGAAGCTGCCAGTATGATGCAGTTTTACTTCACACTCTTCGAGCTATCTCAAGCTGGACAGGAAGATTATCCACAGTGGCTGGCTGCCTACAAACAATCCACTCAGGAAAACCTGGAACTCAAAGCTGAATTCAACACCCTTCTGCGCATCAGTCCAGAGTTTGATTATTTCCGCCGGATCGTGGAGGATGCCGATCTGAACGATCTGCGCTACCTTTACCGCTATGGGATCCGTATCAATCAATATGACATTGCCATGGCAGAATACATAAGTGCCTACAATCCACTTGAGTTGGAAGCCATGGCGCGCTACATCGTGCAGTGCTGGATAGATGGATTCAAGCGGGCGCGCAAGGATTACCGCATCAAACGCTATGCAACAGTGATGTTGCCAGTGGGCATGGAAGGCCTTGGCAGGATCATCATCCGGGAGCTGAAAGCCCTGGGGATCGAATCCATCGTACCGGTTCCCATGAATCAATCCATCAACCGCCAATTCCCTTATGATCACCGCTTTGACTCCGCTTTGAGCCTGGATCGTGAGTTTGTGGAGACCAATCTAAATATTGCCGCCATGGTGATGGAAAAGCATAAAGATATGATCCAGGCCCAGGCTGGACCTGTTTATGTTGAGCTGTTTGGCGAGACGCCTTTCACTCCGGTTAGCAAGACTTCGGCGTTGAAGCTCAGTGATGACCAGCAGGGACTGTATCGGGAATTCATGGGACGCAATACCCAGCTATATTTCCAATACTATCGCCGGGACGAGAGCAGCTTCTGCATCATCGCCTTCCCCTCACCGGAAATTGGCAGTCAGTTCCAGGAAATCTTTGCCGATACACTCAGGATAAACCTTCTGGATAGTGGTCGCTATGCCACCATTCAACAAAAGATCATCGATGTGCTCGACACGGCTGATTATGTGCATGTGAAAGGTAAATCCGGCAATGCCACGGATATTATGGTAAAGATGCATCCGCTCACCGATCCGGAGCATCAGACGCTATTTGAAAACTGCGTGGCAGATGTCAATATCCCTGTGGGTGAAGTCTTTACTTCTCCGCTGCTGAGCGGAACCAATGGCACCCTGCATGTTGAAGACATCTATCTGGGCAGCCTGCGTTATTACAACCTGCGGATCGACTTTGAGGATGGCTATGTGAAGGATTATTCCTGCACAAACTTTGCCGATCAGGAGGAAGGCCGTAAGTACATCCACGAAAACCTCCTGCTCCCCCATAAAACCCTACCCATTGGGGAATTTGCCATTGGGACAAATACCACCGCCTATCAGATTGCCAAGAAGTATGATATCCTCTCACTGCTACCCATCCTCATCATCGAAAAGATGGGACCCCACTTCGCCATTGGCGATACCTGCTTCAGTCATGAAGAAGATGCCCCGCATCCCAGCTTTGTAAATGGCAAGGAAATGATCGCCGTGCAAAACGAGAAATCCGCTCTGCGCAAGGAAGACCCCATGCAAGCATATACTCAGAAGCACATGGATATCACCCTGCCTTATGAGATGCTGGCCTCGATCTCCGCGGTGGCCAAAGACGGAACCCGCACTGATATCATCCGGGATGGACGCTTTGTGGTGCCGGGCACCGAAGAGCTCAATATCCCCCTGGATGAAATGTCCCATAAATAGGAGCATATTATGGCATCCCGAGCCGAGATAGTAGAATACATTGCAGCGCAAATCTCCTCCGCGGGAGTGATCCGCTACCTGAAGATGTTCGGCGAATATGGCATCTATTGCGATGAGAAGATGATCGCTCTGGTTGCGGATGACCAGATGTTTGTAAAGCCCACTGCCGGCGGTCGTGATTACATCGGAGAGCCGGAGGAAGCGCCACCTTATCCCGGAGCCAAGCTGTGGTTTCTGATCCCGGAAGATAATTGGGATGATGCGGTATGGCTTACAGAACTGATCAGGATCACTACCGCAGAAACGCCCATGCCCAAACCCAAGAAACCCAAGCAAGATAAAACCCCAGGGAAATGAGCCATGCCAGAGCCTCAAAGATGTGACTGGGTAAATGCCAGTCCCTTGATGATCCGCTACCATGATGAAGAGTGGGGAGTGCCAGTCCACGATGACCGCAAGCTCTTTGAATTCATCATTCTCGATGCCTTTCAGGCTGGACTGAGCTGGTCTTGCATTCTGAATAAACGGGAGAGCTTTCGCCAGGCGTTTGACAATTTTCAACCGGAACAGATAGCTTTGTATGAAGATACAAAGATTCAAGCCCTGCTGGCAGATGCCTCCATCATCCGTAACCGCCTGAAGATCAAGGCAACGATCCACAATGCCCGGGCCTATCTGAAGATTCTGGAAAGCCAAGGCAGTTTCGATGCCTATATCTGGCAGTACACCGCAGGCAAGACCATCGTCAATACTTGGCGGGAATCTGCCCAAATCCCGGTTAGCACTCCTGAATCCGATGCCATGAGCCGGGATCTGAAACAGCGGGGATTCAGCTTTGTGGGCACCACGATCTGTTATGCCTTCATGCAAGTAGCAGGGATGGTCAACGACCACCTGGTAAGCTGCTTCAGATATCGGGAATTGGCTGGGAGATAGGATTAGGCAAACAAGAATCGACAGGCAGCTACTTTGCAAACTCGTGCCTGTTCCAATTACGGAATCAATACGGATGAAATACGCTTCCAGTGCGTAATGCCTGCGTAGTGGATAAGTGCTGCAATCCCGGGAAAAAAGATGGATTGCAAAAAAACCAGGCGATGAATCATACCACCACCTGGTTCTATGTATTGTAAGGTGGAGCCGTGCTCCCCTCAGATAATCCTAGAATGTACCTACATGCTCGGGAATGATCAAATCCGCTTCGGTAGCCTGGACTACCGCATCGATGCTCAGGCCTTCCGCCACTTCTTTGAGAATCAAGCCCTCAGGGCTCACTTCGATCACGGCCATATCGGTGATGATCAGGCATACTTTGCCTTTGGCGGTAAGGGGCAAGGTGCACTGTTTCAGAATCTTGGAATTGCCAAATTTATCGCAGTGTTCCATGGCTACGATCACGCAGCGGGCTCCTGTGACAAGATCCATAGCGCCACCCATACCGGGTACCATCTTGCCGGGAATCATCCAATTGGCAAGGTTTCCCGAGGCATCCACCTGCAATGCACCCAGGACTGTGGCATCGATATGCCCGCCCCGGATGATGGCAAAGCTGAGCGCACTATCGAAATAGGAAGCTCCCGGAAGGGCAGTGATAAAGCCGCCTCCGGCATTGATCATATCTTTATCCTCGGTACCTGCGGCAGGGCTGGGACCGACGCCTAACATACCGTTTTCGCTTTGAAAAACCACATGCACGCCAGCGGGGATAAAATTCACCGCTTCGGTGGGCAAGCCAATACCCAGGTTCACATAGTCGCCATCGTGAAATTCACGAGCGATCCGGCTGCCGATCATTGCTCTTTTATCCATTGCCATGCTTACACCTCCGCACTCTGAACCACGTAGTTTACAAAGACACCCGGACAGGCAATCAGTTCGGGATCAAGCTCGCCGATTTCGACGATCTCTTCTGCTTCGGCGATTGTGATGCGTCCTGCCATGGCCATGATGGGGTTGCTGTTGCGGGCGGTCTTGCGGAAGACGAGATTGCCCATCTTGTCCGCTTTCCAAGCCTTAACCAAAGCAAAATCACTGGGAATGGCAGGCTCCAGGATGTAGTCTTTGCCATCTACCTGGATTATCTGCTTGCCCTCTTCCACCACGGTGCCCAGCCCTGTAGGGGTCAGGATTCCGCCCAAACCCGCACCAAACGCGCGTACACGCTCCATCAGGGTGCCCTGGGGTACCAGTTCGATCTGAATCTCTCCGGCGTTCATTTGCGCCTGAATGGTCTTGTTTGTACCCAGATGCGAGACTTGAGCGCTGGAAATGAGCTTTGCCACTACCAGTTTGCCCACGCCCCGGTTTTCCCAATCGGATGCGATCACGATCATGTGCAGATTGCCAATCTTCTGCTCGATAATGGCGTCAATAATGGTTTCCGGAGCACCGACGGCGAGGAACCCACTGATGGCCAGCCTGCTGCCAGGCTTGATCATGGCTGCTGCTTCGGCAGCGCTGATAATCTTTGCCATATCTTCTCCTAATTACTAATTTACTATTTGGTGCGCTGATAGCTTTTGTGCAGATTGTGTCAAGCGCAGAGTGAAGCTCAGTCCACAATATAGTCCTGCACCAGATATCGATCCGCACTGCTTAGGGTTACTTCCAGATAAATCCCATCCTCACGGTAGTCTTCCTGGTGAATTACTCCCAGGTCGTGCAATTGGGAGACCAGCGAAGTTTTGGCATAGGGTAAACGCAGCTTTAGCAGTGCATTACCCAAGAGTGTAGTCTCGATTTTCTCCAGCAACTGAGACGTATTCTGCCCGGTGACGGCACTGATCAGAACGGCATCAGAATAGACCCTTTCATACAGAGCCAGGAGCCTGGGATCGACACGGTCACTTTTGTTCAAGACCAGGATCTGGGGAATCTCCGCAGCGCCAATCTGGCTTAGCACTTCATTCACTTGTTCGATGTAATACTCATGGCGGGGATCGGAAACATCCACCAAATGTAGCAGCAGATCGGCATCCGTGGCCTCCATCAGCGTAGCCCGGAACGACGCCACCAGGTGATGAGGCAGGTTTGAAATAAACCCCACGGTATCCGACAGCACCACAGGATTGCCAGTGGAGAGCTTGAATTGGCGGCTGGTGGAATCCAAGGTGGCAAAGAGCCTGTCTTCCACCAGGACTCCGGCATCGGTGAGATGGTTGAAGAGGGTTGATTTACCGGCATTGGTATAGCCTACAAGGCAGATCTTACGGCTTTTCTCGCGCTGTTTGCGTTGGGTTTGCTTGTGCCTGGTGATTGCATTGATCCCTCGGTTGATCTTGCTGATCTGCTCACGGATCAGGCGCTTATCGATTTCGATCTGCTTTTCGCCCATTCCCCGGGTAGCAGTTCCTCCGGCTGATCTGGCGCTGCCGCGTTCTTTATCGAAGTGACCCCAAAGCTTGCGCAGCCGGGGTAATTGGTATTGCAATTCAGCCAGCCTGACCTGCAGTTTGGCCTCTCCGGTCCTGGCATGGTCATGAAAGATCGCCAGGATCACTTCAGTGCGGTCGATCACCTTGATTTGATAGGTTTTCTCGATATTACGGCCTTGCATGGGGCTCAGCTCTTCATTCACGATCAGCAGGTCTGCCCCCGCCTGATACATCTTCTGGCTCAGTTCGCTGAGGAAGCCTTTGCCAAAGAAAGTGCTGCGTTCGGGCTGCTGACGCTTCTGGGTGTAGCGTCCCAGCACAGCGATACCTGCCGTATCGGCAAGGCGTTCCAGTTCGTCAAGGCTGGAATCAGCCTCGCTAAGGTCTTCACCCTGGCGGATGATGGCGGCGATAAAGGCGGTCTTTTCTTCCGGTTCCAGCTCTTCCCAGGATTCCGGTTCCAGTTCGTATTCATCTACTATATAATCTTGTTCGTACGACATAAAATCTCCATTGGAGGGTGGAGCTTTGATGATAGGGCTTTATTCAGTTCCACCCGGGTTTAGGGGGTTAGTTTCGTCCCTTTGGCATCATCACGGCCGGGACTGCTATCATATACTTCTACGTTGTAATACACTACGCCGATGTAATCTCTGGGAAACTCGCCATGGAAGAAGCTGTGCATCAGGTTTACATACTGGCACATCTGTCTTTCGTACTCGCTGAGTCCGGGGTTTCCCGGATGCAGGAGCCGGGCAATCTGTTTGAGCTTGAAGGTGGGAACATCCAGAAATACTGTCACGCAGGCGGGGTTGACCATCTGGTTGATGAAAGTCTGGGTGTTGAATCCGGGCTCACTATAGAGTTCCAGAGAAAGCAGGCGATCGGCGGCAAATATGGCTTGGGCATTCGTATAGAGCGAATCAAGGATATCCAGCTTTTGAGGCATGGGACTGTCCTGATGAGCCTGCAGCATGGCAATGATTTCGGGCAGCTTTTCCGGCTTGGGACAAAAGCCCATGCCTTTCACGGCGTTATTGAGCTTGAAAGCACTATCCTTACGCGCCATCCCGTAGGTGGCTACAATGCCATTGTGTGGTCCGGCGAGTTCTGGACGGCGGGTGCTTTTGGGACCCAAGGCCAGCATTTCCCGGATAATCTCCAGATATTCATTACGTTTGGCGGTATTCCACTGCCAGAATGATTCAGGGAAATCCACCAGGGGAAAGCTCTGCCAGGTTCCTTCTACTTCAGCCCGGATTGTGCTTTCACCTGGTGGTGGGGTAATCACACTCTTTTGCACACAATAACCATCCTTCCACCAGGATTCCGGGTTAATGTCGCTTTTTGCATTCAGGATTCCAATGCCGATAAGCAGGAAAATGATAAACAGAATCTTGTCCATGATAACTCCTTGTAAAGATATATTGGTTTGATCCGGGCCGGATAGACCCGGATCAGATAGGTTACAGGGGCAGGATGAAGACTTAGTTGATCACGGCCAGTTTACCTCGGGCGATTTCGCCATCCAGTTCCACAACATAGAAATACACTCCACTGGAGACCTTGCGGCCTTCGTTGTTTTTCAGATTCCAGCGCCAGGTAACTTTGTTGCTTTCCGGGATAAAGGGGCCGATGTTGCTTTTGTAAACCAGGCTGCCACTGGCGTCATAGAGGGCTATTTTCCCCTTTTTATAGGGAGGGAAGTTCAGGAAGACAATTTCCTGATGGACAGCGGCTTTCACGGGATTTGGATATACTTTCAGATCTTTGAGATTGGTGATATTACGCAGGGCAAAACGCGCAAGATTTGCTTGGGGAGAAATCACATTCCCAGCCAGATCAGTAATGTTTTCCAGCTTGATGTAATACGCCTGATCCGAGGATCTAACCGGGGTCTGGAACCCAACGGTAATCAGATTGCCATTGGCAGTAGCGGAGACGATCCGATTGTCTGGATCATTGGCTGGTGCGGTAAGGGAGTAATTTCCCAAGTACTGGGCTGAGGCTGTATTGATCTCTTCACTCATGGTAATCTCGATGGCTTTGTTCGAAGGCAGCAGCCTCACGCTTTCGATTCTGGGAGCTTCGATATCTGGGGTATAAGGAAACTGATATTCCAGGACTCCTGCTTGAACACCTGTAGCGCCATAAACATTATGCAAGGTGAGCGTAAAGAGGCTGTCGATGGCTGGGAAACTCTCACGAAAGCGAAGCTGAACCCCATACTGCTGGTAAGTACTATTTACCGACAAGGGATTGCCAAGGCCATTGGAAAGGGTGAAAAAGCCAGAATTGAGGATGCTGGAGGGCATCACTTGATTGAAGATCAAGCGCAGTTCGCGGTCTCCGGTCATTAAGATTTGTAGGATCTCCGGTTTCAATGCTGTGGTTGCAGAGATCCAGCCAGAACTAAGGCTCTCCGTAGGTGTCATCGAGCTATGCACGGCACTTACACTGTAGGAATAGGTCTTGTGATGCTGCAAGCCAGTATCGATGAAGCTATTTGTGAAGATATTGTCGATCAGCGTGATGACGCCTTCTTCATCCTTGCGATACACTTTGTACCAATCTGCACCTTGATCGATCCAGTTCAGACCGATCCTGCCTTCATCCAAGGGGGTTACATAGAAGTGCGCAGGGGTTTGAGGGCCAGTGAAAGGTTCGTCCATAGTCCACTGCACCGCCATCAGCGAGTCGGCAGAAGGTCTGTAATTGGTCATAAACCACGCTTTATTGTTACTGTCTTTCCAGCATGCCAGGCGATAGCTCATATAGCTTTCACCCCTGAACACGGGAGTAAACTTGCCATTGATGTACTTGAGTACATAGAGGTTGGGCGAGATGCCCAAAACTATCTCGTCTTTGCCGTCACCATCCAGATCATATGCAGCGATGCCATTTTGGGATTGGTAGGTATTGAACATGATATTGCCCATACTGGTATAGGTGTTGTTTGCAGTGCTGGTAAAGCCTTCAAAATACCAGAAGTTGAGGTGTTGATTCAGGATATCAGTATTGTATCCACCCACGATGAAGTCCTTTCTGCCATCTCCATTGAAATCACCAGCAGCAAGGTGGTATGTATTGCCCACCGGCAGGCGAGTTTGCCAGACCTGCTCATGTTGGGAGAAATTCAGAACTTCATAGATCATCACATCGCCGTCTGTATCCGCAGCCAGAATATCAGGACGGTTGTCCTGATCGAAATTGTCAACGATGATCGTGGGGACAAAGTTGTTCCTGAGGTTTGTAGCCGTGGTATTGCTGATCTTATTTCGGGTAAGATATTGTCCTTGATTGCTGCGGTAGAAGATTTGAATCACGCGCTCCAGAGGCAAGGTCTGCACCAGGATCAGTTCATTGGTGCCGTTGTTATCGCAATCAGCGATCAATCCACCACTGATGCCAGAGATGGAAGCCAGCAGCGAATCGCTGGCTGGATAGTTCTGGCCAGGTTTAGTCTCCCACAAATCCCCTGTATTTGCCTTCAGTACCAGCGCTTCGATGCCCTGGCCATTGGTCTGCCCAATATCGGCAGGCCAGAAGGCTTCCCCAAACCAATGAGTCTGGACATGCCCTCCCGGATGCGGTTCATAGGCATAAACCTGCCCGTATCCTGCCAATGGCATATCCATTGCCATGTATTCTTTGTTACCATTCCCGCTGAAATCGTACATCTTGTTCAGCGGTACACGGGCTTTACCAATGCTGGAATAGCTGAAACCATGATTGGGTACGGAATCATAGACGATATTCAGGAAGTCTGGATATACATCGCTGAGGAAAGTGATATCTGCCCGGTTTGTCGCCTTGATGCGGATCGATATATCTCCCTGGGCCAGATCTAATGGTAATGCCCAAATCTGCAAGCTGTCCTGAACTGTACCATATACAGATCTCACTGCACCACTGCTATCTGTGATTATCAGTTCACTGCGTACCGCTTCATCGAATCCAGCGGCTACGTAATACTTGAGATTCTGGTTGTCATAGCGTTTGAATCCGCTTAGTTTCTGCGGCCGTAGCACTGGTGCCGTACGATCCACGGTGATGGTACGGTAGTAATTGTATTTCATGAAGTTGTTCTGCATCTTTTCGTATTGCAGGCGCAGCATATAGGTGCCCTCCGGGAAATCCGGAGGGATATATAACTGACCCAATACTCCGTTTACCACCTGATCGCAGTAGTAATAAGGGTAATTTGTATGTTCCCTGGCATCCATCCAGTTGTTCATGGATGTATTGGTCAGGCTGCGGTACATGATCGTATAGCAGGAGAAATCCTCTCCATAGACGCTGCCCAGGATGGGCACGGTGGTGGAAACCCCTATCTGATCCAGGGGATAGGTGATCTCTACATAAGGCGGATTGACATTATCCAGGAGCTTTTGCACGTTCAGCAGACCGTGTCCGGTAAAAATATCAAAGCCCGTGGTGTGGATATCATCAGTAGAGGTTAGGAGCCTGCTGCGTACCTCGGCTGGGGACAGTCCCGGTACCAGAGACAGCAACAACGCCGCAGCACCAGCCACATAGGGAGAGCTCATGGAGGTTCCGCTTTGCTCAAAATACATGTCCGGACCTTCATCTTTGTAGGTAGAGAGAATAGCTTCACCGGGTGCAACCAGATCCAGATCATGACCGTAGCTGGAGAAACCAGACAGAACTTTTGCTTTGTTTACACTGCCCACGGAGATAACCGTAGAGAGCCGGGCGGGATAGCTAAGCACCGGGCCATAGTCATTTCCTGCCGAAGCCACCAGCACCACACCTTTGTTATAGGCATATTCGCAAGCATCGGCTATGATGGCAGAGTAGTTTGGATCACCCCAGCTCATATTGATTACATGGCAGCCGTTATCGGCAGCATATACAAGTGCTGCTGCAGCATCGTCATCCTGAAGGTAACCCTGACCACCTGTGGTTCTGAATCCAGCTCTGAGAGCCATGATCGAGACCTTCCAGTTCACTCCCGCTACGCCGATACCATTGTTGCCTTGTGCGCCAACAATCCCTGCAACGTGGGTACCATGGAAATTTTCATCATCAGGATCATTGTCCTGCCCGATAAAATCACCCAAGCCCATATCTGCCATTTCGGGAGCATCCACAAAATCCCAGCCGCACCAATCATCGATATAGCCATTGCCATCGTCATCGATGCCATTATCCGGGATCTCATGCGGATTGATGTAGATATTATTGATCAGATCAGGATGGTAAATCTTTACACCGCTATCCACAACCCCCACAATAATCTCCGAACTGCCTGTAGTGTATGCCCAGGCCTGAGGAACCGAACTGAGGTAGTGCAATTGCCGTGAATAAAGCGGGTCATTGGGATTCACATGCATCTTGCGCAGGAAATTGGGCTGGATATACTCAATACCATAGAAGCTGAAAGCGTTGTTTTTCATCTGATTGATATCCGGCATCGAGCTGATCTCAGCGAGGAAATAGCGATTCCCCGGCATTCCCTGCACAGGACGGATGCTCTTGACGCCATGATCAGTGAGGAAGGTATCAAATGCACTGAGGCCTGTCTTTGTACCTCTCACCGCCATATCGGCATTGGTCTTGAAGATAATCTGCCCCGGAGTGTATTCGATAGCGGACAGAGACACTCCCAACAGAATGATCAGGAAAGCAAGCAGCAGTGGTTTGGGTCTGATCTGGTAAATATCTATCACTAAATCCCCTTAAAAATGATATCGCAAGCCAAAGCTATGCACGTCCTGAAGGCCTTCAGTATAAGCGGCATAGCCATAATCAACCTGAAAACGTCCAGCTTCCACACCGATTCCGGCAGTGAAATTCTCAGCATCATAACCGAGCTTGTAACCACTGCGGAGATACAGCTTTTGCAGCATCTTCAGCTCTGCATTGACGGTATATTTGAAAGCTTCATCAGCGGTTTTGATGCCACTGATCTCAATGCCCAATTGCTGTCCTGCCACTTCCAGGCCTTTGTAAAAGTCCATTTCCCAGGAATAGCCGAAATTGCTGTATTCATTTTTGGTATTGGTGGCATTGCCAAAATTGCGCAGACTCACAGAAAACCTGCTATCTGCCAGAGGAGGCAGGAAAGTGACACCCACATCGCTGTGCACTGCCATGGAGGATGCTGTATCCAGCTTTTGATACAATCCTCCCAGATTGAATCCCATATAGATGGCAGGGCTGAATCTCCAGCTATAATTGCCCATTACAGAGATGTCCGAAGGATTGTAATAGCCGATCAGATAGCCGGTTTCATCCCGCTTTTCCACTTCACCATAATCCAGATTGCGCAGCATCAGACTCACTGCCGAGCTGCGTTTTGATTTTGTGTAATACAATGTGCTGAATGCCGTATCCGCCAGCCAGAGGCTATGGCCAAATCCGGCACTGCGGCCGCTATCGATACTGCTCACGGCGGGTTGATTGATAAATGCTGCTGCATTGGAGCCGCTATGAATCCCACGTCCTGCCAAAGCCATACTGACCGGGCTGACTGGAATATTCAGGAATTTATAGCCATAGGTGCCGGCTGCAGAATGAATCTCGGCACCGAGTCCCAGAGCGGACAGGCAGAGGATGATGATTATATATTTCTTCATGGATTTACTCCTGATCTTACTTTTCCACGCCGAATTTGATCCGGTGGGTTTCTCCCCCGCCTTTGATCACGGCTATATAGATGCCGCTGCTTAGTTTCGCAGCAGGGATGTTAAAGATTTCCAGATTGCGCAGATAGGCCATCGCCTGGGCTTTCTGACGATGCACCAGGGTGCCGCTGATGTCGTAAATGCCAAGCTCCACTTCCAGATCCCGGGTGGGCATCACGCTGAGCCGGATGTTTTGCGCATAAATGCTTTTGAGCGGATTGGGAAATATATACAGCTCAGAGGGTACAAAAGCTTTCTCACTTTGATATTGATTGGGCAGGTCACCCCGTTCCCGGGATGCCGTGCGCTGCAGATTTGCATATTCGCAGTGCCAGGCATGATCTACTGTAGCGGGATTGTAAGCATCCAGTTTTTTACGGTAGATACTGCCGTTATCGGTGGCAGACCATAGATAATGGGCATTGTCAGCCCCTGGGGCTACAAAGGGCAGATATCTGCTGCGCTGGGCAAAAGATACTGGAAAAGTGCTTTTGAGCCGGTAGTTATCTTCCCATACCACCAAACGGTTGAAGCTGAAGTTTCCCGCAATCTCCAGTTTACCATCCCCATCCAGATCCAAAGCCACGGCTCCGGAGCTGATCATGCTGCCATCATCGGCACCCAGGTTCAGACTGGGGGGATTCATCAAACTGCCAGCATAATCATATACATACACCGAATAAGGGGTGGCGATGAACATGTCCAGAGTGCCGTTCTGATCCAGATCGGTGATCGTGAGCGGAGCGGTACTGCCAGGATCAAAGCTGACCGGGAATCCAGGCAAAAGGCTCAAAGCCTCATCAAATACCCAAAGGCTGTTTGTGCACTGCACGATCAGGTTTCCGGCATTGCTCCCGAGTGTGATGGGAGCCATAAATAATCCCACAATCGTGGAATCCGCAGGAACCGGCAGCTCGAGCAAGATCCCATCCGACGAGACCAGATCACATCTAAACAGCTTGTATGTATCAGGTTTGGTGATGGCATACAAGTTGTTGCGGAATACCGCCAGATTGGTGCTGAGGGTATCCGGCAGAGTCGTAATCGTTTGGCTGATGCTGGCAGTGGCTTTGTCAAAGCGCAGGATATCTGTAACTTCCTGGCCACTTTGCTTGAGAGCCAGAATGAGCTCCGTACCTGTATCCACGGGATGAGTGTCCCAAATCCAGCCATTCAGATTCATGACATATTGATGACCATTGGAATTCATCCGGTTCAGGCGGGCTACTTGTTGCACTTGCATAGGGATATAAAGATCTTCTGAGTCCCAGGTGTATAGCTTTGGAATATCCTGCCGGAACTGTGGGAAACCATCAGCCATCAAATCGTCTTTGAAGAGGCTGAGCTTGCCATCGGGCATGGGGTAAAAAACCTCTTTTGTACCATCTCCATCGAAGTCTATGGCTGCAGCAGGAAGCGTATTTACTCCGGAGTATCCGGCATCCAGACGCCAGGCAAACCGCACTGAAAAACTCATTGTATTGGCGCTGGCATTGATATTGTAAATCTCCAGCGGGATCCCACCATAGTAGCTTTCTGCTGTGGGCAGCCAGGTCAGTCCCTGATAGGTGCTATCTCCAAAATAGTCATTGTTGCCAGCCCTGAAGCTATCGTCCGGGCCACCCCATTTATTAATGTCATAGACTGCCGTATCCAGATGCTGAAAGCCATCGGCTTCTTCCAGATCCACGCCTTTGTGATAGGCGTTGCCATTGATGCGATTGCGGTCAAAATTCTCCGTGAAATTCTCTGCAATGATGTTTTCATCGATATGCCAGATCAGGATACCGCTCCCATCTGTAAACGGGCTCATCCCGTATCCCGGCAGGAAGAAATCCCATTCACTGCTGATATAGCGGTTGGTCATGAAATTGAAATAGGGCAGCAGGGGATAGTTTTCATAGTATTCCTGCTGTCCTTCCGGCAGGAGCTTGAATGTATAGCTTGGCTGGTTGGAATAGGGATCCATACTGCCATCGGGGTTTTGCTGCCGGTTTTCGATCAGGAAATACTCACGGCTGGTGATGGGGATTTTGTACAGACGCAGTGCCCCGGGACGGTGATCCAGAAAGTGATCTATGGAAAGATCCTCAGCGTCAGAGTCGATTTCAATGACATCTTCCCAGCCCAGATAGTATCTGCACCAGGCCGAAAGCTGAGCAGGAACATAGCCACTGGCATTCCACACTCCAGTGCCCATCAAACCCCAATTTCCGATGCCCTGGCTGCGGCCATTGCTGCTATCATTGTCAAACAGGGTGGGAAGCCCCAAAATATGGGCAAACTGATGTGCCAGTACTCCATAGATGCTGAAGAGATACGCGCTGGCATTCTCATCCGGGGGCAAGGGGAAATAGTCCTGAAACTCGTGCTCGGGAACTATCACAACATTGGTCAGGATAGCACCATCACCCGTGGCAAAGCCCGGATAATCGTCATTATCTGGATCAAAGGCTGCCTGCAACACCTTGCGGGTAAGGAAGGTGCTCCAGATTTGTTCGGGACGGTTACCATCGATATCTGATTCCTGTCCGGCTCCGGCATGGAAGATGATTACTCCCTGATACTGGGTAAAATCGATCAGGTCGTCACACAGAGGCATCAGATCAGGCAGGATTTGAGGCAGCTGGGCATCGATCCTTTCTGAAGTATCGGCACCATAATAGCTCATCGGCCTTGGCAGGGTAAACACATCCGGATAGACATGGTAGTTCATGATATAGCGGCCATGCGAGGCATCGGCAAAGAAATCCTGCAGATGCAGCATCCAACGCTCAAAAAAGGCGGTATCGTGGGGTAGAAAATCTGGATAGGAAGCCTGTTGGATGAAGCTGACATCGGAAAACTGCACCCTCAGAGCCAGGATATTCTGGGGCAGGATGCGGCTCGTGCCGGGTACCTCGGAGGCCTGGCCACTGCCTTGCCCTCCAGCCTGGGCACCACGCAAAGCTTCAATCCGGGTAGGCTCCCAGGCACTCGGAATGTTCTGGTACTTTGGATGCGGGGGAACCAATGCGCCGGCCAGCCCGCACACACCTATCAGTATGATCAATAGTATATTTCTTGCCATATTCGGCCTATACTCCTATTCCCTGAATTCTGTCGAAAAGAAAAAACACAAAACAATTCCGCATCCTGAGCAAGCTATTTACACTGCCAGATGGCGTCAACTGAAATCTACAGGACAAGCCCGCCCTCCTCCTGCTTACTGTCAGATTCCCCACTGGCTTGATACAGGAAGGTTTAACCCAGGATCATCTCGAGATCACCTCGAGTACTCGAGGTGATCTCGAGGTGAACATGAGGTAAAGCTCAGTGAAACAATTGAGTTTTCGGTTGACACTATTTAAAACTGAATAAGCTTGGTGACGAAGATGATGCTTGATAATCAAGATCAAGCCAAATCTATCTCACAATGAGGACACAATAATGGAATCAGCTGATTTGATAAATATGAAAGATGCCAGCGGCTGGGCAAGCAGTTATCTGGGAAAGAATGTAACTGCATCCAATATCAGCTACCTTGTTCAATATGGTCGCATACGTAAGTACGATCATAATGGTGCTCTTCTGATATCCCGAAGTGAATTGCAGCAATACTATGAATCAAGTAACGGAAATAGAGAAAAAGAGTGGAGAAAACAGCTAGGCGAAGATTTGAATTGGGCTCTTTCTTTCGACCAATATAAAGAATCCGAAACTACAAAGCATGTGCATAGATTACACCCCTACAAAGGGAAATTCATCCCGCAATTGGTAGAGTATTTTCTTGACCAGCATACAGATAAGTTCAAGGAAAATGTGTTTTTCTTGCCTGGAGATATTGTTCTTGATCCTTTTTCTGGAAGTGGCACTACATTAGTACAGGCCAATGAGCTTGGTCTTCATGCTGTAGGCATTGATGTCTCTGCATTCAATGTAATGATCTGTGGCAGCAAGATAAACTCATACAATATGGTCGATGTCAAATTCCATATTGATAGGATAACTCAAGCCTTTATGCAGTTTCTGGGAGATTCCAAAACAATAGAATTTGAAGAAGTTCTGCTCAGGGAACTATTTGAGTTTAACAGTAGATATTTCCCTGTTCCCGATTACAAATACAAGGTCAGGAATAGACTTATTGACGAAAAAACGTACGGAGCGGAAAAAGAGCTTGAGTTTCTGCCCACATACTTAGATTTGATAGATCGATATCATATCACTTTGACCGAAGAGAACTCCCAGTCATTTTTAGAGAAATGGTTTATCGGGCACATCCGCACCGAGATTGATTTCGTTCATCAGGAAATACGCAAAATCTCTGATCCCGCTACCAGAAAGCTTCTGGCGATAATTCTCAGCCGTACTATTAGAAGCTGTAGGGCAACCACGCATTCAGATTTGGCAACATTGAATGAGCCCATAACAACTACCTATTATTGCTCCAAGCATGGAAAGATATGTAAGCCTCTATTCTCGATCTTGAAATGGTGGAATACTTATTCGAAGGACACGATAAAACGCGTGACTCAATTTGCAAATCTCAGAACCAATACAATGCAAGTGTGTGTTACAGGAGATAGCAGGCAAATTGATATCAGTTCTCGTGTCCGACACGTAAACCCGGATTTAGCCGATCTAATTGATCAACAAAAAATCAGAGGGATCTTTACTTCTCCGCCTTATGTGGGCCTTATCGATTATCATGAACAGCATGCATATGCCTATGATCTGTTTGGAGTAGAGCGTAAGGACGGCTTGGAAATAGGCCCACTCTATAAAGGCCAGAATAAGGAAGCCCAGACAAGCTATATAGAAGGAGTGAGTGAAGTTCTCAAGAACTGCAAGCAATACCTGGCAAATGATTATGATGTATTTATGGTGGCAAATGATAAATATAATCTTTATCCTTCTATAGCTGACCAAGCGGGAATGACTATAGTCAATCAATACAAAAGACCAGTACTCAATCGTACAGAGAAGGACAAGGGTGCTTACTCAGAGATTATCTTCCATTTGAAGGAAAAGCAGTAATCGCATAATAGGCTTAGGAGTGCTAATGAGATATCAATCGATAAACAACCATGAGTTGGACGAAGTGTTAAAGATGTGTTTGAGAAACAAGTTTGCCAATTATAAACCAGAAACAGCATTCATGCCATTCCATACGAGACTTATTGGGAAAGATAGAATGGCATTGTACTCATTTATTCATTCGTTGAATACTAGTTTTGGCACCAGCATCTTTGAACCTGTAGCAAAGACCCTGGGAACCATTCGATATGAACATGCTGATAATCAACAAATAGCAGGAACAAAGATATCTACTTCAGCCCAGAAAGTGATCCAGGAGATAATGGACTCATTAACAACCTCAAAACAACGCCAGACAAAGCTGCAGAAATCCAGGCCATTAGAAAAGTTTGCACAAAAGGATCAATGGTCTCAGTCAAGCCAACAAAGGTAGATTTGAAACTTGTGTCTGATAGCGGAGAGATTTTCTTGATTGATATAAAAACTGCAAAACCCAATATCGGAGCCTTTAAAGAGTTTAAACGGACATTACTGGAGTGGATAGCTACTACATTGGCAGATAATCCCGATGCCTCCGTTAATTCATTGATTGCCATACCATATAACCCTTATGAACCAAAGCCCTATGAAAGGTGGACTATTCACGGCATGCTTGACCAAAAATCAGAATTATTGGTCGCAGATGAGTTTTGGGATTTCTTGGGTGGAGATGGTGCTTATGCTTCACTATTAGATTCTTTTGAAAGAGTGGGAATAGAGCTACGACACGAGATTGATAAGTATTTTAGTAGTTTCAAATGAAATCCCTGCTACATCATATGTGTTTATCGAACCTATAAGGCTGTGAACAGAATCCGATTGTCCATTATGTAACAAAAGCCATTATCGGCATGACCTCGATAGAAGCCCCAAGCAATTCTCGTATTTGCCCGGAGGACGGAAAACCATTGACATAAATGCAGCACAAAAATGAATAAGCCGTGGGTCGCACCTGTCGGGCTCCAAACTGCTTTGATTCCCGAGGGATCGGTTGCATTATCGGATTCCATGACCGGAATTCCAGCACTTTATTCCTCTGGTGATGCAACGCTAATCCTAAGGCCGGACAGATCAACCCAAAACTGAATCGTAATCCTAATCGACATCAATAAAGGAGACACCATGACCTTTACAAAGACTACTCTCAGCTTGCTGCTGATCGCAGTGTTGGTCTCAATATCCGGTACCGCCTGCGCCAACACCCAAGACCAGAAAAACACTCCGGAACCAATCAAAACCTTGATCGAAATCGAGACCAATAAAGGCAATATCGAAATCGAATTGTGGCCCGAACTTGCGCCCAAGACTGTGGATAACTTCCTCAAACTGAGCCGTGAGAAGTATTACGAAGGCACATATTTTCACAGAGTGATCCCGGATTTCATGATTCAAGGCGGATGCCCCAATACCAAAGACGCTGATCGTACCAACGACGGCATGGGCAATCCCGGCTACAAATTTGAGGATGAATGCTACAAAAATGCCGAGAAACAGATTACCGGAGCTATCAACGATGAAGCTTTGGCCCGCAAGATCTGGGCTGATGTGATAATGCCTCATTTACAGACCGAAAATCCTGATCCCGAGATCACAGCCATAGTGGATTCAGTAATGGCACAGCAAAGTGGCGCTCCCATCATGGCGCACACAGTGGAATTCTTTACTACAAAAACCGGACATGGACCTCTGTATGAAAAGGAACTGATCCACCCCGTGGCTTATGGCACGCTCTGCATGGCCAATAGCGGACCCAATACCAATGGTTCCCAATTCTTTATCGTTACCAAACAAGCCGGAGCACCCTGGCTGGATGGCAAGCACACTGTTTTTGGTAAAGTAACCAAAGGCATGGACGTGGTTCATGCAATTGAAAGCCTACCCCGGGATAGCAAAGACAATCCCCTGATCGAGAATCAGGCTATCATCACTGGCATCAAGATCAAGTAAAAGAATTCTTTTGAACAGCATCCTGATTACTCGGGATGCTGTTTTTTTATCACGGAACCCTCCGGCATACCCTGAAGCCCCGATCCCAGGTGCCTCCCGAAGGTGAATCATACATTCGGTTGGTTACGGTAAGGAAGTTCTGCCCGTTTCCACAGCTACCACCTCGATCTACTCTGTAGCTTGATACCAGAGCTCCGGTAGGATTGGTTTGAGGGTACTCAGGCAGATCGCCATATTTATCCCACACCCATTCGCGGGTATTACCGCTCATATCGTGCAATCCCAATTCATTGGCCGCTTTCGTGCCCACTTGGTGACATACGCCTGATGAATTGTAATAGTACCAGGCAACTGTTGCAACACTGTTGCTCCCGCTGTATGTATAGCCATTGGACTGGTTTCCTCCCCGGGCAGCAAATTCCCATTCCATCTCGGTGGGCAAGCGGTAACCATTGGCATTCCAATCACAACTGATCAGATTGTGGTAACTATTGTCGGAGGCATATCCCGCTGGCCAGTTGCTGGGATCGGTACCCCAGTTTTCCAGTGTATAGCATGGAGTCAATCCCTCAGTGTAACTTAATAGATTGCAAAAGGCAATAGCCTTCAGCCAGGAAACGCTGTACACAGGATGGTGCGGACCTCCACCGTAAATGTAGTTAAAAGTTTCTCCGGTGATGCGATAATACTGAGCTTGAGTAACTTCGTATTTACTGATAGCAAAGCCATCCAGGGTAACCTCAGATATCCCATTGTTGAATGTCCCACCTTCCACCCAAACCATGTCTGGGCTCTGCCCGGGTGCATTGGTGCCAGCCTTCACTTTGTAGAATTTTCGTTCAGTTGCCGGAGCTGCTGTCCAGCTATTGATCCCGAATGTACCACTTACATCCAGAGAAAATCCAGTATCAGGAGAGTTTGATGAGTACACCCGGTAGTAATCTGCATTGTTCACTGGATTCCAAGTGATATTCATATTGCCAAGATCGTTGTCAATTGAGACATTGAGAGGTTTGGAAGGGGTAGATACATCCAGGCCTATCTTGTATAAATCCCAGATTTCCTCAGCCGATAAGGCCCGGTTGAACACACAGCAATCATCCATTATCCCGGTGTAATACGCATTGTCACCAGCTACTTTGTACCCGAAATCCAGAGGCTCGTTGTTGACGTTGATTCCACCCGTGAAATAAGCTGAATTGGTCAGAACACCATTCACATAGACGCGTTGCCACTCTCCATCATAGGTGCCGGCAATGTGGAACCAGTTTTGGATCGACGGAGTGAAATTTGAATTCAGGTTTCTCCACCCATTGGAAGTAAGATGAAACAACACTTCATTCGAGCTATTGTTGAATTGAAACCCATAGGAGTCATTACCCTTCATCACGAGATCTTCAAAGCTGCCAGGGGTAATGGTTCGATAAGCCCAGACGGCAATAGTGAGGGCATTTGAGATGCGCAGATCTGGATGATCCGGGACACGAATGTAGTCTTGCTCTACAGCGTAAAAGTTATAAGCCTGCTGAGGGTTGTAAAATCTATCATTTACAATGTTTGCACCGAAGACAACTCCATGATGCCCATTACCTGAGGCATCCTGAGCATTGCCACTGAAGGGATACCATGCTACCAGACCATCTGTGGATACAGCAAAAAGTGGGGTAAGGGAAACAATACAAAGCCAAGCTAAGATCATAAAGATCAGGTCTTTCCAGGTTTTCATAAGGTCCTCCTGACAAAGTAGTTTGTTCAAATCATCATCCGGGTTGGATCATATCTATTATCAAGTATATTCAAGTTACTGGTGAATATGCATGCTGTCAAGAAATTTCGAACTACGTTCACTGTTTTTCACTTGACACTTCCAGCCTCCACAGGCTCTTGGCGCATAATAGCTTGAATATGAGGAAATACGGCTCACATGAAAGAACGCATGAAACTGAATAAAACCAAAGAAGAAAAAGGCACCCTGAATTATACTCTCACTCCCCTACCCGAGGGCAAGAAATTCCGCAAACGCAAACCAGCTCTGCAAGATTGGGCGGAAGCTATACTCTTTGCCTTTGTGGTGGCCATGATTATCCGCAATTATACCTTCCAAAACTTTATGATCCCCTCTTCCTCAATGGAGAAAACGCTGCTCACGGGGGATTATCTGGTTGCCAATAAGCTGAAGTATTACTTCACAGAACCCAAGCGTGAGGATATCGTTACTTTCCGCTACCCCAAGATTGAAGAAGGTACTCCGGAGCATCCTGAATACCGGCAAAACTTTATTCGCCTCTTTCACCCTCTCTATATCAACAAAGCTCAGGCCTTTAGCAAGTTTCCTCTTACCGCTTTTCACCTGTGCTATTACTCCAGGAAAAACGTGGTTAAAAGGGTGATCGGTCTGCCTGGTGATGTGATCGAAGTGCGCAACAAAATTGTGTACATCAATGGCGAAGAATTCACCCGGGGCTATGAGTGCTATGGCATGGCAGTGCCCAGCCCTCCTGCTTCTCCACGCATGATCCACGACAGCCGCCAGATTCCCGGAGAGCCGGATTATGTATCTTTCAATCGCTGGTACGAACCTTACCGGGTAAAAAACGACTCTCTGGATGTGCATCTACCCTTCAACCGGGATTGGTTCGGACCCATCAAAGTGCCGGAAGGGAAATACTTTGTGATGGGAGACAACCGTGATGTGAGTGAAGATAGCCGCTATTGGGGTTTTCTGGATCGCACCGATATCACTGGGACTCCCTGGCTGATATTCTGGTCCAAAGGAATAGATTACAACAAGCTTTTTGATACACCACACATCAGATGGGAAAGGATCTTCCGCTTCGCCCGTTAGGGCTCTATATCCACATCCCCTGGTGTCTTTCCAAATGCGGGTATTGTGACTTTTTTTCCCTGCCCTACAGCAGGAAGGCAATAGCTGAGTACGCCAGCTACCTGATCAGAGAAAAAGCACTGTATCCGGAGCTCTATCAAGCGACCCTCCATTCTGTATATTTTGGCGGCGGTACTCCGTCTTTGCTATCCGCAGAACAAATCAATACTATTCTGGATGGACTTCCTCTGGCTGAGGACACGGAAATCACAATGGAAATCAATCCTCTGCAGATTACAAAAGAATACATCACTGATCTGAAAACGACTCCGGTCAATAGACTCTCGCTGGGCATCCAATCCTTGCACAATGATGAACTGATCTGGCTTAGCCGTAAGCATAAGGCTGAACAAATCAGGGCTAAACTCGATCTTTTGACCAATCATGGCTATACAAACCTATCGGCAGATTTGATCTATGGCTTACCTGGAAGCAGGGTGGACAAGCTGAAGCAAAACCTGGATCGATACCTTGTCCTGCCCCTGAAACACATCTCCTGCTACCTCCTGGAACTGCATGATGGATGCCAATTTGCTGCCTTGGCAGATAGCCTGCCAGATGCTGACACCCAGGCTGAACTCTATGCTACGATCTGCTCGATTCTGACAGCCAGTGGCTTTGAGCAATATGAGATTTCGAATTTCTCCCGTCCGGGATATGAATCAAGACACAATCTGCTCTACTGGCATTGTAACGATTGTCTGGCCCTGGGAGCCTCAGCCTGTGGCAACTATCAGGACGCTCGCTACATAAATCCAGCGAATCTGGAGCAGTACTATCAAAATGTGACCCATAGAATTCGGATGCCGGAAAGTGATGGGGGCATCAATGTCAGGCAGGATTACATCATGATGAATATGCGTCTCATCAAAGGCATGTCTTTATCAGCTTATGCTCAGCGTTTCGGGAATGATTTTGTGATAGGCAGAAAGGAGAAGATCGATTGGCTATGCAGCCTGGGCTTGCTGGAGGTGGACGAGCAATTCATCCGACTCAGCCGCAGCGCATTATTCATATCCAATATGGTGATTGGAGAATTGCTGTGAATCTGGAAATCATACGGCAGAACCTGGCTGTAATGATCTCAGGTTCAGAATTTGAGGGCAAATGCTTTCTGGCTGGGGGTTGTGTGCGGGATTGGCGCTTGGGCAGAGAATCGACTGATCTGGATCTCACTGTGGAAATGAAAGATGGTGGGATCAAGCTGGCACGCTTTCTTGCTACCCGGCTGAATGACTCCCCTCTGCGAACTATAGTCTGTACTTCTGCGAGCGCCGGTACATCACTACGCATCTTCAATGAGTTTGGCACTGCGAAACTTACACATGAGACGGTTGAGATCGAGTTTACCATGACCAGGAAAGAATTATATTACCCTAAGAGTAGACATCCCAGGGTTAGTTTTGGGACTCTGCGGGATGATGTACTGAGGCGGGATTTCACGATTAATGCCCTGCTGATGGATATTCAGAGCGGAGACATCCTGGATCTGTGTGATAGAGGGCTTGCTGATCTGGAGCATGGAGTGGTTCGCTGTGTTGGTGATCCTCTTATTGTGCTGGCAGAGGATCCACTGCGAATCCTGCGGGCTCTGCGCTTTGCAGCACGCCTGGGTTTTGATATTGATCCTGACACTTGGAAGGGCATTGTGGCCAATGCAAAGTGTGTTTTGCATTTATCTGCAAATCGGATATCTTCTGAAATAAAGAAAATATGTGCGGAAGCAGACCTGCCTGCCTTCCAGCGCTTACTTGCCCAGAGTGGGATTATACAGGCTTTGGAGGTCAATCCCCGGAAGGCATCGCTGTTCAATGCGTTGATGACCTCCGGCACCATTGGAGATTTATCTTGACACATGATTGGCTGATTCTGGTTTTTGGCTCCAGAATTCCCAATAAGAACAGGCAGTTATTGCGATACATCCATGCTGAAGAGATCAGAACTTCAGGATCGGACAGCTGGCTATGACAAAAAAGGAGTATGCTATTGCATAGCGGATATAGACACCGGATGATGCTCCGTAGCGCATTGTGTGCCATTTGCCTGCTGGCAGGCATTATGCATCTTTCTGCGGACATATTGATTCCCATGGACAGATCTCAGACCAATCACCTTAAGGCTTATGGGATAGCTTTTGCAGGATTGCAGGAGCAGCTTGTGGTAAAATGGCTGTTGAATTACCGGGGAGGGAGTTTTCTTTTTCCCGATACACCCCAGATCATAGCCATGTGCAATATCCGTGGGGTTCGCTATGAATCCATATCATCGGCCCAAGTGGCTGCTATTATGACAGAGATTCAGGAAGCCAATATGGAATCTGTAACTCTGGAAAAAGAGCCCAAAATCGCTGTGTATATACCACCTAATACTTTGCCTTGGGATGATGCAGTATCCCTGGCTCTGGAATATGCAGAAATCGAATATGAACGGCTTTGGGATGACGAGGTGTTGGAAGGCAAGCTGCGGGATTATGACTGGCTGCATCTCCATCACGAGGATTTTACCGGGCAGTTCGGTAAATTTTACGGTTCCTACCGGCATACCCCCTGGTATCAAAATGACGTGAAGGTAAGCGAAGCCATGGCCGCCAAGCATGGCTATAGCAAAGTATGGCAATTGAAACATGCTGTGGCGGAGAAAATCCGTGAGTATGTGGTTTCAGGAGGCTTCCTCTTTGCCATGTGTGCTGCTACGGATACTTATGATATTGCCCTGGCTGCTCATGGAATAGATATCGTCGATAGCGCTATCGATGGGGATGGCATCGATCCCCAATATCAGAGCAAGCTGGATTTCTCCCGCACTTTTGCCTTTGAGAATTTCAAGCTGCGCACCAACCCTTTTGAATATGAGTTTTCAGATATAGATGCCAGTGACTACTCGCGACTCCGGGGTGCCGAAGCAGACTATTTTCAGCTCTTCGATTTCTCCGCCAAATACGATCCTGTCCCCACAATGCTTACCCAATGCCATACAAATGTGATCGATGGCTTTTTGGGGCAAACCACCTCATTCTTCCGGGATAAAGTAAAGAAAAGTGTGATCATCCTGGCTGAAGTACCAGGCATGAACGATGTGAAGTATATCCACGGCAATGTGGGCAAGGGAACATTCACGTTTTATGGAGGACACGATCCGGAAGATTATCAGCATATGGTAGGAGATCCAGAAACTGTGCTCGATCTGTTTAAGAATTCCCCAGGCTACCGCCTGATCCTGAACAACATCCTCTTCCCTGCCGCAGAGAAGAAAAAGCTGAAGACATAAGAGGTAGTATGGGCAAGTTTTACCGCCGGCTGCGCAGCACTCAGATCAAGACCGGAATCTGGACCTTAGTGATCCTTTTAATCCTGATCTTGGGATATCTATGGCTCACAAACCGGCTCAATATGAAGTCACAGCAGGAGATATCCGTAGTATTTGACGATATCATGGGTCTTGAAGTAGGCGACAAAATCATGTATAGAGGAATGGAAGCAGGCCGTATAAAGAGTGTTGGTATCCACCCGGAAGGCATTATCTGCACTGGATCGATCCTTTCTTCCATCAAGATCCCCGAGTCCAGCAAGTTTTACATCGAAGACAGCCTGATGGGAAGCAAGAGCATGCGGATCGTTCCCTCTGATAACCCCCGCCTGATGGATACCAGAGTAGTCCAGCGCGGGGAAAGCCCCATGGGCATGATGATGATGATCTCAGCGGCTTCCGCTACCCTGGCCCGGCTGGATGAGGTAGTATCTGCCCTGAATGCCGAGGGAGGATTGCTCCGGCAAGGAGAAACCCTTCTCTCCGGCGCTGCAGAAGCTGTGGACACCTCAAAACGCTCCATTACCGAACTAAAACAAGACATCTCTGCTACAATCAACCGGGTGGAGCAGATTACCCGCCAGATCAGCAGTGTTCTGGCAGACAACAAAGACAATCTGGAGACAGCGGTGAGCATGGCACCAGATGCCATAGCCAGGGTGAACAACACCCTGGACAGCCTGCAGGCTCTTTCTGGTAAGCTTAGTACCAGTGCCCAAAAACTGGCTACAGGTTCGGGCACGGCAGGAAAGATGCTCAGCGATGCAGAGCTTTATAATAAGCTGCTGCTTTCCATAGAGAACCTGGATGCCCTGGTCAAAGACGTCCGGGCAAACCCCAGAAAATATGTGAAGTTCTCACTCTTTTAGGATGATTATGAGAAAATACGCCATTATCTTGATGCTGCTTGGTTGTGCTTTGCTCCAGGCGGTAAGTTTCGGACAAAACAAGGTAAATGCCACCCAGCAGGACTGGTCTGTGCTGAAAACCACACACTTCGACATCTACTTTTCCAAAGGTGAAGATCAATTCGGGCGTACTGTGGCCTTGATGGCAGAAGATATTTATTACTATATCAAGGCAGATTTGAAATACCCCATTCTGAGCCGGATACCCATCATTTTCTACAGTTCAAAATCCCAGTTTCAAACCACAAATATTATCTACCCTCTACTTTCAGAAGGAATTGGCGGATTCACAGAAAGCCTGCGCAACCGCGTGGTGGTTCCTTTCGATGGCAATTACTCCGAGCTTGAAGAACTGCTGGCTCATGAGCTCACTCATGCCTATGTGAATGCCCTGGATAGACGTATTACCGACGCTTTCCAGTCCCTGAGAGCCACATCCTTCCCATTCTGGTTTTCAGAAGGTTTGCCGGAGTTTCTGTCCATTGGCGGAGAAGATGATTACAATAACATGTTTATCCTGGACATGGTGGTAAACGACAACCTCCCCAAGCTTGATTACATCGATGGTTATCTTGCCTATCGCCTGGGTGAAAGCTTCCTTACATACATAGCCTCAGTCTATGGCCGGAACAAAGTAAACGAATACTTTTACACTCTAAGGACGATCTCAAATCTCGAAGACGCCACCAAGAAAGTCTTCGGCATGAAGTTTGAAGAATTGGAATCCCGTTGGAGATACCAGCTCAAGAGAGATTTTTTCCCCACCGTTAACACGCACAATGTCCCTCAAGAGGCCTATGAACCACGCACTGAAAACAAGAAGGACGGATCCTACTTCAATTTCTCTCCCAGATTCTCACCTGATGGCAGCAGATATGTTTATTTCTCTGATGTGGGAGCTCGCTACAGCATCTGGCTTGCTGGTACCCAGGGCTTGGCTAAGCCCCGAAAGATCTTTACCGGAGAAACTACTGCCAAAGCTGAGGAATTCCACTATTTTCGCAGCAACCTGAGCTGGTTTCCCGACGGCCAGCAGATCGCTTTTTCTGCCAAAACTGCCGATGGGGATAGAATCCATATTTTGGATGTTGATCAGAGAAGAATCACTCGCACTATCAAGCTTGATACCCTCAGTTCCATCTTTGAGCTTGATGTCTCGCCAGATGGCAAGAGTATCGTCATGAGCGCCCAACAAGGCATGCAGAGTGACCTGTTTCTCTACAATACCGAAGCAGACACCCTAAGCCGGCTGACCAATGATTCTTTCAGCGATATCCAGCCCCGCTTTTCCCCCGATGGCAGCACAGTGGTCTTTGCCTCAAAGCGAATGGCCAATGAAGATCAGGTGCGCTACGGCTTCTTTGTCAATTATACAAACGACATCTTCAGTTACAATCTGCAGAGTGGAGAGATTCTCCAACATACCAATGAACCCTTCAATTGCACCCAACCCATGTATAGTGGCGATGGTACCAAGCTGCTATTCCTTTCCCAACGTAACAAAATCGCCAATCTTGAGATCCTGGATCTAAGCACCAATAGCAGAGCTCCCCTCACAAATACTCTGGCTGGAGTCTATAATGGCGATGTCTCTCTGGATGACAACTACCTGATCCTTTCGAACTATTTTAATGGCGGATGGAACATCTATTTTGCCAGTTCCCCCTTTGATTCACTTAAGTATGAGCCCTATCCCGCACCTGTGTCTTACAGTATGGAACAGGATTTGCTGGACAACATAGATTACACCAGACTGGACTATTATGGCGTCAGGAAGAGGACTGCTGCGGTAAAACCCCAGGCTCCACGCACTGCCGATATCAGACGTCCTGTATTCAGTGGATTTGAGCCTGTGATCCCGGATTCAGAGATGATTTCTATTGATTATAGCTGGGATGAACGACCGGAGACACCCTCGGAAAAGCCACCCGTCATCAACAAATACAGACCCAAATTCGGTCTGGATACGCTGTGGGGCGGCATTGCATACTCGTCTTCGTCAGGAGCGATTGGGAATCTGGAATTGGGACTCAGCGATCTGATGGGGGATCATGCCATCGGCATCAGCCTGGGAGTATCGGACAAACTGGAAGAGACTAATTTCCTGTTTACATACCTCTATTTAAAACCAAGATTGGATTGGGGGCTTGGGGTTTATAACTTCTACGATGAATTGTACTATCGTGAGTTTGTAAATGATTCATTTGTGGGCTACTCCCGCCAGAAAATCAGGCAAACCGGACTCTATGGCATGGTCAGGTATCCTTTCAGCCGCTTCTTCCGCCTGGAATTTGACAACATGCTCTATGAATACCGCAACCAGCTTGACTATCTGCCCAGCGCCAATATCAACAGCGGTTCCTGGATCAATGATCTGGATCATATCCAGGGTTATTCATATGCTCCCGGATTGAACCTGGTGTATGACAACGCCCTGTTTGGCTCCACCGGACCGATGGTCGGATGGCGGGGATTGTATAGAATCCAGAAAGGCTTTGCCTCAGACAAACAGGATTATCTGACCAATTACCTCGATCTCCGCAGTTACAATCTCTTCAGCCGGCGCTACAGCCTGGCCTTGAGGCTCAATGCGGGGATCAGTACTGGCAACAGCCCGGATCGTTTTTCTCTGGGTGGCTATTATGGCGTCAGAGCCCTGGATACAAACCTCTCTGGAGAGAAGAAAGTCTTGGGAACTGTGGAACTAAGATTCCCCTTCCTGGATTACTTTGCCCTGGCTTTTCCACTGCCTTTGGGGCTATCCAATATCCGGGGTTCAGCTTTTGTGGATGCCGGAGCAGTGTGGGATCAGAACTCACATTTTCAAGGCATGCAAGATGGCAAACTTCAGGATATCAAACTGGGCTATGGCTTCGGCCCCCGAATCAACCTGGGTTATTTTGTCCTGAAGATGGATGTATCATGGCTGACGGACTTTACCAATATCTCCAAGCCCCAGGTCTATTTCAGCCTTACCAACGATTTTTAAGATAATGCAAGATAAAAGGAGTATCCAAGATGAAGATTGATGTTATCCGTAGATTACCCGAACACATCGATACTTTCGTGTTGATTCAGGAGGAAGATGGGCAGATTCAGGGACTCGAGTATATCGAAGACGATCTGGCTCATTCCATTGAGGCTTTTGCCCAGGTTGAGGATTTTCATTTTAGCTACGGTTCCGTAAAAGGCTTTTGCCGGATGCTGGGCAAGCATCGCCAGAACATAATCATCTGTGGTGCAGGAGACAAGGACGAGCTAAACACCAACAAGTTCCGCAAGCTCTTTGCCGATTGCTGGCGCACAGCCCTGAAGATGAAATCCAAACAACTCTATGTCCTGATCGGCTTTGAATACCCGATCAATGATGTGCATCTGGGGCATGTAATGGCAGAATCTGCCATGCTGGTAAGTTATAGATTCAATAAGTACCTCAGTGACGATAAGCTCCACGAGCTTGAAAGCCTGCATCTGATCTTGAACACCAAAAACACCCGGCACATCAATCGTGGCATTCTGGAAGGCAGAATCTTTGCTGAAACTACCAATCTGGCCCGTAATCTGGTGAACGAACCAGCCAATGTGATCAATCCTGAGACCCTGGCCGATGCTGCCCGTAAAGCAGCACTACAATATGGCTTCTCCATTGAAGTACACTCTATGGACAAGATTAAAAGGCTCAAAATGGATGCCTTCCTCGCCGTGGGTAAGGGCTCAAAAAATGAACCCCGCCTGATCATCATGCGCTATATGGGCAATCCCGACCGTAAACATAACACCATTGGACTGATCGGTAAAGGGCTCACCTTCGATACAGGCGGCTATTGCCTCAAGACTGCACAGGGAATGTTCAACATGAAAAACGACATGGGTGGCGCAGCCGCGGTGATAGGTGCCATGGCAGCCATTACTACCATGAAGCTCAAAGTGAATGTGGTAGCCATCGTAGCTGCTGCAGAAAACATGATCAGCGGCGATTCCTACCGCCCTGGTGACATCATCACTTCCATGGCGGGAAAGACCATTGAAGTGGTTAATACCGATGCTGAAGGCCGTCTTACCCTTGTAGATGCCGTCCACTACGCTCTGGAAAAAGAGAAAGTGGATCGTGTGCTGGATATTGCCACACTTACAGGAGCTGCGGTAGCTGCACTGGGGCATGATTTCTCAGCAGTTTTGGGCAACAATGCTGAATGGCTGGATCAGATCAAAGACGCCGCAGATTTTTCAGGTGAAGCGGTCTGGCAGATGCCTTTGCATGCTCCATACAAGGAATTGATCAAATCCGAAATCGCTGATCTGAAAAACTCCGGTGGACCAATGGCAGGCTGCATCACAGCCGCTCTATTCATCAAGGAATTTGTTCAGGACAAGCCCTGGATTCATCTGGATATCGCTGGTACCGCCTTGAAAGACAAAGAAACCGGGATCAGCAGCTTTGGAGCTACTGGTGTAGGCGTTCGCCTGATTACCAGCCTGCTGAGAAACATGGAATAACCCTGACCTGGGAAGAGCAATATGAAACAATACCTGTTCTTACTTATGATTGCGCTAATGCTGTTTGCCGGAGCATGCGGAAAACAACAGGATAAAGTGGATAACGAAAAGAAACCCCTAATCCTGGTATCGATTTATCCCTATCAGCTCCTGGTAAAACAACTGGTGGGAGATGGCATTGAAGTTCGCAGCCTGATTCCCCCCAATGCGTCTCCGCATACCTGGACTGCGCAACCGGCAGACCTGAAGGATCTGCATACAGCAGATCTGATCATCAGTAATGGCATGGGGCTGGAGCTGTTTCTCAACCAAAATCTTAGCCAGATATCCAAAAAACACCTGATTTGTGCTGATCTACTAAGGGATCTTGTGGTTCTGGATTCCTTGAAACAAGTAGCCCTTCGAGCCATGCATGAACAAGAACATGAACACGACGCTGAAGACGAACACCATCATGTAGGCAGTGATCCTCACCTTTGGACTTCTGCTCTGATGATGATCAAGCTCACTACGAAGCTGAAGGCTGAACTGGTGGAGAGATTCCCGGACTATGCACCAGTGATAAATCATAAGGCCAATGAGATTGCCATGGAACTCGCCCAGGCTAATGAGAAAATCTCCCGGGAACGCGCTGGTTTCGCCAAACCTGGTTTGGTTACATATCATAATAGCTTCCACTATTTCTGTGATGACTACGTGATCGACTATCTGGGCTGGGTGCAGACTTCTCCTGGTAAGGAACCCACTGCCAAAGAACTAACAGATTTGGGAAAGAAAATTCAAGCCTATGAAGTAACAACCATATTCGTTGAACCCCAACAGAATCCCAAATCCGCTGAAGTTCTGGCTAAAGAATACAAGCTGAACATCAAAACCCTCGATCCCATGGGACATACCCTCAATGTGAATACCATTGCCGAGTTGATCCTGGCGAATTGGGAAAGCATGAAAAGCGGGTTCAGATAAATTGATTGAATTCCGAGATCTAAGCTACAGCATCAATGGAAAAACCATCCTGGAGGAGATTAATCTGATCATCCCCAAAGGGGTTTTTGCCGCGATTATTGGACCCAACGGCGCAGGAAAATCCACCCTCGCCAAGCTCCTATTGGGGCTTTATGAAATCCAGAAGGGTGAAATCCTGATCGATTCCATGCCCCAAAAGGAATGGCTGAAACAAAGTGGCTTTGGTTACCTTCCCCAAAGGGAGGAATATGATCCTAGCTTTCCTGCCACTGCTCTTGATATAGTTCTTATGGGTCTTGCCTGGCAACTACCCCTGGGTAAAAGATTCAGCCCTACCCACAAGCTGCTGGCTCACAAAGCGCTTGAACAATGCGGGATTGCCGATAAAGCCAGAGCTCAGATTGGAACCCTCTCCGGAGGTGAATTTCAGAGGCTGATGCTGGCGAGGGCGATAGTCTCAGGAAGCAGTTACCTGATCCTGGACGAACCCGAAGCCGGGATCGATCAACCCGGAGTACAGGGTTTTTTCGAACTGCTGAAAGGCTTCCACTCTCAGGGGATTACGATCATCACGATCTCCCACGATTTGCATACACTCAGTTCATACTGCGATTTCATGATCTGCTTGAACCGCACCTTGCATTGTCATGATCATACCGAGCTGGTAAATGCCGAAATCATCCACAAAACCTTTGGCGAAAATGTCCGCCTGATCGAGAAGAGTTACTGATGCCGGGATTCATCTTAAACGCACTATTGGGCGCAGTTCTTTCAGGGATGAGCCTGGCTGTCTTTGCCCCATTTGTAACCCTGAGGAAAATCTCCTATATGGGAGAGGCTTTATCCCACATTGCCTTTGCGGGAATAGCTCTGGCGATCATCACCGGAACCAATTTGACTATTGGAGCATTGGTTTTTGTGATTCTGATTTCTCTTGGCATCTCCTGGCTGGCAAGACGATACAAGCTTCAGGAAGCCAATACCATCACGATCTTCCTCTCCCTATCCATGGCCATTGGCATCATCCTGATCTCACTATCCAGGAATTACACCTTCGATCTATCCAGCTATCTGTTTGGCAATGTACTTCTGATCCAGGGACAGGAGAATCTCGTGCTGGGTATCCTGCTCTTGATCAACCTGGCCTTTGTCTCGATCTTCTACAATCGCCTCTATTATCTGTGCTACAATCCTGAGATTGCCCGGGTATTCAGAATCCGCATTGCTCTTGTCGATCGCCTGTTCTACACCCTGCTGGCTGCCAATATCGTCATCAACCTCAAGTCCGCCGGCATTATCCTGGTTACGGCTCAGTTAATTTTACCCGCAGTTATCGCTTTCAATCTGGCCCATCGCCTGGAAAAAGTGATTGTAATCGGCATCCTGGCTGCCATCTTATCTTCACTGATGGGTTTTGCCATGTCCTTTCAATACAACCTGCCCACCGGAGCTACGATCGTGATTTGTCAGGCTCTGCTATATGCCCTTACTCTGCTGTTCAAAAGGAGATCATGATGCTGCATAAGCGCACAGCGATTATCACAGCTTTAATATCCCTGCTTTTCATTAGCCTGATCTGGCAATTTGCCGAAGTGGATTTCACTCTCTTTGCCGAGCGCATGACTGCCAAGCTGACTGGAAGACCCTTCAATCAGGTACAAGTCCTGGATGAAAAAGGCATCCCTGTGCAAATCTATCGCGATGGCATCAAGCAGTACAATCCCCTGTTTATCGCCAAGGAAGCCCAGAGTGAATTTGCCTGGCGCAAGCTGGAAGAACATAACCAGCGCTTTATCTTGCTAACCGATTGGCTTTTGGGCAATCTCGAGGTTACCGATAGCACCACCTACGCTCCTTATACGTTTGATTACCCCAAATACCGCCAAAGTGCACCATGGCATTCAGCCCTTACCCAATCCGTGCTGATGAATGCCCTGGCTCAAAGAGCAGGAGTGGATCGGAATCTTGATACCTACAAACTGGCCTCCAATGCCCTGAGAACTCTTACTCCGGAAGCAGGAGGCCTCAGCTATGTCTTGCCGGATAGCGCCCTATGGTTCATGGAGTATCCAGCTGAAACGCCATTTTATTCGCTTTCCGGGATGATCAGTACCCTGATCGAACTACACAAATATCATGAGCTTACCAGTGACGACCTGGCACTCAGCCTCTTTGACAGGGGTTACAAGGGCTTACTCATGAAGCTGCCGGAATTCGATTATCATGGCTATAGTTTTTACAATCTGAAGGGTGTAAAGGCGGGAAGGGTGTATCACCAACGGCATATCAAACGCCTGGCAATGCTCAATGAGATTCGCCCCAATCCCCTTCTGATGAAATATCACGACCGCTGGCAGACTGCCGATAACAGACCCGTAATCTGGCAGATGATCCTCAATCCGCGCCCCAAACGGATCCTGGGGTTCCTGATTCCCTGGCTGGCGCTTTGGGCTTTTAGCTATTATCTCTTAGCTGTGAAGCATAAAACTGAGCAAAGCGATCCGGAGCATAGCTGAGCTTGGCCTGACGCAGCCCTTCCAACCCAATATCCTGCTCCCGGTTGATCCAGTCAAAGCGCTCGGAAAGATAGCGGGCAGTCTCCCAATTGATGATTTGAGCAGAGCCTTTTTTATCGGGATCGAACTTCTCAAAGTGTACAGTAGCCATATTCGTGGTTTGAGCGCTGAAGATCGAGTAGGCGGCGATCTTGTAATCCAGACAGATGATCAAGCCTTCCACCGGCAGTTCATGCCAATGTGCCAGCGTGTTTTCAATGGCCTTGAGCTCAGTCATCAGATATATTCCTTCTGCACTGCGTTCCTTTCGCCATTTATTGGTAAATTGCAGGAGCACTTCCAGATGTTCGTCTTTGATTTTCAATACTTTATAATGTGGATATGCCCTTACAAATTGTGAGATCAGGTTTTTCTTTTTTGCCAGTTTCTTGCCGCTGAGAGAAACCATCTTCTGCGTCTGATACAGATAATCTGCCCAAGCCCGATCCTCATGAATCTCAAACAGCTCCTGAATCTCAGGATGCTGCTGCAGGTAATCTTCAGGAAACAGGATCATTTCCGCATCAGGATAGTAGCGTTTGAACTCCAGCACCAGTTCCCGTAAATCCCTGGGACTGAAACCCTCGCCCACCGGAAAGAAGATGTATTTATGGCGGGGATTGAAAAACACCAGGCTATCCTTCCAGAGTAGGTACATATTGTTGTAGATCATACCCCACACGATCAGATTGGTGATCGTGTAGTCGCAATTTTCCCGGGGATACCGGTTCAGATAGTCCCTTATCATCAGGGTGTCAGTTATCTCCAGAGGCTTCAGGCCTGGCATTTCTGTAGTCATATCGGAGCCTTATTCAGAGAGTAGGAAGGGAGTATAATGCTGCATCACCTTGAATCCCAAACCCTCATAAAAGCGTTCATAGCCGGGTTCGGAGATCAAGCCGATCCATTGTAGTTGGTTTTGTTTGAGGTTTTCCAGCAGCGTCCGGATAATATGTTTGCCAATGCCCTGGCCGCGATAGCTTTCCAACACAGTCACATCCTGGATATAGGCATCACTTACGCCATCCGAGATTGCCCTGCCCATGCCGATGATCTCATCGCCATATTTGGCGATTACAAAGCAAAAACTATTGGCGATAATGTGTTTTACTGTGCTCAGATATTCAGGATTCTCATCCATTTGCCACCAGCCTGCAGCTCTGTAAAGGTGCAGAATTGCAGCGCAATCAGCCTCTTTGACGATTTGATATGCGATTGTTTCCATTGTTTTCGAACTTCCAAAGTTTAAAATCTCTATAACAAGATAATCGTGATGCAGGTTCCAAGCCAATTCAGTCTCAGATTGGTGCGGGATCATTGGGCCAGAATGAGGCTATTTAAGCAGTAGAGTCCTTATGGTGCTGCGGAATCCGGCGGAGGTGATCCGATACAGGTACATGCCATTACTGAGGGGAGATCCGTGTTCATCACGGCCATCCCAGGAAAGGCTATGAATCCCCGCAGCTTTATAGCCATGAAAGAGGGTTTTCACAAGCTGGCCTTTGAGGTTGTATACCCGAATCTGCAAATCTGCGGCTTCTTTCAATGTAAAATCCAGGTTGGAAGTATGATGGAAGGGATTGGGATAGGCTATAAACCTGGGAGTCATATCCACGGCTGGATCTGAATTTTCCACGCCAGGGATGTACCAAATGCCGAGCTTAGGGGTTTTGCCGGTGAAGCTGGCTGATGCAGGTGGATTGAGCGGATCCAGCGGGGCAGTATTGGATGTGGCCAATCTGCCATTGAAGATACCAGAATTTTGGCAGAGAAATAGTGCTCCGCTCAGATTTTGAGCTGGATTTCCATCCCGCTGCACCATCAGCGCCAGATTCTCTCCCTGATTCAGAGTGAAAGGGGTGTCAAGACTCAGGAGAATCTCATTGGCTCCAGCAGGGAAAGTGATATTACCATCAAAGACCAAACTAAGCTGATCAGCAGGAATCCATCCTTCCATTTGGTCTGCGTGGGAGGTTCCACCCAGATAGATTTTCACTGGGACATCGCTGATAGCCACCCCGGGAAACTGATTGTAAAAGGCCAGATTTGTGATTTGACCGTGGATACCGTTTAGATCCTCAGTAGTGTAGATGCACTCGTAAAGGTTATTGGTCCAGTAAAAGTCCAGCGGTTGATTGGCAGTGATATCGCCCGGGCCGCAAACCTGATTTTGCACATTACCGAGATTCACAGTTAGCAATTGTCCCACTGGAACTTGTCCGCTACCATCCGGTAGGATCAGATAGGCTTGCACCCGGTAGATACCATTCTGCATAGGATGCGTGTAGGTGATCGGTAAGTACAAGCTATTGTCAGGAAGCACAACAATCTGATAGGGTTCGTCGATTGGTTGCCCCATGATCATTTGATCGTTGATACTGAAACAGGTGATGGGCTGAGTTGGCCAGTTCATGATCCAGTTATCTTGAGTAGGATTGGTAATCTTGAGCCTCAGGTTCAGGCCTTGGAGATTTGCAGTATTGACGAGCAGTTCCCAGGACACCAGATCGGGAGAATGGCTGCCAATGTTCAAAGCCAGGGGGGTTCCAACCGGATAACATTCTGGCATAGTGTATAACAGCAGGTAAGCCTGGAAACTGTGTTCACCAGGCTCTACTGTGATAGGCCAGGCTATATCAAAATACGAAAAAGTGCCAAATACATAACCATATGAGTAATAGCCTGGGGTGGCTGACCAATTGGGATACCCGCCATCAACTGCTACGCCCCACCATGGATAATAGTAATAATTGGAGATAGATACGCCAGGTAGGGGTTGCGCTGAAGTGTAAACCTGCAGAGTAAGATACAGGGTATCAGCAGTTTGATAATTGTAATCCAGATAAAAGTAGGTCTGGGCATATCCCGCTGAACAAATCAGTAAGAAAAGGAAGCATAAGGCTATCGCCATACTAATGTTTCTATTCATTTTGTGCTCCTATCGATTTGGAGTTGGTCTTCTACGCTTGCAGGCCAGGACATGATGATCGCCGTGCCTTGGGCTACACTTTGAAGCCTGCCATGCTTGTATCGTAACAATCACTAACCATATTTGTTAGCAATTTTTAAACCATACGTAGAGATATTATTTGCATGTGCTCAGTTAGCACGACAACTTCTGCTTCCCATGCCGGTGAGCCACAAGGTTGAGTTTACCAATCTTGGCGGAAAAGACAGGAGAGGGCTGGAGTGAGGGGCAAAAAAAATGGCATCCCGTAGGGGAATCGAACCCCTGTTGCGTGACTGAGAATCACGAGTCCTAGGCCACTAGACGAACGGGACGCATAAAAAACAAGCGGTGACACCGCTATACATGCTCTAGAAAAAGATGGCGACCCCTAGGGGAATCGAACCCCTCTTGCAAGAATGAAAATCTTGAGTCCTGACCGATAGACGAAGGGGTCGCAAACTTTTGGTGATCCAGGATGGACTCGAACCATCGACTCTCTGCTTAAAAGGCAGATACTCTACCGCTGAGTTACTGGACCTGATATGACTATGTTTTGCCAAAGAATTTGGTGCCGCTTTTCTGTCAAGAAAAAGTAAATCCGGCAAGGCATATCTGCTTGCAGATTATGCTTGATTCACATTACAGTGCTGGCAGGCATTCAGTTCTGACCGCAGCGCTGCCCACAGATATCGCTGGTCTCTGGTTCTTACCAGTTGCCGGGCGATCTGGCGATCGTGCAGTGCCGTGGCCAGGCTTTGCAGGATCTGGATTTGGGCATTGGGAGAAGATTTTGGAGTGATCACCAGTAATATAAGATGTGCTGGCTTCCCGTCCGGGCTATCCCATTCCAGGCCGTGATTGGAGCGAAAGACAAAGAGATAGGATTTATCTATGCCTTCCAGCCTGGCATGAGGAATGGCGATCCCGCCTCCCATGGCAGTGCTCATCTGGTCTTCCCTCAGCTTGATCTCACGATACACAGCTTCTTCTGTATGATTGGTTTGTTCAGCAACTACCTGGCTCATAAAATTCAGCATTTCCTCTTGAGTTTGGGCAGATACATCTATATAGATCTCGGATTCCGTGAAGATAATCTCGAAGATGGCCTTGCGCAATTTGCGTACTGCCTGAGAAAGCCAGGGACCAAAGATGATCGTAGTCAGTATCGCTGATGCGACGATGCTCACAAAGATCTTCTCGCTGATCAATCCGCTGGAATAAGCCAGCATGCCCACCACAATGTGCATCTGCCCTCCCGGGGTATGGCAGATGGCGATAACCACAAGATTACTCTTATCCTGCCGCGACCATTTGCCACCCAGATAGGCTGCTACAAACCTTGCAGCTATTCCGATGAAAGACATCAGAATCACCAGGAACCAGTCGAAATTGGCGATAAAATCCAGATGCAAACCGATGCTGGCAAAGAAAATGGGGACAAAGATCGAGTAAACCAGCCGGTTCATCACAAAACGATCGCGCTCACTTACGTGAGTAGCCTCACCCAGGATGGTTCCAGCAATGAAGAAACCAAAGAGGGAATGGATGCCAATCCTTAAGGTAATGGCGCCAAAAATCGCCCCTACGATCATAATGAAGGTTATCTTCAGGCCTGTACCCTCACCAATGCGTTCGTGAATGAAGGTCATGGCTTTATCCACCAGCCTTCGCAACAGCGTAAGACTGATGGCAGTAAAGGCCAGGGTAGCCAGGATCAGCTTTGTCACAAAGCCCAGTTCAAAAGAACCGTGCGCAAACAAACCCAGGATGATAGTGAAGATTACCCAGCCCACGATATCGTTTATAGTAAGTGCGGAGAGAATCAGGAAACCCATGTCGGTCTTGAGTATGTTCAGATCCCGCATGCCCCGGATTGCCACTGGCAACGCACTGATGGTCATGATCGCAGCAATAAAGAGGGCAAAGAGCACTCTTTGCGAGGGATCGTTCAGATAATGCTCCGGAAGGAAGTAAATAGGCACAAAACAGATCAGAATGGGCAAGATCAAATCCACCGTGGAAAGCTTGACTGCATCACCACGTTGATGCCAGACCCGCGAGAAATTGATCTCCAGCCCGGTTTCCATCAGCAGGAAGAAATTACCAAACCAGGCTATGGTTTCCAGCATCGAGCGCTGAATCGCATCATTGGGAAACAAGTAAGCATGCACACCTGGGGCCAGTTAGCCCAGGATCGCCGGACCCAGCATAATGCCAACCAGGAGCTCTGCCGTGACGCTGGATTGCTTCAGCTTTTCAAAAATATAGCCCACTACCTTGCAAATTCCCAAAAGCAAGGCAAATTGAATCAGAAACAGCATCAGATGGTGTTCGCTGATTGGTCCCATTCATATCTCCTTTGTTGCAATGCCAAGCATAGGCTTACTAATGACAAAATGACACTTTTATCTGGTGTAGTCAAGCATTATTTGAGAGTATCAGTCTTGACTCAATTTTTTCATCCTCTATCACAAGGTTTTTCTCATCTCCACGATGACACTCTTGATGACAACTGCTCATGGTAGAATTCTGAAAACTGCTTATTATTTATGTAGTACTTTTTATGGAGGTTACCATGGAAAAGTCATTTACTGAGTTATTGGATTCTACCCGCCTGGAAGCCACAAGCCAGGAGATAGTTCAGCGCTTTATCCATCATCTGAAGTACACCCGTGGCAAGGACCGCTGGTCTGCCACTCCCATGGATTCCTATCTCAGCTTTGCCGAAACCATCAAAGAATTGATGATGGATCAGTGGCTGATTACCCAGCCCCAGGAATATGCATTGGGCCGTAAACGAGTCTATTACCTTTCTCTGGAGTATTTGATTGGCCGCTCCCTGCACAATGCTATACTCAATCTGGATGTGCAAAACAAGGCTCAGAATGCCCTCACCAAGCTGGGCTTTGATCTCAGTATGCTCTGCGATCTGGAGTGGGATGCGGGATTGGGTAATGGCGGTTTGGGACGCCTGGCTGCATGTTTCCTGGATTCACTCTCAACATTGAAGATACCTGCCTATGGCTATGGCATCCGCTATGAGTATGGCATCTTTTTCCAGCACATCAAGGCTTGCGAGCAACTCGAAACCCCTGATAACTGGCTCCGTTATGGCAGTGTGTGGGAAACGCCCCGTCCGGAACGGCTCTTTCCCGTGCATTTTGGTGGAAGAGTGAGTGAAAGAATCCGGGAAGATGGTAGCAAACAGATGCACTGGATTCCCGCCGAGGACGTAATGGCCATGGCTTATGATTACCTCGTTCCGGGATATAAGAACGGCTATGTAAACACTCTCCGGCTCTGGAGCGCTAAAGCGACCAGGGATTTCAATCTGAGCTATTTCAACGAAGGTGACTATGTGCAATCCGTGGCAGATAAAAACCACTCCGAGATGATCTCCAAGGTGCTATATCCAAACGACAACAAGATGCAGGGTAAAGAACTGCGCCTCAAGCAGGAGTACTTCTTCGTGAGCGCTACGATCAGTGATATCCTGCGGCGCTTCAGCAAGAAGTATGATGACCTGCGCCTGCTGTCTGAAAAAGCCGCCATCCAGCTCAATGACACTCATCCTGCCATTACTGTGGCAGAGCTCATGCGACGCTTTTTAGATGAGAAAAACCTGCCTTGGGATCTCGCCTGGGATATCACTCAAGCCACCTGTGCCTATACAAACCACACCATCCTGCCGGAAGCACTGGAAAAATGGTCTGTCCTGCTGTTTGAGACTGTGCTGCCCAGGCATCTGCAGATCATCTATGAAATCAACCAGAGGTTTCTGGGCTCCTTGCATCTGGATTCAGAGGCGATCCGCAAACTCTCTCTGGTGGAAGAAGAACCGGTCAAGGCTATCCGCATGGCGAATCTGGCGATTGTGGGCTCACACAGCGTCAATGGCGTCTCTGAACTACATACCCAAATTCTCAAGGATAGGGTGTTCAACCACTTTTACCATTTGTTCCCGGAGCGTTTCAACAACAAAACCAACGGCATCACCCCCCGACGCTGGCTGTTTTTGTGCAATCCCCGCCTCACAGAATTGATAAGCAAGGGGATCGGCAAGGCCTGGCAAAAAGACCTGCCCAAGCTGAGCAAACTGCATGAATTGCAACACGACAACGCCTTTTTGGATGATCTGGCGGAAGTAAAACGGCAAAACAAGCTGGATTTCTGCAAGTACTACAAGGATAATCACCATCATGATCTCAATCCGGATAGTATCTTCGACTTTCAAGCCAAGCGCATCCATGAATACAAACGCCAGCTACTCAATGCCTTGCATATCATTCATCTGATCCACGAGATTCGGGATGGCAGGACAATCCACCCCCACACCTTCTTCTTTGCGGGCAAGGCTGCACCGGGATACTTCACTGCCAAGCTCATCATCCGTCTGATCTGCCATATTGGTGAGTATATCCTCAAGGATCCTCTCCTGGCCAAGTATTTGCAGGTAATTTTCCTGCCCAATTACCGGGTTAGCCTCGCGGAAAGGATCATGCCGGCTTCTGAGGTATCGCAACAGATTTCCCTGGCTGGAACCGAAGCCAGCGGAACCGGTAACATGAAATTTGCCCTGAATGGAGCTTTGACAGTTGGCACCCTGGATGGTGCGAATATCGAAATCCGTGATTCAGTGGGTGTAGAGAATTTCTTTCTCTTTGGCATGAAAGCACATGAGGTGCAGCAATTGAAAGAATCAGGGTACCATCCCTACGATCTTCAACATCGGGATCTCCGCATCGCCCGCATCATCGAGTTCATCGATTCCGGAGAACTTAGCCCCCTGAATCCCAGCCTGTTTCAACCTATCGTCCAACTGCTTCTCTTCCAGGGAGATCAGTATTGTCTGCTGGCCGATCTGGCAGATTACATCCGGGTGATGCAAGATGTTGATAGTGCCTATGGAAAGCCCTCGATCTGGAACCAAATGAGTCTCATGAATATTTCCGGCATGGGCAGATTCTCCTCGGATGAGACGATCAAAGCCTATACGCGAGAAATCTGGGGTGTGTGATCGGGATAGGGATTGAGGATTGATAAAGAATAGAACGCAGATGGCGGGATGAGAGGGATGTACAGGATTCCAATCTAACCACAGAGATAGCGCATAACACTGAGTTCAATTGAGAACAAATCCGTCGTTGTTGAAGAAGAAGATTTGATTCAGCGAATTGTCTTAACTTCTGGATTGAGCGAAATGAATGACCCCTCGACCACCAGGCTTTTGGATGTTTCCTACCTTATTCTCCAATAGAGTTTTAGTTCGTGTTCACCTCGAGATCATCTCGAGCACTCGAGGTGATCTCGGGGTGATCCTGCGCGTATCTCAAGTGAAAGTATTGTGAGACAAGCATCTTCAAGACCGGGTGAGATAAACCGAAGGAATGATATAACATAACTGGTTGCTATGTATTAGGATAACCACACACCCCGGCAACCTCCCCCTGTGGGATAGGGGGCTCTAAAACTCCCTCTCCCTTTGCCGGATGGATGCGGGAGAGAGCTTGGTTGAGGGGGAAATTCACAGTTCCCAATCCCTCTTTGTGTTCTCTGCTTTACTCTGTGGTTAGATTGGAATCCTGTTCATCCCTCTCATCCCGTCATCTGCGTTCTATCAAGCGGCAAGATGCCGCATCCACATTAAAACAAAGCCCCGGGAAATCCCGGGGCTTTGCGTTATATTGGGATTATGCTTATTTCATCATAATCATTTTCTTGGTGGAGCTGTACTTGCCGGCATTCATTTTGTAGAAGTAGACACCGCTGGGTACAGGTTTGTTGTTCTCATCAAGACCTTTCCAAACCACGGTGTGTTCACCAGCAGCTTTGGTGTCGTTGACAAGAGTTTTCACGAGCTGACCTCTGACGTTGTAGATCTCGATCATGACTGGAGTGGTATCCTTTACGCTGTAGCGGATGGTAGTTTCAGGATTGAAGGGGTTCGGATAGTTGCCCTTCAATTCATTCATAGCTACAGGAACCACTGGATCTTCATTGGAGGATCCACCCACGGTATGAAGGCTGAATTTGTCTACGTAGAAGACAAAGGCATTATCTGATACACAGCGGATACCGATGAAAACTGTCTGACCATCATAATTTGACAAGTCATAGATATACTCAGTCCAGTTTGTGGGAGCTTCGACGTAGGTACCGCCGGTGATGTATTGGAAGCCCTGAGGAATAGGATTGGCAAGGGTCGAGACACCAACTCTGAATCTTTCCAGGCCGTATTGAGCAGTATGGCTCTTGGCATAGAATCTCAGAGTGCTGCTTGTACCCAGACGCAATCTTGGGGTAATCATCCAGTCATTGTTCACAGCAGAGGTGGAAGCAAAGGCAGCTGCCATTTTGGCTCCGCTGTATGCAGTCAATCCAGTGATTGGAGGAGTAGTAGCGGCTGGATTGAAGATGATGTAGGCCATGGGGCTTTCAGAATTCGGGAAGGTGATGTCCTGAATACCGTAGGTTGCGGACTGATCGACATCGAGCAGGGTCCATGGTGCGAAGGTAAGCGCGAAATCCGGATGGGTTTCGAAATCATCCTGGAAGAGCACCGGAGGAAGCTGGTAGTTCACGGTTACATTCAGGGTGGTAGGTACGGATTCGCCTGCAGAATAAACAGCAGTAACACCATACAGGTAATCACCATTAGGCAGATCCATATCTTGATAGGTGGTTACGGCAGGATCGTTGATGCTGCCAAGCAGGACATTATCACGGTAAACCTTGTAACCCAGAAGGGCACGATTTACCCGGGTGCTCATGTCGGCCTGCTCAAGAGCCAGGACACCAGTGTTGATATGTCTTACAGGGGTTTCTACGATCGCAGCAGGAGGAGTGATCGCCTTGAGGGCAGGACCATCGGCCACAAAGCCCTGAATCAGCCAGTTGTAAGTAAGGGTAGGTGCAAGGGCGGTAAGAGTAGTCCAGGCATTGTTGAAGTACATGGCATTGCCTTTGCCTTCGATCACGGGACCTGAATCGCAACCGGCAGGATAACCACCAGTAGTATTCACGTTGTAACCAATTCTAAGCTCACCAGTGGTGGGAATCGGAATTGGGTTGTCCAGAATCACCAGATTCCAGTCATCTTCGATGAAAGGATTGATAACCTGGGAATAGACCAGAGTACCGGGATCGGTCAGACTGGTTCCACCTGTCCATACTTTGAGAGTGTAAACACAATCGGCAAAGCTTGGAACAAATTTCACCATGGCCAGTTGTCCACCCTGATGAGCGGCAAGATCAGCCTGGGTCCAGCGCTGAGCTACGTCGAAGTTTGCTGCAGCGTTGGTGCCGATGGAATTACCAAGTACATCATTGGACCAGGTAATCCATTCACCCGTAAGCGGGGGAACGGGACTTGTCCAGGTAAGAGATACATCATTAGTCACAACTGTCGCTGCCAGATCCAATGGAGGATCCATCACTTCACCCTGTGAACCAGTACCGGTAAGTGCCACAGTGTAGTTGGCGGGAGTAAGGTTGCTTACCAGGGTAATGGTAGCAGATTGCACACCCGCGGCGGTAGGAGCAAAGCTTGCATTGAAGGTAAAGGTAGCTCCATTGACAAGGGTGGCAGGAAGGGTCGGCAAGCCGGAAAGAGTCATCATCGGGCTGCCGGCGAGAGCGATAGAATTGATGATCAGATTACCATAGCCGGTATTGGTGACCGTAAAGGTCTGGCTGGCGGTCTGGCCAATCACTACGTTACCGAAGTTATGATCAGTAGGAGTAATCGAGAAGGCAGGACCAGCGATAGTGGCGCTAACAGGACCGGCAGGAACGGATTCGCCGGAAGTATAATATGCGCTCACTGTATATGCATAGGTTCCAGGGTTGAGGTTGTTGTCATCATAAGCCAGAGTAGCAGGATTGCTGATCGTATTGATCAGGGTGCCGCCGCGATAGACTTTGTAACCCAGCAGGGAGCGGGTTTCGGTGCTGGTTTCGACGATTTCAACTGGATTCGGAACCACTGTACCGCGTACACCATTGGCTCTTTCTGTAGCTATCACGGCAGGTGTATCCATGCGAACCGGTACTGCACCAACGGCTACATCATCCACGAAGAAGATGAAAGCATCGTCGGACAGGCACTGAATCGCAAATCTGATGCTCTGGCCTACATAGGCAGAGAGATCATAGGTGTATTGGGTCCAGGCTACAGGAGCTTGAACGTAGTTTGCACCACTGATGATAGTGAAGTTTGCGGGAGCAGTTCCACCTGTGGAGATACCCACTTTGAAACGTTCCAGACCATAAGTGGAAACGTAGGAACGAGCCCAGAAGCTGAGGAAATCGCCAGCTTGTGGAGTAATAAGCGGAGAGATCATCCAATCGTTGTTCACTGCAGAAGTAGAAGCGAAACATGCAGCATATTTGGCACCGCTGTGGGCATCAGCTCCGGTTACGGCTGGAGTGGTGGCACTGGGATTGAAGACGATGTAGGACATGGCAGTACCAGAATTCGGGAAGGTGATTCCAGTGAAGCCATAGGTGGTGCTTTGGTCTACATCAACCAGTGTCCAGGGAGCAAAAGTAGTGGCAAAATTGGCATAGCTCTCAAAATCATCGGTGAATTGTGCCGGAGGAGTTCCGGGAGCAAGCCAGGCCAAATGAACATCGTCACCCGTTACGGTAGCGGTGAGGTTCTGGGGCGGATTCAATTCTTCAGTGACATGACCAGTACCAGAGATCTGTACAGTATGGGCTACGCGGGTAAGGTTGTCTGTAATAGTCACTGTGGCTGCATGTTCTCCACCTGCGGTGGGAGTGTAGTTCACACCAAAGGTGATGGGAGTGGTAGTAACTGTGGCAGGCAGAGTAGGAAGGTTTGCCAATGTGAACATGGGGCTGCCTGCGATGGTGATAGATACTATACCAAGATTTCCTCCACCAGTATTGCTGATCGTGAATACCTGGTTTGAAGTAGTATTCACATCCACCTGGCCAAAGTTATGGCTGGCAGGAGTGACGGCAAACACAGGAGGATCAACTGGAGGCAAGCCAATATAAACATTGTCCACCATCAGGTCGTTGTCGCCATTACCTGTTACAGTGGATTCACCGTAGAACGCAAAGTACTTGGTTCCAGTGATTCCAGTAAGAGGAATGATTACGTTTGTACCTGTGTGGGAAATGCTGTTGAATACGTATGGTGAGCCAGTATTGTTCCACTCTCTCAAGATGACCGGGTTGGCCATATTGGGAGTATCACTCATGATCACCATGAATCTGTCATCATCCTGAGTGGTTGTAGGAGCAGTGGTGCCGTTCCAAACCAGCAGGGCAGCATCAAATCTGAGCTGATATTCACCCGCAGGAACAGCGATCGGAGGAGTGACCAGCCAGCCATTCCGAGCCGTGCCATAGATATTGATTTTGGCAGCTTTATTGGGTTCGGTAGTGCTGTTTAACCAATCATCCTGGAACCATTGAGCGGTCGTCCCAGTGGGGGTAGGATAAAGACCATTGAGTTGGGTCCAGTTCAAGACAGGCCAATCGGCGGTTACGGTTCCGAAATTCACGTTCCAGGGGAAAGTGGATATCGTAGGATTGTCCATGGTAGTGAAGCTTCTGACAGCGCTGGCTTCAGCATCTCCAGCGGCATTGCTGGCAACTACTTTCCAGTAGTAAGTAGTAAGATATTGAAGAGCGGTCTGCACTGTGTAATTCAAACCAGGTACAGAAGCAATCATAGTAGTGGGATTGGGATTGGTATCCAGATACACCTTGTAAGATGTTGCAACGCCACCAGTGGTGCCAGCGGTCCAGCTCAAAGCTGGGAAGACGCTCTGGTTGATGGCAGCATCAGCAGGTGCAGCAAGGGTCACCGGACCAGGCATCAAAGGAGTGAGGTTGGGACCAAACACGTGGTCGATGTATGTAGCTGTGGTGCTGGTAACAGAACTGCTGGCAAAAGCCAGATAGTAGTTGTTGCCAGCCAGGGCACCAAGGTCGACCACATAATTGTTCCAGGTAGTAACCGTAGGCAATGCGATGGGATCACCAACATTTGTCCATTCAACGCGGTCTGGAGAGTATTGAATCTGGATACGGCCATTGCCGGTAGTGGCAGTTGTCCGGGCCCAGAAATTCAGAGTGGAGTTGGTCGTGATTGTCACCATCGGAGTGGAAAGCAAGGCCGGGGTTACCGGAGCAAGCTTGTAAGCACCGGCAGCACCATGGAAAGGTAAAGTTGTACTGCGGGTATAAGTCCCGGGATTAGCCCAACCTGGAGGTGGCCAGGTAGTATCGTTGAAGCTTTCAGCCAGTTGCTCAGCTCCAGGAGTAGTAAAACTCCATACCGGGCAATCAGCAGCAGGGCCATTGGAGTTGTAAGGAATTACCTGCCAGTAATAGGTGGTAGCGGGCAGTAGATTGGCAGGTGTGTAGGTTGTGCCAGCCTGACCCTCACTAACCATAGTAGTAGGTGGGTTTGTAGTGCCAAGATAGACATTGTAGCCATTGGGCATACCGCCACCGCTTTGCCAGCTAAGGATGGCATCGGTGAAAGCATAACCATTCATGGTAGGATAGATCGCCACAGCAGGATTGGGAGGAGTGAGCTGTGGAGTGGCAAATTGGATATTGGGCCGATTGTAATACAGAGTACCTGTTGTAGTAGGAAATGCGTCGTCGGCATACTTGTAAACAGCTCTGTATTCAGGAGTTGTTGTGGTATAACGGAAATTTGGGTATCCTGAGGTATAGCTGCCATCCCAGTTTTCCCACAAAATCTCGATATTGCTGGTGCCATCCCAGGCGAAAGGAGCGCTGAACATCACATAGTGCCAGCCTCCACCATTATAAGTATAGTTCCCTTGATACACCTGAGTAAACAGAGTGTTGTCGGGAAGGTTGTTGTCGGCCGTAGCATAGACCGATGCTGTGGTTTGGCGGACATAAACACGCTGGTCTGTCATGGTATAGTTTGCAGGTGTATTACCCACATCATAACCAATACCAACCAGACTTGCCGGGCCAGTGAGACCGGCAGTGTTGATTTCCGTGGCGGTGTAGATGGTCTTGCTCCAGCTATAGTCATACAGACCATAATTGGGAATGTAGTTTTGCGTGGTTGTGCCTGTGCCTATGGTATAGACATCGGCAAAAGCAAAACTTGCGATAGCAATGAGCAAGAACAGCGCTAGAAATTTCTTCATAGCATTCTCCTTATTTTTTGTTAAGATAGCCTTTTGCAATCTTTTAATGAGGGAGACAAGTCGTCTCTCCGGGAATACAATACAATATGGCTTCTGCTTTTCTAAAAAGCAACATGCCTCAATTTCCAAATTTTACACATGATAGAATTGTGTAAAGAAAAAAAATCAGGGTTCATGTCCTGCAAATCGATTTCTACTTTCAAACCAGGTTCAAAAGCAGGCTAAAAACATGGTTTGATCTGCCCATAAAGACTTCTGTATCCTGTATTGATCAGGTTGCTTTTATTTCTTTCCCAGACTGGATATATAGATAACGAATTCACTCTGTCCATCCAGTCCTAAAGCCTCATTCATGGCTTCATCCAGATAAGCGCCAATCATGCATGCACCTCCGCCAATAGCCTCGGCAGCCAGATGCACATTTTGCCCCACATGACCGGCATCGAGATACAAGTACCTGTAACCTCTTTGTCCGTATCTCCAGACCGTACGATATGGCACTGCTGAAAGAATCAGATTTACCGCAGCAGTGTTTACCATTTCCTGGCGGAAACATGCTTCAAAGATGGAATCCTGCATGTGGGGGTCTTCAGACATCAGAATCAGGCAATGTTTAATCGGGTGATAGTAGTACACGCCGGGCTTCAAACCCACTACCCTGCGGGCATCCACGAAGGTTTCCAGAGGATGCCTGGATCCGGCTGAAGGGACGTTGCGCATTGTGATTTCCATGCGGTCATTACTGCGGAAATCCCTGGCCCAGGAACTGCACCACAGAACAAAAGACAGCTCTTCCAGGCTAAAAGGGATGCCACTATACTTCCTGAGGCTGCGGCGTTGTCCGATCGCTTCCTGAAGGCTGAGATCTCCAAAACTAAGCTTACCCACCGCTGGCAAGGGATACATCTCTCCGCTACGGGGAGCAATGGCATCCGGCCTGGTCAACCCACATTCCTGATCACTCTTCTGTTCGTAAATGTAGCGGCTCAGGCGGACAAACTCTGAACCAATGCTTTCAGCCCGGGGTCTTTGGTTTTCGATCTCCTCAAGCATGGGAGCCAAGGCTGATTCCAGCAAGGACAGCTCATCTTCCGCCAGACCTGTTTCTTTGATGATATCTTCCCGGCTGTAACCGCGGGTTTTGTGGTATAGGTAGTTAAAAGTAGTGATGTCCATGCGCTTCGCTCCTTGTTTTGGATTGATTATTGGTTTTTCTTTATAGCTCCAAAAGGACAGCCCTTGAATTTACTGTGCCCATCGATGCAGATGCCGCATTCAACGCACTTCTCAGGATCAATATATGCCTTGCCATTCACCATGCTGATGGCTCCTGTAGGACAAGGTGACAAACACAGGCGGCAAGCCTTGCATTTCTTGGGGTCAACCTTGACTGTAGATTGATCATCATACATGTTTTGACCTTCATCATAACGCAACCAATACAATGTGTCAAAGTCGTTGGCGTAAATCTTTGATACCAGAAACTTATCCCCGTTCAACCATCCCTGCACGTGGATGCTGTCTCCTTCTGCAGGGCTGAAACCAAGGCTGTCCAATGTACTCTTGGGTGCCAACAGCAAGCGATATAGCGAACTATCCGTTTCCAGATACATGTATGTCTGTTTGAAACGTACCGCTCCATTGTAACCCACGATTTCCGTGCTGTCGAGATAATCGTACGCATTAAGAAGGCTGATCATGGATAGCAGTATCGTTATCGTGAGGAGAAATAATCTCATAAGAGTTCATCCTTGTTGTTTTTCTTCAAATCTTCGATTACATATTTTACATCTTCAGACCGGTCTTTGGCTGTGATCAGGATGGCATCGGAAGTTTCGATAACGCAGAGATTATCAATTCCTATAATGGCTGTATATTTACTGGTGCGGACATAATTGCCAGAGGCATCCAGGGTATAATGACCAGATTGGATATAATTTCCATCGTTATCAGTAGCACTGATATCCGCCAGAGCCTTCCAACTGCCCACATCGCTCCAGCCATAATCAACAGGGATTACTCCGCGTCTGTCTGCCTTTTCCATAATGCCAATATCAATCGGTAATCTGGGCATTCTGGCATAATACTCATCGATACTAATGCCGTCCTGCTGAGTATCCCAAACTGCGGAAAAATCAGCCATAAGTTTATACATATCCGGCAAATAAGTGGCAAAAGCACTATCGATAGCTGCCAGACTCCAGCAAAACATCCCACTATTCCAGAAGAATCTCCCGCTGGCTATGAATGCTTCGGCAGTTTCACGGTCTGGCTTTTCTTTGAATCTGGTTACTTCCAAAAGCCCCGGAGCAAGCTCATTACCAGCTTCTATGTATCCATATCCTGTGGCTGGATAGGTGGGCACAATCCCGAAAGTAATCAAGCGTCCCAGCGCTGCTGCCTGTTCAGCATAACTGAGACTGCAAAGAAATGCCTCAGTATCACGTATAACATGATCTGCCGGTAAAACCACCATGCAGGTATCCAGGCTATACAGCCTCCTGAGCCAGGCAACGCTGAGGGCTATGCAAGCTGCTGTATTCATGCCAAATGGTTCTATGATGATGTTTTCCGCGGGTAAATCCGGCAAATGCTGGATCACGAGCCTGGTTTGGCTGGCAGTAGTCACTATGTAAATATCTGAAATTGGCATCATCGGCCGGAGCCGGTCTACCGTGAGTTGCAGCATGGATTTTTCGGTCGAAATGGGAAGAAACTGCTTGGGATAAGCAGCGCGACTCATGGGCCAGAATCTGGTGCCAGAACCCCCTGCCATTATAAGTGCTATCATTGCTCTAATACCTGTGTTCCTTTGGGGTAACTATAGCTCCAGACATCTGCCTTGATGGGCTGATCAAGGCGGATTCCACTGAAAGCGTAAGTTACTTTGTTACTTGCACTATCTTCATAACTCAGGCTGTTTACCAGCCCCGTCTTGATATTCATGACCGCAGTCATGGAACTGATCATCGGGTCTTTATTGGGAATCAATTTGACCGTCGCCAGCCCTTTTTCGGTTTTCAGTACCTGCACTTTGCTTTTGGTCCAGTAATGCCGCAGGATATCCACCGGATTCATTTTGCCGAATTCAGGCAACATGGCAGTTCGAAACAGAGTATTGGAAGCGCGATCATACAATTCCACCTGTGAATTGCCGATCTGTAAGCGCTGAAAAGAGGGTTTGTCAAAACTGATCACCATTCTGCCACCACTGAACCAGATCTTGCCAGTGTAGGTAATGGTTTGCTTGATCTGGGCAAACTGATTGGTCTGTTTTACCTCGGCTTGAAAAGTACTGAGCTTTCCATAAGTACTATCGAGCTTTTTATAGAGTTCATCGCTGCTCTGAGCTTGAATTGGGACTATTTCACACAGTAGCAGCAGGATCAGGCTAATCTTCCACATGCAGCACTCCCAACCGGATCAGATCTTCCCGGGTAGCGATTACATCCCGGGATTTGCTGCCCACATGCGGGCCAATCACACGGGCTCTTTCCAAGAGGTCTATCAACCTGCCAGCCCTGGCATATCCAATCTTAAAATGTCTTTGCAGCATCGATACCGAGGCAGTGTTTGCCTGTACGATCACCTTTGCTGCTTCAGGAAACAGATCATCATCGTAATCAAATATTCCGATGCCATCACTTTCTTCCGGTAGTTGCAGACTGAAATCCTGCTTGGGCTTGGGTTGCATCGCCAGAAAATCATTCACCCGGGCAATCTCATGATCTGAAACATAGGCTCCATGAATGCGCTCCGGCATGGCTTTCCCGGGAGGTAAAAATAGCATATCACCATTGCCCAGGAGGCGTTCTGCACCGATCATATCAAGAATCACGCGGCTATCCACCCGGGAGGAAACCTGGAAGGCGATCCGGGCGGGGAAATTGGCTTTGATAATACCGGTGATCACCTTAATCGAAGGTCTCTGCGTGGCCAGGATCAGGTGAATGCCGACTGCACGAGCCATCTGTGCCAGCCTCGTGATCGGCAGTTCAATATCCTTGCCACTGGTCATGATCAGATCGGCAAATTCATCCACGATTATCACGATGTAGGGCAGATTCTCCATATCCTCATCCCGGACTGAGCGTTCGTTGTAACCCAAGATATCTCTTACCCGGGCTTCCTGCAAGAGTTCATAGCGCCGTTCCATCTCTTTTACCGCCCAATACATGGTTTCCAGAGCTGTATCAGGATCTGTGACTACCTGGCCGATGAGATGAGGTAGTTCGTTGTATCCCGCCAGTTCCACCCGCTTGGGATCGATCAGGATCAATCTGAGATCTTCCGGTGTGGTACGCATGATCAGGCTCATGATAATAGTGTTTATGCACACGCTTTTACCGCTTCCCGTAGCTCCGGCGATCAGCAGGTGGGGCATTTTAGCCAGATCAGTCACGATTGGTTTACCGGAGATATCCTTCCCCAATCCGAAAGCAAGCTTGGATTTATGATAGCGCATATCTTCCGAAAGCAAGAGATCACGGAGATAAATCATATCGCGGGTGAGGTTCGGGATTTCGATGCCGATTAGCCCCCGTCCCGGGATGGGAGCCTGCACCCGGATCGCTTTAGCCTTGATCGCCAGAGCCAGATCGTCGGCCAGAGAGCTAAATTTGCTAACCTTTACACCTTTGGCTGGTTCCAACTCATATTGGGTAATGATGGGGCCTATGTTTACATTGCGAACTTCTGCTTCGATACCAAACTCGGCAAGTTTGTTTTTGAGAATGGAACTGGTCTCCAAAATCTGGGTCTCGATTTCCTTGCGGTCCCGATCCGATAGTTTGACCGGGCTTTCCAGAAAGTCCTCAATAGAGGGCATCAGATATGCCCTGTTTTCATCATCTTCGTCTATTACTACTGGAACAGGTTTGGGCTTTTGCTTTTGTTTTGAGCCCTGCTGCACCGGCTGAGGCTCTGGAACATCCTCCTGATACACATGATCCATGATCAGAGGCTTTGGCTCTACAGGTTTTTCCAGGATCTGGCTATCGTTATTGATCGTTAAAGGTAATTCCTTCCTGGTCTCTCGGGCTTCTTGCTTACGGGTAAAATCCTCAGCCAGGACTTGAAACCAGTGCTTGAGCCGCTGAAATTCGACGATCAGAATCAGGGACAACAACATGCTCCCGATCAGGATGATCCGAGCGCCTGTAGCTTTGAACACTGCTTCCAAAATCCTCCATAGAAACAGAGGCAGAATACTCTGCGAGTAGGTCGTAAGATTTGCTGAGAGCAGTGATTGGAGGAAGAACAAGACAAAGACCAGAAGATACCCCTTTTGCCGGGATGTCTCTGTCTCGGGATCAACAAAATATTGCAAGGATACTCCACCGATGATCAAAAAACCAATCAGGGACAACCAGTATCCAAACACATAGATAAACGCAAAGCCAAACAAAATCCCAAACAGGCCTACAGGATTTGTAGTTTCCACCCGGTTGGCACTGAACCAGGTAAAGATATTGCCCCCATTCCGCAGTGCCTCCATATCGTTTTGAATACTGCTGTAACCCGCGATCAGGGAGAGTATAACCAATAGCGACAGGATGGTAATTCCCCCGCTGATAAGTCGTTTTTGCAGATTCGAGAGCTTTAGCGGTTTTGCAGCAGCTTTGGGTTTGGATTTGGAATGAGCTTTCTTTTTTGGCATGGCAGTATCCTACACATTGAATCTAATATTCAGGATGTCTCCATCTTTGACAGGGTATTCCTTGCCTTCCAGCCGGAAGAGACCTTTTTCCCGCAGATGCTTTTCATTGCCCTGAGCCATCAGGTCTGCATAGGAGAAGCATTCTGCCCGGATAAAACCACGGGCCAGATCACTGTGAATCTTACCTGCGGCATTTACGGCATTGGTTCCCTTCTCAATCGTCCAGGCTCTCACTTCATCTTCACCCACTGTAAAGAAGCTGATGTATCCCAGCAGTTCATAACACAATCTGGTCAGCCTGTCCCGAATGGATTCTCCGATCCCGGCATCATCCATGAACATCGCAGCCTCTTCTTCGGAGAGAGTACTTAGTTCTTGTTCGAATTTCCCTGCGATTACCTCAGTCATAAAACCTTCCTGGCGAATAGAGGACAGCACTTCCTGCTGATGCAGATAATCCGTTTCCGTGGTATTCAGAAGCACCAGTAGGGGTTTCGCACTGAAGAATTGGAAGCCCTTGATAGCTTTTTCCTCGTCTTTGGAGATCTCCATCTGGCGAATACTGGTGTTGTTTTGCAGAGCTTCAACGATGCTTCTCAGCGCCTTTTCTTCGATCTGAATAGCAGGTGTCTTTACCCCACGCTTGTAACCCAGCTCAATCTTCTCCAGCCGCTTTTCAGCTACGATCAGATCAGCCAGAATCATCTCATCATTGATATGCGCCAATTGTCTCAAAACATCAGGAGCCCCGTACAATTCATCGAGTTCATTGTCTATAAAGGCGCGCATTACTATCGCAAAGGCATCACAGGTCTTGAGCTCGGCATACATGGAATTCTCGGGATTCTCCCCTGATTTGGCAAACATGCCGGGGAAATCGTGAAATTCGATGGTGGGATAGATCGTTTTCTTAGGTTTGTACATCTCTGAAAGCCTGGTTATCCGCTCATCTTTCACAGTTACGATCCCCATGTTTGCTTCGTCAGCAGGTGGAGAATATTTATCCGTGGCAATATCAAGCCCAGTAAGGGCGTTGAACACTGTTGTTTTACCGCTTTTGGGCAGTCCTGTCAGAGCTATTTTCATTGCTTTCCCCGGTTTTGATTATCGGTAGCTCTACGCAGAGCAAAGATTTCGGCAGGCGTCAGTTCCCGCCAGCGTCCCACCGGCAAATCCTTCAGAACCAGGGGGCCAAATTGCAGCCGGCGTAAAGCCACAACTTTCGCTCCCAGAGCCTGAATCATTTGCCTGATCTGTCGTTTTCTACCTTCATGAATTTCTATTTTTAGCGTCATCCCGCTTTCATCATGTTTTTTTACGAATACTCCTGCTTTCTGCGTGATCCCACCCTCAATTTCCACTCCATTGCGCAAGCGGATCAGATCATTATGGGATAGCTTCTTATCGATATCTACCCGGTAAGATTTCACGACCTTGTGACTGGGGTGAGTAAGCTGCTTGATCAACTCCCCATCATTGGTAAAGAGTAACAAGCCTTCACTGCCCTTATCCAGCCTTCCGGCATAGGGAAGATTTGCATATTTTTCCGGCAGTAAATCATATACTGTCTTACGGGAATACTCGTCCTGAGCAGACACCACAAAGCCAGCAGGTTTATTCAGAATTATGTAGATCTTATCTTGTTTACGCTTGAGTTCTTTACCGGAATATTGAACAATGTCCTGATCCTCAGTAATCTGCATGGACAGATCAGTGCATACCTTGCCATTGACAACAATCTTACCATCGGTAACCAGGCTTTCCACCTTACGCCGGCTACCCAAGCCACAATCGGCCAGATAGCGGTTCAGACGGTAGGTTTTACCAGGCTTCGAGACTGGTCTGGACGACTGTTTTGAAGATTTTATTGAAGAGCTCATTCAGGGCTTCCTCTTTACTTTTAATGCTGGCTGTACTGGATGTGGAGACCGCATAGATCTCGCTGATCCTCAAGGTTTTATTCTCATAGATCACTTCGTTTGAGATCAAATCGGTGAAGCTGATATCCAGTACCATGCTGAGCTGGTAATCCTGCACTTGGTTGGCTGAATCAAAGCTATAGATTTTATCATCAAAACTTAGTATGCTTCCGCTTAGCGAACAATCCGGGTTTTGGGTCACCAGCTTCAATCTGCCATCGTTTCTAATCTCCAAAGAGAGCTGATTCAAGGCTTTTTCAGCCAGGCCGAACTCGGTGGTCTGGTTTTCAAAAGGCAGTACCTGCACCTTCTTCAAATGCGGATAAGCGTTTGAATACACAGAATAGTGGCAGCTGCTGAGCAGCAGCAAAACCAGGAGGGGGAAAATAAATCTCTTGACCATATTGCCATACCCAAAAAAGTCTCGTATACTTGTCAAGTTAAACCTTAGAAGCCTGACCAAGCTTAATAATCTATTTACCTAAATGGGAGGATTTATAATGGCTAAGAAATTCATTTCCAAAGCCGAAGCAGCAAAGAAATTGAAGGTCTCCGAACGAGTGATTCAGGAGATGATCAATACGAAAGTGTTTGAAACCAAGCTCGTAGGAAAAAACGAGAAAATCGATGAAGATTCACTGAATGAATGGCTGGAAAACCTCAATGAAGTGGATGAAAAGATGCTAGCCCTGAAGCGCGTCATCTGCCACTTTGAAGAATACATGCGGGTGGACAATATCTTCCTCGATTTTCATGCCGAAAACAAATACGATGCGATAAGGATCCTCAGCGAAAACGCCAAAGACCTGAAGCTGGTAAGAGATGCCAGATGGCTGTATGAAGTAGTGGTGGCTCGCGAAGAGTTAATTTCCACTGCCATTGGCAATGGCGTTGCCCTGCTCCACCCCCGGCACTTGCATCCATCCAAGATCAAATCACCTTCCATCCTGTTTGGTCGCTCCGATGAAGGCGTGGACTTTGATGCACCCGACAACAAACCCGTGAACATATTCTTTATGTTGCTGTTACACAATGACAAACAGCATCTTTTTTCACTCTCTTACATTTCCAAACTAATCATGAACCCAGAGATTCTGAGCAGCTTCAGTTCTGCGGTAACTCCTGCAGAAATTCACAAAGCTCTTACTGTGATTCCTGAGGAACAGAATAAATGAGTTTAGTCAGAATCATTCTCGGTAGCAAAAGCGATCTTGACATCTGTCAGGGAATCAAAACCGTACTGGAGCAGTTTGGCGTCGAATACGATTTCCACATCTCCAGTGCGCACAGAAATCCCGAAGCTACTGCTGAACTCGCAAAAAAGGCCGAGACCGACGGAGTGAGAGTGATCATTGCCTGTGCCGGAATGGCTGCTCACTTACCTGGAGTTATTTCCTCACATACGATTCTGCCCGTGATAGGTGTCCCAATTCAATCAGGAGCTCTGGGTGGACTTGATGCACTATATTCCATTGTGCAAATGCCCCCAGGAGTTCCAGTGGCCTCAATGGCAATCAATGGCGTCAAGAATGCCGCACTGTTTGCCATTCAGATATTGGCTACGAACGACATGCGCTTGAGAAAGCTATTGCATGAATACAAAGAGGGAATGAAAGGCTAATTATTCAGAGGGCAACGAGGAGACGAAGCACGGCAGATCTTTGACTGTCATGCGATACACTGCCTCAGCCCCAAGATTTCCCCACAGAAATGTTTCACATGAAACAATGCAGCGAGCCAGAGCCGCTGAAACACCTCCAGGACAGGTGAGGTATATCGCTCCATGCTGTTTTAATGCCCTTGACACATCATCGCCTATCTCCCCTTTACCAATGATGATCTTCAATCCTGCTTCCAGTAATATTGGAGTATAAGAATCCATGCGCGTGCTGGTGGTAGGACCTATAGCCCCACATATCTTTCCTGGTCGGACAGGACTTGGTCCACAATAGAAGATAGCAGTATCTTTCCAGGGAATACCCAGCTCTAATCCCCTGTTCAGTGATTCCACAATCCGCTTATGAGCCTTGTCCCGGGCTGTGTAGATTACGCCCGAAAGCAGAATCTTGTCTCCATGTTTCAGCTCTTCAAGTTTACTACTGGTAATGGGAAGTTCTATAATATGGGTATTCATAATCACAGTTCGATGGTCTTATGACGGTGCACATGGCATTGGAGGTTAACCGCAACCGGCAGGGAGGCGATATGGCAGGGGGCGTGTTTCACGTGCACTGCTACTGCCGTGAGATTGCCACCCATCCCTTGAACTCCGCAACCCATTTGATTAATCTGTTCCAAAATGCTATGCTCCAGACTGGCATATTCAGGATCAGGATTCTTTCTGCCCGTGGGCTCAAATAGCGCAGATTTAGCTAGCAGCGCACAGGTTTCGAAATTGCCACCTATCCCAATACCAACGATCAAGGGAGGGCAAGCCTTTGCACCCGCCTTGAGTACTCCCTGAACTACATATTCAATGATTTCTGATGCGCTGGCGGAAGGATACATCATGCTCAGGAAGCTCATGTTTTCTGCTCCTCCCCCTTTCTGTGCTACTGTAAGCCTTAGTGCATCATCATCGGTTTGGCTGAGATGCAGGATTGCCGGAGTATTGTCCTTTGTATTCTTTCTCTGGTAAAGCGGATCACTTAACATAGATGCTCTCAAACCGTACTTCTGATAAGCCTCTCTAACGGCAGCATCGATTATTTCTTTTAGAGTAGCACCCTGAATCATCACGTCTTTGCCAAGCTCAGCAAATACTACTGTAGTACCTGTATCCTGGCAGATTGGAATCTGATCCATGGGGGCAATCTCATTGTTGGCAAGGATCATCCCCAGGATCTCATTTCCGGCTGTATCCTGATCCAGACTATAGTTCTCACGAAGTACATCCAGGAGCTTTTCATCTGCCCGATATGTGATCTCTCCGATTGCTTTGACAATTTCTTTTTGGATCAGATCAGCCGGGATGATCCTCATTAGATGCCCTTCTGTCTTTTGATCAGATATTTGAGTAGCAAGTTCTGAATCGGCTCGGCGGTACTCACAGGATTGTATTCGATATTGTATTGCATACATGCTTCTTTGAGTTCCTGGTAAAAGCCTTGATAGTTCTTCTGATATTCACTGCGTATTTGCCAGGGATTTACGGTAACCCGCTCCCCTGTCTCACTATCAATAAATTCCGTTTCTCTTTTATATTCAAAGAGTTGCTCCTGGGGGTCACTGATGTGGAAAACCAGTACCTCATGCCGGTGATTTCGGAAGTGTTTCAGGGCCGAAATGATCTTGTCGGGCTCTTCCATCAGGTCTGAGATCAGGATAATCAAGCTCCGTTTTTTAATGATTTCTGCGATCTGATGCAGCGGAGCGAGAATGTCTGTGCGCTCTTCCGGTTGCAGACTGATCAGCCGTTCGAAGATCGTGGCAGTATAGGAGCGATAGGCCTTGGGAAGCAGTGAATTGGTGATTTTGTCATTGAAAGTAATTAGTCCTGCTGCATCTTTTTGGGCGATCATCATCCACGCCAGAGCCGCAGCCAGAGACTTTGCATATTCCATCTTGCTCGTATCTCCTGACGTGTAGAACATGGATTTACTGTGATCCAGGAGCAGATAGCAGCGGAGATTGGTCTCCTCTTCAAAACGTTTCACATAATAGCGATCCGTCTTGGCGACGATTTTCCAATCCACATTTCTCAAAGATTCCCCGGGATTGTACTGACGATGATCTGAAAACTCCACACTGAAGCCATGATAAGGGGATTTATGCAGACCGATCAGAAAGCCCTCAACGATCTGCCTGGCTGTCATTTGCAGCTTGTTAAGCTGGGCCAGGGTTTCATCGGATAATAGCGGCATTTACTTGTTCTTGGGCTTTCCCAGAAAGGCCAGCGGAATGATAATCACATAAGCAATGGCCAGAATGATCGGCGAAATCGTGATTTCGTTGAATGACATGATCAGGTATCCGGCAATTAGCAGCACGGCTGCAACGAACAGAAGCAGATAATTGAATTTTCCGAGGTTCAATCTTTCCTTTTCTTTTTTGGGCATGTTCTCCTCCCTGAAGATTTTGGTCTCCAGCCGCTCAAGATTCGGAAGCTGATTTCAAACTCCGGATTTATGGTAGCTGGAGTGGATTTGTCCGTAAACCGCCTCAGAAAGCTCTGCGCGAGTTTTCTGCATCGGCACGGGTATTGGGTCTAAAATTTCTATTTGAGCTCTGATTTTGCGTCCCAGGAGCTTCATGAAATGCGGCACAAAAGTCATATCGCCATACCAGCAGATGTAATCCCGGGTGGCATCTGTAATTTCCTGACCATCCAGATGAGTGTAGCGGATGCAGACTGGCAGGATTGGACATTGGGCTTTGACCGGAACTTCAAACAGCGATTTGCGAAAATCCTTCACGGTCCTGCCATTGGTACTGGTTCCTTCGGGAAATAGCACTACCTTGAATCCATCTTTGATGGTTTGAGAAAACTTCTTGATCTCACCAGGCAAGCTCACAGGTTTCTTCCGATCCGTATAGAGGCATCCTCCATAACGGGTGACGGCACCGAGGAAGGGATTTGCTCCCATTTCCACGGAAGTGATGAAGACCATATTTTCCAAACAGGCCAACACGATGATATCGGTATAGGACACGTGATTGGAAACCAGCAGATAGGCTTGATCGTGCAGATTAGTCATTCGCTGTTTGTTTTCGATGCTTAGTTCGATCTGAAAAGCCTTGAGAAATTTATGTGCAATGCGGTTGGTATTGTGCACAAGTTTGTGCCTGCGGGTGATGGGATCAGGATTCAGAATCTTGAGTAAGAAGGCAACTACAAAGAAATCTACCACCAGATACAGGTGCTGGAGCAAATACCAAAACCTGACCAGTTGGCTAACTTTTCCTAGTTTTTCTGAAGCTCTCATTCTGGAGGTCCTTCACATCCACAATGGTCATGAAATCTATGCATTTGAAGCTACGGTCCAGTGCGGGAGTCCCACACACCTTGGCTCCTACCTTCAAATATGAATTTAGTAGAGAGGGGATTTTGTCCCGGATCACCTTGTGGGTGGTTTCATCATGCTGCATGGGGTGTTTGTGCAGATGCCTCTTCATGCCGGGAACTTTGAACCGGCCGCGGGGCTTCACCTTGTGTTCATGGCTCAGGTGTCCCTGATGCAGTAAATACTGGTAGATCTGGCTGATCTCTTCCTGATTTGTAGTCTTGATGCTGGAACAGCCAAAGAGATAGCTGGTTCCGCTGGCTTCCATATAAGCCCGGATTCCTTCCCAGAGCAGGGATATCGTGATCCCATTCCGGTAATCAGGATGCACACAGGCACGTCCCAGTTCCAGCTTGATGCCGGGAAGTTTCTTGATCTGCCGGATGTGAAATTCTGTGGCTGTGTACCATTTTCGTGTATGCAGTGAGGATTGCAGGCGATAGGTGCCGATCAAGGCTCCCGTGCGTTTATCGATTATAATAAGATGATCACAGAACTTATCGAAGCGATCGATATCCATTCCCGAACGCTTCTTTTTTTGGAGAAGCTCAGTAAGAAAAACGTCATGCCTCAGGCGCAAAGCAGCTCTGATCTCTTCCTTGGAATCTGCCGTTTTGACGATAAAATTCTTTTTATCGATAAAAATCGGGATGTGAGCCCGGAAGTTTTTCATCCTGCTTCTAAAGGTCAGCACTGGCTTTATCTTCAGCTCTAAGGCTTTGTTTTGCTTAATCTTCAAGCTACTCTCTCTCTTTTTCTTTACTAAATTTTATGTACTCCCAAGAAGCCTTATTCTGTCAAGCAGGAATTGGAGGTGGAGGTGGAGGTGAACGGTGAACGGTGAACACCCACCCGCCGTCTTTCCAGAAGGTCAGATGATTCGAAGAATTATCTGGACTGTCTGGAATCTCCTGGATACGAGATAATCTATAACCTGTTAATAATTGAAGCTACACTCCAGCCGTCTTTCCAGAAGGTCAGATGATTCGTAGAATTATCTGGACTGTCTGGAATCTCCTTAGGTTGTAGATGCAATAATCACTATTTAGATCAGTACTCATTATGCATTACTCGACACCCAACTTACTAAGTTACTCTTTCCGGATATCCTTTGATAGCGGAATAATCACCCCAAACACGGACAATTTCTGCTGATTTACTACTGATTTCAAAGACAGAGTTTTACCTTGTCTTCCTCTCGAGATCACCTCGAGTACTCGAGTTGATCTCGAGGTGATCATGAAGTAAACACCAGTTAAACAATCATGTATAGACATAGTAGAATCGTAGGGCTGGTTATGCTCATGGAGATTGAGGATGAAGAGATAGGAGTAGGATTAAAAGCCCTTTAAGATTACTGACGCATGCAGTTAATTTCCTGATTCACTCAAGGTCATCCCCTGCGTGGCGTGGGTTGTGCTGGAGTGGTTCAGGAGATATTAGTCTGATGTTAGCATGATAGATTACTTAGAATCCCTTGTTTTGGAATGACGCCAGGTGAGGTTGAATGGGGTTGGATATCCTGATCGCTGAGCTAAAGCCCAACGCTACTAAGCTCTTCCACTGTTGAGTTATGATCCAGTAAATCATTTCTATCCCGTCATCTGCGTTCCATTAATGCAATACTCCACTGTGCTCCCTGCTTTGCTCTGTGGTAGAAATCCTCTCGACCCCTCGACTTCTCGACCTCAAATCAGTTTTAGATTGACAAAAATGGCTCCATTGAAGTGTTTGTACTAAATACGAAAATTATAGCATATATGGCAGTTCATGTTCTGGAATCTAATCAGTTAAAGATCGAGCCTGAATTCTGTTCACTGCCTGATTGTTAGCCCCTAAGGAGAATACAATGGCCGTCCCAAAAAGAAAAACTTCAAAGACCAGAAGAGATAAGCGTAGAACTCACGATGCCCTTACTGCACCGCAAACCACCGTTTGCTCAAAGTGTGGAGAAGTGAAGCGTCCGCATCACATCTGCGCAAAATGTGGCACTTACGACGGTAAGCAGATCATCGATATCAAGGATTGAGCTTGCGCGTAGCGCTGGACGCCTTTGGCAGCGATTTAGCTCCGCACCCTGAGATTGAGGGTGCGGTTCTCGCTATCAAAGAGGATTATTGCGACGAAGTAATCCTGGTGGGTGATGAGGAAATCATCGCCAAAGAGCTGGGCAAGTATTTCTACAATAAATCCCGGATCAGGATCGAACACGCTCCCGAACGCATCGGAATGGGTGATACTGCTGCCGCATCGGTGCGCAGCAAGCCAAATTCTTCCATGGTCAGGACTATTGCCCTGCAAAAGGAAGGCAAGGCTGATGTAGCCGTCTCGGCTGGCAATACCGGCGCCATGATGAGCGCTTCCCTGCTCACTTTGGGCAGGATGAAAAACGTCATCCGTCCCGCCATTGCCATGGTCTTCCCCACCCAACGCGGGCATGAGATTATCCTGGATATCGGTGCTAATGTGGATTGCGATGCCGAACATCTGATGCAATTTGCCGTATTGGGCTCGAAGTACTTTGAGTACTTTTTCAAGGAATCACGTCCCCGCGTCAGCCTGCTCAATATCGGTGAAGAAAGCGCCAAGGGCAATCAGATGTCCAAAGAGGCTCACCAACTGATGGCAGCGAGCCAGGATATCAATTTCATCGGCAATATCGAAGGCAAAGACGTCCTCCGAGGCGTCACGGATGTGATTGTCTGTGATGGTTTTGTGGGCAATGTGATGCTCAAGACGGTAGAGGGTGTGGGCTTTTCGATCTTCGAAATCCTCAAAGAGCAAATCAATAAAGATTGGATAGCCAAGCTGGGTGCGATGCTATCCTATCCCGTGTATAGCTATGTTAAGAAAAAACTCGATCACACCGAATATGGCGGAGCACTCCTGGTGGGGCTGAATGGCTACTCCGTGGTTTGCCATGGTCGCAGCAATACCAAGGCCATGAAAAACGCCGTACGGTTTGGCGCCCGCATCGCCTCTTCAGGCTTTGTGGAGCACGCCAGAGACTTTTTTGAGAGGTTGTAATGGGAAATTACCACGCAAAGTTTTCTTCATTCGGGAGCTTTGCTCCCAAGAAGATTCTCACCAATCAGGACCTGGAGAAAATCGTTGATACCTCGGATGAATGGATCCGCAGCCGCACTGGCATGGTGGAACGCCATATCTGTTCTGAAAATGAAGCTGCCAGCGACCTTGCTCATCAAGCGGCAATTGCAGCGATTGAATCTTCAGACGTCAAATACCGTGATATCGATCTGATCGTCACGGCTACTATTTCCGGAGACCACCCCTTCCCCTCCACGGCTTGTATCGTGCAGAAGAAGCTGGGGCTCAAGAATATCCCCGCGTTTGACGTATCGGCTGGTTGCACAGGCTTTGTCTATGCCTGTGATGTGGCCCGCCAGTATGTGGAAAACGGGTTGTATTCAAACGTTCTGGTGATCGGGGTGGACATCCTTACCAAGATCACAAACTGGACGGATCGCAATACCTGCGTGCTCTTTGGTGATGCCTCAGGGGCTACGATTGTTTCCCGCAGCAAACCCACCGATATCTCCCGCATCATCGATACCAAGATCGATGCCGATGGCAGCATGGGTGAATATCTGGTTCAGGCTGCCGGAGGATCACGTCTGCCCGCCAGCCATGAAACCGTGGATGCCCACCAGCATACGGTTTATATGGAAGGCAACCGCATCTACAAGAATGCCATCAAGTGCATGTATGCCTCTTCGGAAGAGCTACTACGCAGAAACAACCTTACTCCGGCTGATGTGGATTGGGTAATCCCCCATCAGGCCAATCTGCGCATCATCGAAGCCCTGGCGGAAAAGATGAAGGTGCCTATGAGCAAGGTGATAGTAAATATTGAAAAATATGGAAATACATCATCCGCAACGATTCCTGTAGCCACGGATGAAGCCATTAGAAGCAAGAAAATCCGCCGGGGAGATATCATCCTGCTTACCTCATTTGGAGCAGGACTCACCTGGGGTAGCATCCTGGCCAGATACTAGGAGGATTACATGAAGACAGCTTTTGTATTTCCCGGACAGGGAGCTCAATATATCGGCATGGCCAAAGACTATCTCGCTGCTGACGAGGTTTTGGCCAAAACCCTGCAGGATTTTGACCTGAAGCACAATACCAATCTGGCTCAAGCCATGGCTGAAGGCCCTGAAGACCTGCTGAAACAAACCCACCTTACCCAGCCTGCCATTCTCTTGCACAGCATCTGCGCCCTCACCTATTTCCAGAACCGCTATAGTCTTGTACCAGACTTTGTGGCCGGTCACTCCCTGGGAGAATTTTCCGCCCTGGTGGCCAGTGGCATCCTCAGCCTGGAAGATGCCATGCATCTGGTGCATAAACGTGGTGAATTCATGATCCGCGCCAATGAAGGCACCCCCTTTGCCATGGCTGCCGTGATCGGGCTTGAAGCAGATCAGATTGTGGAGATTTGCCAGGCTGCCAGTGCAACCGCTCTGGTGCAGGCAGTGAACTTCAATACCCCCATCCAGACTGTGATTTCCGGCACTGCCCAAGGCGTGGAAGTAGCTTCCGAACTCGCCAAAGCCAAAGGTGCAAAAAGGGTTTTACCCCTGGTGGTGGGTGGCCCCTTCCATACTCCGCTGATCGCCAAAGCCAGCACCTGGCTGGCTGAAGAAATGGCAGGGATTGATTTTGCCGATGGTAGGGTTCCAGTGGTATCAAATCTCGATGCCCTGCCTTCAATAAGTGGCTCTGAAGCCCGGCAAAAGCTGGAACGCCAGATCATCTCTCCGGTGCGTTGGGTACAGTGTGTACGCCACATGATCGATGCCGGAGTCAGCAGGTTTGTGGAATTTGGTCCCCAGAAAGTTCTGGCCGGCATGATAAAGAACATTGACAAAGAAGTGAATGTGTATTCAATTGATTTGATTTCGGATCTTGATGCCCTGCAAGAAGTTCTGGGCCAGGACAGGTCTTGAATCAGACTCAGGAGAATCTTCCCAATACATTACAAGGAAACACATAATGCATAATTTTGAACAAGCCGTGGTCGTGATCACTGGCGCAGCCCGGGGAATTGGCTTTGCCATTGCCGAAGCCTTTGCCATTGCAAACGCTACCGTGGTCATCATCGACCTCGCAGAAGAAGCAGTGAACACCGCTGTCGCGACCCTTACCAATCAGGGTGCCAAAGCCTACGGATATGTAGGCAACGTAACCGATGGGGCTGGGATCGAAGCCCTCTTCGCCCAGATCGTGCAGAATCATGGCAATATCGAATGCCTGATCAATAATGCCGGCATAACCAGGGACAACCTGATGTTGCGCATGAAAGAAGAAGAATGGGATCTGGTACTGAACATCAACCTCAAAGGCACCTATATTTGTACTCAGAAAGTCTTTAAGCACATGATGAAAGCCCGCAAGGGCAGTATCGTCAATATTGCCAGCGTGATCGGACTCATGGGCAATGCCGGTCAGGCCAATTACGCAGCCAGCAAGGGCGGCATGATCGCCTTTACCAAAAGCTGTGCCAAGGAATTTGCCAGCCGCAATATCCGGGTGAATGCCATTGCTCCGGGATTTATCGAAACCGAGATGACAGCCACCCTGAGCCCGGAGATCCGGGAAAGCTATGCCAAGGTAATCCCTCTCGGCAAGATGGGCAGCCCCCTTGATGTGGCAAAGCTCTGCCTGTTTCTGGCCTCTGCCGAAAGTGAATATATCACAGGCCAAACCATCGCCGTGGACGGCGGTTTAACCATGCATTGATAGTGGCAAAGCCATTAGAGATACAACCGTACTCTTCAATAACATAGGAGGAACAATGGATATTGAAGCCAAAGTAAAAGAGATAGTTAAGGACAAGCTGGGTGTTGAAGAGTCCCAGATCGTACCTGAAGCTAATTTCATCGAAGACCTGCGTGCCGATTCACTGGATACAGTGGAATTGGTCATGGCGTTTGAAGATGAATTTGGTCTCACCATTCCGGATGAAGATCAGGAAAGACTTCGTACCGTTGGCCAAGCAATTGAATATCTGAAGGAAAAACTCGGATAATCAAGCCTAAACCAGGGAATCAATCCTGATAGCTTATGACATCAGGATTGATTCCACTTTTTCCAGGAAATGCGCTGTCCGAAGCTGGCAAGACCTTGCCTTGGATATGCGTAAGATCAATAAACAGATGAGGTTAATATGACAAAAAGAAGAGTTGTGATTACCGGAATGGGAGCTATTACACCGGTTGGCCACAATGTTGCCCAGACCTGGCAAAGCCTGATCAATGGAGTATCCGGCGTTGGTATGATCACTAGATTTGATGCTTCCACTCTCCCCACCCAGATTGCCGCAGAAGTAAAAAACTACAATCCCGATGAACACTTTGACCATAAAGAAGTAAAGAAACTGGATCTCTACACCCAGTTTGCCATGATCGCTGCCCGTGAAGCTGTCAGCGATGCTGGCATCACACCTGGCAGTTTTGATCCTGATCGCGTCGGTGTGATCACAGGAGCCGGAATTGGCGGTATCCTCACTTTTGAGGAAGAATGCATAAAATGCATCAATCATGGCCCCCGCCGGATCAGTCCCTTTTTCATTCCCAAAATGATCGGCAATATCGCTGCTGCCCATATCAGCATCGAGCACAATTTCAAAGGCATCAATTTCAACGTGATGAGTGCCTGCGCTTCGGCAAATCATGCCCTCGGCACCGCCATGCGTGCCATTCAGTATGGAGATGCCGATATCGTGATCTCAGGTGGCACAGAAGCTGCCGTTACTCCCCTGGCCGTAGGAGGCTTTTCTTCGATGCGGGCGCTTTCTACTCGCAACGACGATCCTCAGACTGCTTCCCGTCCCTTCGATGCCCAGCGGGATGGCTTTGTAATGAGCGAAGGCGCAGCCATAATCGTGCTGGAAGAGCTGGAACATGCCAAAGCCCGCGGAGCCAAAATCATTGCCGAACTGGCAGGTTATGGCGCTACAGGCGATGCTTTCCACATCACTGCCCCTACCGAAGATGGCGAAGGCAGCACCAGAGCAATCCTGATGGCTATCAAGGATGCCGGACTCACACCCAATGACATCGATTATATCAATGCCCACGGCACCTCCACCCCACTCAATGACAAGGGTGAAACCCAAGCTATCAAGACCGCCTTTGGTGAAAGAGCCTACCAGATCAAGATTAATTCTACCAAATCCATGGTGGGCCACATGTTGGGAGCTGCTGCCGGGATAGAAGCCATTGCCTGCATCAAGACCATTGAAACCGGCATTATCCACCCCACCATGAACCTGATCAATCCTGATCCGGAATGCGATCTGGACTATGTGCCAAACTGCTCTCAGAAGCTGGAAGTAAATTCTGCCGTGTCCAATTCCCTGGGCTTTGGTGGGCACAACAGTTCCATCGTTATCAAGCGTTATCAACCCTGAACCCTGTCAGGCCGATAACTGAAGTTTATTCTTGAGGGCAGTACAGATAATGTCCTGCCCTTCAAGAAACCATCAACAATGCCCACTGATCGGCCCCAATAGAGAGATAAGACACATTGAAACAGATCATTAGCCATATCCTGGAATACTTTCAGGGCAAACGCATGCCCGAGACTTATCCCAAATGGGAGAAAAGCCTGCAAAACCTGCAGAAGCGCATTGAATACACCTTTCATGACAGTACCCTGTTGAAGGCTGCACTAACGCACAAATCCTATCTAAGACGCCATTTTGACGATCATAAGATGCCTTCCCCTTTTGAACGTATGGAGTTTCTGGGCGATAGCATTCTGGGCTTTGTAGTCTCCAAAGAGCTCTTTGCCCACCATCCCAACGAGCAGGAAGGCAAGCTCTCCAAGCTGAAATCCAAGATCGTTTCCGAGACTTACCTGACCCTCAAGGCCAATAGCCTGGAATTGGGTAAATATCTGCTACTCAGCCATGAAGAAGCCGCCAGTGGCGGTGCTTCCAAGGCCTCAATCCTCTCGGATAGTGTGGAAGCCATCATCTGTGCCATCTATCTGGATAGCGGCATTGCAGCAGCCACCAGATTCATCAAAAACTTCATTCTGGTGGATTACGAAGCCACCGTGAACCGGGATGAACTGGTGAACTACAAATCTCTCTTGCAGGAATATCTCCAGGGGCGTAACAAAGAAACTCCCAAATATATCACTATCGCCGAAGAAGGCCCCGAACACAGTAAAATCTTCGTGGTGGAAGTCCAGTTTGGAGAAAACCAAAGCTGCATCGGCAAAGGCAGCACCAAAAAAGCCGCCCATCAGGAAGCGGCTCGTTTGGCTTGTCAAAAGCTGGGAGTGTAAGAGCTTAGACTTCCCCTACCACGATATAGAACTCCTGCGGATTCAGGGCTGCATCCAGATCATACTCCCCGATCAAGAGATTTCCTTCTACCAGTTCCCATGCCTCCGGAAAGGCCGCATCAGGATTTGAGGTGCGATATACAGAGTATCTTACTCCAGACAGGTAGCCCCAGGACAAGTGTAGCATATTCTCTGCTGTCCTGGTTATAGCAAGCTCTGGTTTGATCGTATTATACAGTGTGAACCCACCATCGGGAAAAGTGATATTACTCAGGGAATTCTGCCTTGTCCAGTTGTTGGGATCATTGATTGCGGTACGCAAACAGGCGATAGAACCTACCCTGGCTCCACTATAGTAGCCATTGTCAATTTCCGTGCTGAACCCAAGAGCTGTCTGCCCCAAAACCAATGTCTCAGGTAGATAGGAACTATTGGTACCGGGTATTCCTGATGATATCCAACCGGTAGTAGATAAAGCAGCAATAAACGAAGGCTCCGTCAGATAGCCCTGAAAGGCGATGATCTGATCCCCGGAGTTTGAGAATCCTTCAAAATCCGGATTGTAGATCCCTTCATCCTCGTGCAAGATCCCTTCTTCGATATGGATTACTTCTCCTGCCAGATAGCTTCTGCCTACCCCACGCCAGAGGAATACATCCTCCCCGTCGGCAAAGGCAGCGCCCGTCCAGGCTTTGTCCGTGAAGTAGATCTTGGTGTTTTCTGCCACATCCCTCAGCAGGACAAAGCTAAAGCGGTCTGGGGAATCCGTAGCATACTCCACCAGGGCAATATCCCCAGGCTGCAGGTTTGCATCTCCTAAAGGCCCAGAAGTTGTTGTAACAGATAGCAGTGGCACTTCCAAATCAGTTTTGTAGTCGATTGCAGCACCACTGTTTGTATAGGGGAAGATCCTGAAGTAATAGGTGTGTTCTTCGTTGAGTTCGTAAATCAGCTGCGTTTGAACCCCCGGCAGGATGTTTTTGGTGAGCTTCTTATCGGCTTCGGGAACCCCATCCACAGGAGCAATGATCTCATCCAGGCTTACCTTGCTGCCCTTGATCAGATATCCATCCGGGACTACTGCCCCAGAACTGTCCTGCCAATTCAGCCAGGCTTGATAATACGTGATTCCTGTAGCACTAAAGCCCGTAGGATAAGCACTGGGCTCAGGCTTGATGGTCGAGGCTTGCACCTCCAGTTCCTGAGCTTCCAAACCACTGCCACTATGCACTATTGCTCCAGTAAAAACACCACTCACTGTAGGTTGAAACACCACCTGAATGGTAGTTTCAAAAGCGCCATTGCGTGGGATAATGTATATTTGAGACTGGAACCCGCTGGCAGAACCTGATTCCCTGATGAAGAAGTGCTCAGGTGCGGAGATTGTGATATTGGAGATCAGATTGGTGCCCTGCAGCAGATAGTTCTGGATGTCCGAGATCTGTCCTGGAGCTGCATAGAAAGGCAAAAGTTCCGCATCCAAAGTCAAGTGCGGAGAGGTAGGAGTACCTTCCAATACCATGTTATCATAGCGCAATTTACCATCCACAGCATAGTTACTGGAGGGATTTGATGCCACATAGGCATCTCCTGCTGCATTGGCAAACGCAGTTACAAACCTGAACGCCAGATTGGGATTGTGGCTTATACCTGATATCCCAGAGGCATCGAAGCTATTGGCAAACCACGCATCCCCCGAAGTTGCATTGTAAGTACCAGCCTCCACCCATACCGGATCAACAGCACTGCGATCCAGGGTGTAATACAACACAATGCGGTTGGCGGATTTATTACTGTGCCGGATTGCCCAGCTCAAGCTGATACTCGTGTAGCCCAGAGTAGATACTTCCATCTTCAAACCCGCGGTCCGGTTATTGGTTCCCTGGGCGGGATAGCTTGTGGTGCTCCAGGCATAGGCAGAGCCTGAATAACCTCCGGAGTAAGCATCATGGCTAACCCCTCCGATCAGGCTCAGGCTTCCATTACCAGTGGAGGGTTCAGCATTTTGCGCTTCAAAATCCCAGGCTGTAATCACTGAGGCCTGCAACAATCCGAACCCAAGTACGATGAGGATGATAAGAGCTTTTTTCATTGTCACATCCCCTTATTGAGTCAGACAAATCTTCTTGATTTGCCTGCCCGAGGCAGTGGCCACACTCACGAAGTATATGCCGTTTCCGGCTCTGCGACCAGACTTATCCATTCCATTCCAGGTTGTTTTGCTGGAATCCACCACTTTGGCATCGTAAACCAACTGTCCCTTCAGGTTGTAGATCTGAACCTGATAGGGAGCCTTGGAGCCAGCCAGCTCAATTGTAAGGTCTTTCTGAGCAGGATTGGGATACACTTTCAATACAGGCTTGACGCTGCCGATCAGGTCATCCTCGTTTGAGGTGGGCGAGTTACTGTTTCCCGGAGTCACAGCGTGGGAATAGCCATCTCCGCACACGATCCAGGTATCGCTGCCATTGGGATATCTGGCATAGGATAGATTTGCGTTCAGAGCTGTATCAGCCGTCCAGGCGATCTGGTCTATCACGGTAAGCATATCGGGGGCGATCAGATACACAGCATCTGCAGTAGTGCTCAGCTTGGTATTGATATGCAGAGGTCCCTGGCTCAGGTGTTCGTCAAACCAGATCAGCTTGTAGCCATGCGCCGGGATCACAGTTTCAGGAAAACCTGACGGAATCCTGGTAAGGGATGCTCCGATCTCGGGATAGTGGTTATCAGTGAGATAGTAGCCTGCCAGATCCACTTCAAAGCCATTGGGATTGAAGATCTCCACCCAATCCTCATACTCAGCATTTTCATCGGTAATCGTGCTGGTATTGGAAGGCATCAGTTCATTGATGTACAGGGTGGGAGCGCTGTAGCCAATGATGATCGTGTATAAAGGCGTTTGCGTTATCGCCGCATTAGCGTCCGTGGCTTGAATCCTGTACTTGATGACCGTTCCGAGGTCAAAGGGGCCGATCGTAGCACTGAATACAGTGCCAACCCCTACCATGTTCAGGTTTTCCAGGGCATTTTCGTCACTGCCATACAGCAGCGTGACTGAAGTAAGATCACCATTGGGATCTGTGACCGTAGCAGAGACGGTTACCGGAGTCTGAGCAGTGGTAGCCAGAGGCGAATATGAGATGCCAGAGATACCTGGAGGTTCATTTACAGTTCCAGGATTTGCAGCTCCCGGAGTAGAGGGATTGGCTTGACCAGCACCAAACAGCACCCAGGTTTGTCCTCCATCCGGCAATCTACCGATCGAGCGATCGTCCACATTCAGGTCTTGCGCTTCAGTCCAGATATAGCTATCCACCACAGTTTGCCCATCTGCAGCAATCAGATACACGGCATCTGCTGAGCCACTGAGCTTGTCAATGATATGTAGTGGCCCTTGATCCAGATCTTCATCAAACCATACGATCAGATAACCATGCGGAGGAATGGTGGTTAGAGCAGGGGAAGTGGCAGGAATCTGCGTCCAGGCCGAGATTCCACTGCTGTAGTGATTGTCCGTCATATACATACCGCCGATATCCACAGGATAGTCATTGGGATTGTAGAGCTCCACCCAATCGTCAAACTGACCGTTGGGATCGGCATAGGAGGCATTCTTGGCCATTACTTCATTGATCAGGATTTCACCCGTAGTGCTTGCCACGGGAATATTGAAGAATTCAAACTCGGCCCGGGGAGGGAAAAACATCCCCTGGGAGGCGTTTTCAGCCCAGTAAAAGTACTCAATATTGCCATAGGCGACAGGAATACTTACGCCCCAGACTCCATCTCCGGCAGTGCCATCACCATGCGCCCCATCGTCATACATCTGGTGATAATTGAATTTGTGGGCATGATTCTGGCGGAAACCAAGCTGCATGTAGATAGCATCGGTAGCGGTAGCAGTGATTTGCACTGTTCCACCTGGCTCTATTACAGCCGGACTGAAACCATGATTGACAAGCGTGGGCACCGTGCCGGCAAAGGCAGTGCTATTCAGCAGATAAGTTCCCCTGGTTCCCATCAATTGGGTAATCCCGGGGATGGTTTGTCCTCCGCCGGGTCCGCCAGATCCACCGGTAACGGCAGAGTTCAGGTTAGCCAGAAAATTCGCATAAGTATAGAAGAAATTTGTATCAGCCTGCACATGCGGCCCGCAGATGGCTTGTAACTCACTGGCGCGGGTGGAATACCAGCCATTGGTGATGTTTTCCGTGATCATGGTACGCATGTGGGCAATATACTGCTTTTTGTAGCGTGGCGTAATCAGGATGTTTTTAAGCAGCAGATAGGTATTGCTGGTGGAATTGCGCAAAGGATCGAGCTGTTGCATCTGAGTTACAGACCCCCCCCTGGAAACCACCAAAAGACATATTCAAATCCCAAAGTAGCGGATTGATCCGGTTGTCCGCATCACTGAACAGGTAGAAATTGTGAAAGAGATTGATGGGTGAATCCAGATTCACGAAGAGATTGTCAAAGGCGCACATCCAGAGGTTCTGATCCACATTCATGACATTGGCGATATTGGCATAGTTGTTTTGCAGGGTATAGGTGAAATTCATCAGCGTAGCCCAGCCCTGATTGGATTCCAGATCATAAAGATTGTCATAAGCCAGGGAATCCGCCCCCAGATAGCCCCAGACTGTGGTGGGCATCATAGTATTGGTGCCACATTTGAAGCGTGGCATCCCCCCACAATGAAAATGCTCACTCATAAAGTGCGAATCCACATCCTGCACAGAGGTATAGACTCCGATCAACTGATTGTTCACATACACATTGGCATAATTTGCCCTCGAGGCGGGCATATATTTTCGGGCAATCTCATAGGAAAGCGTCTCCCGGATAAAGGAAGGATCGGAAAAGCCGTTGGCAAGCTTGATCGTGCCATAGGGGCCGATGGTTTGATCGCTTATGATGTGATCCAGCTTAATGTTGAAAGGGTTTTTGTTGCGGTTGGCACCATAAGAGCTATTACCCTTGTAGCGCACACCCACACTGTCATAAGCAACTCCATTAATGATGGCGCTTCCCAGCAAACGGTCTTCACCCGCAGCATAGAGTTGATCAAGGATTTGATCCCAATTGGTTTGGGTAAAGAAGAGTTGAATGTTGTTTACGGTACCCATATCGTAAAAATCCTGGGCAAACAAACTGATTGCCAGGAAGCCCAGCAGGATTGCCAGGGCGTACTTTCTGCTCATATATCCTCCCATGGATTAAGCAATATCGTGGTCTACCGTGTATTTTTTTACGCGGCAAACCGTTCTCTCCCTGACAAACACTTTGATTGTTATACTCTCCTGAACTGGGTTTCCTGCAATAAATATGTGATTAGTCAGTGGGGTTTTCCTTCTCTTTTGATGAGGATAAGATCGTTGATCAATCGGGTCAGGAGGCAGCGCCACATACAACAAGGGTTGTGGGTGGGAATAGATTTCCCTTGTAGCCGCACAGATAGGTTTACAATGAGCCGCATTTTATGTATCAGGCATGTGCAACGGTCTCAGTATAGCATGAGATTTTGATTCCAGTTTCTCAAACCTTTCTCTCTCAATAAATTATATCGTGCTCTCCTCAGGTTCACCTCGAGATCACCTCGAGTACTCGAGATCATCTCGAGGTGAAGGTGAGGTAAATACAAGTAAAACAAGTCCGAAGGTCGGCAGTCGCGTAGTCGGCATGCGCCCTGTCGTGCTTCCGCACTTTATTGGCTCTCTCCCCTTTGAGGTGGATGCGGGAGAGGGAGTTTATGGAGCTTTTCATGGCCAGCAATCCAAGATCACCGGCCATGAGAACTCCGTTGAAATTATCGGTTTACTTCAGCAGAACCGCTTTCTGCATGAAGACATCTTTTCCGGCGCTTAATCTGAACAGGTAAACCCCGGAACTGCAATTTCTTCCGTTGTTGTCCCTGCCATCCCAGGAGAGGCGATTGATGCCTGTCTGATTCGGCAGATCCATGTAGCTACGCACTATCTGACCCCGTTGATTGAAGATCCTGAGTTCCACCGGGACACTAGCTTTCAGGGTATAGCTGATGTTTGCCAGCGGATTGAAGGGATTGGGGTAGATCTTGTTGAAGGAGGTAACAAGAGGAATTTCAGGAGGATCGACCTCGATCTGGTTTGTATAGATTACCGATACCGGACCAAAGAACTGGGTGCTACCATCCATATCATAGCTTTGCAGCCAGTAATAATAGGTGCTTTCCTCATAGAGTTCCTGATCTTCAAACTCATAGTGGTGCTGGATGGAGGTATTGGTGGCTGTGATCAGAGGGCTTACCATCTGTGCGGTACTAAGTTGCGAGCTCTGAGACCGGTAAACATAGTAGCCATGTAAACCTGTTTCGGATTGTGAAGTCCAGTTCAGCTTTACATACTTCTGTGCAGTCAGTAGCGCTGTAAAAGAACTAAGCTCGACTGGCAAAGTGAAATTTTCTTCAAAGCCAATGCCATAATCCGAGAAACCATCATTGATAGACCATGTGGCAAGCCTGGTGACGGGATCATAGGTTTGCGGCGTGCCCAGATTTGTCCAGGGACTGTTTACATGGCTGCGCTTCACCAGATAGAATGCATTGGCTCCTCCAACATTGGGCAAGCCTTGCAGATTCAAGCTGAGATTGTAGCTGCCCAAACCAGCCGTGGTAGTGGAATTGATCGTCCAGTGCCGGTTTGCCAGGCTGAGGATGCCTTCAGGCAAGGTTCCGCGGGGGTTGGTGTCCACTCTGATGGCAGTGAGATTGGTAGCTGCTGTATTCGAAGTAAATTGCACAGTGGCTCCCGTGATCGGGAAACTGGCAGATCCAGTTCCGCTTACAGGTACAGGCATATCGTTTTGGGCTGGAGCATCTCCCAGCATATAGGCATTCTGACCATAGGCGACCGCAATTGGAGAAGTTCCAGTTACGGGACCAGCCATTCCGCCGTAGGCATAAGCATGGAAGGCTGTGGCATTGGAGTTTATCATATAGACGAAACCGTTGTTGGTCGGGAAGCTTGGCCCAAATTCCAGAAGCTGGATCTTGAATTTACCAGTGGGGAAGATAACTATCTGGAAAGTGGCATAGGAACTTGCGCTTGCTCCTGTTTTGGGCTGGGCTTTCAGATAGGTTATCACCAGTTTCCCGTCCACATTCTTGTATAAGATGGTCTTCGGATAGTCGGCTGTGTCAGGATAGAAATCCGAGACAAACAAGCCAATGGCATTTGAAGGCTGCTGACCCATAGGCAGGGGTAAGGTAGGTCTGCTAAAGTAGATAGAGCCGTCTGCCCCAATCCAGAAGCTAGTGAAGCTAGTGCCAAAATAGGTGAAGCTAAACCCGATCGGATAACCCAAAGCGTTGTTTGGAGCATAACCATCGTCATTAGTCATATCGGGATAGGCATTGTATCCATCAGAACTGATATCTATCCAATCGAAGGTGGGATAGCTGGGTGCCGGAATAGCCAGAGTATTGGCAAAGTAATAGCCGCCTTGCTGCGCATACCCGCCTCCGTAATTGAAGTTTTGGATGGTGTATTGGCCATTGGGATCCCATTCTGTGGATGGATGGGTTATTCCTGATACATTGATAGAATTGGCCAGGATTTTGGCATCCACTGTGTTCCCGGCTCCGGCATCAGGACTGATATCGTAGTAAACATACAGAGTGTTCATTCCCAGAGCCAGTTCATAATTCAGCGCACTGAATGTGGCAGTTCCCGTCGCCATGGAAGCCGTACCCAAAAACGAGGAGGGATTGGTTTGATTGGCAAGTTTTACAGCGCTTACATCTGCATTGCTGGTGTTTTTGCCGGCTACAGCCAGGCTGTTGATCATGAGCGAAGCAAAGGATTGGTCGTCTGAGCCCTCCACTACATTCATGTAAATAGTCAGAATGCCAATGTTTTGTGCCCCGGATGCGGTGGTTCCCTGGCTCAGCTGATATACTTCTATGCTACCCATTTTTTTGCCAGATACGCTGCGATATCCTGGAGGATCTGTGATGGAGGGCGTTCTGGCAATGTTATTCACCGTTACTGAAGTGCATTGGGCATCAAAGCGATCGCCGATATTCATATCAGAGCCCACATCATAAACTAACCAGAAGTAGTGGTTTCCATTGGTAACATTGAGATTCTGGCTAACAGTAAATGATCCCTTTGCTCCCAGGTTTGTAATCGTAGATCCATATTGTGTGGTGGTGCTGAAGGTGGATGAAGACCCCGTGTAATACACTCTGGCAGCTACGATATCGCTGACGTCTGTGGTGCCATTGGTATTGAAGGTAAGGGAATTGATGGTCTGAGTGCTCTGGCTTCCGCCTGTCATCACATTGGCACGAATGATCTGCTGATTGGTGGAATTTGCAGATATAGTGGCTGTTGATGATTGTTCTGTAACTGTATCTTCATAGTAACCCTGTGAAGTTACCCAAAATCGGACGTAAGGTCTTCTATCATCTTTAGCCAGGGTAAGGGGATCCTGAGGATTCGAATGTCCTGCACCGCTAAACTGGTAATCCTGAGAATAGAGATAACTTCCGGCAAAAGTAGCAGGTGATAAGTAGCTGTAGACTCCCCAGTTTGACTCTACCAGGACTACAACACTTTTGTTGTAGGTTCCAGAAAAGACAGTATCAAGATTTACCTTGACCCAACCTGTAGAGGTGACCGAGACATTTCCATTGTAAACCAAAGTTGCCCCACTGATTAGATTTTGCCAGGTTGTGGTTCCCATGCCAGAGAAGTTGAAGTCATTGTTTGATTTCAGGTAAATCTTCACCGGCACGGGTGCGTAAGCGTTGCTGGGGGTAACGATCTTCCAGGATAGTGCTTCGATCGAGTAGTAGCCATTCACTTCTGTAGGAGTGTACAGGGATGCGCATCTGCCATAATAATAGTCTGGTCTAACAGGCCAGTAGTGATTGTACTCATAGCCCAATTGTGGCAGGGGCGGATCGGATACTTCAATGTAGGGATTGATGCCAATAAACTCAGAGACAATGGATAGGGTAGTGCTTTCTATCTGGAGTTTGATGTCTTCCCACTTGTTGTAGCTGATCTGCCACCCAGAAGTGCCATTATTGATGTAGGTTGTAAGGGTTCCGGTGATGGTTCCGGTTCCAGTATGCAAGCTCATTACAACTGGTTCAAACAGGTTTGTGTCAAGATTTCCGTTTGCATCAATGGGCTCAGCTTCTACCCGGAACTGCCGGTTGATGAGGTCACGCTTTGGATGGGTAAGCCTGAGGGAGGTGGCGACTACATCGATGTAGAAATCCGGGGAGATAATGTCTGCAGTCAAAGCCACAGGAAACCGTGAACCCCAGAAGGCATTGGTGAAGCCATGGCTGGCAGCGGTGATCTTGAATTTCAGCCCCTTGCCTTCCACCAGTCCTGTGGTTTTTAGAAAGATGCCAATGGTACATTCAATGGTTTCGCCATCGGCAATATTGAAATCCCCTTCCGGGATTGTGAAAGTGATGTCATCGGCAGTAATAACTGCAGAAGCTGTGCTGATCGTAGTGCCATTAACCTTAAGCACAGCTCCTTGCAGGACGCTAGTCCACACGGCAGCATCCCAGATGTATTCTCTTTTTATCTTTACGGTGGTTACTTTGGTGGGATAGCCATCCCCACCGGAATCGCTCATGCGGAATTTCAGTACATCCATGGCGTTCTGAGCAGTATTGGCAACTGAGGACAGCCCTCCGGCTGGTACCTGGGCTACGGGAGCAAAGATATCTGAATCTTCAGCGATGGGTGTGTAGGTGTCCGCGCCAAGTGCAGAGGGTGTGCCTCGAAGTTCGTAGTCCATATCATAAACAATGTATGCAGGAACAGTGTAGCCAGCCAAACCGATGGGTTTGGCACCAGTGGCGTGAAGATCGGTATTAGGATTTACCAGATAGGGATTGCCATAGATCGAGTTGGCTTCGTCCCCATAAATTGTAATACCCTGCCAACTGGCCAGAGAACCAGCGTCATAACCATCTGCATAGCCAACATATCCAGTAGGAGCATAATAGAGGTTGTAATCCGTGGCATTGTCGCCCAGCCACCTTTTGGAAGCCCAGATGCAGTAGGATTTTGCAGGGGATGCGTTGACCAGGGCATAGTTTGCCACAATATTACCTTGCATGGTTACATCCGAAGAATTTGCTAAGTTCACGACTCCAGCACTGGAGAAGCCCCAAGTTTGTCCATAACCGATGCTGATTGTATTGTTATAGATGAATAATTCTTCGTTGGTATCTCCTGAGCAGATTCTCATGCCCATTACACGAACAGTAGATACAGTTCCGGAACTACTGGCACGGATATTGGATATAGAATTGTTGTAGATGTACAATGTTCCCACCCCGGCATAGACATGCGAAGTCAGGATGCCCATGGCATGGTAGCCGGAAGAGGTATGGTTATTCATTATGTCTTCTATGTTATTGTGCGAAATGTAGTTTATTCCGCCATAATTGCTGAGAAACATGCCTGCAACATAATCGGAACTACTACTAATAGAGGATACATCACAGTTATGAATAGTGAAATTGTATCCCTTGAGTATTTGGATTCCATAACTAAGGGTGGAGTTTGTGGAACCGAGGTTGCTGAGAGTATTGCGGATAGTGTCGCTGGTAGTAGTAATCTCGCAATTCAGGTCGTAATAGTTTGTTCCGCCAAGCATGAAGATTCCAGAAGCGCTATTATGAATGCTGAAGTTCAAATAGCGGTTGTAGTCGTTTGCTCCGCTTTGGGCAGTGGGGGCTACCCCTCCGCCATGGCTTGGATCTGTGGATTGCATTATTCCGGCCAGATATGAGGGGAAGCCATAACCGGGGACAGACCTGTTAAGGGTAATGGTCATATTCTTGATGGTATTGTATTTGGCACCGTTGGTAGCGCTGGCGTTGCGGATAATGTAGCCGTATTCGATATTGGTTACCGCCGAAGCATTGATGTCTATCCCGTCGAAGGTGATGTAGTCACCCCCGGAGATGATAATCCCGGCTTCATTGCTTGAGGACGTTCCAGTGGGTGTAATCACTGGATTGTTACCGGTTCCGGATTTCTGGAAAACAATCGGATCACTTTCAGTTCCGGTAGCGGTAAGGGCTGGTGGCCTTTCGTTGAAACTGGCACCTGCCGTTACGTTGAATGTAACTCCGCCTGCTCCTACGCCGTTTGTGTTTAACGCGTTGATGGCAGCAGTGAAGGTGGTGTAGTTGCCACCGCTACCAATGGTTTTTATCCCTGTGAGCGGTTGTGCAGCTAAAACTACGGAAAACATCCCCAACAGAATGGTCAGGAATATGATCTTGGCTGTTTTCTGATTCATAGGTTTTTCTCCTTATGGTCATATCGTTTTTCATTATTCATCTGGCAGTCCTGGCAATATCCTGCATGAATGGCAGTTACTTGCTCAGCGATTTGCTGGTGTGTATCTCGTTCAAAGAATCGAATATAGTTTGAGAAGTCGCTTTCCGAATAAAAGATAGTAAATCCAATAAAACCGTGTCCATTAGGCTGGAGTTCTTTTTCATATACCGGACTGATCCGCTTGATCGTCTTTGCTTCCATTCTTTCAGGCATATATGTTCCTTGTTTCCATCATCTGATTATCTACTTGTTAAATGCATAGCATACGCCAATCAGAGCCTGAATATTGCGCATTCTATCTTGTTGTTAAGCAGGGTGATAAAAATGCACCATGAACGATATTACAAAAAATTGCATTTCAGAGGCGTTATCTGGCCTGGTGTGAAATTGCAGCAGTGAAATTTATGCTTATTTTCAAACCTCTATTCTGAGCACTTTTTATGCTGGAATGAGGTTGTATTGTATGCAGAAAAGAGCGGAAGACAGGCTAATGATTCAGATGATAGTCATTAGAACGCAGATGACAGGATGATATGGATTCAAAGGATTTTACCACAGAATAAAGCTGAGAACTCAGAGGAGAAAGACTGGATCGCATACGTCCCCGTTCAAGGACCCGAAGGGGATTGTCAAGCACTTTCTCTGCCTCCGGCCTCGTCGACACGAGGACGTGTCGAATCCCTTTCCTGCAAATCAGTTCAGTCTGTGTACAAGTTAGCGGATCAAGGTAAGCTTCCGGCTGATGCCCTTTTGACCTGACGCAGCTTTGATAAAATATATCCCATTGGGGCAGGCCTTGCCGCTTTGGTCACAGCCGTTCCACAGCAGATCTTTGCTCAATCCAGAACCTAGCATAGAGCTATAGACCTTCTGCCCTTTGAGATTGTAAATGCTAAGTTCCACCGGGGCTTTTGCCTCATAACCATGGATCGAGATAGTGGCTTGACCGCGCATGGGATTGGGCCATACATCCAGTTTCAACCTTGCTGCAGGCAGCACATCATCGCTGGAATCCACTGGGAACGCATTGAGCAGGCCAAGATTGTGCATGATCAAGCGCAACAACCATTTATAGTCGCTACTGGTGAGGGGATCGCCATCCACCACATCAGCCAGACGGAATGAGGAAGCAATGGTACGGTATCCTGTACCCACATTCAGGATCCCGATGCTGGTATTGGCGGAAGTCTCATTGTCTGTACTAAAGAGCACGGATGCCGTGGGGATATTTGTAAGTAGCGCCTGGGTGTTGAAGTTCGGTTCAGAATAAGCCCAAGTGCCGTTTACAGAGGGATCAGCATAGGAGAGGGCTTCGATATTCACCACTACATCCAGAGGGGCGTGAGTGCCGAATTTGCCCAGGAAACTATCCTGCGGGTCCCAATTGATCCCGCCTTCCAGATACATTTTTCCACCCGATTGCAGATAATCATTCAGGAGATTGTATTCCCAAGTGCCGGAAACTGGGATCGAAGCTTCGGTTCCATAGCCCAAAAGGCACACAATGGCCTCAAAACTGCCCAGGTAATCATAATCCGGGATCAGGCGGTTGGTATATACCACATTGTAATTCGCATTCTCTCGTAGCGCATTAACCACCTTGTTGCCATCCGTGGCATCGGGATCATAGACCAGGATCTCACCCAGAGGGCTCACACTGGAGGCGGTATTGTGTCCCACCGCGGGATCACCATAGAGCAGATAAGTATATACATTCTGCAATTCCGGCCAGATGATGCCACCGGTATCGATGGGATCGCCAAAGAGGTAATATTGAGTATGCAGCAGATTGGCATAGCTGTGCGCATAGCCGATGCTGTGCTGGCGTTCGGCATAGTTTTCCAAAAGGTGATAGTTGTAGCTGGAGAGGCCACCCCAGCCGGGATTTTGCCAGCCCAGCTTGTACCATCCGGTACGGGTGGCACCAAAGACCGCCACACCCTTCTTTTGCAGGGCATACTCTGCCAGCGAGGCAGTATTGTTGTCGATCATGCCATTGTAGCAGGAGGCGGCAAAGATCACAGCCCCCTGAGCCGTATTCAGATTGTCAAAGCTGGTACGATTCACCATGCTCATCCATTCCGTCTCTCCCCAGCCCGGAATGCCATCCTGATCATAATCCCCGATCCAGACCTTGCGTGAAGATGACGTGGCGGAGCCATGAGCGCTCCAATTGATGATGCCATAGTCCTGAGCACTGAGCAGACTTGCCAATTGGGCATAATCCAAAGCATAATCGCTGGGATAGGAAGGGATCACCCCTATCTGCTCATAGAGCGTGGTGGTTTCATAGTTGCGTAAGACCGTCTGCCGTGCCAGTTCCATGAATCCAGCGCCATCGGTGATCGGCATGCCATATTCAGGCTCATCATTGTAGTTCAGAAAAGCCGCGGGCAGCAGTGCTTTGTGCTTGAAGGGGGCGGTACTGCTATCGAAACTCACGATCCGGCTGGCTATGGTAGCCACAGCAGCAGGATTATTGGTACTGATCCTGCCCACAAAGACCTCAGGAGTATAATCCACGCCCCAATCCTGCTCTCCTGCCACGGCATAGTATTCACCCCAGCGGCCATCATTGTCCGTATCAAAATCGCTGGAGAGATCGCTATAAAAGAAGTCGCTGGGCACGGTCTCTGCTCCATTGGGTTCGGGAGTCAGCATTGCCACCGGTACTACATCGTGATCTCCCACTAGGAGCAGATACATAAACTGCGTGGTGTCGTAATAATCCTTCAGGAAATTGCGGAGTTTATCGGCATTGTTTACACCCTGGGATGTAGCCAGGATCGAGGCAATATCAAAGAAATAGATACTAAAGCCCTGGCTCTGGCGATAGCTCACCCAGTCCGCAAGCTGGGCATACAGCTCCGGGGTACTCACTACGAGGTAGGGAATATTACGGTTGGCATCAGTCTCATACCAAGCATTTAGACGGGCAGGATTGGCAAAAAACGCTGTGTCCTTGAGCGTGAGCGGAATGCGGTTTTGGGCACGGGACTTTATGCTGTACTCTACTGAAATGCGAGCTCCGGGATACCACAATCCGGAGCCGGGCTGGGCAGGAACAAAGCTGAACGCGGCATAGTGCAAATCTCCCCACTTGCGCAGACCCAGATATGTATATAAAGCGGGATCGGCACTGTGCTGCTCTGCCCGGACTATCCTTTCGCCATCGTACCAGGCAGGATTGTAATCCGTATAGCCCTGGCTCAGAGCGCTGGGAGAGCCAGGCTCTACCATGAAGGATTCCACTTCCGCACCAGCCGGCAAGAGAATATTGACGCTATACACAGGAAGTCTCAGCCTTCCGGGCGCCGTAGTAAAGCCTTCAGGTTTGCTGGCATCAAAGCTGACATCCGTGCTGAAGCTGGTGCCCAAGAGAGCGATGGGAAGGATAAAAAGTAAAAATAACAGCCGTTTCATAATCATTCCGCCTTTTTGGCATATTTTTTAGTCTTCTGATACAGTCTTTTACGGGAGGGACTCATCTTTTCGGTGGCATACTGGATAATCAGCCGTGGAGCAGTGTCTTTGTGCTCCATTAGAAACGCTTCCACTGCCTCCGGTTCCACCTTCCAGAGCTCACGCAAAAACCAGCCCAGACCCTGATGTACCACTCTTTCCGGGTCTTGCATCATGGGTGTGATGAACTCCAGCAGGAGAGCAGCCTCCATGCGCTTTTTCAGCCAGATCATAGTGACTGGCACAGCCCGCCGCGTCCATTTGCTGGCAGATTCCCGCCAGGGGATAAAGTCATGAAGAGTAGCGATCTCCAGCTCCAGAAACACCGGAGTGATCTTGGTGCTCAGCAGATCAGTGTGTGCCCAATTCTCCACTCCAGCGTCCAACCACTGCTTCACCCCTTCAAAGACATAGCGATCCATGCGGGGACGGTGCTTTTTCAGCAGCAGAAAGGCCATGGAGCCGTATTCGTATTTGCCGGATTTGAATAGTGCTTTGCCCAGATCGGCTATTTCCTGAGGAGTGGGATCGTATTCCATGAGGATGCGGTTACGCAGGATGCGAAGCTGCTCCTCATCCAGGCCAAAGGCATCGTAACCTTCCTTGAAATAGCGCATATTGCGTATCGCCTGACTGGGGTCTTCGTGGTCAAAACAGTATTTCTCTATCATCTTGTAGATGGCTTGCAGTCTTTCGGGTAGGTTCTTCATCGTATTCCTCGCAGGGACTGAGCGTATGTCCCCGGTCTCTGTGTTCTTCATGGGATTGATGTAGCAAAGTATGTTCCAAAGGTAATTGAGAATTATGTGGAAAGGTGGAAAGGTGGAAAGGTGAAAGAGTGAAAAGGTGAAAGAGTGAAAAGGTGAAAAGGTGAAAAGGAGGAAGGGTGGAAGCGGCTTGTAGCCGCTTGATAGTAGATGCTTCATCTTGAAGCTTTGTTGCAATGAAACGTCAGCATGACGTTTCCACTCTCGTATGACTATTTCAGTTCATTCGTTGAATTCGCTTAAATCGATGGTAAACTTATTCTGTGTAATCTGTGATATCTGTGTGCAGAACCCTCTGCTCTTCCGCTAGCTCTGTAGTGAAAAAACTACCTCTCGACCTCTCGACTTCTCGACCCCTCGACTTGAAATGTGTTTCACTCTTCCACCTTTACACTCTTCCACTAAAAAAAGCGGTTACAAGACGCTTCCACTCTCTAGACTCATTTATCATACCCCTTCCCTTTCCCTGTGACCAGGACATGGAAGCGGTTGAACATCTGCCGCAGCCGATAGACCATTTCTTTATTGGGATTCAATTGCGCCAGCACTTTACCCAGGAAGGTATCCCAATTTGTGGTCTCATAGTCCTTGAAATATCCCGTATCCCGCATTACATCCAGCATATAGCGATGGATTTTACTCAGCTCTGCCCCATCCACGGCATTGGTCTTGCGGCGGCCTCCAGCTTCAGCCTCACGTTGGGCAAAGCTGCTTACTTCCCAGATCGCCAGCGCTGCCGCCTGGGCCAGATTGATGGAAGGAAAGGCTTTATTGGCGGGAAAATGGCACCTGAGCGGACAGAGATCCGCCTCGGCATCGGTGAGCCCAAAGGTTTCACGCCCAAAGACCAGGCCAATCCTGAGCCGCGGCAGATCGTGCACATAGGCTGCCATCTGGGGCGGCGAGAGGTCTATGGGCTTGGTCTTGCCAATGCGGCGGGAAAAGGCGATCACCCGGTCCAGATCCTGGATGGCATCCGCCAGGGTATCAAAGAGCCGTGCCTGCTCCAGGATGTGTTCAGAATGCATGGCGAGGTAAAAGTCGTTTTTGTCCGGTATAGCGCCCACAATGCGCAGATCTGTGAAACAGAAATTGTTCATGATCCTGGCGATAGCGCCTACATTTCCGGCATAGATAGGCTCCACCAGGATGATGGCAAAGCGGGAGAAATCCGGATCAACGGGCATGGCGGGGCTTGAAGCGTTTCTTTTGGTTTTGGTTCTTGGGGTTTGAATTCTGGTGGGAAGGGGGATTGGGATTGTTGGCTTTATTGCGCACATGGATGATGGAGGCGAGCTTGGCGCCCATATTGGCGACATTGGGGTTCGGATCGCTCTTCCATTCCAATACCACTTTCTGGGTGATGTTCATAAATTCGTGGCTCTTTTCGCGATGGCTCTTTTGGGTGAAGATATTGGCGAGCTTCTTCATCGTCTGCCAGATCGTATTTACCCGGCGTTCATCAGCATCCAGCAGCCAGCGGCGGACGTTTGTATAGCATTGGATGGGTCTGATTCTGCCCACCTGGATCAGCACGTGACTGATCTTTTTCTGCACTTCCTCACTTTCGTCATCCAATAGTTTACCCACGAAGGTGAGGATGTACTGAGGATTTTTGGCGGCGATATTCTCCATTCCGTGCATGGAGATAGAGCGTTTCTTTTCATTGTCGGATTCAGCCCACAGCGGCATGTATTCACGCATCGCATCGGGAAACTTGCGCCACAGGTCGTGACATATCGTCTCAGTCTCCCAGGGCACGCTTTCAATCGTCTTTTCCAGGGTCTTGATGATGTGTTCGGGACTGTTTTGGTATTTGTAATAGAAATAGAAGAGCCCGGTAGCCCTGACGCCATAGATGAAATCTTCCAGCAAATCCCCGCAGAGCTTGTCCAGATTGCCTTTACCCGTGTAGGTCGCCAGGCGTTTGCCCAGTTCCTCACGTACGAAATAATTGGCAGTATTGCCCAATTCGGTGATCTGTTTGGTGGCGAGCGCCACTTTGTCCTTGTCCATATTGCGGAATATCTTTTCCACCTGGGCATCCAGGTGCTTCAATTCGTCGATGTTCAGACGTCCTACTTCCTTGATCATTCGGAAATCTCCACAGAAATCATAATCGCTGTCCTTACGTGTTTTTTTGGATAACAGGCCAAACCTGCGATGGTGCACAGATAAACCTGTCGATTGTGGCAGCAGCGTGCTGCCTGGTTGAATAAAGTATGGTACCCAATTTCAAGTGCGTGATGAAGGGCGGTAATGGATCTTTTTTAGTGTTGGTTCTATGCTGGCAAGCCCTGCCTTTCTGTCAAGAAGTTTGTGGCTGGAGGCTGGCTCCGGGGGGGGGGATAGCGTCCCCTGCAGGTACTGATTGTTTGAAAGTGCCTCTCAGCACGTCCTGATCCAGAATAGCGATGTCTCGCCATGCTTTATTGCCATGATATTATCCTTGTTTTGTCTTGTTTATGTGCCAGTAACCGGTTTTATCAGAACCGATGCGTGCTATTATCCCTTCATCAATCAGCAATTTTACATTGCGTCCGATTGTAGCTCTGGCTTTACCCGTTTGTTGCGCAAGTTCATGATATGAAATTCTTTTATTAATCCTAACCAATTCAAGTATTTGTATCTGAATAGGTGATAGATTTACAGTCTCATTTACAGTCTCATTTACAGTCTCATTTGTAGTCTCAATTGTAGTTTCATCCCGATACATGGTGATCATCAGGCAATCCTCATCAGCAGTAAACTTAGGCTCTTTGCCAGTGATAGCCTTTACCTGTGGAATTACTTTCGTTCGGATACCCATGCCCCGTTCTTCCACATAGTTGTACTCACGCAATACTTCCATGATCAGAGGATTCCGGGCATAGCGATGTCCTGCTTTCATCTTCTCGATGGTCATCGATCCTGGCAAAGCACCCGGACTGATGATCTCCAGGCGATTGGAAAATATACGCAATTCGATATCAGTGGAACGAGTCCAATCCCTATGAGCAAGAGCATTCAGGATCAGCTCACGAATTGCCTCCATGGGATACAATATCTTGCTGGGTCGCCGAAAGCCCTTATCTATCGCATTGCCTTCAATAGTGATGTAAGAATGAATGGTATGAGCCAGCTTTTCCACCAAGCCATCATCTACAATGGTGCGGAGGCCATCATCGTCAACCACCCATCTGGCGAGCATGGGACCATCCAAGACCACATCCAGTAAGGCGCGATACTGCAAATCGAGTGAATCAAATGCCATTACCCGCAGTCCTGCTTGTTTTAGATAGCGTTTGGGTTTAACCCCAAATAAGGTAATTCCTGCTACTGTGCACTGTACTTTATCGCCTGCAGCTTCGGTCAAAAATCCCATCTGGAGCAGGAGTTCTGTCCATTTGTCTTTGCTTTTGGGGATTTCCGGTTCATTCCTAAACACAAGATAGTTTTCCAAACGTGCCAGATCCAGGCTTGATAATGAGGTTCGGGGCACTGCCAATGCCTCCACTTGAATCATACCACTGCTGGCAAGCAATCCCACCAATTGTTCTCGGGTTGCTATGCGTGTGATGTTGCCATGTCTTAGATAGATATCTTCTCTGTCATTGTGTCTGAGGACATAGGGCTTGGAATTGCCTTCATCGATGGTAATCAGAGCTACTCTGAGTCCGCTTCTGATGTTTATCTCTGTAAATTTGGGGGTTATTCTAGGATGAATATAGCGTCCACATACAGAGTCCATCAGCCATTCCTGAAGATCAGTTCTGTGAATGCCCGTGATCGTGCCATCATCTTCCACGCCGAGAATCAGATAGCCACCCTGATGATTTGCCAGAGCTACGATTTCTCTGGCAAGCTGTTCTGGTCTCGAATCATCACGCTTGAATTCGACTCTGGCATTCTCGCCTTTGGTGATAATCTCCAGAACTTCCTTTTTCAACATATATCTTTCCCCTAGCTTACTTCAAGTTTCATATTCCAAACCAACATCCATTTGAGCCCCTTTTTTGCCTATGGCCTGGGTTTGTTTTTCGATGGAGAGCCAGCCAGTGCCAGGATCATTCGGAAATCTCCACAGAAATCATAATCGCTGTCCTTACGTGTTTTTTTTGGATAACAGGCCAAACCTGCGATGGTGCACAGATAAACCTGTCGATTGTGGCAGCAGCGTGCTGCCTGGTTGAATAAAGTATGGTACCCAATTTCAAGTGCGTGATGAAGGGCGGTAATGGATCTTTTTTAGTGTTGGTTCTATGCTGGCAAGCCCTGCCTTTCTGTCAAGAAGTTTGTGGCTGGAGGCTGGCTCCGGGGGCGAAATAATATAGCGAGGGTGTGGAGCGAAGCGAAACCCCTCGTCAGGAAAAAGACACCTCCAAGCCCTGCTGGGGCGACACAAAAACTACATCAATCGCAGATGCAAAAACATCAGACACAAAAAACCCTCGGCGCTACAGCGAGCGCCGGTACATTGGCCACATTGTTGACTCTCCGTGAAGACCAAAAATCAGAACAAAATCAGACCAAAATAAGACCAAAAATCAGAACAAAATCAGGAAAGACCAAATTTTGCCCTAAACTGAGAGTGTTAATCAAGCCTTTATCTACCCTTAATCAAGCCTTAACTATTAAGGCTTGATTAAGACTTGATTAACGCCCTGAAAGCAGGAGAAGCTCAATATGGATATGCCATCCTGGCGTATTGATTGGACCCTGATACCATCTCCCAGCACAGACATCCCAGCCCCATTTCTACAGTCACCCCTGTTTGAACTACGCTGGCATTACGCTATCAATACGGATCACATGCGTAATGATGGCGTGATGGGAAGGGATGGGGAATACTACCAAGTCGTTATAACAATGCTATCAACATACCATTGAGCACATCCTATGGCTAGTATTGGTGCTTTGGACTTTGTTTTTTATATACAACCTTGCTAGTTCTATGATATAATAGTGTTACTTTTGAATCATTTCATAGGCTTCTCTGATTACATTTGCCATTTGGAATCTTCGTTTGTCAAGGAACTCATCATATTCTAGATTAACCCATTCATCTGGTAAAGCATGCAATTCAAGATCTTCACTTGATGGCTTGAAACTTACTTGTTCAATGTAACTACTTGGTGATTTATCAAGTATATCCATGTTTACACTCCACCATACCAGGGTCAAATTTGCTACTTGGTTTCTTCTTCTATCGTCACTAATCCCTATTCTGTTCAGATATTCTTTGGGAAACAGATGATGCTTTTCAATACTTCGATTTGCACTTGTAGCAGGATTAAGCAGTGTCGATACTTTGATATCAGAAAAAAGTGCTTTTGCATCCAAAATGACCAATGCTGCTTGATATGCGCAGAACGCAGGAGAAGTAGTACTTGTTGTGATTAACTCATTGGGGAGTTTAACACTCCAGAAATCGTTGGTAAGCTCAACATCGCAGCGCTTGCTGAGAGCATTGACGAATTCAGATGGTGTTTTGTAGGCAGGTAATATTGAGATATCTTTTTCAAACTGCGATTCTGGTGAGCTTGTGTATCTTCTTGTGATAGAAGACATGAAAAACCACTGTTTCATGACTTCATGTAAATCTCTATTAGACACGTTGTATTCGTATTTGCCAATTAGATAAAGCGCATAGCAATAGAGTAGCGTGTTTTCTGAGCTAATCATGTTTTTACATAAATATCCTGCTGAAGATATGCATGTGAGAAAATCATGCCATGTTTGATCATTCAGAGTCTTTGACTGGGCTATTTTGTATATCTCAAACTGAGCATTTCTATTTTCAATGGTTATCTCACCAGTTTCAAGATCTTTACCCAGTAGAATCTGATAGATGTACTTTAATCTGGCTCTTTTAAAACCATAACCAACTATGACCCTTAACAGCTGATCCGGTGTAGGGTTTATAAAATAGTTGAATGGGGATGTCCTTCCGTTATTGATTAAAGCGTTTGAACAAAACTCTTCTATTTGCGCTCTTCCCTCATCCCAATGAATTGAAAGTAAAGTAAGAATAAAGTCCGCCTGCTTCAGAACTATCCCCTTACTGTTTACCCGAACAAAAATCTCCGCTGCTTCTTCTTCTTCAATATCTGCATCCAATACAATCGCTGTAAAGCTATAAGAGGTTAACGCCCAAAGTTTATTCAAGGAACTGGCAATTTTCCGTTTTTCATTATCTGATAAATCATGCTTCGATGATAAGTTCTCTAGATACGAGTTAATAAACTCATGGTTTCCTTCAGGGCATGTAAAATAATCTGATATGTTATTGATAAAGAAGCTGCTTCTTGTTGTGCTTGCATCTGCTACTTTAAATTCTTCTTTCAGGGGGTCAAAAGCAATTTTTATTAACTCCTTGCGCAAGTTGTCTCGAAGTACCTCTTTACCTTTTACTACCGCAAATAGGGAGGTCAAGCGCTGTTGGCCGTCCAGTATTAAAAGGGACGGGCTATTTTGCTGTTGATTATAACCTATTGGCCTATAATCTATTGGTCTTCTCTCTTTCCATAACATTAAATTGCCAACAGGATATCCCTTATACATAGAATCAAACAAATCGCGCACTTTTTTACTAGGCCAAATAAATGCCCTCTGCAATTTTGGCAAACCAATTTCACCATTCCCAATATTATCCACTAAAGAGCGAACATCGTATTCTGATTTGATATACAAACCTGGCATAACATCTCCTTTCTTTGTTTCGTGCCTGTTATAGTTTGACTGACGGTAAAAAAAACTTCTATGTTCAAAAATCTATCATTGATTATGATTAGCCCATTTCATCCTATTGCCTTGCAGATCCCTTTAAAAATCAAGTTGTATAGAAATGCTTGCGCACATCCCCCTACCCCAGCACATTCGCTAGTTGTCCCCGTAAATCTCTACCCTTTTCGTCTTTTATTCGTGCCAAAAGGAAGACGCCCTTCCCCTGGCTCAGCCGTGCCCAAAGGTTGCCGATGAAAGTTTTTTCTTTTGTGTCTTTGTTTTCTGCACGATCTTCTCCCTTGTATTCCACAACGAGCAGTCTTCCATCTGTAAGCTTTGCCACAAAATCTGGATAGAACCTATCGGTGGATGTTGGCAGCCAGAAGGACGTTTGGGGTTTACGTTCCAGATTTCTGATCCAGGTTTGTACCAATGGGTGTCTATCCAATTCTTGAGCGCAGAGCACTTCTTCATCGTTCATGCTGCCAATGATATCATATAGATGCTTTCTGAACTGGTATGAGCCCTTGTAATATGGAGAGGAAACAGGATATTCAGCCAGGCCAGGTGCAAAGTCAAAGCTATAGTTGTCATCTACTCTTAGCCTTTCTGGCTGATTCATGATCAGGCACTGAAATCCCTGTTGTTTGGCTTTCAGATAGTTGCTTTTGATCTGATCGGTCAGGGCTCGGGCAAGCTGAAACTTGGCCATGAATAGCTGTTCCAATGTAAACTTCTTGGTTTCCTTCAGATATTCGATTGCCTTGTAGATAAAGAGGAAGTTTTCTTGCTGGGGCACATCCGGTCGGCGAATCTCTCGATCCAGCCAGTTGATCAGATCAAGCTCTTCCAGATCTGGTAGTGAGATTAGTAGCTCATCCTGCAGTTTGGAATATTCCTCACTGCTCCATATAATCTTGTTATTCTCACTGATGTCTATCTCAAAAGTAACGCCTGTGCTTACAATATTGAAGTATGGCATTTCTGCTGAATCCTGCAATATACTCCACTCGGCAGCATCGATAAAAGCGTCTTCATCCAGAAAATCTATTGCGTCAGTTTCATCAATGAAGATCAACCTGGGAATGCTGAATCCAACCTTTTCCACACGTTCAGTCCGGCTCTCCAATGATCTGGCGATTCGCTCTTTGTTCAATACCTGCCTTACAACTGCTTTCTGGTCTGGAGGAACAGCGCTTACGATAATATCCAATTCTGCATCATCGATATAGGTGTTTAGCTGGATATCCACACTGCCCTCTTTTTCTTCGATTTTTAGCTTGCTTCTGATTACCAGATCCACGGCATAGGTATCGAAGCTATCGATAGTAATGGTTGCTTTCTCTCTGGAGAAAATATCGTCCTGAACTGCATTCTCATTACTTCCACCCTGTCTTACATAGGCGTCTGATTCCAGCTTCTCAAATCCCATCTTGTTTACCAGAGCATCTTTCAAGTCCTGGGCAGCAGCGGAAAATGATGGTGATACCACATGGGCGTATGCCATGTTTAGTTCTGCGTTGCTCCTTTTTCGGGCATAAGGCATGCGCAACACCCTGCCCAATAGCTGCTCTACTGCTGTGCTGGAACGAACATTTGCCACCGAGCAAAAGACATAAGCGAAAGAACAATCCCAGCCCTCTTTCAAGGCCTCCACCGTGATGATATGTTCGATGGGGCAATCCCGGGCAAAAAGATTAATATCCTTCAGCTCTTTTACAGAGCCTGTGGCAATGGCTATTGTATCTTCAGGGATGGATTCATTTTCAACGAGGTATTTTTTTAGAACTTCTACAGTTACTTCTTTGTCCTTGTTTTCGGCCTGATACAACACAATGGGTCTGATATAGCTATCTTCACTCTCTGCGAGAATTTGCAAACGCTTTCTGGTGAGAATGGCATCTGCAATTGCCTGCTGCCAGATTGAATGTTCTGACAATACTATTGGCAGCTTGATCATATCTTCATGTTTCAATTCCAATGCTGACACACTGTGCAATACGTTGCTGCCATTCAAAGTAGATACATTGGGCGTTGCAGTGAGCTCAATGATACATGATGGATTAAGCCTTTTCAAGGTCTCAAAGGATAGGTTAGTTCTGGCATTGTGCGCTTCATCCAAAATCACCAATGGTTCGTGGAGCCGACACAGGTTTACAAAGGAATTCTTGATCTTACCTTTATCTGCCCCCTCTTCAATGAAATCCATTCCTGCAGGAATATGCTTCAATCTTTCAAAATGGGGTTGATAATTCTCGTTGTGATCGTATATTCTTCTGCCTGTTTTATCCTGAACTCTCAGACTAGCCAGAGTCCCGATCACGATGCAGACTTTGTTTTCAAAATCCTGGGATCTGATCTCGATTACATCAGATATGGCAAAGACAGATACTCTGCCCCCAAAGTACTCATCTATGGCTTGCCGGTATGGATGTTTGGGCTGCCGAAGGCAGGCGATGGTTTGCTCGGCGATGGTTATGGTCGGCACCAACCAGATGACCAGGGGATTTACTTTGTTCATATAGAGGGTAGCCGCTTCACGAATTCCATAGGAAGCCAGTACGGTCTTACCCCCGCCAGTTGGCAACCTCAAGCATACATAAGGAATATCACCAAGGTCATAAGTGTTATAGATGGCTCCTATTATACCTTTTTCTTGCATGTATGCCATGAATGCCGATGCCGCACCCATTGTTCTTGCCCAGCGCAAGTATTCCGCTAATGCACTGATCGTATCTTGCTGATATCTCTTTAGTTCAAACATCTCAACCCACTTTTATATCGTAAGGAATTTGCTTGAAGATGATGTTCATGGCTGTCAGCCTGTCCTTACCAAGTCTGCTGGCTTCGCCATAAATCACTTTTCGGCCCGGATGTGCAGGCAGTTTGTTCAGCAACTTCAAGGTCAAGACATTACCGCCATTCACAGTTTTATCTCCCAATATCCCATTGTACAAGAGATAGTATGCGGTATCGCCAATCTTTCCCAACAGCGGACTTGACTCATTTGGGTCAAGAGGCGTCCCGGTCTCCAAATACCAGATATGCGAGGCCAGAGTTGAGAACTTTACTTCAGGATTTACTCTGCCTTCCGGAGTGAATATGGGCTCTCCCAAAGTATAGAAACTAAACCCACCGCCCCCTTGCCAGTTCATCGCTTTTGAGATGCCGCCTTGCTCGCCCTCCACCACCTTTTGCAGGCGTGGTACACAATGCGAGATAGCATGATCTCCCATTTCTATGCCGATCCAGCGCCGACCCATTTTTTGCGCTACGGCGGCTGTGGTGCCTGATCCCAAGAATGAATCCAATACCAGGTCACCGGGAATGGAGCTTAAGGAAAAAACTCTTTGAATCAATCGTTCAGGCTTGGGAGTAGTAAATACATCTTCTGAAAATAGCGCTTTTATCTCTTTTTTTGCCTCCTGATTATCTCCAACCTCATCTCTAAACCAGATTGTTTTTGATACAGAGCCATCTTGAACATCAACTAAAAAACGCTTAAGTGAAGGCACATTATCTCCTTTCGCACCAAACCATATTCGATTATCCTCGATTAACTCAAGCAAGGTCTGCTGTGGAAAAGCCCAACTTCGCCCCTGAGGTGGTAGAACTACTCTTCCACTTGGTGTAATTATTGGATAAACATCTTTAGGAGTAAGTCTTTTGGCTGATAAATCACTTGGTTTCCACACACCTCTTGGGTCGTTGTCTGGGTTTCTATATCTATTGTCCATGGCTTCTGTTCTGGGTAATAGATTGGGTCTCCAGATATCTTTATTCTTAGCAAAGACAAGAATATGATCATGGCTATCAGAAAGCCATTTTGCATCATTTTGTGGAGAGTACTTCTTTTCCCAAATCGCATTGTTGATAAAATTCTTCCTCCCAAACACCTCATCACAGATGACTTTCAAATAATGCCCTTCGTCATCATCTATAGAAATCCAGATGCTACCCTCTGGCATTAGGAATTCACGCAGTAATTCCAGACGTGGATACATCAGGGAAAGCCATTGACTGTGCTCCAGATTGTCATCATAGTGGGTGAAGGCGTTTTGGGTATTGTATGGCGGGTCGATGTATATACACTTCACCTGTCCGGCATAAAAGGGCAGCAGTGCTTTCAAGGCTTCCAGATTGTCACCCTGGATCAAGAGATTGTCATGTGGATTTTGTCCGTATGAGAGCTCTGGATTGTGCTTCAAGATCCGGTAGGGAATCTTCGTTGTTGTTTTTATCGCTTCTGCTTTACCTAACCAATTCAATACAGGCATCATGTCCCCTTAATCAAGTTTGATGGCCAGCGATGCAGAAACATCTGCACCCTATCTATGTCATAGTACATTGACAAACACAGTAAATCAAGCATATTGTTTAGCTGTGCCATTCTCGCTCCGGCTGCCCTGCCAGGCTTATAATGTCCAATGTAAACAGCCTTGCCTATGTTTGATATCATTTCTTTCTTTTTGCTTTAGCCTGCTTTGATATCTGCTTCACTTCCTGCAGGGCTTCTACAAAGTGCTTTTCCACGTTACTGGGCTGGGCAAGCTGTTCCTGATGCCAGATTTCGTATTCCAGCCTGGCTTTTTGGATGGCTTCCTCATGAGCTATTGAGCCAGCATGTTCCAGAATATCTCTGCCGCTTAGTTTCAGAAACTCGTCAAGCTTGGAAATCCAATCCCGCATATACATGGGATGTCGGTTGAGAGCCTGAAGTTCGGCAAAATCCAGGTACATGCTCACGATTCGATTGAGGATATCCAGTTCTTCCTGGTTCAGATAGTTTTTTGCGATCTCCGTATCTGATCTTCGGAGATTTGGGCCAGGCCAATTGGTGAGTCCCATGTTTGCTTTGGCGGCATCGGCTCGCTGATAGATAATTTCGGCAGCCGTGTGCCCATGACTGGCCCAGTGCATCTTGTTCTGGATTACCTTGAAAAAATCTCTGGAAGTATCAGAGCTGGGATCGTAATCTATACTGGTGGCATAGATATCCAGTACTTTGCGCCAGAAGACCTTTTCCGCGGAGCGGATATCCCTGATCCGGGCCAGCAGTTCATCAAAGTATGTACCCCCTCCGGCTTGTTTGAGCACCTCGTCATTCATGGTAAAGCCCTTGACCAGGTATTCTTTCAAACGCTGGGTAGCCCAGATGCGGAAACGGGTACCTATGATGCTATTTACTCTGTAGCCTACAGAGATGATCGCATCGAGATTATAGTATTCTATCCTGTAGGTTTTCCCGTCACTTGCAGTTGAGGCAAAAATTGCACTAACTGATTCTCTGGCCAGCTCCCCACAATCAAAAACGTTTTTCAAGTGCTTTCTGATGCCAGATATATCTATATCAAAAAGGTCAGCCAATTGCGTTGCTGACAGCCAGATCGTCTCATCTTTCAGCGTGGCGTGGACTTTGACTGCTCCATCTTCGGTTTTGTAAACCCAAAACTCCGGATGCTTCAATTGCTTATCTTTGTTCAAAACACTCCTTTTCTACCAGCCTGGGATCACCATTGGATCCTATCTGGCAGGCACCATCCCTCTTTCGTGCAAAACAATGTTTTCTCTCTACAATGTCAAGTAAAAAGCAATTTGATGGATATCTGTTTGGGGATGTGGAAGGCTGGGGATGGGTAATTATATGATTTTGGAGGCGTTACAGGCCAAAATATGTCAGGACGGAGTTGCCACATTGGGTGGTGCAGGAAAAATAATTGGGGCTTGTCGACAGATTTGTCAACCGCAACCTAGTAGAGGGACATTTTTTTGGTCTTTGATGTGTATAGAGTGAATCTCATGTGTAGGAAAGAGTTAGGATCAAGATGGAGAAGCCGGGGGATGGGATGGGTGCTGTTATTTGGAAAGACGGCAGGTGGTTCACTTTGATGCTGTGTTTCACCTTTCCACTCTTTCACCTTTCCACTGCCAAGCGGCTACAAGCAGCTTCCACTCTTTCACCTTTCCAGTACTAAGCGGCTACAAGCCGCTTCCACACTAGCTCTGCTTTACTCTGTGGTAATATGAAAATCCTGTGAATCCCTCTCATCCAGTCATCTGCGTTCCGTTTATGTTATGCGTTATGTCAGGAGCTTCAGCTCAGGACCTTGAGGCTGGTCTTGAAATGCAGCTTTGCCACTTCGCCGAGGCGGGGTTTGCCGTATTTGGATACGAAGGTTTTGGCGGCTTTGATCACGCCAGCGCTGGCGCCCAGGGGGAGTTCCATCTGATAAAAGGCATCCATTTCGCGGCGAATCATGACAAATTGGTAGCGGGAGAGGATGGAGGCTGCCGCCACGGCCAGGTCACGCTCGGCTTTGGTGCGTTCCAGGATGTTCAGCCTGGGGTATTTGGGTGCGAGCCGGGCTTTTACCTTCTGCGCTTTGGAAAATTGATCGACCAGGACGCCTTCCACCTGGAGGTTTGAATCCAGCAGTTTACCGATGGTGGTGGCATGCGCCCAGGCCATGAGGTCGTTGAGATTCAGCTTTTGCGCTTGAAAGCGGGAGATCAGATCGTTGTATTTCTCTGGTTTGAGGATGAGGCTATTAAACTGACCGGGGAATTGGGAATAGATCTTTTGGGCAATCGAGATCAGGTTTTCATCCCGCAGTGCTTTGCTATCGCATACACCAAGCTTTTTCAGGGCAGTTGCCTGCTCCCGGCGCAGATAAAAGGCGGTAACGATCAAGGGGCCAAAATAATCCCCCTTGCCGCATTCATCACTGCCGATCCAGGTGTGCCAGTTGTGCATCTCGAGCTCGGTAGCCAGCGGGATTTCGCCCAATAGCAGAGCTTCCAATTCGGTCTTGAGCGTACTGGCCTGATTGGCTCCCACGACTGTGCTGATGCCGCGTTTGGCGGAATGATAGATATTCAGGGTGGCATTATCCGGGAGGCGGGAGAGCCGAAGCTGGATGCCATAGTCTATTTCCCGTTGTGACTGAATGCTGATCCCCCTCTGCATAAGCAGGGGCAGGATGTGGGAAAGATAGGTCTCGATCTCTTTATGCATGGGCTTTGAAGGCAGAGATCACCTCTCCGGCTGTATAGAGCGAGCCCCCAGCCACGAGGATGTCATCGGAAGCGCATTCAGCCAAAGCAGCTTCCAGGGCCAGAGCTACGGAGGCATGGCAGGAATATTCGATATTGTGCTGGTGCACCATCTTGGCCTGAGCGGTTACGGATGCCGCCCGGTCGGATTGATTCTGGGCGATATAGATTTTCCCGGCTTTACTGCAGAAGAGCTTGATCATTTCACTATAGTCCTTGTCGGCCAGGATTGAGATCAAAAAGCGCAACCGACGCTGGGGATAGACCTTGTTCAGGGTAGTCAGCAAGGCCTGTACGCCATGCACGTTGTGGGCTCCATCCACGATCACAGTAGGATTTTGGCCCAATACCTGCATTCGTCCCTGCCAGTTGATACGCTGCATTGCCTGGCGCACCAGGGCTTCCTGAACCGCAAAGCCCTGCCCCCTGGCATAGAGGATAAAGGCGGTGAGGGCAGTGGCAAGATTCACGGCCTGGTGCTCGCCCATGAGGTTTGCAGAGAGCCCCTCATAGCTGATCCCGCCAAAGCTGTAATCAAAGCAGATGCCGGCGGTGCTGTCCGCTCCGGGGTGCACCTGCCAGTCTGTATCATACAGGGCTGTTGGGGCTTGCAGGCTGGCGGCTATGTCGATGATCACCTGCCGGGGGCTGCTATCGATCTTACCGATTACCAAGGGAACTGCAGGCTTGATGATGCCCGCTTTTTCGGCGGCGATGATCTCCAGGGTATTGCCCAGGGTCTTGATATGATCCAGCCCGATGGTGGTGATCACGGAAATATCCGGAGTGAAGAGGTTGGTGGCGTCCAGGCGTCCCCCCAGCCCTACTTCTACCACTGCCACATCAAGGTTTTCCTCGGCAAAGCAGGCAAAGGCTATGGCTGTGGTGATCTCAAAAAAAGAGGCATCCCATTTCTCAAAGAGCTTTTCATAGCGCAGGAAAGTATCCAGGATGCGCTGGAAGGGCAGATCCCTGCCACCGATGCGGAAACGTTCGGTGTAGTCGATCAGGTGCGGAGAGGTATTCAGCCCGGTTTTCAGGCCATGCGCCAGGCACAGAGCTTCCAGGGTGGCGCATACGCTGCCCTTGCCATTGGTGCCTGCCACATGAAAGCCACCAAACCTGGTTTGGGGAGCATCCATGTCCTGCAGGAGACCGCTCATGCGGGTGAGTTCCAGCTTTACATTGCCGGAATAGCGTTGGTAGATATGCTCAAGAAAGCTTTGATAGTTCATTGTTCCTCGTCAGGTGTGTTGGAGTCTTGAAAAAAAAGCGGGTAAGAAACCCGCTTCAAATACTATAGCTCAAGTGCCGGAGCCTATTGCCCGGTGGGCAGAGTATATTTTTCCGGGAAGAGGATGGCTTTGAGGCTGGTGGAATCGTCTTTGCGCTTTTGGAAGGCATTGGGATCGGTCTTCCAGATTTCGATATACTTCATGACCAGTTCTTTCTTGCGAGAGCCATTGGATCCGGTTTCCTTATCGATATAGTCCAGATCATCGATCATATAGTTCTGCAATTGGGTGGGTTCCATATTTTCATAGAAGATTTTGGGCAGGAAGTGCTTGGGATATTTATCCAGATTCGGGCACACTACAATGACGCCAAAATTGTGTTTGATCTCTTCGCCAATCTTATCGGCTACGTATTTGCCATAGACGATGTATTCAGTTTTCTGACGGGCGGTTTCGGGGCAATAGGGATTGCCGGCGAGGTAGTAATTTTTGTTGTCTGTGGCTTTTCTGGTCTTTTTCAGGACAGAAAGATCACCATCGAAGTCCTTGTTGGTATCGCGCAGATAATCTGTGGTGCCTACCCAGATGGTCTTCATATAGTTTATGCAATCCTCTACATTTTGATCTTTGTCGAGGTTGTAAAAATTCGGGATCGCAAGCACAAAAACCAGGGCAATGAAGAGGATTATGCTTAGTATGGTATAAACCGAGATTCCTTTTTGGTTACGCAGCATCTTAAGCTCCTATTGATTTCTATAGATAGGGAATTTTGGCGGGCATTTCCCGTCAAGCCTTTTTTCGTTCCGGGAGGATTTTACCGATGTAGCGGTAGGTTTCCGGGATATCCCGAAACAGCTCCCGATAGTTCTTGTCCGGATCGATTGCCTGCCCTGCCATGCGCTTGGAGACGTTGGTCTCACCCCAGTTGTAAGCCGCCAGAATCAGGCTCCAGTTTTGAGCATACCGCTTTTGCAGATACTTCAGGTATTTAGCAGAGAGCCGGAGATTGTAAAAGGGTACAAAAAGCAATCCCCGCTTGTGTTCTTTGTGGATGTAGAAAGCGGTATCCTCACGGATTTGCCCCAAGCCAATGGCGCGTGCCCTGGAAATGGCGAAACTCCGGAACCCGCTTTCAGTGCGAATCAATCGGTAGAAGATGCCGGGATCCAGACCATAATATACAGCTACGCCTACGGTCATCACACGGATCGAAACCGGATTGTAGATCAAAACCACTGCCAGAAGCAGCAGAATGATAAGCGGCACCTGCCAGCGCCGGGCTTTACTTCGGCTTTTGGGCATTTAATGTGAAAAGGGACGTGCCCCGATCTAGATGATCGTCTTCCGATAGTCGTTCAGTTTCAGAACGTGGGACACTTCTTCGTTGATGATCCTGCGCAGTGCTGTCTTGGTCTTGGCATTGGTGATGGAATCGTTGATGGCGTGAAAATACAGCAGGGTGTCCTTTTCAAAAGTGATGGCGTTGTCCACGATTTCCAGCAGGTCTTTGGCTTCGGCAGCTTTCTTGATGGCGGAATGCTCATTACTGAAGATTCTGCCGTCCACGATGGTTTTCAGGTATTCTGCCACAAGCTCCCAATCCGGAGAAAGCTCCAGGATGCCCATGTCGGTATCATCACGCAGATTCAGGAATGTCTTTTCATGGTTGAGTTCCTGATCCCGCAGGTATTCGATGAATTCCCGGGCTTTGGGATCCAGGTCTTTACGCTTGGTAGCCTCGTGATAGTAGGCATAGCCGTTTTTCTCGATTTGCACGGCCATTTCGATAACTTCATTAACAGAATATACTGCCATGATTCCTCCTGTGGGGTGTATTATGCTTTGTCTACCATACTCCTCATGGCTGGCCGATGTGTCAATAAAAAAGTGAGGGTGATAGATTATCCTTGATCGCTATCAGAACGAGTAAGCGAAATAATGTGAGCAGAATTCGCTTGACAAAATCCCTATTTTCATTAGCTTAATGGCATTATTGAGTAATGAGGTACCAGTTATGAAAGCCAGTGTTGTTATACTTTTGTTTGCATCTTCACTGTTCCCTATTGGGCTCGTGGCGCAAGCCCAACTTTCGGTATCGCCACCCAGTGTGGAAATTGGTATTACCAGCGGAAGTACCTATCAGAGGAGCATAGACATCGTGAGTCAGGCAGATTCGTTGCTGCAATACAGTCTGCTTGATCTACCGCCTCAGCTCATCCCGGATCAGATGGCATATCATCCCTTCAACGATAGTTTTATTGACCTGTTTACCCACGATATCGGACAAAATACCAATACATCCTTTGGCACAGACAGATATGATCATTACCATGGGGCAGCGTCTTTCAATGGCACATCATCCTGGAGCCAGCAGGATTTTCATCTCCAAAACACTTTCAGTATCAGCTTCTGGGGAAATCCTGAAGCAGATGGTACACAGATAGGGGAAGGCTATTATGCCTATGCCATTTATGGTAAATATCTCCTGGGAGCAGATTGGGGTGGAACCGGCAACCGGGCAGGATTGGGAATTGCCCTGAGTAATCAGGGAATAATGGTGATCGAGCATGCTCACGGCTATATGCCTTGTTTACTGAGTTATCCGGCTAATCTCAGCGGCTGGCATCACTACACAATTGTGTTTCAAAACCACCGTCCCAGCCTTTATGTGGATGGTGTCTGGGTGCGGAACGGTTTGGTAAGCCAACGTGAGATTACATATCTCAGCCATGTCTATGGTTCGTATGTCTATGGTTCATATATCGGATTTATGGATGACCTGAGCTTGTTTCGCACTGCCCTCAGCCCTGGACAGATCACTATGCTCAGCCAGTATTCAGGAAGCTCCCGTTATGGCTTCTCGCCTGGATTTGGAACCGTAGCGGCTGGAGCTTCTGCACCGGTAACCCTGAGTATGTTGGATAGTGCCCTGCCAGTTGGCATTTACAACGACACCATCACGCTCTGCCAGGCCGGAAGCAATCCTCAATTTGTCAGCCTTCCCATTGCTCTGAATATCAGTTCCTATGGTCCAAACGCGCCTGTTGATCTCAGTATCACTCTTCTGGAGGACGGAGACTTTCGACTGGAGTGGTCTCCCGTGACCCAGGACACCAATGGCCAGTTCTACACTCCCATGCAGTATCATATCTATGGTGGTCTTGATCCCGCCCAGGAAGAGAGTTTTAACTTGCTAGGCAGCAGCTCTGAAACAACCTACCGGGTGGATTCAGACAGCCTTCCTGCCTCACCAGGAAGATACTTCTTTGTTGTGAAGGCAGAGTAACAAACTGATACTTGTAAAGCCCAAAAGAAGCGATTGGTCATCAGAGTGATGTAGAAACTGACTTCTGAGGCTCTGGTAACAGCGCATAGGTCTCGGTCCTGTTGAGTTGCGCTCCTGATTTCTGGCGGGGTTTGTGGAGCCTTACCCCACTGAGGTTGCTTCTTTATTTCACAGTTCAGGAATGAATTTTGCTTTAATTATATTCACACTCGTGAATACATGAAGTAAGGATGTGCACAATGCTCAAGTTGTCAGTTCGTATTTACTTAGGATTGCTTCTTTTAATTTTTTTAGGGGTTTGGCAAGCTGATTTGCATGCCTTTGTGGGCGGTAGTGGCACGGCAAACGATCCCTGGCAGATCGGTAGCGCTCGTGACCTTAGCGATATGCGCAGCTATCCCGGCCAGTACTTTTGCCTGGTGAATGATATCTATCTGGATGATGCCCCCTTTGGCGAAGGTGAGGGCTGGATCCCGGTGGGAGACCTTAGCACTCCCTTCACTGGACATCTTTCAGGCAAGCACAATGGAATTCAATATACAATCCACAATCTTTTCATCAACCGACCTGAAACAGATTATCAGGGGCTTTTTGGTTACACTCAGGGCGGCAGCGTGCAGAATCTGCGGATTGTAGGCGCCAATGTCTCAGGGGGTGGATTCACGGGAATATTGGCTGGCATTATGAGCAGCATGGATATCTTGTATGATTGCTATGTGGAAGGCACCGTGCTGGCTCATGGAGATTATTCCGGACTGCTCTGTGGTCTATGCCTGGGAGATTATGGCCACTATTATCAAGCCAGTGCCCAAGGCGAAATCATCAGCAGCGGGGCATATACAGGCGGTCTGGTTGGCAAACTGGATAATTTCGGCAATTTCGAACACAGTCGTGTAAACGCATTTGTCACCGCTACAGGAAACTATGTGGGCGGCTTGTTTGGCGTGACCAACTTCACTTGTGAAGTGTATTACTGCAAGTATTACGGAGTGGTAAATGGCGAATCCTACGTGGGTGGACTCATTGGACTCAGTGATTTTGATACCTGGGTGAGATACAGTTTTGCCAGTGCCATGGTGGTGGGAAATCAGTATGTGGGTGGTCTGGCAGGCTTCCTGGGCAAAGACTCATGCATGCGAAACAGCTTTGCCCGGGGAACGGTATTGGGTCAGGACTGCGTGGGAGGTTTTGCTGGTGCTGCCGTAGGAGGAGCCTGCATGTTCTGGTGCTACTCATATGCGCTGGTGAATGGAGCTTCAAACGTTGGCGGGTTTATCGGTGATTCCAATATCTATGGAACTGGCGCTCCGATCTCAAGCTGCTACTGGGATATCGAAACCAGCGGACAAACCAGCTCAGATGGAGGCCTGGGACGTACTACTGCCCAAATGACAAACGGACAGACTGCCGATACCTATGTTGACTGGGACTTTGCCACCATCTGGGCGCATGACGTCCAGATGCTGAACAATGGATATCCGATGCTGCAAAGCAATCCTGTAAGTACCCCTGAAGAGCATATTCCTGCCCCGCAGCTCTCCCTGACAGCCAGCCCCAATCCCTTCCGGGACTATGTGAAGCTGGAGCTCAAGCTGAACACACCTGGCTCCTGCACTCTCGATGTGTACAACCTGAAAGGGCAAAAGCAGCGCTCCTTTGTTTCCTCCTCTGCAGGACAGAAGAGCATCAGCCTGGATTGGGATGGACGCGATGAAGATGGTAGGCTCTGCCCCAGTGGAGTATATATAGTGCGCCTTCGGAGCGGCAAACAAAGCGCAGTCCGGAAGATTACCCTGATCCGCTGAGTTGATTAAGGGATTGCTACCATATTCGGATGTTTCAGCATTCGGTGTCAGCCATAACCAAATCAAGACAGTTGATTAATCGGTGCCTGGGATAGTACCCCAGGCACCGTCAAGATTTTGTCATTTGCATGAAGATCCTGTCATGCGGCTGCAAGCCGCATCTACATTATTCTGGACCGAAGGCTCTGATCCGGTAGAAGCCTTTGTTGCCGCTGAGCGGGAGTGTGATAGATAGCTGTCCGGTGCTGGCTCCGGGGATATCGTTCCAATCCTGGGCATCGGGAGCTTCTGCGGTTTGCACATAGTATAAGCCTGCTCCGGGGACATAGTCCCAACTAAGGGTAAGAGTCTGCTCAGCCTGGTTTATTGCGATACGCACATTTTGAGGAGTATCCAGAACCTGAATATTCGATTCCCGGCAACCAATCGAGGCGGGTATGCCCCGCAGAATTCCCAGGATGTCCACAGTTACTTCGTTATCATTGATTCCCGCAAAGCGCGCAGGAGATCCAGCGGTGAGTTCGAAGCTATCGGCTTGGAGCAAGGGATTGGCAAATACGCTGTATTGATCGCCGGTGGCATTGTTCCACTGGACACTGCTGTTGATATTGCTGCTGCCCAGTTTCACGTGATTGGCTCCCGTGCTGTGGTAGAGATTGTGAGTCCACATTCCTGCCTGAAAATCGGCAAGCTGATGGAACCAGGCTGCATAGCCCGAAGCTGCTACGCAGATGTTATTGCGAAAATCCAGATTAGGACTGGAGGCATTTTGGTAGAAAGCGGCAGCGCTGGCACTACTGGAGCTATTGATGATGGTATTGAAGATCAGCTTCGCATTCGGGCTGTTTTCCAGATACATTGAGGTGCTGGCACTTTGTCCGATGCGGATATAGTTGTTGGCGATCAGATTGTATCCATTGCCAAGAGCGTACAGCCTCACGCCATATTGGCCGTTTCCGGTGAATTGATTGGCCAGCAGGCTAAGATCAGTGATGCCGCTGCTTGTGTTGAATCCGCCGTAGCGAAAGTCCCTGACTACATTTCCTGTAAGCTGAGGAGCAGCAACATAGCCCAGATAAATCCCCTGGTAGCTGTTGCTGATGGTATTATTGGCAATCACCAGACCACTATTCTCCACGCCAGTTTGCTGAGCACCGTTGATGTGGATGCCATAGGGGAGATTCACGACGGTGCTGTTCAGCATCTGAACGCTTTCCAGAAGCGCACCACTGGTGTATAGGGCAGCGCTGTAGGAACTGGTTTGAGTATTTGCAGGAGTGAAGAAGCTGCAATTGTCGATGACCAGGTCCTTGATATAGCGTTGCAATTCGATAGCCTTGGAATAGGGAGCATTTACAGCATGAAAGGCCAGATTGCTGAGGGTTAGATTGCGGGTATTGTACAGCTTCAGGATGTAGTTATCGGTTTCCGTTGTGGCATTTTTCTTCAGGATGGGAGCGTTTTCACCTCCGGCACCATTGATGGTGACACGATAGAACAAGCTATTGGGGATGTATCCCATGGTTAGCGAAGTATTCATTTCGCCAGGGGCAAGCTGCAATAATACGTTGCCAGTGATGCCCCGCTTTTGCAAGGCGTCCCAGGCTGCACCGAGGTTTGTAAAGGTATGTCCAGTGCCCACCTGGATGATCCCCGTCAGCGGTGCTCCGGCATCCGAAATGGTGGAAGCACCCAAATCAGGAGTGCCATTCCACAAGGTGCCATCAATATCGGCTATGCTGGTAGTGCTGGAGGCTTTGTTACGCAGATAGGAGCATTGGGTGTAGCCATTGGCATCAGGCAGGGGATTGGCATAGAAACCCTCGGAATCATAGAAACTTAGAAAATCTTCCACAGAGTAAAGGGTGCCGGAATCCGCCGCCAGATATTTGCCGCTGTTGTACCAGGCATTGTTTTGAAAATAGTAATCCGTGCATTGGCTGATATTCACCGCATAACCACTGCTGGGTGCGGAAAAGATATTGTTCCAAAAGCTGGAGAGGCTCACGCTGCTGATGGTCATGGCGCTGCCATACTCATTGTAAGTGCTGTTGTCGCTGATGATGGTATTGTGGTTCACATACAGATGGCTGGAATATCCGATGGATAGGGCTGTAACGGCCTGGGCATTGCTTTGGTCGGCTTTGATGATGTTGTTTATAATCCTGAAGGCGTTGTAAACGCTGCCATTGCAATTTGAGAGGCTTACAACTGTTCCGGCACTGAAAGAGCCAGCATAACCCCAGGAAAGGATTTTGTTGCCCGAGATCTCGTTATCACCAGTGATGTAAGACATATTTATCGCCTGGGTAGACCCCAGCATCTGATTTCCGCGGATCTTTACATCCATGGCTTTCTGGATGGAGATAGGAGCGCTTACATTGGTAAAGCTGCAATTCGTCACATCCACTCCGGTATAGCTCAGGGTAGCCCAATAGTAGCCCGGGATATGGATTCCAGTACTACCACCATTGAATGTGCAGGAGCTGATCTGGAGATTGGTACCCTGAAAGTCTCCGGTGCTGATGCCAAAGTTGTAGCTATTCAGGGAGTTATTGAGGTTGAAATTGAGCTGGGCAAGGCTGATGTTTTCGCAACGACCATCCAATACAAAGAAAATGCTTTGCTTATTGAAGGGCTGTAAAGCCATGGAGAAACCGCTGAAGCTCAAGTTCTTGGCACCTGCCAACCGGAAGAAATAGTTCTGATAGCCATAGTCATTGACTGGGGTCATGCTGAAGCTTACGCCATTTAAGGCATTGAAATATACTTGCAGATTGCTGGCTGCCTTGGGAAAATCCCTGATCACATTGTAACCGGGATAGGTGCCCATGGTGATATTGAAAGTAACGCTGGCACTGATGCCCCTCAGCTCCAGATCGGTAATGGCTGAGGCAAGATCAGGATAATCGCAGGCTACTGCTCCGATCGTATAAGTGCCTGCCAGGCGGTCATCCACCAGTTCCCCGGTTTGTTGATCCGCACCAATATCAAACAGACTGCCCCGCGGTTCATGATCCATATCGGTAGCGATTTCGGTGCGGAACATGCCCACCTGACGCAGCCAGGAACTGCCGGTATGCAAATCTGATGTAAAGTGTGGATTCAGGCTGAGGGAATGCTGGTTCGAGCCAGGCAGGGCAGCATGCAGGGCAGATAGCGAATTGTATTCGCTGCCCATTTTCACAAAGCTGCCGCCTTCGGTGTAATAGCAATTGTAATCCACCACTTTGCTGGCCGCTGGAGTGAAATAGCCGATATCCAGAGCGTGTCCCAGATCAGATGAGAAGATATTGTTCACGATATCCACATCACTGCCCAGTTCATAGCTATAAAAGCCCTTGGTGTTTTCACCCAGCACCTGCACAGAGTTGTTCAGGACAGATATCATGTTACCCGAAGCCCATATTCCATTAGTGGAGCCACCCTGAATTTTCACCGTGTTATTGGCGATAACACTGCGGGTGGCTGTGGTTCCGTAAGTACTGAGGATTATGCCCGATTTTGAGCCACTAATGCGGTTTTGCAGGATATCTATCTGTAAAGCGCCATTGATACTGATGTTGTTGTAACGGGCATTGGTGAAATTGCTGTTTTCGATCCTGAAGCCAGTGATGGATTGCCCAGAGATGGCAGTGTACTGGTTGTCAAAAGAGCTGCCATAAACACTCCAGTTCTCTCCATAGCTGCCTATGCCATAGCCATTACCATAGAAAACAGCGGAGAAGATATCGATGTTTTTGGCTTCCGAGCCATAGAGGGTGCCCAAACTGATGCCTGAGGTATTGGGCGGGGCATCGAATTGGCTATAATGGATATACAGATCATGATTATATCCGCTAAGCAGCAGAAGGTTGGAATTTACCGTAGTGCTAAAAGCAATGTTGGAAAGCTTCACATGGCTGCTGCGGATCAGATTCATCACATAAGGGGCCGTGGCAATTTGGCCAGAATAGCTGAGAGTGGCATGGCCTACGATTACGGAACGAATGGTTACCAGATTGGCCTCACTGGCATTGGGGACGGCGTGCAGAACTACCTGCTCTTCATACAAAGACTGAGTAAGATTACCATTTACTGCACCACTAACTCCACGGGAAGCAAGAGCCTGGCAAAACTCCTGCAAGTTAGCAAAATCGCCCGACCCACCAATGCTGTATGTTCCGCTCAGGGGATTAAGACTGGCTGTGTATTCATGCGCACCTATATCGCTATTACTGGGGCTGCGGGTATAGCCATTGAAATCCAGATTTACTGCTGTGGAAGAATACATATTGTCCAGCGCAGCCGAGGTGGGAACAAGGTACGCCGTTGTGAAAAAGGGATTGTATGAGACATTGTCGGTTTGCGTGTAGCTGTTGTATGGGCTCAGGTCTTTGTAGTAATCATTGGAGACCTTGGCCACGTTCAGACCATAACTGTAGATATTGTTGTGCTCAATAATGTTACGCTGGGCATATCCGGGATCCACAGACGAGGCATAAAGGGCAATGCCACCTCCACTGCAAATGAAGTGATTCTTCCTGATCTGATTTCCAGATCCGCTGAATGCAGCAGCAAAGCGGTTGTAGGTGTCATTGGTGCTGTTTAGTACGGTATTGTGCATGATCAGGAGGTTGGTGCCATAGATATTCATGCCATATTCACCGGTTACACTGATGATATTGTTGAAGATATGGGGTACCGAGGTATTGCTGCTGAGATAGCCGCCATAGATGCCACTGGCGCAATTTGTGATCCGATTCCGGCTGATCTCAAGGGTACCTGTTCCAGTGTTCAGATTGAAAGCATTACTCATACCTTCCAGGGTGTTGTCCTGCAGCATCAGGTCTGAAAAACGCTGCATATAGACCCCCGTATAGCCATTGGCGAAGTAATTGTTCAAGATCTGCCAATTCGAAAACAAGTCGTTGTAGCTGTTGGAAGTTACTACCACATGGTAGCCCCCATCTTGGAAATGGTTCAGGGCTAGATACAAGTTGTCGGCATCGCCACTACCACTGGCAGCTACAATGATAGCTCCGGAATTGTTGGCTGATGCTCCAGACTGCCCCTGGAAGTAACAGGAGGTGATGCTTAGATCATCGGATTCTCCTTCGATATGAACCGCCCGGTGATAGGTTCCTCCTGTTTCAAAACGCAGACCCTGGAGCTGAACTTTTGATACGGCGTTTACTTTGATTATGTAGTTTGCTTCAGCGCTGGAGGCGGGGTTGTTCAGGACTACAGAGCCCGATGGCGCTGCCCCGGAACTGATCTTCAAAATGTGGTTGTTAGCCTGGTGCTGTAATACAAAAGCACCGCTATACACTCCGGGATTCAGGATAAACTCAGTGTTCCCGGAAAGGCCTTCCGTATTAGCGCTGCTGATCGCGCTATCTAAAGTGGAAAAACTAGCGCTACTGCCACCCACCGTATATACTCCAGATAATGCCAAAAGTAAGCTGGAGCTGAGCATCAGAATTAACATCGGGATTCGTCTCATGATAGTTCCTCTATGAGTTTTATTCATTAGTTTGCAGAGATTTACAGATTCAGGTCACATTTACATTGGAATACATATTCCACAAAACCAATAGTTTGGGACAACTATGGAGGACTGAGTTCCCGTCAAGTAGAATCCCTAACAGGGGGATAACGTCTCTGGTAGTTAACCCTTCGGTAATCTGCCCAGCGCTTCTCCAGATAGCACATAAAGCTTGACAGATTAAGGCTTTCATCAAACATGCAGGAGTGAAAAAGCCACGTCTTTATGCATGCGAGATAAAACGCTACCGGCAGATTGCGCCACCCCTGTGCGCTGTCTGTCCGCGTATCCTGAAATGCAGGTCATTTCAGGCCTGGCACCGCATCTATCACAAAGAGTATCTTGAGTTCGTGCTCGATATCGTAAAGAAATTCCCAGATAAATACATAATGGAGGTTCACTTCATGGCAGAAAAACAATCCTTTGTCCAGATCGTGGACATGCTAAGCGGCAAGATCGAAAAGATCGTCAACCTCAATGAAATTGAGGCCATGAGTGCCGAGGAAAAGCTGGCCTTATCCAGAAACAAAAACCTGTTTGTAGTCACCCACCGGCTGGAGCCCATCGTAAAAGTAGAGCTCAAAAAGTCGGCGATCTCCCAACCCATGAAATTCAACGAGCCGGAAGTCCCTGTCCCGGCAGAGGAAACTATCCCGGAGCCAAGCGTCGAAACCAAACCCAAAGCCAAGCCCAGGAAAAAGAGCTAAACCTGTCCTAAGTCCCGGTCAGTAAAAAAGCTTTTACAAAATTGTGCCGCTCAAAATCATGGCACAAACTGACAGAAATAGGGCAGTTCTGCGGGATTTATCCTCGCAGATGCAGATATGAATAAGGAGAGACTTATGTTCAAACTGGAAGATAAGCACTTGGAACAAGCTCAGGCCATTGCCGGCAAGCACCGCAAGAAAAAACGCTGTGATGAATGCTATGACCGCGGCTGGATCGGAGTAAGCGAGCAAAACCTGCTGGTGCTTTGCACCCGTTGCGTGGATATGGATGCTGCCATTGAAGATTGGAAAGCATACGTAAGCCAGCACGAAGATCTGAAAGAGCATTTCAGCGAATTGTTTGAAGAACAGGAAGTAGCTGAAGAACACGAAGCCAACCCTGCCCAAAAGCTTTATGATCACAAAAAAGAGCATCCGGTATCCAAGAATACGTACGTGCCGGGACCAAAACGTACAGGAAGAGCAAAGAAGATTTAGAAGCACATGTATAAACCCATTGATCTGAAAGAAAATCCCCGTGATTTAGAAGCACGGGTGCGTGCCTACTGGCAAGTCCATGATCTGGCCAATAAGAGCGTGAGCATCCGCGAAGGGGCTCCGCAGTTTGTATTTTATGAAGGTCCTCCCACTGCCAATGGCAAGCCCGGCATCCACCATGTGATGGCCAGAACCCTCAAGGATGTCGTCTGCCGCTACAAGACCATGAATGGCTATCAGGTAAAACGCAAAGCCGGCTGGGATACTCACGGATTGCCCGTGGAAATCGAAGTGGAAAAGCTACTGGGATTGGAAGATAAACGCGGGATCGAAGAATATGGTGTGGAAGAATTCTGTGCCAAATGCCGTGATTCGGTATTCTCCTACGAAAAGCTGTGGCGGGAAATGACCCAACTGATGGGCTACTGGATCGATCTGGACAATCCCTATATCACTCTCTCCAATGACTATATCGAATCCGTCTGGTGGATTCTGAACAATTTCTTTTGCCGGGATCTGATCTATAAAGCCCACAAGATCGTGCCTTATTGCCCTTCTTGTGGTACGCCTCTGTCCTCCCATGAAGTAGCTCAGGGCTACAAGGACGTGGAAGATCCTTCGGTATTTGTGAAGTTCAAAGCCATGGATGAGGAAAACACCTACTATCTGGCCTGGACTACAACGCCCTGGACTCTGATCTCAAACGTAGCGCTGGCGGTGAATCCTGATGAAGCATACGTAAAAGTGCTGCACAAGGATGAATACCTGATCCTGGCCAAAGCCCGCCTGGAAGTCCTGGATGGTGAATCACAAATAATCGCTGAATTCCCCGGTAAAGACCTGGAAAGAAGGAAATACCAACCTCTGTTCAGCTTCATCCCAGTGGATAAAGAGGCCTGGTATATTGGCCTGGCAGATTATGTATCCATGAGTGATGGTACCGGTATCGTGCATACTGCACCAGCCTTTGGAGCAGACGACTATTCACTGGGCACCAGATATGGACTCCCTTTTGTACAGCCTGTGGATGCCGAAGGTAAATTCATAGCTGCCGTAGAGCCCTGGGCCGGGCAGTTTGTCAAAGCTGCGGATAAGGACATCATCCGCCACCTCAAAGAACAGGGCAGCCTCTACCGCAGAGAGCAGATCAAACACAGCTACCCGCACTGCTGGCGCTGCGACAATATGCTAATCTATTATGCCCGTGAGAGCTGGTACATCCGCACCACCCTCTTCAAAGAACAGCTTTTGGAAAACAACCGCAAGATCGCCTGGTACCCCTCCTTCGTAGGTGAAAAACGCTTTGGCGAATGGCTGGAAAACAACGTGGACTGGGCTCTTTCCCGGGATCGCTTCTGGGGTACGCCCTTGAATATCTGGGTCTGCGATGATTGTAGCGCTCAAGCCTCGGTCGGCTCCCGTGATGAACTGCGTGCCAAAGGACGCCTGATGGATGGTAGCCAGGTGCCCGAAGATATTGAATTACACAGACCCTACATAGATGAAGTAACCCTTTCCTGCCACGCCTGCGGAGGCACCATGCACCGCACTCCGGAAGTGATAGACTGCTGGTTTGATAGCGGCAGCATGCCCTTTGCGCAGTGGCATTATCCTTTTGAAAATGCAGAGCGCTTTGATAAAGAGCTGTTCCCGGCAGATTTCATCTCCGAAGGTATAGACCAGACGCGCGGATGGTTTTACAGCATGCTCACCATTGCCACTCTGCTAAAAGGAGAATCCTCCTACAAAAGCTGCCTGGTCAATGATCTGATCCTGGACAAAAATGGCCAGAAGATGAGCAAAAGCAAAGGCAATTCGGTAGATCCCATTGCCCTCATGCATGACTTTGGTGCCGATGCTATCCGCTGGTATCTCTTGGAAGTGAGCCCGCCCTGGGTTCCCACCCGCTTTGACGTGGATGGCGTCCGGGAGATCAACAACAAATTCATAGGCACCTTGAAAAACGTCTATTCCTTCTACGCCACCTATGCCAATATCGACTGCTTTGATGCCAGTAGCTACGAGTCCGATTGGAACCGTAGTGCCGAGATCGACCGCTGGATCATCTCCCGCCTGCACAGCCTCATTGCCGAAGTGCGCAAACACATGGAAGGCTATGAATTCAGCCGCGTACTGCGGGCTATTCAGGATTTCGTGATCGATGAACTCTCAAACTGGTATGTACGCAGAAGCCGCAGAAGATTTTGGGCGTTTGAACTCACTGAAGACAAGATCGAGGCCTACCGCACCCTGTATCAAGTACTGGTGGAAATTTCAAAATTGATCTCTCCTTTCACACCCTATCTGGCTGAAGAGCTTTACATCAATCTCACCGGAGCGGAAAGTGTACATCTGGTGGCTTATCCAGAGTGCTGCACAGAACTGATCAATACAGCCCTGGAAGCCGAAATGCAGGCTGTGATCGATGTGGTATCCCTGGGCAGAACAGCCCGTGGCGAGTGCGGCATCAAGATTCGTCAACCCCTGGGCAAGATGTATGTCCCTGCCAGATTGCAAGCTGTATTGGACAAAATGCTGGGCTTGGTGCAGGAAGAAGTGAACATCCACGAGATCGAATACATCGCCGAGGACAGTGACTTTGTGCAGTATGAGCTCAAGCCCCAGTTCAAAGTGATGGGTCCCAAATTCGGTAAACAGATGAAAGCCATTGCCAGCCATCTGGAAACCATCGATGGCGCTACAGCCCTGCGTGCCTTTGCCAGTGAGGGCGTCTTCCGCTTTGAGTTTGAGGGAAAGCCCGTGGAATTGGTACCCGAAGATCTGATGGTACAGATCCGTCCCCAGGAAGGCTATGTCTTTGCCAGCCTCAAAGATCTCTTTGTGGCGCTGGATACCACCCTCAGCGATGAACTGCTCCGCGAAGGCTATGCCCGCGAATTGATCAACAAAATCCAATTCACCCGCAAAGAGCAGGGATTTGAGATCATGGACCGCATCGTCGTCCGCTATCATGCCGATCAGGATATCACTGCTGCCATCACCGAACATGGCACTTACATTATGAACGAAACCCTGGCCGATGCCCTTATCGCGGTGGATGATAAAAGTCTGCCCCAGGTGGATATCAATGGCCGTATGGTTTACATGTCTGTGGAGAAAGTACTTGGCTGATACAAACCACCTTCCAATGAACTACCTGAGCAGGGGTGGGAGGACAAGATAGCCCACTTCTGCTTCAACTGCGGCGAAAAGATCCCGGACAAGGCCAAATTCTGCCCTTTCTGCGGTGAGCACATAGAGATCGAGACTCAGACTCCCAAAGCGGATCCTCCACCACCTGAACCTGCAGTTATCAAACCTGTGCCTGCCCCAGATCCTATAGATAACAATATCACTCTGCTGGATGCAGGACAGGTCTTCCGTGGTTATACGATCAGGAAGATGATGAATAAAGACAGCGAAGGGATCAAATACATTGCCGAAAAAGACGGCCGGGAATTTGTCCTGAAAGTCTTTTACAAATCCAGCTTTAGCAACATGAATACCCTCTTCAACCTGCAGATGCGGCTCTCCCGGCTTAACAACCTCAAACAAGCCTGCACTGCCAAAGTGGCGGAAGTAAACCAAAACCACTCTCCTGCCTATATGGCGGTCGAATTTGTGCATGGGATCTCGTTTGCTGATCTGAAGAAGAGTAATCCCGAACGCATTACCGAAGACCTGGTCAGAAAGATTGCCCCAAAACTCGTCAATGCCGCCATCGAAATCCGCAAGCACGGGCTTACCATCTCAAACGCTACACTCAGCAGCCTGATGCTGACCGCAGATGAAGAACCAGTGGTGCTTTCCAGCGGCATTACCTACGAGGAAGTGGACGAACGCGAGGACGTCTTCACCCTGGGAATGATCTTTGCCCAGATGCTTTCCCGCAATTCCCTCTACAAGAGCATCTACAGCGCAGATAGGCTTCGCAACCAGAAGTTCATCAATGTGGGCGGCGTAAGCATGTCGCTGAACAAAACCCTCTCAGAATGCCTGCACCGCAATATCATCCAGAGATTTGTTACTCTTTCCCGTCTGCAGGAAGCCATCTCCAAGCTCCCACCCCTGGAAAGCGATGAAATTTGCCAGGTACAGGAACGGGGGAACGTGGAAGAAGTAAACTCCATCGACAATTCTGCCAAGCCCAGAATGAGAATGGAATATGGATTCTGGATCCTCCTGATTGCCGTGATCGGGATCCTGATCCTGATCTTTACCACCAATATCTATTCAGTCTTGTTTGGTGCCAAGGGAGATAAACTCCAGTACACTGGATTCAATCTCAGTTCCACCGAAGCAGACACCATCGAAACCATTCCCTCAACCCCCGGATTTGAAGTCCGCAACGCTCCTGCAAGAACCGAATATGGCGATCTCAAGTCTACCAGCCGGGAAGACAGTCCTGATTTCCGTAAAGTTCCACCCTCTCCCCTTACCAATACTCCAGCTACCCAGCCCGTAGTACAAAGAGCCCGGCCCACAGCGAATATGGTCTTTGTCGAAGCTGGTACTTTGGGCTTTGGCAGGCTGACTGAAAACCTGGCGCACAATGTCTCCGTCTCGGGTTTTTATATTGGCAAAAACGAAGTCACTCAAGCTGAGTGGAACCGCTTTATGAAACCCGCCAACGTCTCCACTGTGGGTGATAATCTTCCCGTGGACAACGTCAGTTGGTTTGATATAGCCATTTACTGCAATGGCCGCAGCGAGTCCGAAGGTCTTAACCCTGCTTACAAAATCCGTGGTGTAGGGGCTTCCCGCGTGGTGACCTGTGATTTCAAGGCCAATGGCTACCGGCTGCCCACGGAGGCGGAATGGGAGCTCGCTGCCAAAGCAGGGGAACTGAATAGCTACAGCGGCTCCAACGATCCTGCCGATGTCGCCTGGTACAGGGACAACTCTGCTGGAAAGATCAGAACTCCCGGAGGCAAGACTCCCAATGCCCTGGGCTTGTACGACATGACCGGCAACGTCTCGGAATGGTGCTGGGACTGGTATGATGCAAACTACCTCAAAGCCTTGCCCACCTTCATCAATCCCACTGGCCCCCAAACCGGCACCCAAAAAAGCATCCGGGGCGGTAACGTCATCAACGGCGAAGGACGCAATCTCAATATCCTCTGGCGTGAAAAAGGTGATCCCAACAAGGGCTATCAGTTCGTAGGTTTCCGCCTGGTACGCAGCAGCTAAGACCCTGTACAGGCGCTCGCTGAAGCGCCTACAAGGTTTGTTGGCTCCCTTGGCTTTCCTCTAAGCTCTTGTTCAACCAAACGGATTACAAGCTATCCTCATGTCTTGAATCCTTAATCCACTCCCACTCATCCCAAGCGTGGTATGGGTTGTCCCTGAGTGGTGCTGGTCTTAACAACCACATGTCAACATGCACAGGTCGTCCTGGATCATACAATGCGGACACAGCGTGTTTACTGCCCACTCTTTATGAAAGTTACCCTCAGTATTTTACCACCTTGCGCACCTGATCCTTCTGGCCTGGGCTGTTGATTCTGCAAAAATAAACTCCTGCTGCGGAATCCAACCCAGAAGAATCCTTGCCATCCCAGGATACAACCGTCTCTCCAGCACCAAGATTTCCAGAAAACACTGTTTTTACCAACTGACCCCGAAGGTTGTAGATGCTGATCCTGGCGGCACAGTTGTTTTTACTGAGCATTTGGAGGGAGAGGGTGGCAGAAAAAGGATTGGGATAAGCACAGTTGAGGGAAAGCGTTGCACAGGAAGGTGCGGCAGGATCGTCTATTGCAACAAGGGCAGTGTTAAGTCGTTGCAAGAAGAACTGCGAACTTCTTTCATCCCAGTAACCAGTTCGATATTTACTCCAACATGCATAAGCATTACCGCTTAAGGCGATGATATTCCTGTTCATGGTCGTCGCAGGGGTGAGAATTGCATCAGAAGGCCATACAGGCGGGGTGGATTCGGTAAAAACAAAGTACTTCAGGTCGTCAGCCAGGCACATGAAAAGTCCCGGAGATATTTCCACTGCCTTGATGCTGTTCAGTAACCAGGCGTCAGCCGACCAAAGCTGGTTATGCTGATAGTCCAGCTTCTGGAATATCTGGGTGTTGTTAAAAAAGAAACCCTGGTTGTCCCTACCCAGAATGATGTTTTTACTACCAAGTCGTAACCAACCCTCGGCCTCCCAAAGATTAGCTCCCTGAGGTGAAACCAGTTGGGTTAAGGAGCCATACACATAAGAGTTTTGCTCAGTATCATGCCAGGAGATGTTGTGTAAGTTGCAACTAACCAACAAGCCCAAGGGTGTAACGAAAGCAGACTTGAATTCCAGGGATTCAGATGCCTGCGGATCGCGGATGAATGCACAATTGACTCCAGGGACAAAACCATCCATAGGGTCTCCCTGGGAGTCGAAACGCAGAACTCCAAGCCACGTTGAATAAACATCAGTGTTACCGGTAACCCTATGAAGAATATAAATCAGATGATTGTCCTTTATACCGACAGGGCCACCCCGGTTATACCCAGGTATAGAACTTCCCGGAACCAGTACTTTACCAGCGCTATCCCATTGGCATATTCCGCCAGTAATACGCTGGCCGCGGATCTCTGATACTGTGCTGTTCCAGACTATATAGACAGATCCCTCGTAGTAACTTGCCTGATAGTCAAGGGCAGACCCGTACAGACTCGCGTTGGGCACTATCACTCTACCTTCTGGTTCCCAGAGCTGATTTCCAGTTGCATCGATCAACTGGGTCCGAATCGCAAAAGGGTTCTTCACTTCTGCCCAGATAAGCATCACCGTGCCATCATCCAGGCTCAGAGCCTTCAGATAGTCGATCTTCTTGTATGCACCGCCGGACATAATGTTACCCCAGGTATCCATCAAGTACTGCCCCGTAGGAGAAATGATCTGGTAACGTATATACCGTTTCTCTTCTGAGGGGTATACAGGGTTATCGGTCACCACATAAGCCACGAAAACATTATCCTGGATAGGCGTGATTACAGGATCTTGAATGATGCCACTGACAGACTGGCGTAGACAGACTGGCTGGGATAGTACTCCAGATTGATTCACACTCTGGTGCTGCAGAGAAGACATCCCATTCTGAATTTCCTGGTAGACGGTGGATAAGTGACCCTGAGTGCTATACACAAAGGAACTTCTATACAGATAATACACTGGCTGGTTGACCCTGAAGATATCTATCTCTTGCGGCCAGACAAAACCGGTAACATCGATTAGAAATGCTGAAACAGCATGCCCGCTGGTATGCCCTTCAGATTTTTGCACTGCGGCATAAACCATACCCGCTCCTGCAGGATGCAGGGATATACTGGTCAACTGCCAGCTATTTTCCGGAACGCTGAAACTGATGCTGTTGTTTTCCTGAAGATACGTATTGCCCAGGGAATCAAATGTCTGGATCCTGGCCTGGCTCTCGGAGCAGTTTGCCACCAGGATTTTCCCCTCCGGAAGCTCTAAACTGGTAAGACTACTTATCGTGCCAGTCTGGGTGATCAAATCCACCGGCTCTGCCCATAGAGGATTTCCAGCGCTATCTATCTTCAAAGCTCGAGTAATACTTTGGAGCGGGTACTGATCATCTAATTTTTTCACATAGATCCAATACAACTCACCATTGGCTATCTGCATCAGTTGAGCGTCATACACAAAGCCAGAATCTACACTGGCAGTTACATCCAGGCTGATACTCAGGTTTGAGTTTACACGTAGCAATCTTAACTGAGATTCACAATTCAGGCCACACAGGACAGAATTGTCCTGCTGCACCAGCATAGACATTCCTTTGAAGCTGCTGTTATGGTCAAATAGTATCTGCCCATGCAGGCCGGTATTCACATTTATGCCCTGAGCGTTGATACGGTTTATCCTACGCCCTGAGCTCTGGTCGATTTGATAGCTGTAATAAGCCCCGCCCTGATTGTCGGGGACAAGCTCCAGGGGGTTTAAGTTCATATACTGCGAAGTTGCAGCCACACTCCAAAGCACGTCTCCCGATGGACTAAGCTTACAGAATACTCTTGAATCAGTAAACACCAGAAAGTTCCCATCGCTGGTGGCAATCATGCTTGATATGTCATCAAATCCAGTGGTAAGGGGAAGGCAAATTGGATCATCTGACTGGGGCAGATTGGCAGCGGTAAAAGCCTGGAAAAAGCTGTGGGTCTGCCCAGTATTGTCTTCGGCTATCCAAGCCAGCGCATAACTACCATCGGCATTGGCAACCCCCTTCCCTGTGAAGGAAAGGTTCTCTGCGCTAAACAGATGAAGGGGATCAGGCCAGACCTGTGTGGCTGTTATGATAGCTGGCAGAACTATTAGTACCAGTATCGCAACGAAGCGGTTATATCTGTGTTCCATCAGGATTTCTCCCTGGCACGTATTTTGGCAAACCATTACTTATACTTTGTAAGAGGATAAATCGCACTCAGCAGCAACTTGTCAAGACCTTTTTTCGTAAAAACATTGCATACCATCGTAGTATGCTTAACTTGAGCTACATTCCATAAATATCCATGTTTCAAAAAACATCTTGACACATATTGTGTTGGCATACTACATGCATTGCATGAGAAAAAGCACATATTCAGAGATGATCAAGTGGGCGAGAATCTTCGTTCTCTTTTCCTTCCTCCCTACGTCCGGATGCCTGTATCTGAACATCGCCAGTCAGGATACTGCCGTTCCCGTTTACCCCAAGAGGCTTGACGCTTCCGTTGCTCCCAGCTTTGGAGTTTGCATCTCGGATACATATTATTCTGGTGATGATGTAGATACAGAAGATGCAGGCGATGATGTGGTGCGCAGCACCATTGTCTTTGGCGGAAAAGCGGCAATTGGCGTTAACCCCAGATTGGACGTAATCGCCAGTCTATCCGGGACTGAATATACGAGTAACAGCCGTACTGACAACATAGTTCGATCGGAGTACTCCAAAAGCACACATTACAAACTCGGTGCGAAATATCTGATTTGGCAGGAAGGAAAACTCTATTTCTCGGTGTTGCCTTCAGTGTACACTGCGGATGGATATCATTCCGGGGTTAAACATGACCATACGAAATTCAGAAATGACTTCACTGCAAGAGGTTTGGAAGCGCAGTGCCTGTACACCTATAAACCCTTTGATTTTTTCAGTGCCACGGCCGTGGCCCGGGCTCAATACAACCATTTCTCCAAGACTCTGGAGGGAACAGAGTATGGCCCCTACTCCACATTCAATTACGGTATCAGAGGAAACATCCGGCTCTCAGCAGGGGGGTTTCATATTACTCCGGAAATAGGTGTGGAATTTTTGCCGATCACAAATGGATCCACAAGCGTGAATCCCATGGCAAGCCTGGGATTTGGGGTACAACTCTAAGTACCGTTATCCATAAAGAATGATCCTGAACCTGTAAGCCCGATCACGCCCAACCAGGGAGGTAGGGTTGTAATAGGTGGTATTTGCCCCTTCATCAGGCTATTTCTTCCTGAAACTATATCGTTTTTTCCTCATTCGTGATGTGGTTGATTGTCAATAGATTATGTCAGGATAAACTCGTCTTCACCTCGAGATCACCTCGAGTACTCGAGATGATCTCGAGGTGAACACAAGGTAAAACTCACTTGCAGAGTCAAGTACAGAATCACACTTCCACTTGCCGTCTTGCCAGCGCAGGCTGGTGTCTCCTTAACTAAAGCAGAGGCTGAGGAGATTCAAACTCCCACCCCGGTCGCTGGAATAACAGCGAGCTTGGGATAGAATCCCTATCCCTCACCCAATAATCTCTGTCAATATCGCCTGAACATGTTCTTTGGCACCTGCACCATTTTCCGCTACAGGCCCCACGCAGGAGGGGCAACCATCCTGGCAAGTGCAACTGGATACCTGATCCAGAGCTGCCCTGAAGAGCTTGTCCTGGAGATCATAGAGCTTGCGGCTGAGGCCTATACCTCCGGGGATCATGTCGTAGATGGCAATCACGGCGTTGCCATCCGCCAGAGCGCTGTCGGTCTCGCTATGGCGTTCCAGATTGGCAGGATCGCACATCACAAAAAATGGAGCAAGGTTCCACAGTAGATACGCCAGGCCTGCCAAACCGCTTTGAATCTGCACTTGCTGCTCCGCCAGATGGTGACAGCGGGGGCATAGAGTGATCAGATTCTGGGGATTATTGGCTTCCTCAGCAGAGCTAAACTTCCTGAATGGCACGATATGGTGGACATCCCAGGCGCGGCCGGATTCTTCTGCTCCACAATACTTGCAACGGAAGTTGTCCCGCTGCCGGATGGCTTCCTTGATGCGCTTCCAGTCCCTGCCATAGTCGTTGGGATCACTATTCCACAGCCCCTTGGTGCGGATGTTCTCCACTACCTGATGATTCAGTGAAAACCACCAGGCGCTGGTATCCAGAATGCTATCGGGCAAGTCCAGATCTTCATAGCCCAGGACTTCCTGAGTGCCAAAGCGCAGCTTTTTGAAGCCCGTGATGCGGGATATCACCCTTACATTGCCAAAGTATTTCTTTCCCCAGGCAAGGTTGTGCACCAGCTTCAGTTCGGTGAGATTGAGTTCGGTTTCCCTTAGTGCCTGAGTGTAGTAGTTTGACCTGAATGCCTGAAGCTGCACCAGATTCTTTTCCAGATCGAGCTCCCGCACGATCCAGGTTTCCCCGGCATGCAGGTAAATGGCATTGGGATGCGTCATCCAGAGGGCACTGGCAGCATCAACATAACCGATGACTTCGCCATCTGTCATGATCGGATATTGGTTTGAGGCATTGCGCAAAGAAACCCCTGCGGCTGGATAGGCATCCAGGATGCCTACATAGCGGCTTCCCGCCAGTCGGATCGAACCATCCTCTGCCAAAACCTGTAAGTACCCGGAAAGCTCGGTGGGGCTGAGGCTGCCAAAGGCTTCATCCGGCTTCATGGAAAGCTCTGAGACCGCACAGGTGAGCTGCTTGAGGAGTATTTCGGTATTATTGGGATCGATCAGGGCTTGTTCAGGATTGGAATCCCACAGGTATTCAGGATGCCGGCAGATGTATTGATCCAGGGGATTGCTGCCTGCCACCAGGATGCTAAGGGCTTTATTTGCCTTGCGTCCGGCTCGTCCGGCTTCCTGACGGGTGGCGGAAATGGTGCCGGGATAGCCATTGATGAATACTGCATCCAGCCCACCAATATCAATGCCCAATTCCAGAGCATTGGTGGAGATTACCAGATTGATCCTGCCCGAACGCAAGTCCTGCTCTATTTGGCGGCGTTCTTCCGGTAGGTAACCACTCCGGTAGCTGAATACCTTTTCCTGCTCACGATGCTCACCCAGCATCCTCAATAGCAGCATTTCCACGCTACGTCTGGATACGCTGAAGAGGATGGCTTGCATCGGATGCTTGATAAACTCACGTGCCAAAGCGGCAGATTCCACCATGCTGCTGCGTCTGATCCCCAGTTCGGTATCGATCATGGGGGGATTGATGATCAGGTTCAGCCGCTCTCCCTGCGGGGATGCATCGCTACTTATCAGCTTTACCCGGGCTTCGATCAGGGTATTGGCAAAATCCCCGGCATTGCCCAAAGTGGCAGAAGTAAGGATAAACTGGGGACTGCATCCATAGAGCTTGCAGATGCGTTTCAGACGGCGCAGAACATTGGCAAAATGGGAGCCGAACACACCCCGGTAGTAATGCGCTTCATCGATCACCACATAGTTCAAATGGGCAAAAAAAGAGCTCCACATGGTGTGATGGGGGAGAATTCCCAAGTGTAGCATATCAGGATTGGAGAAGAGAATCCTGGCGCTTTTACGGATGCGACTGCGTTCACCAGCAGGTGTGTCACCATCGTAGATAGCACTGCTGATCTTGTGTTTACCTATGCTGTACAGGACTGCGGTCATAGCGGTAAGCTTGGTGGTCTGGTCTTGCGCCAAAGCTTTGGTGGGGAAGATCAGCAGGGCTGTGGAGTCCTTATCGGAGAGGAGTTTATTCAGGATTGGCAATTGGTAGCAGAGGCTTTTGCCGCTGGCCACACCAGTGCTGATCACGAGGTTTTCACCTTTCAGGGATGCTGTAATGGCTTCGGCTTGATGCCCGTACAGATGCCTGATGCCCTGCTTGTGCAGCAAGGTGAGCAGGTCAGGATGCAAGGCCTCGGGGATATCCACATTTGCAGCTTCCCGGGCAGGGATAGTCCGCATCGAGACAATCGAATCACGCCAGCGCTTTTCCTTAAGCAGGCTATCGATATAGCTGTCCAGATGGTTCATTAGGGAAGGATTACCTGCCTGAGTGTGGTTGAATGAGTTCCGGTATCCAGCCGGAGGATATAGATGCCAGCCGGGAGCCGTATCTGGCTCTCAAGGGAGTTAAAAGACTTTAGATGCTTATAGGAGTGGGTTTTCTGTCCCCGGATGTTGTAAATACTGAGGTCAAATGGCTGGTCGTTCATGGATTTGATCTGGAAACTGCCGCTGCTGGAGGGATTTGGGTAGTTCAGGAACAGCGGAGGTGGATTCAGGGGATCTTCGCTGCCTAGATACCCTCCTGTGCCAGTTAGCATGATCTCATCCAGGAAGAGGGCAAAGGCATCCAGGGATACGCATTGCCATGCCAGATAGATGCTTTGATCGCTGTATGCAGAAAGGTTGTATTCATAATCCGTCCAGAGGGCTGGAACCGAAAGATAGGCCTCAGTATGCAGGGGAGTGAAGGTACCAAGGTTGTTGATATCTGTTCCCACCAGAACCCTCAGTCTTTCCAATCCATAGGCTGTAGTGGCGGATCGGGCTTTGAAACTGAGCTCTGCCTGGGTGCCAGGATGGAGTCTGGGGGAAATCAACCAATCGTTGTTGGGTGGGGTAATGCTGCTCATCGCCATCAGCATCCTCGTGCCCTGGGCAGGAGATATCAGCGTAAAAGGAGGAGTGGTAAGGGAAGGTGCAAAGCTGAGCCAGCCCATGGGACTACCTTCCCCGGGGAAATCTGTATCCTGCCAGGTCCAGGTGGAAGAGCCATCCAGATCGAGATTGGTAAAGCGCGGAATCGTCCCGGAAAACGCCTCACAGGCCTCAAACCCCTCATAGAGGATACAGTTGTCTCCTCCCATGGGTACGGTGATACTGATCACGTTTGAGATGCCTGAGAGGGTATTATCCGCATATCTGGCCTGCACGTTGTATGAATATGTGAAGCCAGCGATGATTTCTGTATCGCTGAAAGACAGCGTGGTGCAATCCTGGAGGAAGAGATTGTTGCGGTTGATGCGGTATGAGATCACTCCTGGAGTGGTGGGTGCAGTCCAAAACAAGCGGTTGGTATTGCCATCGAAATAGCCATAGAGGTTTTGTGGGGCATCTGGAGTTTCGCTGTTGCCAAAGGTGAGCATCACATTGCTAAGGTAGTTTTTCAATTGGAATGTGGCTGGAGGATTTTGGGGATCAGGATTGACGGTCATGGATTGGAAACTGATCCCCCTGGGTACGGATTTACTGCTGCAATAGAAGTCATCACTGCTGTTTCCTGCAGCATCTGTGTTTTCATCCACAGCGATGATCAGGTTTTGGTTGCCATTGTAATTAAAGGGATTGCTAAGTGGTATGATCACCCAGCCGTTACCCGGCAAGCCTCCACTGAACCAGCCTGTATCAAGGATACCATTGAAACAGGTGACCAATTCCGTGCCAGGTATCCATCCCGATAGCTGGCTCTGAGTAGTATGCCCCAGGAAAATCTTCCAACTATTGTTCCCATTCAGGAAGCTATTGGAACTAACTAAGTACTGAAAGCCAATACTGGTGATCATGCCGGGATGGTTGATTTCACTGGCGAGGATTATCTGCTGGGTGTAGCTGAAGCGGGCCATGGGTTCGATCGGCAAGCCCTGATGCAGGATGTCGCCACTCCCAATTGTAACTATATCACCAAACAGCAGCAGCCAGAGGGACATGTATAAAGCAGTAAGGATCAGTCTCTTTTTTGCCATACACTCACCTGCAGCATCTTTTGAATGTATTTCCGTTCATTGAGGCGCAGCGTCTGCCAGATATTGAAGGGTTTATCCAGCAGGATGAAGTCCTCATTCAAGATATCTTTCAAGGCATCGAGGCTGCGGTAGGGCTCGCCATCCTTACGAATACCTCCGAGGCGGTTGGCCAGCATAGTTTTATCAGGATTCCACTGGTAGGAATCAGCTATTATCAGCAGACCCCGGGGCTTGATCCTTTCGGGTATAACTTCCAGAAAACGCTGGGGATTGATGGCTTCCTCAAGGGTACCAAGCGCCAGCACCAGATCATAGCCGCTGAATTTCTCCACCAGATTCGAAACATCTGCCTGCCAGAATTCCACTTTTTGGGTCTCTGTATCCAGATTATAATCCCGCAGGGCTTTCTCTTCCAGGCTGAAGATTTCTCCCTCTTCCGGCTTGATATAGCGGATCATGCCGCTTTCTTTCATGCCTGTGGCCAGACGGATCAATCTGGCGGTAGCATCTAGGCCGGTACATCTGCCAAAGTAGCGTGCCAGTTCGAAAGCCATTCTGCCGGTCTTACAACCCAGGCAGAGGGCATTATCCCTATTGATGCGGCCAAAGAAGAGCCTGATCTGATTGATTATGCGTTCACAGAAATCGGTATCCCAATCCAGATCGCACCAGGGCAAAAGCTCAGGATCGTCCTCATAACGGCTATCCTCGATGGTCACAAGCGCTTTGCTGCTGATATAGCGAAATCCTGCATGCTGATAGAAATGCCGCCGGAATGCATAACGTGAATCCCGGATGGCTTCGTTGCCGGTGGAGATAAAGCTGCCACCCTTGATCAGGTTGTGACGGGTATCAAAGGTAGGCACGCTGAAGTCGTCATATATAGGATGAATTTTAAATCCCGGAAAGGCGGAGATTGGGGTCTCCGTCCATTGCCAGACATTGCCGATGAGATCGTAGAAATCGCCAAACTGAAACCTATCCACGGGACAGGCAGAGGCATAGTATTCAAGGTTTATATTGCCTGGAGCCTTTTCCCAATAGGGCTGATCGGTATCTACATACTGATCCCGGAGACAATACCATTCCGCTTCAGTAGGCAAGCGCACCGGCAGCCCAGTCTGAAGCGCTTTCCAATTACAAAAGGCCTTGGCCTCCAGATAGTTCACCTCCACGGGATGATTCCAGGGCATAGGAATGATGCTGGCCATAGTGCGCAAAGAGTACTCTCCTGCTTCATTCCTGATCCAGAATCGAGGCATTTCCGCCTGTTGATAGCTTTTCCAGGCCCAACCCTCTTCAGTCCAATAGTCCTGATGCTGATATCCTCCGGCTTTGACAAATTCCAGAAACTCCTGATTCGAAACCAGATAGCGGGAAACCTCGAAATCCTCAACATCGAAATCCTTGCTGCCATACTCGTTATCCCAGCCATACAGAGGGGCATCAAAAGACTTGCCAAGCGTGATCCTGCCACCTTTCACCGGCAAGAGTTCATTGGCTGGGGCAGCACCACTTTCAGGACAAATAGCCCATAAATCCAGCTGCTGTACCTGATCGATTGGTAACTGCCGGATCAGGACTGATGAGGTTTCCAAATGGATGCGCTCGTGTTCGATACCCATGATGATAGCCCACCAGGGGCTTTCCCAGGTAATCCCTTTATCGCTGAGCGGCATACTCAGGATCAATTTGTCCACAAACTCCCGCACCTGATCGCGATACATACGCACCTCGGGGATCGAAGGCCAGTTGTAATGCGCTTCATTGAGATCATCCCAGCTCATTTCATCCACACCCACAGCAAACATCGATTCATAGGCAGGGTTGATCCTTTCACTGACGATGCGGGCGATATTGAGTTTATTGATATAAAAGACGGCAGTATGCCCCAAATAAAACACCAGTGGATGCCGGAGCGGATCAGCCCTCAGATAGAAGGCATCGTCGTTACTCAGGCTTTCATACAGCTTTTCATAGATATCGAATGTTTTATGGAAATAGTGCCGGATTCTGGTGCGCATTTCTTCAGCGCTACCTTGATTCAGCACCAATGTGCGGATGCCTTTGATATCGTTCATGCTTCCCTCTTGATGCATCTGTTTTACAGCAGATGCAAGATGTTCATAGGTTCTTGCGCATCAGATTCCCTGTCAAGGGAAAAGTCTGCGCTGGGTTTATGCTCCGTTATTGACAGAATATCCCTGATGGAAAAGATGTGCAAAGACTATGAATGATGGAGCGTCAGATTTGGCATGATTACCCTGCATGAGCTTAGCTGCGGTTATACAGACCAGAATATCCTGCACGAGGTGGAGCTTGAACTGCCACCCCAGGGGTTTACAGCTCTGATGGGACCCAATGGGGCTGGGAAATCCACCTTGCTCTATGCCATTCTGGGCTATCTGAAGCTACGACAGGGGCGAGTGGAAATCTTTGGGAAAAACCTGATCTCCTATCGCCGCAATGCCCTGGCGCGTCACATTTCTTTCATCCCGCAGGAAATCCACAATGAATTTGATTACAGCGTGTTTGATACCGTACTGATGGGGCGATATCCATACCTGAGCCTGATGCAATCCTACGGCAGTGGAGATCATGCCATCGTGGAAAGTGCCTTGCACCAGCTAGGTTTGTGGGATCTCAAAGACCGCTATCTGATGGAACTGAGTGGCGGTGAAAAACAAAGAGTGTATATCGCCAGAGCTTTGGCTCAGGATACGCGTTACATCCTCCTGGACGAAAGCCTCTCCCAGCTCGATATCAATTATCAACTGGAGATCATGCACCTGCTGCGCAAGATCAGCCTCGAGCAGGATAAAGCCATCATCCTGATCTCACACAATCTCAATCTGGCAGCCAACTATGCTGATCGCCTGATCTTCCTGAAATCCGGACGGGTGATCCATAGCGGTAGCCCAAAAGAACTGATTGAAACCGCTAAACTTAAGGAACTCTTTGGGATCGACCTGACTACTGCGCTAAACCCCCTCTCTGGCAATCCCAATATTATCTATCCCTGAGCAGATTATAAACTCATCTATCATAAGGAGTTTGGCAATGCTAAAACAGCTTATGTACCTGGTGCTGGCCATTATGCTGATGTCCTGCTCGCCACGGGAGCAAAAGCCAAACCAGGGCTTTCAACCCCAAACGCGTCAGCAGGAGGAGGTGCCAGAGTACTACTCTGCCAAAGGTTACAAAGTTACCAGAGTGGTGGATGGTGATACCTTCATCATCGATATGGATGGAAGTGAAACCCGCATCCGACTCATCGGGGTAGATACTCCCGAAAGTGTGCATCCCAACAAAGATGTGGAAGCTTATGGCCTGGAAGCCAGTGCCTTTTTGAAACAACTACTGGACGGGCAGAGCGTAAACCTGAAATACGATCAGGCCAATGCCGCCACCAACCACCGGGATAAATACAAACGCCTGCTGGCCTATGCCTATCGCAGCAGCGATGGACTCTTTATCAATGCTGAAATCATCAAGCAAGGCTATGGTCATGCCTATACGGTGTTTCCTTTTGAGGAAGCCCAAAACTTCCTGCAATATGAGCGTGAGGCCAGAGCAGCCCAGCGGGGATTGTGGCAGGATGAACCTGTCTCTCAGGAATCTCCAGCCCAGTCGAAGCTTGTCTATGTGAATTCTTCCAGCGGTAAGTATCACCGCCAAAACTGCCGCTATGTAAGCACCAACAGCCTAACTATGTCCCTGGCAGAAGCCAGGCAAAAGGGCTATACCGCCTGCAAAATCTGCAAACCCTGAACTTGCTTGTTTAACTGGTGTTTACCTTAGGTTCATCTCGAGATCACCTCGAGTACTCGAGGTGATCTCGAGGTGAAGACGAGGTTATACTGACATAATCAATTGATATTCAAGCAAGTTACAGTATAGTCTATTTCAGCCCGGCCCTCTCCCACAAGGGGTAAGGGGCACCATAACTCCCTCTCCCCTTGCCGGGGTCCCCAAAGCGGAGTTTACGAAGTTTTGGGGTGGATTCGGGAGAGGGCCGGGTGAGGGGTAAAGGAAGATTGTTACGTATTGATGATACCATCAATTCTTGGGGCTTACGCCACCAAGCTATGGGATGTCGCCCCTCCAGGGCTTTGTGGTTCATCTACTGCTTTAAAGGGTATCGGTAATGCTGTGTAATACAGCGAACCTTTACAAAATCATGCCTTTCCTGAGTAAGTCACATGCGCACGATCTTCTTAACTATCCTTTCTTGACCAGAGCTGGCTCTCAGGAAATAAATCCCTGCCGGAGCGGGATATCCTTTGCTATCCAGGCCATCCCATTCATACCAGGATTCACCTTCTGGTGATACTCCTTCATGCAAGGATCTGATCCGCTCTCCCCGCTGGTTGTAAACTGCCAGATTCAGCACTGCGGCTGAGGATTTTTCGATAACGATACTTGCCCGCTCCCGGAAAGGATTGGGAAAGGCATTACTGATCTTGAGTGCGGGGCTCACATTTACAGGATCGTCATTTGAGACTCCTGTGGCAGCCACACTGATGTATCTGGTGGTATTTGCCATGATGTTCACTTTCACATAGCAGACATTCATAGTTGCGCCCCGATCCACCTGTTCCAATATCCCACCGGTTACTCTATAGCTGGAATATCCAGGCGGCATATTGAATTTGATCAAGCCATTTTCAAAGCCTTGGGAATTGTTGTTGACCACTACGCACATGACGCTGTCGGCCGTGGCGTTGTTGGAAGGATAATAGTTTTCATACAGATAGGTGCCGCTGCTGCCAGCATAGATCGTGGTCTGGGGTGTGAAGCTACTGCCATTGACCCGGATCATCCGGAAGGCACGGTTGCCATCACAGACGCTGCGAGTGGAAAGATTGTAAGGCTGTTCGTAGATCGAACCGCTATTGTAGTGCACATGTCCCCACAGCCCAATGCCCACACCCAGGCTGATGAGATTGAGTTGCTCGGTAAAATCGTAGTGATAAAACATCGCCTTGGCAGTACCTGGATGCAAGGCCAGCTCTGTATTCAGCCAGGTGAGTTGGGAGGGGATGAAGCTCTCATAGCCGTAGATGTTGTAGCGCCAATTGTCATAATTTGCATAGCTTTCCATGCCGATGTAATGCACGTTGCCATATATAAAGCTATAGTCCTGGGTGTACATATTCCAGCCGGGATTGGGATTATCCAACCAGGGCCAGCCAAAGTATTTCCACCAATTGCGCCGGGAACTGCCTTGCGGACCCGGAGTGCTGTTCCAGCCGCCAAGATCATGATTGCCATTTACCATGTAGAGTGGCACTTCCAGGAGCGCCAACACCCGCTGTGACCATCCATACCAGTATTGACCGGCCAGGCCTTCAAGCTCACCTTCGTTGACTAAGTCTCCGGTAAAGAGGACAAATTCCGGACGGATCAGATTGATATCCTTGATCACTTCACGCAGGTCGATTACTGAAGTGGAATCTGTATCATAGCCAGGATTCGGGTAATAAAGGCGATTGGGCAGATGTGTATCAGTGATGTGAATGAAGTAGTAATTGGTCTTGCGGCTGGGGATCAGGTGGACGGCATTTTCCGTCACGTCGTGAATCCCTCCTGCAGCCGTAACTTCCAGATCATAAAGCTCAAACACAGGTACTTGTGGTACTGTGGCTTGCAGGATCCAATAGTTCATGCCTGCTTGCCATTGGGCGGAAAAGATGCTGAGATTGACCCGCTTGGTGCCATGCAAAAGGGCGGCATTCCAGCCTGTAGTGGTTTGTGGAGCTATCGCTGTGATCTCCAAAGTCTCTCCGGGGATATGGATCGCCGGAACATTCAGGATCGGCTTTTGAATCACGGTAAGTGTATCCCCCACAGCATTCCAGGCTGACCTGGCGGAAAGGGGAAGAAATGCCAACCCGAGCAGGCAGAGGATGATCCAGTTTAGGGGTATTGATGTCGTTTTATGTGTATTCATAATCTGTTTCCATGAATTGATTGATCCCTCTCCCCTTGTGGGAGAGGGGTAGGGGTGAGGATGCCAGGTTTCATTTATCCAACTCATCCTGGATCTTATCTATCACCATAGCAAACCCGTAGATAACTTCTTCATTACTGAATCTGAGCACTCGGAATCCCATGTCCTGCAACTCATTGCTTCTATCCTGATCTTCAATTATCTTAATATCTTCCATATGATGGATCCCATCAAGCTCAATCACGAGCTTTTTTTCATAGCAGACAAAATCTACAATCCGGTAGCCCAGCTGTTGCTGACGGCGAAACTTGTAGTTCAGGAGTTTGCGGTTTCTCAGAGCTTGCCATTATACTTGTTCAGCGGTTGTAAGGTTGTGCCGCATGAGTCTGGCATATTCCAGGCGCTGCTCTGCAAGTGCTTTGTGGTGAATGGTTTTCATAAACCTTTTTACCCCTCACCCCGGCCATCTCCCACAAGGGGAGAGGGAGCTATAATCTCTCAAGTATACTCCTGACTGTATTAATCGGAATGGCAAACCCAATCCCCACATTACCGCCGTTTTCGGAGAATATAAAGGTATTGATCCCGATCACTTCGCCATTCACGTTTACCAATGGTCCGCCGCTATTACCAGGATTCACTGCCGCATCGGTCTGGATCATGTTTTTATAGTCATGCCGGTCTTCCCGGGAGGCAAAATTGCGCCCTAGAGCAGAGATCACACCTACGGATACGCTGGGCTTGGAATCATTCATCAGGAAGCCATAGGGATTGCCCAGGGCAATACTCCATTCGCCAATGATCAGGTCATCTGAGTTACCCAAAGTAGCAGAAGGCAGATTGTTGCCACTGATCCTCAACTTGGCGATATCATGAATCTCGTCGATACCAATGAGTTCCGCATCAAATTCCCGTTTATCCGGCAGCACAACCTTGATCTGAGTTGCCCCGCTCACTACGTGGGCGTTTGTGATGATAAAGCCTTTGCTATCGTAGATTACGCCACTACCAATGGATTGCACCTGACGGCGCATGGGGGCAAAATCGAAGAAATCGAAGAATCCGAAACCAAAAGCGGAACGACCCCGCACAATCTGGGTCTTGATCACATTGATGCTTACTACCGCCGGTTCGATATGTCGAACTGCCTCTGTGATTGAATTATCCCGGTTTGCGACGCTGGCTTTTGAGGATTTGGAATCAGTCTTGAACATCTCATTTACGGTAACGGGACGATCCTGAAAATGATTGATCAGAGCCATGGTGATCCCGGCATTGATGATGATCACGATCAGGATAATGGGAATCAGGCAACCGCTTCTCATTGGAACTTCTTGATCGCAAACTCGATGGTGCGGATGCTGACTGTGGTCTCAAAGCATGGTCCCTTGGGACGCTCATTGAGCACTGCATAGACCGGATAACGCCAGGAATCCCTTACCCCATCTGTGAGGTCACGATGGCAGGCCACGGCTACGATCACGTCTGGATTGAGGTCAGTGATCAGCTTGCGGGCAATCGAGCCACCCGTGGCCACCGCTGCTTTCACATTGTATTTTGCTGCCATTTCATTCACAGCTTTCATATCGCATTCGCCGCAGCCTTCACATTCATTGATGTCACTGGTAATGCGAATCTTGCAATCTGATTTTTGCAGGCATTGGGGGAGCAGGACGAGGATATTCTGATGGCTGATATCGCTGGCGGCAGAGAGCACAATCTCGTTGGTAAAATTCAGGAAGCTTTCCTGGAGATCGATCTTTTTTTGCAAGCTGATGGTGCCCAACCATTTGGCAAAATAGTAATAGATATGCACCAGCATCCATTTGGCATAAAGAGCCAGCCACTTGGGTTTAAGCTTCTGGTGAGTACTCATCAGGTTCAGAATCCAGGAGGATACCAGCCCCACCAGGACAATGAAAAACATGGTGTACATGACAGTCCCAAAGGCTGAGAGCCCCAATTGAAAATAACTGCTGAGGGCCATGGAGAAGAATAATGCGGCGATGATCACCAGGCTCAGGCTCACAAGCAATGGGAATTTTATCACGGCTAAATAATATTCTTTCATAATGCTATCCTACTTTTTCACCGGGATTAAGGCGAGCTCCCAGATGGAAAGCCCAGGCATCCATGGCCCTCTTTCCGGCAGCTTGCACTTTACTTATCAGGATTTCACCATCACCTGCGGCAATCGTGAATCCTTGGTTTTTGATTATCTTGCAGATTGTCCCTGGCTCATGGGTGGAGCCGGGGCTGTCCATTTGCGCATAAAGGATTTTAAGTTCTTTATCACGAAACATCGTGTATGCACCTGGCTCTTCCGCATAAGCTCTGATCTTATTCAGAATCAAGTTACAGGGATTATGCCAGTGCAGGAGGGTATCTGTTTTGCCAAACATCTCAGTATATGTGGCCAGACTCTCGTCCTGAGGCTGTTCCGGGAAGGATTCAGGAGTCATTAAGTACTGCATTAATAACATCGCTGCATGGTTTGCCAGGCGGTCGTGCAGGCTGGAGTAGCACTCACCCTCATCTATGCTCAAGCTTTCCTGTACCAGGATGGGTCCAGCGTCCATCCTGGCAATAAGGCGGAAGATAGTATTTCCGCTTATTGTGTCTCCATTCAATATGGCAGTGCGGATCGGGCTGGAGCCCCGGTATTGGGGCAGCAGGGAAGGGTGTAGGTTCAGGCAAAGAGCGGTTTTGCGCAGTTCTCTGCCCAAAAAGGCACCATAGGAAGCGGTGATGATAAGATCTGGCTGCAAGGCTTTGATCCGGGTGAGGCTTGCCTCACTATTAATATCCTCAGGTGTAAACACCTCAAAACCAAGCTGCGCCGCAGCCAGTGCCAGAGGTGTGGCTTCCAGGATTTGTTTTCTGCCTTTGGGACGGGAAGGCTGACTGATCACCAGCAGAATCTGATGCTCCTTGTGAGATACCAGCTCTTCCAGAGCCGGGATACCATATTCAGAGCTGCCGATGAAGATCAGCTTCACTAGTCGTCTGCGTCCTTCCTGATGTTTGTGCCATTTACAGCAGTGGCTTGCATCTCATTCAGCTTACGCTTCAGTTTCAGTTTGGCCAGGGTAGATACCCTATCGGTAAAGACAATACCATTGAGGTGATCAAGCTCATGCTGGATCACTCTGGCTTCATAACCCTCGGCTTGGGCGTGGATGCGCTCTCCGGCAAGGTTTGTGTATGAATACTCGATAAGATTGGCACGGGCTACATTGGCGTAAATCGCCGGTAAACTGATGCAGCCCTCTTCATCGATCTGTTCTCCAGATTGCGTTGTTATCTCAGGATTGATCAGCACTATGGGGTCTTTGTGGCCTTCATCTCTGGACCACCAGGGATCCATTACAAACATCCGGAAGTCCAGACCCACCTGATTGGCAGCGAGGCCTACTCCATCCCGTTCGTACATAGTATGAATCATATCTGGAATCACCTTATGCAAGTCCGGGTTTTGGGGATCAGCTTCCGGCAGCTTTCGCCGCAGGATCTCGTCTCCCAGGATACGTATGGGTAAAAGCTTGGGCATAGGACTTAGCTGGCAGGTGTCTGCGGAGTATTGATATTCAGGATAGAGACTATGGCCGAGCGTTGGAAATCCACCCTAATCTTATTGGTATCATCGATCTCGATCACGACGACGTCTTTGTCCGGTTTGATGGAAACCACGCGGCCATAGATGCCGCAGGAAGTGAGGACTTTGTCGTTTACTTGCAGACTATCCAGCATCCTTTGCATTTCTTTCTGCCGTTTTTGCTGGGGTCGGATCATGAGGAAATACATGATGGCAAACAGTGCTGCGAAGAAGATCAATGATGAACCGGGGAATCCCCCTTGAGGTGCGGCAGCGGGTGCTGCCTGAAGTAGTATATATGTCATTTTTTCTCCTATAATCCAAAGAATCTTGGATAGATACGTATTAAGATTTGTAAGGCCAGATTGGCGTAGATTCCAGCCAGTAAGTCATCCACTACCACTCCCAGTCCTCTGGGGAGTTTCTGAGATATATTCACTGGCCAGGGTTTGGCAATATCAAAAACTCTGAACATCACGAATGCATAGAGGCCGATCAGCCAGCTATGCGGTAAAAACAGTACCGCCACAAAGTATCCGCACAACTCATCGATTACAATGCTTCCGGCATCATGACCCAGGCTTTCCTCTGCTTTGGTTGCCATCACAATACTGAACAGCGATACTCCCATTACAGCCAGCGGCAGGGCATACAGGCACTGCTCAAAATACATGAAGGAAGGCAGCAGTATATACAATCCATAAGCTGCCAGAGACCCAAATGTACCGGGAGCAAAAGGAATAAATCCAATTCCTCCCAGACTGGCGATCAGGGTATAGAGATTCAGCTTGGCTTTCATATTACAGGCTGATTGTTACGTAAGCCTCGGTTTTGAGTTGCTCGATCCAGGCATCATAAGCTTCCATTTGCTTTTGCTGGAACATGAAATTATAGAGCTGGTCTTTCACTTCATCAAAGGTATAAACCCGCTCCTGCATTTCCTGATCCCGGATAAAGAGATACAGTAAATCCTCATTTTTCAGTACTTCAGTTACAGTACCAACTGGAGTGGCAAGGATCGCATCTTTGAACAGATCAGGTAAATCTTCAGCCGTGAAATCTCCCAGCAGTCCACCCTCTGCAGCGGTTTCAGGATCCATGGAATACTGCCCTGCCAGCTCGGCAAAGCTCACTCCTGAGAGGATCTGATCGCGTACTGCATTCATCAAATCCATTTCCCTGTTTTCATCAGCTTCGCTAGCAGATAGAAGTTTCAGAATGTGCCGAACTCTGATTTCTTCACCTTTTTTCTCTTCCAGCTTGATGATGTGATAGCCAAATTGAGTTTGCACCACACCACTCACTTCTCCAATAGCAAGCTGAAACGCTGCATCTTCAAAGGGCTTTACCATCATGCCGCGCTTGAAGAAACCAAGATCTCCACCCTGGCTACTGCTGGGACATTCACTGTACTGGGTAGCCAGTGTAGCAAAATCCTCACCACTTTGCAATCTTGCCAGAATGGCATTGATACTGTCCAGTTTGGCAGTTTCTGATTCAGGACTGGGCTTTACTTCCCGCATGATCATGCGCAGATCCCAGGATACAGGCTTCACTGCCATGCTATCCTTACTGGCTTCGAAATATGCTCTCATTTCCGCTTCATCCAGTTTCACGCGGGAAGAGATGTATTTGTCTACAAGCTGCTCAGTAAGGGCATTCTCGGTAAGCTGATCTATGAAGTAGTTCAAAAGATCTGTTTGGGTAAGCCGCATCTTGGCCAGATCACTGATAAAAGCAGCTTCGTTCTGATACTGAGACCGGATATTACGGATGTAGCGTTCTGCATAACTCTTGATTCTGGATTCATCCACCTTGATATTCAGGTCTTTGGCTTTTTGAATCATGAGTTTTTGTTCGATCATTCCATCCAGGATTGTCAGAGGACTCATTTTTGACACATCTATGCCAGTGGATTGCATCTGGGCTGTCTGTTTTTGCAGATCAGAAAGCAGGATAATATCCCCGCCGATCCTGGCCACTATTTTGTCCAAAACTTCAGCAGAGGCCATCAGACAGGCACTCAGCAGAATCAGGACTACAATCACTTTCTTCATGCTATATCCTTTAATAATAATAGATTTCATGGTTTTGGGATTTGATCTCACGCAAGAGGGATTGAAATACCTCTTCCTGTTTTTCCAGGATGATCTTGCGTTTGATTTCGGCGCGGAAATCTTCGAAATTTGCCTCACCTTCCATTTCCTTCATGTCTGTATAGCGAAAAACGTACCAAAGCTGATCTTTTAAGACCACTCCCGGCTCATCTTTCTGCATTTCACGGGCTTTATACCAGAAGCTGGAATCAGCCGAAGCCGCAGAAACAAAGCCCAGCATACCCTTTTTATCTTTCAAGGGCTCGGTGGAATACCTGGAGACCGCGGCATCAAAATCCAAGCCCTGATTGAGTTGCATCAACAGCCTTTCCGCACTCAGCTTGTCAGGAAGCTGAATTCTCTGAATCTGATACTGTACGGAAGGTTTCTGGAATTCAGCCTGATGGATGCGGAAATAGGAAAAGAGCTGATCCTCGGAGACCTGAACTTCTGCCAGACGTCTGGCAATCAAGGCATTGGCTTTCACTTTTTTGGCTGCATAGCTGATCTTCTGCTGAATTGCGAGGTCTTTGCTCATGCCCTGTTTATCAGCAGTCTGAGCTAATAAAGTGAGATTCACCCAATCCTCCACAAAGCGTTTACGAGCATCAGCCGATAAAGAATCCCATTCTTCCACGCCGAAGGTTGATTGAAATGCCTCCAGAGTCAGCACCTCGTTATTCACTTCAGCCAGCTTGGCGCTATTGTCTTTTTCCTTTCTGCAAGCTGTGGCCAGCAGCAGGATCAAAAACAGGAACCAGCAGAATTTTCTCATAGATAGGGAGGAGTGTATTTCACCCGGATGTAGGGAGCTTTATCCCTTGGTAGGTCCACAAAGTGGTAGAAATTGAGCTCTCCAAAGTCTTTTCTCTCGTTCAGAGAACGGATCACAATCCCTTTATTTTCCTTGCTTCCAGCCAGATAGGCCTGGATGAAGGGAGTAATATCGATGGCTATATACTCATCGTTGTTTCTTGCGATACTCTCGTAAGTGTATTTCAGTACTTCCAGATTTGTAGTAGGCACCACTTCAGCACCATCGGGTTCCACTTTCACCAGATAGGGAAACACCCGGTAAGAGCCGATATTGGTCAGATTGGCGGCATCAGCTTTGATGCTCAGGATCAATTCTGCTTTGTTGACATTAACTCTTTTCAGATCAGCAGGACTCAGGATATTGCCTTGCATATCCTTGTATTTGGTGGAATCAGGCTCGATTTTCACAAACATGCGGGTAGGGCTGAAATTACTGAGCTTGAAGACCCCAGGCTGCACAGCGGTTTCCGGTACGACAAAGCCATAGGTATCTTTCACTGCCAGAGCGCTGAAGCTTGCGAATTCTGTCTCAGTGGCAGTCTTATACTTGTAGCTGAGGCGGGATCCTGCCGCACTGGTAGCAGCTCTGAGCTCGATGAAACCTTCGTTTACAGCTTCAACCAAGATATTGAATCCCAAGGTGTCGGCTGTGGAACTCCAGTTCTTTATCACAGTCTCAGTAAGCTCCACATGGATGGTATCTCCAGACAGAGAAACGGTATTGGGAATGGTATATTCGGCAAAATGCTCACGGAAGGAACTCTCCAGCACCAATGTATCAGGTTTATCAGTCCATCCGCTTTCCACTTTGTAGAGCCGGATTTGCAGGGGATCACGGGATATGGGATCCCGACGCAGGAGATTCAAGGCCAGGCTCGCTTCCCGGATTTCATAAGCGGACAGATCCTTCTTCATCCCCGTGAAACGCAATAAACTCATTGCCCTTGCTCCCTGCCAGTTTCCCACCAGAATCTTTTCTTCCGATCCGGTGATCGTTAGCAAAGTATCAGGAGGAAAGCTGAAACCAGATACAACAGCCAAACTATCGATAATGGTTTGTGATGCCACATTTGACCAATTGGTTCCGGTCAGGTTATCTTTCTTTGTACAAGCAGTACTCAAGAGCAGAATCATGCTCAGGATCAGTAGCAAGGGTAGCTTAAATGAATTCATATATTCTTATCCTGTAAATTTAGATATTGTCCATTAGTATTTGTAGTAGGCGTTGTGAATATGTAGATAATTGGTCAAGTTTTTTTTGCAGAAGGCTACTGGACATGGAATTGGCAGCTATCCCCAAGCTGTGGATAAAGTGTGGATAAACCCACCCCTTGAACTGCCACTTATCCACAGAAAAAATTCCTAACTCTCTGAAAGACAATTTATCCACACTTATCCACGAGAAGTAATGCACTCCTGTGGATAAGTATCGGCAAGGAAGGTAAAAACTCTTGTTTATCAAGCCTTTTTCCTCAACTGCGCAGGTTCTTGATCATCAGTTCCACATGCGAACGAAAATCTCCATCACTGCGGAATTGATTTTCGATCATGCGCTTGGCATGCAAGACGGTAGTGTGATCTTTGCGATTGAAGTATTCGGCGATATCTTTCAGCGAAAGCGAAGGAATCAGAAGATTGGCGAGATACATCGCCACCTGGCGGGGAAAGGCGACATTGGGTTTGCGGCTTTTTTCGGAAATCTGGGTGATGCTGAGGCCGTAGGTGCTGCAAACCTGTTGCGTAATGGCATCCAGAGTGATCTCACGGCTTACTTCCGAAATCATATCCGAGAGGATGTTTTTGGCGATTTCCGCATCGATATCCTCAGGATTGAGCTTATTATAGGATGCATAAGCCAGGATCCTGATCAGAGAGCCTTCCAGAGCTCTCACACTGGAAGTAATCTTCTCGGCGATAAAGGTAAATACTTCATCCGAGAGATTGATGTTTTCAGGCTCGGCTTTCTTGTGCAGGATGGCTACCCTGGTCTCAAAATCCGGATCCTTGAGATCTGCCAGCAAGCCGCTTTCAAAGCGGGTAACCAGCCTTTTCTCCAGATCAGGAATATCCTTGGGCGGACGGTCAGAGGTGAGGACTATCTGCTTCTTGTTGTCAAATAAGGCATTGAAAGTATGGAAAAATTCTTCCTGGGTTCCTTCCTTGCGGGAGAGGAAGTGGATGTCGTCCACCAGGAGCAGATCCACCTTGCGAAACTTAGCACGAAATTCCGGCATTTTATTGGCCCGGATGCTTTCGATCATCTCATTTGTGAATGCCTCACTGGTGGTGTAATAGATAGAGCAATTACGGCCTTCCTGATAGACGAAATTGCCGATCGCCTGCATCAGATGCGTCTTACCCATTCCGCTTTCTCCATAGATGAACAGCGGATTGTAGGTATAGCCAGGGCTTTCAGCCACAGCTTTGGCGGCAGAGCAGGCAAAATTGTTGTTTTTGCCCACCACAAATTCCTCAAAGCTAAACCTCTCATTCAGTCTGGCATTGAGCGTGACTTTGTTGCCACTATACTCCGGCAATTCACTCTTCTCTGTCGTATTGCGGTAGGGATGGGTGATAAACTGAATATCATAGCTGCGTCCGTACAAGGCAAACGAGATTTCCGCCAGCACTTTCTTGTAGTTTTGATTGAGGTAGTTAGCTGAAAACTGGGTAGGTACCCTCACCATCATAGCTACATCGGTCATGTCCACGAGCTTGGTATCATAAAACCAGGTCTTAAAACTCTGAGGATTGATATTGAGTTCCAATTTATCCAATATATTCTGCCAAATATCCTGATCCATAAGTCTATCCTTCTAAAAAAATCATCCTTTATCCACAAACTTCGGGGTGCTCTCCACAAGTATCGGTAATACCGCCTAAATACATGCAATACAACATAATATGAATCTCACAATGAACACAACAAAACCAATCAGGCTGAACTTATCCACAAGTTATCCACATGCATCGCTTAGTATCTATCCTGCAAGAGATTGACAGCCAGGATGAGAGACTCCCAAAGCTCAAGGTATGTAAATCCGCAAGGGCAATTTTTGTCAAGCACACAAAAGCTAGAGTTTCAATGGCTTAGCTATGCAATACAATCGCTAATCTATACAGAGTAAAAGCAATTAGGCGGCAGATGTGTAATTCAACTAAATCGCAAGCTATGATTATAACCTACTATTATTAATGATTTTATCGATTTATAAAGATGTCTTGATATTGGGAGCCGATGGCATGTTTTCTCTAAACACCGAAAATATGCCTATACTACTTCAGAAAGTAATTTCTCCACATACTCATCTCCCTATGTGGGATAGGGTTGTGGTCAGCGCTGCAAGTTAAACCAAACAGAGAATACCTTTGTCACATTTTCTTGAGGTTACCGGCACCAAGCTTTGTTGTGTAGCCCCTCCAGGGCTCTGCGTTCGATCTGACGCTTTCGAGAGTCTTCGCATAGCTGCTTAGTGCTGCGAACCCTCGCTGTCTTATTGGATTTGTATATTCAATTTGCTACTCATCTGAAACACAGAGTTTTACCTCGTGTTAACCTCGAGATCACCTCGAGTCCTCGAGATGATCTCGAGATGAAGGTGAGATTAACCTGAATTAATCTATTGGCAATCAGACAGGTATGCCTTGAGATAATACCTCATACCCCAAACCTTTCACACAAGGGCTTAATGATTACATCGCATCGAAAGAGGGTTCGAATCCCTCTTACTGACCCATTTTTTACCTGGATCTAACTGATGTTTTTTGAGTTGAATTCTACAAGTTTATCCCAGTCTATCTTGCCTTTGGTACAGAATCTATTTGTAAAAGAAGCTGTGAATTGGTTCAGTAACTCGGAGTATCTTTCCATAAACATCTCATTTTTCTGTCTGGCCTGATATCCAAGCGGTTTAATGATTCTGAGATAAAGCCCACTGTCTCCAGATATAAACTCCCAAAACATCTGCCCGCAGTATTTTATGTATTCATCCTTTTGGGGCTTGCTATCTCTACCGTAACAGCACCCATTAACTGCTATTACGTTTTGCTTCGGGGAATTTGTACGTAGAGTTTTTGCTGCTTTTCTGAAGTAATCCTTCATTTTCGAAATCTGACTGCTATTACCCCAATTTGGTCCAGATTTAATTGAAATGAGATAGCGTATTTCATCTTTCTCGAATTCCAGATCTATGCCCTCAACTCCCGATTTAACACCCCCATAGACTTTCGAACATACAAAGATTGCTAGTTTTTCAAGAAAGTCACCAAAAATGGTTTCTTCTTGTGAAGACAAATGAGCATCAACGATTGATTTGACAAGTTCATGGGAAGTAATCACATTCTTTGCCTTAAACAGATATGGATTTTTCCTGCGCAAAACTGATTCGAGCTTAAGCTTGATCATAGACTCATAACGTTTCTTATGGAATGAATCGATGTTGGCACTGATAAAATCAGTTATATCTTTGTCTGATAGAGTGTTCATTTAAATCCTCTAGTTCAAATATGCTTTTTTGATGTTCAAAAAACTTGTTTGCTACTAAACGATAGTAATCTTCATTGATGTCGATTCCAATTGCTCGTCGACCCAAATCATTCGCAGCCTCAATAGTAGTACCGGACCCCATAAAGGGATCAAGTACAGTATCTCCTGGTTTGGTAAACAACTTTATGAACCACTCAGGTAAAGCATAGGGAAATGCTGCACTATGTTTTTTATTGCTACATTCTGTAGCAAGATGTAGAACATTTGTGGGATATACATGCTGTTTCCCAACCCAATTCGAGATATTTTTCCCAAAGCCACTTCCAACCTTTGATAAATCCCTGATTTTATCTGTATCCGAAAGATTAGCAAGCCTGGATTTTGACCAATCACCAATTGGAACCATAACTTCATCCTGGTACATCATAAACTCACGGCTTTTATTAAACTGAATAAGCCTCTCCCAAGAGTCTCTGAACCGATTTGGCCATTTCCCGGGGTAACAATTCTTCTTGTGCCAGACAAATTCTTCAGTCCATAGCCAGCCTCGTTTTCTCATTTCCAAGATCAATTCTATAACATAAGTATGCCTTTCGCCATTTACAACCTTTTCTTTGATATTGAGAATGAAAGTGCCTTTTGAATCTAAAACTCTGTATAGCTCATCACAAAAGGGGAGAAACCATTGCACATACTTATCTGGATGAATTCCCCCGTATGTTTTTATTCTACTGTCAGCATATGGAGGTGATGTAACAATCAGATCAACACTGTCGTTATCAAAACCCCTTAGAATATGAACTGCATCACCAAGGTAAAGAGATGTCGTCCCAAATGAATTTATATTTGCTTCCATAGTGTTACCCTAGTGATTGTAGCCTTGCTGTCAATAAAAAACATCTTATGATATGAATTCGAAACACACTCACACCTCAGATGATCTCAAAGATCAATTCTTCTCTGCTGGCAGGGATTTCAGCTATTTTGTAGGCATCCCGGATCAGTTGTGCCACTTCCTGCCCTTTGGCCAGATCATTGGCATACACTACTCCGATTTTGTCTCCGGCCTTGATCTGATCACCAATCTTGGGGCACAGCAGCGCTCCCGAAGCATAATCGAGGGTATCATCGGTTTTGATTCGTCCGGCCTTGATCTTTACCAAGGCATATCCAATGGCGCGGGTATCGATCTTGTGAATATAGCCGCTGACACTTGCGAGGATGGGGATCTGATGCGCTGCCGTGGCAAAGAGGCGATAGTTCTCGATCACGTCTGGATTGCCACCTTGTGCAGCGATGATTTCGGCAAATTTTGCCAGTGCAGTACCGTCATCCACTACGCGGTTGATCATGGTTTCTGCTTCGGCGGCATCCCTGGCTTTGCCTGCCAGCAGCAGCATCTGCGTAAGCAGGGCAGTGGTGATTTTGTAGGTATCGGGAAGGTAGTGCCCCTTGAGGTATTCGATCGCTTCAATGGTCTCCAGAGCATTGCCAACTGCCTGTCCCAGAGGAGAATTCATATTGGAAAAGACCACCGAAACCTTCTGCCCAAAGCTTTCCCCCGTGGCGATCAGATATTCTGCGAGTTCTTTGGCACGTCGCAGGTTTGGCATAAAAGCCCCGCTGCCAATCTTGAGATCGATCACCAGGTATTTTGCCCCTTCAGCGATTTTCTTGCTCATAATGCTGGCTGTGATGAGTCCGGCGCTTTCCACTGTAGCCGTCACATCCCGCAGGGCATAGATGCGTTTGTCCGCCGGTACCAGTTCACTGGATTGGCCTACCAGGGCATAGCCATGCTTTTCCACCAGGGCTTTGAAATCTTCCATGCTGTATTGGGTGTTGAATCCGGGGATGGCTTCCAGCTTGTCCAGGGTTCCGCCTGTATGCCCCAGCCCCCTACCGGAGATCATTGGTACATACAGCCCCAAAGCTGCTGCGATGGGAGCCAGCATCAGGCTGATCTTATCGCCCACACCGCCGGTGGAGTGCTTATCCACCACAGGCAGATGCTCTGGAAAGTGGATCCTTTTGCCTGATTCGATATAGGTCTTGGTAAGGGCGGCAACCTCGCTGGATTCGAGCCCCTGAAAATAGCAGGCCATGAGCATGGCGCTCATCTGATATTCAGCGATTTCGCCCTTCAGGTACGCATTGATAAAGTACTCTATCTCCCTGGCTTCCAGGATATTTCCATCACGCTTTTTGAGTAGCAGTTCCACAGGATTATAATTCATGTTCACCTCAATTTGTAATCAGTTTTTCGCGGATGTAGCCGCTGAAGATATCCATTACCCACACAACCAGGGCAATCAGCCACATGATCAGTCCCACATTGCGCCAAGCCAGCATTTGCTGCTGCTGGTACAATGCCAGTCCGATCCCGCCGCCCCCAACAAAACCCACGATCGTGGCCATGCGCACGTTGATATCCCATCTGTAGATCGTAAAGGCCAGATACGGAGCCAATATCTGAGGAGCCACGGCATAACGCCAAACCTGCAGGGTAGAGGCTCCAGTGGCGCGAATAGCTTCCACGGGACCGGGATCGATGTTTTCGATTTGCTCGCTATAAAGCTTTACCAGTGAGGCAATGGAATGAATCCACAGCGCCAGCATGCCGGCAAAGGGACCAATCCCCACCCACACGCAAAAGATAATCGCCCACACGATGGCTTCAATGGAGCGAAATACAGTGGATATGGTACGGATCAGGATATAGGCGATGCGCCCGCTAAAAGAGCCATACATCAGGTTTTTGGCTGCAAAAAAGGACAGCAGAAAAGCGAAGGGAATGGCCAGCGCGGTAGCCAGTAAAGCCAGGTAGATGGTTTCCACCAGCGCTGCCAGCATCGGCACAAGTTCCTGGGGATTGGGATTGAAGATTCCGCTGAGGATGGACGTGGTATTTTGGGCTTGGGTGAGAAATGCCATTGGTTTCACTTCCACGATTACCCATGCCATGACCAGAGATAAAGCCACAGCCAAAGCAGCTTCGATCTTCCAGAGTGGCCAGAGCTTGCTTTCAGGCAGCAGTGCTCCGGAGATCTTGCAGGCTAGATTGGCTTTGCTCAGCATAAACAGCCCGGCAATGAGCAGCGGTAATCCCATTACCACGGCTCCGGGCAGGCTCAAATTCCCCAGCCTGAATAGCAGCCAGGTGGTGCAGCCCAGCATATACAGCCAGACCAAATACTCTATCAGTATGTGTTTCAGATGTTTCATCCTATTCCATAGCTCCCGGGTATGAATCCTGGTATCTTTTGATCATCAGTTCCTCTTGCGTGTCTGTCCATCCTTGCCCTGCAGGGTTATAACCCGTTCAGGCAGTAAGTTTCAGAAACTCAGTAGCAGTGTGATTTAGTCAAGCACTTTCTTGCAATGAATGCTGTATTGACAAGAAACTGATTGACAAAAGCTATGCACATTCAGATAGTTGGTGTAATGAGTACGATAATACGAAAACAAACCAGACAAATCCAGCTTGGCAGTGTTGCCATTGGCGGTGATGCACCCATCAGCATCCAAAGCATGCTGAATGTAAAAACCAGCAACATCCCCGCCACGGAGGAGCAGATTCGCAAGCTGATCTCAGCAGGTTGCGAGATCATCCGCGTCAGCGTCATGGATGCCGACGATGCCAAAAGCATAAAGAGCCTGAAAAAGATCAGCAGTGTCCCCTTGGTGGCGGATATCCACTTTGATTACAAGCTGGCCATAGCTGCCATGAGCAGTGGCGTCGATGGCCTGAGGATCAATCCTGGCAATATCGGTTCCCAACAAGGCGTGGAAGCCCTGGTTTCAGTAGCCCAGGACAAGAAAATCCCCATCCGCATCGGTGTGAATAGCGGTTCTCTGCCCAAAGACCTCCTGGCCAGATATGGGCTCAGTGCCACAGCCATGGCGGAAGCGGCGCTATCACATGTGAAGATCCTGGAACGCCTGGGCTATGAAGAGATCAAGATCTCGGTGAAAGCCTCCCACCTGCCTTTGATGCTGGACAGCTACCGGCTGCTGAGTCAAAAATGCCATTATCCTCTGCATTTGGGGGTTACCGAGGCGGGCACGCTATTCTCCGGCAGCATTAAAAGCGCGATCGGGATCGGGATCTTGCTGGAAGAAGGGATTGGCGATACCATCCGCGTTTCCCTCACGGCAGACCCTTTGCAGGAAGTGCTGGCTGCCAAAGAAATCCTGCAGGCTTTAGGTCTCCGGCCTGGGCTCAGCATCGTCTCCTGCCCTACCTGTGGACGCACCCGGATCGATCTGATCCGTCTGGCTCAGGAAGTGGAAGAAGCGCTGGCAGAATTCTCTGATATCCCCCTTACCGTAGCCGTGATGGGCTGTGCCGTCAATGGCCCTGGTGAAGCCCGTGAAGCAGATTTTGGCATCGCCGGAGGCAATGGCGAGGGCCTGATCTTTGTAAAAGGTGAAATCGTGGCCAAAGTGCCGGAGGAGTGCTTGGTACCAGAACTCCTGGAACTGATCAGAGAATCTCTGATATGCTGCTAAGGCTCTTCCTTACTTTTCTCAAGATCGGAGCTTTCACCATCGGCGGCGCCTATGCCATGATCCCTTTGATCAAGGCGGAAGTCTGCAAGCGGCACCAGTGGATCGGCGAAGATGAATTTCTGGATGGCCTGGCGGCTGCCCAAAGCTGCCCCGGACCTCTGGCGGTGAATCTAAGCATCTACATTGGCTATCATATATCCGGCAGGGCAGGCATGGCCGTGGCTGTGGCTGGAACGATCCTGCCTTCCTTTGTGGTGATCCTCGTGATTGCTGCCTTGTTTCAGCGTTATGCCGAATTGCCTTTGATCAGCCGGGCTTTTAGTGGCTTGAAACCAGCAGTGGTAGCCCTGATCGCTGTCCCGATCATCGAGATGAGCAAGAAAAGCGGCTTGAAGCTTGTAAACGCCTGGTTTCCGCTGGGGATTGCCATCCTGGTGGGGCTTTTGAACCTCAGTCCCGTGTATCTGATCCTGCTCACCATCGGTTATGGATTCTGGGAAAGCCGGAGGACCACGGCATGATTCTGTATCTGGATATGCTCTTCACTTTCGCCAAGATCGGATTGTTCAGCTTTGGGGGTGGCTATGCCATTCTGGCCATGATCCAGCAGGAAGTGGTGCTAAAGCATGCCTGGCTCACGCAGTCGCAATTTGTCGATATCGTCGCCATTTCCCAGATGACTCCCGGGCCGATCGCCATCAATGCCGCCACCTTTATCGGATATCAAAAAGCAGGACTTCCCGGAGCTGTGCTCTGCACCCTGGGGGTAATCCTGCCTTCACTGATCATTATGCTGCTCATCACCATCAGCTACATGAAGCTGAAGCATCAGGCGTGGTTCAAGAATATCTTTGCCAGGCTGCGGCTGCTCTCCATCGGCTTGATTGCAGCTGCCTTCATCATGGTGCTGGGCAATGCCGTGCAGAGTGTCTTTGCCGTTATCGTCTTTGCCATCAGCTTTCTGGTCACCTGGAAGCTAAAGCTCAATCCCTTTACCATGCTGATCCTGGCAGCCATCGCCGGGATGATATTAGGAAGCTGAAAAATTCTCTAATATCCATTCGATACGCCTGATGGCGGGATCCTGATTTACACTGCTTAACGACTACGCACCCATTGCACACTTTGTCCGTAATGAGTGCGTAATTCAAGTAAGGAAGAAACAGGCAAAAAAACAAACCATCATGAAGTAATGAGTACATCATGATGGCTTGTCTGGTAGCTGAAGTACTGCTTCAGGTTGTTGTTATTTCTGCAATTTTGCGATTTGTTCTGCTACGAATCTGCCCTGGAACCTGGCACCATCCAGTTCGTTTTCTGAGGGCATGCGGGAACCATCCCCAGCCACGATAGTAGCAGCGCCATAGGGTGAACCTCCGGAGATTTCAGCCATAGTGGTCTGTCCGGCAAAGGAGTATGGTAATCCGGCAATCAACATGCCATGATGCAGGAGGAAAGGATAAAAGCTCAGGATTGCCGCTTCCTGACCGCCATGCTGAGTGCCAGTGGAAGTAAAGACACTGCCGATCTTGCCGATCAGAGCACCCTTGGCCCAAAGCTGACCGCTGGCATCCAGGAAGGCCTTCATCTGCGCAGCCATGCCACCAAAGCGAGTGGCAAACCCAAAGATGATGGCATCATATTCCGCCAAATCCTGCACCTGGGCAATAGGTACTTCGGCAAAAGCCTTTTGCGCTTCCAGCGCTCCCATCATGGACAGGATTTCCGGGCTAAGGGTTTCAGGAACCCGCTTTATATCAACTGATACATTATCTATACTGCTGGCACCTTCTGCCACGGCTTTCGCCATCTGGTAGATGTGCCCATAGGTCGAGTAAAACAATACGAGGATTTTCATTGGTAGTCTCCGTTATCTTTTTGATATCAAGATAATCAGAATATCCTACCAGGCAAGTATAATATCTAAGCGAGCATAGCTTGCAAGGTTCCCATAAAGGCATCTAAATGCGCTTCCGTGGTATCGAAGGAGCACATCAGCCGTACCTCGTGACGGGCTTCATCCCAGGTGTAAAAGAGATACTGCTCCTGCAGGGGCTCAATCACCTGCTCCGGGAGGATCACAAAGAGTGAATTTACTTTCACTTCCTGCGTGATCTGCACCTGGGGAAGCGCTGCCAGCTTCTGGCCCAGCAGGAGGGCCATGCGATTGGCGTGCCTGGCATTATGCAGCCAGAGATCATCCTGCAGATAAGCTTTGTATTGGGCGGAGATATAGCGCATTTTGGAAAAGAGCTGAGTGCATTGCTTGCGGTAAAAACGGATATTGCTGCTGAGTTCGGGACAAAAGCTGATGATTGCTTCACCAAAGAGCATGCCATTTTTGGTACCACCAAAGCTCACAATATCGGCACCCACATCCCGGGTCATGGTTTTGAGGCTGCAGTTAAGTGCGGCTGCGGCATTGGCGAGCCGGGCCCCATCGATATGCAGGAGCATATTGTGAGCATGGGCAAAATCCGCCAGCGCTTTCAGCTCTTCCAGGCTGTAGAGGGTGCCATATTCTGTGCTTTGGGAAACACTGACGATTCGGAATTGAGAATGATGCTGATCCCGATCTCCCATGAGCCGGGGTGCGATCAAATCCGGAGTTAGCTTGCCATCCGGGGTTTTCAGGGGTGAAAGGCGGGCCTGGGTGCATTTCTGCACGGCTCCACATTCATCCACATTGATATGCGAGGTCTCGGCACAGATAATGGCATGAAAGGAATTGATCAGGGATTGCAGCGCCACCACATTGGCTCCGGTGCCTGTCATGACAAAAGAAACCTCACAATCGCCACCAAATAAAGCCTGCAAATCCGCCAGCACGCTCCTGGTGAGGGGATCGTCGCCATAGGCGGGACAATATCCCTGATTGGCCTGCAGCAAAGCCGCAAATACTTCAGGATGCACGCCACTATGATTGTCACTTCCAAAACTGAGAGGATACATCAGCATCTCCTTGAGCATAAGATTGGAGATAGCATATTTTACTGAGCTTTTGTGTCAAGCAAGTAAAAAAGCCGGGAACCCTAGATCCCGGGCTATCACATCTTGTCTTCGACCCTTGTGTATAATCCTACTCTCTGCTTGCGTACGACCCTGAAAATCAGAGCCCGCAAACCCCAAAAACCTTTGACCCTAAGTAAAGTGCCCTCAGACCCAACCTACAGATCCTACAAGTACAAACGCCCAAGTAAGCCCAGCCAAAAGATCCTGCCTACAGATCCCGTCATGCCCGGACAGCCATTATAAATAGCAATGCCGGTACCAATTATTGGCATATTTGTAACTAACGTATTTGCAGGATGATATAGCCACATAACAAAAAACCGGCGTGGTGAAATATACCACGCCGGATTAGGTATATTGAGCCTAAAAAGGGGCTTATTTCTTGCTGATTTGGATCCCCAAAGCTGTGAGTTTCTTGAACAAATTGGATTTATCCAACTGAAGGTAAAGAGCTGTCTGGCTGATATTTCCGTCATGCTTGCGCAGTACTGATTCCAAGTAGTTTTTCTCAAAAGTCTGGATCGTTTCCCGGTAGCCAGAACCCTGAGGATTGGGCTCTGCCGCGGATGTGGTAAAATCTACCACGGTCAGATGGTCATTTTTAGCGAAGATCACTGCCCGTTCCACCGTGTTTTTGAGTTCCCGCACGTTGCCAGGATAGTCCTGTTCCATCAGCCACGCAGCCGCAGCGGGAGATATCTCCTTGGGAGTGATCTGGTTGCGGTTGCAAAAATCATTCATGAAGTGCTCGGCGAGGGGAATGATATCCTCTGGTCTTTGCTTGAGCGAGGGAATCTCGATATGGATGGTATTGATCCGGTAGAGGAGATCCATCCGGAAGGCATTGGCTTCCACCAAGTCCTGCAGATTCCGGTTTGAAGCGCTGATGATGCGGGTGGATATCTTCTGGGGCTTGCCGCCAATCTTCTGAATCTCACCTTCTGCGATCACTCGTAAGAGCTTGGCTTGCACATCCAGAGGCAATTCACCCACTTCATCCAGGAAGATGCTGGTGCCCTGGGCAAATTCAAAATAACCCCGGCGGGTATTCACCGCTCCGGTGAAGGCTCCTCGCTCATAGCCAAACAGCTCTGCCTCAAAAAGCTCCCGCGGGATGGAGGCGCAATTGATGGTGACCATGCTCTTGGGATTCAGGCGGCTGAGGCGATGGATGGCATTTGCCGCCAGTTCCTTGCCCACACCCGTTTCCCCTGTGATGAGTACCGGAGAATCAAATTTAGCAGCTTGAATGATGGCGTCATAGGTACTTTGCATGGCAGGGGAATCGCCGATCATGCCGATGGCGGAGACCTGCAGATTGCGCATATTGTGCGCCATTTCGATCTTGTCACTGAGCCGCGAAAGGCGGATCAGGAGATGTTCTTTGGCGATAGGTTTTTCGATGAAGTCACTGGCGCCGCATTTGATGGCATTCACCGCATCAGGGATGTGTCCTGAGCCAGAGATCATCAAGACCAGCAGTTGCGGATACTTCTCATGCACTTCATCCAGCATCCCAAAGCCATCCTGCAGAGCCGGAAAGCACATATCCTGCATCAAGAGGTCATAGCGCTGGGTGGACAGGAGTTTCTGGGCTTCCTGCACACTGGAAGCGGTTTGCACATCATAGCCCGCTTTGCTGATCAGATCGGAGGTAAGCTTGCAGAAGATCGAATCATCATCGGCAATCAGGACTCTCAGTTTAGACATCGCGTTCTCCCTTCAGCCATATAGCTACTGTGGTGCCAACACCTTCCTCGCTTTGGATTTCGATGCTGCCACCCATCGAATCGATGATCTTTTTGGTCTCCGGGATGCCCATGCCAGTCCCGGATTGATTTGTGGTAAAGAAAGGCTTCCAGATATCCTGCATGTATTTATGCGGGATGCCATTGCCGCTATCTTCGATCTCCACCAATACCGATAGATTACCCTGAGGGCTGCTATGCGAGGGGAATTCCCGGATCGTGATATGCAGATTTCCCCCTTCCGGCATTGCTTCAGTGGCGTTGTTTATGGTATTGATCAGGGCTTCCTCAAAGCGGATGGGTTCGATATAGGCGTGAATCGAACTTTCGCCAAAACTGCGGATCAGATTGATCCCGGCAGGAATCCTGATCTGCCCCAAAGCATGCTCGATGGAGGGGATCAGGTCTTGCAGCTTCAGCTCATAATCCCGCATTTCCGTAAAGCGCTGGAAGGCATGGGTAAAGACCCTGATCTTATCGATCTCGCTCTTCATGATCTCCAAATATTCTTTATATTCAGGCAGCTTTTCTGCATCCAGGGGATCCAGCGCCAGCAGCACATTGGTAATATGCCGCCGTACATGATGCGAAAGGCGCCTGGCGATATCCGCCCATTGCAGTTTTTCATTGTCCGTGGCTGCATTTTGGGCAGTCATGGTGACCAGATAACGCTTTCTGAGCCCATGCAGCTTGAAGAGCGTGATACTGTATTTCACCAGGTTTCCACTCCCACCCAAATCCAGCTCCAAATCACCAATATCAGCCTGGGATTTACACAGGCTTACCAGGGCGCTATGAATCTCCGGGAAAGAGGTGCGCAAGCTATCCACATCGGTCTTGGGATTGATCTCCAGCGCCAGATTCACTGCCATCTTGTTGGCATAGGCGATTTTGTCTTTGGTGGACAATATTATTATGCCTTCATCCAGATTGTTGATAGCCAGATGAAACAAGCGTTTACGGCGCTGATTGTGTACCAGCAGCGCCAGGACGGCCACAGCAAACAGCAGCATCAGATACACGCTGTAGGCATTGATCCAGCGGAAGATGAAGCTATGCAGAGGTATGGGATAATAGCTGAAAAAGAGGATCGAATTCTCACAACCGATACTGATCTGCAGAGGCTGTTCAAAGCCAGTTTGCACCAGCTTGGCTCGGAGTAGCTTGCGGTCTGGGAAGGGGTTTTTGTATTGCGCCATGGGATTGAAGGATTTATCCAGCACCACAAATTGATCGTCGTTGTTCAGCACCAATATCTCTTTTTCACCGTCCATATTGATATCGGCAATATCCCAGATGGTTTTCACGTTCATATAGCTGGAAGCTGGAACTTCATTGAGCTCTGTATCAAAGAACAGCAGGCCTTTGGCTTTGTCGTTCACGAGAATCTTGTAATCCGTGCTGGCATCAAATCTATGCAAAAAGCTCTTGTATTGCCAGGCTTCAAAGGTAGTGGGCAGGCTGATATTGCTTTGGGATATCAGGCGAGTGCCATTGAAGCGGAACCTGGTGATGGCATTGCGGATATTTTCACTGCCCCGGGAGGTTTGCAGCGCAAAGATCTCCGAAATCCCATCCTGATCCACGTCTGCACTATTCACCGTCACTTCACCATAGCCGCGAATCAGCATTTCATGCCAGATCAATTCACCCCGGTTGCTCAATACGGCAATCCAGGCATTCTGATCGTCCAGACCATTATGCTCCACGATGGTATTTTTCAGGGATTGGCTGCCCAGGACAAATTCACCCTGGCCATCGCCATCAAAATCCTCAAACAACAGCGTTCCAAACACGCAGGGAGTCTTGAAAAACCACTTGATCCTGCCGCTGTCAAAATCAAAAGCCACCACCCCGCGGGGATTGGCAGAATATGCATCCGTAGCCGTGCAAACCAGTTCCAGGCTTCCATCGCCATCGATATCCTGCAAAAGCCGGGGGATGAAAGCTCCCATCCATTGATAGGCGGGCACATTCATCAGGGCGTCCATGCGTTCAAAGCTCTCAAAGCTCTTCATCTCACGCTTCAGGGGAATTTGCCAGTCATATTTGGCAGCCTGCAGATAGGCTCTTTTCTGGTCGTTGTAACTGTAAAACAGCCAGCGGGAATTGTCCCGGGGATCCACCAGCACTTCCAATACCTGGATCCGCCCCACCGGGATATTGATCTGGGAAATCACTTTTCCCTGCTGCGTTTGCACATAGATGCTGGCTGTGGCGATATTGCGGTCGGTTGTGATCAGATAGTCGTAATTATCCCCCCGCAAATCCCCAAAATTCCAGTGATTTATCTCTGTATCATAGCGGCACGAGGATGCCAGACGAAAATCATAAGTAAAAAAAGCCTGTCTGACATTGCATGCCGTCAGCAACAACAATGTTGCGCCCAGCAGAAATAGAACTCTTCGCACCCGATCTCCTCATGTTTAATTTACCTTATTTTGCAAAACTTCAATACTTTCGAATGCTGTCAAGTTCAAATGCGAGGACGCGCTGCGTTCTATCCATTCTACATTAAATCTCCGCCTCCAGCTCCAGATACCCCTTCACCTTGGGCAGCAGCCCCGCTTCCACGGCAGTGGCGATACTCCGGCAGGGCAAGCTCGCCAAATCCTCCCGGCTAATGCTCGTCAGATCCACTTTGTAGATATGGTGCATGTTCCACATCATCTTGCTGTACAGATAGTTCCAGCTCAGGATGGCTTTGTCCCGATTAGCAGGTAATGAGTTGTAGAGACGCAGATAGCGCTTGATGTCCTCCCGGAATGCCAGGGAGGGATTCAGGGCAAAGATGCGCTTTTGTGCCTCCGCAAAAGTCCGGTTGCCGCTGTTTAGCCGGCTCTTGGGAGCCCTGCGGATGATGTATTGCCCCAGCTTTGGACTGAAATAGATCACGCTGTCGTCGGCTTTGCCGGTGTAACCCATGAGTAGGTTTTTGAACTTCACTTTCATTTTGTTTCTCCTTTCGAGGTATAAACCCTCACCGAAAACTTCAAATCGTTCTCACTTGGACAACAGATGACATC
>DAOSEN010000004.1:1697-176344 GCA_035363155.1 Candidatus Cloacimonadota bacterium | reverse complement strand
CTGGACTTGAATTCACTCTCACAGTTTCAGCGGGAGCATTGTTCAACGGTCTTTATCAATACGCACTTCATCCGTAATGCATCCTTATTGATAGCGTAATTCAAACAGGATCAAAGGGTGGATGAGGATAGGCCCGGACAGGGCTAAACAAAGCGGTCTTGCGCTCGCTACCGCCAGCGATCAGGGTTTTTTGCGTCTCCCAGCCTGCTTTGTAGGCAAAGCTGGCCAGCACACTTAGGGATGGCACTCTCTTTCAAGAAGCAATGTGTGATGCCCTGGAACTGAGTGAAGAGGGATTGGTGCTGCTTGCAGTACATACTGAATCCCCCAGACGGACATCAGCCTCAGAGTGATAGATTCCATTTACTATGATTTGATCACACACGAGCAGAATCTCTCGCGTCTGGTGGGATTCTAAGCTGAGGGATACTGTATTCTATCTATTAGTTAGGTAGGATAAATCCACTGGATTGGAGCACATACGTCCCCGTTTGCTTCAGACCCGAAGGGGCTCGATCTATGTCTCGGCCTGCGGCCTCGTGGACACGGGGACGTGTCCAATCCAAACCCCGTCTTTGCAGCCCGTATGATTTGACTATATTGTCCATATATATAAATCACAAGGGTATAAGAAATAATGATAACATCAAGAAATCCATTGATATACAGGCATATAGTGCTGATCATATTAATGATGGGAGCAATAAACATGTTAGAAGCCAAAAGCATATACGACATCCAGGTAAGCGCCATGAATGGCGAAGTGATAAAGCTTGAAGAGTATCGCGGGCAGGTGCTGATGATCGTGAATACCGCCAGCAAATGCGGATTCACAAATCAATATGATGATCTACAACAGCTATACACCCAATACGGCGAGCAAGGCCTCACCATCCTGGGTTTTCCAGCAAATAACTTCCTGCATCAGGAACCCGGGAACAACGATCAGATTATGCAGTTTTGCCGGCTTAATTATGGGGTCAGTTTTCCCATGTTTGAGAAGATCAGCGTACGGGGCAAAGACATCCATCCTCTGTACAAATACCTCACACAAAAGGACAGCAATCCCGGATTCAGCGGTAAAATCACTTGGAACTTCACCAAATTCCTGATCTCCAGGGAAGGAAAAGTCATCGCCCGCTACGCTCCCAACGTGAAGCCCTCTGCCGATAGCGTAGTCAAAGACATCGAGAAAGCCCTGAAATGATGAGGCTGCTAATCCTGCTGATCCCCCTGCTGCTAATGAGTTGCAGCAGAAACTACGAGACTGTCCCCAAGGTGGATCTGGATAGGTTCATGGGAGATTGGTATGTAATCGCCATCCTGCCCAATTTCATCGAAAAGAATGCGGTCAATAGCATTGAAAGCTATGCCCTTAATGGGGATGGAACCATCGGGATTACCTACAAATTTCGCAAAGGCAGTCCCACTGGCAAACAGAAGATCATGCATCCCCGGGCAAAGGTCTTCAATACAGAGACCAATGCTGAATGGCGGGTGCAGTTTATCCGTCCGTTCTGGGCGAAATATCTGATCATTGACTTGGCGGAAGACTACCGCTACACGGTAATCGGCGTGCCAAACCGCAAATGGTTGTGGATCATGAGCCGCAGTCCGGCGCTATCCCCAGATGACTATGACGGCATCATCAGCCGGTTGAAAACTGCCGGCTACAAGACAGATAAGATCATGAAAATACCGCAAGTGTGGTAGAATATGCTGCAAATCAAGTATATCGATGGTAAACGCTTCTTCCGCGGCTTGATCGCCGGTGGTAAGCGCGTGATGCAAAACCAGGCTTATCTGAACAAGATCAACGTATTCCCGGTGGCTGATGCCGATACTGGCTCCAATCTGGCCCTCACGATGAAAGCGATCATGGAAAGCAGCCGCAGCGAGCAAAGCCTGAAACAAACCCTCAAATCCGTGGCTGATGCAGCACTCAGTGGAGCCCGGGGCAATTCCGGCATCATCTTCGCCCAATATCTGCATGGCCTCAGCCAGGAGCTTCCAGAACATACAAATCTGAGTATAAAACACTTTGCAGAGAGCGCACAAAAGGCTGTGAACCATCTGTATGCCTCGCTCATGAACCCTGTGGAAGGCACCATGCTCACCGTGATCCGGGATTGGGCGGAAAACCTGGTGCAACAAAGCCAGCACAGCACGGATTTTTTGCATGCCCTCAGCGAATCCCTGAAGGTCGCGCATCAGTCCCTGAAAGATACGCCGAACAAGCTGAAAGTCCTGGCGGAAGCAGGTGTAGTGGATGCCGGAGCCAGTGGTTTCGTGCACTTCCTGGAAGGGATCATGGACTATATCCACAAAGGTTCCCTGCGCAGTAAAGAATCCACCACGCTGAATATCGAAGGCATTAGCGCGGTGGAAACGCACAATGAAGCTCCGGGTATGTATCGCTATTGCACAGAAGCCATTTTCAGCGGCTTTAGCTGCTCTACAAACCTGATCAAAGGCATTCTGAGCCCTTTGGGAGATTCCCTGATCATTGCAGGGAGTCCGGAAAAGCTGCATCTGCATATCCATACCAATGAGCCTGAGAAGGTATTTGAAGAGCTCTTCCGCCTGGGTGATGTGAGTAGTGCCAAAGTGGATGATATGCTGCGCCAATACCAGATCAATCACCACCGCAAGTACTCCATCGGCATCGTCACGGATAGCGCTTCAGACATTCCTTTGGAGCTCATGGATCATTACCAGATCATCCAAATCCCTTTTGGCATAAACTTTGGCACAAGGTCTTATCTGGACAAATCAACCCTTTCATCTTCAGGCTTTTACCGCCTGCTCAGACAGGATCCCATCCACCCCGTCAGCAGCCAGCCGGCTCCCGCAGCGATCAAGACGGCTCTTGATCTGGCAAGCTCTGCCTTTGACAAAGTGATTGCCGTGCATCTTTCCGAAAAGCTGAGTGGCATCTATCGGGGAGTGCAGGCTCAAGTCAGCAAGGATCATCCTGATAAAATCGCAGTGATCGATTCCCGTCAACTCTCCGTAAGTGAAGGACTTGTCACCTATCGCATCGCCAAAGCTATCGAAACTGGGATGAGCTTTGAAGAGATCCTTGCTCAGGCTCCCCTTTGGATCGGAAGCACCAAAATCTACACGGATATCTACACTCTGAAATATATGGTTCGGGGAGGCCGGGTACCCCCATTGGCGGGCTTTGTGGCATCTCTGCTAAACCTCAAACCCATCGTTTCGCTGGATAAAACTGGCAAAGCTGAGGTATATGGCAAAAGCTTCAGCCGCGCCCGCAACATGCGCAAGATCGTAAAGATCATCGAGACTGAAACCCAAAAACGCGGCCTCTGGGAATATGCCATCGTGCATGCCGAAGCAGAAGAGCGCGCCCAGCAGTATGCGGAGCAGCTTACCGCTTTACTTGGCAAAAAACCCGCCTGGATCATGCCTCTCTCCCCCGTTGTGGGAGTCCATAATGGTCCCGGCACGGTTGGAATCGGAGTCTCCCATGTTGAATCCTGATCTGATCCTGAAGATCGCAGCAGTCGTCTTCGTCTATATGAATCTGCTGTTTGTTCTGGCACTGGTCCTCAGAAAGAATGACATTGTGGATATTGCCTGGGGAATGGGATTTATCCTGATCTCCATATTCAGCCTGATGCTACTCCCTGCGATCCCAGCCCGGATGCTCCTGATGAGTGCTTTGGTGCTGATCTGGGGCCTGCGCCTGGCGCTTTATATCTACAATCGCAATCGTGGAAAAAAGCGAGGATTTCCGCTATGCTCAGTGGCGCCAGGACTGGGGCAAATCCTGGGTGTTGCGCAGCTATCTGCAAGTATTTATGCTGCAGGGATTCTTCATGCTCACCATCGCTTACCCACTGTTTATCTTTGCTCCAGAGAGTGCGCCCCGCCTGGGCTACCTGGATCTGGCAGGATCACTGGTGTGGCTGATCGGATTCTGCTTTGAAGCCGTGGGTGATGCTCAGATGCGCAGGTTCAAGCAAAACCCCGCCAACCAAGGCAGGATCATGCGCTATGGCCTCTGGAAATATACCCGCCATCCAAACTATTTTGGTGAAGCTACGATGTGGTGGGGCTTGTTTCTGATCGCACTTTCCAATCCCCGGGGCCTGCTTGCCATTTTCAGCCCCCTCGTCATTACATTCCTGTTGGTTAGGGTATCCGGGGTACCCATGCTGGAAAAGAAATATGCCGATAACCCCGAATATCAGGATTACATCCGGAAGACGAGTTCTTTTATCCCTCGAGCTCCCAAGAACTGAGATACTACCCTTACTTGCTGATCAGGAGCTTCTTCGTTTGGCTCTTCGTTCCCGTTTTCAGGTGCACCAGATACACGCCAGGGACATAGTCCAGATCTGCCAGTTCCCAAGACTGCCAGCCCTTTGCTGATGATGGCAGTTTCGTCTGCGACAGGAGCTGTCCCCGAAGGTTGTAAAGTGAAACTGTGCCAGGTCCGGAAGCATCGCTGTACCATTTGAGGGTGGCATTGTCCCGGGCTGGATTGGGATAGATCGTGAGATCAAATGGCATTGAGGGCGTCAGCGGATCATCATTTGCGACCACCGTCACATTCACAGTCTCAGAAGGCGGGGAAGCGATTTCCCCAGCGTACTCGGCTATCAGATGAATGGCGTAAGTACCTGGAAAGAATGCTTCAAATGAACATTCAGTGAAGCTTCCCGGAACTGTAACAACAGGATCGTTATTGAAATAAACCCAATACAATTCCGGCAGCAAATACACTGGACTCACCCAGGAAAGATGAATCCCAAAAGGCGGAATGAACTCAGCCTGGAGATGCGTGGGCGGATAGAATGGCGCTCCCAGGCCTTCAGGATTGCAGCGCATGGCATAGATGTCATATTGGTTGTTACCCGCTTCCCAGGTGCTCATAAACCATCCTGTGGGGTAAAAATCAAAGTCATAATGGAACTTAGCTCCGCCATCCGTGGCCAAAGCTTGATCGATCCAGGGCTCATCCGGATTTTGGACCGAACCCGACCAGATCCTGATCTGCAAATCCTGATCCGAGGATGGCACTGTGCTGATGCTATACACGAGGCCGACCCGATCCAGATGCTTGTATGCATAAAGAGAGTTGGTAGAGAAAGAACTGAGTTGATTCAGCACCATTCCGCTTTCTCCCAGGTGACGATTGCCGGAATAGTCCATGATCTGGGCAGATATCCCGCTTAGGATTTGACCGCTGTCTGTGGTTTTGAAGATGATGTAAGCCCGTTCAGCCTGTCCATCCGCCACCAGCTTGGGATAGTATTGCTGTTGTCCCGTGTTTGTGGTGAGCAATGCCCCATTCGCAGGAGTGGTGATACTGCCAAATGAGGAGATGCGGGCAAAGTAGGCTTCATTTATCATGTCATTATTACGATCATCGTGCCAGGCGAGACAAGCACCTCCATCTCCATCACTTACAAACCCGATAATCTGCGTCCAGGCTGCAATTCCACCGGCAGTAGAGATCGTGTACATACCCAGGACTTCACCTGTATCGGCATAGTGTGCTATCTTGAGCTGACGGTTCGGAGCCCAAAATGGACCACTATCGGAATAGTATTTCATCCATACCGAGCCCTCATTGCCTTCGACAAATTGCGGCCAGGTGTTATCAGCTCCGAGCGTACTCACCATCAATGGGCTGGCCCAGAGCAGATTGCCATCTGCATCCAACCGCTGCACCCGGATCGGGGCATCACCGTCGGCCTGCTGCTGCCATGCTACCCAGGTGGTATTAGTAGAAGTATTTAGCACCACCGGAGTATAGCACGCGGCTCCACCGCTATTATCCGCAGAAAGTGACAGTCCATTTTGCCCCCAGGCCTGTGCTCCGGAAGGCAGAACTTTGTAAATGTACACGTTGTTGATGCCACTCCGGATATCCTGAAGGCACAGCAGCGCATTGCCATCCTGATCTGCGGTCAGATCATAATCCGTGAGCCAGGACTCGTTGATATTACCTGGCATCGGGATTTCCCCAGGATCACTCCACAGATTCATTCCTGCGGGGGAGTAATATTTCAATATGGCCTGATAAGCGCCACCGGAATTGTCAAAACGGCTGATATAGATATTTTGATCTGTCGTAATCGCCACCTTGGGCAGGGATTGTTCGCCGGGGCCACCAGCCACCAGCGTGGGAGCAGATGCATCCATGCTCCATTGAGCCATCAGCAGGGTGCAACCGAGAAGAATGGTAATCAAGTATAGTGCTTTCATTTCATACCTCACTTGATGCTAGCAGCATCCATGCCAGAATCCCTACTTCTTCGTTCTGCGTCAAGGAGAAAAATACTAATCGAAGTTCTTGGCTATAAACTCAGATAAAGCAGAGGATGTCTTTCTTTTACCACAGAGAAAGCCGAGAAAGGAGAGGCGATGGAGAATTGATTGCACGATGGAGCCAAAACGTATAACGCCATAGTAGCGTTGGGCTTTAGCCCAGCGGTCGATGGTTTAACCATTATCAATCTCACCCCCCTTCCGTCTTTCCATTATTACTTGGTCCTGTGTTGATGATGATTCCAGACTGTTGTACAGCGGGGGTTTCGAACCCCGCGTCTGACACTGATGGATCGCAAACGTCCCCGTTTGCGGAGCACGGATCGTGCTCATTCTTCTTTCTCGGCCCTTGGCCTCGTCGACACGGGACGTGTCGAATCCAAATTTAATCCCCTGGTTAGAAAACCAGTGGGTACAACAGTCTGAAAGACTATGTTACAAAGCGCTGCCATGCTGAGTGTTGTGCACAAAGCACGGGACAGGTGAAGACGCATTTCGTACGTAGCAATAAGCTCATGACTGTCATTTGATTGTTAGACTGGTGTTTACTTCAGGATCACCTCGAGATCGCCTCGAGTACTCGAGGTGATCTCGAGACGAAGACGAAGTAAACGCAAGTAAGAGTTGACAGTACGGAGCCATAGGGATGAAAGACATTTGTATCCCTACAGGGCTCCGATGAGATGAGAGGCTGGGTATCTTAACTCCCTCGCCCCTTGTGGGAGAGGGTAGGGTGAGGGGTTTAATTGACGATCAGATAAGAAGATATGAATTCCACATTGTTAGTGGGATAGTCAGCTCTTTTGGTTGTTGTGTCGCCCTCAGGGGCTTTTTGGCTTTTTGCTTGGGTCGAGGGTCTTCGCATTGCTGGCAATGCTTCGAACCCTCGCTATATTATGTCGCCCGCAAGGGGCTTTGGGGGTTACGCGGCATGGGTTATGAGTTATGCGTTATAAGGGTTTAGCGTTATCCCAGGAGATGCCAGCCTGCGCTGGCATAACTGCCAAGGTGTATCTAAATCACTCTCTGTGCTCTCTGCTTGACTCTGTAGTAAACACTAAAAAATCCTGATGATCCGCTAAATCCCGTCATCTGCGTTCTATCAAGCGGCTACAAGCCGCTTCTACTCTCTGCGTTACATACTCAGGATCAGGTAGTTTTCTGCCACTTCGCGAGTGTCGTCCCAGAAGAAGAATTTCTCCTGCATCAATCTGGGGAGATGGGATTTATATTGGAGGGGTAGCAGGATGGAAAAGCGTTTGCGGCTGCCAAAGAAGTGTTGAAAATAGGGTAGTTCGGCTTTGATATCCTGTACGGGTGGAGCCAGAAAGAGGATGTTCTGCTCGGTGATCCCGCCCAGCAGGTAGCTGGCCTGAGGGGTGCGGAAGAGCAGAGCCCGGGATTTGATGAAATCCAGGCTGACGGGGACATTATGTACAGGCTGCCAGCCCAGGGGGATGTATTTCTTCAGATTTGTAAATTCTTCCATGCCAAAGTCTTTGACGATCTCGGGCTCCAGGGTGCGTACGATGCCCCGCCGATCCAGAGAAAAAAACCGCTCCACGGGACGAAAGCCCAGTTTTTGCGTAAGGTGCAGGCTTTCCACGTTTTTGTAATAGGTGCAAAATTCGTAGCTAAGCCGGGGATCGGCTTGCTTCAGCTCTCTGGCAAAGGCAAAGAGATGGCGGTTCATCATGGTGGCAATGCCTTTGCCCTGATATTTCCGGTGCACCCTGAGCCCCTCAAACCAGAGCACATGATCCGGAAAAAGACTCAGCTTGAGACAAGCTATCACAGTTCCATCATATTCGCAGACAAAGAAATATGGTTCATTGATCCAGCGATCCAGGAGCCTGGGCAGATAATCGTGCCCATCCCAAATCCCTTTGGAGATCCGAATCAGATCATCGCGGTCATTTTCACGGGCGAGACGCACTTTGCAGCTTTCGAGTTCAAACATGGGCACCAACCTCTTTCTGGGTAGTTAAAACATTACCAGATAAATACCTGGAGTGAGAATCTATATCCTCCGGTGGGCTTGCGACGTCAAGCAATATAAAAACATTGGACAAAATTCCGCGCTGTGCAGATGGGTAAACCAGATTGATGATTCCGAAGTCTATTTCGAACCTGAAATACAGCTACCACATAGAGATTGCAGAATCAACCGGAGCCTTTTGCAGTACCGCACTCGCCGAAGCGCCAGTACACTTTTCTCGGCGCTACGGCGAGCGCCGGTACAGGTCACATGCCTTATTGGGCGGCAGGTTGGGCCTGGATTATGTAATCTCTAGATGAAAGACGTAGAATCGGATCGATGAAATCAACGCATAGAACTTCAGTTCGATAGTAAGGAGATATACTTGCGTAAACGCCATGGCGATAGCATTGTGCTGAGAACCTACAAGACTTCCATCACGGAAGGCATTTTTGCCCAAGTGTATGGCAATCTGTCTCAGATTGGCAGTGGCTTCATCACCAAAATGCTGGTGATCATGGGAGCCACGCCTCTGCAATACAGCCTCCTTTCCGCTATTGGCCAGGTTTCGGCGGTATGGCAACCCTTGGGAATGCTACTCTCGCGTCAGTTCACAAACTACCGCCAGCCCTGCATCCGCATCACTGCCATAGGACGCTTTCTTACCCTCTTTCTGGGGCTGGCCCTGCTCTTCCCCACATCCCAGCAAGGCATCTGGTACATGCTGAGTTTGCTCTTTGTGAGTGCTGGGTTTCAGGCCATGGGTGCCAATATCTGGATCGCCTGGATTAGTGATCTGATTCCGCTGAAGATTCGGGGAAGGTTTTTCTCCAGGCGCAATCAAATCCTCTTTCTGGTGGGGCTTTTAGCCAGCTACATAGTTAGCTTCCATGTGGATCTCTTTGAAGCACGAGGTGGTGGACTCAGGACCTGGTATCTGGAGAGGATCGGAGGTCAGGGCTTTTTCATTCCTGAGTTTCAGATCTGGTTTCTGGCGGGATTGTTTATCCTGGCAGCAGTAATCGGACTTGTAGGCTTGGTAATGCTGGGATTTCAGCCGGAACGGCATCGCAGCCAAACCAGCATCCCAGGCTGGCGGCAAAGCCTGAGCGAACCCTTTCAGGATAAGAACTTCCGGCTGCTCATCGTATTTGGCATGTGGTGGATGCTGGCGATCGGGATCGGAAGTCCCTTCTGGGGGCCTTTCATGCTGAAGAAACTGCAGATGGGGCTCTTTGAGATGCAAATCTACAGCAGCCTGCATATCTTCGCATCGCTGCTTTCCTTCAACTTCTGGGGCAAATTCATCGATCGCTTTGGCAATAAAACGGCGATGAAGATTTGTGTGTTTTTGGGTGGGCTGAATCCGATGTTCTGGCTGTTCATGAGTGCCTCGAACCATATCATCCTGTGGTTTGAAGCATTGCTTTCGGGCTTTATGTGGGCTGGAGCCGGCATCGTGACGACAAACTTCGTGCTGTCCATCGCTCCCAAACGCAAGGAACAAGCCTATAGCGGAGTCTTTGCTGCAGTAACCGGAGTAAGCATGATGATTACCACCCTGGCCTCGGGAGTGTTCTATCCCGGCAGCCTGGATATCGGCATCCGGGTCTTGGAGCCGGAACAGGTGATCTTTGGCATCGGGGGATTGATGCGCTGGCTGGCGATCTTCCCGCTGACTCTAGTGCGTGAATACCGGAGTGTCCCACTGCGCAAGGCTTTGGCATATACCTTGCAGAGGATATTCTCCTGGCGGCTAAGGCCGGAAAAATAGCTGTATCCGGGTAGTCGTTAGATCGCTCTTGACACTTTTCTGCACCTCCTCCAATTGTGTACAATACGTATAAAGCGAATAGGAGAGTAAATGATCACTGTATATGTAAATGGCCGTGAGACCCAGGTTCTCAAAAATACCAAAGTGCTGCATGCCTGCACCAAAGCAGGATACAAGGTGCCACATCTGTGTTATCATGAAGATTTGCCCGCTTTCGGCAATTGCGGGGTTTGCATGGTGGAAATCGGCGGACGTTATGTACGCGCCTGCTCCACTCCCTGTGAAGACGGCATGAGAATCAATACCACCGGTAAAAAACTCCTGGATCTGCGCCGTGCCGCAGTGGAGATCATTCTCTCAAACCATCCCAATAACTGCCCTGAATGTATCAAAAACGGCCGCTGTGAATTACAGGCTCTGGCCCAGGAGCTTGCCATCCGGCACATGACGCTGAAGAAGATGCGCCGCAAATATAAAGGCCGGGATGAATCCTCACCCGCCATTACGCTGGATCCCTCCTACTGCGTCCAATGTGGACGCTGTACCTATGTGTGCAACGAGATTCAGGACGTGCATGCCCTGGAAAACAGTGAACGGGGCTTTGATACCTATGTGGGACCCACCTTTGCCCGTGAACTGGAAAGCAGTGAATGTGTGAAATGCGGCCAATGCAGTGCCCACTGCCCGGTGGCAGCCATCTATGAAGCAGATGATTCGGATGCTTTGTGGGCAGCACTGGACAATCCTGATCTGGTGCTGGTAGCTCAGGAAGCTCCTGCCGTACGCGTGGCTTTGGGTGAAGAATTTGGCCTGAAGCCCGGCACCAATGTGAAAGGCAAGATGTACACCGCACTGCGGGAATTGGGTTTTAAGTATGTATTTGATACAAACTACGGTGCCGACCTCACGATCATGGAAGAAGCCAGCGAGTTTGTCCATATCTTCAAAGACAAGCCGGAAGAATTCCCCTTGATCACCACCTGCTGCCCTTCCTGGGTGGACTTTTTGGAGAAATTCCACAGCGATCTGATCCCGCACTTTTCCTCTTCAAAATCCCCACATCAGATGGTGGGAACGATGGTGAAGACTTATTGGGCGGAAAAGATGAAGCTGGATCCGGACAAAATCTTCCTGGTTTCGGTAATGCCCTGCACAGCGAAGAAATATGAAATTGAGCGCATGGAAGACATGTATGCCTCTGGATACAAGGATGTGGATCTCACCATTACCACCCGCGAACTGGCACGGATGCTGAAGACCCGGGGTATCGATCTCGCTACTTTGCCCTCAGGCAAGGCTGACAACCCCTTGGGTGAATACAGCGGTGCCGGTACCATCTTCGGGGCTACCGGTGGTGTGATGGAAGCAGCACTGAGAACTGCCTTCTTCTTCGCTACAGGTAAAGAACTGCCCGATCCCAAGATCAGCTTCGTTCGTGGTGCCAAGGGTATCAAGAAAGGCAAGATCGAGATTTTGGGCAAAGAAGTCCGCATCGGAGTCGCCAGCGGTTTGGGCAATGTTACCAAACTGATGAACGAAATCCGGGCTGCCAAAGCCAAAGGTGAAGAGCCTCCATATCACTTCGTGGAAGTTATGGCCTGCACCGGAGGTTGTGTGGGAGGCGGAGGTCAGCCTTACAGCTCCACAAACAGAGTCCGTTTACAACGCGCCAAAGGCCTCTACAAAGAGGATGAAGGCTGCACCAGACGGGAATCTCACAACAATAAATCGATCCAGAAGCTCTATAAAGAGTATCTGGGTAAACCTAACAGCCCAAAAGCCAAGAAACTCCTGCATACCAGCTATATAGCGCGGCCTATGCAGATTACGCCCAAGCAGTAGAATCTATGGTCGCCTCCATCCTGCCTGCCAAGACCAAACACCTGATCTACCCGCTGTTTCTGCCCAATCAGGGCTGCCCGGGTAGCTGCATTTATTGCGATCAGGTTAAGATCAGCGGGGCTGGAGCCTTTGACCCTGATAAAGCAGTTCAGGAAGTGGCTGGCTTTATCCAGCGTAATCCCAAGCGCTCCAAAGAAGTAGCGTTTTATGGCGGTACTTTTACGGCTTTACCGCTAAGCTTTCGGGAGGAAATCCTGAGCCGCATTCTGGAAGTGGTGGATGAAGGCACCAAGCTCCGCATCTCCACTCATCCGCTCTGGATTAATGAGGATATTTTGCGACATTGTGCGGAATACAGGATACAAACCATAGAGCTTGGCATCCAGGATTGGCATGATCGTCCTTTGGCTGCCAGTGGCAGGGGATATACTTCTGCCCAGGCGCTTGAAGCAGCTCATCTGGTGAAGGATATGGGCTTCACTCTGGGCATCCAGCTCATGCCAGGACTGCCAGGTAGCGACATTGAGACCCTGGACTACAATCACTTGGTTCTTACCAGCCTCCGGCCGCATATGCTCAGGCTGTATCCGGTGGTGGTAATCCGTGGAACCGAGCTGCAGCGCAGTTATGAACAAGGCCTGTACAAGGTGCTGGACGTGGCTGAAGCGGTGACGATTTGTGCTGATTATGCGGAGCTTTGCGAGCCGCTGGGAATCCGGATCATCAAATACGGCCTGCCTTCAAACATTGATCCTGCCGATGTGATTGCCGGAGCTTATCATCCCGCTTTTGGTGAATTGGTAAAGCGGGAATTGGCTTTCAGGCATGGCGCAGAGCAAAAGGTGAATAAACGGCATGAGAATTGCACAGACAAAGCAGTACAGACGGCATTTGCATCAGCCTGAGAGGATACTGTGTGCACAAATGAGAAGTAATGAATTGTCAGGATCGGCGAAGGCCTGGAACCGGGATCGATCCAGTATTATAATATCCAGCCCTGGGCTGAACAAAAGGATGTGTGTATGAAAAAGTACCTTGTATGGATTCTTGGCATTTTACTATTGCTGAGTGCTTGTGATCTGAAGAAACCGATCATACCTCAATGGGACGTGACTCTCAAGGTGCCACTCCTCAATGAGATATATCCGGTACTCGATCTGGTGGATGGGGAAAACATCCTGATCGATGCAGATAGCCTCATGTATTTGAGTACCACTGGTCAAATGGAAACCCCTCCGATTGGCGAAGTTGAGATTACTCCAAACGTAGATGTTGACGGCATCCCTGTCCCTTCAGGAGTCGCCTTTGATAGCAATCTGCCGCTTTTGGATCCGGGTTTCAATGTACGGCTCACCTATGGTTCAGTATCCAGCGGAGAGATCAAAGTGAAATTTGCTGATATCGATCCCTCTGTCACAACCCTGCGGTTGATCTTTCACGATATAACCACAGATGCTGGAGACCCTTTGGAAGTAAACTTTGACAATAGTGGCGATTGGCAGGCTGTTGATCTAGCCGCCTATCACTTTGGGGTGAAGAATTCCCAGACTGACCTCACAGAACTGCATATTACCGCTATTTCCGCTTCAGGCCAGCCTGATAATACTCCTATCGCATCCATGGGGATCAAGATCGATTCTCCGATTGCTTTCGATGAGTTTCAAGGACGTTTCGATCACTTCATGCTGCCCCTGAATGTTACTGCTGGCAATGTGGATATCGAATACCCCTATGGCTTGGATCAGGCTGTACATTTGCAGGCTGCCAAGCTAATCCTGAACCTGGAAAATGATCTGGGTTTTAGTTGCGAATTTGTCGGTGATATCTATGCTGTAAATGCTGATGGCGAGTCACGGACTATCCCGATCAAGGATAATGACGGCAATAACTACATTATCACAGGCTCCACTACCGAAGGTGTCCCTGCGCATTCCACTATTGTTCTGGAAGATAATATTTCCCAATTGCTGCAGATCATGCCAACCCACATTGAAGTTATCAATTCAAACTTCATCATCGACAGCCAGTCCGGCTTGGGTTCGCTGCGTTCTTCCGATGTGATCCGGGCAAACTATGATATCAGTGCGCCTTTTGTGTTTGAGCTGTTTGATCAAATGATCACAGTACAGGAACCGGTGAAGATTGAGATAAGCGCAGAAAACAGGACTCAGATTCGGGAAAATGCCCAGGGCGCTACATTGGATTTTAAGATTTTGAACAAATTGCCCATAGGTGCTCAAGCCAAAGTGTATTTCGGCAATGATGCCAATATCGACCCTACTAATTCCAACACCTGGAGATTCTTCGTTCCGGCAGAAGTGTTTGCATTGGGAGATACCGCTGCTGAACTTGATCCTGAGGATGGCTTCCAGATGCTGAGTATAACGCTTTCCAAAAGCGATCTGGATACATTCACCGAACCGGAAGTGTATCTGCGCTGGACTTTCAATTTCCACCCTACTGGTGATTTTGTGCCTATTCATGCCACTACTGCGGACTATATCCACATCAAGAGCATGGTAAACGCCACATTGAGAATGGGGAACTTCTAATGAAAAAGTATTTCGTGATTCTCTGCCTGGCCATGAGCCTCAGCGGTCTCATGGGAGTAAACACCAGCAAATCCATCTTTTTTGCTGACAGCTATATGTTACGGGCTCAAGGCGTGGAAGCCAACTACTGGAATCCAGCCAAGCTCAAGGAAATGAAATATGTGGATCTCTGGTTCCCTGGAGTAAATACTGGTGTATTTGTAGGGAACAATGCCCTAGATCTGGATTTTTACAATTATGTGATGAGCCGCGATGTCCTCACCGAAGAAGACAAAGATGAGCTCCTGAGCAGGTTTGACCGCAATCTTACCCTCCAAGCCACTGGTAACATGAGCTTGTTCGGGTTTACCACCGGAAACCTGGCCTTATCCTCAACCGCAAATTTCTATAGCAAAGCCTCCGTCTCAAAGAAATATCTGCGGCTCTTGCTGAATGGCAACACAGACGATGAATACAACTTCACGCTTGCCAACAACAATATCTCCTCGCTCTCCTATGCAGATGTAACCCTGGGCATGGGAGATCTCAAGATGCCCTTCCTTCCGGAAAGCTTTCCCGAGATCAAGATGGGCTTCTCAGCAGGATTGCTGATCGGTCTGTACAGCCTGGACACCAAAGATTACCATGGATATTTTGGCCAGAACATCGATGATGGAGCATCCCTTTCACAGGACATAACACTTCGCACAGGAATTGGAGGCTATGGTTTCAAAGGGATGCTTGGTATGTACAGCGAGATTACTCCAAACCTTGAGGCTGGCATCACCCTCGACAACGTCGCAAGTTCACTAAACTGGAGCCTGATCAAGAAAGATCTGAATTACAAGTTTGAAGCCCAAAATGTCTATGTCTCCAATATTGGTGAAGACTTTTTTACACAATCCCATGAAGAAACCGATGGTGAAGCATTTGTTACAGAATTGCCTCCTGAATTACGGGTAGCGCTACTGTACAAGCTGAAATTCCTCTCGGTATCCGCTGATTATGTGCAGGGCTTCAAGGATTCGGTAGTGACAAACAAGTCTGGACGCCTGGCTATGGGCTTGAAGCTTGTACCGATGAAGTGGTTGCCGATCACTTTCGGAGTCTCATTACCCCAGGGAACAAACAAGCTGAAAACCTCCTATGGCATAGGGCTTGCCGACAAGTTTGTCGAGCTGGGACTGGCCGTGCAGACCTATGATTCATTCCTTCCGGGTTATTCCTCCAAAGGACTATCCTTCGCCACGAATCTACGCGTTTGGTTCTGATGCCCTTTATAGTAGCAGGGGTTTTTGCCCTCCTGATCTCAGGATACCTTTATTTCCGCACGCTGCCCAGCCTGTCCAAAGGGCGGCGTGCGCTACTATTTAGCTTGCGCAGTATTGGCATCTATATTCTCCTGCTCTTGCTGCTTAGTCCTGTTTTACACTTTATCCACAATCGCCGTGAACTGCCGGAAATACTCATTCTGACCGATATCTCGGAATCCATGGATCTGAGATCAGGCTCTGGAACCAAAAGTGATTTCTTCAAGCCCCTGCTGTCTTCAGTGGAGAAAAGCTTCATTGCCGCAGGATACAAGACCCACAGATACAGCTTTGCTGATGGCCTGGAAGGCAGCCGCAACAATACCCAACTCACCAAAACGCTGCAAGATATTGCCAAACAACGTGAACTCTCCAAAGCAGAAGTCATTGTGCTGGGCTCGGATGGCTGGCTGCGGGATGAGAACTTAAACTTTGTCAATCGCATCGGCATTCCTTTCTATGTGATTGCAGATACTACCAGTAGCAGGGATGTTGACCTGGCGGTTGTCGAAACTCTATCCAACCGCTATGCCTACCGCAATGAACCCACCTTGATCAAAGCCCGCCTCAAAAGCCTGAACTACGATGGCAACGCCATGGTAAATCTATATATGGACAATGCCAAAGTCTCTGGGATCAGCACCAGAATGCAGGCTGGAATGGAAACCGAAGTAGATTTCTCTCACCGCTTTCCCCGTATTGGGTTTTTCAATTACCGGGTGGAAATCCTGCCCCTGGAGAAAGAACAAAGGCTGGGCAACAACAGCTTCCCCGGGGCAATCGAAGTGCTGGCAGAGAAGGAGAAGATTCTCATCTTTACTGATTCTCCCGCTTGGGACAACAAATTCATCCTGGATGCCATCGCCACCAATCCCCGTTGGGACAGCGTCTCTTATCTGCTACGCAACAGAGCCCTTTTTGTGGGAGAAAAACCAGCCACTCTGAACCAGGCCCAAACCCCTTCGGTGATGGTGATCATCAATAATGGCAATCTTGCCTTTGATGCCACCACCCTCAGCTATATCAAAGCCATGCACAAACAGGGTGCGGGAATCCTCTTTCAAGGCAAGCCCACCCCTGATCTGGCTGATATTGTCCCCATCCAGCCTTCCAATATCACCAGCAGCTACCAGGGCTTTCTCCAGCTTAATGAAGCTGGAAAGCTGCATCCGGCCTTCACTCCTCTGGTGGAGCAGCTATCCAAAATCCCACCTCTGGACTATTACTATGTCACCGCCAAAACTGGGGGCCAGATCCTGGGCACTTTGAACAATCAACAGAATTCCCCCGCAGTGGTAGCCGTGGATGCCGGAGGAGCCCGAAGCCTGGCTTTGGCTTTTGTGAATCTCTGGCGCTGGCAGATGCAGGGGCAGCAGGATGGCTATCAGAAGTTCATCGTCAATACTCTCACCTGGCTTAGCAACAAAGCTCTGGGATCCTTCAGCGCCATATACAAGAGCACCTACCTGAGGGGTGAAGAAATCAGCCTCCGCCTTCGAGCCGAGGACGAGATTCGGGTAAGCGCCTTGGATAAGACCCCAAAAATCGTCGTGTATGACGCTCTTGGCAAAGAACTCGTGCAGGACTATATGACCCGCAGTGCTGATGAGTATACCTTCACAGCAAATCTCGATAAACCCGGTGAGTACAGATTCGAGATCTCCGAAGCGGACACAGGAAAGAAAACCGGAGGACGCTTCCAAATCGCTGAAAGCAGCGCTGAAGCCCGGGATTTTGACTACAATCTCCCCTTGCTTTCCTATCTTGCGTCCACCAGCCGGGGCAAACTCCTCTCCCAATCCGATGTTCCTGGCTTTGTTCCCATGCCTGCCGTAGCAAGGGATACCATCCAAAAGCAGGAATTTGTCCTGTATAAAAAGTGGTATATCCTCAGTCTATTCATCCTGGCTTTCTGCCTCGAACTCTTTTTCCGCAGAAGGTGGGGACTACTATAATCTATTAAACTTACAAGGAGTTACCGTATGCCCTATTATCAAATAATCCTGCCCATCCTATTTGTGCTGGCAGTTCTGGTGTGGATGAAAGAGTCCAAAAATCCCTGGTCTCTTTTGGGTATTGCATTCATTGTCGGGATCAGCATCTTCAGCATCTTTTTCCTACAGAGCCGCAGGAGTGAGACCAGCCTGAGAGTGGTGGGTTATGCCAGCAAGCTCTTTGAATCCGACCTTGTGAAATGGAATGTCTCAGTGCAGAAAAGCGTAGGCACCTCTGAATTGAAACGGGGCTACAACGACATGGCAGCAGATATTGCCGCCTTCAAAGCCTACCTTATCGAACAAGGAATCGCAGACAAAGACATCAGCATCCAACCCCCTACCAGCTATCCAATGTACGATAACTATGGCAACATGACCTCGTACAACATCAATCAAAGCGTCTTTGTCCTCTCCCAGGATCTGGATAAGATCGACAAGATCTCTCTCAATGCAGAGTTCTTTGCCAATCGCGGGATGCTTCTCCAGAATTCCCAGCTCAACTATCTCTATACAAAGCTGCCGGATTTGAAGAAGCAGCTATTGGCCGAAGCCACTGCCGATGCTGTAGCCCGAGCCAAAGAAATCTCCGGCTCTGCCAAAACTGGACTGGGGAAAATGCGTGAAGCCCGGGCTGGAGTGTTCCAGATTACCGAGCCTTATTCCACCGATGTTTCAGACTATGGAATCTACAATACCAGCACCCGCCAGAAAAGCATCAGTGTGACCTTAACCGCCGTATTTGGCTTGAGATAGGAGTCATCCCCGAAGCAGGGATTGGAATTTTTTCAACAGATAAAGGATGTTGAGCCCCAAAAGAGACATTCTTCGCTTGACAGTGATGCTTTGATCCTTAGCGTGAAAATACTTTAAAATGATGGGAGGTTCCCGTGAAGCAAAAGTACTTCGTCCTATTCGTTCTAGCCTTGTGTGTGTTCATTACAGTCATTTCAGGCTGTGCAAAGAAAACTGCTCCGGTCTTGAGAATTGGCACTAATGCCGAGTATCCGCCATTTGAATCCAAAGAAGGGGATTCGTACGTAGGCGTGGACATGGACCTCGCCAGAAAGATAGCTGAAAAGCTGGAAATGGAGTTTCAGATCATCGATATGGATTTCGATACCCTGATTCCATCCCTGAGCTCAAACAAGATCGATATGGCGATCTCAGCCATTACAATCACAGAAGAACGGCAGAGACAGGTTGATTTTTCTGAGCCCTATTATGTGGCAAATCAGGTAATCATCAAGAAGCAGGATAGCCCACTGACTCTGGAAAAGGTTGAAGATCTTGCCAAATACAAAGTCGGCTCCCAAAATGGTACTACCGGGCAGATCTATCTCACCGAAAACTTCGTGGATAAAAACCTGATGAAAAAGGATGCTCTCAAAAAGTACCCCACCAATATCGAAGCCATCACCGATCTGCTCAATGGCAATGTGGACTTTGTGATCATCGACGACAGCGCTGCTCAGGGCTATGCCAAGCTGAAACCCATCGTCACTGCCCTCAAGATCGAGACCAACGAAAGCTATGGAATTGCCATGCCCAAAGGATCTCCTCTGAATGCCAAGATCAATGCCGCACTCAAAGATCTGATGGACAGCGGAGAAGTAATCTCCATCATCCAAACGCATATAAAATAATCACGTAAATGCTGGATTCAGCAATCTACATCCTTACCAATATCCCCTTGCTTTCCAAGGGGATTTGGATAGCAGTTCAGATCACCGTCCTCTCCATGCTCCTGGGGATGGTGATCGGGATTGCGGTGGCTTTCCTGAGAATCTACGGCAAAGGCCCGCTCAAAAAAGCTGTATCTCTTTACGAATGGGTTTTCCGAGGCATCCCCCAGCTTGTACTGCTGTTTCTGGTCTATTTTGGTTTACCGGAAATTGGCCTCAACATCAGTCCCTTCCTGAGTGTAGTGATTGGCTTGGGACTTTGCTCATCTGCTTATCAGGCTCAAATCTTCCGGGGTGCTATCCTCTCCATTGGCAGCGAGCAAATGGAAGCAGGATTGTCCCTGGGCATGGGCAAGGTAAAGACGCTGTTCTTTGTGATCCTGCCCCAGGCCGTTCGATTATCCTTACCGGGATTCACCAATGAGTTTACCATAGTCCTGAAGGATTCACCTCTGGCCTATGCCGTAGGTATTGCAGAAATCCTGAAGTATGGCAGGGATTTGATCGTTTCGGAATTTCGTCCTTTCGAGATCTATCTTGCTGCCGCTCTCATCTATTTCGTTTTGTTTGAGATCTTTTACTACCTCTTCAAATTCATCGCCAGCCGCTACAAAGTTCCTGGCTATATCATTGCAGAAGGATAAGGAGTCAATATGCCTCTGGTTCGCATAGAAAACATCACCAAAAGCTTCGGCAAGCACCGGGTTCTGGATGGAGTTTCATTTTCCATCGAAGCAGGTGCAGTGAAAGTGATTATTGGCCCCTCCGGCACTGGAAAATCCACGCTCCTGCGTTGCATAAACATGCTGGCCCCGCCTGATTCCGGCAAGATCTGGCTCAATGATGTGGAACTGACCGACAAGAAAACCAATCTCAACCTGATGCGACAAAAGATTGGCATGGTCTTTCAGCACTTTGCCCTGTTCAAGCACCTGCGGGCGATCGACAACGTAGCCCTGGGTTTGCTCCGGGTAAAAGGCTTGAACCGTACTGATGCTTATGCTGTTGCCAGAAAGAATTTGCTGAAAGTAGGTATGCAGGATCATGGCGATAAATATCCTGCCCAGCTTTCCGGAGGACAGCAACAGCGCATCGGAATCGCCAGAGCTCTGGCGATGGATCCTCTGCTCATGCTTTTTGACGAGCCCACATCGGCTCTTGATCCTGAACTCATCGGGGAAGTCCTGATGGTGATGCAAAACCTTGCCAAAGATGGTATGACCATGGTCTGCGTGACCCACGAAATGGGCTTTGCCAAGAGCGTTGCCAATGAAATCATCTTCATGGAAGGCGGACACATTCTGGAATCAGCGCCACCCCAGGTGATGTTCAACAATCCCCAAAACGAACGTACCCGCAGCTTCCTGCACAAGATAGCGGAGCTTTACGGAGAGAGCTTGTGAGTTTCTTTCAGGTCTTGCCCAGATACTTGCCCGATCTGGCCTATGGCATGTGGCTCACCATAGCCCTTACCTTTATAGCTGCCATCCTGGGCTTTATCCTCTCCATCCCTTTAGTTCTGGGTATCCTCTATACCAAAGGTATCGTCAGGATGCTATCCCGACTATTTATCACCCTGGTGCGCGGCACACCGCTTTTGGTACAGCTTTTCTTCATCTACTATGGAATCCCTGCCCTGGGCATCAGGATTGTGCCCTTCACGGCGGCATTGATTGGCTTCATTCTGAATTCTGCCGCTTATCAGGCTGAATATCTCAAGGGTGGATTCATGGCGATCACGGCCGAGCAGATGGAAGCAGGCTATTCTATCGGCCTGGGCAAATGGCAGGTGATCCGGGAGATCATCTTCCCCCAAGCCTTCCGCTTTGCCATTCCAGCACTTTCAAACGAGATCATCTATCTGGTGAAATACACTTCCGTGGCCTATGTGATCCAGGTGCCTGAGCTGCTTTCCCAGGCGAAATTCTTTGCCAGCGATACCTTCTTCCACCTGGAGATTTACTTCCTGATCGGAGTGGTGTATTTGCTCTTGATCTGGATCGTCAGCAAACTCAGCGACAATCTGGAGCGCAAGCTCTATATCCCCGGCTTTGACGTCTCGCATCTGAGATAAGCACTGGCTGTTTCAGCCCACCACCCCTTTTGTATGGGGCGCTGCCCCATGCCCCGATTAAACAACGGTCTCTCTTAATTCACAACTTGTTTCACCCTTCCACTCTTCCACTTTTCCACTAGCTTGTTTATGTTGTGTTTACCTTATGATCACCTCGAGATCACCTCGAGTACTCGAGGTGATCTCGAGGTGATCCTGAGTTGAAACTGCCTTCTGGAAGACAGTACCAATCAAGTGCTTTTTTTGATTTCGCTTGACACTACTCCAGAGCGTAAAATCTTGGCATTCTGTAAAAAAACCGTACAAGGAGAATTGATGAAGACCCTTACCCCAAGTCCTGGCGATATCCAGCAAGCCTGGTACGTCGTAGACGCAACGGGTCAACCTCTGGGACGGTTATCCACAAAGATAGCCACCATCCTGCGTGGCAAAAACAAGCCTTATTATGCGCCCAATCTCGATACTGGAGATTACGTAGTGGTGATCAACGCCGAAAAGGTGCGCGTAACTGGACTGAAAGCCTTGCAAAAGGTGTATAAGACCTTTAGTGGATACCCCAGCGGATTGAAAGAAATCCCGTATGCCAAAATTTTGGAAGAGCATCCAGAACGGATCATCGAGCATGCCGTCAAAGGCATGATGCCGAAGAATACTCTGGGACGCGCAATGATGAAAAAACTAAAAGTTTACACAGGCACCGAGCATCCTCATGCTGCCCAGAAACCTGTGGAACTGAGCCTGTAAGGAGACAAACAAGGTATGCAAAACTTTGATGCCGTAGGAAGAAGAAAGAATGCCACTGCCCGGGTTCGTTTGACCCCTGGTACCGGCAAGCGCATCATCAACAAGGTTCACATGAAGAAATACCTGCAACGCGAAACCCTCGAGATGGTTGTGGAGCAGCCTCTGCAAACTGTCGGTTTATCCGAGAATTTCGACGTGTACGTAAATGTCGCCGGTGGTGGCCTCAGCGGCCAGGCTGGAGCCATTCGTCATGGCATTTCCCGTGCCCTTGTGGAATACGATGAGAAGCTCAGACCCCTGCTCAAAACCCGCGGATTCCTCACACGTGACCCCCGTATGGTGGAACGTAAGAAATCCGGTCGTCCGAAAGCCAGAAAGAGATTCCAGTTCTCCAAGCGTTAATCGATGGGTTTTGGGGAAGCTTGCCTTCCCCTTTGGACCAGACACAAATGCTGAACTATCTTTTATCTGACCACCTACCTGGCCTAACAGCCAAAATAACCCACTCAGCCGAGTTGCGAGGCGGTGAGGGGAAAGCCCCTCTGAATCGCTTATATCCCTGGGTGGAAATCTTAACCGTAGAATAGGAGAATAAATGTCCGTAGTTTCTATGAAACAACTGCTTGAAGCCGGTGTCCATTTCGGGCATCAGACCTTCAAATGGAATCCCAAGATGAGAAAGTATATCTTCATCAAACGCAATGGGATTCACATCATCGACCTCAAACAAACAGTCGATGCCATCAATGAAGCCTATCAGTTTATGAAAGAAGTGGCGAGCCGTCATGAGTATATCCTCTTTGTAGGAACCAAAAAACAGGCTCAAAGCGCGATCAAAGAAGCTGCTGAAAAGGCTGGAGTATTTTACGTGAACCAGCGTTGGTACGGCGGAATGCTTACCAATATGTCCACTATCCGTCAAAGCATCGAAAAGATGAAGTACTTTGAAGAAATCGTTGCCAATGGCACCATCTCCAGCTACACTAAGCTGGAAGCCCAAAAGATGCAACGTGCCCATGACAAGATTGAATTCTCCCTGGGCGGAATCCGTGATATGGACGCCAAACCTGGCTGCCTCTTTGTGGTCGATACCGAACACGAAGATATCGCCATCCACGAAGCCCGCATCCTGGGTATCCCGATCATCGCTATGGTGGATACCAATTGCGATCCCGATCTGGTGGATTATGTGATTCCTTCAAACGACGACGCCACCCGCGCCATTGCCCTGATCTCTGATATCATGGCCAATGCTGTGCTGGAAGGCAAAGGAATCGCTACTGAAGGCGCTGACGTCGGCTCGGCCGACGAAGTAACCGAAGAAGAACCCGAAGAGGAAGTAAAAGTAGAATTCGAAGTCCCTGAACTAGCCGCAACCGAACAGGAATAACTCATTTATTGCGCCTGTTCGTATCATGGACAGGCGCAAAACCCTATATATAACCATATTTTTCTAAACCCTAAAGGAGAACACAATGGCAGAGATTACCGCAACCATGGTAAAAGAACTGCGTGAGAGAACTGGAGTAGGCATGATGGAGTGCCGTAAAGCTCTGGTGGAGACCGATGGCAATATGGATGCCGCCATCAAATACCTGCGCGAGCGGGGAATATCAAAGGCCGAGGCCAAAAGCCTGCGCGATACCAAAGAAGGCATCATTTTTTCATACATTCATTTCAACGGCAAGATTGGCGTGTTGCTTGAGCTGAACTGCGAATCAGACTTCGTAGCCCGTACCGATGAATTCAAAGCTCTGGCCGAAGAGATCGCCCTGCAGATTGCTGCTACCAATCCTCTCGCCATTACTGCCGAGCAGATCGATCCCGCTATTATCGAGCGTGAGAGAGAAATCGCTTACAACAAAGCTGTCAATGATGGCAAGAAAGCCGATATCATCGACAAAATCGTTGATGGCAACATAAAGAAATATTGCAGCGAACATGCGCTCATGGAGCAAGGCACGATCAGTGATGAGAAGATCACTATCAAAGAACTGCTCACCAATGCTATTGCCAGAACTGGCGAGAACATTCAGATTGCCCGTTTTGTCCGCTACGCCTTGGGTGAATAAGCCCACAATACAGGGAGAATAGCTTGTATAAGCCAGAACAGATCCAGAGCCTGATGCTCAAGCTGAGTGGGGAAATCCTCGCCGGTAAAAGCGGATTTGGCTATGATGACGAGATCTGTGACCAACTCACTGATGAGATTATCACAGTAAAAGAGCTGGGTTACAGCATCGCCATCGTCCTGGGTGGCGGAAACATCTTCCGGGGAGGAAGCTGGAAAAACCAGAGCCTTTCCCGCGTGACCCTGGACAATATCGGGATGCTGGCGACCATCCAGAATGCCCTTTATCTCAGTGAAATCCTGACCCAAAAGGGATATGAAGCCGAAGTCTTTTCCAGCTTCATCCTGGATAAGGTTGCCCGTCATTACAGTGCTCCGAAAGTACAGAAAGCGATGAACGAAGGGAAAATCTGCTTCCTCTCAGGAGGTACAGGAAACCCTTATTTCACCACCGACACTGCTGCGGTATTGAGAGCCATCGAGCTCAAGCTGGATATTGTTTTCAAAGCCACCAAAGTGGATGGTATCTACACCGCCGATCCGGTGAAAGACCCCAGTGCCCGGTTCATCAAAGACGTCTGCTTTCAGCAGTGTCTGGAGCAGCGTCTGGGAGTGATGGATCTCACTGCTTTTTCATTGGCAGCGGACAACCAGATGCCGATCAAGATATTCAATATCAGCACCGCCGGAAACCTGAAGAAAGCAGTTCTGGATACTGATACAGGCTCCTACATTCACCCCTGAACAAGAGGTAAACCATGCAAAACTTGAAAGACAGTACCAGGGAGAAGATGCAGAAATCTTTTGATTCGCTCTTGCATCAATACTCAAAAGTGCGCACCGGACGTGCCAGTGCCTCGATCCTGGATGATATCAGGATCAATTATTATGGCCAGCCCACACCGGTGAAGCAGCTCTGCAACATCTCCATACCCGAACCACGCACCATCATCGTGCAGCCCTGGGACAAGACCACTCTGGCCGAGATTGAAAAGGCCATCCTGGGCGCAAATATCGGGATCACTCCCGAAAACGATGGCAACGTGATTCGCCTGCCCTTCCAACCTCTTACTGAGGACAAGCGCAAGGACATCGTTAAAAACCTGAAGAAACTGGCTGAGGACACCCGTGTGGCGATCCGCAACATCCGCCGTGATGCCAATGAAGCCGGCAAGAAGATGAAAAAAGACAGCGAAATCAGCGAAGACGATGAAAAGAAGCTCCTCAAAGAGGTTCAGGATATTACCGACGAGTGGATCAAAAAGATCGACGACGTGGAAAAAGCCAAAGAAAAGGAAATCATGGAAGTATAAACTACCCTGATTCCAGATCATAACACCGGTCTCTACTGTACTGTGGAGACCGGTTTTTATTATTGGTATATTTCTAACCTATGGCAACACCATAATTTTCCCAGTAATGCTGTTATCCCCCATTTTAGCCCGATACAGGTAAACTCCAGGCGCACAAGACCTGCCACGGTCGTCTTTGGTGTCCCATTGAATCAAGTGCATACTATCACGGGTAGAGCCTGTCAAGCTGCGTACTTGCTGCCCCTTAAGGTTGTAGATATCCACAGTGGCAAGACCGGGATGATCGCCATAAATCTTGATCTCACACTGATCCAGCACAGGATTGGGATACAGCTTTACTTGCAGCGCAGCCGGAACCGCCACCTCAGGCTCAATATCTGTGGTGGTTGGAAGGATATGGAAGGTGATTTTGGGCATGTAGCCTACATGCTGAGTGGGAGTGGCAGCAGGTGGATTGAAGACCGAGAAGGTCAGATTGTCGCTCCACACCAGCCTGGAGCGCAGCGAATCTGCTGCTTGCACCTGAAACAGCTCTGCACCAAACTGATAGGATGAATGAATCCGGCGCCGAATGACCATCCCCAGATTCACAATTCCAGGGTAGTATATTGCTGTGGAAAAGGGGATATAAACTTCATTTGTTCCGGCCGGAAAATCCACCAACGCCATATTCACTGGAATCAAATCATTACCGTTGATCCATCCGCCAGCGAGGTTATCGGGCACGGGTCGGGCCAGATATATTTCAATCTGCTGATTGAGAAAAGGCTGGGAAAACTCATGCGTGTAGAGTGTAATCCCGGAGATATTCCCGGCTGTAAACTGCAGTTCCTGGGGTGTAAACATACATTCATACAGTGATGTGCGCCAGTAGAAATCAATGGGAATCCGGGCCAATTGATCCCCTGCCCCGATAGTTATTGGGATCGTTCCGGATATAACTACCGTCTGGGGAGCGCCTACGGGATAGTAATTGCCTTCATCATCCGTGGCGTTCCAATAGGCTTGAACCACGTGGGGGCCTGCACTGAGCGGTTCGGTATGTATGAAATGCTCTGTATAAGTAGCCCCAGGGAGCAGAGAAAAGGGGGTGACCACCGGCAGCAAAATCCCCTGATAAGAGACACCATCGATGGCATAGAAGCAGATGGGGCTGGAGCCAAACACGTATTCAAAGGTTTGATTGCCCGTGTTTGTGACGTTCAGATGCATAGTGATTACATAGCCTTGCACCTGATCGATCACGAGCTCACCGGAAAGCATGGGTTGAGCGTATAGCGAGGCAATGCCGGACAAACAGCAAAAAAGGACGACAAAAGTGATAATCTTGCTCATACAAAACTCCTTCAGGTCTCTCAGAAATAAAGCAATTTTTATTCCTTGCTGCATGATATTTAAGGCTTTGCGTTTCTAGACTGGCAGATACCCCCCCCTGAACTTGAGCTTTCTCCACTTGCTTGTTTAAGTAGTGTTTACCTCAGGATCACCTCGAGATCACCTCGAGTACTCGAGGTGATCTCGAAGGGAAGACGAAGTAAAACTGAGTTACACAAGGCATTAGGAATTGAGTTTTACTTGGCTTGGATCAGCAAAAAAAGCAAGCGAAAAAAAGCCTGAGAAACTTCGTAAGTCTCTCAGGCTGTGCGATAAAGACCGAATGGATCTCGACGTTTAGAAAAGAATCTTGCTCTTCATGGATAATAGATTACCGTTTTATTAGTAATCAGCTTTAATCTCGAAAAATGCTTTTGCTTCAGTCGCATCCAGCACCAGGCTGGTGGCGTTTGTGCTGTCGAAAAGTGAGTATTCCCCGTAAGGATCGGAAGCTTTATATATGCGGTATAAGGTGGCGCCCGGAACTGCATTCCATTGAAGCTTGATTTGATCATTTACGGGGGTTTTTGTTACCAAAACTTCCGGAGGATCAAGCACGGGATGATCCGGGATCCCAACCCAGAAGTTGTTTATCATGAAGTCGTTGTCTGCATTCAAATCTATTGATCCGGCATAGATTGCAATCCTGATACGGCCGGTATGATTGGCCAGGGAAATCCTCAGTCTTTGCCCGGTTTTGGGGATGTTGTTCAGTTCATAATCCGAACCAGCGTTGTCCCAAAGCTTCTCGAGGTCGGCCATAGACCATGTATAACCATTTCCAATCAGCACGGCAAATCTATCATCAATGCCATTTGTGGCTGGAGGTGTACCCTGGGGTGTTTGACCTGATTTCAAGAGGGCTGCGTCAAATTCCACCACATAGTTTTGATCAGGAATAATGAACATGGGCGAGACCAGATACCCACCCAAAGAACTCCAAAGATTCAAGCGGGCAGCCTTATCTGTTCCGGAGATATTCAACCAGTCATCCTGAACCCATGTAGTGGATCCAGGAATGGTAAAGACAATGGGATCCGAGAGGTTACCCTTCCAGTTTTCCCAATTTGGTGGCAGGAAAGCCGCATCAAAGGACTCGGTATGAGGAAATTCTATGATTGCTGGATCGGCAAGAGTGGTAAAGCTCCACATCGGACACGCCACAGCACTGCCGTTGTCACTGAAGGGTACTATTCTCCAGAAGTATTCAGTTCCATAGTCCAGAAACTCATCAGGAAAAAAGCGGTTATCATCCAGAACCAGACCCGAAGCTATATAGGTGGTGGGATTATCTTTCCAAAGCCAGAGTCTGTAGCCAGTAGGAGAACCACCTGTATGGTTCCATCTCAGCGCTGTGGCAATGGGCACATCAATGGCTTCTGATGCTGGAAGCAATGCTTGAGCTGGCGTGGGTGGATCGAGAGTAGGAGTGGCAAACCAGATGTTGGGTCTGTTTCTGTATCTGGTTCCATTCGTGGTGGGAAAAGTAGAGCCACTTTTATACACGCAAGTATAAAGACCATTTGATGTATAGCGGAATTTTGGATATCCTGAAGTGTAACTACCATTCCGGTTTTCCCAGAGCATTTCCAAGCCCCAGTTTGAATTGTAGTTAAATGGAGTATCCAGAATTATCTCCACCCATCCCGGGCCATACCATCTTACGGGGCCGTCATACACCAGAGTAAAGCCTGAAGTGGGATAACCTTCAGTTCCTGAGGCATATTGGGCATCGTATCCAGCTTTCATGTACACTTTTTGGTTGGCGAGAGTGTAATCATTGCATGCATTACCTACTTCAAACAGGATCCTCGTAATCTGTTGCGAAGTAGTCAATCCTGCAGCTTGCAGGTCAGACCACGAGAACAGGAATTTACTCCAGCTGTAGTTGGCATTCCCGGTGAGTGGAACATAGTTTTGGGTACTGGTCTCATTCCCGATTTGGTAGTCCCCTGCGAGCAGGGAACTACAAATCAGGATGAGGGAGAAACATAGGATTAGAGTTTTGGGCATACATCCTCCCTTACTTTATTAGGGTTATTCTCTTCGTAGAGCGGGCAGCGCCGGATTCCATGCGCAAGTGATAGATCCCGCTGGCCAATTTATCACCTTTGTTATCGGTACCATCCCACTCAATCAGATGATTGCCGGGGTTTTTGGTTTCCGAAACCAGTTGTTTTACTTTCTGACCCTTCAGGTTGTATATGGCAAGGCTCACAGGTTCTTTCCCGGCCACATTGTAACGAATGGATGTGCTGGCATTGAATGGATTGGGATACACCCTGTCCAGGCCAGTAAGAATCTCAGGGGCATGGTTTTGCTCTGCTGAGACAGGAAGCAGACCGAACCAGTCCATAAGGTCGTGCATCCACTCGTACCTGTCCGCAGGACTGGTAAGCTGAGAGAAATCAAAGCTGAAATACAGGGTGCGATAGATCGGCAATTCCAGTGAAGTAGCACATACCCCATGATAAAGGTATGCCTGGCCACCTATTGGACCATCTTCAAAAGCAAAGATGTATTGAGACCCGATCTCGGGATATTGAACTACATCCCAATAGGTATCTGTGGCATCGCTTTGGGGGAAGATGCAATCAGGGCTATTGGCATACACTGCATATTCCTGTTGAGGTGTCCCTACAGGAGAATTGGGCAGACACAGGATTGTGCCATGCTCATAGTTCAAGCTATTGGGACCAGCCAGTCCATTGGTACCGCCACCCAATCCGGTAGCTATATAGTGGGTGCGGAAGTAACCAACCATCAGCTTGCGTACGGGATGATTGTTGGGCAGTGCATGCGAATTTGCAGCCCATCCATCCGAGGCGAACCAAAGGTTTTTGGGGTTAGTTATTGTACCAGAATCCAGATAGTTCATGATGGCAGTGGCCAGGGTCTGGGCTTTGTCTCCCTGACCTCCGGTATTGGCATAGACCAGGATCCCCTTGTATTCACCAGGAAAAGCGTATTGATCAAATTCTTCCCAGTTGTAGGTATCATAGGCGATGTTAAGCTGGGTCAGCAGTCCCTCATACACTGGCAGTTCAATGCGCTGATAATCCTGTGTACCACTATAAGCAATCAGCACTTGTGCATTATCGGTGGGCAGAATCTTGAAACTATAGCTACTGGCAGCTCCACCGGTTGGCAGCAAGGCTGTATTGGACTCAGCGTCGGTAGCTGAGAAGTAGTATTGGATAGTAGCGCCCAAAGGCAGGGCACTCAGTTCAAAGAAGTAGTCATTACCCTCATTGTATGTAGGGTTGATGCCTTGCCAGCCGCTTCCGCTATTGTAGTGCAAGGTCTTGCTGGTAAGCGGAGAGAGATCGATGATCGTAGCTTTGAGAGTGGCTGTCTGCAAGAAAGTATTGCCCACAGGTTTGTGAGTAATGATCGGTGCTTGGGTATCTTCACCGCTGTAAAACAGGATGGCAAGGTTATCATGCAAGAGGTTGCCCGCAGGCTCCACTCCCAGGTAGGTGTTGTTTTGAACAAGCTCACGCAGATAAGGCAATCCTGCATTGGCAGCTTCATTCTGGATGGCAACTGTGGCTGAGGCACCGTTGTTGTGGGGAACTACTGATCCAGATTGACCTGTGGCCACAGTATGATACTGCATCTTGATCTCACCATTCTCATAGAGGATTACCTGAAACTTGAGCTGGGGACTGCCTCCCGAGCCTGCCAGATAGCGCAGGTTGTGCCATTGGATCACAGTATATCTATCCGGAGAACTGCCAAAGCTCTGAAAATACACATCTCCAATACCCTGATCGGCATACAGATCATCCCAATAGACAGCAATCAAGGCAGGCATCTGGGCATAACCAGGAATGGGATACATATAGTTGAACATATTACCGTCATTGCCCCAGCCTTGAGATGGATAAGCATTGTACCAGTTGTTGGGAGCCAGCAGGATCTCGCCATTGATATCTACATGAGCGGTGGTATAGACATTGCCATAGAAGGGAAAAGGGAAGCCCAGGGGAATGGGTTCGCTGAAGTTATCATCTCCGTTCCAGGAATTGACCTGATACATTACTGAAGATGTACCGGTCTGGCTGATGTCGATCCAATCAAACTCCGGTCCCAGGGGATTGTTGCTGTCCAGAAACCGGTATCCAAAGGTATCAGGTCCACCTTCGGTAATACGATTGATGATCTGAGTTTGCACCGTCATGGTGTTGTTGGCCAGGACATCATCTTCCCGGAGGATCTCAAAGACCAGATTCATGACCCCTTCGCTACTGCCTGTAAAGGTATCTGTAAAGCTTACCTCAGCGATTTCACCCGACTGCATAAGAAGATTGATCAGAGTGTTCATGCTTTGCAGAGGAGTACCATCATCGCTGACAACTGCACAATACAACTGAACCTGATCATTGAAGATATTGAGACCATTGTTCTGGATTGATATCGCTGGAGTAAAGGGCATGTTTAGATACTCCACCGGACGTGGAGATTGAACAGAGTGCAGTGCCAGATCTATCAAGGGTGGAGGAAGCACTTCGACACTGATATTGTCACTGGCAGTAAGGCCATTACTGCCATCCGTAAGCGTAAATGTGAGTACTTCGCTACCACTAAACCCAGGCGAGGAGAACTCCACTGAAAGCCCCGTTATGCTTACACTTACATGCTGGGGAGGGGCTACGCTCAAGCTGGCTGTCTGAAGATCAGTACATACTATATGCTCAGCAAAATCCAGACTTATACTATCGCCCTGATAGAAGCTAATCTCATCAGGAAGGTTGAGCTCGGGGATTACATTCAGATTTTGCCCCACTTTCACATCATCGATAATGATCCCATAAGTGCTACACTGCCAGAAGAATCCCAGACGGATGTTTTGTCCGGCAAACTGGCTCAAGCTGATGCTCACAGTTCGATAAGTGGTGGTAAGCCCCTGCAGATTTGCCAGTTGATGGGTGAAGTTCGAAGGTTGTGCCCCGGTAGTGGAAGCGTATACTTTCAGGTTTTCGGTGCTTACCCAACTCCTGGTGTGGAAGATCAAAGAATCACCAGCCACGATGCTAAGCTGGGGTGTGATCAGCCAATCGGCATTCTGATTCGGCAGATAGTTGTCACAAATCACCATCCTCGTGCCACTATGGGCATAAGTAGCACTCTGATAGTTGCGCCAGGTCATGCCATCTCCGTCATCCACGAAGCTCCAACCAGCCGGTAATGTTGTGATTCCTTCAAAACCCTCATCGATATGCCATTGGGCATGCATAAGCCCGATCAGGCACATAAACAGGATTGCGATATAAGCGTGTTTCATTGTAAACCTCTCAATCAAATGTGATGTGTGGTTTTTCAATCTGGACAAACCACTCACAGGTTCCGGCTACATCCCCGCCCAGGCTGCGGTTTTCGCCCCAATACAGGGTCAGTAGTCCATTCGTTTTATGTTTGTAGGAAGTATCGATATTCCCCAAACTGATGTTCTTATTGGTTCCCATACACACGAGGGCCACCTTGCGGCCATCGATTCCACCCGCGGCAAGAGCTTTGGCAATCAGGCGCTCACCCTCATCAGCGCTGAAACTCGTGATTTCATTGTTTTCGATCTGCAATACCGGATTTGTAATCATTTCTCCAAAAGCATAAGCGCTATCACCCTTGATCGTGCCATTCATGCTGAACGGCTTGGGAACCAGCAGGATTTCTCCCCCAGGATAATTGATCACAGGGCTTTGATATTTGCCACAGCCAAAGCTGCCACATTCGGCCCAAAGCTTACCAAACTGGAACCTCAGATAAGCCTCATCTCCGCTTTTCAAGGTAAGATACTCACGATTTTCCCACTGCTCACACACCTTGATGGTATTGGCAGCAAGCTCACTGTAATCGATATCCAGGGCTTTCCAAAACTGCAGTTCGCTTTCGATCACGTGCTCACTGAGGGTATCATTTAACAAGCCCGGCATCACAGCAATCCTGATTCCCTTTTCCTGAATGATCTGATGGCTACGGGCAAAATGGTATTGACGTAGCTTGAATTTCTCTTTGTCCTCCAGCTTCAAATGCCGGGATTCGCCATTTAGATTCAAATACACATCGTGAGCTTTCAACAACCGGTTGAAATGCTGGTAATCTGCATTGAATGCGGCCAGAGAATATTCCTCATTACGTGCCCTCAGCATATCCACATCTTGATAAAGCAGAGTGGTTCTGATGTTCATCCGACCGGCTTCTTTAACAATATGCTCGACCAGAGGAAGGTTGTAGCGCCCGGTGACAATCATCAGCTTCTGGCGTGGTTTCAGCTTCAGGGAGTCTTTGAGGATTTTGGCTGCTATATGCGACAGATTCAGATGATACTCACCTTCGAGGATGTTGGTAATTACTTCGCGGGAATTGATCAGGCTATCGCCCAGATGTTCTCCCAGAGAGAAATCCAGCACATAGTTTTTAGCGGTAGCCCGATAATATACTTCTTTGCCGTTGTTCCCTTCATCATCAGTCACTTCGATCAGGTTTTCCTCCATGAGTTTCAGAAGATTGTAATGAATCTTCTGCTTACTGGTATCAAATATACTGGCCAATTGCTGACAGGTCGCTGCACCACGGATGAGCTCAATCAGCATTTTATACTTGAGTTCATTCCCTAGTTCTTTGATCTGCGAGTGCTTGGTGATAAGCTGCAAGTTTTTTATCATATTTTCCTCTTTCTGGCTTAGGCCTAGACGCTGGATAGAATTTCCAGATGATCTAAGATCCACGGTATATCCTTTATTATATAAGCATTAAGACTCATGGCACGAAATAAACAGCTCCCTATTATGTGTCAAGATTTTTTTGACTATTCTCCAGGAACGTGATTATCAGACTCACAGTAAAAATTGATCAGCGCAATACCTCATGAACCCCAGGTAAGTCATCTCTTACCAAAGCTCTACAGCCCGACTCCAGATACTCATATCCTGTACTTTCGATGGCGATTTGTTGATGCCCTGCCAGGGCATTTACAGTTAGTTCATAAGCTTGGTTTTTACTCACCTTCACCTCGAGATCACCTCGAGTACTCGAGGTGATCTCGAGGTGATCCTGTAATAAACTCCACTTGGACTGTCGAGCTGGCAATTGGCTTGTTTAAAAATGCCCTGCTTGTAATGAGCACAAGAACAATTCTGAACACAGAAAAACAGCTTGACATCTTATTGGTGATATTATTACAAGTATTATAATAAGAGATGGTAAAGGAATTTTGTTAGTCTATGCTTGTTTCTATTGATTACTTAGTGTTTGTAATCCCAATGGTTGGACTTTGCTCAAGCCCTAAAGGGATCATGTGAAGTATAGAAGTGCCTCTTTCCACAGCTTGACAGCACAAAAGATTATTCCACTCTTAGTATGAAAATCCTATTGCACTATCGAAATAATTCAGGCTTGTTTAAGGAACATCCACACTGGGTTGTTCAGAGATGATTATAAATTGAGCGTTTGGAGAGACTATGCGTAGCATTGTGTACACGATTTTCTTGTTGGCAATTGTTTCATTACTTGGAGCTACTACCTTGGTTGATACTGGGGCTGGCATAACGCCACTAAGCCATGGAGCATCAGCATGGGGAGACTATGATAACGATGGAGATCTGGATATTATAATGACAGGTCTGGATCCATCTGGAACACGCACAACAAAACTGTATCGAAACGATAACGGGGTATTCACAGACATTGTTCATAGCATTCCCGGCGTAGAGCGCGGATCAGTATCCTGGAGAGATTATGATGGCGATGGTGACATCGATTTATTGATCACTGGAAGGGCTACAAGTGGATTGATCGCCAGGATTTATCGAAACGACAATGGGGAATTCGTTGATATTGTTGCTGGTCTTACAGGTGTCTACAACTCATCTGCGGCATGGGGAGATTTTGATAACGATGGAGATTTGGATATTGCCCTGTGTGGGGCCAGCAGCACGAGCTCTCCATTCAGTCCTGTAACTATCGTATATACAAATACGAATGGCGTTTTTTCAGCCACAAGTAATCTTACTGGAGTGTACTTGGGCTCCATAGCCTGGGTTGATATCGACAATGATGCTGATCTTGATTTGGTTTTTAATGGTGCTACGGTACCATCTCCATACGATCCGGTTTTCAAGCTGTTTCTCAATACAAATGGGGTTCTGGCTGAATCCGCGACATCAGTTCCTGGTGGGTACAATGTCTCAATGGATTGGGCTGATTATGATAATGATGGCTTCCTGGATCTATTGTACTCAGGAATGATTCAGGATAGTCGTTCCACAAAGCTCTACAGAAACGACAATGGTATTCTTAGTGATTCAGGTAAAGTTTTCACAGGGTTAAATCTCGCTTACGTATGCTGGGCAGATATAGATAATAATGGGGATGTTGACATTATTACAACGGGCAATGCTGCATCAGGACCTCTAACAAGAATATACTCTAATGAAAATGGAACTTTCAGCATCATAGCTACTGATGTGATAAGTGTTCATTATGCTTGGGTGTCTGCTGCTGATTATGATAATGATGGAGATTTGGACTTGCTGCTTCTGGGAGCATCAAATCTATCTGGAACTACGAGGGTTAGCAAGATATATCGTAATGATGATACGCCACTGAACAATCCGCCGACCAGTCCATCAAATCTGAGGAGATATGTAAGCGGCACATATACGATATTTCAATGGGATCCTGCCGAAGACGATAATAACAGCAACCTGAGTTATTCACTCAGGATTGGTACCAGTCCCGGAGCCAACAATGTCATGGCTGGAATGTCTGATTCCTCTGGAGCGAGAAAAATTGCAAAGCCAGGATATGCTAACAGCAACCTGACCTGGAAGATTAAGAACACAACTCTTAGTACAACAAATAATTACTACTGGTCTGTTCAGGCTATTGATGGAGCATACAAGGGGTCACCTTTTGCCCCGGAATCTGTCATAAAACCAATCAATGTTACTTCCCCAAACGGAGGTGAAATCTGGAGTGCAAGTGAAACCAGGACAGTACACTGGTCTAGAAACCCCAATGTAAGTAATGTCAATATTTACATCTCAAGTGACAACGGCAATACGTGGATACTACTAAATGAAAGTGTGGTTTCGGCGTCATTGGGAAGCTATTCTTTTGTAGTCCCCGCTCTGGTCTCTTCCCAATGTCTGATCAAGGTTGTGTCGTCTGCCAATTCTGCACTTTTCGATGTTTCTGATTCAGTATTCACTATCGTCTCCGGCGTGGCAAACTATGTTAGAATCCTGTCTCCCAATACTTCTGGATTGACCCTCCTTGCTGGCAGACAAGTCAATATCACCTGGGAGCAAACTGGGGTAGAGGATATAAAAATTGAGTTGACTAGCGATCATGGACAATCTTGGACTATTATTACTGAATCATATCCAGCAGCTTCAGGTACTTATGCCTGGACTGTTCCAGACTTTTTAAGCCTGGCAAGCTTTATCAGGGTCACTGATGCAGCAAACCCTTTGGTGTATGACTGGAATGACTTTTCTTTCAAAATGTACAGGCTAACCATCCTGGCCCCCAATGGAGGCGAAGTTTTTAAACGAGGACGAACTACCACCATCACATGGACAACCAACTACCCCGGTAACTTCCGACTCCAATATAGCGCCAATAATGGCTCAACATGGACTACCATAGTAAGCAGTATTGCGGGATCTAATCAAACCTACGATTGGGCGATTTTCTCTTCTTCCTCTCCCGGTGATCAGTATCTGATTAAAATGTACTCATTGACAGATGCTGCTGTTTTTGATACATCAGATGGAAATTTTACTGTCGTTTCATTGTCGGTTACATACCCTTCCATAGCGGATTTGAGGCTGCAAGCTGGCAAAGAATATGCTATAACCTGGAGCCAGGGTGCTGTGACTACAAATGTCTGTCTTGAATACACAACTGATGGCACAAATTTTACTCTGATCAATAATGCCATTCCTCCCTCACCAGGTTCTTACACATGGCTCGTTCCTGAGATCCTGTCATCATCGTGTAAAATACGAATCTCTCTTGCTGATTATCCTTCAATTGACGATCTAAGTGACAATTTCTTTACTATATGTAAGCTCCAGCTCACAAGCCCCAATGGTGGAGAAACTCTTACTTCCGGGACCACTCATGTGATTCGCTGGGCTCAAAGCAGTATCACAAATGTACGCCTGGATTATTCTACCAATGGTGGATCTACATGGACGACAATTGTTACAAGCACTCCAGCGTCGGCACTATCTTATTCATGGACAGTGCCAAGCCTGATATCGTACAATTGTCTGATTCGCATCCGTGATACCGCTGTTACAGAGATTAGTGATTTCAGCGATTCGATCTTTACGATCAGAACGCCAATAATCGTGACAACCCCTAATGGCGGTGAAAACATGACGGTTGGAAGTCCCTACAATATAAGCTGGACAACAAGCGGTGATGTTCCCTTTATTCTGATAGATTACTCGATCAATAATGGCTCCACCTGGCTACCAGTAGTTTCATCTGCCTATCCCGCTACCACGGGAACGTATCAGTGGATCGTGCCCAATACTCCTTCGAACAATTGCCTGGTGAAAGTGAAGAAATCTACAGATAATGCAATTTTTGATGTTTCAGATGGAACATTTATTATCACTCCTACTATCTATCCTCCCACCCCAGATTTCACTTCAGATGTAGTCGAGGGACTGGTACCCTTGACTGTTCAATTCACTGATCTGTCTATTGCTGGATCGGGAGTATTGAACCAATGGAATTGGGATTTTGGCGATGGATCCTTCTCCCAATTACAAAACCCTCAGCACATATATCAAGAAGCGGGAGTATTTTCTGTATCGCTTGCTGTATCAAATTCTCATGACTCCACGAGAACAGTGATTAAAAACAACTACATCACGGCAAATTCAAACCTGCCCGTGATAGCTTTGTTGACTCCCACCGAAATGGATTTTGGCAACAAGAACATCGGCGAATACACTTCATGGATGGAAGTGCAACTTCAGAATATTGGTTCAATCCCATTAGATATAGAGGATCTATACCTAGGTGGAGACAATGGGTTTGCCTACCAAAGAGCATCTGAATTTACAGAAATAAATCCAGGGGAGATCGATACCATACTCGTTAGATTCAAACCCAAGTTCCTGGGTGCCGTGGAAGATGTTCTTACCATACAAAACAGTTCCGGAAACTGGCCAGTGATTACGATCACACTTACTGGCGCTGGGCTCGCTTTGTTGGTACCTACTCAATATAGCACAATCCAAGCGGCCATTGACGCAGCCAATAGTGGAAATTGTATTCTGGTAGATGATGGGGTATATTACGAGAATCTTCAAATCGTAGGCAAGGAAGTAATCCTGGCTAGCAGATACTATGCAGATGGTGATACATTACACATCTACAATACGATCATTGATGGCAGTCAGGTAAGAAATCCTGATCAGGCAAGTGTAATCGCTATACTTCCTGGCAATAACCCCTATCAGTCTCCGCATATCATCGGATTAACCATACGCAACGGTAGAGGTTGGTTGAAGAATGAAATCGTAGGGAGCTCAATCGTACAAAAACGTGTAGGTGGTGGTATATACATACAACAATCCAATCCCATCTTTACTGCAAACCGGGTAATAGACAACCAAGCCGATGATGAAGGTGGTGGAAGCTACGCTTTCCAGAGCTCTCCAAACTTTGGTGGAGCAGTTATCGGCCGAGATAACAATCCGGGTGATAATGTGTTTCTGCGCAACACATCAGACCTAGGCAAAGACCTGTATATCAATGCTACACATACTCGTGATGAGATCAAGGCAGAAAACTGCAAATTTGAGGTCTTCGCCTCAGTAGATACCACTCTTTCCACCTATTGGGCTACTACGACAAATCCTGTTTCATATCAAGGTGGTATTGGTAACCGCGATGCTATCAATTCTGACATTTACGTAGCAACCAATGGGAACAACGAAACCAATACTGGTTTGTCTCCAGACAGCCCGTTTAAGTCCATAGATTATGCCCTTAGTCTTGCTTATGGAACTGCCGAGAATCCAATCACTGTCCATGTAGCCTCAGGAATTTACTCAGCCGATTTTACGGGGGAACGCTTCCCCTTACAAATGGTCGATTGGGTCTCTTTGAAAGGGGAAGGCATTGAAAACACAGTGATAGACGCTGGTGCCAGTTCTGTAAACCCCACCAGAATAATCACCTGTGACAATGTAGTTGGTGTATCCATAGAAGATTTGGCCATGATAAATGGATTTGTAACCAACATCAAGAATCTCAATGGTGGTGGTATCGCTATTCTCAAATCTCAAGTCAACATCTCCAGGATTGCAGTTAATAACAGCTTTTCTGCTGGCGATGGTGCAGGTATCTTCGTTTTTGGTTCATCTGTTGTATGTGATAGCATTCTGGTCGAATACAATCAGGCAACGGGTTCGGGAGGGGCAATATCATCCGAGTCATCAGAAGTATCTATTACGAATAGTGTGCTATCCCACAATTTCACTTCAAAGCATGGGGGTGGTCTTTACCAAAACAACGGAGTATTGAACTTAGAAAGCTCGCTCATCCAGCACAACAATGCCAATAGCATTCAGATGAGAGGTGGAGGACTCAGCCTGATTTCGATAGCAAACCCAACCGTATCCAGAAACATAATATCTTCAAATTCAGGCTTTAATGGTGGCGGGGTCAGCATGCAAAATTGTAGCGCTATCCAGTTCAAGAACAATAAGATCACAAACAACACCGCCATGAACTGGGGTGGAGCATTGTATCACATCACCACAACCGGCAATCTGTACAACAATCTGATCGCGAACAATACTGCCAGCCAACGTGGTGGTGCCATTTATGCAAATTCCAGCATAGCCATTACAAATTCGACTATCGCCAATAACCGTGCTTTTTCTCAGGGTGGCGCAATCTACAACATCGGCAGTAGTTCATCGTATGTAAATAGCATCTTGTGGAACAACTCTGCCCCCGTAGGCAATGAGCTGTATCTTTATGACAATACAAGCCCGAACTTCAGATACTGTGATATAATGGGAGGATCATCCTCCTTTGGATTGGGCAGTGGTGTGTCATACAATGGCACTTATACAAACAACATCGCCTCAGATCCCTTGTTTGTTGCCCCTACAGCCAGTTATGGTGTGTCCTACGATGCTTTGAATGCAGACTGGAGATTGCAGGATTTATCACCATGTATAAATGCAGGTGATCCGCTTACGGATGCATCCGAGTTTCCTGTGGATTTGGGGGACATGCCCAGGATAATCAGTAGTATTATAGATATAGGTGCTCACGAAAATGATGATACTACCATAGCCGTAATTGGGGCAGATCCTTCTGATAGTATAGACTATGGCAAGGTCATCATAGATTCCGAGCCAATGATCAGGGAGATAGTAGTTACGAATCATGGAACAGCAGCACTGATCATCTCAGAGATCTATCTTCAGACTCCTGAAAGCGTGTTTTCCTGGGAGTTTGAGGGGCTCGATCAAAACATCCTGCCCAATGAATCAGTAACGATTTATGTATCCCTGGATCCTACCGAACTGGGAGAACAGGAAAATACTCTAAACATCATCAATAACTCTGCCAACGAGCCAGGTTTATCCATCGGACTTCATGCCCAAGTCATGAACAACTCAGCTCTGATCAGCCTGGTTCCAGACACCCAGATTGATTTTGGACAATTGGTATTGGGAGCACCTATGGCTCAGCAAGAAATCCTGATTACAAATAATGGTTTAGCTCCGCTGCAGATCACTGGAATAGCATTCAACGAAGAAACGACGATGTTTGACTGGGATTTTGATCTCATCGATGAAGATATCCTGCCTGATGAAACCGTATCGTTAGTAGTGAGTTTCAATCCTGAAGAAATTGGTGAACACGCCATCACCCTGGAAATCAGTAATAACTCGGAGAATTCTCCACTTGCTACGATAGAGCTTGTAGCCTCAGTAATCGATAATGCTCCCATAATCTCAGCCCAACCAGACACAGAGATCGAATTCGGCCAGGTAGTGTTACTATCCGATCCTGTCTATGCCGAGATCACAATCACAAACATCGGGCACACTCCACTGATGATAAGTGATATCTCCCTGAGCGATGACACAAGCGTATTCACCTGGGAGTGCGATGATTATGAATTGCCTATAGCTCCTGAGGATTCGATTGTAATACAGGTAATAGTAAGCCCCAATGAGCTTGGTATTCATAACAACACGCTTGATATCTATAACAATTCATCGAATCTGCCCATTTTTACTATTGATCTTTCTGTTGATATAATCTCTGGTGATCCCATTATTGAGGCTGATCCAGAGTCACAATTGGTTTTTGGCCAGATTATTATAGGCTCTGCATCGGTTTCTCATGAGATACTACTCACCAATACTGGTACAGCACCTCTGGTGATATCGGAAATAGAGATTTTCCCTGAAACCACTGTTTACCAATGGGAGTGTGATACTCTTGAGCAAGATATCCTCCCCGGTGCATCAGTAATCATATCAGTAACATTGAATCCTGATGAAATCGGCGAATACATTCATACTCTTGTTGTCACAAACAACTCATCGAATCAGCCTGAATTGAGCATTGAGCTTGTCTCGGAAGTGGTTGATGTGCCAATCATCGTGCAAGGGAATGTCCGCCTGAGAATCATTGGCTACGATGCGTGTCTGTCCTGGGATCCAGTGTATGTAGTTGACAATGGAGTGCCCACTCTGGCAGACTTGTATCTGGTACTGTACAGTGAGAAAGCTGATGCCTCTGCAGAAGATTTCTATTTCCATGGCTCTACATCCGATTCCACTTATATTCATGACAATGTAGCCAGATTCAGAGATAGTATGTTTTACCGCATTGTTGGACTGACTGGTTTTACCAGAGATTCCATACTCAATCTTACTGCTCGCTCCCAATCACAACCGATTACCTGGGGTGAACTGAAAAAGAGATTACAAGTGAAACCTGAACATTGATCCCGAAGGTCTAAACCTGTAAACATTTCTGCCGAAGTGCAGATGGGCTTGAACCCCGGAGTCCCCAATAGTGCTCCGGGGTTTTCGATTAGTTCAAACACTTGTTACTTGCAGGTCTGGATCTGATCTTTCTATCTGAGTTTCAAGTCACCTTCACCTCGAGATCACCTCGAGTACTCGAGGTGATCTCGAGGTGATCCTGAGGTAAACACTACTTAAACAAGCTGGCAAGAAGAAAGCAGTTAGCCTGTCAACAACACTCTGCTTCTATGAGGAACGAACTAACGGACTTGGACATTTTATTCTAGTGATTGGATCTGATGTTTGAAGTGCTAGTATTTTATGACGCTTTGTGAAGCGTCTCAAGGATAAAAATGCTTACCACATGGACAGGGGACTCACGTCTCCGTGATAGTCAACATACCTCCTGATGGCATCAAGGATTTCATCAGCACTATCATACTCATCCAGGGCATCTTCAAATTGATTACGGATTTCATATATGGGCATTTCTACCACAAATTCCTGATACTCAGTAGCCCAGGCTCCAGCTACAGAATCGATCCTTTGGACCCAGGAATTGGAGGAACTGAAGCTATCCCAGCCTTCCCTGGCATAGAGGAGCATCATGCAACATATTGCCACGTATTCGTAGGCACTGCTTTCATTTTTCAGGAAGCCACCGCCCATCAGCACAGTATCGTCCTCATGCTCAATAATATCGCTTTGAGTGTAGATGCTCTTCAGCTCATCATCCAGACGGGTAGCCAGCAGGAACGTGCCAAGCAGTAAAAGAACCATGACAATCAGGCCTTGTTTCATGTCATTCTCCTTAGGAGATCAATTTGACGGTGCTTATGCTACTATCTGAATTCTGGCAAGAAGATTGTTCCCAACTGACAGCTCCAGATGTGGAATAATATCCTCAAAGCACAAATGAGTAAGTCGGATTTCCCCAAAATCCTGCCCTGAATCGGGGAGTATAAAGAATACTGCTTGACCTTTTAACGAAAGCAGATTCAGGTGAAATCAGTGTCCATATTGTAAAAAATATCCTGACACTCACGCACAAAAAGAGCACCCGAGTTCAGTCCAGATGGGAGATTCAGAATGAAACAAGGCAGTATAATCCTGATATTGCTGTTCATCTTCACAATGCTGACCGCCGAGACCATGGTCATCGGCACCGGCACCGATGGCCAGAACCATCCTCTGGCTGGAAATGCTGGATTTATCCGCAGCGCCGCACTTTACCAAGCCTCAGAGCTGGGAACTGATAATCTTGAGATCAGTGAAATCGCCTGGTATTGCGGCATCGCCATCACTGCTGCGGTACCCACCCGCATCTATCTGAAAAGCACACCCGACAATCAATTGACCCAATCCACCTGGGCTCAGCTCACCGATGGCGCTTCTCTGGTATTCAATGCCGTGCGAACTGGCACACAAGCCGGAATCTGGAACAGCTTTGCCCTAAGCCAAAGCTTCCGCATCGATAGCGGTCGCAGCCTCCTGGTGCTGGTGGAACGCAACTACGGCGGTACTGGAGCGGGTAATGCCGCAGGTACTTCCCTGGGTGCATTGGTGCAATACACATGGTTTGGCGCAGGCAATATCTATTACCATCAAACCTGGTCACAATCCTACAGCCCTCCCTCTGGCCTCGGTACGCTCAGCCGCGCCCGTCCCAACCTCATGCTTACCTATACACCTTTTGCTGGTGGTGGTCTGCCCAATCCTGCCATGATCAGCTATCCTAACGACCAGGAGCAAAATGTATTACCCTCCAGCCTCTTGAAATGGGGTAGCGGAGGTGGAAATCCCACGGGATACAAGCTCTATCTGGGCACAGAGCCTCAGGCGGGAATGCTGAATGATCTTGGCAATATCCTCCAATACACTCCCGATGCCCTCAGCTTCGATACCATCTACTACTGGCAGGTGGTGCCCTACAATGCCTTTGGAGATGCAGAGAACTGCCCTTTGTGGAGCTTCCAGGTGCGTCCTGACTCAGTGATTACCAGTTTTCCCTACTTTCAGCATTTCGATACCGGCTGGAGTGGCTATCCTGCCGCCCCCTGGGACTGGAAAGTGGTGGATGCCAATGGTGATAACAAGACCTGGCGTCCGGGAAACACCAATATCTCGCCTACTCCCTCCCCACCCTGGGCTGCCTACGGAACCGCCAATACAAACGATTGGCTGATCACCCCACCCATCAGTCTTGTGGGAGTAAACATCCAGGTGCAATGGTGGGAACGTGGCAGTGGCCTGTCCACGCCTCATTCTTACAAAGTGCTGCTTTCCACGACTGATCGTGAATTGAGCTCTTTCACGGTAGAATTGGGGGATTTCACCTGCACGCAAACCTCCTGGCAGATGCGAAACCTCAGCCTTTTCCCCTATATGGGTGAAACCGTTTATCTGGCCTTCTATCAGTATCAGGCGCAAACTCTTTCCGATGGTTTTGGGATCGACGATTTCAGGCTGGAACGCATCCATGCCGATGATCTGGCAGTCACGTCTCTCAGCGGTTCACCTACGCCCTTCGCAGGCTTCCCGGCAGTGTTTGCTGCCAAGGTAACAAATCCGGGATATCAAAGCCAGCAAGCCTACACAGTACAGCTTTACGGTGCGGGTGACATCCTGCTGGCATCCGCTACAGGCCCGAGCCTCGAGCCCGGTGCCTCAGTAAACGTACCTTTGACCTGGACTCCCCAATCTGCCGGAGCAGATAGCGTCTATGCCAGAATAGTACTGCCCGGAGATACCAATCCCGCCAATGATCAGAGCCCCTGGCACCATTTCCAGCCTGCGGAGCAGATCCCTCAGCAATCCACCATTGGCAGCGGCAATGTGACCAGCGATATTCCCATTGGGTTCAACTATCGAAATTCAGTGTTTCAGACCATCTATAGCCGGGCTGAGCTTGGTAATTGGGGACAGATTAGCGAGCTCACGCTATATTACAGCTTTAACTCCAGTATTCTGGATAAACCCATCAAAATCTGGCTGGGGATGACGGATCAGAGTGATCTGAATGCGGGATGGATACCTGCCAGTGAACTGCAACTGGTCTTCAATGGCAATCTGAGCTTCCCTTCTACGTCAAACAGCCTGAGCATTCCGCTGACCACGCCCTTCAAATACTGCTATGGCTCTTTGGTGCTGATGCTCCAGCGTCCTCATGAGAATCTTACTTATGGAACCAATAAAAACATCCTCTGCCAAACTGGCAGTCCCGCCCAATCCCGCTATGCCAGAAGCATAACCTCCCTCAGTGTGGAGAATCCCGTCGGGCATGCCCTGAGCCCATTGTATCCCAAGCTGGGAATCACGATCAGCCCCCTGAGCCTGGTGCCGGAGCTGTGGAGCGATCCCATGCAGCATGGTTTTGGCCTCCTTGGCCTGGGCAGCTATAGCCGCAAGAGCTTTACTGTTTACAATAGTGGCCTGGGTACGATTACGATCAGCGGGATCAGCCACAATGGCAGTAGCGACTTGAGCTTTGAAGACCTGCCAGACTATCCCTTAAGCCTCGGCATAGGCCAGAGAGTCAGGTTCACCTTGCTCTACCAGCCAGTGAATCTCGGAATTCACGATTGCGAGATTCTGATCATCGTCAGTGGTGGAGCTTTTGACCTGCAAATCCCTATCACCGCCAGCGCAGACGGGCTTCTTACATTGGGCAGTGGAACAGCGTCCACGGCTCATCCACTGAATCTTAGCTACAAGAATTCACTGTTTGAGACGATCCACAGCGCTGCTTCGCTGCACAATTTCTCCGGCCCGATCAGTAGCATCAGGCTCTACCATGATCCTGCCGCTTCATCCTTTACCGTGCCTGTAAAAATCTGGCTGGGAACCACGCAGCTTGAGGTGCTATCTGAGGTGTGGATTCCCGCCACGCAGTTGACTCAGGTCTATGATGGCAATGTGCAATATGTAGCAGGCAGTACAGAGCTGGATTTTGTCTTTGAGACACCATATCTGCATCCGGGGGGAAACCTCGTGGTCTTGATCAATAAGCCCTGGGAGGATTTCACCTATACCAATGCTCCGGCTTTCCGGGCTCAGAATGCAGCAACTGAGATCAGCCGGGGAATCTATGGCAGCACCGAACCCTTTGACCCCATGAATCCAACCATCTATGGCACTTCCATGGTCGGCTATCCCAAAATCAGCTTTGGCGTGGCGTCCGTGCAAAGCGCACCGGTATTCAGGCTGCTGCCATTGGCTCTTAGCCTCAGCAGCATCGCTGGTGGCAGAATCGAGAAGACTCTTTTTGTGCAAAACATCGGCGGCCGTGAACTGAGCCTCACGGGGCTGGAACTGAGTGGCAATCCCACTCTGGGGATCGTTGATGCCCCACCATTACCGCTTATGCTTGGCTGCGCAGGCACGGCAAGTATTACGATCAGTTATGCTCCGGTGGATACGCTTAGCCTTCCGGGAGCAATCACTGCAACCTACATCCTGGATCCGAATACCAATCCCGTCACACAGGTCTTCACCGCAGATATCTCCTGTCAGGCACATAATGATACATCCATCGGCAATGGCTACCAATTTCATACTATCCCGATCAGTTTTGCATACCCGTCCTCGCTGTATGAAGGCCTTTATTACCCCGAGGAGATGGACTATTTTCAGGGACAGATTCATGGTTTGCGGATCTATAACAGCTTCCCCAGTGCGGTAGATGCTATTCCCACCCAAATCTGGATGGGTACTACTTCACTCACTGATCTTTCCGGGGGTGCAATTCCTGCTGATGAACTTAGCCTGGTCTTTGCTGGTCTTGTGGATTACCCCAGCGGGGAAAACACGATCTCGATAGACTTTCCCGAACCCTTTATGTACCTGGGCAATCAGAACCTGGTAGTGATGTTTTACCGACCCTGGGGCACCGCAATTACCACTGGAAGCTATAATTTCCGCTGTCAGATTGGAGATGGCGTACGGGGCTGGGTGATTGCCTCCAATAGTGAATATCCTTTGCCCGAATCACCGGTAGTAGGCTTGCCCGCTTCGGTCTATCCCAAGCTGAGGCTGATCACTGAACCGCGCCCAATTGAGCCACAACTGTATATCAGCAGCCAAGATGGAGGATTCGGAGATGTCCCCATTGGGCAAACGCTCAGCAGGACTTTTACAATCCGCAATGACGGATACGGCAGCTTCAGCCTTGCTTCAGTATCAGTGAGTGGAAATGAATCCTTCAGCATATCTACAGATCAAACCCTGCCTATGGAACTTGGAATTAGTGACAGCTTCATCTTCACCGTCAATTACAACCCTCTGCAATCAGGAGTACATGAGGCTTTGCTGACTATCACCGATACCTTGCCGGGACCTGTGGCGTCTGATCGACGTCTGCTTCACACAATACTCCTGACTGGAACAGGATTACAGGGCATCGGGGTGGGAACCAGCCATGAAATCTCCCGTATGCCAGTGGCCATGAACTATCGTAATTCGCTGTATGAGACTATCTACTCTGCCTCTGAACTCATAGGAGTAACAGGCTACATCACAGGTTTACGCTGGAACTATCGCTTTCTGGAAGAGCTTCTGCAAAAGCCGGTGAAGATTTGGCTGGGTAGCACGACCCAGGACAATCTGGCTGCGGGATGGATACCTTCCAGTCAGTTGACCCTCGTGTATGATGGTCTGTTGGACTTCTATCCAGGGATTCATGATGTACAGATCATGTTCGATACTCCCTTCGTTTATCAGGGTGGAAACCTGGCAATGATGGTGCAGAGGCCAATGGATACGCAGTACTACTCCATGCATAATCAGTTTTTTTGTTCAACTGTGGGCAGCAATCGCTCGCGAAAGATTCAGCACGATACTAACAGCTACAATCCCGCCTCACCTCCTGCCACAGGCCACATTCTATCCGGGCAGTTCCCCAATACGATCTTCCTGTACAGTGACTCCCTGTTCGTATCCATTAGTGGCAGAGTGCTGGCAGCATATACATTGACCCCAATTCCGGGAGCAAGTGTCAGCATCACAGGAGCCGAAAACCATGAACTTATCACGGCAGCAGATGGAAGCTTCAGCTTGGAGTCTTTAATGCCCAATTCCACCTATCAATACAGTATCAATGCTGCAGGTTTCAACCCTGAGAGTGGTAATATCGAGGTAGGATTTAATAGTTATCAGATGGGAGATATCCTTCTACAGGAAATCCTCTATCCTCCCTCCGATGCAGTAGCTGTGATGGATCCTGTTTCCAGAGTAGCTACCATCAGTTGGTCTGCGGCTATGCCTCAGCGAAGTGCAAGCAATCAGATTCAAGCCAGGAAGGCAGCAAATGCCCGCTCGATTCAGAGGCCTGGAACAAGAATTTTGACAGGATACTGGGTCTGGCGTCTGGCATCAGGAGCAGAGAGCTACCCAGCCCAATGGCAGCTTGTAAATCCTGAGCCTGTCAGTGGCTTGAGCCTGGTGGATTCGCTTTGGCTGGAGCAGCCCGTCTTTGACTACCGGTGGGCTGTGCAAGCCGTTTACAGTGGTGGAAATGTTTCCCCAGCCGTGTTTACCAATACACTCAATCCTTCCTCAGGAGATGATATCCATATTCCGGCTTTGACAACGGCTTTAGGATCATGCTATCCCAATCCTTTCCGGCAGCAGACCAATATCAGTTTCACCATCAAGGACAATTCCCCAGTCAAGATGACTGTCTATGATCTGAAAGGAAGGCTGGTGAGGGTTCTGTGCTCTGCTGAGTTCAAATCCGGACTGCACAACATCCGCTTTGATGGCTGTGATGCCAGGGGGAAACGCTTGCCCGCAGGAGTTTACTATTACAGATTCGAAGCCGGAACCTTCCGCAAGACCAGCAAGATGGTGCTCTTGTAAAGGCTGATGGCAAGATGCTTGACAGTATTTGAGGATGCACTTTTATACCGCAAAGTGATAAAGCCCAATGAGGAGATGCTATGCCCCCTGATTCCAACCCTGGCAAAAGCCAGGTAAAACCCAATATCTCCAAACACTACAAGAATATATGGCTGATCCTGCTGTATAGCCTGGTCTTGGGAACTCTGGCCTTTGGCATCAGCCGCTTGCCAGTCTTTCAGGATATCGAGCACCGCACTCAGGATTTACGTTTTCAACTGGCTCCCATGCCTGCCAAAGCAGATACTAATATCGTACTGGTAGCCATCGATCAGGGCTCTTTGGACTATGCCCGCAGTTTGGGTCAGGGCTGGCCCTTCCCGCGTTCTTTCTATGCATTGGTCACAAATTACCTGAATCAAGCTGCCCCCAAAGCCATCCTCTATGATATCCTCTTTGACGAGCATGATTTCTACCGGGGCGATGAAGATGGCGACTTTATGGATGCAGCCTTTGCTGGGGCTATGAAGAGAGGCGGCAGAACGGCTTTGATTATGACACTTTCCAGTGAGCCCTCGGATCCAGACCCAGCCCTGGAGCGCTTTGCATCTGATGTCCCTGCCGCAGGCTTACCCCTGTATCAAGGGGCTGAAACACCCATTCCAATATTCCTGGACTCTGCTGCCGGAGTGGGTGGAGCAAGTCTTGCTGCCCAAAGGGAGAGCATCCTGCGCAGCATACCACTTTACTACAATCTCTCCGGGAAAACCTATCCTAATGCCGGAATAGCAGCATACCAGATCGCCAATCCTGGAAAACAGATACCACTGCCCGATACTCCTGGCAACGACTTCCCACTGCGCTGGTATGGCAAGGGCGGAGGAGGTGGAGTATTCCGCTACATTCCCTTCAGCGTCCTCTTGCATGCTGCAGTGAGTGATATGCAGGGCGTGCCAGGTTCGATAAATCCAGAGCTCTTCAAAGGCAAATACGTTATCATCGGCGCTACTGCTTCAGGATTGATGGATCTGAAAAGCTCACCCTACACCTGGGCTGTTCCAGGCATGGAAGTCTGGGCTACATTCCTAAGCAATATCACCAATAAGCACTTCCTCGACTCACCCTCAGACCTCATGATCTGGCTGTTTTGCATAGAAGTGGCTTTTATGATACTGCTGGTAGTCTTGAGAACTGGCAGCGGTACTTCGCTGATCCTGGTTTTGATCCTCCTGGCCTTGCTTAGCATCAGCTCGCAATTCCTTTTTGCCAGGCTGATGTATATGCTGAACTACACGTCCCTGCTTATTAGTTTGATCCTTTCATGGCTGGCAGGACTCACTCTCAGCTATGCCATGGAAGGCAAACACAGGCGTGAACTCAGGCAAATCTTCAACCGCTATCTGCATCCTGACCTGGTGGATAGAATCGTGAAGAATCCCGAACTCGTTGATATTGGCGGAGAAGAGCTGGCAGTTACAGTAATGTTCAGCGATATCTACAATTTCACTGGTTTCTCGGAACGGCACAGTCCTCAGGAATTGGTAAGCTACCTGAATGAATACTTTGGCAGCTTCACAAACGCCATCCTGGATTTTGGCGGACTGCTGGATAAATACACCGGCGACGGACTGATGGCAGTTTTTGGCGCACCTATTGCCAGGGCAGACCATGCCCTAAGTGCCTGCCGGGCAGCCCTGGCTCACAGAGAACGGAGCAAGGCCTTTGCCGAAAAGGAAAACCCCACTCCGGCAGAATTCTTTCACCTCAATACCCGCCTGGGCATCAATTCAGGCCGCGTAGTCTCTGGAAACATAGGATCCCTCAGGCGTATGGAATACACCTCGATAGGCGATGCCGTAAACCTTGCTGCCCGTCTGGAAGGCGTGAATAAGGTCTTCAAAACCCACATCATCATCTCTGAAAGCACCTACCTGGACGTAAAAGATGAGATGCTATGCCGCGAGCTTGATATCCTGAGAGTAAAAGGCAAACAGGAAGGCACCAGGATCTATGAACTTTTGGGAGAACTCAAGCACATTGATCCCAGTCAATACACCTGGCTGGATACTTATGCCGCAGCTCTGGCTGAGTACCGGAAAGGCAACTTCCTGGAAGCTGCCACAGCATTTGAGACTCTCTTGCCGGATCCACCATCAGAGACCATGCATGCCCGCTGCCTGCGCCTCATGCAATCACTTCCCAGTACCTGGGATGGAATATATACTTTGGAAGAAAAGTAATGGAGCCACTATGAATGCTTATGTATCCTGGGTAATGGCATATCCGATCCTCAGTGCCATGATCCAATTTGCCATATTGGGCACCTTGGGAGAGATCATCTCCAAATGGTTGGTGCAGCGCAAGTTCAAATATCCTTTCTCAGTTCCGATCACGCTTTGGAAGATGCTGGTCTGGACGATCCTCGCCATTGGCATCAAGTATGCCTTCAAGGGCTACACAGGAATGGTGGAATACTTCGAAAGCCACCACTATCTCCCTCAGTTGGGAACCTTCAGCCGTGCCCTGGCGATCTCGGTACTGATGAATACTCAGTTTGGCCTCACTCTGGTAATCATGCACAGAGTGCTGGATAACATCCCGGAGAAGCATAAGAACTGGGCAAACCTGCATAAAAGCATGTACTCCCTGCTGTGGTTCTGGATCCCAGCCCATACGGTTACTTTCATGCTGCCGGATGTCTATCGCATCGGCCTTGCCGCTTTATGGTCCGTAGCCCTGGGTATCATTTTAGGGTTCAACAACCGTCGTTAGGAGGCGGGCATCACCCAAACCAAAGCACTTCCTTACCCGCTCCTGATTCCCGTATTGGCATGGAGCGGAGGCATCATCCTGGCGAGGGCAATGCCTCTATCCCACTGGCTATTCCTGGGACTGGGCATGGCTCTTTGCCTGATTGGGTTTCTACTGCCCAAATGGCGAAGTCTGGGCATCATTGCCCTGATGCTTTGTCTGGGGGCAATCCGCTGGCAAATCCACGATCCTGGACCCAGTGCCTTGCAGCAGATTCTTGAGCAGACAACCAGCATTCGACAGGAAGCCCGTTTCGTGATCACCAGAAGCCTGAGTTCATCCACTCTAAGCGCCAGACTGCTGATCTTGAACCACACCCAGGTAGATGAAGATATCATCATTGGCGATTTTGATAATGCCACAATAGGTACCACCTACCATGCGCTGATGGAGCTCAAGGCTATTCAGAAAGACCCCATCCTGGATGTCTTTGCTTCAAAATACACCGCCGCTGCCTACCCTCTCCTCCCACCCCAGGTGGATTCATTGCAAGTCCGCACCAGCAAGATAGCAAAACTAAGGCAGTACCTACTCCAGCGTCTGAATCGCAACTTGGGAGACTATGCTGCCCTGGGCAAGGCACTGCTGCTGGGAGAAAGCGATTACAAGCAGGAACAGCGCTTACTGCTGACCAGAGCAGGCATTGTGCATTTGGTAGTGGTTAGTGGGCTGCATGTGTTTTTCATCTATTTTGTGATGATGATAGTGCTCCGGCTGCTCCTGCCCTACCGGATCGCAGAGCTGGCTTTTCTAATCCTGATCGCTGCCTATGCTGCTCTGAATAACTGGTCACCGCCCATTACCAGAGCAATTCTGATGATCACCCTTGGGATTCTGTCAGGATGGCTGTCCCGTCCCCTTTCGGGAATCCAGAATCTAGCTATTTCCTTGCTGATCATCACAGCAGTGAATCCCCATGAGCTGTTTAGCATCAGCCTCCAGCTCTCGTTCACGGCGGTTGCGTTGATAGTAGCCGCTGTCCCAAAACTGGGTAAAACCAGCGAAGTAGACACACCACTGATCCAACGCAGCTTTTACCGCACGGTCAATTACATCATGCTTACAATCATCGTGAGCATTGGCATCGCCCCGCTTACTCTTTACTATTTCGGCACCGCCTCGCTCAATGGCATCCTGGCAAACCTCCTGGGGATCCCCATCATAGCCTTGCTGCTTCCTTTGAGCATGTTAATCCTGATGCTCCCCGCAGGAAGCTGGATGGCGAGTCTGCTCCTGCTTTCGTATCAGGCCCTGAGTGATCTCTGGCAATACTGGCTGGAGTTTTGTGCAGAGTTGCCCCTATATCTTGCCAATCACTGGCTCAGCCTCACCCAAACCCTGGCTTTGGTGGCTGTGCTCATCCTCCTGCTCCTTGTGGTCAGGAAACGTTTCCGGTTGGCACTGAAGCTGGCCATCCCAGTTGCAGCTTTTGCCTGTTTTGCCTTTTTCGTTCCTCTTTCCAGGCCGTATGATATCCACCTCTTCAATGCCGGAGTGGCAGATTGCAGCCTGATCCGCCTCCCGGGTGGCATCAATCTGATGATCGACACCGGAGGCATCTCAGGATACAGGGCGGAAACCAGGTTCAGTGCCGCTGAAGAACACTCCCAAAGCTCCTGGATGCAGCGCAAGCTGATCCCCTGGCTGGCGCGCAAGGGCATCAGAAAAATCGACTATCTACTGCTTACTCACCTGCATTCCGATCACGCCGGGGGCTTCACTACTCTCTCGCAAAACCTCAAGATCAGACATCTGATCATCAGCGCTGCTGCCATCAAAAGCCCAGCCTGGAAGGACATCTCTGCCAGCCTGAACCTGAATAGTACAAAGATCATCGCCATCCAGGATACCACAACTATCCACCTGGGCAAGGTTCCCCTTAAAATCCTCCACCCCGATCAGGCTTTCTCCAGTAGCGATGAAAACGATCAATCCATCGTCTGCCGGTTGGACTTGGGTGGCAGGCGATACCTCTTCACCGGAGATATCGAAAATCCTGCGGAGGAATACCTGGCAGCGCGCTATCCTGATGAATTGAGAGCCGACTTCCTGAAAGTAGCGCATCATGGCTCCCGGGGTTCTTCCAGTGCGAGCTTTCTGAGGGCAGTGAATCCACAGGTAGCCTGGATCACCAGCACCAATAGCAATATCTACGGCTTTCCACATCTAGAAACCATCCAGCGTTTGAACCGCCATAACAGCAGGATTATCCTCACCGGCAATGGCAGCATCCGCCACCGTTTTGCACAAAAAGATTGACATTTAGCTGAAATACTGGCCTGTGACATAGACAAACAAAAGGGAGACAAACAGGATGACCAAGCTGCTTTCCCAGAAGCTGGGACTGAATATCATCTATGATCTGATCGATGCACCATCCGAAATGATGGCTCATGTGAAGCGTATCAAGCTCAAGGAACCTTTGGGTTCAGCAGCCGAAATCGCCAAAGCCTATGAAGGCAGGAAGAACTTTATCCGCATCCTGAGTGAAAATCCCCAAACTGAGTGGCAGCAGATCTTCAGCCATATCAACCTCATTGATCCTGCCACCTATGCTGCGGGTGGAGATCTCGGGATTCATGATCTTTATGAACTCAAGCTGTTTCTGTATTATTATGCCAGGCTTCGCCAATTGCTGAACGGACAGGAGTATAAACAATATTCCCTGCCGAACCTGAGTCAGCTTTTTGATCTGCTTGATCCCGAAGGCGGGAACATTCCCAGCTTCAGACTCTCTCCTCTGTATAGCAAGAGCCTCAGCAGCCTGGTGAGCAAACGCCAGCAGCTATCCCACAAGCTGAAACACAAGCTGGCAGCCACACTGCAAGAAGCCCGGCAGCAGCTCCCGATCCCCAATCTCAAGGATGAATTTGTCCTCTCCAGAAGCCAAGCCCAGCTAATCGAGCAAGTTCAGGCTTCGGGGTATTTCATTGTGAGCGGTGAAAGCATCGCCAATCTCAGTTTTCGCCTGGCTGATTCTGCGGAAACAAACTCCCTCAAGCAGCAAATCGCCAGCTTGAATCAAGCTATTACCACAGCAGAGGAGAAAGTCCTGAATCGCCTCAGCGGTAAGATTCAAAGGCAGGCTAAGAACCTTGCCATAGCGGTGCAAAGTGTATTCTCCATTTCCTGGGATTACATGCTGGCTGCTTTTGCCATGAGATACCACTGTTGCATTCCCACGCTTGCCACGAAAAGCACCCAATCCCTCAAAGTGACTGATGCCGTGAATCTTCCTCTCAAGCTTGCCCTAAAAGCCCAAAATCGGGAGTATCAGCCACTACAATTAATTTTCAGCCAATCCGCCAACCTCATCACTGGCCCCAATATGGGCGGAAAGACCAATATCCTCAAGCTGGTGGCACAAATCTGTGAACTCACCCGCTATGCCATCCCCATCCCCGCCACAACTGCCCAGGTTCCGGTGTATGACTTTATCTACTACAATCACACCCAGGAAAGCGACAGTCTATCCTCCTTCGGAGCGGAAGTCGTGGCTTTTTGTACAGCCCTTAAGCACAAAGGAAAGGGGCTGTTCCTGCTCGATGAAATCGCCAAAGGTACAAATCCCACCGAAGGTGAAGCCATCGCCACGGCGATCATCAAACATCTCTCCGAGACCCATCATACCTGCATTTCTGCCACGCATTTCACTGCTCCCGCCATGCTTCAGGATATCCGCCAGTATCGCATTGCTGGCATCCCGAAGGATTTCAAGCTCTCCCGCGCAGAAAGCGGAGAACTTGGTAAAAGCTTGAAACATCTTGCAAATGCAATGGATTACAACCTGATCCCACTCAAGAAACACACCGCCCCAGCCATGGACGCCATCCGTATCGCTGCCGTGCTGGGTTTACCTGATGAAATCCTCCGGCTTTTAGGCCATTAGTCTCTCTATGTTTCCCTGATTCCCATTTACTTGTTCGACAGGTGATTAACCCAATTAATGCAGTAAGGACAAATCCTAAAAGAAAAGCGTTGCATATATTCACCTGTCACTATGATTTGAGATCATCAACAAAACCAAATCAAGGTAGGAGAAAAATATGCAACGAAGCCAGTCGAGCAAGAACTACAAAAAGGGTCAAGTCAAAATTGAGTTCAGTCCTAAGTTAATCACAACCTTGGGTGGAACCGCAGCGTTGTTTTCGAGGTTTTTCGAGAAGATTGGATTACAAGAACTGGTTGAGAAGATTTATCCAGTCCAGGAATACTCGAATAACTCCACGGGTGTTTTTTCCAAACTTGTGTCTCTGTTTATATCAGTGCTAAATGGCGGAACCAAGTTCTCGCACATCAACTATATGGAGAACGGGATCAAGATCTTTGAGCGTTGTTTTGGAGTAAAGCGACTGGTCAAATCATCCACCGGCATCACCAGGTATTGGAACAAGTACAATCGCAGGTCACTGAACGAGATTCTGCTGCAAAACATCAGCCAGTATTTCATGCGTCCACTATTGAAATATGCAGGTATTGAGCAAGATACCTTGCGTTTTGATTCTACTGTTATTACACGCTATGGAAAACAAGAAGGAGCCAAGAAGGGCTACAATCCCACTAAGCGTGGCAGACCGTCAAATCACCCACAGTTAGCTTTTCTGGGAAGCGGATACACAGTCAACTTTTGGAATCGATCCGGCAATACCCGCTCTGCCAATGGCATAGTTGAGTTTTATCTTCAGACCAGGGGTTTTATCGAAGGGATCAAGGTCGAAAGGGTTCTGGCAGATAGCGGTTATTATGACCGCAATTTCATCCTTAAGCTCGAGGAAGACAGAGTTGAGTATGTGATCTCTACTCCGATATACCAGTTTTTTCAAAAGCTCATCTACAACCAGACCGAGTGGACACGGGTCGATGAAGGTATCGAAGTCAGTGAATTCACATTTTCTCATCAAAATGAAAGCTGGAGAGGAGGACGACGCTACGTTGTAGTTCGTCAGGAGATCAAAAAGCGTCCGAGAGCTACCGGCAAGCAACTCAGCCTCTTCCAAGACGAGGACTACGGCAAGGAGTATCGCCATTCCCTCTACATCACAAACAACATCACAGCCAGCCCTTACGAAATCTGGTGCTATTATCGTCCCAGAGCCAATGTTGAGAACATTATCGAAAATCTGAAGGATGGCTTTGGCCTCTCAGCCTATAACATGAAGAGTTTCTGGGCTACGGAAGCAGTTTTGATGACGATCTGCCTTATTCTTCACAATCTCGTGACAGTGCTCATCAAAGAGGTTCTGCATACCCGTGATAAGGACAGAAAACTACGAACGATAAGAATGGAGTACCTGGTTATTCCTGCCCTGCTGGGTAAGGATGGCAGGGATGACGTCCTGAGGTTGGGGATATCCAACCCCAAAAGACAAACAAAGTTTGCAGAAGCTCTTGATAGACTGAAAGATCTGAGGCTAACTTTCTACTGCAATGCAGTTGAAAATATGGAGGTAGCATGAATTGACACAATGCCATTTTTGGGTACAAAATCTAAATGAATGATCAGTCTAATCCACGGGTCTGTAAATTCCTACTGCATTATTTGGGTTTAATATTCGTGTCCTTGATTACACTGTTCTGTATATCTATAAGTCTTTTAAAAGCCTGGCATAGTGTCATGCTATTTTGACTTGAGTATTCAATGAGGTTTTCAACACCCACAATATCAAGAAACAGGATGTTATTTGTTGGAAATTCTGGGTATGTAGACCTGATTTTATCTATCAGTATTGCGTCGAAGAAGTAACCTAAATCCCCACAAACAACAATAAGAATTGAGTTTTCAATCTGGCAATGATCGATTTGGTGTTCATATTGTCTATAGTGACCTTCCTTACTGAATACTCTAATTGCTTTTCTGTGCAATTTATCGACTAACTCCACTAACTCCGATAGCTTGCTATCCCATTGCAACGGATCGTTTCTTGATGGCAATGGGATAGATGCTGTTTTCACTTCAATGAACACACACATGTTCTTTTCCACATCAAGGATGGTAACATCCGGACCTAGATCACTCTTACTGAAGTTCGACTCAGCAATGATTGTGTCGTACGGATGAGTTGTAACCATGTAGTCGAAAACATACTTCTCATAAGATAATCCCAAGTTAGTGTACAATTGCTTTCTTTGATCATCGTTCAGGTTCTCTACGATGCGGGTGTGCAGCTTTTTTGCGTGCTCCACGAGTTCCCATATCGAAGGCACAATATACTGATTTTCTGCTACAGTAACTAGTGGCTGCACCCTAAATGGATGCCAATCTGATACCATGATACTTGAGGTAATGCATCGAACTAGGCTTTTTACGTCCCTTATTGGAACCGATATAGAATCGTAGTATCTGCTTAAGGCAAAATATATGGCTTCAGGTATATCTTCATTTGTGATACTGATAGTACAGTAATTCTGCTGCGCCATAAGGCTGTGGAATTTATTCAGCACAGTTTGTGGTAACATTCTTTCTGGAGTTTTCTCTAGCTCTTGATTAATCGCTTCATATCTTCTCTCGTTGTGCATCACTATAGCCAGGAGGAGAGGATACATCTTTGAAATAGAAATGTCATAACGGTCTTGAAACAACTGAAATACATCTATCCACCTTTCATTTTTTAACCCGTATTTTTCGGGAATTTGGTCATAGAGGAGTAGTGAACGCCCAATATCTCTTGCAAAATCTGCTTCTTGATAATACACTTGGGTGTTAGCTATGGATGCCAGCATTAAGTTTGATATCCCTGGCGCATCTTCGTGGTAGACAAGTGTATCAATGTCTTTCAGCCTTTTGAATACGTTTATGAATTCAGATATATGGAAACATCCCTGCTTAGAAGTGTTTGAATTTGAAAGCAAGATAGCTTTACTCAAGTTCTTGATGAAGTTGGGATTGAAGAACAACCATAGCTTCAGTGACACCGTCTTATTTTTGAAGTTTAGAAAAGACATGATTGATAGAAAGCTACACAACTGCAGCAAATAATCCAAGTTGTATCTACCTAATGATATTGCCACATCTTGGAGTTTGGATCTAGCCTCAATGATTTTTGTATTTGAGTTTCCTCGAATAGAGTCTGAACTCATAATCCTCCTCCCTGTTAAGATGAATGAAGGGTGTTTCAACATACAATTGAATACTGCTATCTCTGTCAATAGTGAATCTCTTTCTTTGTCAGATAGACAGATTGTAGCTGATACCATTCATTCCCTTCTAATGTGGACAATACACGAAAAATTCGGTTGACGAATTGGGGTGGTTTCGAAATGTATAAGTCAGCGATGGTTTGTAGCGATAATAGCCCATTTCTCAGCACTTATGCCATTGTCAGTATGGATGTTAGGAGAGATCATGAATGAGATGAGTGATTGTGTTGAGTTTGGTTTTCACAAGATAGGATCGTGATATGGGTATTGTTTCAATATCGTTAAGCATGTTTGGCAGCGGTAATTTCCGGGTGCTTAAGCCCACTACCAAAACAAGTAGTAGTGCTAATCTGTAGGTAATATGGAGCATTCATGGATCAATTCGGATTGAATAGGGATAAGGCTGAACACTTACTCAAACAGAGATTTGGGCTTGATAGGTTCTATGATGAACAATGGGACACAATATCCCGAGTTTTCAGGGGTGAAAGATTACTTCTAATTGAAAGAACAGGCTATGGTAAATCGCTGTGTTTTCAATTTCCAGCAACTCTCTTTGATGGTTTAACCGTTGTTTTCTCTCCCTTGATCGCCCTAATGAGAGACCAAGTTAATAAGCTTCAGGCCTTGGGGATCATGGCTAAGTGTATAAATAGCAACCAGAGTAATGAAGAAAACAACGGCGTGATTGCGGAAGCAAAGCTCGGAGCACTGAAAATATTATACATCGCTCCTGAACGACAGGAAAACATGATGTGGCTTGAAGAAGTGCGCCATATGAAGTTATCCATGGTAGTAGTAGACGAGGCGCATTGTATCTCAGTTTGGGGACATGATTTTCGTCCAGCATACAGGCGAATAATCAATCTTGTTAATCTCTTGCCCAAAGGGTTACCTGTTCTTGCTACTACTGCAACTGCAACAAAAAGAGTTGAGCATGACATAGCATCTCAGATCACTGGTGAGTTGAAGGTTATCAGGGGTAAACTGCTACGTGAGAATTTCAGATTATATGTAGTTAATGTGCAGTCAGATGACGATAAACTGATTTGGCTTGCTCAGAATATAACCAAGTTGAATGGTACTGGTATTATCTATACTGGAACGGTTGTTGAAACCGAGTTGATAAGTAAATGGTTTGAATTCTTGAATATACCAGCCAGATCATATAACAGCAGGCTTGACGCAGATACCAGAATAGAAGTGGAATCAGGTTTGCTAAACAATGAGTGGAAATGCGTGATCTCAACAAATGCTCTCGGGATGGGGATAGACAAACCTGATCTTAGATTTATTATTCATACTCAATTCCCTCAATCTCCGGTTCATTACTATCAGGAAATTGGTCGAGCCGGCAGGGATGGCCTGCCGACAGTAATAGTTCTTCTGTATAATCCAAAAGATAGAGATCTACCAGAAGCTTTTATCGAGGGTGCTAAGCCATCTATTGCCAAGTATCAGAAAGTTATTGCCGCTCTACAAACCGAGATGCTTGGAGAGAAAGAATTGATGAAAAGAACTAACCTTGGCCAGACTCAGATACGTGTTATACGAGCCGATCTGATCGACCAGGGAATAATCAGAGAAGTGTATATAGGAAAGTCCAAGAAATATGAATTCATCCCTAACTCAAAGCCATTTGATCCAAGCTTTTACGATCAGGTTCGTGAGGCAAAGATCAAGGAACTGAATGCCATGATGGAGTATGCAGAGACATGCAAGTCGCGCATGTCATACCTATGTGAATACTTGGGAGACATTGTTGATAAGGATTTTATTAACTGCGATAATACAGGGTTGGCAAAACACCATATCAATCCAAGCTCTGAATGGAACGAGAAACTTGACCAATTCCGCTTCAGCTACTTCCCAGAACTTCAAGTAGAATCAGAAAAAACCAAGCTCATCGATGGAGTAGCAGGTTCATATTATGGCGTATCTAACGTAGGGGCTGCTATACACAGGTGTAAATACGAAAATGGTGGTGATTTCCCAGATTTCCTAATCACACTCATTCTAAAAGCTTACTACTCCAAATTCCGCAAAGAGAAATTTGATCTAATCTTGTATGTTCCACCTACTGTGTCAGGAGACTTGGTGCGACATCTAGCAGAGAGAGTATCAAACGCTTTAAGAATTCCAATCTTGCACGATTTAGTGAAAACTCGGCCTATTCAGGAGCAGAAAATCTTTGAGAATCATTACTTGAAATCAGACAATGTTGCTGGAGCGTTTTCCATTTCAGATCCGCAGAAAGTATCGGGTAAAAAGCTATTGTTGATCGATGATATCTTTGATAGCGGGGCTACCATAAAAGAAATTGGCAAGTACTTAACACAACTCGGTGCTGTGGTTATAGCACCACTAGTATTGGCAAAAACTGTCGGTGGGGATAAATTATGAAACACCTAAAGAATACAAGGTATTAAACTATGCAACAAGCAGCTTACTGGATAACTATATCGCACTTGAAGCGATGGACAAACGGTCAAATAAATGAATTGATCAAACAAATCTATCATGACAATGGATCGGATCTACAGGAGTTCTTTTCCCTTGATCATGAAGGATGGAAAAACAGCTATTCCATTGACGAAAAGCGAATATCATCTTTACTTGAAGCTAAAGATCAGATAGCCAATAACGCATTTTTGGCTGAGAGTCTTTTTAACCAAGGATTTGATCTTATTCCACTAAACTCTCCTGATTATTCTCCAACATTGAAAGACAATCTCAAACTCGCATACTCCCCTCCCTTACTCTACATCAAAGGCAATAAACAGCTTCTTGTTGAGGATTCAATTGCGATTGTGGGATCTCGTAATGCTAGCTCAAGAGGATTGAAGTTTACAGATAACATTGCTAAAAAGGCCAGTGAAGACTATAAAGTTATTGTTAGCGGCTTTGCCAAGGGCATAGACAAAGCAGCTCTCGATTCTGCTTTAAAGTATCACGGACATAGCATTATTGTACTACCCCAGGGAGTTATGACATTTGGGTCAGGATATAAGACATACTATAAGCAAATCATCGATGGAGACGTGCTCGTTTTAAGCACTTTTCATCCTAAAGCTCCCTGGAAAGTCGAATTAGCTATGGCAAGAAATCCGATAATCTACGGCCTCGCCAAAGAGATATACGTTGCGGATTCATCAAATTCAGGAGGAACCTGGTCTGGAGTGAAAGATGGACTTCGCAAAGGTCGCACGATTTACGTGAGGAGAGCCACAGGTGATGAGACCTGTGCAAACAACCTTCTGATTGATTTGGGTGGAATAGCAGTTGATGAAAATGGTAATCCAGAGAGTCAGCAAGAAACTGAAAAGAAAGTTATCTCCACAACTAGCAATCAAGATGATCTTCCAGGCAGAATCGTTGAGTTGCTGGCGAACATCGCTCTGACAGCCAAAGAGATTTGTGACAAACTTGTGGTCGATATGCCATCAAAGCAGATGACAGAAGTCCTAAGTAAGATGGAAGAGATTGAAAAAGTGAAAATCGGTCGATCCGTCAAGTATCGCATTAGACAACAAGAGATATTTGATCTGGAGTGATGGCTGAGGTCATGATATATAAATCATTTGTTCACATTATTAGTAGGTTAAGAATGCAATGGTTCAATGCAGAATCTAACTATTAAATCAAATTCGAACTGACATGTAGGGATAATTATGAGAAATTATTTGTTTCAAAAACTCAGATCGAAGAGATTAACAGCTTTTGAAGTATTCAACCCAGTTAATGCAGTAAGGACAAATCCCAAAAGAAAAGTGTTGCATATATTCACCTGTAACAATGATTTGAGATCATCCACAACACCAAATCAAAATTGGAGAAATTATGCAACGAAGCCAGTCGAGTAAGAACTGCAAAAAGGGTTAAGTCAAAATTGAGTTCATTCCTAGATAAGTCACTTCCGTAGTGGAACTGTAGCGTTGTTTTGGAGTAAAGCGACTGGTCAAATCATCCACCGGCATCACCAGGTATTGGAACAAGTACAATCGCAGGTCACTGAACGAGATTCTGCTGCAAAACATCAGCCAGTATTTCATGCGTCCACTATTGAAATATGCAGGTATTGAGCAAGATACCTTGCGTTTTGATTCTACTGTTATTACACGCTATGGAAAACAAGAAGGAGCCAAGAAGGGCTACAATCCCACTAAGCGTGGCAGACCGTCAAATCACCCACAGTTAGCTTTTCTGGGCTACGGAAGCAGTTTTGATGACGATCTGCCTTATTCTTCACAATCTCGTGACAGTGCTCATCAAAGAGGTTCTGCATACCCGTGATAAGGACAGAAAACTACGAACGATAAGAATGGAGTACCTGGTTATTCCTGCCCTGCTGGGTAAGGATGGCAGGGATGACGTCCTGAGGTTGGGGATATCCAACCCCAAAAGACAAACAAAGTTTGCAGAAGCTCTTGATAGGCTGAAAGATCTGAGGCTAACTTTCTACTGCAATGCAGTTGTAAATATGGAGGCAGCATGAATTGACTCAATGCCATTTTTGGGTACAAAATCTAGCTAAATGATCAGTCTAATCCACGAGTCTGAAAATGTGATTACTGAATCAGTGGGAATTTGAACATTCTGATGGGTTAGAGCCATCAGTCCGCACTTTGAGAGCCACCCATTCCGAAAAATAGAGCCACCTATTCCGATATGAGAGCCACCTTGCCAGATTAGCACATTGACCATCTCTGGATTCATGCACGATAGTGCAAATACATCCATGGAGGTCAATAAGATGACCCAATATCGTGAGATCCTGCGATTACATCAGCAGGGAATTAGCGGACGCGGGATAGCAGCAAGTGTATCTTGTTCGCGCAATACCGTGTCAGCAACTTTGAAAGCAGCAGCAGCCCTTGGTATATCATTGCCGTTACCAGATTCAATGGGCGACCGTGAGCTCGGAGAGATGCTATTCCCGGATAGTGTTCTGGATGGAAGCCACAAGCTGCCAGACTTTGACAGCATCCATAAAGAGATGGGTAAAAGCGGCGTCACCCTGTCTTTGCTGTGGTATGAGTATTCTGAAGCGTGCAGGACATGTCGGGCTATACCTTATCAGTACAGTCAATTCTGCAAACTCTACAATGACTACATTCAGAAGACCAAGGCAACCATGCGGATTCATCATAAGCCAGGCGAGAAACTTGAAGTTGATTGGGCAGGACAAACTGCCTTTATCATCGACAATATAAGCGGTGATGAGATAAAGGCATATGTGTTTGTTGCAACCCTACCCTACAGCGGATACTCTTATGTTGAAGCTTTCTTGAAGATGGATATGGAAAGTTGGGTTCAGGCACATATCAACTGCTTTGAGTATTTCAGAGGGGTTGCCAGGATACTGGTACCAGACAATCTCAAGACGGGAGTGGATCACGTATCGTGGACACGTACAGTAATCAACAGGACTTATAATGAACTTGCTGCATACTATGACACCGTAGTCATTCCGGCACGAGTACGTCACCCCAAAGATAAAGCAAGCGCAGAGGGAACCGTCGGTGTGATATCTACGTGGATCATAGCTTCTCTGCGTAATCAAACCTTCTTCTCCCTGTCAGAGCTCAATCGAGAGATAAAGCTTAAGCTGGTTGATTTTAACACCAGACCCTTTCAGAAAAAGGATGGAAGCAGAGAAAGTGTCTTTATGAGTGAGGAGCAGCATTGTCTGACCATACTTCCTGCTCAGCCTTTTGAGCTGGCGACCTGGTCAAGCGCTACAGTGCAGTTCAACTATCACGTAAGCGTGGACAGGATGAACTATTCCGTCCCCTACGAATACATCAAGCACAAAGTAGATATCCGCATTACAAGGAAAGTGATAGAGGTGTTTTACAAGTCCTGCAGAATAGCCTCTCATCCACGTTTATCGGGACATCCCGGTCAGTATCAAACCGTACCTGAACACATGCCTGCCAAGCATCATCTTTATCAAGAATGGAATGCTGATCGCTTCACTTCATGGGCAAAGCATATTGGGGAACACACTGAAGTTGTGGTTAAAGCAATCCTGGCTAATGGCAAGGTTGAGCAACAAGGTTATAGGTCATGTATGGCATTGCTTAAGGCGGCCGACAAGTATTCAGCCCAACGGCTTGAAAATGCATGCCAGAGAGCCCTCTCTTTCACGCCTTCACCGAGTTACAAAAACGTTCTGGCAATACTGAAATCAGGATCAGATAAGATGTGGCCAAAAGAGCAGAAAGAGCTACACATGACGTCCTCAGAATTTGCCATCAGCAGAGGACCGGAATACTATGGGAGGATGGACAAATGATCAACCAAGCTACCACTGCGAGGTTGCGGGAAATGCATCTGAGTGCGATGGCAGAGGCCTTTCAGGATCAGGTCAAGGATTCCACTCACAAAGAGCTTAGTTTTGAAGAGCGCTTTGGGATGCTGGTTGATGCTGAGTGGACAAGTCGCAAGCACAACAGACTTCAGAAGTTGATAAAGCAGGCATGTCTCAAGTTCAGCAATGCTTCTATCCCAGATATTGAGTATCATGAGGACAGAAAGCTGGATCGCTCTCAAGTACTCAAACTGGCATCATGCTCCTACATCCAGGAAAATCACAACATCATCATCATGGGAGCTTCAGGAAACGGCAAGTCCTGGTTGGCATGCGCCCTTGGTATTGCTGCATGCCAGCATTACTACCCGGTCAAGTACATCCGACTTCCGGAACTGCTGGATGAGTTTGCGATAGCAAGGGGAACAGGAACATTCAAAAAGGTGATCAAGCAGTATAAAAGCGTTCGCTTGTTAATCCTGGATGAGTGGTTGCTTACACCGCTTGTTGGTCAGGAGGCTCACGATTTGCTGGAGATAATCGAAGCAAGACATCACGTTGCTTCAACCATTTTCTGCTCACAGTTTAAACCCGGAGGATGGCATGAGAAGATTGGTCAGGATACACTTGCTGATGCCATCCTGGACCGGATTATACATGACTCATACCAGATATATATCGACGGGAAAGTGTCAATGAGAGAAAGAAAAGGTCTGAAAAAGGAAAACAAAGGAAAGGGATAGCAGGAGTTAGCGCTTCGCTGGGGCTGCAGCTACGTTCGGACTACGTCCTCACTCCGCTGCAGCCCCAGCGAAAAAGACGGACTTTTTGATCTTAGAACACATATCGCCCAACTCTATACAATACATAACAGGATAGACTAATGGCTCTCAGATCGGAGAGAGTGGCTCTATTTTTCGGAGAGGGTGGCTCTCGTGATGCGGAATGGGTGGCTCAGTAGGTTCGGAATATCCAGTCAGATGATTATGCCAGAGAACAACACAGAAGATGGGCTAGTGTGGATGCGGCTTGCAGCCGCATAAAGGTAGATGCAGCTTGTAGCTGCATCTTATTCACACCCAAGCATCTTGCAGGATGCTTGGGTTCAGCGGCTACAAGCCGCTGATACTATCCAGCGGTTACAAACCGCTGCTACATTGCTAATGCATTGATAATCTTGCCTTTACTTCAGGATCATCTCGAGATCACCTCGAGTACTCGAGGTGATCTCGAGGTGAACACGAGGTAAACACTACTTGTACTAGTGAATGTGAAACCTGCAACAAAGTACCAAGAGAGTGGGAATCGGGAAAAATCAGGCTTCCTGATATTCCTCAATTTCCTGGCGTTCGCTATCGAAACCCCGTTTTCCCATGAGGGCATAGGTAGCGATCTTTCCAGCTTCCACGCCGGGTTGATCGAGCGGATTGATATGCAGCAGCTTGCCAGTAAAGACGGTCTGGATTTGATACATCATGATGGCTTCCCCGAGATTTTCTTCATTTAGTTCCGGGAAGACAAGATTGGCATTGGGACGGTGGGCTTTGCTGAGGGCAATTTCAGTGGCAAAACGTTCTGCATTCAGGAGTTGAGAGAGCTTCTTACCACCCAGATAGCTTACTTCCTCGCGTTCGGGATGGAGATTGGGGATCACATAGTCATGCTGGAATCTTTCCACAGTGAGGAAAGTGACCACTTTGTCTGCCGGACCCTCAGTATAGAGCTGAATTTGGGAATGCTGATCGGTAGTGCCCAGGGCTTTCACAGGGGTTTGCCCCACGTAGATTTCCCGGCCTTTGAGATCGTAGCGTTTGCCCAGGCTTTCGGCCCAAAGTTGCCGGTACCAATCGGCAAAATCATAGAGAGCATTGGCATAGGGCATCATCACGCTGAGGTTTTTCCCTTCCCGCATATACAGGAAGTGAATGAGGCCATTCAAATAGGCAGGATTGGAAAAGATATCAAGCGATTCGCAACGATCCCGCATAGCTCCAGCGCCTTTCAGCAGGGCATCGATATCCATGCCCACAAAAGCTGAGGACAAGAGGCCCACATCCGTGAGTACGGAGAACCTGCCGCCTACATTGTCCGGAACCACAAACGAAGCATAACCTTCGGATTTGATCACCTGCCGCAGAAACCCCCTTTCTTTGTCTGTAGTAATGATGATCCGGCGTTTGTAGTCGGATGGGTATTTCTTCATCAAGAGGTCAGTCAGGATCATATATCCTGCCATGGTTTCGGCAGTGGTGCCGCTCTTTGTGATGACGTTGAACAGGGTAGTATCCAGATTGATGTCAGCCAGGATTTCATGCAGGAAAATGGGATCAACGTTGTCATAGACATACAGCTTGCGGGGCAGAGCCCGTTCGGTCTTGAGGGCATTGTACAGAGCTTTGTTCCCCAAAGCACTGCCACCGATGCCCAGGACTACCATGGTGTCGAAGCTGGGATCGCAATGGCGCAGGTAATCCTTGATCTTGCTGGTATCCGTTTCCGGCAAAGCATAAAAGCCCAGGATATCGGCCTTGCGGTCACTGAGGATTTCTTCATGAGCAGTCTGTACCTTGGGAACAAAGTCCCGTATTTTGGCTTCCGGAATGGCATTGGGGATGAAGGAATTGGCGAGGAGATTGCGATGATAGAAACGGATCATAAGTAGCTCCCATCTGTTTTGTAGTAATGCTTCAAGGTGGTATATACGAGTTCATCCACTTTGGGTAATGAGGTGGAAAAATCGAAGTTTTTAACGATCATTCTGAGCTTTTGGTCACAATTTTGGATAATGCTCTTGGTGTCGTAATAGGTAGCCGGGTTCACGCTGAGTTCGGTGATACCCATGCCAATCAGGAGGGGTATATACTCAGGCAGGGAAGCCATTTCCCCGCAGACGGATACGGGTTTTTCATGCTTGGCCGCATTGCTGATGGTAGCCCGAATCAATTTCAGCACTGCAGGATGATGCTGGATGTAATAGCGGCATACGGCTTCATTGTTGCGGTCTACTGCCAAAGTGTATTGCACCAGATCATTGGTGCCAATCGAAAGAAAATCACATTCTCTTGCCAAAGTGTCTGAAGTAAGCGCAGCGGAGGGGATTTCGATCATGCACCCCAGGGCAATGGAGCTATCGTATTCATTGCCTTCGGTATACAATTCATTCACACAGCCGTTGTAGATATTGCGGGCTTCGATGAAATCGTCCACATCGATGACCATGGGAAACATTATTTTTACTTTGCCATGAGCGGAAGCCCGAATAATGGCGCGCAATTGGGTTCGGAGGATTTCGGGATGAGCCAGGGACAGCCTGATTCCTCTATTGCCCAGATAGGGATTGTGTTCGTGAACAGTGGGAGCTATCTGAGGCAGTTTGTCTCCTCCCAGGTCAAAGGTACGGATGGTAACAGGCTTTGGAGCCAAGGCGGAGACGATATCCTTGTAGATCTGATACTGCGTTTCCTCATCAGGCAGTTTGTTGCTGGCAAGATAGATGAATTCGGTGCGAAACAGTCCGATTCCATCACAATCCAAATCCAGAATCCCCGGCAATTCCTCAGGGATTTCGATGTTTACAGAGAGGTTGATGATTTCATCGTCTTTAGTCTTACAGGCTGTAGCTTTTAGTTTCGCCTGTTTCTGGCGTACCAGCTCCAGAATCTGCACTTTCTGGGCAAAAAATTCAAGTTGCTCTTCATCGGGATCGATCACCAGTCTGCCGTCTTCACCATCGACGATCAACATTTCATCAGCCTGTATCTTGCTTCGGAATTCACTAATGCCACTTACCACCGCCATGCCCAAAGCTCGGCTGAGAATGGCAGCATGAGAATTGTAGCTGCAATCCTCGCAGATAAATGCGGAAATGTTCAGCTGGTGGAGCTTGGAAACAAGGCTGGGGCTGGGCTCTGTGATCAAAGGGATGTGGTCAAACCTCAGCTCTTCCAGAGTATCGGCTTCTTCGCCAATCAGATTCTCCAGCAGTCTATGAACTACATCGCGGTAATCCATGGCTCGTTGGGCAAACATATCGTTTTGCATGCCCTGGAAAAAATCTATGGCTTTGCTGTAGGCACTCCAGATGGCATTGGCTGCGTTGGTGAGATTCTGCTCGATATCCAAAGTGATCTGGGAATCCAGCTCCGGATCGAGCAGGATTTCCAAATGAGTGGCAAGGATTTCCCGTTCATTGTCATGCAGGTCATCCCGGCTCAGGAATTCATCCAGTTCGGCATGAATCTGAGCTTTGGTATCCGTGTATCTAGCCAGTTCTGTGGATACATCTGCGGCGTCAATATCGTGATTGGGGATCTGGAGAGTCTTGGTTTCCATGATGTAGATTCTGCCGAAAGCGAGACCTTTGGAGATGCTATTGCCTTGGAATATCTTCATTTACTCTCCAAATCCGGATTGGATCAGATCAGATATTTCATTGATCAGATACACTTCATCCACGCCTTCGGCGCAGAGCTCCAGGGTGCTGCCACATTCAGCAGCCAGCATCATTACGCCCATAATGCTTTTCCCATTGATTTTCATGCCGTCTTTTTCGATAAAAAACTCGGATCTGTATTTGGTGGCAGCTCTTACCAGCAAGGCAGAAGGACGGGCATGCAGACCCAATTTATTGGTCACGGTCACTATTTTTTGCGTCATCTTCAATCTTCTTCTGCAAGGTTTTGCGGCGGATTTCATCGTGTATCTTCTGGTTGAAATCTTCTGCGGCATCATAGCCCACGCCTTTGAGAATCATGTTCATTGCCGCTACTTCTACAATCACAGAGACGTTTTTGCCCGGAGAAACAGGTAGATAGATGATGGGGAGCTTTACCCCGAGGTGCTCAGCATAATTATTCGCCAGACCGATGCGTTCGTAGTCCATGTTTTCCTGCCAGGGCATGAGTTCGATCTGGATATCGATCGTCTTCTGTTTGCGGGTACGTTCGATGCCAAACATCCGTTCGGCATTTACAAAGCCTACACCGCGGATTTCCATGAAATAACCATATTCCCTGCCCGAACGCCCGATCAATTGATCATCGAGATAACGCAGAGTGATCAGATCATCACCTACGAGGCTGTGACCCCGGTGCACCAGATCAAGAGCGCATTCACTCTTGCCGATCCCGCTTTTTCCGGTAAGGAGGATACCCAGGCCAAAGACATCCACCAAAGTGGCATGGATGGTCTTCTCCAGGGCAAAATAATCCTGCAGATAGCGGGTGAGTTGCTGGATCAGATTGATCGTGGAGAGGCGGCTGGAAAGCAGGGCTATATTGAGATCATTGGCCAGAAACTCGATCACGGGAGGAAGAGTAAGCCCCTTGGTGACGATTATGCAGGGGATATCAGTCTTGAACATATCCCGAATGCGGGAAACAAGATCTTCTTCCTTGAGGGATTGCAGGAATCTTACCTCTGTCTCACCAAAGACCTGGATGCGCTCGGATGAAAAGACTTCCAGGAATCCTGCCAGAGCCAGTCCTGGACGATTCACATGGGGAGAAGCGATCTTCTTGGATAGCGTATCTGGCTCGGTAATCAAAGCCAGTGCCAAGTCTTTCTTCTTGGCATCAAAGAATTCCCGGACTGAAATTTCTTTCATATTGTTCCTTTTGTTTCCACTATTTAGGGGGCTTGACTTGCGGTGAATTTATTGATCCGGAGATCCGGATGGACATCCCTGAAGGTGCACCATCCGGACATCCGGTAGGCTTATTTATGGTTCAAAGAGCTTGAAATTCTCGGAGTCTTTTTTGACCAGAACATTGATCCGGTCGGTCTCGATGTTTCTGAAGATCAGAAAATCTTCCCTGGCTTCGTCCATCTTCTCCAATGCTTCGTGGACACTTAGAGGTTCGGTGACCACACGTTTGGTTTTTACGGTACGACGGGCACGGTTTTCCGTATTTACAAGGATATCGGAGGCACGGGAAAAATCGTCGAATTGTTCTTTCAGAGCTCGCTTCTGGTGATCCGTCACACGATCTTTTAGTTTCTTGATCTGAGCTTCCATCTTGTCGATGGCAGAATCGATCGAAAGATACATATCCATTTCTTCGGATTGGGATTGCAGACCAAACTTGCCGGCATGCAGGGAAATCTCACAGATGTTTCGGCTGTTTTCCAAGGCCAGAGTCACGTGAACATTGATGATCTGGTCAAAGTACTTCTTCAGCTTTAAACATGAGTTTTCCACGTAGTCCCGGATAGCTTTGGTAAGCTCGAAGTGACGGGCAGTAATCGTGATATGCATAATAATCCTCCTGGTTAGATTTTGTGAATGGACAGGTTGCGCAAATCCTCAATGGATTCCATAATCGCCTCCGACAATGTGGGATGGGCGAAGACGATATCCTCGATGGATTCCGCGCGTGCTTGCTGCGAAATCAATATTGCTCCCTGGGCTATCAGTTCTGCTGCTTGGGGTCCCATGATGTGCATCCCAACTAGTTCTCCCGTATCGGCACGGGCGATGGTTTTTACAAATCCATGGGTTGCGGACATTGCCATGGCTTTACCAATGGCAGCAAAGGGGAATTTCCCCACTATGATCTCACCAAAAGCTGCTTTCGCCTCGGTCTCGGTATAGCCTACGGAGGCGATTTCAGGATTTGTGAATGTACAGCGGGGGATGTTTATGTAGTTTAGAGTGTGAATCTCTTCTGTTTTGCCGGTGATCCGGCTGCGGATATGCTCCACACAGAACAAACCTTGCTTGCTGGCGGTATGAGCCAGTTGCAGCTTACCGGTCACGTCTCCGATGGCATACACTTTGTCCAGATTGGTCTGCATATCGTCGGTGATTACGATTGCACCTCTATCCAGAGCAAGTTCCTGGTTTGAAAATTTTGTATTCACAGCCGGGATTCTACCTACGCTCATCAGTACCTTTTCCGCACGGATTTCACTACCGTCTGTGAGGGTAAGCACCTGCTCTGTGGCTTCAGTGCGGATGGCAGTAACACCCAGTTTTGTAATGATCTTCACACCAGCTTTTTTCAAGGCCAGGGACAGGCGCTTGGAGATTTCTTCATCCTCCAGGGCTATGAGCCGGGGAAGAAACTCAATGATGGTTACTTCCACGCCAAAGCTGGCCAGAATCGAGGCAAATTCACAGCCGATCACGCCTCCGCCTACGATGGCTATGCTTTTGGGCAGAGCTTCCAGCTTCAATAATCCTGTAGAACTGAGGATATTCTGTTCATCGATTTCGATCCCTGGAAGGCTTTTGGGCAGACTGCCAGTGGCCAGAATCAGGTATTCACACAGGTATTGGTCACCTTCAGCGGTGTTTACCAGGTACCCCTCTTCGGTATGGGTTATGGAAGCTGCAGTCTGGTTGTAGACCGGTATTTTGCGTTTGCGAAACAGGAATTCTATCCCACTTACCAGTTGTTCCACTATCCGGTTCTTACGTTCCCACACCTTGTAATAATCCAGGGTGAGGTTCATCTCCGGCAAGCCGAACTCGGGAGCATCATGGATTTCATTCACCAATTCTGCTGTTTTTACCAGCGTTTTGGTGGGGATACAACCCCAATTCAGGCAGATTCCACCTAAACGCTCTTTTTCTATAACTGCCGTGGAAATCTCATATTGAGCGAGCCGGATGGCAGCTTCATAGCCTCCAGGACCGCCCCCTATGATCAGGACTTGATACTTCTCCAAAACTACCTCTATTCTCTTCTGAGTCTGCTATTTAGAATGCCAAGTTCATCCCGGTATTTAGCCACAATGCGACGGGAAATGTTCATGCCTTCACCCTTCAGAATATCCACCAAATCCTGGTCTGAAAGCGGGTTTGATTTGCTTTCTGATTCAATCAGCCGAATGATATGGCTCTTTACTTCCTGTCTGGAGATGTTTTCATAGTTATCATCCCTTCCGGCAGTGGAAGTGAAGAAGTCCTTCATGGAAAAAATCCCATAGGGAGTCTCGGCATATTTGTGTTTCACGACCCGGCTGATCGTGGATTCGCTCACCCCCAGGTCTTGAGCGATAACGCTGTAGGTAAGGGGCTGCATGTGCCCGGTGCCGTGATAGAAAAAGTCATATTGATGCTTGATGATGGATAGCGAAACCCGTTCCAGAGTACGCATTCTCATATAGATGGATTTAATCAGGAATTTGGCGCTATTGATCCGTTCTCTTACAAAAGCCGTGGTTTCGCGATCGAAGAACCCCCGGTTGATCATCTTGCGGTAGTGAGAACTGATGATAATATTGGGGGTGATGTTGTCGTTGATGATCACCACATACTCGCCATCGATGATCTTGAGAGTCACATCAGGATAAACATAAGCCGCATTCGAAGTGAGAATCCTAAGTCCTGGCTTGGGGTCCAGCTTACCAATTTGTTCTTTGGCGGTAATGATCGTATCCTCAGAGACATTGAAATGGGAGGCAATCTTTTGATAGCGGCGATGGATCAGGTTGTCAAACTGCTCACAAACCATGCCGCAGATGATCCGGTTCTGCTTTTGTTCTTCGGAGAGCTGAGCCATAAGGCATTCAGAAAGGTTTCGGGCAGTGATTCCTTTGGGATTGAGATCCAGGGTGATGGCATGTAGTTTATTGGCCCGGTCGGTATTAATGTGATATCTGCGGGCAGTATGGACGAGATCGAAGCCTTCAGGGAGGAATCCGTAGATATCGCAGGAATCAACCAGTTCATGGATGAATTCCACCTCGTTATCAGCCAGATTGAGGGGATAAAGCTGCTCCAAGAAGGAATCCTTGCCATTGGCTTCATAGCGGATCAGCGATTCGGTATGGTCTGTTTCACTTTCTCCCCTGGAAGTTTCGCCACCAGTGTGATAGTCATTCCACTGATCCAGGATTTCCGTTAGTTCACGGGCTTCCGCCATGGTCTCAGGGGGTTGTTCCTGGGTTTCTACTTCTTCGATGGGAGTGCTGCTTTCCGGGGTGCTTTGTTCAAAGCTCCCTTCATCTATGTCTTCCTCGTCTTTTTCCTCGCGAAGCTCCAGCAGGGGATTGGCCTCAAGCTCCTGTTTGATATAGCTTTCCAATTCCAATATCGGCAAAGCCAGCATCTTCAGGGATTGGAGCATCTTGGGCTTGAGGGCAAGCTCCTGCTTTTGTTTTAAAGAGAGGTATTGATCCATCGGGCTCATGTGTTTTGCTCAAAAGGACTCATGGTAAACCTGTCGCCTAAATAAACCTGTCGGGCTTGTTCATCGTTGATCAAATCCATCGACGTTCCTGATACAATGATCTTTCCTTCGTAGATAATATAAGCCCGGTTCACTATTTTCAAAGTCTCAATTACATTGTGGTCGGTGATCATGATGCCGATGTTTTTATCCCGCATTTTGTGGATTATATCCTGGATATCAGCCACTGCGATGGGATCAACTCCCGCAAAGGGTTCATCCATGAAGATGAAGGTAGGATTGGTCACCAGTGCCCTGGTAATCTCCAGTTTGCGACGCTCACCCCCAGACAGGGTATAGGCCTTTTGTTTGGCAAGATTTGTGAGTGAAAGTTCCTCCAGAGCTTCGGCAAGCCGGCGCTTCTGCTCCTTACGAGGGATTTTAAGGGTTTCCAAGATAGCCAGGACGTTGTCTTCCACGCTCAGTTTGGCAAAGATCGAAGGAGCTTGAGCCAGATAGCCCATTCCCATTCTGGCTCTTTTGTACATTGGTTTGCGGGAGATATCGTGATCATCCAGATACACTTTGCCACGGTTAGGTTTGGCCAGTCCGATAATCATATAAAAAGTAGTAGTCTTACCGGCACCATTGGGTCCCAGTATTCCCACCACCTCACCTTGATTGATTTCCATGCTGAGGTCGTTTACTACTGTCCTCTTGCCGTATATTTTTACGAGGTTTTGCGCTCGGATTTTATGCTCATTCATACTGGATACTCTAAGCAAAGATTGATTTATTGTCAAGAGTCATTCTTGAATTTGTAACTACCCTTGATGCCTCCGCGCATATTCATAATCTGTAGCTCGTTGTCTTCGCTAAACTTAGCTTCCAGATACTCACCTGTGGCAGTATTAATAAAATAGTCTTTATCCCCCTCTTGATCCTGAACGAAGTAATAAGAAACCTCGTTTTCTGCTGTGAAATCCCGAATCTCATCTCCGGTGAAATTCAGGATCACGTTTTGAGCTTTTACCCAATTGGTTCTGGGGAGATCCTCCTTACTGGAAAAGCGGACATAGCAGGAATCCATCAGGACTGCTTGAGTTGGTTTTCGATCTTTGAACCAGATTTGAAACTCTTTTGCTTCTGCATTGGCAAATGGATTGTCGAAGCGGGGTTCGCCGATGAAGACAGCCTTTTCTTCCTCCGAAAAGTAGATCAGGAAGTCGCTGGTAGCATGATACTCACCCGAGCGCACATCGACATTGAAGGTGGCAATCAGCTTGCGTTCCTGCTCAAAAAACTCCATCTTATCTGCTTTAACTGTGAGGATATCGGTTGTCCCGGCACTTACGACCGGGGATTCGATCAGATATGAATAGCCCGCTCTTCTGTCCCAGAAGGCATAGCCACAGGAAGATTGGGCGTTTTCCTGCTGATCATAAGCCCTTACATTGCTCCAGGTAGTGAAGGTATCCTTGGCCTGGTCGTAGATGCCATAATCACCTTGATACCAGCGGGTATTACCTTCGGCAGTGGTTTGCGTGATCCTTACCCTGCCCCCCAGATTTAGAATCTGAGGAATGCGGTAATAGGCCAGAGAATCCGCCACCAGATTCAGGGAGTCGTTGGAAACCGCCACTCTGCCGCTAAGCCTGGCAATCTTGGGTCCATCCAGGATCAAAGCCCTGTCGCTTTTGAACTGTGTATCTCCATAATAAAAATGCACATTGCCATTCAGCTCCAGGATTTGACCGCTATCCAGTTTGCTCATATACAGCTTATCTGAATGGATCAACCGAAACTTCTCAGGATCATTACGTTTTTGCGCCCACACCGGAAGCAGGATCAGAAGTAGAAGGCTACCAATCAATGTCTTTTTCATTGACGATCCCTTCGGCAGATACAGCTTCCATTTCCGCAAAGCTCAGTTTTGAATTTGTCCGCAGATTTTTGCCCCAGAGCACACTGCCATCCCTGGTAAGTGTTACTTTGCCCATGGCTGTGATCTCATCCACATTGCGGTCCCAGGCGATTCTATCCGTCTTCAATCCTCCTCCGGGTGAGAAGAAGGATGCTCTGCCACTGGCAAAGATGATGTTTCTGGCATCATCGACGATAGTCGTATCGGCCTTGATCACAGAACTCACCTGTTTATTGCGGTCGTAGGAGGTGAGGGTTACACCATATCCATAGAGCATGCGACGGTCGGTGAAGCGTTCCATCTTCTGAGCTTCGATGATATAATCCAGATGCTCATCCTTGAATTCACTCAGCTTGATATTGTAGGATGTTTCATTGGGCTGGCTGCGGTCCATCACAGGCGTTTCCGTATCCAAAACACTCTTTCCGCAACCAATCAGCAGCACTAATAGCAAGCCAAAACATGCAACTGATGCTACTCGCGCCAAGCGGTTTGTACGGCTTTTTATTGGTCTGGTGGGGAAGGTCAGGCTCAACAGATTCCTTCCAGAAAATCGATCACAGCCCGTTCAAAAATCCCCTTCTTATGCATGATGTAGCTGATGCATTCGCGTACAGCGCCCAGTCCGCCAGCAGTTTCCGTGGTATGATCTGCGATTTTCTGAATCTCAGGAAGGGCATTAGCAGGCGCTACTGAAAAAGCAGCCCGACGCATACAGGGGACATCGTTCCAATCATCACCCATATAGACTACGTTGTCAAAGCTCATATTCAGATTCTCCAGCAGTTCATTTACACACTGGAGCTTGTTTGCTACGTTTTGAAACAGCAGCTCAATCCCCAAATCCCGGCACCGATAGGCAAGCGCTTCGGAGCTTCTTCCGGTTACGATTGCCACGGGGATTTTGGCAGCTTTGAGCAGCATGAAGCCCATCCCATCGCTGGCATGAAAATTCTTGATATCCAGACCACCGTTACCATACACGATGCGACCATCGGTGAGCACGCCATCACAATCCAGGATCAGAAGCTTGATCTCACTCCAGGCTACGGGGCGTTTATTTGGCCTGACCAGGCAATTTGAAGTAATCATTGTTTCTCCTCCTGTAAGGTTCCTGCGATCTCTATACAATCCTGTAAAAGACGTTTCAGGTCTTTCAGGGGCAGCATCGTGGCGGCATCACTCAAGGCTTTGGTCGGTTCCGGATGACACTCAACGAACAGCCCCTTCACTTTGCCTGTGGCAATAGCTGCCCGAGCCATGAGAGGAGCGTATTCAGGCGTACCCCCGGTGGATTTTCCACTGGAGGGCATTTGTAAGGAGTGGGTTACGTCATAGACTACTGGATACCCCAGGCTTTCCATGATGGCAAAGCTGCGAAAATCAACGACCAGATTGTGATAACCAAAACTGCTACCTCTTTCCGTAAGCAGGATTTGCTGATTTACTCCGGCTTTTTGGGCAGCGGGCAGCATATCCTCCGGAGCCATGAACTGACCCTTTTTCAGATTCACAATCTTTCCTGTGGCAGCCGCAGCTTTGATCAAATCTGTCTGCCGGCACAAAAAAGCAGGGATCTGCAGAATATCGCATACTTCTGCAGCCATGGAAGCTTCGCTGCTTTCATGGATATCGCTGAGGATCGGCAGCTCAAATTCGCTCTTTATCCTGGCCAGAATCGTTAGTCCTTCCTCAATGCCAGGGCCAGAAGGCGAGTCCGCAGCAGTGCGGTTGGCTTTACGAAAGGAAGATTTGAAGACCAGGGGCAGCTTCAGCTCTGAGCAGAGTTCTTTCAAAAACTGAGCGCTATGCATCATGGTAGCGGGATCCTCGATCACACAAGGACCTGCAATCAAAAAGAAGGGACTGGCTTGCTGTAGGGTTTGGTAGAGTGACAAATTATCCATCCTGTCAGGAGAGATATTTGATCTTTTCCCAGCTTTGTTCCAATGCAGCACGTCCAAAATGACCATAGCTGGCGCTGGGTAAATAGATCGGACTCCTGAGACCAAGATATTCGATAATTCCACTCACTGTCAAGTCAAATTTCTGGCGGATCAATTTCTCGATTTCAGCATCAGGAATCCTACCGCTACCGAAAGTGTCTATCATGATCGAAACGGGCTCAGCTTCACCGATCACGAAGCTGAACTGGATCAGGCATTCCTCCGCCAGAGCGGAGCCGACCACGCTTTTGGCAATATGGCGTGCCATATAGGCTGCACTGCGATCCACCTTGGTGGCGTCCTTACCGGAAAAAGCTCCACCGCCATGCTGAGCCCAACCGCCATAGGTATCCACGATGATTTTGCGTCCCGTGAGACCTGTATCATTGGCGGGACCACCGTCATGCCAGCGTCCCAGGGGATTGATCTTGATGTCGCAGGTTTTGGCATCGAAGAAGTACTTGCATTCAGTTTCCATCTCCGCAATCGTGGGATTCACCACTTTCTTGATGATCTCCTGTTTGAGCTCTTCAAATTTCAGCGCACAGATATCCTGATGATGGGTAGAGATCACCAAAGTCACCAGTTGAGTGGGTTTTCTGCCCACATAGCGAAAGCTGACCTGGCTTTTGGCATCTGGCAGCAGGCAGGGAATTGTGCCCTCTTTGCGGGCTATGGCAAGGTTGATCAGGAGCTGGTGCGCCAGTTCGATCGGGATCGGCATCAATGCCTGGGTTTGGGAACAGGCATAGCCAAACATCAGTCCCTGGTCTCCAGCACCCATATTGCGCGCCAGATCACCTTCCTGCTCGTGCAGGTAGTTTTCTATGGTGCAGTTGTAGTCAAAGCCTTTATTGGGGTGAATATAGCCAATTTTCTTGATCGTTTCCCGTACGATAGGCTCTACTTCGAGAAAGTGGGTGGAACTGATCTCTCCTGAGAGGATCACCCGGTCTGTAGTAGCAAGAGTTTCGCAAGCCACCCGGGACATTGGTTCCTCTGCGAGATAGGCATCCAGGATGGCGTCTGAGATCTGGTCGCAGACTTTATCCGGATGACCCTCAGATACGGACTCCGAGGTAAAGATATAGCTCGCTTTGTCCTGTGAATCCTGAGCATGTAATGCTGTCATTTATGTCTCCTTTTGGTTCAAATAAAAAAGCCGGCTGCTAAAGCCGGCAAATCTGAGATACCGCACTTTAGCACATTTATTACGCGGAGCAAAGAGCAAATTACCGCGTCTATCGCATCTTCCCCTGGTGGTCGGCCAGGGCTGCGATACAAAAAGTGGTACATCTTCGGGGACTCGAACCCCGGACCCACTGATTAAGAGTCAGTTGCTCTACCAGCTGAGCTAAAGATGCACACTATCTGTACCAAGCTCTTGAAACAGCGGTTTATGTCAAGGCGATTTTATCTCGCGAGTGGGGATTGAGCTTGCGTGTAACTGGTTGCGCGGTTAAATTGTAGCATGAAAGGAGACTAAATCATGAATGAATATACAATTCTGCTGCTGGTGCTGGTTTTGCTGTTAAGTACAGCGCTTTCTGCGGTTACAACGGTGAAAAGCGTATCCCTGGAGCGCTATCTGGGAAAGTGGTATCAAACTGCATATTATCCCAATAGCTTCCAGCCTAGGGATTGTGGACTTACTGTGGCCGAATACTCGCTTGATAATAAAGGTAAAATCAACGTAAAAAATACTTGCTATGAAGACACCGCGGGCACCAAAGTGAAAAAGCAAGCCAATGCCAAAGCCTGGGCTGTGGACAAGACCAACGCCAAACTCAAGGTCAGCTTCTTCTGGCCTTTCAGGGGAGATTACTGGATTGTGAAGCTGGCGGATGATTATCGCTATTCTGTGGTTAGTGATTCGAAGCAGAAATACCTCTGGATTCTGAGCCGGAATATGGAGCTAAGCCGCAGCGATTACAATGAGATTCTAGCCTTTCTGGACAAAGGCGGATGGGATAGCAAGCGTCTGGTGATTACAGGAAAAGTGAAATAAGGGACAGGGGGCACGATAACTCGCTCTCCCTTTGTGGGAGAGGGTTGTGGTGAGGGGTTAACATAATACATAGCAAAGAATTAAACCATATCGATCTTCCTTTATAATTCGCCAAACCCAGAAGCTTGATTATCAATAGATTAAGTCAGCATTGCCTCGTCTTCACCTCGAGATCACCTCGAGTACTCGAGATGATCTCGAGATGATCCTGAAGTAAAGTCTAGATTATCAATACATTAGCAATGTGGCAGCGGTAATGTGGCAGCGGTTTTTAACCGCTGAATAGTAGCAGCGGCTTCCAGCCGCTGAACCCAAGCATCCTGCAAGATGCTTGGGTATCAATATGATGCAGCTACAAGCTGCATCTACTTTTTTTTATGCAGCTACAAGCTGCATCTACCTTGATGCGGCTGCAAACCGCATCCACCCTAACCCATCAAGCAGTAAGATCCCGCTTCCACAATGCTAAAGGGGCCTCCTCAGAAGCCCCTTTATCTCAACTATATACAAGCAGTTCAGAATTTCACGGGTTGCCTGCGAATCTCGTAGAGATCTGCCATGAGGCGATTGATGCCGGTCTCGGAACTCACTGCATAATCCCTTAGGGGCTGCACTTCAACCGGTTCAAAGGCTGCTGGTTTATACTCATCCAATCTGGCGATAAATTCCTCTGCGAGGGTATTCCAGAAGGGAATGTCCGCTGTATTGGGATGAATCCACTCCATCTGGTAGAAGAGCCGCATCAATTCATTGATGTTTGCCGAAAGGGCTGGATTGGCAAACCGTTTGATCTGGCCATTATCTCCCAGGGCCAAGCCGTCAATCTCTAGATAGTTCGGGGCTGGCAATAGTAAATCCGCCTCGATCCCTTTGGCAAACTGCGCAATTGCTACAGAGAATCCAGCTTTACTGACTGGCGCTGCTCCATAGCATAGAGCAAAATCCACTTCCGGAATGCGGGCGATTTCGGGCCTGAGAGCCACAAATCCGCTGTGATTCACGTAATCTGTGGATATATACACGCGCTGTTCAGTCCCGGCAAGATTCCAGATTTCAGCTGCCATGCGTTCGCTGATGCGGTTTTGATTGTAAACAAAGATTTGCTCAGGATTGAGCACTAAATCCGAGAGTTTCGCATACGCCTGATCTGCAAATTTGCTGAATGGACCATCCGGGTAAGCAATCAGAGTGAGTTTTGTACCTTGCCGCTGCTGCAAACGGATCAGACTGAGCAAACTGCGGTTGAGCTCTCCCACCACCACAATCTCACCAAAGCTGCCCAGCCTGGCTGGAGCATCGTCTTTGGGCACAAGATCCAGATAGGGATCGCTGAAGGCAAGATGCTTGCGATCGGCAGTGATATGAGTCTCGTTGTGTTTGGCAATCGTCGCCATCATCAGCATCTCTTCGAGGGTGATGTGTGGAGTAATCTCAAAGCGTTTGCTGGATGCGCTGTTACATTTTGCTTTGATGACCTCTCCAGCCTGCTGCCAGGAGATTTCCTGGTATCCAGTCTCAGTCTTGAGCTGAGGTAGTTTCAAACGATGGGGATCGCTGTAGCATTGCCAGCCGAAACGGCCTTTGAAACAAAGGTTTTTGCCATTAAATCCAGTCTCTTCTACGGGAGTGCTAATGCGTACCACTTCGCCGCCCTGAGCTTCAGCCTGGATCACACAGCCTACTCCGCAGAGACCGCAATTCTGGATTGTATCGGTCTTGGCTCTGGGATTCAGTTTATAATGCAGGTTCCGCTCCACCAGGGCTCCCACAGGGCAGACATCGATACATTTTCCGCAGGATAAACAGGTGGTATGGGTGAGTGATTCCCCAAATTCTGGAGCAACAACAGCAGAAAATCCGCGATACACAAAGCCCAAGACGGCTGCGCCTTGAATTTCCGCACAGGTGCGCACACAGCGTCCGCAATTGATACACTTATTGGCATCCCGTACGATGAAGGGATGGCTGTAATCGATGGGGTGTTTATTGATGCTGCCCATAAAGCGCTCAGAGGCTACTTCATAGGTGCTGCAGTAGCTGCGCAGAGCACAGGTTTCATTCACCTGACAACCGCATTCCAGGCATCTGGCTGCTTCAGCCAGGGCATCTGAATCGGCAAAACCCAGCTCCACTTCAGTAAAGCTGCTGGCGGCTTCTTCGACAGAGATTTCCGGCATCTTCATCCGTGGCACTTCATCGAATATCTCAAATTCTTTGGCAGAAATCTCGGCAACTTTGGAGGCTTTCTTGGCGTCAAAGCGGAACTTGGCAACCGGTAATCTGCCTTCCAGCAGCCAGCTTTCAATGGCTTCTGCAGCTTTGCGGCCATCGGCTATGGCTTCAATGGCAGTAGCTGCACCACGACGGAAATCACCTCCGGCAAAGACATTGGCCAGCCCCAGATACATGGTGTCCTCATCTGCTACGGCAGTTTGCCAGCGGGAGATGGGGATGGTTTTGCCCTCCACAGCGTTTTCCGGCAGGGCAAAAGCCTTTACTTCCGGCACTTGCGAGATTGCCGCAATGATGCTGTCAAAACTCTCTGTAAAGTATTCACCTGTGGGTTCTGGACGCCTTCTGCCGCTGCTGTCTGGATCGCCCAGACGCATCTTTTCGATCCTTACTTCTTGCAGGTGTCCAGCTTCACCAAGATATTCCACGGGGTTGCACAGATAGTGGAATTTCACCCCTTCATGCTCAGCAGCTTCGATCTCAAAGGGTTCTGCCGGCATCTCTTCTTTGGTGCGGCGATAGATCAGGCTCACTTCACAACCCAGGCGGATAGCAGTTCTGGCACAATCGATAGCGGTATTGCCACCGCCCACGATGGCTACTTTCTTGCCCAGATCGGGAGTATTCTTCAGTGCGTGGGCTTTGAGAAAATCCACTCCCAGGTAACAGCCTTCAAGGTCGCTGCCCGGCACCGGCATGGGCACCGCATTTTGCGCTCCAATCGCCAGATACACGGCATCATAAGCTTTGCTTAGTTCGCCCAGGGAGATATCTTTGCCCAAAGCTTTGCCATAATGGATATTCATCCCTCCGCTGGCCATCAGTTCGATCTCGGCATCGAGGATTTCCTTGGGCAGTCGGTACTGGGGAATCCCGTAGCGCAGCCAGCCGCCACAGGCTTGTTCGGCTTCATAAAGATCCACTTCAAAACCACCAAACGACAGATAGTATCCGCAGGTAAGACCGCTGGGACCCCCCCCGATGATGGCTACTTTCTTCCCATTGGATTCCAGCTTTTCCGGAGTGTAATTCCAGCAATCAGCCAAATCCTGGTCTGCGGCATAGCGTTTCAATTGACGGATGGCAATGGGCTCTTCCACTACCTGACGGCGGCATTCCTGCTCGCAAAAAGCAGGACACACACGGCCGATGGAAAGCGGCATGGGCAGAGTTTCTTTGATCACTTTTACGGCTTCATGGTATTTACCATTGGCGATCAGGGACACATAGGTCTGAATATCCACATGATCGGGACAGGCTATCTTGCAGGGAGCTTCGCAATCGGCATAGTGATTGCTGATCAGGAGTTCCAGCGCCATCTTGCGGGCGGCACGAATCTCCTCGGAATCAGTGGTGATCACCATACCAGGGGTGAGCTTGGTGCCGCAAGAGGTTACAAACCCTCTGCGCCCTTCCACCTGCACAGCACAAACCCAGCAGGAACCATAAGGATTCAGCTCTTCATCATGACAGAGGGTGGGGATTTCCAGACCCTGCTGTCTGGCCAGGTCGAGGATCGTGAGACCAGCTTCGGCTTCGATTGTTTTTCCGTTTAATACTACTTCCATGATTCTCATCCTTTCCTGATGGCATTGAATTTGCAGGCAGAGAAACAAGCTCCGCACTTGATGCATTTGTCCTGATCGATCAGGTGTGGCTGTTTTACTGATCCTGAAATACAGGATACGGGACATTTACGGGCACAGGCGGTACAGCCTATGCATTTATCGCTGATCACTTCATAACGCAATAGGGCGTTGCAGACTCCGGCGGGACAGCGTTTTTCCTGGATATGAGCAATGTATTCATCCTTGAAATAGCGCAGGGTAGTCAGAACAGGATTGGGAGCTGTCTGTCCCAGGCCGCAGAGCGAACCTTTGATGATATTTGTGGCAAGTTCTTCCAGGCGTTCGATGTCTTCCAGGACTCCCTTGCCTTCGGTGATACGGGTCAAAATCTCCAGCATACGGCGAGTGCCAATCCGGCAGAATGTGCATTTCCCGCAGGATTCATTCTGGGTGAAATTCAGGAAGAAGCGCGCTACATCGACCATGCAGGTGCCTGTATCCATTACCACCATACCGCCGGAACCCATGATCGCTCCAGTGGCGTTGATGGAATCATAATCCACGGTGGTTTCCAACAGGGTTGCGGGAATGCAACCTCCGGATGGACCACCCATCTGCACAGCCTTAAAGGGCTTTTCGGTCTTCATGCCGCCGCCCACATTGTAGATAATCTCTTTGAGCGGGATCCCCATGGGCACTTCGATCAAGCCACTGCCGGCAATCTTGCCAGCCAGAGCAAAGACCTTGTTTCCGGGGGATTTCTCACTGCCCATCTTGCGAAACTCGGCTGCACCATTGATGATGATCCAGGTGATATTCGCCCAGGTCTCCACGTTGTTGATATTGGTAGGGCAACCCCACAGGCCGCTTTCGGCAGGAAAAGGAGGACGGATCGTGGGCATACCGCGCTTGCCTTCAATGGATTGCATCAGGGCTGTTTCTTCTCCACAGACAAAGGCTCCAGCGCCTTCTTTGATATGAAGGTCAAAATTGAAGCTGGTACCCAGGATGTTTTTGCCCAGATATCCCTTTGCTAAAGCGGCTTCAATGGCTATCCTGAGATGCTTGATGGCCATGGGATACTCTGCCCGGCAATATATATAGCCTTCATCTGCACCCATGGCATAAGCACCGATGATCATGCCTTCGATCACATTGTGCGGATCACCTTCCAGGGTACTGCGATCCATAAATGCTCCGGGATCGCCTTCGTCGGCATTGCATACTACATATTTCTTAGTTCCATTGGCTTTGGCGGCAAAACTCCACTTCAGTCCCGTGGAGAATCCTGCTCCACCGCGCCCTCTCAGGCCAGACGCTTTCACTTCTTCTATGATTTCGTCAGGCTGCATACCGAGGGCTTTACGCAGGGCTTGATATCCCCCCTGGGCCTCATAATCGTCCAATGATTTGGGATCGATAACGCCGCAATTTCTAAGGACTATCCGTTTTTGTCCTGCCAGGAGATTGTTATGCCTGGCGATGTGTCTGTCTGCCAGGATGGCGTGAGACTCAGGATAAATGCCCTGGCGGTAGCTTTCCACCAGAGCGATGATATTCTCAGGCTCTACCTTGCCAAGGCTTACATATCCCAGCTCAGAACCGCTAAGCTCTACGATGGGCTCTTCAAAGCACATCCCGATACAAGCGGTTTTGAGGAGCTTGATCTCTGCTCCTGCCTGGGCATATTCTTCCAGCTTCTGATATACATCCATGGCTCCTGCGGCAACACCGCAACTGGCCAGACCTACTTTAACAGTAATAATACTCATCGTCATCTCCCTCAATATGCATACTTGCCAAGGATGCCGGGAATGGCTTCCGGGGTCAGCTTGCCGTAGGTAGTATCGTCGATCATGATCACCGGAGCCAGGGAACAACAGCCCAGACAAGCCACTTCCATCAGTGTAAACATCATATCCGTAGTGGTATCTTCACCTTCAGGCAGTTTTAGGGCATCCTGCAGCGCGGTCTTGATGCCATCCGCATCAGATACGTGGCAGGCTGTCCCTTTGCACACCCGAACGATGTGTTTCCCCTGAGGTTTGAGCTTAAACATCGAATAGAAAGTAGCCACACCATAGATATCAGCAGCAGGAATCTCCATCTTTTCTGCCACATAGCGCATGGCATCCTTGCTGAGATATCCCAATTGATCTTGAACTGCTTGCAGCAGTGGAATCAGCACTCCTGGCCGTCCTTTGTAGGTGCCAAGAATCGCATCAAGCTGAGAGAAGTCGTTTTCCATCACACATCCTTTGATAATAGCCTTGGTTTATCCCTTATCACACACGAAACGGGGGATTTGACTCTGAGGGCTACCAAAAATAAGCGCACGGGATTGTCAAACAAAAACTGAGCTACAGGCACACAAATCTATCAGTAAATAAATCCACATCTGGAATAAAACTTGATTACATTATTATTGAAGATTAACATCAAAACATGCGAGGTATATCTGTAAAATGGCAGTATCCATCAGTCCTGCAGCCCGGAACTATCTGACCAGAAAGGCCGGATTCTATGCTTCCCGCAGCCGCAAGCCACGGTTGGTTTTAGCGGAGCGCAGCTGTCATGGAGCCAATTTCCGTGTCTTTTTTGAAGCTCCGGAAGCCCAGGATCAGGAATACTCATTCGAAGACCTCTGCTTGTATGTACCCAAAGCTCTGTTGGAGGAATTCCAGGGCTTTGATCTGGATCTGGAGCAGTTCTTCTTTACCAGCCGGATCATGGTGACACCCAGATCCCAGAGCTACCAATGTGATTGTAAGATGAAATGTAATAAAAACGAGGATTTATGAAAAACCTGAAGACAACCCTGAGCCTGATCTTTTGCCTCCTGGCGATTGCTCTGTTCTCAGCACCTCACACCTTTCTGCCCATGAGTTTTACTCAACCGGATGGGACACAGATCGAAATCTTCGCCAGTGGCGACGAGTTTCACAATTGGCTGCATGATGCCGATAACTATACTATTGTGCAGGATGACAACGGCTGGTACGTGTATGCCCGTCAGGCTGGCGAAAGCGTAGCTCCCACCACTATTGTAGTGGGCAGGGATTTCCCTCTGGGACTGGCGCAAGGCATCAACCTCTCTGAGGATCTTATCGCAGCCAGATATGCACGTTATGACTATGCCATGCGGGATAACCGCAGCGACCGCTCTCCACACATCGGGCAATTCAACAACCTTGTTGTGTTCATCAAGTTTGCTGATGATCCTGATTTCTCCAGCCCGATTGGCTATTACAACAATATGTTCAACAACTCCAATACCGGCGCTAACTCCATGAAGAACTACTTCCTGGCAGCTTCCTATGATCAATTGACCGTGGATTCTTTCTTCTTTCCCGCTCCCAATGGCGATGTGATCGTAACCTATGTAGACAGCCACCCGCGCAACTACTATCGCAAAATGACCACTTTCAATCCCATTGGTTATGACGAAAACAGCGACAGTGAACGCACCACCCGGGAGCACACTCTGCTCGCCAATGCCGTAGCTTTCGTGGCAGGACAGATCCCTACTTCGCTGGTGATCGATGGTGACAACGACGGTTACGTGGACAACACCTGCTTTATCATCCAGGGCTCTCCGGATGGCTGGGCAGAGCTTTTATGGCCTCATCGCTGGGTGCTGTATACTACCACCGCCCTAATCAATGGTGCCCGGGTATGGGATTTCAATTTCCAGCTTGAGACGTCCCTGTTTTCCAGTGGCGCTTCCGTGCTGGCACATGAGATGTTCCACTCTCTAGGCGCACCGGACTTATACCGTTACAACAATACCACCATCACTCCCATCGGAAGCTGGGATCTGATGGCCAGCAATACCAATCCTCCCCAGCACATGAGTGCCTGGATGAAATACCGCTATGGCCAGTGGCTGCCCAATCCTCCGATGATCACCCAATCCGGTACCTACTCCCTAGCTCCCGTGGCTACATCTTCTACCAACAATATCTGGAGAGTGAATTCCTGGCGCTCCAATGAATCCTACGTCCTGGAATACCGCAAACCCGGTGAATTTTACGATGATACTCTGCCAGGCACCGGGCTTCTGGTCTATCGCCTGGATACCAGAGAATCAGGAAATGCCAGTGGTCCTCCCGATGAACTCTATATCTACCGTCCCGGAGCTAATAACACCACCACCAATGGTATTCTCTCGATGGCTGCCTTCTCAGCTCAAAACAACCGTACGAAAATCAATGAAACCACCATCCCCAGCGGTTTTACAGGTAGCAATCTGTCTGGCGGACTGAATATCTACAATATTGGTGAAGCCGGAGAAACCATTACTTTTAGCATCAAGATCTCCGATATCCAGCTTACTTCACCTGTAGGTGGCGAATACTGGTTTGGCGGATCAAACAAAGAGATCAAATGGAAAGCTAAAAGCTCTTCCGGCAATGTAAAACTCGAGTATAGCACCAATAGCGGAGATACCTGGACCCAGATCGTGGCCAGTACTCCCAATGATGGCAGCTATATCTGGACTGGCCTGCCATATATAGAAACACAGCAAGGCTACATCAGAATCACCTTGCTCAGCAACAACCACACAGACACCAATATCGATCCCTTTGCCATTATTGGCTCGCTGGCAATTCCGCAAACCATCTTCCCCGAGAACCAGGCCGTGAGTGTTCCCACGAATCCACTCTTCACCTGGCAAAGCGTGATGGGTGCTACCGGATACCATTTTCAAGTAAGCACCAACCCTGAATTCAGCAGCTATCTGGTCAATGTCCTGGGGCACGAAATGACCTCTTACCAGATGAACGGCCTCACTCCTTTCACCACTTATTTCTGGAGAGTCGCCAGCATGGGCGAGATCGGGATCAGTCCCTTTACCCAGGATATGAGCTTTACTACAGGACCACTTACAGAACTACCTGGAATCCCAGGCTTATTAAGCCCTGCCAATTACGCTACCAATCAACCGCGCAATCCAATCTTCAGATGGAATTCCAGCGCTTTGGCGGATACCTATTGGCTGCAAGTCTCCAGCGATACCTTCTTTGGCAATCTGGTCGTAAACCAGCAAAACATCGTGGGCAATGAATTCACCAGCCCCACTTTGGCTGCCAATACCTTGTACTACTGGCGCATGGCAGCGCAAAACGTCTTTGGCGATAGCTATTTCTCCTCCATCCGCAGATTTACCACCGGCAATAGCGTGGATAGCGATGATCCCTTCGCACCTGTAGCCATCACCGATCTGCAAGCTAATTTCCCCAATCCTTTCAATCCGGAAACCACGATCTCGTTCAGCATCAAAGAACCGGGAACCCATGCCCGCCTGACTATCTTCAATACCAAAGGCCAGGCGATTCGCACCCTCTATGATGCCCCAGCTTCACAGAACCGGATGAGTGTGGTCTGGGATGGTAAAGACAACCTGGGCCAGGGCGTCAGCAGTGGCATTTACCTCTACAGACTGGAAGCAGGAGAATACGCCAAAACACGCAAGATGCTCTTAAGCAAATAGATAACGAACCCCATTGATTGAATTAGCAGTCTATCTGATAGACTGCTAATTTTTTTCTTGCCTTTTCCTCCCGCCCGATTATTATGTCTTCAGAAACTTATGAAACCAAGGAGGTTTATCATGAAACTCGTACCTTATCGCAGAATGAATGAAGCCAGACCCATGAGCAACATGCTCAGTTTGTTCGACGATTTCTTCAACCGCGTGTTTGAAGACGAAAGCAGTGATGATAATTTCCGCGCTATGGCCATGGACATTACCGAACACGATAAAGACTATGAAATCCTGGCCAATCTGCCCGGATTCAAGAAAGAAGACGTCAAAATCTCCATGCACGACAATCAGCTCATGATCGAGGCCAATTGCAACACCAGTCATGAAGAAAAGAAAGGCACCGTGTACCGCTGCGAAAGATACAGCGGCAGCTATCGCCGCAATCTGCTCCTGCCGGAAAATGCTGATGTGGCAAAGATAAGCGCCAAAATGGAAGATGGCGTGCTGAAACTCAGCGTGCCGAAGAAAGAACCCACTCCCAAACAAGAAATTGTAGTAGAATAAAATCGTCTGGATCATTCCTAATACCCCGCTTGAGTAGAGCGGGGTTTTTTGTTTTGAATGGAACGCAGATGACGGGATAGAGGAATGAACAGGATTGTTTTCTTACCACAGAGTAAAGCAGAGAACACAGAGGGCAATCATTAATGTAGAATGTAGAATGTAGAATGAATCATGAACAATGAATAATGAATAATGAATCTTCCCTACGAGTTAACCGATTGAAACCAAGAGAGACAATCTAGGTCACCTGAGGGCGTAACAATCTTCTTATATTTGAACTCTATCGGCAGTGTCAGCCCAAGCCCTTTGTGGGCGTAACAATATAGCGAGGGTTCGCAGCAATGCGCAGCATTGCGAAGACCCTCGTTAGCAGTAATGAACCCCAGAGCCCTGGAAGGGCGACACCCCATAGCTTGGTGGCGTAAGCCCCAAGACAATCAGCATAGACAGTTCGAGCCCTAGAGGGGCGGCACCTCATGGTTGCAGGGTTCTGGAGATTCCAGACAGCCCCACGGGTTCTGCGAATCGCTTGCGCTTCTGGAAAGACGGCGTGGGTGTGATGTCCCATTTCTCTCATCTCCACAGAGTCCAGCAGGGAAACAAACATCTTTCATCCCTACTACCACTTACTCTCAACTCTTACTTGCGTTTACCTCGTCTTCCTCTCGAGATCACCTCGAGTACTCGAGGTGATCTCGAGGTGAACCTGTAGTTAAGACGAACTAAGCTGTTGGCAGTCAATATTGTAACATAGCCTTTCAAACTGATGTGCTATAGGGTTTTCATCTCCTACAGCATCAAAACAAATCCTGTGGTTGGAAGACCACAGGCAACAACAGACTAAAAGTCTATGTTACAGGATGATACTACTCTGCTATTTCTCCGCTATTACCAGCATTTCGTAGTGATCTGTAGTGAGATTATCCTCGCGACTGTAGGCTCCCAGGGTGGCGCCGAAGATTTCACTATTTGTAAACCCAATGGATTTCAGCAGCCAGGTGAGCTCGCAGGGCACGTAATAACGCTCGTTGCAGATGAGAGATCTTACTTTGCCGTGATCGTCTTTTGCTTCGTAGGTGGAGTGATCCCGAAAGGTCATGAGATCAAAGCTGTTTTGTCGGGCTGGCTGATTGGGATCTTGCTGGTTGATGAAGTCTTTCACGCTATGGAACAAGGGGAAAAGCCCATTGAGAGTGGTAAAGATCAGCTTGCCGCCGGGTTTGAGAGATTTGTAAGCGTTTTGCAGGATGCGATAGTTCATCTCGTCGGTCTCCATCAAAGGGAAAGCACCTTCGCACAGCATGATGGCGAGGTCGAAAGCCTCTTGCAGATCAAAGTCCCGGGCATCTGCCTGAAAAAACTCGATCGTCAGGCCTTGCTGGGCTGCTTTCTCCCGAGCTTTACGAAGTTGAGATGCGGAAAGGTCAAAGCCTGTAACCTGGTATCCTCTTAGAGTGAGTTCGATACTGTGCCTGCCGGTTCCACAGCCGATATCGAGGATTTTCAGGCTTTTATCATGCGAGATTTCACTTTCGATAAAATCCACTTCGCCTTTGGTGCCATGAACAAAGCATTCTTGCTCGTATTGCTCGGCATTATCGGTGAAGAGCTCTTCGTACCACTGTTTCATATCAGTTCGCTGCTCCGGCTTTGAGTGCGGCCAGGTTTTGCAGGCGTCTGGCGATATCGGCGGCAAAGGCTTCATCGCTAAAGCTGGGATCACGGGTTTCGAGCCACAATTTACAGGGTTGCAGACCGCAGTCTCCACAATTTGCCAGGCCTTTATCCACCACACAGGAGTAGATTGGGCAATGGGTTAGCTCATAGAACTGCGCCCAGGATACTTTGCCTTCCAGCTCGTTGCAGCCCTCACACTCGGTTTTGTAGGCCCGGCAATCGCTTGCGCAGATTACACCACATTTTGAGATCATAATTTCTCCTAAGTTATCATAGAGTTTATGCTTTGAAATGACATAATCAACCGGGGCATGAGGCGAAGCCCATACCTTATTGGGTGGAGGGCTGGGTCTGGATTATGTCATTTCTGTACAAAACACGATGTCCGGAACAAACTGCTCCGGACATCGATGTTATTATTTTGGGATTGCTCCCGGGTATTTAGTGTTTCTCTTTGCAGAGCTCGATCAATACGCCCATGCTGGATCTGGGATGCATAAAGGCGATATCGGCACCATGGGCTCCAGGACGGGGCTCTTTGTCGATCAGGGTAATTCCGTTATCCTGTGAGGTCTGCAAGGCCTCGGGCAGATCATCGACGGCAAAGGCAATGTGTTGAATCCCTTCGCCTTTTTTCTCGATGAATTTGGCTACGGGACTGTCTTCACTGGTGGGAGATAGCAGTTCGATTCTGGTATCTCCGCAGGGCAGAAATGCCACTCTAACCATCTGTGATGGCACTTCTTCGATGCCTTCCAGCTTGAGTCCCAGTTTCTCGTAGAAGGCGATGCCTTCTTCGAGGTTTTTCACGGCAATCCCGATATGGCTGATATGCTTTACCATGTGTTTAACCCTTTTTACCGTAATTCTTGGCGAGATCGAAGCCCAGCTTCATGGCTTTGAGGTTGAGATCCACAAAGGCAGGTTTGACTGTTTCCGAGATTGATGTTTCCAAGGATTTTTCATTCACAATACCAGTCACTTTGACCATAAATGCCAGGGACAGGATATTGGTGGTGATGGGACTACCCAACTTTTCGATAGCGATCTCGGTGAAGGGCAGTTCGAAGGTGTTTTCTGCCGCCAGAGCCAGGTTTTTCACGTAGGTGGTATCGATGATCAGGATGCCGTTGTCACGCAGATCAAAGAGATATTTGTCGCAGGCTTCCTGAGTGAGAGCCATCAGGCAATTGAAGTTTGTGGCTTCGGGGAAGAATATCTCATGATCGCTGATGATCACATCGGCACGGGAGTATCCTCCACGGGATTCCGGGCCATAACTTTGGGTCTGGGTGACTTTGCGTTTATCGATCACGGCTGCCCGGGCGAGGATGATACCTGCCAGGATCAGACCCTGGCCGCCACTACCGGAGAGACGGATTTCATAGTTTTTGGTCATTGTTCACCTCCGGAGGCCTGGACACGCTGAACCAGGCTGGCATAGGCTGCGCAGAATTCAGGACGGATTTCTTTGCGCAAGATACCGCGGATGATCTTGCCTTCTACCTTTTCTGGAGGAAGCTTGTCCACTGCGGTAAGTGGGATCGAATTGTCCCGGAATTCCTTCATCATCTGCGGAGCACCGCCTTTCTTATTCAGACGGCCGTAGATCACAGGACAGGCGGAGATCACTTCGATCAGAGAAAAGCCTGGATGTTCCATTGCGTCTTTCACGTAGTTTTGCATTTCCTGCACATGAAAGGCAGTGGTGCGGGCTACGAAGGATGCTCCGGCACCCATGGCCAGATTGCAGATATTGAAGTCTGGTTCGATATTGCCATAAGGCGCGGTAGTGGCGATGGCATCGTGCGGGGTGGTGGGTGAGCACTGTCCGCCGGTCATGCCATAGATGTTGTTATTGATCAGGATCACTTTCAGATCGATATTGCGACGTGCGGCGTGGATGAGGTGATTGCCGCCGATAGCAGTGCAATCTCCATCTCCGGTAACCACTATTACCTTCAGGTGTGGTTTATGCAGCTTCACTCCCGTGGCATAGGCGATGGAACGTCCATGCAGGGTGTGCAGGGTATTGAAATCCACATAAACCGGCATTCGTGAGGAACAGCCAATTCCTGAGACCATCACGATATCATCACGATCCAGGTTCATGGAGGCAATGGCACGGATGATCGCCCCGAGGACGATGCCGTTGCTGCAACCGCTGCACCAGACATGGGGGAATTTCTTGTCATGACGCAGGTACTCGTGGATTATTCTTTGCGGTATATTAGCCATGATCAGCTTACCTCCTTGATTTTGCGCAGGATGTCATTAGGCGTGATGAGTTGGCCATTTACCCGCTGAATAGGCAGGATATTGCCATCACTCTTGTCTTTGGTGAGGCGCTGGATTTCGTTCAGCATCTGCCCCTGGTTGAGTTCAGGGACGATCACGTAATCCACATCGCGCAGCATCTTGCGTACTGCATCATCAGGGAATGGCCAGATCGTCAGCGGGCGCAATAGACCTACCGGAATGCCTTCATAGCGGGCCATGGCAATAGCTGCCTTGGCGGCACGGGCAGTGATCCCGGCGGTGAAGATGGCGATCTTGGCGCCTTCCATTTCATGGCTTTCGATCTGTACCAGATCACGGATGTTGTATTTGATCTTGCGGCGCAGACGATCCATCATTTCCGCCGCTTCGTTGGATTTGTTGGTAGGGAATCCATGTGCGTCGTGAGTAAGTCCGGTCACATGGAATCTGTAGCCTTCACCATAGCTGGCCAGAGGTGAGAGATACTTCTGGTTTTCATCGTAATGCTTGTACCAGTGGGGAGGCACAGTGGGCTTGATTCTATTGATGATCCGCACGTTTGCCATATCAGGAAGGCGTACTGATTCACGCATGTGACCCAATACTTCGTCTAAAAGCAGAATCACGCAGGTGCGGTACTTTTCAGCGAGATTGATGGCGCGGATAGTGAGCTCATAGCTTTCCTTCACGCTGGCAGGATAGAGCACGATCGCGGGGGCATCACCATGTGAACCCCAACGGGCTTGCATGATGTCGCCTTGAGCAGGGCTGGTGGGCATTCCGGTGGAAGGTCCCAATCTCTGCACATTCACCACTACACATGGTGTCTCAGTGATCTTGGCAAAGCCAATGCCTTCCTGCATCAGGGAAAATCCCGGACCGCTGGTGGCAGTTAGTGATTTTGCACCTGCCAGGGAAGCACCGGTGATGGCGCAAATCGAGGCAATTTCATCCTCCATCTGTACAAACACACCACCGCGTTTGGGCAGTTCTGCAGCCAGGATTTCTGCGATCTCGGTAGAAGGTGTGATCGGATAACCGGCGAAGAAATCCACTCCGGCATCCAGGGCGCCGTATGCCACGGCTTCATTGCCTTGCATGATCACAGTGCGGCGTTCGCGGGTGGCCTGGAGCTCTTCCAGTTTGGTTTCCGGCTTGGGCGCAGGATTCACTACTGGTTTCTTGGTTTTGGGAGCTTTGGGTGTGGCAGTTTTGGTCTTTTTCAACATTTATTTCTCCTTGGCTCCGGTTATGGCGAAATCCGGACACAGGCGGTCACAGGTCTCGCAATGGATGCATTTTTCCGGAGCCTGGACATAGGGAGAGCCATCGCTCTTGCGTCCCAGACAGCCGGTGGGACAAAAAGCTACGCAGATGCCGCACTTTTTGCACCAATTGTAATAGATCAATACGGGAGAGTCTTTTTCCCCGGGAGCTTTGACTTCGGTGAGCTCCACCTCCATCTTTTCCGGAGTGTCTTCCTCTCTGATGATCATGCCCATGCGGTCTTTTATGACTTTCTTGGACATTATTCCTCCATTTATATGTGTGTGTTTTATGATCTGGCTTTGGCGATTACTTGTTTGTAGAAAGTTCCCAGGCGTTTGCAGCCTTCTTCGTTTTTCTCGAGGGTCTCATAGGAGAAGTTCAGGCGCATGGTGTTGTGTCCACCGCCATCGCAAAAGAATGAGTTTCCAGCCACATAAGCTACGTTTTGCTCCTTGATGCAATCCAGCAGCAGAGCATTGGTATCAACGTATTCCGGGGCTTTGGCCATCAGGAACAACCCACCCTCGGGATGAGTCCAGGTGATCTCTTCGGGCATGTATTTGGCCAGGGATTCCAGCATGCCTTTTTGCTTCACGGAGTACATCTGGCGGATCTGTTCGATCTTGGGATCCAGCAGACCTTTTTCGATGTAACGGGCTGCTATCCTTTGGGTGAAAGGAGGAGTGCAGAGGTCGGTGGCTTGCTTGCCCACCACGATCTTATCCAATACATCCGGATGCCCCACTACCCAACCGATACGGAAGCCGGGGCAGAAGATCTTTGAGAATGTGCCCAGGATAATCACTTGTCCAGTGCCATCGAGTTCATACATAGTCTTCTGAGTCTGGCCTTCATAACGCAACTCACGGTAAGGGCTGTCTTCGATGATCAGCACATCATAGCGGTGTGCCAGTTCGATGATTTCCTTACGACGACGTTCGGACATGGTGACCCCGGCTGGATTTTGAAAATCAGGAATCAGATAGATGAATTTGGGTTTCTTTCCCTGATCAGCCAGTTCTTTGAGCTTGGCTTCCATGATGTAAGGGTCTTCACCTTCATCATCCATGGGAATTCCAATCATTTGGGCACCATAGGAATTGAAAGCAGATATGCCGCCCAGATAGGATGGCAGACCCATGATCACATAGTCGCCCCGGTTGATAAACATCTTGCCGATCAGATCCAGAGCTTGCTGTGAAGCTGTGGTAATGATCATATTGTCTATGCTCATGTCGATACCTTGGGATTTGTAACGCTCTACCAGCAAGGTTCTCAGCAGTACGTCCCCTTCGGTGGCACCATATTGCAGCGCAAAGGCAGCTTCGGTGTCCATTACTTCACACATGATTTCTTTGAGCTCCACTGTGGGAAAGGTAAGCGGACTGGGAAAGCCGCCGCTAAAAGAAATAAGCCCCGGAGTTCCGAGGTATTTGAGCAATTCACGGATGGCAGAACGCTTCATCCCTTTGATGTTGGTGGATAGGATATCTTGCAAATCGGTGATCATGAGATCCTCCCTCTATCTTTTTTTTACTATTTCTCTTCGTAAACCAGGACTTTCTTGTTAGCCTTCCGCCAGATGCGGTAGGCGTCCTTGATCTCAAGCTCCCAAACGATACGTTTGTCGGCATTTTCAAAGGTGACGATATCAAGGTAGAAGGTACGCTTGTTTTTGCCCATAAAACTCTTCTTGGGAAATTCCACCACGATCTCACCCTCGATATTGAGGATCGTTACTTCATTGAGGAAAACACCTTCGGCAATTTCCACTATAGCCCTCGCCTCTACACTGCCAGTTTGCACGTCACGAAAATGGATGTTCATAAATACTCCACAATTACTCTTAATCCCCGCTTAATATGAAGGCTTTAAAGGTCAAGGTTTTTTTTGGCAAAACTTTAGGGCAGGAATGCGGATATGAGCGCCAATCCAAACACCACAGCCCCACACAAGGCAAGTCCATCTGCATAAGTAAACTGCCGCTGATGCAGGATAGTGCGTGGCCCTTTGCTGCGAAAACCTCGTAACTCCAGGCTGATGGCCTGACGCGTGCTATCGTGCAATACTTCCGCCAAGGCTCCCAAAGCCAGGATGCGGAACACTTCCATCCGAGCCCTCAGCTTGCAGTCTCGCAGCTTGATTCCCCGCAGGCTCAGTTCGGTGCTTTGGCTTTGGAAACGTTTGCGCAGGCTGGGGATGAGCTGCACCATGTAAGAAATCATAAAGGCAATCTCTTCCGGCAGATGCAGCTTGGCAAAAGCGACCTTGTACAGGGTAAAATCCAGCTTGCTGAGGCTAAGTGCGCAGAGATAGATGACAATAATCCTCATGCTTTGCAATTGCGCCAGATAGAGGCCCTCATCATAGATTTTTATCATGCCCAGATCAAGGTTCACATCTCCACCTTTGCGAAACAGCAATTGAATCACAAATACAGCCATCACCAGCGGGGCTATCTTGATGAGGCTGTTTGCCCGATGTCTGAGGGCTCTGTAGCCTTCCCGCCAGTCCAGTAGCAAAGCCATTAAAGCTATCCAATTGAGGTTGTTCAGTCTGCTGCTGACAATAGCCATACTGCTGTAGCATACACACAGAAACACGTAGGACAGAGGGTGCAGCCAGCGCTCAGATTTCATATAGCTGTCCCTCACGAATCTCCAGGTGACGACAGGCCAGAGAGGTAAACAGAGCAGGTTCATGGCTCACGACGACCATTCCCTTGCGAGTGCCCAGGCTTTGGATGAAAATCTCACGCCTGCCTTGATCCAGGCTCTTCAGCGGTTCATCCAGCAGCAGATATCGATCGGAAGCCATCAGAGCCAATGCCAGGAAATACGCTTGCAGCATACCGGAAGAAAGCTCACGGAAAGGGTAATTCAGAAAGTCATCTGGAGCCTCGGTCAGGAGAGGGTGATCAAGGATAACTTGGGTATTGATACTGGCGATATTCCAAATCCTGAGGTCGTTTTCAGGAGTGAAACCCAAAAGCTGCTCCCGGGGTTCTTGGGAAAGATAAAAAACACCTTGCCCCGGTGTCTTTGATTTCTGTTGCATTCCAGAACCTGTGATACTGCCACTACTGGGGCTGAGAATCCCCGCCAGGAGCTTCAGCAAGGTGCTTTTCCCGCTGCCATTATCTCCACAGATGATTACGTTTTCTTTCCTGCTTAGTTCCAGATTGAGTCCTGTAAATACATTCCTGCCTTGCGGGTAGCTGAAACTTACATCATGCAGATCGTACATCATTAGTCCAGTACCAGATGTTTGGAGCAGAGGTTTTGAAGGATATCAGAATGTGTAGCCAGCAGAGCTATCTGTCCTCTTGACTGCAAGATCATGAGCCATTTCACCAGTAGTTCCAATGATCTTTCCGAGAGTGCTGCCTCGGGTTCGTCCAGCAGCAGCAGAGGTGGCTGTAAAGCCTCCAGACCTGCCATTAGCAGCAGCTTTTGCTCTCCACCGCTCAGGCTGTGAGGATGGCGGGGCAATAGCTCCTGAATGCCAAAGAAAACCGCAGCAGATTCAACTCTATGTGTAATCTCATCCGGTGGTAAACCGAGGTTTTCCAAAGCGAAGGATACTTCATCAAAGCCCGTAGGGAAAAGGAGCTGAGCTCGAACATCTGCCATCAGATAACCCAGATGGTGATACTTCTCATTCAGAGGCATACCGATCAGATCAGTATTGCCATGGATTATACTGCCCCTTAGTTCTGCCTTGATATAATGCGGAACAACGCCGCTGATAGCGTTCAGGAGACTGGTTTTGCCGCAGGAATTGGGGCCAGATACAGCACCAAGCTCACCTGGCAGCAGCACCAGCGAAACCTCTGTCCACAGCGCTTGTGCTGCATGGGGATACTTGAGCGAAAGCCCGGAGATCACCAGATTATTTGAGGATTCTGAAATACTCCGCTCCTTCGAAGACTTTGGGTTCGGCAAGAGCATCTCCAAAGCTGAATGTATCGCTGACATTGCCACTTACAAGCTCAATATTCGCTTCCGGACCCAACTGCCACTCCAGCAAGCGGGAAAGATCAATCAGTCTGGAAACATGTTTCAGATCGATCAAAGCCACACCGTCGCATTGCAGATAGACAATATCCTTCAGCCACATACCGCCCGGGACTTGTGGACTTTTGAGGTTGTATCCACCCTGATCATCTGGCTCCAGGATAGCACCTTCCAGATGCAGAGGATGCTGGAGATTTTGGATCAACCCATCCTTGCTGTACAGGATCACATCCTTGAGATCACGCTCTGAAAGCTTGGCAAGAAATTGGTCAAACCGGTAGCCACTGGCTTTCACGAAGGGCTCCGGATTCACCTCCAAAGGTTGCTGCTGCAGAAACATAGCCATGCTGATGAATTTGTCTGGCAGCGAAATCTTCTTGAAATCCTCCAGGATCACTTGATGAATATCCCTTACCCAATGCATTTCCCTAATATGCGGAAAAATGATGCGAAGCTGATCCTTGGGGAAGATCTTTCCACCTTCAGCCCAGACCAGCCAACAGCTCAACGTATCCCATTGCGCTTTGGAAAAGCTGACTTCATATTTGTCATTGGAGATAAACCTGATTTTGGCAAAATCCCCGAGTTTGGCGCGCTTGAGCCATTGATCAAAGCGGATACCGCTCCAGGTGTAACTACTGATTACCCCATCTTTTTCCCGGGAGGTTGTGAACTGCCCCGGGGTCTGCTTCACAAAGCTTTCATAGCTGAAATCGTGGGAAACACCAAGTTTATCCACGATCACCAGAGCACTGAGGTCTCCGATGATCAAGATGATCAAGATCAAAAGTAAGTATCTCATTATATAATCCTCATGTTTTGTAGTGTTTTATATAGCCCGCAAGATAGCACTCCGCCAATCAATCCCGATCCCAGAGCCAAAGCTCCGATCAATGCCATAAATAGTGGGGGGTGATTGAAAAACAGCCATGCCGAAAGCAGAGTCCCAGCCAGATTTGCCAGGGCGCAAAGCACCATGTGCGTGAACAATCTGGTTCTATGACCAATCAGCATGTAAAGCACATCCACCACGATCCCCGGGACTGTGTAGGTGATCAAAGACAAAGCTCCCTGATTGCCAGCCAACCCCATGATCAGCACCCCTATCGCTTGTAAAATCCCAAACAAGGTTCCGGCGTAGGGTTTATTCACGATCAGTACCGCCAGTACCAGCCACAGCATATAAAAGCCGCCGGCAAAAGAGCCTCCGGGTATCCCCAATGGAGTGGAAATCATCTTAAAGATTGGCCCTACCACTGGTTTAATGGCGATCCCAATGGCAGCTAAGGCAGCGATAACAATCAGATCACGAGCCCCAAAGCTCTTCAATATTTTCATTAGATCAACCTCTTGAGTTCTTTATCTTGCAGATCGATATAGTACATTCCGATCCCAGCCTCGCGAAAGAGCTGTTCTGCCAGGTCATCCGGATAGGCATTGGCGATGTAAACTTCCCGGATTTCAGCATTGATGATGAGGCGGGCACAGATGCTACAAGGCTGATGAGTGCAGTATAAAACGCTGTTTCTGGTGCTGCTGCCATTAATGGCAGCCTGGATGATGGCATTTTGCTCAGCATGCACACCCCGGCAGAGCTCGTGTTTTTGTCCTGAAGGCACGTTTTGCTGTTCTCTCAGGCATCCCACTTCTGCACAGTGCGGGCTGTTTTTGGGGCTGCCGTTGTATCCGGTGGAAATCAACTGATTGTCTCTTACCAAAGCGGCACCAACTGCGCGGCGCAAACAAGTGCTGCGTTTGGCGGCCAGATATGCCATTTGCATGAAATACTCGTGCCAGGTGGGGCGATTATCCATGATCCATCCTTTAGCTTTCTGATATTGGCCAAACTTCGGCTTGACACTTTTCTGTCAAGCAGGAAAGCTGCCAATGAAAACGCTTGATGGAGTATGATCAATGAGCCCGGAAAAGACTTCCCACTGCCCCAATCCTCCCGTGAAAACCCTGAGTTTCACAGGCTCGAAATCCATTCTTCAGCGTCTGATGACCCTCATGGCGATGAATCCATCAGAGGTCGTGATAGAAAACTACAATCCCTGTGCCGACGTCCTGGAAATGGAGACTGCACTGAAGGTCTTTGGTTATTGGGTGGAAGGCACTGGAGGGGTGCGCAGGTTCAGCTTTGATCCGGCTCTGTGTGCTGAAAGTAAACACCATTACCAGTTCACAGCCTCAGCCACGGCATTCAGGTTCTGGACTGGGATGCTGGCGGCAACGCCAGGGCTGCACTCAGAGATTCATGCCTCGCCAATCCTCATCAAGCGCGGGATCGAGCCTCTTGTAAACGCTCTCCAGGCTTTGGGAGCAGAGCTCAATGTGCAGGGAACCACGATCAGGATATCGGGAAAACAACTCACGGGAGGCGAGTTATCCCTGGCCAGTTCCTACAGCAGTCATTTTGTCTCGTCACTACTGCTCTGCGCTCCAGGATTCCAGACCCCTCTTATTCTAAAGCTCAGTCCGGATCAGGTCTCAATGCCGTATATCAGATTGACCGCGGAGATGCTAATGCACTTTGGGGCAGATATATGCTATTCCGAACAGGAGATCATCGTACAACCGGGCAAACTGAACATCCCACCGCACTTTCATGTGGATGCAGATGCCTCCACAGCCGCAGCTTTTGCCGTGGGAGCGGCAATCCTGCGCCAGCCCCTATGCTTGCAGATAAACCCGGCAGAAGGCTTGTTCCAGGCGGATTACAGGATCTTTTCCATCCTCAGTGAGCTTGGCCTAGGGCTGCAATATGGGACCCACCATGTCACCATTATCCCCAATGATCTCTCTGGGGGATGCTTTGATCTCAGCGACTGTCCTGATCTGATGCCTGCCTTAGCCATCCTGGGTTTGTTTTGTGAAGCCCCGCTCACGCTGTACGGCATCGGCAGGCTGAAACACAAGGAAAGTGACCGATATACCGGTATCACCAAAGCTTTTGATCTGCTGGGAGCAATGTACGAGGCGGAGCTTGATTCGATCTGCATCCATCCGCTGCAGCAATACCTGCTACAACGGGAAGCATGCACTCTGGATACTCAGCAAGACCACCGTCTGGTCATGGCCTTTACCTGGCTAAAAATGGCCTATCCACAGATCAAGATGTCCGAGACAGCTTCAGTGCAAAAATCCTGCCCGGAGTTCTTTGAGCTGCTGAACACAATGTTAGATTGAGGATATGGGAGTTATTCCTCGCCTTCCAGAAGGGGACCCTTACCATAACTGATCTTGCCAGTGAAATAGCGTTGGCGCAGTTCAGGAAGCTTGGCTTTCCAGGCCTCTACACCGTGTTTCTGGATATATACCTGGGAAATCATTTTTAGATTGTGCGGCAATGTATTGGCTCGATCCGCAGCGGGAATCAGCCGCCTGCAGGGGTAGTCCTCACATTCGTAACACATCACTACATCGTGTATGGTAGTGCAGGCATATTGCTCACAGCGGCTACCCAGATGCCGACAATTGCCATCCACCGCCCGGCATCCGGGACAGGGAAGCAATTCCTCCTTCAATCCATGCGCTACCAGGATAGGTATGAGTTCCGGCTTGTCTTTCACCATAAACGCCGAGCACATCTCGCAATTGATCCCACAGGGGGATACATTTTCAAAACCAGCGGGGAATTTCATGGTTTTACTCCTCAACAATTTTGTACCAGTGAAAAAGCTTGAATAAAATCGTCAAATGGAATCTCTTGCCGCAAGTGGAAGGGGTCTGTATGAATAGGTGGCATGTAGAGATATGTCAAAAATGGCAAGATTCACATGCAAAAAATTCTTGACATTAAACCCTACATAATTAGTTTGTAACTGTAGCCCGTTTGCCTATGGCTTAAAGGGATAGGATGTCGCCACGGCGGCATCGCCTTTTTTATGCCTTCTTTTTCTGGTATTGCATATACTCATCGTACTTCTTCTGGTATCTAAGCCTATTCGATGGATTCACATAGAATGCCGTTATCAATCTGATAAATGGATACTTTGGATATTCTCCCAAGACTACCAGGAATTCGTCATTATACCATAGATGATGGCGGACTTGCCCATTAATCCGCTCAACCCACACTTTAACACTCGCATCGTGGCTGTTATCAATGATCTCTTTGATCCACCTGATTCTCTCTGATCTCTTGATATCTGGAGTTCTTTGCTTGATTATCTGGCCATTTCTATAGATCTTAGATTCATCACTTGTTATGTGCCAGAAAGTCTCTTCCTTGCCATCTACCTTTTGAATCTCCTTGAAGCCAACTTCCTTATTCATATATGTTGGAGAGTCTTCAATGAAATCGTCACTGAAGTGGTTATACAGCGTTTCATTGAAAGCTCTCCAATTCCCACAGAAGTTTTTGTAGGGTACAAGCAGATTATCTAAGTGTAACATTGCATCATCGACCTTGTCGAGGTTTCCAAATCAATACGTTGAACTTCTCTTCCCGCACAGGGGAGCTTTCCCGGAATCCTCTTTTAATGGATTTCTCAAGCAAACCCAAAATTGACAGTTTTGCCTTACTTCCTGATAAGCCACGGTTCTGATATGCTACAGCACCGGTTAGAAGATCACACAATTGCAGCAATTGAGACTCATAGGATTGAATTGTCTGAGTTTTTATCCGATCTTCAGATACCTTGCTTGCTTTACTCAACACTCTTCTTAATCTCAGTAATTCTGGTTGTTGGTTTGCTTCTTTGTAGTCGAAATAGATGTTGTAGGAGTTAGTCTCGTGCATCCAAAACCTCAGACAATAATAATACATAACATAATAGAACTTCTCATGGCTGCGATTGAAGGCTTTGTGATTTAGCAATGATTTATCAGGCACGACTACGCATCGATAACTAAGACCAGAGGTCGACAGGAAAAGCTTGATTATGTCTTGATATAGTTCAATCTTATTATTTGAGATCTTCACCCACTTTAGCTCATTATGGATATCCATGCCATGCTTACTTTTGATCTCTTTTATCCCATTGGATATAGCAGAGATTTGTTCATAAGGAACAAACAGCGATCCCAAAACCATGCAGTTATTGCCATCGCTTAGTAAGTGACACGATTCGTCACAGTAAACGTTGATTATACTACTCATCTTACTTCCTCGCAGGGTTGAGATTATCTATCTGTGGGAATATCTCATCTATCTTCTGTTGTATCTCCATCGTCAAAGCCAAGGCCGTAGCTATCCGGCAGTAGTGGCTGGGATCGGCAAGGATCTTGCCCTTGCGGTCTTTGAGATATTTGTGCAGCACCTGATAACCACCAATATGAAAGTTCCAGAGTTCCGGAGTGATGCCTTCAAAGTACTTGTCAGGATTGATCTGCACGATGCCAGCAGATTCGTCAAAACGGATGTAATCCACCATGTCGTTCGAGCCGCTACCCTGATATTTGGCAAGGGGAGGGGACAAACGGGGACTCTTGAGCAGATGAATCTTGGCAAGCTCAAGCCCCTGCTCCGCCAATTGGTAAAAAAGTGCGTAATCCTCCGGGAAGGGAATACGCGGAAAATCCATACGCAGATATTGGGCAAACCTGCTACGGTACTGATTGCTGTGCAGAATGGCATAGACGTAGTAGAAGAGCTGCTCCGGCTGAAAGTCTGGCCATTGCTTGCTAAAGCGCTGTAAGAGCTCCTGGGAGATATTGTATTCACGCTCCTCGCTGGCGAAGATATCTTCTTTGTGGTCTTCTGGGTAGAGGTAGAGGGGTGCAAAATATGCTCCTTTAAGTCCAGTTTCCAGGACGTGTAAATCAATTGCGTTTTCAGCAATCAAGGTATGGGCAAAATCAATCTGAACATTCCTATTAAATATCAGCCCAACATTTTCACTATTGACCATGTTCATCATTACACCATATCTTGGCATGCAATGAAACCCCTTAGTTTTTCCAGTATAAAATGTATATCGGGTATCAAAGGGACGATAGAGAATTGGTTTGATTTTCGCATCACTCAAGCCGCTATCTTTCAAATCTTTTTGTGCTAAATCTACTTTCCAATCTCTAGTATCTTTACCAAGCTGATAGGCTGTTCTTGCCGTTTCCGGGTCCAGAGACGCGAAATGGTGAATAGTCTTGCGCACCTGATTGGGTGTGTCCTGGATTGTGAGGTTATCTCTGGCTGTGACGATGCCGACGCTATTGACCGGAAAGATGTCTGGCAGACTGATCCACTGTAGATAATGCTCGTTTCCAGTGGCTTCGGGTTGGAACAGGTAGAAGGGAGTACTGGGAGATATCTCCTTGTAAAGGGCTGGAGAGAAGGGTGTGTTATCCAGCCAGTCATACTTCTGGGTTCGCATGCCATACAGCTCATGGTGATGCACTTTTGGGGTGGCAGGCTCTGGAGTGCCTATAGTAGAAACGCCATCCTGGCGTTTGATCATGCGGCAGGATGCCGCATCCACTTTGATCATCAGGATTATTGCGGTTCCCTGCCTGATATCAAAGACGTTTTCATCCTTGCTGCCATCCGGGCTTGTTTCCTTTTTCAGGCTATTGCCATGCAGATCCAGCACATAGATTTCATCGAAGGTTTGCATAAGGCTTTGGCGCATACCCCGGAAGGTGGGGTTATCCAGATAGCCGTGATTGGTGATCATGCCCACGATGCCTTTCCCCGCCTTGTGGATCTTCCACTGGGCAAAGCGCAGGAACTTCACATAGTCATCCTGTAGCCATTTAGGATTTTTCTCTCCCAGCGGCTTGCCATCTATCACGTAATAGCTTTGCGCTCCATCGGGATTATCCTTTAGTAAGCTTTCTGTCCATTGATTGCTGTTCTCGCTGGCTCCGCTATACGGCGGATTTCCCATGATCACCAGGATTGGATCCTGATGTTTTACCTTGTTTGCCAGCAAGCACTCTCCGCTGATATCCTGGGCGATAGGCAAGGGAATTTGCTCTGGAGTATCCGGTTCCAGGGTATTCGAAAGGTAAAGCTTGAAGCGTTCATCTTCCGCCATTTCATAGCCATGTTCTGCCAGCAGGTAGCTGATTTTGAGGTGACCCACGGTATAGGGCGCCATCATCAGTTCGATAGCGTGAAAGTGCGGCAGGATGTGCTCTTTGAGAAGTTTATGGATACCCCCGCTACCGTATTTGTGCTGGTGTTCAGCAATCGCGGTCTTGATGGCTTCGGCCGGGAAGGTAAGGGTTCCAGCAGCGGGATCGAGGATGGTTACTTCGGGCGCAGCCAGGCCATCGGCAAGCGTAAAGTGGCTCTTCAGGAGGCTGTGAATGGCGTGCACAATATAGCGTACTACTGGTTCGGGAGTATAATAAACCCCGCGTTTTTCCCTCAAGGCAGGGTCATACTCGCTGAGGAAGGTCTCATAGAAATGCACGATAGGATCGCTGCCTTTGCCTTCGCTATAGTAGGTGTGCAGGATTTTCTGGATATCGGTGACACAGAGGATTTCCGCTATGTCATCGATAAGCACCGTAAGGGCTTGAGGTGGCTCCTCAAGAGAGATAAATTTGAAGATGCTCTTCAGGATGCCCAGGGTATTGGGAATGTATTTGTGGATCAGTTCACGATTGAAATCACCACTGCTGCGGGTGCGGGCGGCAAAGATGCCATAGGTGAGGGTTTGGGCGTAGAGATCGGCAAATTGCTGATGCGTGAGGTTGTTGATCAGGAGTTTTTTGAAGGATTCATAAAAGCCCAAAAGCACTTTCTTACCTTGTTTTTCTTCCTCTTCCAGTTCCAGGGCGATGATCTCATCCCGCAGGAAGCGTGTACGTTTGGCAAGAACATCAGCCAGGGTCTTGGGATCGGTGATAGCTGGCAGAGTAAAGGAAAAATAGCGCTTCAGCAGGGCATCGAGTTCGTCAGCATGGGTTAGCGGGGGAGCCATGCGCATCTGGGTGGCATTGATGGGGCTGGCGATTGTGACGCTATCCACATAATGCCCATGCTGATACAGCCGGAACTCATAGAAATTTGTGAGCAGCAGATTGGGGAAAGTGGCCAGATAACGCTTGAGCTGATCACTGGTGGCGATGGGATCGAGGTTGTATTGCTCTGGCTTTTTGGCCTCAATATAGCCCACAATGTGGTTTTTGCCGTCCCAGATACGGAAGTCCGGATTGCCAGCTTCTGTGGCTTTGGGCAGCATGGTTACTTCGGTATTGTGGCGTCCGATCAGATTGGCATAGCTTTTCAAGAAGGTGTAGAGGCAGGGATAGAAGCTTTCTTCCCGGGCATCCCCCTGATTTATGACGCCTTGCAAGGCTTTAAGATAGGTGCTGAAGATTTGATTGCTCAAGACACAACCTCATTTTCCGAATATTTTATCCATTGGGTAAAAGTCTTGATTATTGCAGATTCGGTCAACTTCTTTTTTGCCTAAGCTCGATATGCTCACCGGGAAACGCTCTTCAGGAGCCTTGATCACTGATCAAATCTGGGCTGCTGAGATTTCCCTTGACCTATCCAGCCCCCTTTCCGCAAACTGAATTTGTACTTGCTTGTCACGCATAAGTTTTGCTCGTGTTCAGTTCGCGTTCCTCTCGAGATCATCTCGAGTACTCGAGGTGATCTCGAGGTGAACCTGAGGTAAACACATGATTTACAAGCAGATGGAAACCAGGGAAAAATATCGGATTTGAAGCCAGAAAAAGGAGTGCCCAATGCCGGAATTGCCAGAAGTTCAGACTGTTCTTGAAGGCCTGCAAAATGTATTGAAAGACCGGATTCTCACAGGAGTGGAGTGCTATTATCCGGGTACTGTGATCGAATCTGCCGCCATCTCGGGATGTCCCTTCCCAGCCCGGATCGGGGAATTTCAGCGCCGGGGAAAATACCTGCTGCTGCATCTGGAGAGCGCAAGTAGCCTGATCATACATCTGCGCATGACGGGTAAACTGGTCTATGAGCCCAATCCCGAAGAACCTCATAAACACGAACGCGCCCGGATCACTCTGCAAGGCGGCGATGCCGTGCGCTTCATCGATCCCCGCACCTTTGGCAAGATCATCCTGACTCCAAGTAATAACCTGGCGCAGTATCTGCCGGATTTGGGGCCAGAGCCCCTGGGAACTGACTTTACTCCGCAGTATCTGCACAAGGCACTTCAGCGTAGAAGCATGCCCATCAAGAATGCCTTACTGGATCAACGTATCGTGGCGGGGCTGGGTAATATCTATGTGTGCGAAATCCTTTACCGGAGTGGCATTAGGCCTGATCTGCCCGCGGGCAAAATCTCGCTGACCCGGCTAAAACAGATTGTTCGGCATACCCGGGAAGTCCTGAATGAATCCCTTGCCGCAGGTGGAACCAGCGTCTCGGATTACCGGCGTATAGACGACAAAAGCGGGGAGTTTCAAAACTTCCTGAGGGTCTATCAGAAGGACAACTGCCCCCTGGGACACAGTATCAGCAATATCCGCCTCGGAGGCCGCTCCAGTTTCTACTGTCCGGTGTGCCAGAAGTGACGATGTATCGGCGCTCGCCGTAGCGACGTTTTTAATAATCAAAAACCCATCATATCCTGAAACCAATCTCACCTAAGTATAGCTAATACTAAGCTACCCCCCCCCTCACGGCGCTACGGCGAGCGCCCGTACATTCATCGGCGTGGAGGAGACAGTAACATAGTCTTTTTTCGGCGCTACGGCGAGCGCCCGTACACTTGGTAAACATTCCGTTTGACTACCTGTAAATGACGGATATACTGTCTTTGTGGTATGATATCTGGGTGCGGGATTCCTGCATGCCGAGTGCAGAGCAGTCCTGATCCAAAGAGTTCACAGCCACAGCAGACCATCATATATAAACAACAGGAGATAGATTTATGAAAGCCACCAAGCTTCGGGAAGGAATTTATTGGGTGGGAGGCATCGATTGGGATTTGCGCAATTTCCACGGCTACCTCACTCAACGTGGTTCTACATACAATGCCTACCTGATCATCGATGAAAAGATCACCCTGATCGACAATGTAAAGCACTACCTCTTTGATGAAATGATCGCCCGCATCAGCGATGTGATCGATCCCGCCACAATTGATATACTGATCCAGAATCATGTGGAGATGGATCATTCCGGAGGACTTCCAAAGCTGATGAAGTTGCTGCCCAATGTGGAGATCTATACCAATGCGCAAGGCATCAAAGGGCTGAAGATGCATTACAAAGAGGATTGGAAGTTTCATGAGATCAAAAGCGGCGATATCCTGAATATCGGTAAACGCAACCTCACTTTTCTCACTACTCCGATGGTGCACTGGCCGGACAACCAGTTTACCTATTGCCCCGAGGAACAAATCCTCTTTTCCAATGATGGATTCGGTCAGCATATCGCCTCCTCGGAACGCTTTGCCAATGAGCTTCCCAGTGGCATTGTGATGGAAGAGGCCAAGAAATACTATGCTAATATCGTATTGCCCTATTCCAAACAGGTGCAAAACGTCCTGAATGCCGCATCCGGTCTGTCTTTTCAGATGATATGCCCCAGCCATGGGCTGATCTGGACTGAGGATAATATTCCCCAGATTATCGCTGGATACAAGGATTGGGCTTACAATGTGTCTGATACGCACCGGGCTTTGGTGATTTACGACACGATGTGGAAATCCACCCAAATGATGGCGGAAGCCATTCACGAGACCTTTGAAAAGCTGGGCATCCGCGCTAAGCTGCTTAATCTGCAGCACAATCACATTTCGGATATCATGACCGATATCATCGATGCCAAGTTCATTGCCGTGGGCTCACCCACGCTGAATTCCTCGATCCTGCCCACCGTGGCGGCCTTTATCTACTATCTGAAGGGGCTTTCTCCCAAGGATAGGATCGGCCTGGCCTTCGGTTCCTACGGTTGGGGTGGACAGAGCATCCCTATCCTGCAAAATCTCCTGGGTGATCCCAAAGAATGCGGCTTTGACATGCTGGAACCCCTCAAAATGCAGTATATCCCCTCTCAGGAAGATTTGAATAATATGAAAGCCAATCTTGAACAACAAATAAAAACCAAACTGGAGGAAAAATGATCAGCAAGAAACTCGAAAAAGCCATAAACGAACAGATCAATAAGGAACTCTATTCTGAGTATCTGTATATCTCGATGCAAGCGTGGTTTGCCAATCAAAACCTGGATGGCATGGCCACCTGGATGGATGCTCAGGGCAAGGAAGAACGCTTTCATGCCATGAAATTCTTCAACTACCTGATTGAGAGAGGCGGTAAAGTAGCCCTCAAGCCCATCGATGGTCCGCAGGTGGATTTTGACAATCCCCTCAAAGCTTTCAGCCAGGCCTACAAGCATGAGCAACTGGTAACCAAGAGCATCAACGACCTGATGGATCTCGCCATCAAGGAAAACGACCACGCCGCCAAAAGCTTTCTGCAATGGTTTGTGGATGAGCAGGTAGAAGAAGAAGCCTCGGTGGATAAAATCGTCGCCCAGCTCAAAATGGTAGGTGACAACGGTCACGGGATCATGATGATCGATCGGGAATTGGGGCAAAGAGTCTATACCCCTCCCGTAGCCGCTGAATAGACATCATTTGTAGCAAGTAATCGTAGCAGGATCCTGCGGATGCAGCATAATGCTTGACAAAAAACGGGTCAGCCCTCAATGATGGCTGACCCGTATCATTAAAATGAAGGCCACCAATACAAGGAGATGCAATGATACCTCTTAAGATTGAAGATCTTTATACAAGAATTTTTGATAGTGCCGTGGTCGCTATCGGAGTAACAGATCTGGCGGGACATTATATTATTGTGAACCGCTCCTGGTGTGATTGCCTTGGCTATAGTGCCGAAGAAGCCAAGTCCCTCACAGTGAGTGACGTAACTCCACCTGATGACCGCAGTTTCAGTGAGAACAACTTTCACAGGTTGATCTCGGGTGATACTTCTGGGTTTAGAATCACCAGACGTTATCTCTGCAAAGATGGTACGATCATCTGGGCGGACTTGCATGTGTCCGCGCTGAGAGATGAAGCTGGCCAGATCATTGGCGTTCTGGGAGTATTTGTAAATATCGATAAACAAGTGCAGGCAGAAGGTAGCCTTTCGGAACTGAATGACCAGCTCTTGAAGGCCAATCTGGAGCTGCAACTGGCTTTGTCAGATGTTCAACGTCTGGCCCGCCACGATGCTCTTACCGGACTTTACAATCGCCGGGTAATGGAAGAAGCGCTGGACAAGGAAATCCGCCGTAGCGTCAGAAGTAATCGTGGTTATGCGGTTGCGATCGCGGATATTGACAATTTCAAACATATCAACGACACTTATGGACACAATTGTGGTGATAGAGTGCTGGTGGAGATAGTCAAAGTAATGCGCGATGCTATCCGTAATACAGACCTGGTGGGTCGCTGGGGTGGCGAGGAATTCTTTTTCCTGTTTACGGAAACATCCTGTCAGGGTGCGATGATAGTGGCGGAAAGAATCAGAGCTCAGATCCAGGATTTGACCGTATTGTGCGGTGATTACGCATTAAAAATCACCATTACAATAGGCCTTTCCTATCATCAAGGGGATTGTGATCAGGAAACGATCACGGGAGAGGCTGACCAGGCTCTTTATAAAGGCAAGAAATCAGGGAAAAACCAGTGTGTTTGCTTTCAGGATGTATGCACCTACGAAGAACTTCCCTTGAAGGATTTGGATGATGAAAGAAGAAAGACTTAGAAACATCGCCTATTGCGGATTGAATTGCCGGATGTGTACTTTGACAGCCATCCTGCCAGATTTATCGACCAAGCTCCATGGCGCTATGCAACAGGAAGGCTGGGAGTATTTCGGCACTAGTGTGTTCCCGGAATTCAAGGAATTCTGGAGTGTACTGGGGCAACTCAGCAAAATGGACGAGACCTGTCCGATGTGCAAAGGTGGATGTGGGGATCCTGATTGCCAGATCAGGAAATGCGCTCAGGAGCGAAAGCTGGATCTTTGTGCCTTATGTTCGGAGTTTCCATGTTCCTTGCTTTCAGATTTTACCGCCCGATATCCGTTTTTGCTAAAGACCAATCTCCGGCTCCGGGAGCTTGGAGTGGAAGCCTGGCTGGCAGAGCAGGATGATTTGGTGGCCAAAGGCACAACCTTCTATACCCTGGCGGATGCCGACAAGGAGGATCAAAGCCCAGATGTTTGAAGCTTTGGGAAGTAAACTACTCGCTGGTGTAGTATCTCTTTCGATGCTGCTGTTTTCCACGTATACTGGCAATGATCCTAAGCTCAGCGGGATCCGGCATACCAGCAGCGATAGCTATATCCACCTCGAGGCAAATCTAATCTCCGCCTTCGAGAATGACTTTCCCAGTATCTTCACTTCTGGAACCACCATTCCGGTGCAGTATCAGCTCACATTTAAAAGCGGAAATCGCACCGTGATCAACCGCACTTATACAAACAGCGTCACCTTTGATCCTGGCAAAGGCACTTATGAGATCCGGCGGGCTGGTACTGCAGATGCATTCTTCACACGTTCCTACGAGGAAATGCTGGCCGTGGTGTCTCTTTTCAAAGTCTCGGTACCCTATCAGGTAGCTTGGGGTACTGTGCATGTGAAGCTGGAATCATCGCTCCCCACGGTAAGTTTTGCCCAGGTAGATAAAGCCGTGGATTTGATGATCCTGTGGAAATACAAGAAACCCAGCGCAAAGACTCAGATCGATCTGCGTAAAATCTTCTAAGTAAGGGGTATCAGTGCTTAAGTTTGGTCTAAGATCGAGGATGATTCTGCTCTTTATCCTGGTCTCCCTGGGCAGTCTCATGATCCTCAACAACGTGTTTCAAGCCCAACAACAGAACATTCACAATGCGATGGAGAATCTGGAATTGAGCAGTCAACTCAGAGATATCCAACTTCTTACCCACGAAGACTCACTCCGGGCTGAGACTATTATGCGCGATTTCAATGGTGCCAAAGCAGCAGTGAATATCTCACTCACTCAGTCCCGTATGATCAGTGGAGTGGTATTGCTGCTGGTGATTGTAGCATCCTCCGCGGTCTTCGTGATCGTTCTTTCCCGCATCAATAAACCTCTTACCGAGATGAAAAGAGCCACGGAACAAATCCGTCAGGGCAATTTCTCTGTGCACCTGCCCGAGACTGGCATTCCTGAAATGCGGGAGCTGAAGAATTCATTCAATGTGATGTCCCGGGAATTGGAGTCTGTTCAGACCAGGCTCCTGGCAGCAGAAAAGGAGATGATCTGGAAGGATCTCTCCCGCATCCTGGCGCACGAGATTAAGAACCCCCTTACGCCCATTCAGCTTGCCATCCAGCGTCTGGAAGAGCGCCTGGGATCCGATCCTGAGCACGCCAAAGACATACTCCCGGAATCCATTGCCATTATCACCCAGGAGATCGAAAACCTCCGGCTCCTGGCTCAGGACTTTTCCAGCTTTGCCAAGATCACCCAACCCAGTATCGAGAAGTTTGATCCCACCACCAGCATCAGGGAGATCATCAAATCCTACACAGCCGATTACGCTATTCATACTGATCTGGCAGAGAGCACTTTAATCAGTTTTGACAGGACGCACTTCTATCAGATCGTTACCAATATCCTCCAAAATGCCATTGATGCATCCGAGGCTGATCGTCCCATCTGGATCAAACTCTTCAAAGAGCGGTCTTTCGTGGTGATTTCCATTCGGGATGAAGGCTCTGGAATCGAGCCTCAGGATTTGCATCGCATCTTTGAGCCCTATTTTTCCCGCAAGTCCAAAGGCACTGGCCTTGGTCTGGCTTTGGTGAAGAAGCTTTGCGATTCCAATTCTGCCATCATCCGAGTAAAGAGCAAGCCCATGGAAGGCAGTGAGTTTACTGTGATTATTGAGAATCAAGCTGTATGAAAATCCTGATCATCGACGACGAAAAGAACATCCGCCTCACGCTCAGTAGAATCCTGGAGGATGAAGGCTATGAAGCCTGCACAGCCGGCACTATTGCTGCGGCGATGAATGAGGCCGAGGAGTGTGATCCGGACTTGATCCTGCTGGATGTAAAGCTCCCGGACGGCAATGGTATCGACGCCCTCGAAGTCTTTCGCAAGAAGCTGCCTTATGTTCCCGTTATCATGATCTCAGGCAATAGCAGTATCAGTGATGCCGTGAAGGCTATCAAGCTCGGAGCGTTTGACTTTCTGGAAAAGCCCATCAGCCTGCCCAAGGTGAAGATCACCGTAAAGAAAGCTCTGGATTTTCAGTCGCTATCGCTCAAGCTGATCAGGATGCAGGCAGATAGCGAAAGGGATTGGAAGATGATCGGCACCAGCACTGCCATGCAGGAACTGAACAAGCTGATCAATCGCGTAGCCCCCAGTAATGCCAAAATCCTCATCCATGGCGAAAGCGGCACCGGTAAGGAACTGGTGGCACGCTTGATCCATGCTCGCAGCAGCAGATGTGACAAAACCTTTATCAAGTTCAATTCCGCCGCTATTCCCAAAGAACTGATCGAAAGTGAACTCTTTGGTTTTGAGCGGGGAGCCTTCACTGGTGCCGTAAGCCGCAAGAAGGGAAAGCTGGAGGAAGCTGATGGCGGCACATTGTTCCTGGATGAAATTGGTGATATGGATCTGGCTGCTCAAGCCAAGATCCTGCGGGTGATTCAGGAAGGTGAATTTGAACGCGTAGGCAGCAATCAGGTACATCGCATTGATGTGCGGATCATTGCCGCTACCAATAAAAACCTGCCGGAACTGGTGCAAACAGGTGAGTTCAGGGAAGACTTGTTTTATCGGCTCAATGTGGTTCCAATCCCGACACCTCCATTACGGGAACGGGTGACAGATATCCCCCTTCTGGTCGAGCACTTTTCTCATATCATGGCCATAGAGCTCAATGCCAGGCCCAAAACCTTTACTCCTGAAGCCACTACCCGCCTGCAGCAATACCCCTTCCCGGGCAATGTACGCGAGTTACGGAACATCATGGAACGCATATATTTACTCTGCGACAAGGACTTGCTGACCCCTGCGGATATCGAGCCGATCCTGCCTGGAACCATCTCCCAAGCCTCCACCGAGGATGATTTCTGGCAATCCACAAAGCATTATACAGAAAAGAAGCGGGAATTCGAAATCCGTTATCTGGGTCACCAACTCAGATTGCACGATGGCAACATCAGCCGCACCGCCGAAGCCTTGGGACTCCAACAAAGCAATCTATCCCGCAAGCTCATAGAACTCGGCCTCTCCAAATAGCATCCTTTGCTTGTCAGATTCTGCATTTGCCTTATCTTATCTATGGTTTGGCAGTCCTGTAGTGAAACTTCACCTTGCAAAGGAGAACATTATGGAAGCCTTCAGCTTCTGGAATCCGACCAAGATTCATTTTGGCATCGGCATGATCAAGCAGCTTGGCAAAGAAATGGCAGATGCGAAGATCAAATCTTGCCTGCTGATTGCCGGGGGTGGATCGATCCGCTCCAATGGCGTGTATGATCAGGTGATAAAGAGCCTATCCGACAATCAGATAGATACTATTGAACTCTGGGGCGTGCGGGCTAATCCAACTCTGGAAAAGACCCGTGAGGCTGTAGATCTGGCCAAACAGCAGCAGGTGCAGGCCATTCTTGCCGTTGGGGGTGGGAGTGTGATCGATACCGCCAAAGCTGTGGCCGCAGGAGTCTATCTTCAGGACGTCTGGAATGCTTTCACCAGGCAGGAAACTATTACCAGGGCTCTACCGCTCTATACTGTTTTAACCCTCTCTGCTACAGGCAGTGAGATGAATGGAAATGCCGTGATCACCAATACCGCAACCAGGCAGAAATGGGGGCTGTTTTCCCCATATCTGTATCCCCGGCTATCCATCATCGACCCCGCTGTGCAAAACAGCCTGCCCTTCAAGCAAACCGCCAATGGAGCCATGGACGCTTTGGCGCATATCCTGGAATATTACTTTGCCTCAGAGGATGCCACAGTGACCCTTGGCATCAACGATTCCCTGCAAAAGACCATCATCGAAATGACAGATAAACTAAGACTCAACAGTGCTGATACGAATGCCCGTGCCAACCTGGCCTGGAGTGCCACCCTGGCGCTCAATGGCCTGAGTGCGGTTGGTTTGAGATATGGGGATTGGGCTTGTCATAGCATTGAACACGCCTTTTCTGCCCTGCATCCTGATATTGCTCATGGTGAAGGTTTGGGCGTGATCTTCCCCGCCTGGATTGAGTATGTAAGCGAAAAAGACCCACAACGTTTCTATCGCTGGGCTCATAATGTATGGCACGAAGATACTCCCATTCGGGCGGTGCACAGATTCCGCGACAAGCTGGAATCCTGGGGACTTGCCACTTCCTTGCGGGATCTGGGCATCAAAGAGCGGGAATTGCCTCAGCTATTGGAACTGATCATGACTTCTCCCACGATCGGAGGAGTGCATAAACTCACCAAAGGAGAAGTGCAAGCCCTGCTGATGCTGGCCTTCTAACCCCTCTGTAGCGGCGCTCGCCGTAGCGCTGTATGCAGAAGCGCAAGCGGCTTTCTAATAACACTACATATAAGGCTGGATATCGACATCCAGCCTTAAACGTTATACTTTCTGAAAGCAGTTTTCCACCTGTAACAAATACGCTATCATTACGCACCTGATCCGTAATGACTCCGTAATGATAGCGCAATTCAAACCAGAGGGAAACAATATGTATCTCTTTCAAACCATGTGGCGGCAGCATTATAATGATGCCTTGCCAATCTGTGTTGCTCCAGTCCTGCACCTCTGAAGCACAACCCACACGCCGCGTGGGATGATCAGGAGTGGATCACGATATCCTGACCTGAGCTTAGCCAGCATTCCTCTTGGTATGAAAGTGAGCCAGGGATGATACTGTCTTATTCCCGCTCCACCATTTCCAAAGCATTGGTCCAGCAGAGCTGCACACAGAGGCTGCAGCCCATGCATTTATCTTTGTCGATCTGCGGATAGCCTTCATCATCCTGGCTGATAGCCAGATAGGGACAGCGGGTGCAGTTTCCACATTGCACACAGAGGTCTTTGATCAAGGCTGAATGCTTGTGTTTGGGTGGAATATCCATAAAGTCCGTAATGGGATGGGGCTGGGCAATCCCGATCAAATCTGTGACAGAGCCAATGCCACGGGCTTCCAATAGATGGCTGAGACCTTGTTTCAGGTCATCGATGATGCCGTAGCCATAGCGTTCCGGAAGTGTGCAGAATTGCACATTCCCTGCGCCCAAGGCGAGGAAATTAGCTGCATCCATGTAGTTCATGGCACCGCCATTACCGGAGATAAATACTCCCATTTTCCCTGCTCGAGCCAGGCTCAGATAGCTGATTGGCAATACTCCCTCACCGCTCATCCCCACGATGATGCCTTCATCCCAGCCCTGGCTGCGTTCTCTGAACCCCAGGGTGGGGAAAGTATTGGCCAGGGTTACCCCGGCTTTTTTGCCAGGATACTTATCCAGAACACTCTTTACAGCACTGATGATGGGATAGATAGCAGTCACGGCTCCAGTTAGTTTGAAGAGCTTGGGGATCTTGGGATCGGAGATTTCCATCACCCAATCGATGATTTTGGCAGTAAGCGCTGCATCCTGTGCCACGATGTCACCATGCGTGCCGTCCCCGCCCTGAGGGCAGGACAGGCTGTATTCGATGCCCATGGCTCCAGCAGCTTCCAGCTTGCGGGTATTAGATTGCCAGCCAGCTTTGTCGTGCTCATCGTCTCCAGTTACAGGTCCACCCGTGGAAGCCATTGTCAGCCGGTCTGGATACTCCTGCACCAACCTTGCCACTTCCTCGCAAACCCTGTCCAGAGGGTGTTCGGAGACGTTATCACAATTGGCAAAGGTCTTGCGTTTATCACCCCAGACAAACATGTATTCGCTGGGGATATGGATATCGAGATTGTCAAAAGCGGTCTTCATGATTCCCCCAGCCCAACCGGCCTCGTAGGCGGCTTTCATCTGTTCATAGCCGTCTGAGGGTGGGGCAGCGGAGAGGATAAAGGGAGAATCCATCGTAAAGCCAAAGAAATCAGTGGCCAAAGACACCGGCATTTTGTTCCAACCTGGAATGGAGTGACAGCTTTTTACTGCCTTTTCCGGAGCCTGGTAATCAAGCTTCAGCAAGCTGGCATGCACCTGCATGGCAGTGTTTTTCCCCGAAGCCACGGCTTCCACCACGGTTGTGGGACCATTGGCCATATCACCACAGGCAAAGATGCCGGGACTGGAGATCTTGAAAGCAGGACGGTTGCCCACAGCGATCACGACCAGATCGAAACTGCGAACCATCTCAGAGCTGCCTGCTTCGTCCTTGATTCGGGAGGGATGGAAGCTTTCCCCGCGGGGTAAAACCACTGGTTTCAGCTTGATTCCTACAGTGCGGGAGCCTTCATTCAAGATTTCCGTAATCCGGCAGCGGTGACTAAAATGCACTCCAGCCTCGATCAGGATATCCTTTTCTCTTTGGGTTAGGGGCATTTCACTAAAGGTTTCCAGGGTAATCATCTCCACATGTGTGGCACCCCGCTGAGCGGCAGTCAGGGCCTGATCGGCGGCTATGGCTCCACCCACAAAGGCAATGCGCTTGCCTTCAAAAAGGTAGCATCCGGGATTCTTCAAAATGTCCATGCCATAGAGGGCAGTCTCATCCCCGGGGATATTCAGCCGGATTGGTTCGTTCAAGCCTCCAGCCACTACTACTGCCTTGTATCCATCTTGCAGCAAGGCTTCAGGAGCTTGTACCTGCTGCCTGATGTGCTTAAGTTTGAAGGTGTCAGCCAGAAAGAGCAGGTCTGCCATCAGCATGCCTTTATCCAGCCTTCCGGAAGGGATCAGATTCGCTTGTCCAGCCAGCTCTTCAGGATCGTAGATATCTGCTGTATAGCCTAGTTGAGTGAGGGTAACCGCTGCTCCGATGCCGGCTGGCCCACCCCCCACAATGGCGATTTTGCCAAGTGAGCTTGCAGGTGGAGTAAACTCCGGCGTTTGTCCCATTTCTCTGGCTTTTTGGATGATCGTAGCCTGCACATCCGGGATGCGGATCGGGCTGTCAAATTTCTCTCGGGAACAAGCCGCTACGCAGTGGTGATCCGGGCATACATCTCCACAAATCCCACCCAGGGGATTGGACGCCAGGATGATTCCTGCCGCACGTTTGAAATCAGCAGGACGACCTCCACTGGCAGCCATCATAAAGTCTGCCGGGGAGCAATCGCAAGGACATGCGGTTTTACAGGGTTTGGTGGCACAGAATTCACAACGGTGGATTTCACTGAACAATTGAGCATCAGTCAAATACATATCTATCTCCTTAAATATCAGCATATAAAGTCTTCCAGCAAGAATGGTAAAAGACGGAAAATCTGTCAAGCCTGATGTTCTGGATGACTTTACAATACATCCTCAAACATCCTATTCGGGACACCAGTAAGACCAAATCACCAGCTTTATGGAGCAGAAATTGCTTAAATGTATCATGAAGAGAATTAATTGGAGATAGATAATGCGTCCACATACCCTTATTACCCTGCTGATGATCCTGTTACCGATCGTCCTGAGTGCCAATCTGCCCACCTGCTATTATACTTATGATCAGATTACCAATATGCTTTTTGATTACGAGCAGCAATATCCAGACATCGCCAAAGTGCATTTGATTGGCTACAGCCAGCAAGAACATCTGCCGATCTATGCCATGCAGATCACAAACAACGTGAATGTCGAAGAGGAAAAGCCTGCCTTGCTATTTGTAGGACAGGTGCATGCTGAGGAAGTATTGGGCGTGCAGATCACCATGTACAATATCCAGCAAAACCTCCAGAGACGCAATCAATGGCCCTATTCAGCCTGGCTTGCCCAGCTTGATGCCTGGTTTGTCCCCACTCTCAACCCCGAAGGGCACAATGTGGTAACTTCAAATATAGATACATCCTACCGCAAAAACAAGCGGGATAACAACAACAATGGCATCTTCGACTTCGATCCACAAGTGGGAAGAGACATCGACGGCGTGGATATCAACCGCAATTTTAATTTTAATTGGGTGCATGGCGATACTCTGATGCAGCCCCCAACCCCTGAATCCCCAGAACATTATGACTATTACCGGGGGCCTGAGCCCAACAGCGAATCTGAAGTGTTGGCAATCAAGCAACTGGCAGATTGGAAGAAGTTTATATATTCTATCTGCTGGCATTCATCCCGGTCGGGACACTACGCCGAAAGAGTCTATTATTCCTTCAATTGGAAAGAAGTACGTCCATCTCCAGATTTGGCTTTTGCCCAATCCATTGCCGGCAGCGTAGCTGCCACTATCACCAAAGAAAACGGTAGTGGCCCTTATGAACACTATCCCAACGTAAGCCGCCGGGGTGCCTTTCATGACTATCTGTATCAACAGCATGGCACGATCCAACTTCTGATCGAAGTAGGAACCCGGAATCTCCAACCCGACAGCCTGTTGATGGTGAACACCATTCAACGTGCTAACAATGCTGTGACATGGCTGATGAACCGCAGCCTGATGTTTTCCACTGCCGTACCTTCCAGTTCCATGCTGACAGGTAATACCAAAGACAGCGTCACCCAGGAGCCGATCGAGGCAGAGATCATCATTCAGGAACGGCATGCTCCCTGGTTCCGTCCCCGAATGTCACACCCTATCAGCGGCAGATTTTTCAAAGCCCTGCCTACAGGCAGCTATACGGTAATCGCCCGCAAAAAAGGGTATTTTGATACTGTCCTGCCCAATACTCAGGTCTATAGCAGCAATTGGACGATGCTCCAGATTGCTATGACCCCCAAAGCCCCGGCTGTGATGTATGGCACTGTACACAGTGGCGGGCAACCGATCCCGGCACGCATCATCGTGCACGATATCCAGCCCGATACTCTTTACATTGATGGTGAATACGTATTTCACGGTTATGAGGGAGAATACCAGGTGGAAATCACCGCCGATGGCTACTATCCCTATCTAGGCACTGTAAATCTTTCCGCAGGACAAAACCTGAGGGTCTTCAATCTCAGCCCTGCCAATCCCATCTTCAGTGAGAACTGGGAATCCGGAATCGGTATGTGGGAGATCAATGGCCCCTGGGTAGTGCAGGAAGATCTTGCCGTATCTGGCTTTGCCATCACCGATAGCTATGGTGGCAGAGGCACCTATGGAGTGAACTGTAATGTCTGGATTCAGACAGCTAACCCCATCAATATCCCTGGGGGCAACAATCCTCTGCTGACCTTTGATTCGCATGTATATACAGAATGGGATTATGATCCGGTGCGAGTGGAAGCCTCCACCGATGGCGAAACCTGGGATATCCTCTGGCAAAAATCCGGACGTCATGATACCTGGCGCAATGAATACATACCCCTGAGTGCCTATAGCGGCAGCAGCATCTATCTGCGCTTCCGGCTGGAAGATCAATCCACTGCCCCTGAACTCACCGATCCAGGCTGGACTATCGATAACATCCGCATCATCACCGGCACCGCTACAGATACGGAAGATCCCCTCATCGGGATCAATCCCAAGCCCGTTCTCTATCCAAATTTCCCCAATCCCTTCAATCCTGAGACCACTCTGCGCTTTAGCCTGCCTTCCGCCGATATCGTAAGTATCGATATCTTTAACCTCAAGGGGCAGAAAGTGCGCAGTTTCAACAATATGCAACTGGCTACGGGAAATCACAGCATCGTCTGGAATGCCACCGATGACAAAGGGAACAGACTTCCCAGCGGGATCTATATGTACCGGATGACGGCTGGTAACTACAGCCGTACCCGCAAGATGATCCTGATGAAATAAGCCTATCTTTGTTTCCTGCCATTGCGCAGAATGAGTTATTACCCCGGAGCCCAGGCAGGTGCATCCGGGGTTTTCGAACCCTGCATAGTTGATCGCAAACGTCAACATAGCCAGTCCGATCTAATCGGAACACCAGATTAATCTGGTCGGATCGCCGGATTTATCCGGTGATAATGTAGCGGCTATATGTTTGTGCCAGATGAATCTGGCACGATCGACCGAATAAATTCGGTGCTCCGATCCAGAGAGTAACCATGTACAAATCTACAAAGCTTGAACTTGATTGTTTATCAATACATTAACTCAGCATCACCTCGTCTTCACCTCGAGATCGCCTCGAGTACTCGAGGCGATCTCGAGGTGAAGGTGAAGTAAACCTATGTTAATCATAGCAGTGCAAGATGTGTACAAAATCAGAAGAATATCCTGATTCATAAACATACTACCATACAAATCTGTATGTACTCTGACTATTGGAATAATATTTGCATATTACATATCTCACATTGTAGGTTATTGCCCGGCTATCTGCCTGATGCAAAACCCATGGAGGTTTGGATGAAATTGCTACTCTGTACCTTATGTTTTGTGCTAATGCTGTGCAGTGTTTTCGCTATTGACTGGGTATCCAATCAATACATCGGTATGCCGGGAGTTAGTTTCGCGGGTGAATCTGCTATCCAGGCCGTGGGTGATACCATCTACATAGCTTATCTTTCCAGGGTAACCGATAGTGTTGCCCGCTTGCATTTTACCAAAGCCACTGCAACTTTTGTTTACACTGCTCAGGTTATGAACCACCTTGATTATCCGATTGAGATGGGATCAGGAGCTCCCAGCATCGCTGTAAACCTGCCCCAGATTCAGATCATGGTAAAAGGTGCGGATTATCTCTACAAATGCATTTCCAATGATTATGGCGGGCAGTGGACCTGCCATGTTTTGGATGAAGGAATAGTTGATGGCAATGACCCCTATCCGATTGTAGCCGCATCAGATGCGGGGTTTCGCAATTTTACCGTGAAAGCCCACGGATTATCTCCGGATTGTATGTTGTTTGTGGACGAACATGTATCCATGAACGACACCAATGTTTATTTCTACGGCCCCGATGTGATTGACGGGCAGGTAAGGGCAAATTCAGATTTGTGTATCAAGAATGGTGGTGGCGGCACCAACAACGGTTGGCCGACTTTTAATCAACTGGTGATGATAGCTGGAAATGTAATCAGTTCTCCAGCATCATTCCCATTGGATTCCGTGTTTAGAGGCGGCTTGATTCAAAATGCGGATGCAGAACTCTTCCGGCCTAATCTTCCCCTCTACCGCCAGACTTTTATAACTGAGGCAGAATTTGTCGGTCTCCAGGACAACGATGATCATATAGTCTTGTTGGAAGTGGACGGCAGTACAGCTTCAGGCTGGTTGGGCACTTTCTCTCCACCAAATCGGGTGTTTGCTGATGTGTACAACCTTTACCCCAGTCTGAATAGCACCTACCTTTTCCGCAACAATTTTGAGATAGTGGATACTCTGTGGACTCAGATTGCTCCCTTCACACTGCCGGAAAAGCTCTATACAACCGGTACACTATGGTTGAAGGGCACTTTCAGTGGGCAGCACAGCATCTACAGCACTTCAGATATTTATCTGATCGGCGATATCCTGCTGTCCGGCACTCCAGCAGGAACCTCTCCTGTATCAAACAGCTTCGACAAAGTAAGCCTGATCAGCGATAAACAAATCCTCTTGAAATATGGCTACAAGCATCCGGCTGATTCCTTGCGTTATCATCCCAATTGCAAGCCTGATACTCAGGCCACATACATCTACGCCGATCTCCTCGCTCTGCGCAAAAACCCTCAGAACCCTCGCAAATCAGGGATGTTCAGCTATGAATACCAGCATCCACATCCCTCTGTGCCAGCGGTAAACATAACTTTAGGCGATGAACTGCAGTATTTTGACTGGATTGATCTGCACCGCAGAGCCTATCCTCAGACTACTGCATCTCCCTGGCCTGCCGCTATTGACTATCCCTGGTACAATCCCCTCTGGCCGGAGAGAGCCCCCTACAAGGAAAGAGGAATAGTTCAACTCTGGGGTTCGCTATATCAGGATCGCATGGGCTATATGCACAGGTCGGGTAATGATTCGGAGTATCCCAGTCATTCTGGTGTGTGGAACATCGATCTGGATATGTGTGGAGGGCCTACTAATGTTCCCCCAGTAAACGATTCGGTGATACCTGGAATGAACCTGGGTGCAGTGAACTATCCCGGAGCTACCGGATCAGGGACTGGATATAAAAAGCAGTATAGCTACGATCCCCGCATCTTTGTCTCTATGCCCAGAAGAGACGTTTGGGGCTTGGGAGCCTTGATTACTGAATCTTCCGGGCAGGAGGATGCTCTGGTCAAATGGCACAAACTGAATGAGCCAGTCGTGCATAAATCTTTGGACTATTATGGTGGTCACTTTCTATATCATCTTAATAATACCCTGTACACAGATCAGGAAGCTCTGCCGCCTTTCCCCCTGGAAGATTGGGAAATCCTGCAAGCCAAGCGGCTTAGTACCGGCAGAATCATCACTTTGCAAAGAAGCTCAGACTCCCAGCCTCCGGATAACCGCCAGCCCCGCGATTATCGCCTGATGCTCTCCAATCTGGATTGGACAAACCAGAGCGTGATCCATCAGGGCACCTATATCCAAAAGTATATCTCCCTGAACCGCATTGCCGATGGCTTCCTGTATGTGATCCCCAATGAGACCGATAGCACGGCTACGATCGTCCGGCTGGATCATTTGGGGCAAATCCTGTCCTCAGATGGCATCCTGCCCTTGGTGCCGGGTTTTGAGCCAAATCAGGAAGTGGAATCCCGGATCGTGCTGGAGAATCCTGCCTCAGGCATCCTGCATGCCTGTATGTGGGCAAAGCTTGCTCCCCAAGGTTTCAATTTCTGGCATCTGACCGGGACTATCGATCAGGTCTCTGCTACTGATCCTGTCGCTGTTCCCGCTACCATCTCTATGCGCTGCTATCCCAATCCATTCCGGGAACAGCTCAATCTGGAGGTGAAATCAAACGGGAACCAACCTGTAGCCTTGGGTATATACAACCTCAAGGGACAAAAAGTAAGAAGCTTGATGCTGCAAGTGCATAGCGATAAAGGCAGCATCAGCTGGGATGGCAAGGACGACTCCGGACGCTCCCTGAGCCCCGGTCTTTACTTTGTGAAAATCGCAGATCAGGAACATAACTCAGTAACCAAGATCCTTAAAATATAATAGCGAACCTCTCTCTCTGCAACAAGGGTCACGATCGCCATGATCGTGACCCTTACTTTTTGAAGTAGTTTTATTTATTTCCGGCTGATATCTACTCCTGAGACTTGGAGATAAGGGCACTGCCAGCTACCGTTGTTATACGATTCACTGGAGATGGCAGTGATGTTGTTCAGCCAGGCCACAATGTTCCCGGCGATCATGGTTTCGCTGATGGGATATTGGATCTTGCCATTTTCGATGTAATAGCTGTTTTTGGCCACAAAAGACACGTCACCGTCGCTATTGGGACTGTCACCGGAATCACGGATCAGCAGGATGCCTTGCTCTATGGAGGCAATCATCTCGGCCAGGGGGGTATGGCCTGCTTCCACCAGAAAGGCGGTGGGCATGCCTGTGGTGCGCTTCATATTGCACTTGTTGGCGGTATAGAGGTTGATCGGATAATGCCTCAGGACACCAGCGTCAATCACTGTCGCCGCTTCACTCACAAAACCATCGCTGGTGACGTGGCTTACGGCAGCAAAACCTTCGAAATCCGGGGCATTCTTCAGGGTCAGCTTTGGGTCCAGGATTTGTTTACCGATGTGATCCGGGTACTTGCAGCTCTTGGACAGGAAGGGAAAGGAGCCGATCTGACCATTCAGGAAGCCATAGATGACACCAATGCCAACCTGAGGAGCAAAGATCACCGCTCCTTTGAAATTGGCGGGGATGGGCTTAGTCTCCACCTGCTCGGTGTTTTGCCGGATCAGCTCTTCGGTCTGGGGGGTATCGAGCAGCTTGGTGTTCAAGTCTTTGAGATTCATGAAGGAATAATTCATGGAGCTGCAACGCTTGCCGGTCTTGGTGGTAAAGATCGTACTGAAGCCGTAACATCCCATTCTATCTGTGAATTCCACTTTGTTGCTGTTGAGATAGATGGAATCCCAGGTCACATGGCTGAGGGTGGCATCATATTGCAGATTGGGATACTTGAGTTTCAGTTCAGCGATGAATTCGTTCAAACGTTCGATGATCAGATCCGTCTCCGGCTGCATGGGGCCTTTGCTCCAGGAGCGGGGCTCCTGATAGGGTGAGATGGCAAAAGCGGGATCGGGAACTCCGGAATCAAGATTCACAAACAGGGTGTTGATGGCCTCCTCCACGCTGGTATCGTCAAACTGGTTGATGGAGATGTTTGCGGTGCGTTGATCACGGATCACATACATGGAAAGTGATGCAGATTCCACACTGCGCAGGAAGCTGAGCCGCTGGTAGATCACATTGAATTCTTCTTTGGTTTCATTCTCAAATCTGAGGCTGGCATGATCCGCCCCTCTTTCCAGGAGTCGGTTCAGGATGTTTTGCAGTTTAGCTTTCATGATCTGCCTCCCACGGTTACCTTGCATTTGAGAGCAGGACCACCCATCCCCACGGGAATCATTTGCTTCTTGCCACACATGCCCATGCCGGTCCAATACAAGTCGTCACTCACCATGCTCACCGTCTTGAGCAGGTCAAAGGCTACGCCGCTGATTGTGCATTCTTTGATGGGGCGGGCAAGCTTTCCGTTTTTGATCTCATAGCCATGCGTCACGCCAAACATAAACTCACTGGTCTTATCTGCCTGTCCGCTGCCGGATTCGATCAAGTAATAACCATCCTCCACCGAGGCGATCATGTCCTCCAGCTTGGAGATGCCAGGTTTGATCATGGTATTGCGCATGCGGATCAGGGGTTCATCCGAGTATTCATAGCCTCTGGCGTTCCCGGTAAGGGGCAGGTTCATCAGCATGGCGCTTTCTTTATTGTGCATATAGCTTATCAAGATGCCATTTTCAATAATGATCGCATCCTGAGCCATGGTGCCTTCGTCATCGATGAAGACAGGTACCGGACAGATGGAATCATTCCAGGTGTGGGCTACATCGATGAGTGTAACAAGTTCGCTGGCAACGGGTTGATTCAGGTATTCCCCAGCTATCGAACCACCCAATACCAGATCAGCCTCGGTGGTGTGCCCGATCGCTTCATGGGCAAGGATACCAGCCAGACGCGGCCCCAGTATGCAGTCAAAGCTGCCGCCCCGGGCATGTACTGCTTCTTTCTTGCGCATGAGCTCATGATAGATTTCGTCGATTTTGCCCTGATAGTCCTCAATGCTTAATACCTTGTCCTCATATTCACCAAAGCCACCCCAGTAATCACTGTGGATAATGGGTACGCCTTCATGCATGATCTTCATCCAGATACCTACGTATGTCCTGGGAGTCATGCTGTTGAGCCGTCCTCCATCACTGGTGATGATGTGTTTCTCCATATCCAGTTGAGAGGTGCTTACTCCCCGGGAATTGAGATCTGGGTATTTGGTTTCAATATAGGCATCCAGAGCTTTCAGCAGTTCCACCTTTTCGTTGGTGGAGGCGCGGGTTTTGTTGGTAAAAAAGAGATGATCACCATGTGCTGACAGGCTGGGAAGACTGCCTCCGGCAAAGCTCAATCTTGAGGATAGGGTATGTGAATTCTGCCGGGCTTTGGTGATGACTGCCTTCATGCTTGCTTCATTGATCATGCCCGAGGATGCCATGCCCCAGAAACCATCAGCATAGGTGCGGCACATGAGGCCGGAAGAGCTTGATCCGCCATTATTGGTAAGTGATCCATTCAAAAAGCTAATGCTGGTGCTGCGGTTTTCCTGAAGCTTCAGTTCGGTATATCCTGAGCCTGCTGGCAGCAACTTCTCCAGATTTAGAATTTGCATTGTGCCTCCTTGTTTGTTGGATGTTTGTTGATTCAAACTTGGTATTCACAGATTTAGAAAACATGGATGTAAGTAACTAAGAATAAAGCATACACATTATAAGAAAGTGGATGTGGAGCCCCACGTAGTAGGGCTCCACTATTGGTTTAAGTCAATCAGAGTTCTGGATATAAGGGGAAGCGGTTAGTGAGAGTGCGAACTTCTTCCTTGATGGAAGCCAGCACTGCTTCGTCTTCGTGATTGTCACGGACTTTGCGGATCAAGGCAGCGATGATCTTCATCTCGGCTACACCCATGCCGCGAGTGGTGACAGATGGTGTGCCCAGCCGGATCCCACTGGCCACGAAAGGACTGCGGGTATCGAAAGGCACTGTGTTTTTATTCGCAGTAATTCCAGCTTTATCCAAAGCTTCTTCCATCTTCTTGCCGCTTGGCCCACCCTTTTCTTCGGGACCGAGGTCGATCAGCATCAGATGGGTATCGGTGCCACCAGATACAAGGTCAAAACCTTCCGCCATCAGTGCTTCGGCCAGGGCATGCGCATTCTCCACCACTTTCTGCTGGTAGTCTTTGAAAGCAGGCTGCAAGGCTTCATGGAAAGCTGCGGCTTTACCGGCGATGGCATGCATGAGAGGGCCTCCCTGAATGCCGGGGAATACTTTGGCATCGATGTCTTTGGCATATTCTGCCTTGCAGAGAATGAGTCCAGCCCGGGGGCCACGCAGGGTTTTATGAGTGGTAGTAGTAACCACATCTGCATAAGGTACTGGATTATCATGCAATCCTGCCGCTACCAATCCAGCAATGTGAGCCATATCCACCATGAACTTGGCTCCCACCATGTCGGCGATTCTGCGGAAGATAGCAAAATCGATCTTGCGGGGATAGGCTGAGGCACCGGTCAGGATCATGGCTGGTTTATGCTCCATGGCCAGGCGTTCAATCTCTTCATAATCAAACTGTTGGGTGTCTCTATGGACGTTGTAGTGAATGATGTTGTACAGCATCCCACTGAAGGATAGAGGATGTCCGTGAGTAAGGTGACCGCCATGAGCCAGTTCCAGAGCCAGGACAGTATCGCCTGGTTTTACAAGGGCGAAGTAGGCAGCCATATTGGCCTGGGAGCCGCTATGGGGCTGGACGTTGGCATGATCTGCACCAAAAAGCTGTTTAGCGCGCTCGATGGCCAGACGTTCTACATCGTCGATGTATTCACAGCCGCCATAGTATCTGCCATAGAGGTTGTAATTGATCTCACCGGTCTTTTTGCTCCAGCGGTAGGGATAACCTTCGGCGTATTTATTGGTTAGAACACTGCCCTGGGCTTCCATCACAGCCATCGAAGTAAAGTTTTCGCTGGCGATCAGCTCCAGGTTTTCACGCTGCCGGGATAGCTCATTGGAAATGGCAGCATAGAGTTCGGGATCGTTGGTTTGGATGTGTTTCACTTCCTTTCTCCTTGATGTATTTTTTCTATTCTTTGTTGATGTCTGCCGCCCTCAAAAGCGGTATCCAGCCAGGTCCTGACTATATCGATGGCATAAGGAATGGCAGTAAAGCGTCCTGCCAAAACCAGGACATTGGCATCGTTGTGCATTCTGCAAAGCCTGGCAACGTCTGTGCTGGTGCACAAGGCGGCACGGATGGAGGGGACTTTATTGGCTGTGATGCTCATGCCAATCCCGCTTCCGCAGATCAGGATACCCAGTTCACATTCACCTTCCGCCACAGCTTGAGCCGCAGGATAGCCAGTATCCGGGTAGTCCATACTGGCACTGTCATGGGTGCCAAAATCGTAAAACTCATGCTCCGGAAAAGCACGGATGATGGCATCCTTGAGGGCGTATCCGGCATGGTCAGAGGCAATGGCAAGCTTCATCTCATCTCCTCAGCCATCAGGCAACTGAGGGCTATGCAATAATACTTTGAGTTCTCACTTTCGCTGCGGCTCATCACCACCACAGGCTTGATCGTACCCTGGATCAGCCCTGCCAATTCGCCTCCGGCAAAAAGCATGAGCCCTTTGTAGAAGGCATTTGCAGTTTCCAGAGAAGGGAAGATCAGGATGTCCGCATCTCCACCGATAGGGGTGGATACGCCCTTGATTTCGAGGCTGGCGGGATCGCAAGCCAGGAATACATCCAGAGGACCATCCACACTGCAGCCTTTGATCTGTCCCCGCTCTGCCATCTTGGAGATCAGGGCATAATCGATGGTATTGGGCATCCCCGGAGAAACCTTTTCTGTGGCTGAGATCAAGGCTACTTTAGGAGTCTGGATATCCAGCGCTTTGGCCATCTTGACGCTATAATTCACCATGGCGATCTTCTGATCCAGATCCGGATAGGGGATCACGGCAGTGTCCGAGATCAGAAGCAGCTTGTGATAGGCAGGCAATTCCAAGGCACAAGTATAGCTCATTACAGCTTTGGGAGGCAAGAGCCCTCGTTCTTTATGCAGGACAGCCTTGAGGAACTTATCCGTGCTCACCAGACCTTTCATCAGAACGTCCGCTTCGCCATCATGCACCATGCGTACAGCTTCCCGGGTGGCATCATGCTCATCAGTAATATCTACCATTTGCCAGGCATCAGGAGCCAGATCATAGTCCTTCAGAAGGGCGGAAATCTTCTGTGCAGACCCCACCAGGATGGGAAACACAAAGCCCTCCCGACAGGTTCTGGCAAGAGCTCCAATGGTATTGGAATCCTCCGCCACAGCTACTGCGATCCTGGTCTTTTTACCCAGCGCCAGGGCTTTTTGACTGAGTTCAGAGAGTTTCTTCATTGCGCTCAGGCCAGCATAGCTGCCAGGGCTATGGAGTAAAGCTTGGAGCGTTCACTATCGCCACGGGAGGTAAGCACACAAGGTACCCTGGCACCCATCACGATGGCACAAAGCTCGCTCTTCAAGAGCTTGACCAAAGTCTTGTAGAAGCAGTTGCCCGCTTCGATATTCGGAAATAGGATGCAGTCTGCATCGCCACAAACTTCGCTATTCACGCCTTTTATTATAGCACTTTCCTTATCGATGATCAGGTCCATACCCAAAGGTCCTTCGATCAGCGCACCTTTGATCTGGCCACGATGAGCCATTTTGGCTATGATCGCCGCATCGGCGCAGGAAGGAATCTTGGGCAAAGTCTGTTCACTGGCGGCTTGAATGCCAACTTTAGGGGTTTCGATGCCCAGGAATTTGGCAGTCCTAATTAGGTAATTGGTAATAGCGATCTTCTGGTTCAGATCAGGATTCGGGATGATAGCCACATCACCAAAGATCAAGAGCTTATGATAGTTCAAAGGCTCTGCCACAGTTACATGGGACAGTATCGCCCCAGGATCCAGGAGTCCCTTTTCCTTGTTCAGGATAGCCCGCATATAGCGGTCGGTTGAGAGCAGGCCTTTCATCAAGAAATCACCCTGCCCCAGGTTGATCAATTCCACAGCCCGGGCGGCTGATCCAGTGTCACTTTCGCAATGATCAATGGTGAAATTGTCAGGATTCACATTATGTTCGCGGCAAGTAGCCACGATCTTGCCCATATCGCCCACCAAAGTAGCTTCCACTAATCCCAGCCGGACTGCTTCATTCACGGCCACAATCGTATGGGCGTCAATAGCCCAGGCCGCCACCAGGCGTTTTCTGGGACGGGAAGACAAAACTTCGAGCATCTGCTCTAATTTTCTAATCTGCATCTATATCTCCAGTATCTAGTTTTTACTTTCGATGCACGGAGTTTGGCAATGGTGGGAATAAAACCGGAACTTCAGGACTGTCTAAAAGTACCAGGATTCTACCAAATTCAAATCTCTTTCGGCAATCTCCACTGTTTTTGTTTCGCTAAATATCAAAGCCCCTTGGGGGTTGTAGTATTCTATGGTGATCTCCTGGGTTCCGGCGCTGAGCGGAATCTCAGCGATCAGGGCATTACCCGGGAAAAATTTTGACAAACGCAGGTCGGCATTTTCTGTGAAAAACACCACTGCATCTGTAGCCAGGCTGAGTAGGGAAGAGACCAACGATGATGTCTTCTTCTTGGCCTGATCTTTTGCCGCTTCAGCCGCTACGCCTTTCATGACACTGCGGGCTACGCTCTTGAGCAGGATCATGGGTTCTTTGATCTCGAAGGTGCGTCTGGCAACCAGCCCAAGATCTTCCAGCCTGGACAGTGTATATCGTCTGCCATCAGCCGTTACGGCATCCACTCTGCCTACACGAGGTGTTTTATCCACCAGATATGGAATGGCAAACTTGAAGTAATAGCCCTCATCGATACCTTCCCAGGCGATGGGATACACTTCGATGGTCTTGTCCACACTGCCGATCAAGAGTAGGTCTTTCGAGGTGTGGATATGCATTTCCCGCTCTTTTTTGATGGGAGTACGATTCACAAAGGAAACCACTCTCAAGACCGGATTATCGGTTTTGGTATGCGGATGAATAAGCTCCGGCTGGGCAAAGGGATAGATATCCGGCTGGCTTTGGAAGGCAAAACTTATATTGTCATAATCGATCCGGGCATCATCGCTTTTCCCATCATAGAGATACAGCAGCATGCTGAGATAACGGGCCAGGGCTGAGGAGTGGAATTTGTTCTTTCCAGCCTTGATGTCGGCCTTGTTTTTGGGATCACCAGCCATTTCCTTGGCCATTTTGGCATGCTTTTGTTCCAGATAGGCCAGCTTGTCATCTACGCGGCGGATTTCCACCAAAGCGGCTTCACGGTTGCCCAGATGCAAGAAGTTCAGGGCTTTGAAGACATTGATATAGACATCCTCATAGTCTTCCCCGGAATAATCCAAAGCATTGTCATTGAGCAGCATCGAGGCCGCAGCTTTGGTGACGCTCTTGGTATAGAGATCCACGATTGCGTCTTCAGCCCGGGATAGCAGTTCATTGCTTTTCTGCCAGTTTCCCTGATAGTGGTACAGCATTCCCGCATCCAGAAAATACAGGAGCCGTTCTTTTTCCTTGTACTCCTTGGGCTTTTCCACCATGCCAATGGCAAGCTCAAGATCACGATACTCCAGAGCGGTATCGGGATCTTTGATTTTTGGAGCCTTGACCGCGTGGAGAATCCCTTGGAACACCAAAATCACCAGCAGCACAAGCGGGAGGATTCTCCTGCCAGTGCTTGCAAAATGTGATTTATAGATGTTGGGAAACATCTTTACAATTTGAAGTTTTTGCTCTGGACGATTTTCTTGATTTCCTTGCTGCCAATCCAGACAGTTTCGCTGGTCTCGAGATCGATCAATTGCATGTCGATCTGATAAAATTTGGCTTGGGTGCGATCAACTTTATCCATAATAGTCTTGATCGAACCTTGCAGCATGTAATCCGCTCCGGTTTCCGCAGCAAGGCGTTTGGCAGTCTCTTCAGAAGCGTAATATTGCTGGTCAGCACGTTCATCACGCACTTCGCTACGGTCGTCCTTGGAGGCCACAAAGCGCACCAGTCCGCTATTCAGCAGTTCTCGGGAGATATCATTCACAAAGGTCTGCATCTCAATGTGTTCGCTGGAGAGATTGCTCATTTTGCCCACGATCATCACCGGGGAACGGCCTTCGGTCTGAGTGAAGCGGCTCATCCAGGGTCGCGAAAGGACGTCACGAACCATTTCTTCGGCTACCAGACGGCTGTCAGTATCGTTCCATTTACCGCTGAGATCGGTGGTGGTATCTGTGGATACCCGCTGAACTTTTACGCTGGGACCGCAGCCCATGATCAGGATGCTAAGGCTCAGAGCCAGAACTATTAGTACTATTTTCATCTTTCCTCCATGTGGATTCAGGCATTAATCTAGATTCGGGCGTTCCCGATGGCATTAAAAGCCAATATTTACATAATTATAAACCACTAAACCACAGGTTTTTTGTCAAGAGAATAATCCCAGACTGAGTTGAACACCCCAAGCCTGTATTGCAATCATCTGATAAGCTTGTGGTTAACTCAGGATGATCTCGAGATCATCTCGAGTACTCGAGGTGATCTCGAGGTGAACACGAGGTAAGCTCAAGTGCAAAAAACAGGTACAAAGATTGCGAAAAACCCGAAGCTGAACATTTTGCTTGCCAAGAAATCAAAGCTGGAAAAGTATGTAGCATACTCAAAAGACGTGGAGGTAAAGATGCTCTCATTATACGTTGTAATCGTTTTCGCAATCCTCGTAATCTCCGTAATATCCCGGGGTCTGATCGTCGTACGCCAGGCCGAAGTGGTGATTATCGAGAGATTGGGTAAGTACTACCGTACCCTGCCCAGCGGAATTCACATCATCGTTCCTATCTTTGACAAGACCCGTCCAATCCACTGGCGCTACAACAAAACAGACTATCGCGGTCAGGTGATTGTGGCACAAAAAATTGAAAATCGGATAGATCTGCGGGAAAACGTCTATGACTTCCCCCGTCAGAATGTGATCACATCCGACAACGTGTCCATCAATATCAATGCCCTGTTGTATTTCCAGATCACAGATCCCTATAAAGCCGTTTATGAAATCGGGAATCTGCCCGAAGCTATCGAAAAACTCACCCAGACATCACTGCGTAACGTGATCGGTTCACTAACCCTGGATCTCACCTTTACTTCGCGTGATGCTGTGAATGCCAAGCTTCGCGATATCCTCGATGAAGCCACCGACAAATGGGGTGTGAAGGTCAACCGTGTGGAATTGCAGGAAATCCTGCCGCCCGAAGAAATCCGTACCGCCATGGAAAAAGAAATGCGCGCAGAACGCGATAAACGCGCTAAAATCCTCACTGCAGACGGTGAACGTGAATATCAGATCCGTGTGGCAGAAGGCGATCGTACCGCCAAGATCACCCGGGCTGAAGGTGAAGCCCAGTCCAAGCTGCTGGTGGCAGATGCTGAACGCAAATCGATCCTTTTAGTGGCCGAAGCGCTCAAGGATTATCATGTGGATCCAGCCCAATATCAGATTGCATTGAAATATGTGGCTGCTTTCCAGGAAATTGTCCAGAAAGGTGATAAGACCGTGGTCCTGCCCTATGAATCCTCAGCTCTGCTGGGCTCTGTGAAGACCCTGGCCAATCTTTTTGACAAATAGGATTGGAATCCGGATCATCTGAACTAAACTATAATAAACAGACTACAAAGTGTTTTGGGCTGGTGCGATTGACTCCGCATACAGCCCAAAGCTTAAATACAGGAGGAAAAAGTGTCCGAAATAATCTTTGTCAAAGGACGTGAAATACTGGATTCCCGTGGGAATCCTACCGTGGAAGCCGATATCCACTTGGAAAGTGGGATCGTCACCCGTGCTGCCGTGCCCAGTGGAGCTTCCACCGGAGAACGCGAAGCTATCGAACTGCGGGATGGTGATAAATCCCGGTATCAGGGCAAAGGTGTCCTGAAAGCCGTAGGCAATATCGATGAGCTTATCGCTCCGGAACTCATCGGGATGGATTCGCTGCTGCAAGGTCAGCTCGATAAACTCATGCTGGATCTGGATGGCACAGCAAACAAGGAAAAACTGGGTGCGAATGCCATTCTGGCAGTATCCATGGCGGCTGCCCGGGCTTCAGCTCTGGAACTGGATATCCCTCTTTACCGCTATCTGGGCGGAGTGAATGCCAATACTCTGCCTGTACCTATGAGCAACATCATCAATGGTGGTGCACATGCGGATAACAATGTCGATATCCAGGAATTCATGGTCATGCCTCTGGGTGCCAATAGCTTCCGTGAAGCTCTGCGCATGAATGCCGAAACCTTCCATGCCCTGAAATCCATACTGAAGGGACGTGGACTGGCTACATCAGTAGGCGATGAGGGTGGTTTTGCCCCAAATCTGGCCTCCAATGAAGAAGCGCTGATCGTGATCGTGGAAGCCATTACCAAGGCTGGATACATCCCCGGAAAGGATTTGTTCATTGCGCTCGATTCTGCCGCCTCCAGCTTCTACGAGAATGGGGCCTACAATATCGATGGTAAAAAGCTCAACAGTGCTGAACTGGTGGCTTATTACGAGACTTTGGTGGAGAAATACCCGATCTGCTCTCTTGAAGACGGCCTGGCGGAAAACGACTGGTCGGGCTGGGCTCTGCTCAATGAAAAGCTGGGCAAGAAAATCCAACTCGTGGGTGATGATATCTTTGTGACCAATCCCGCTATTCTGAAGCGTGGGATCAAAGAAAACGTGGCCAATTCGATCCTGATCAAGCTCAATCAGATTGGTAGCGTCACCGAAACCATCGATGCCATAAATATGGCTCACAAAGCTGGATGGACCACCGTGGTATCACATCGTAGCGGAGAAACTGGCGATACTTTCATTGCAGATCTGGCTGTGGCCATGAATACTGGACAGATCAAGACCGGATCGATCTCCCGCAGCGAAAGGGTGGATAAATACAATCAACTCCTGCGCATCGAGGAAGAATTGGGTGAAGCAGCACGTTTCCCCGGCAAATCAGTGATTAAACAACTGGGATAAGCTCTGAATGATAGCCCCATAAGATAGTAATGAACGCCTCACAATGTGGGGCGTTCGCTTATTGGTGTGATTACTGAAATGTACTCAAGCTAGATCTTGCCTCCAGTCCCGGTAACTTCTCAACCTCTCAACCTCTCGACCCCTCGACTTCACTACTCCTCAACCTCCCCTCACTTTTCCCTTGCCATTTTTAAGTGTATTCCAAAAACTGGCATTCAGTATTTAGTAAGGAGGTTGCTATGATCCACTATTATAAAGTGTCCGGACAGCGCTTTGTGCCTTCCATCACAATGGACGAGGCATTTTGGGTGCATCTGGAAAGTCCTGATGCAGATGAAGTAACTTCCCTATTGACCAAATTTGATTTACCCGAAGATTTCATCACAGACTTACAGGATGCGGACGAAAATTCCCGTATGGAATATGAAGATGGGGCGATGCTGATCATCATCAGGGTGCCTCTGTATTACCGGCACCATTCCGCCAGCGTTTCTTTTGCCACGGCTCCTTTGGGGATCATCGTGATCCCGGATAAAGTGATCACTGTCTCGTTCTACGACAATGAGGTGCTTACCCAATATCTGGATGGCAAACACCGGCCTTTCAATATCACCCAACAAAGCTTTATCCTGGCGATCAACCTACGCACGGCGATCTACTATCTGAAATTCCTCAAAGAGATCAACCGGCGTACCACCAATATCGAAAATGAATTGCATCAATCCATGCGGAATAAAGAATTGATCCGGCTGCTGCGCATGGAGAAATCCCTGGTGTATTTCAATACTTCGTTGAAATCGAATGAGATCATCCTGGAGCGTATGCAGCGATCCCGTTGGCTGCAAAGTGATCCCGAAGCCGAGGACTTGATCGAAGATGTGATCATCGAAAATAAACAGGCTATCGAAATGGCCAATATCTATAGCAGCATTCTCAGCGGCATGATGGATGCTTTTGCCTCCATCATCTCGAACAACCTGAACGTAGTGATGAAGTTTCTCACTTCAATTACCATCATCGTGGCACTTCCCACCCTGATTGCCAGTATTTATGGCATGAATGTGCACCTGCCCTTGCAGGATAATCCCTTTGCTTTTGGCATCATCATGGGGGTATCGGTAGTGCTATCCCTGATAATCGTGATCATCTTTATCCGTAAGAAGTATTTTTAGGAGGTGCAGCATGTATCTGCTCAATGTTACCGATAGTTTTTCCGCTGCTCACCGGCTTTGTGGCTATCAGGGCGCTTGTTCAAACCTGCACGGGCACAATTGGAAAGTGCGCGTGGGGATTGCCTGCTCCCAATTGGACGATATCGGTATGGCGCTGGATTATGGAATCATCAAGAGCATTCTTAAGAGTGTATTGGATACGCTGGATCATGAATACCTCAATGATGTTCCGGCCCTGGAAGGCTTGAACCCCACTTCGGAAAACCTCTCCCGCTACATCTATGATAAAATGCAGCAGGGGCTGGCGCAGTATGATGCCAGAATCAAGGAAGTGGAACTCTACGAATCTGAACGCAGCAGCGTGATCTATACCAATGATTAGAATTATTGAATCTTTCTATGTAAAAAGCGCAGTAGAGCCGGTTGATTATCCTGCTTCAGCGTATCCGGAATTTGCCTTTGCGGGTCGCAGTAATGTAGGCAAATCCACCTTGATCAATCTCCTCACCCAACATCATGGCCTGGCCAAGACCTCCTCGACGCCGGGGAAAACACGGCTTTTAAACTTCTTTTTGATGCGCTTTAAAAATGATGAAAGCGGGGACACGGGTTTTGCCCAGTTTACCGATTTACCCGGTTACGGCTTTGCTGAGGCCAGCCTGGCAGAGCAAGAGAAATGGCGCCGGATGGTGAGTAAATACTTTGAGCAGCGCAGCCAGCTCCGCAGTATCTTTGTGCTGGTGGATATCCGCCATGCTGCCGATAAGAAAGACATCTTGCTGCTGGAAATGTTACGGCTCCGGAATATAGATCATTGCGTGATCGCCACCAAAGGAGATAAAATACCCAAGACCAAACATAAGAAGACTCTGCTGGAGCTTTCCCGAGGCTTGGGCTTGGGAGAGACCCCGATCTTTGCTGTTTCCGCCTTGAAAAACACAGGTATGAACAGCATCATGGCCTGGATCGAAACCAGATTGTAAACCTCATGCGCTACAACTACGATCTCATCGTGATCGGGGCAGGACATGCCGGCTGCGAGGCTGCCCTGGCCGCAGCCCGAATGGGACTGAATACTGCTTTGATCACTCTCAAACTGGAAGCCATTGGCAGAATGAGCTGCAATCCCTCCATCGGTGGACCTGCCAAAGGGCATCTGGCGCGCGAGATTGATGCTTTGGGTGGTGAAATGGGCAGGATTGCCGATCTCACGGGAATTCATTTTCGCATGTTAAACCGCAAGAAAGGCCCTGCTGTATGGGCACCCCGGGCTCAAAATGACCGGGCATGCTACAGCCTCCTGATGCGTCAGGCGGTAGAAGAGCAGGATCATCTGGCCTTGATCGAAGCTGAGATTACAGAAATCCTGATCGAAGCTGATGCCATAACCGGTTGCCGCAGCATGATCGGCAAAGAGTTTTATGCACCGGCATTGGTCATTGCCAGCGGTACCTTCCTGGCTGGTAAAATCCACATGGGCAAGATCTCCTACAGCGGAGGCCGCAGCGGTGAACCCGCAGCGGATGGACTATCTGTGTCTCTGGGTCAGCATGGACTGAAAGTGTTGAGGTTCAAGACCGGAACGCCACCCCGGGTAAATCTGGACAGTCTGGATTATTCTGCCCTGGAAGAACAACCAGGAGACGATGATCCGCAAGGGTTTTCCTATTACAGAGATATTACCGTGCGCAATCAGCGCTCTTGTTATATCAGCCGCACTACAGCTGAAACGCACAGGATCATCCAGGCCAATCTGCATGAATCCGCTTTGTATGGTGGGGTTATCCAGGGGATTGGACCACGATATTGCCCTTCGATTGAAGACAAAATAGTCAAGTTTCCCCAGCGGGAATCGCATCAAATCTTTATCGAACCCGAGGGACTGAATACCCGGGAAGGCTATATAAATGGAATCTCCACCAGCTTGCCCCCACATGTGCAGGAACAAATCGTGCACAGCATTCCGGGACTTGAGCAGGCTGAGATCATGCGCTATGCCTATGCCATTGAATACGATTATATCGATCCTTCTGAGATCTTACCCTCGCTGATGACCAAGAAGATTAAGGGCTTGTATCTGGCTGGACAGATCAATGGCACTTCCGGATATGAAGAAGCTGCCGCCCAGGGCCTCATCGCCGGGATCAATGCCAGCCTGGCTCTGGATGGCAAGGATCCTGTGATTCTCTCGCGTCCAGAAGCCTACATAGGTGTCCTGATCGATGATCTGGTAACCTGTGGCACCAATGAACCCTACCGGATGTTTACTTCCCGGGCTGAATACCGTCTGCTGCTGAGGCAGGATAATGCCGATGAGAGGCTGATGCCTCTGGGGTATCGCTTGGGACTGGTATCCGAGCAGCGCTGGCAGCGGTTTCAGAGCATGCTGGCGATCAAAAACCGGGAACTGGAGTATCTCCAAAATACCAAATGCATGACACATCCCGAGCTGAGAGAGCCGGTAAAATATGCCAGCTTGCTGAAACGCCCGGAGCTTACTCTGGAAGATCTTACTGGCTTTGGATATCAGATACCTCCTGATTTTGATCCTGACATTCAGCGCCGGGTAGAGCTTGAGATCAAATACGAGGGCTACCTCTCCCGCATGCATGAAGAACTGGCCAGATTCCAAAAGGCAGAAACCTACGCCATCCCATCTGGAATAGACTTCATGGCGATCAATTCGATATCCTGGGAAGCCCGGGAAAAGCTCACCCGCATCCAGCCCCAAAACATAGGCCAGGCCATGAGGATTCCGGGAGTGAACTACACCGATACTTCCGCGCTATTGATTTGGATCAAGAAGAACCATCAGATGCATGTAACATAGTCTTTCAGACTGTTGTAAGGTGGGGTTTTCGAACCCCGCAATATATGTAACATAGTCTTTCAGACTGTTGTAAGGTGGGGTTTTCAAACCCCGCATAATAGAGATAAAACTGGAGCTAAGATGAACCCAGCCATAGCCATCATTCCTGCCCGCTATGCCTCCAGCCGCTTTCCGGGTAAAGCTTTAGCCCTGCTATGCGGTAAGCCGATAATCCAGCATGTATATGAACGAGTGTCCAGCAGCAAGCTCTTCCAAGATGTAGCAGTAGCCACGGACGATGAGCGCATCGCAGCCGTGATCCGAGACATCGGTGGAAAATGCATCATCACTGCTGCTGATCTGCCCAGTGGGACAGATAGAATCGCCGCCGCCATAAAGGCGTTTGACACTCCCGAGGATAGCATCATTTTCAATGTGCAGGGAGATGAACCACTAATATCTGTGCAAGTTCTTACCGATCTCCTGAGTGCTTTTCACGATCCCGGCGTAGAAATGGCAAGCCTGATGTGCCGTTTGGACGATCCAGATGAACCAGGCAATCCCAACCTCGTGAAAGTAGTGGTGGATAGCTGCTTCTATGCACTGTATTTTTCCCGCTCCATTATTCCTTTTGATCGTGACGGAGCCAGGGAAGTCTGCTATATGCGTCACATCGGCGTGTATGCCTATCGTAAGGCTACGCTTGATAGATTCGTGCGCCTCATGCCAGGAAAGCTGGAAAACATCGAAAAGCTTGAGCAACTCCGGGCTTTGGAAAATGGTATCAGGATCAGAATGGTGACCACTGAATATCAAGGCATTGGCATCGATACACCTCAGGATCTGCAAAACATGGAAGCTCTGCTAAAAGAGGGAGTAAGTTTATGAAGAGGTATTTGTCTTTAATCCTCCTGGTTCTAGTTGCAGTCTTCCTGAATGCTGTGAGCCTGAGGGTACTGCATACCAATGACACCCATGCCATGTATCAGGCTGCTTCACATAAAACCACCGATGGAAGCAGTATCCGTCTGGGAGGCTACTCTGCACTGGAGTATCATCTGAATGTGCAAAGAAACGCTGCCATCCGGAGTATTTATCTGGATGCAGGTGATCAGCAGACCGGATCAGTATTCTCCTCCATGGAATACCAGGGCTTAAAGGGTGCTGCAGTTTTGGAGGCTTTCCGGCAATTGCAACTCGATGCTGCGACCTTGGGAAACCATGAGTTTGACATCAGCTATGAGCATGCCAGAGCTCTGGTGAAAACTGCTGCCTATCCTTTTGTAAGTGCAAATCTTATCGATAAAACTGGCATGAATTTTGGACGCGCACCATACTCCATTATCAGTAAAGACTCACTGGATATTGGCGTGATCGGACTTACTCTGATCGAACTACCGGAGAAAGTGAAGACAGAAAATGTGACACCACTCACGATATTGCCTTATAAAACAGCTCTGGACAGGATCCTGGATGAAGTGGACAGGGAAACTGATCTGATCATCCTCCTCACACATAACGGCTGGGAGGCGGATAGCTTGCTGGCCACTGCTCTTGATGATCGGGTGGATATGATCATTGGTGGACATTCACATATTGCAATTGAGCAACCAGTTCAGGTAAATGGCATCTACATCCTCTCCGCTGGAAGTCACCTGATGTATCTGGGTGCTGCCGATATCGATGTGATAGATGACCGGATCTCATCTTTTAAAAGCAGCCTCATTCCACTTACTTCTCCTCCGGAGGGATATCATACTGCCCTGACGGATTTCATCGATACCACGGTGGGTGAATTGGAGCTTGCTTTAGGCAAGGTAGCGGGGAATATCCCGTTTCCATTTACTGTGGATAAATTTAAGCTCACTCCCAGCTCGCGCTGGGTGGCAGAGGCCCTTCTGCAGGAGTATCAGAGCTTTGCTCCCGATCTGGCGATGATCAACAATGGCGGGCTGCGAAAAAACATCCCGGCCGGACCCATCACCCTCCGGGACTTGCATGAATACATCCCCTTTGGCAATACCGTGACATTCTTTTCCTGCTATGGCAGGGACATCATAACCGCAGATACTTACAATCGCCAGATTGCTACCGATAAACCCTATGACATCCTCTCCACCAGTGCCCCGGGATGGATGGCAAGAAACGACGAAGATCTTGTAGAGTATCTGGGAAGCGAAAAACTGCAGCCTGATAAGCTGTATCGAGTGGTTTCACATGACTATGTGGTCAGCCAGGCGGATAAATACCTGGGCTTTCAGCCTCTGGATGTTTACGATACGGGAGAGCTCTTCCTGGATGCCATCATCCGGCAGGTGGAAAAGCAATTCTCACGATAACCTGTAGAAATCAGTGATATATGACGTTCATTTTCCCGGAGGATAAATCCCCCTGACATGGTCGTTACCATTTGTGCCGCAATTGATACGGTAGCTGAAGCCATCGCCTTACGTGGCAAGCCTCTGCTGGGCTCACAGCGCGCAGTTTCTTGCCCAATAGCAATACGCACTCATTACGGATGGGATGCGTAATGGGTGCGTATTGATAGCGTAGTTGGAACAAGGGACACGTAACCAAAGCGGGAACAATCCACTTTAGCAGGAATAACATGAATCCAGTAATTCCTTCTCAGGATCAGCTGCCAAGCTTACCTGAGAACCAGAACCCTGGTTTAATACAGTTTTTTCTTTGAAATCTATATTACTTAATCTGCTTTGCTGACTATCAGTTTGTTGCCGTCGATATCGACGACTTTTACTTTTACGTGTTCTTCGATAGCGTGGTTTTCGGCGTCAACTGCCACCCACTCTTCTCCACCAATCTTCACATAACCTCTACCGTCTTCAGGAATAGTCTTCACTACAAAGCCCGTCTTCCCTTTCAGGGCATAGACATTGGTTTCACTCCCGGGATTGGAGAGAACTTTCTTTCCCAGCTTGCGCATGAACAGAAAGGCAATAAAGCTGATGATGGCAAAACAGAGAATCTGGAGCGGAAGACTGGCCTGAACAAAAGGCAATAAGGCAAAAACACCAGTGAGAATAGCCCCTATTCCCAGCGAGATGAAAAAGAACGCCGGATCAAAAATCTCAATGATAATGAAGACGATCCCAATGATCATCCAGATGTGCCAGGCAAGTAAGGTCATTACAACCTCCTAAGCTATTATTTATTATCTTCTTCTGGTTCTTCGGTGGAAGGCGCGCCTTTATCTTTGTATATTCTCTTCACTTTACGGCTGCGACCACCATAGCCATAGCGGGATGAGTATTTGGCATAGCTGGAATATCCGCCGTAACCGCCATAATTGTAATTTCCACCCAATCCACCGGCACTGATCCCTTTCACGCCTATGGCAGAGAGGAAGTACATGAGCAGCTTGGTTCCGTAAAACACCAGAACCATACCCACTGAGAACAGCAGCAGCCATTGCAGGAAATTCATCGTGAGAGTCTTGATCATGGTCAGCATATTGCTATCTTTTTGTTTGGGGCTGAGGGTGATGTAAAGCAGCACGTTTTCACCTTCGCTAAGCTTGTCAAGATTCAGCCGGGAAGTGTGGATCAGGCCGTGCAGGGCTTCTTTACGGCGGTTTTGAGCATCGGTGGGGAACCGTAGGTTGCTGAGGTCGGAAAGCTCTGTTTCGTAGGATTTGAGCCTGGCCGATTCGCTCTCAAAATCAAGATTGACCAATGAGGTATCGATTTGTTCCACTTGGGAGCCAATGCTGCCATAAGTTCGCAACTCTCCGATTACATTCTGCAGTTCACCCTGAGGAATGGTGAATATATAAGCCCCAAAACTGCCTTCATTTTGCTTGCGGATGCGTTGTTTACCACGGTTTGCCATGATCTGTCCAATGCCATCCTGAGCTTTGGTGATATTATCAGCAGTGAAGCTGATCTGGGCTTTGTTGATGAATTTGAGATCACGGTATTCGTTGAAGCTGGGTTTAAAATTGAAACTCGGTCGTTTAGCACCGTCTTTTTGAAACTGGATGATTGTGGCTGCCAAAGCCATAAAAACGATGAAAATCGCTATGCCCTTTACTCTGCGTTTTGTCTTTTTGTCCACAAGTTCCTCTTTACTTTATTTTCTTTCTTAGTTCTTCCGCATGTTTCAGTGCCGTTTCAGTGACATTACCGGACAGCATCCGGGCCAGTTCATGATTCCTGATGTCCTGGTTCAAGACACTGATCTCGATCCTGGTATTGTCTCTATCACTTGACTTCTCCACTCGAATGTGGGTATCGGCCTGGGCAGCAATCTGCGCCAGATGAGTGACACACATTACAGGATGTTGCATGGCAATTCTACCGATACTGGAAGCTACCAATTCAGCGGTCTTTCCACCAATCCCAGCATCAATTTCATCCAGGATCAGCAGTTTTGGTGCCAAACGGGCTACCAGCACCTGTTTCATGCCCAGCAGGATCCGGCTCAATTCACCGCCACTGGCTACCAGATCCAAGGCTTTGGCAGGTACACCCTTGTTGGCGGAAAACAGCACTTCGATTTGATCCTGACCATTGTCACTGAAGGCAGACACAATATCGAATTGTATGTTTTTAAGCTTGTCTTTTTTGTCAATCCTTATCTGTAACTCAGCATCTTCCATCCCCAATGCCCGAATCGATGTGACCAACTCAGTCGAAAGTCTGGCCGCTGCTTGCTGACGGACCAGGCTAAGTTCATCGGCCAGGGTTACACACTCCGACTTCTCTCTTTCAATATCTTTGCTCAAGCTAACAATCTGCTGTTCGAAATCATCCAGGGTTTCCAGTTGCTTTGCCCTTTCAGAGAAGAGTGCCAGGAGTTCTTCCACGTTCCGGACTTTGTGCTTGTACAATAGCGAATTGATAAGGTCCAGACGGGTTTGAATCTTCAGTAGGTACTCCGGGTCGTGGGAGATACTGCCCTGAATCTCGTCCAGATATCCTCCGATCTCACTCAAGGCATCACTGGCATCATTCAGGCAGGCAAGTGCCTGGGAAATGGCAGTATTCATCCCGGCAAAGCGTTCCAACTGATGTCTGTAGGTCTTAAGTTGATCAAATATACAGCTATCTGCGCCAAACACGCCTTGCTGGATGTGATCGGAAAGCTCCAGAATCTCGGCGGTGTGGGATGCCAAATCGTACTCCCTGCCCAGTTCCAGATCTTCATCCGCTTTCAGTTCGGCTTTCTCAAGCTCTTCATACTGATATCTGTACAGCTCGTTCATAGAGCGCATGCGCTGCACTTCGGTTTGCATTTCAGAAAGGTGGGCGATATCCTTTTTCAGGGTTCTGAACATAGCGCTGAAGCGATCCCGCAGTGGCAGGCAACCCGCATAAGTATCCAGGATGTCCAATTGATAGGAGGATGATAGCAGCTTTTGCTGATCCCGCTGGTGATGAAAGTCTATCAGTACTGGTCTCAGGCTTTTCATTACTCCGGCACTGACTTTGCGGCCACAGAAGAAATAATTGGATTTACCTCCGGGAAAAATCACTCGGGCGCAGACCAGTTCTTCTTCTGTTTCGGCTCCGAGATCCTGCAAAATCGCCATAAGTTCGGCACTTTGGTTGGGGATAAAGGTTGTCTCCAGGTAGATAGGGCTGGCTTTGTCCCAAGCCTCAAGCCCGGCAGCGCTATCCCCGAAAATTAGCGATATTGACCCCACCAGGATAGATTTTCCAGCTCCGGTTTCACCTGTTATCACTGTTAATCCAGGCCCCAGCTTGAGCCGAAGTTCGGGAACCAGCAGGTAGTTTTTGATGTAAATCTCAGCCAGCATTATTTACCCAGGTGCAGTTTGTTGCGTAGAATACGAAAGAAAGTCCGCTTGGAAAGCTTGATAAAATTCACATTTTGAAGAGAGGCGGTGATAGTAAGTTCATCCCCCTCATAGATCTGAATGCTATTGATGCCATCCACCTGTAGCCAGGCGGGCTCACGCAAGGCATGAACTTTCAAACCCAGCTTTTCCTCGGCAGGAAAGACCATGGGACGTATCGTCAGGAGGTGTGGATTGAGCGGACTGAGCACCATGGCTTTCATTTGTGGGGCCAGAATGGGGCCTCCGGCAGACAGGGAATAGGCCGTAGAGCCTGTAGGTGTGCAGATGATCACGCCATCGCATCTGGTATCAAATACGTATCTGCCCGTAGCGTAGATCCTTACCTGGATCAGTCCAGGATTCTCTCCCTTGTGGATCACGATATCGTTCAGGGCTTCACACTTCAGGATTGTCTTGCTTTTGCGCTTCACCAAGCACGTGATAAGCATCCGGCTCAGGATACGATAGCGCCCCAATACGAGATCCCTGATGCTGGCTTTGATCTCTGGCAGAGTGCTTTCGGAGAGAAAGCCCAGATAGCCCAGATTGATGCCCAAAATCGGTGCTCCGGTTTTTAGCGCCAGTTCTTTAGCTCTCAGGATGCTGCCATCGCCACCAAAGACCAGGATGCAATCTATCGCCGGTAAGCCTGTAGTGGCTTCGAAATCCATCAATCTGATCGGGGGTCTGAGAATGCCATTTTGAGTCTTATCTCCAAAGAAAACCAGTTCTTTGCCTCTGGCACTGATGGCTTTATCCTCGGCCTGCAATCTGCTGAGCAGATCAAAGATATTCTCTTTATCGGCAAATCCGGGATTGATGAAAACAGCGAAATTCGTCATAATGATGCCAAAATACCCTGATAGGAGTAATATCTGTCTTCGGGGATTGCTCCCGCTTCCACAGCTTTCAAGACTGCGCAGTCGTTCTCATGAATATGAGTGCAGTCTCTGAACCGGCAGTGAGGATAGTATTCATCAAAGCCAGGAAAGAGCTTGGGAATAAGAGCCAGATCATCCTGATGCAAGCTGATGGTTTTGATCCCGGGTGTATCGAGGAGGTTGCCACCAAAACTCCAGGGTGAAAGCAGTGCCTGGGTTGTAGTATGCTTGCCTTTTTCATTGAAGTCGCTTACTTCCGCGGTCAAGAGGTTGATTCCGGGTTCCAGCCAATTGATCAGCGAGGTTTTCCCCGTTCCTGAATGTCCTGTAAAGACAGAATCTTTGCCCTTCAGCAGTTCCCGGAGCTCTTCCATGCCGGTACCGGTGACAATGGAGGTACACAGCAAGGTATAGCCAATACGTTGATAATATGAAATAGCCTCTTCCAGTTCTTCATGATCCTCACAGAGGTCAATCTTATTGATCACGATCACTGGTTCTATCTTGTGTTTGGCAGCCAGGATCAGGTAACGGTCGATAAGCCCGGGTTTGAACATCGGCATTCTCCACGAACTGGTAATGATTACCTGATCGATATTGGCACCCAGGGCAATCTCTTTCTGAAAAGAACCAGTCCCATAGCGAACCAGGCAGTTCTTTCGGGCTTGCACTTTTTCGATGCGGTAATCCCCAGTATGAGAGATATCCACCGATACATAATCTCCCACGGCTATCAAACCACTGGCTTGATACAAAAACTGCCGCATCCTGCCACTGATCGTGGCGGGAAAGGTCTCTTCCCCGATCTGAACCCGGCATTGGTAATTACTCATCACTTCTCTTACCCGTCCATCTACTAGGGTGGTTCCAGATTTGTAACTGAGGTTGCTTTTGGAAGAGGTGCGGGCAGATTTGTAATGCGTTTCCTCGCGCCTGTCGTCGAGGATATCAATATCCGGCAGGCTAATGGCTTTTAACCTGCCGGTGAATCTTGAATGTTGTTTCTTATCTTTTTGTTTCACTCTTGCTTATACACAGGGGTTATCACATCGAAGAGTTCAGCAGCTTGTTTGATCTTGTCTTCATTGCCAAATACAGCATAATGATTTTTGGTCATGATTGCTTCGATCATATCGGCATAGCTGCGGATGTCTTCTGCTTTGGTAGCCAATACTTCATCCCGGATTTGCTGACGGTCGGCATAGGTGAATCCGGTGATAAAATCCAAATCTGCCTGTACTCCGGTGGCTTCAGGAGTTCTGGGATAATCCAGGCTGGAGATTTCACCCAGGATGTATTTCACCATCTCGCGGGGTTCACAATCGAAACTGCGCAGATACTCCGGAACAGAATCATACACATCCAGAGTCTCCCTGAGGTTTGGATCCCTATAGGAATAGAAGTACTGGTAACCATCCAGAGTGAATCCTGCGCCGCCACCATAGGCACCGCCTTTAACCCTTAGTTCCTTGTAAAGATACTCATTGCTGAGGATATTTGAGAGTACTCTCAGCTTACCAGTGTAGGAATAGCCCTTGCGGAAGAAATTTCCACCTTTTACCACATATTGAATCTTCACAGGAGCAGGGATGCCTTCATTGACATTGCGTGTAATGAATTGGTGCGGTACTGGAGCATAATGATCCTGTGCTACATGGGAGATAAAAGCGCCAAGCTCATCAAAGGCATTGGGCAAAATCTCCTCATTTGCCGTGAGGCTGATCAGCAGGTTCTGGCTGCCAAAGAAATTCTTCTGCACCCAGATGAGTTCTCCCATGATCTCGTTGATATCTTCGTCCAGGCGGCTCTCCAATTCGACCAGGAAGTGGTAATATGCCAGTCCTGAGGTCTTGTCCTGCCAGTCATGAAGCTGGGAAAAAGGTGCAAACATGCGCTTGATGGCAATGGATACCCCACCCTGGATCACGTTCATTTCCATCCGGGCTTTGAGCTCCCGAATCAGGCTCTTGATGCGGTCAGGATCGTCAAAGCTAGGGTGCATAGCAAACTCAGCCGCCAGTTCCATCAATCTTGGTACCTTATCTTTCACGGCTTTGCCACTGATGATCAGTTTAGGGATGATATCATCAGGAGTCTGATAGCTATTATAGATATCCATGGCAACACTGATCCCGCCGGTATGAGTCTGGATTTCATTGGAAAGATCAGCATAAGAGTAGTTTTGGCTATTGATCTGCCCCAAAAGCTGGGTATAGAGCATCAGCCAGGGCAAATCAGCTTCTGCGGCATGAGCCATGTCAAAATAGGCGCGGAAATAGACAATTCCATTGGTATTGAGGGGATGTTTCAACAGTGTGAACTCCCGCCATACTTCCTTTTCAGTGGGGAATTCGGCAGCCTTGGGATCCACATCGTCCAGGCTCAGCAAAGGGATTTTCTGGATGTCCTCGTGGGTATCAGGCGTTTCCTGCCATTCGGTAAGCTCCTGAGTTTGCTTGATCAATTGCTCGATCTGCTTCTTATTCAAGCTCTTCTTGTAGGCTGCCAGACGTTCTTTAAGCTCGGCATCCTGCCTGGCAATGAGCCCTGGCACGGGAACAAAGGTTACCTGGCTGGCGTGTTTGTTTTTGAGGAATACTGCTTCAATGAGGTTTTCAAAGTAGGGTTCGGTAAGCCCCCGCTTGACTTCCTTCAAGAAGTCTTCAAAAGATATAACTTCAAGAGGGTCGCCGCCATGCAGCCATTCACCCAGACTACCCAGGATGTAGTACAATCCTTTGGGGAATCTCTGAATCTGCGCTTCACGCAGGAAGAACTCCCTGGAATTGATCATGGCTTCGATCAGATGCTTGTCCAGGCCTTGCTTGACTATCCTTTTCAGTTCATCGTGGATAATCTTGGCAAGAGGCTCCAGATCTTCTTGCTTCACTTGCTTGCAGACGATGCTGATAGTGGGCTGAAGGATGTCTGCACTGAGTGTAGTGGAAGAATCCTTGCACAATCCCGAATCCCGGATGGCTTTTTTCAGCGGGGAAGCGGGTGATCTCATCAGGATGTCGTTCAGCAGGCTAAGCGCTCCACTCAGGTGTGGGTCCGTGATCTTGCCATAGGTGTAGTTCAGCGCCAGATAGTACTGTCCTTCGGGTTGCTGACCATCGGCAAGAGGATACTCCAGTTCCATTTTCTTCACTTTGGCAAAAGGCTTCTGCAAGGGGAATTCGATCTGCTCACCCGGAGCTTTGTAATGGCTCAGATAATCCGTATCGATCATCTGCAGGGCAGCATCGATGTCCAGATTGCCATACAAGGCGATCTTGCTATTGGAGGGATGGTAGTATTTCTTGTGAAAAGCCTTGAATTTCTCGTGGGTCAACTCAGGAATGGCTTCCGGATCGCCACCGCTTTCAAAACCATAAGGAGTATCTGGAAATTGAGCCTTGGTGCAGTATCTGGAGACAATGCTATCCACCGAGGAGAAAGCACCCTTCATTTCGTTGTACACTACTCCCCGATACTCAATTTCTCCATCCGGATCATGCAGTTCATAGTGCCAGCCTTCCTGATCCATGATGCGGTCTTCCTGATGGATCAAGGGTTTCAGGACTGCATCCAGATACACTTTCATCAGGTTCATAAAGTCCTTGTCATTGGTGGACGCCACCGGATAGGTAGTCCAGTCCGGAGCGGTCATGGCATTGATAAAGGTATTGAGGCTGCCTTTGATGAGTTCCATAAAAGTACCCTTGGCAGGGTATGCCTCAGAGCCGTTCAAAACAGAATGTTCAAGGATGTGCGGGCAGCCCGTATCATCCTCAGGGATGGTCTTGAAACCGATATTGAAGACTTTGTTTGTATCGTCACATTCCAAATACAGCAGTTCTGTGCCACTTTTTTTGTGCAGATAACGATGTGCGGTGGTGCGGATTTCTGTGATTTCCCTGCTTTCCAGCAGTTCAAATCCATGCTTTGTCTTTTTCATTGTCTATGTCCTTGGTTGTTTATTATCAGTATGATGTTCTCCTATGGAGTTTCAGATTCAAATAAGCTGGTAGTCTTTCAGTCCCTGACGCAGGATTTCCCGGTTGGCATCCATGAGCGGACAGATGGGGCTGCGGAATTCCAGCTCCAGCATACCCATCATGTGCAGGGCTTCTTTGGCTGGGATGGGATTGGTCTCGATAAACATCAGATCATTGATTCTTGCCAGATACTGATGCTGTTTGGCTGCCGTGGCGAAATCGCCCTTGAGACAGCTTTCCATGTGCTCACTCATCAGTTTGGGCACCACATTGGCGCTTACGGATATCGTACCCCTGGCTCCGATGGCCATCAGAGGAAGATTCAAGGCATCTTCTCCGCTCATCAGACTGAATCCCTGAGGTGCATCTCTCAGGATTTGTGTGGCTTGCACCAGATTGGCACTGGCTTCCTTGATGCCCACAATATTGGGACAATCTTTTGCCAAACGTACTGTAGTGGCAGCAGCCATATTCACACCGGTGCGTCCCGGAACGTTGTAGATCACGATGGGAATGTCCACTTTATTGGCGATAGTCTTGAAGTATTCATACATCCCTGCTTGAGTCGGCTTGATATAATAGGGAGTGATCACCAGGGCAAAATCTGCCCCCAATTCCTTGGCCTTCTGCGTATTGGCCAGGCTTTGAGAAAGGTTGTTTGTTCCTGTGCCGATCATCACTGGCACTCTTCCGGCTATCTTTTGCAGGGCAAAGCGCAAGAGCGCATCTTTCTCGTCCGAAGCCAGTCCTGCCGTCTCTGCAGTAGTGCCCAGCAGCAATATCCCATGCGTGCCGGAATCCAGGTGAAACCGGATCAGGTTTTCCAGCGCTATCCAATCAATAGTTCCCGCTTTAAACGGCGTTACCAGAGCAACAAATGAACCTTGCAGCATAAATCCTCCATGTCTATGGTGTGATATACTTTATTGAGTCGAAACAAAAAAAACTTCACTTCGTTCCAAATTGCGGAACAGCACCTATTTAGTCAATATAAATGATCCATCAGGCTTTGCATGATCCTGAACCGATCTGCCCGGGAGACAGAATGCAGTGAAATTCCTGCCTGATTATGCAGTTCCCGCAGCCGATCCAATACCCATGAGGCAGTATGGTTCAAGAGCAATGCAGACCATTGGGGGACGAACTCCTGCTTGTTCCAATACAAGCCCAGGAGATGGGCGTATTCATCCAGATGGCTGAGATCTGCAAAACTCAGGCAATCTGATGCCAAAACTTGATATGGGGGTGTGTCCAGCCACTCGTAGCCCAGGCTTTGGGCTTTATCATACATCGGAGTATCTGGCAAAATCTTGAGAAAGCCCAATTGGATGGCATCGGGTTGGCAGGCACAAAGATCATCGAGGGATCTGATCACGGAGCTCAAATCCTCACCTGGCAGTCCAGCCAGCAAATCGGCATGAATCCGTACCCGAGTGCGCCGTTTGAGCTCCAGGAGGGCTTGTCTTACCTTCTGCCATTGGGATTGGCGCCCGCAGTCCCGGTTCACTACGTCATTGGTGGTTTGCACCCCCACCTCCAGCCGGATTCTACCCTCAGGTGCCTTTGCCAGCAGATCGATATCGGCCTCAGTGAGTAGATCAGGATAGATCTCGAAGTGAAAATCACAAGTGCATTCTGCTGAGATTACATATTCCCAGATCCATGATGCTTGAGCCTTGCAGAAATTGAAGCTGCGGTCGATGAACTTCACGGTGCGGGGCTGGAGGACAATCAAGGCATCAAGCTCAGCCTGCAGACGCTTTTTGTCTTCCTGTTTATCAAGGTCAAAACGGCTGTCTCTGCGCTCGTCCGTGGCTGACAGGCAATAATCACAATGGTAGGGACAGCCCCGATAGGTCTCATAATAGACCAAATGGTCTTGCAGTGTTTCCTTATCTTCGGGATGATACGGATAGGGAACACTGCTGAGCGGGATCGCTTCTGCTTCTGCCAATTTCTCAAAACCTTCAATGGCCAAAGCCCGGAAGGCTGCTTCTCCACTTCCCAGAATGCGCATGATGTTCTTATCACCCGGGATTCGTCCTGCTTCCGGACCTCCCAGAACGATCACAACCTGAGGCAGGATCTTTGGTATTGCCTGGCACAGGCAGGACACCATTTCCCGATTCCAAATATAACAGGAAAAGCAGATTACATCAGGCTTGACTGCCACAATGCCCTGCAGAATCTGCATCAAGGGTTCATTGATCGAATATGCTTGCATCAGCACCCGATAGGGCAAGTCCCGGATCATTTCCCGCAGGTAGTACAGCGCCAGATTGGACTGGCTCCAACTGCTGTTCAGGCTTACCAGAGCGACTGATTTCATTTACTTCACTTTACTGGAGTGGGCATGTCTCCGCAAACGGAGACGTTTGCGCTCCAGACAGCATTCACCCCTCTCCAGCGCTATTTTCCTTCCAGCGAGAGATTGGTAAATTCGCTCAGGTTGATCTCGTTTTCCGTGGTTTCCCGATACCCCAGGCGCACGCTATCCCCAGGTTTGCTAAGGGGCAAGAAACTACTCAAGTTACTGGTGGCTATATAGATGAATCCGGGAGTCTCATTCAGTGAAAAGTAGTAGAAGGTTCTACCATCTTTGATATCATCCCCGATCCGGTTCAGGATGCCTTCCTTGATCTGGTTGATGCTTGCATCATCGGTCAAAGCCCCTACCCGCGATGATGCCAGAGCCATCAGATAATCATCCCTGGCACTCTTGATAGTCTCGCCCACTCCCACCAGGGAGAAGTCCTTCACTGAAACAAAGCAGAACATCTTTACCAATCCGGCACTGTCCTTGAGGGTCATGAAGTAGGTGGCCTGACCATTGATATTCACCAGAATCGGGAAGGTGGCATAGTATTTGAAGTTTTGCACCTTACCCTGTGCCGAACGCATGGCGGCGTATTCTGTGGCACCGGAAATCAGATACAGGCTGGTCTTCTTGGTGCGAGTATCAGTAAGCACAAAACCCACCGTGCTTTCATCCGAGCCTACACTGGAAAGTCCAGTATAGAAATAGCTGCGACGATCCCGGCCATAAATCACATTGTGGCCTTCAGTGGTCATCAGCATGTCCCTTTTGCCAAACAATGTATTCCAGAAGCCATTTACATACTTGCCCCACCAGCCCAATTGCGGGATCACAAAGTAGGCGGGCTGCACCCGATCCACCCATTGCGGGATGTTTTTATCATCAAAGCCATTGTCAGTCTTGATAAGGGGATAATACTTGATTTTACCGGTGCAGGCATGCACGGTGGCGAGCCCCATAGCCTCCGGACCCCTCACTCCGATCTTGTGATTGTAAACCGTGATCGTCCAGTGCGGTTCGCCATCGTTGTCGATCTCAAAAGTATCTCCTGCCATACCAATGCCTGTGTAGCCATGCATATAAAGATGCCGGTAGAGATCCTGACCAAAAAAGGAATTCTTCTGATAGCGCATATTCAGCTGAGTTCCACCCACTTCCCGGATAAAGGTGATATCCTGGGGATTGGTAGCGGATACCATGATGTAGCCTGGAGTGCCATTCTGCATGTTCGAGAGCCACTTGAAAAAGCCGCTGTGCAAGAGCGGAACCACCCAATACAGGCGGCTATTGACCATCTGGATCGTGGGCGTGCCCAAAACCACGCGACTGCCCAAAGCAAAATCCTCGCCCAGCTTTTTCTCCGCCAGCGAAGCCGCAAAAGCCTGGTCGATGATCGGCACTTGATCCAGATTCACAGGAGCTACCAGCGAGGAAAACTCTGTCTTCTCCACTTCGCCGATCAGCTTTCTGTAACGTCCCGCATTAAAGATCCCGGATGAGGCCAGGGGAATTAAAACCACACAGGCCAGCAGCAGAATATACACACCCCGCAGGATCTTCCAAAGCTTGTGAATGCCCCACAACGGCAAGAGGATCACGGCTATGGCTGGAATCCATGCCATAAACCGGAAGGATAATACCGGTAAATGAAAATACAAAGTATAAACCAAAAGCAAGAGACTGATCAGGATTGCCCACAGCGGACTGATCACTACATTGGACAGATCCAGTTGTTTGGCAGGTTTTGGAGATGCCTGATTCATCGTGACTCCTTGTGCAGATAGATTTGTGCCATTGTTCCACAAGGGGATGGATGTCAAGAAGTTTTGGGAGGGGGGCTTATGAATTCTGCATCCAGGTGCATATAGAATTGTATATCGCTTCCTGCCATTTTTTGATATTTGAGATCAGACCCAGTTGGATGAGACTACAAGATATTTTTTTCGCCAACTCAGTGCTGATAGCATAGCATCCACTTTGGATGCTGGATTTCTGTCCCGGAAACACTAGCGCATTCCTGGCCGAGCGAAAGAACTGGGAATATGCGAAAAGCTGTTGCAGATCGGAGGGTGAGGGCCCGGCGCTAGTTACATCCTTCCACTTGGTGTCCAGCACATATTTGTGCCATCATTGGGGTTTGTGTTCATCATACTCATCAAGATTCAATAACAAACACAGATGTGTTCTACTCACATTAAGTCTCCTTTGTTGGCGCGTCTTAAAAGCGTCTAATAGCCATTGTCAGTTCCATTAAACTATTGTCAGGCTAGTGAATATTATATCAAGAACTATTTCATCTCACTAAAACTATACGAGAGCAGATCGTGGTGAAGTGACACATTCTCCCCGCTAGCACACTTAAGTCAGGAAAAACTCGTCTTCCCTTCGAGATCACCTCGAGTACTCGAGATGATCTCGAAGGGAAGACGAGGTAAAAGCAAGTAAGGGTTGCAAGTAAGTGGTAACAGGAATAAAAAACGCTTAAGTCACAGCGGGACGGTAGGTTAGATAACATGTAGATATGTAATACAAGATTTATATTGACATGCCATAATAGCTGATTAGTTTGTCTCATATCTACACAAAAAGGAGTAAGACATGGGACGACATAAGCAAAGCATTGATGCCAGTACATTGGAGTCGATTGAGCAATCGATATCATCTCTGCCCAATGGAGCTGTAGTCAAGAAACTTACGATTTTATCTAGCTTTTCTTGGCTTAAGACGGAGGATATTGTTAAAGCCTACAGAATCAATCCCAGGACACTTTTCCGCTGGATAAGCCAGTACAAGGAATTCGGAGTCGAGGGTCTGATTGACAACCCTAAAGGTCACAGGCATGCTATCCTGACCGAAGAGATGAAAAGCCGGATTGTGGAATGGATTACCACCCAAAAGGATAATGATGGCAATCCAATGTTCTGGACATTAGATAAGCTCCGGAAAGAACTGGAAAGAGTGTATGATGTGAGAATCAGTAAGCCTGCGATGTCGGTGAACCTCGCAAAAATGAAGATACACTATAAGCGTCCTCGACCTACGCATATATTGGCGGACAAAGAAAAACAGGCAGAGTATAAAAAAAACTCTAAATTATCTGAGAACTAAAGCTGAACAGAATCCCGACATAAAAGTATTCTTCTTTGATGAAGCTCGTTTTGGCCTCCAGACAAGCCTAACCAGAGTTTGGGCAGTATCGGGAAAACCTCTCCAGGTAAAGGTAAAGCAAGCCTATCAGAATTTCTACATCTATGGTGCCGTGGACACAAAGACCGGGGACAATTTCTCATTGTTTCTGCCCTGGGTAAACACAGAAATGATGAATCTTTATCTGGAGCAAATGAGCATTGCTTATGAAACTGAGGAAATCGTCATCATCATGGATCAAGCTGGTTGGCATAAATCGAAGGACCTGATTGTTCCTGACAATATCGATATCATTTACCTACCTCCCTACTCTCCAGAGCTGAACCCAATTGAGCGTCTATGGAAGTACCTGAAAACAAACTATATCCATAATCATGTCTTTGCTTCACTTAAGCATATGATGGATGACATGGTCTGTGTGTTTGACAATCTTGATGTGGAGATGGTTGCATCCCTGTGTCATTGTAATTATCTGTATTTATGACATTAGAATGTAAACTCTGTATAACGCCACAAGTGTCCCAGCAGGACGATAGTTAGGGCATGTCTGGAGTGCGGAGCACGCCATGGCGCATGCCCATAGCCCAGCAGTTCGACTGCTGGGTGTGACATAGATACATCCTTGAGTTCGGAGGACTCACCTGGCTGATTCTTACAATCACCCATCAATCCCATATCCTCCAGTCAAACCTCCCTTCTCCCCCATTCCCATTACGCATCAGAGGCGCATTGATAGCGCAATTGTGACGTATTGGGATCATGATATTGAAGATTCGCCTCCCGCAGGGCAGGAAGCATGAGGCTGCACTAAAGCGTCAGCCAGCTAAAACAGGCGGTCTTGCCGCTTTTGTGTTTGAATACCAGTTCGTTAAATTGAGGTTCCAGCGGCTCTTTGGGTGAATGTTCCACGATGATCACTCCCTCAGGCGCCAGGAGCATGCGCTCGCAGATCAGCTCCAGGGTGGGATTCACCAGGTCTTTATCATAAGGGGGATCGAGAAAGATGATGTCATAGGGCTCGTGCTCGTCACTCAGGAAGCTCTGGACTTTCTTGCGATAGATATGGCAATCCTCAGAGCAGCCCAATTTGTTGATATTCTTCAGCAGCACTGCGATGGCAGGCGAGGCAAATTCCACAAAATCCACCCACAGCGCCCCCCGGGACAGGCTTTCCAAGCCAAAGGAACCCGTGCCCGCAAAGAGATCGAGGACGCGCTTGCCCGCAAAATCCTGATAGGCGCTGAAGATTACTTCACGATTGAAAGCAGTGGTGGGTCTGGTGCTCCGCCCAGATACCATATAGAGCTCGCGCCCCTTGTATCTGCCAGTGATGATGCGCATCAGGCGCTGCCTGGTCTTTTCCTGGGACGCTTGATGCCAGTGAATTTGATCTCAAGCTGCACCGGCATTGGGTCAAATTTTGGGCAGGTGATGATCAGTACACTCTCCGGCTGTTTACATTTTCTGGTACAGCGCAGGCAGAGGTTGTTGAACTTTGTGGGGGCTTTGGCCTTCATTCCGGTTTGGGAATTTTCAGGCTCTGCATATCGATGAAGATGCCCATCAGATCGCTAAGGCTCACATCCTTCAGAGCCTGGTTTTTATCATAGCGCGAGAGGATGGCGATGAGCAGATCGCCCACGCTGAAATCTGTGAGTTCATCACTGCCACCCATCAGGTTTAGCTGCGCTTGCTGCTCGATCTCCAGGAGGATCTGGGAGAGATTGTCCAGCTCGGTCTCCTCTGCCAGAATATCGTCTTCCTCAAAGATCAGTTCACTGCCCTGAATCCCTTCACTCAGCTTCTCCATCGCCCGTGACATATTGTCAAAGCCTTGATGATTGATGATCTTCAGATACGCCAGCTCCTCAGGACTGAAGAGCTTCTCGATGCGGGGATCATAACGGTTGGCTGGATCACTCAGGATACGATAGTGCAAAGCCTCGATCCGCTCCCGGATGGCTGGTGAGGAATCATGCTGCGCAATCAGCTCATACGCTGCCAGCGCATCAAAAAACTGATCCTGCTCCTCAAAGAGCTTGGCTAGAGTGACTGTCGGCGTCCAACCCGGCTGATTTGATTTCATTACGATCTCCAGATTATCTTAAAACTCAAGCGTCAAGAAAAGCTAAAGCAGATTTATGTCAATGATTTGTTTGGCTCCAGCCTGTCCTCTCCAAAGCCCAGAATCATAAAGGGCGGATGCTCGATCCGCCCATATTGATTTGATGGTTTTCAGTGGATTACATGATTTCTTTCGACTTTATTCACTCAAGATGGATCTGGCTACCCGGAAGCCAACTTCATGGTAACCCAAATTGTCTCCGCCCCAATAACGGGCTGAGACCGATATCTCCCAAGTTCTATCGTACCAACTGCCTCCTCTTTTGACACGGAATTGACCCTCTGTTGAAGATTGACTGTGGTATGTACTTGGTCCTCTGGGGTTGATAGAAGGGCTATAGGCATAGTAGTTCGCTTTGTACTTATCCCAACACCATTCAGGAGCATTGCCGGACATATCATAGATACCCAGGGCATTGGGAGCCTTGGTGCCAACCTCTTTGATGCCCCAGTCTGGATCATCCATGCCTTCCGGTAAATCCCATCCTGAATTGAACCTGTACCAGGCTACTTCATCGGGGATATTGCTTCCAGAATATCTGAAATCAGGAGTATTGGCCCCGCCTCTGGCGGCAAATTCCCACTCTGCCTCGGTAGGCAGACGGTAGCCATTGGCATTCCAATTGCAAATAGGATTGTTCCAGGGAGATGACAATGGTATATCCCAATAAGGCAAATCTGTTTCAATCCAATCCCCAGGATCAGTGGAGCCAAACATAGTATATACCGGAGTTAATCCTTCCGCCATGCTGCGCAGATTGCAATACATCAATGCTTCATGCCAGGAAAATCCTGCCCCCTCATACCATGTATTGCAATAGGGTAAGTCAGCATCTGCAGGATCTGTTGCAGGGTTATCACCCATAAGTTCCTCAAATTCACCCTGAGTAATCTCATATCTGCCGATCATGAACTGAGAGACTGTAACCGTGTGGACCGGATAAGTATCGCGCTCATGTTCTCCAATAAGATGTCCCGAGGTATTTCCCATGTTGAAAGTTCCCCCCGGAACGTAAACCATCACCGGCAGCACCTCAATTTCCTCAAAAATGCTATAATACTCCGATACGACCTCGCTATCGGCCCAGTCTGTAGGCATGGTAAAGAAGGCTTTGGCTCTGATCAGCGTAGTGGTGGAAACCTCTATGGGCTCTGTGTATTGAGGAGAAGTATTCGTAGGCAGAGATCCATCCGTGGTATAGCGGATCAGGGTATTGGCTGTGGCACAACTGATAGAGACTACTTGCGGTTCCGTATAAACTCCACCCGGAGGTGAGAATATTGGTGTAGCAGCAGAGAAGGTATATACACCAGAGGAAATCAGGCTCGAAACCATACCAGTCTTGCGGGCAAACGCTTTGAGCGTGGTATCACTGGAAAGATACACTGGATCACTGTAGAATCCATGCGTGGCATTGGGATCCAAACCAGTGGTGGTATAGTTTATGGATGCTCCTTCGGTGGTAGTGCTGATGGTTACAGAGATCGGCTCATGATAGCTTCCTGCCGGAGGAGCAAAGGTGGGGGCAGCTACTCTGAGGTTCAGATCTATGCTGGTCGTGGCTGTAGCACTATCAAGTATCCCCTCTTTGAAAGCTTTGGCTTTTACCACAGTTGTCTCTGTAATTGCGATAGGGTCGGTATATTCAGCAGATTCCGCTGTGGGTTCGGAGCCATCGGTGGTATAACGGATAACACTCCCGGCGGTGGAGCAGGATATTACCAGATCCAGCGCTTCGTAATAGTTACCTGAAGTATGGCTGAAGGTGGGCGTGGCTACCTGGAAAGTGTAGGATACCGTGGTAGTTTGGCTCTCTTGTAAGCCACTGCGGAAGGATTTCGCTTTTACTACGCGATTTGTGGCAATACTAAAGGGACCGATATATGGCATAGAAGCAGCGTTTGGCTCTGAGCCATCAGTAGTATACCTAATTACTGCCTCCAGAGTGGAGCAGCTCATTTGGACTGTGATAGCTGAGGAGTAAACTCCGCTACTGGGAAGGATCAGAGGCTTTGCCAAAGCAGCGGTACCAGAGAATGTGTAGGTAGCAACACCCGTATTACTGGGCAGCCAGCCTTCTTTGAAGGCTTTCGCCTTGAGGGTGGTAGTACTGCTTACTTCTATGGGATCCGCATAGATCGCTGAATCTTCCAACGGTTCAGAACCATCCATGGTATAACGGATTGTTGTTCCGCTATGACCACAGCGAATCGTCACATTCTGCACAGTACTGTAGGTGCCGCCTACGGGGAGGAAGCTGGGGGTGGAAACTTTGGGAGTGGCATCTATGGTGAAAAGACCCGTGCCTACCTGGCTGCTATCCCAGCCTGCCAAAAAGGCTTTGGCCTTGATTGTGGTAGTGCTGGTGATCGTGATGGGAGTGGTATAGATAGCTGAAGAAGCTGTAGGCGTTGTGCCGTTTGTGGTATAGCGGATGGTGGCACCCTCAGTGGCACAGATCAGGCTTACTTGCTGCTCCGTGGCATAGGTATCCGGGGCTGGATCAAACATCGGAGTGGCTACTTTGGTGGCTCTGCATACTCTAAAACCCAGGTTGTCATATCTGTATGTTGCCCAATCGTATCCCCTTGAATTTATTCTACAAGCATCTTCGGGGTCTCGCCAGCTTCCGCCACTTCTGGTCCGAATATCTGTGGCAGTACCACCAGTAGGGTTGGTTTGCGGCTCGGTAGGCAGTAAACTCTGGTATATATCCCAGGTCCATTCCCATACATTACCGCTCATGTCGTACAATCCAAGTTCATTGGGATCTCTGGTCCCTACAGCATGAGTACCATAATCAGGATCGGAGGCACCCAGGGCAAAGGAATTGGCCAGGTACCAGGCAACCCACTGCAGATCGCCTTCTTCATAAGCACCGCTATAGGCACCCCCAGAGGACATGGTGCCACCCTTGGCAGCAAACATCCACTCCATCTCGGTGGGCAAGCGATAGCCATTGGCGCTCCAATTGCAGGCTACATTCTGATGATTGGCAAAATTTCTATTCCAGGTACCAGGCCAGTCGGCTGGATTGGTGCCATAGCTACTATAGCTGTAGCAAGGGGTCAAGCCCTCCTGCATACTCCGGCGGTTGCAGTATTCAATAGCGTCGAACCATGTAACATAATACACTGGGTGGTTTACACCAAATCCTGCGCCTACGCTGGGATTGAAACCCATCACAGCAGCAAATTCCGCCTGGGTAATCTCATAGGCATCTATGAAATAAGGGCTAAGGGTAATATCTGATGCACCATTGTAGAATGTAGCTTCCTCTACGCGCACAAAAGACTGGGTCTGGCTGGGTGCATCAGGAGGATTGTCTCGGGCTATCACCCGCACCTTGTAAGTACCGCCCCCGGATAAACCATCTCCGGCAGGATTCCAGCGGATGATCTTACCTGCACCGGAACTGATATGCTCTCCAATATCCCCACTTACAGCAGTAGGGTAGATATTGAAGTATATACCTCCATCATTGGAGATCAGGATTCTCACATCGCAGTCATCATCAGCATTGAGATCATAGCTGATTATTATCTGAGTGCCATCGCTGTGGATGTTAATATTTGATACTACGGGGTTTGCGGCAAACATGGGGGTCAGCAGCAGGAGCAGGATCGGGATTATCGCTATTCTTTTCATTATCTCCCCCTACTTCAGCAACGCCATCTTGCGCATAAACTTCTCTTTCCCTACCTGCATCACCACGTAATAAACGCCACTGGATAGGGATTTGCCCCGATCATCCCGGCCCTCAAATACCAGGATGTAATTCCCCGCGACTGCGTGGGTCTGGCTGTAAGCTCTCACGGATTGGCCTTTGACATTGTAGATGGTCAGCTTCACTGTGGCTGGTTCAGCCAGTCCATAGGCAAGATTCGCAACCGGATTGAAGGGATTGGGAAAGATTGAATGCAGTCCGGTATGAAAAACCACTGGAGGCGCATCTGGATCTCCGCCTGGATTTACCAGGATCCGGATCGGGCCATGGTAGTCCATCCCTCCATCATACTCCATGCTCTGCAGCCAATAGCAGTATTGACTATGCAAGATCACCTCAGCATCCTGAAACGTGTAGCTATGCTGAACCGAGCCATTGGTGGCAGGAATCAAAGGGGATACCAGCAGCGCTGTGCTTAACTCATCCACTTCACTACGATAGACATAATAGCCGGCCAAATTGGTTTCCGATTCACTGGTCCAATACAGCCTCACAAAATTTTGGGCAGTAACTACTGCTGAAAACGAGGATAACTCTACTGGAAGGGTTTGTTCAGGAAGGTCAAAAAGCTCGGATTCGGCAAACCCGGTGAGGGCAAAGCCCCAGCCCACCCAGATCAGAAGCATCAAAACTAACAGAACTTGTCTCATAGTCGCATTTCCTTTCTTACTGATGATTGCAAAGCGCAGGCGCAATCTTTACAATTCTATTTTAGCTGTCTCGCAGCAGCCAGAGCCTCCAGCCACCGCAGCATTGCCGATTGGGAAAGCATCACTTCAGACCCCAGATAAGGGGCAAAAAAACTGAATCACACTTGTGCATTTCACATAAACAGCACAAAGTTGTCAAGCTTTATCTCTGCTCCCCCAGACTGACCCGCAACCGAGCCAGATTCTTCTCCAGTGTCTTTGCCCCGATCCCCTTTACCTGAGTGAGGTCTTCGGGCTTGGTAAAGGGACCATTCGCATCCCTGAAATCTATAATAGCCTGTGCTTTGACGGGGCCGATGCCTTCCAGAGTGCATAGCTCTTCAAGTCCCGCGGTATTGAGATCAACGATAGTAGTAAGTTCTGCCTTAGGAGTGGGTTTGGCTTTGCTGGTCTTGGTTTTGGTTGCTGTATCATCCAGCGCCAGAGTATCGCCAAAGACGATGAGTGAGGGGTACATTTTGGCATAGGTTTTGGGGCCTATGCCTTTGATATTCATGATCTGATTCACACTGACAAAGGGGTTGGCGCTGCGGTATTGGATTATGTCCCTGGCTCGTTTCTCACCAATGCCGGGTAGTAGTATCAGTTCCTGCTCGGTCGCAGTGCGAATATCGATCAGGATTTTTACATCTTCCTTCAGGACTTCTTCAAGTTTGTCTTTTTTTACAGCATTTCGCTTCGCAGCCAAAGGCTCGTATCCCACCTCACGCAGGATGCCACCAAAGAGCAGGAATGCTGCCAGGAATAGCAGGATCTTCTGCTCTTGGGGAGTGAGAATATTACTGAGTGGATTCCTCATCTTTTAGGTACCACGAACACGGCATCGGCGGAGGCGTAGATGGTGCCCTGGGCGTCGGTGATGAGGGCGGCGGTGCGGATGGTGCGGGTTTTGGCTTCTGTGATCCAGCCTTTGATGGTAATGGGGAGCAGGGCGGGCAGGGGGTGGCGGTATGAGGTGGTGAGTTTGGCGGTAAAGGCGGTGGTTCCGCTGTGGAGGACGGCTTTTGCCATAGCTTCATCGAGGAGGGTGGCGATAATCCCGCCATGGATCACCTCTGGATAGCCTTCATAGAGTTTGGGGATTTGGAGCTGGGCAAGGGCTTGTCCCTCATCATAGCTGAAGTTCAGTTTGAGCCCGATGGGATTGGCGGTGCCGCAGGCGAAGCAATTGTCATAGCTCTGGGACATTTGTTATTCCGCCAGGAGTGCTTCGGTCCAGAATTCGATGGTTTCCCCGAGGTTGGGGCTATAGCCGGGGAAGTCATAGGCGAGGCGTCCTTGTTTATCGATGGCGCAGATATAGGGGATACCCTTGATGCCATATTGGGCGGCGAGTTCGTTATCGCCAAAGAGCAGGGTCATGGCATAGGAATTTTCTGTGAAGAAGGCTTTGGCTTGGTCGGGGTCATTTTCCCAGACATTGATGGAAAAGACTTCCACGCCTTGGGGCTGGGTGGTTTTGATCCAATGATCGAGCTCGGGCATGGCTTTGCGGCAGGGGCTGCACCAGGTGGCCCAAAAATCCAGGATCACCACTTTGCCTTTGAGATCGCTTAGTTTGACGAGCTTGCCCGTGGCGTCTGCGAGTTCCCAGGTGGGGGCTGGGGTATTGATTCTGGTTTTGAGGGCTTCAGCTTTGCGTTTGGGTCTTTCTGAATTCCATTTGAATTTAGCGCCGCTGAGGAGCTGTTCCCAGCGGGGATTGCCTTTGAGGACGTCATAGTCCGTATTTACGCTGAGCTCAGGCCAGGTTTCCTGACCGCGGATGATTCTGCCTTGCAGCAGTTCCATGGCTTGATCCAGGCGCTTGGTTTCCAGATAGACGTTGATCATCACCTTCTGGGCATAGTTGCCACTGAGGGCATCGGTATGGGTGCGGATGTAGCTGTCGATCTCGTCATAGAGTTCCATGAGGCTGAGATTGTAAAGGTAGTTATAGTCATAGAGGGTCTGGAGGGTCTCCCCTTCGGAAATATAATCCTTGAGCGGCAGGCGCTGGATCAGGGTCTGCATGAGCTGGACTTTTTTGCCACTCACAAAGAAATCCTGGAGATACTGCCAGTTTGTACTGATGATCTCAGGCTGGGTGATTTTGATGAGGGCCGCTTCGGCACCCTGTTCATCTCCTTCCAGACGCAGGAAATGGAAGAGGCAGAGGTTCAGATAGCCATCTTCAGGAAAGCGTGAGAGTCCGCTCTGGATGGCGCTTTTATCAGAACGGAAGTTTGGGCTTTGGAAATATGATTCGGAATCCTCGGGGATCAGGTCTTCGATCAGGCTGAGAGCCAGGACGCGATAGCCCCAGTAGAAATCAGGATGCTCACGGATGAGGGCACGGGAGCCGCTGAGCTGCTCCTCAGAATCTGCCATGCGGAGCACGAGATATTTATATTTGGGGTCATTGGGGTTTTGGGTTTTGAGGTTCTGATAGTGGGCAAGGCAAGCGGCGCGATTCAGATTCATCCAGATGCCTTGCAGGCTGCGATGTTCCTCGATGCTCTGCACGCGGGGCAGGTATTCATCCACCAGCGCCTGTCTGGCAGCGGCATCAGGAGTGTTTGCGGCTTTGCTAATCAGTTCTTCGGTCAGATCGGCATACAGGAGCCCCATCAGGAACAAGCCTATCACAGATAGTATTGCGAGCTTAGACATAGTATTTCCACCTTTGCATGGTATTATCCCCAGAGGGGAATCAGCTAAGGCACTATGCGAGTATGAAAGTAGTTTCTGTCAATCACTTTCTGGGGTTTACGAATTTCATTGACACAAATGGCGGTCACAATTGGCTGGAGTGACAAATGGTAAAAATAGTTAAAAACATAAGATACAAGGAGTTTACCACCATGGTTAAACAAACCAAGGCTACAATGGATGGCAATACCGCCGCAGCGCATGTGGCGTATGCTTTCAATGAAGTCGCTGCTATCTACCCCATTACCCCATCTTCCGGGATGGGCGAGCTTTCCGATGCCTGGGCTGCCGAAAACAGGAAGAACATCTTTGGCACTACGGTCGATGTGATCGAAATGCAATCCGAAGCCGGAGCCGCTGGCGCCGTGCATGGCTCCCTGTCCGCTGGCGCCCTCACCACTACTTTCACAGCTTCTCAAGGGCTGATGCTGATGCTGCCGAATATGCACAAGATCGCCGGAGAGATGTTGCCCACCGTCTTTTATGTAACTGCCCGCTCTCTGGCTGCGCAGTCACTTTCAATCTTTGGAGACCATTCGGACGTCATGAGCGCCCGCAATACAGGCTTTGCCCTGATCGCCGCTGCCAGTGTCCAGGAAGTGATGGATCTGGGCATCGTGAGCCAATTGGCGACCCTCAAGACCTCCATCCCCTTCCTGCTTTTCTTTGATGGCTTCCGCACTTCGCACGAGCTGCAAAAAGTGGATGTGGTTGATTACGAGAGCATGGGTGCCATGCTTGATATGAACCAGATCGAGGCTTTCCGGGCTCGGGCTCTAACGCCGGACAATCCGCGCATCAAAGTGGGTCAGCAAGCTCCTGATGTGTATTTCCAGGGACGTGAGACCAGTAATACCCATTACCAGAATGCCACAGCGCAAATCGCTGAGCTCATGCAGGAAGTGGGAACCAAGCTGGGACGTCAGTACAAACCTTTTGATTATGTGGGCGATCCCAATGCGGAAGACGTGATCGTGGCGATGGGCAGTGGCTGTGAAACCATCGAAGAGACCATCGAATATCTGAATGCCAAACGCGGTATGAAGCTGGGCTTGGTGAAAGTGCGTGTCTATCGTCCCTTCAGCGCCGAGCACTTCCTGGCTGTCCTGCCTGAGAGCGTGAAGCGCATCGCTGTGCTCGACCGCACCAAAGAGCCGGGCTCGATCGGCGAACCCCTTTATCTCGATGTAGTCTCTGCCCTCAAGGGTCGTAGCGACCTCCACATCATCGGGGGCAGATATGGTCTGTCCAGCAAGGAATTTACTCCCACGATGATCCTGGCTGTGTACAAGCACCTCATGGCCAAAGGCTTCCATGGCTTCACAGTGGGTATCGAGGACGATGTCACCAGGCTTTCCCTGCCTCTGGATGAAGCGATCAGCACCTTGCCTGAGGGCACAATCTCCTGCAAATTCTGGGGCTTGGGCTCAGACGGCACTGTGGGCGCCAATAAAAACAGTATCAAGATCATTGGCGACCATACCGATATGTATGTCCAGGGCTATTTCCAATATGACAGCAAAAAGAGCGGAGGAACCACCCGCAGTCACCTGCGTTTTGGTAAGAAACCCATCCACAGCCAGTATCTGGTCACCAAAGAAGACTTCGTGGCTTGCCACAATCAAGCCTTTATCGGTAGATTCGATATGCTCTCCGGCATCAAAGAGGGTGGTGTATTCCTGCTCAATTCAAATTGGAGCCGCGAGGATGCCTTCAACCACCTCACCTGCGAGATGCAACAGATCATCATCGACCGTAAGATCAAGTTTTACAATATCGATGGTCTCAAGATCGCTGAGGAAGTGGGCTTGGGCGGTAGAGTAAATACCGTGATGCAGACCGCTTTCTTCCTGATCTCAGGTGTGATGGACAGAAATGAAGCCATTGCCCTGATCAAGGAATCCATCAAGAAGACCTACGGACGCAAGGGTGATGAAGTGGTTCAGATGAACCTCCACGCTGTGGACAAAGTGAATGAAGCCCTCAAGGAAGTGGATATCCCGGCCAGCGTTCCCGATAAATGCACTCCTCAGAAAAAGCTGGTACCAGATGGTTCCAACGACTTCGTAATGGGTGTGATTGAGCCGATCATGCGTGAGCAAGGCGACCAGATCAAGGTCTCGCAAATGCCTCTGGATGGCTTTGTGGAAACCGGAACTGCCAGGCTGGAAAAACGTCGTGTAGCTCCAGCCGTGCCCAAATGGATTCCCGAAAACTGCATCCAATGCAACCAGTGCTCCTTTGTCTGCCCCCACGCTGCGATCCGCGCCAAGCTGATCAAAGATGAAGATCTTGCCAGTGCCCCAGCCAGCTTCAAGACCCTCAAAGCCATGGGTGCCGAAGGCTATCAATACAAGATTCAGGTCTATATCGACGATTGCCAGAGCTGCCGCGTCTGCGTGAATGAATGCCCCAAAGCCGCACTGGTGATGAGCCCCATCGAAGATGAGCGCGAGCATGGCGAACAGGTGAACTATGAATACTTTGAGAGCCTGCCCAACGACGTGCTTGCCACCTTCAAGGAAGGCACCGTCAAAGGCAGCCAGTTCAAACAGCCTTTGCTCGAGTTCTCAGGCGCCTGCGCTGGATGTGGCGAGACTCCATATATCAAGCTGCTTACCCAGCTCTTTGGCGACCGCATGATCATTGCCAATGCCACAGGCTGCTCTTCCATCTGGGGTGGCACTTTCCCCACAATTCCCTATACAAAAAACAAAGATGGTAAAGGCCCTGCCTGGGCGAACAGCCTCTTTGAAGATAACGCCGAATACGGCTTTGGCATGCGTCTGGCCATCAATAGCCATCGCAAGCTCCTCAAGAAAGCCCTGGAAGAGCTTACCAGCAAAGCCATTGACCCCGCCTTGAAAGAAGCTATTGCCTATGCTCTGGAGAATTGGAAAGCTGTGGATCAGGCTGCCAAAGACAATGCCGCCAAGCTCAAAGCCCTGCTTCCAGCCGCTCTGGAACAGGCTTGCGAAGGCTGCCGCCCCATCCTCCGCCGTGTGGATGAGCTCAAAGATTACCTGATCGAGAAGTCCATCTGGGCTATCGGTGGTGACGGTTGGGCTTATGATATCGGTTATGGCGGCTTGGATCATGTAATGGCTTCAAACCAGAATATGAAGGTCTTTGTCCTGGATACCGAAGTGTATTCCAATACCGGCGGTCAAGCCTCCAAAGCCACTCCTTTGGGTTCCATTGCCCGTTTCGCTGAAGCTGGAAAAAACACCAATAAGAAGGATCTGGGCATGATGATGATGAGCTATGGCTATGTGTACGTAGCCTCCATTGCCATGGGTGCCAACAAAAACCAGGCTCTGCAAGCCATCAAGGAAGCCGAGGAATATCCTGGACCCGCTATCATAATCGCTTATGCTCCCTGCATCAACCATGGCATCGATATGTCCATGGCGCAGAAGCATGAAAAAGCCGCAGTGGACGCTGGATACTGGCTGCTCTATCGCTACAATCCCCAAAACCGTCTGCAAAACAAGAACCCCCTCACTCTGGACAGCAAAGAGCCTACCATGAGCGTGGCGGATTTCATCAAGACCGAGCGTCGCTATAGCGGCCTGCACAATATCTTCCCCGAGCGGGCTGAACAATTCAGCGCCTGTGCGGAGATATTCTTCAAAGAACGCTACGAGCAATATAAGAAACTCAGCGAGCATTAAGAAAGCTCGTTTGATAATATGCAAGGGATGCCGGGTAACTGGCATCCCTTTTTTTCAGGCTCTCTTTAATACTGAGGGGAGCATTGTCATTCAAGCCTTATAGAGTTTCTTCAAAGAAGTAGCAGGTAAATCAATCTAGGTGACTACACATATAGCTTTGCTGAAATGCTTTGTTTTGTTTTGAATACTGATATAAAAAAACTCTTGACGCAAAAGCAAACATGCAAAATGTGCTTTAGCACCAAACTAGATTCTCGAAGTATTAGGAGTGAAAATGAATCGTTGGGTTCGTTTCGTATTTGTTTGCACTATGTTATTGCTGATCACTTGCTTATCTGCGACCGAGAGACACATTGCGCTCATAGTTGGCAACGCAGATTACTCTGTTGGCCCCCTTAGAAATCCCGTGAATGATGCCAATGCCATGGAAGCTGCCTTAACGGAACTGGGATTTGAGGTTACAAAAGTGTTGAATCTGAAGAAAAACATGGATTTCGTCACTATTGTTAAAACCTTTGTAGACAAGTTGGGACCCAAAGATGTGGGGCTGTTCTTCTACGCTGGGCATGGCATGCAATTGAACGATAAAAACTATTTGATACCCACCCGGGCAATTATCAATTCCGAGACTGAGATTGAATTTGAAGGCTATGATCTGGATCGCCTGTTAGTTGACCTCCAGAGCAAATCCAATGCTATGAATATCGTTATTTTGGATGCCTGCCGGGACAATCCCTTTGCCCGTAGTTTCAGATCTGGTGCCAGAGGTTTGGCAATGGTGGATCGCAGCGTTCCGGATTGCCTTATTGCATATTCTACCGAACCTGGTGGCGTAGCCTCTGATGGCGATGGGGATAATGGGCTGTTTACAGAGGAATTGGTAAAAGCTATCCGCACTCCTGAAATGGATTTGACAGACATAATGATGAACGTAAGGCAAAACGTCAAGCGGCGCAGTGATAACAAGCAGTTACCCTGGGAAACCAGTCTGTTGACCAAGAAGTTCAGCTTCTACAAAGGCATCTATGGAGGCGATTTTCCCAAGCCTTACATCAAACTAAGCAATCCCTGGAAAGCTCAGAAATGGATTGGCACTTCTGCTGTCGTGCTGAATGCGCTGGCTTTGGCATACTTTCAAACCACTGCTGATAGCAAGTATGACCAGTATAAAAAGGCAAATACCGTATCTGAGGCAACCAATCTGCACAAACAAGCCGAATCCAACCTGCGAAATGCCAAATTCTCAGGATACTTCCTTCCCATTCCGATAGGACACTTGCTGCTGTCCTGGTGGCAGGATGGCAAAGTGAAAGCTCGTGAACGTGAACTGAACAAAGACAAATTCTGATTCTGCAAAAGAGGAGAGAAAATGCTTAGAACTATAGCCATCGTACTGAGTTTCGTCGTTATTCTGCTGGCAGTAAATGCCTGTGGTGATTATAAATGGACAAATATCCTGGATGCCAATAATGATCTACCCGATGTAGCTCCTCCTGTGTTCAACCCTCCCGGCAACACTTATGCAGTAGCCCAGACAGTATCCATCACGTGTCAAACCGAAGGGGCCAGTGTGTTCTTCACTTTGGATGGGAGTGAACCAACCCAATCTTCCAATCCCTATACCACTCCTGTGTTTGTCCCAAGTAACCTTACCCTGAAGGCAAAGGCTTTCAAGGAAAACTGTAACCCCAGCTCCATTACCAATGGCTCCTATGTGATTACTACACCCACTTGCGCAAATCCCTTAATCTCACCCGCTGGGGATACTTTTTCTACTCCGCAAAACATTATAATTACCTGTACCACTCCCGGAGCAGAAATCCGCTATACCACCGATGGTAGCGACCCCAGTCCGGCTACATCCCTGTACAACAATCCCATCGCCTTATCCACCAGTGCCACTATCAAAGCCAGAGCCTATAAGCCAGATTATACCGCCAGTCAAATAGTAGCCCAGGTATATGAATTTGTGGTGGCTGCTCCGGTGTTCAATCCTATTGGCGGAGATTATACCAGTCCTCAGAATGTCACTATATCGTGCCCCACTCCCGGAGCTGAAATCAAATACACTCTGGATGGAAGCGAGCCCAATAACGCTTCAACCCCCTATACTCAACCTGTTTATGTTTCTACAAATAAGACGCTTAAAGCCAAAGCCTTCAAAACTGGCTGTACCAGCAGTAATACGAGCACTGCCAGCTATTCATTCAACCTGACCGTAGCGAATCCTACCTTTAATCCTCCAGGAGGCATTACCTATACATCACCGCAAAATGTGTCTATTTCATGCGCTACCGCAGGAGCTACAATACATTACACAGATAATGGCAATACTCCCAATGAGAACTCACCAGTGGTTACAGGCAGCATCGATGTATCTGCAAATACCACTCTTAAAGCAATAGCATACAAGAGCGGCTGGCTCTCCAGTCAAGTGGTGACTTCGGTCTATAACTTTAATCTTACTGTACCAACCCCAGTAATTGACCCTCCCAGTGGCGGCTATACTACTGCTCAGAAAGTGAGTATAACCTGCGCCAAACCGGGAGCTACCATACGCTATACCCTGAACGGGAGTGAGCCCAATAGCGGATCTACGCTATATACTTCCCCGATCACGATTAGCACAAATAAGACCTTGAAAGCCAAAGCTTTTTATTCAGGCTGGACACCCAGTGCAACAGCATCCGCAGATTTCATTATCGGCTTGTACTACGACTTTGAAGGCTGGAATGGGAACTTCTTTTCGCAGTCCGGGTGGCAATTTGGTACACCGGATCAAGTGACACCGCATTCGGGAAATGGAGTGTGGGCTATGACGTTAAGCGGAGATTATCAGTATGATGCACTTTTTGAATTGATATCGCCAAGCTTCCAGTTGTCAAATAATGCAATCTTGTCTTTTTGGCACCGTTACTCATTCAAAAATGGGAAGAGCTACTACGGTGATCCATTACACTCAGACATTGGATATGTACAAATCTCTACGGATAATGGTGGAACATGGACAGACCTGGTAAGTATCGAAGGAAACGAGAACTATCAATGGAACGTCACTACATGGTTATATGCTGGTTACAACTTAAATGAGTATAGTGGACAGAGCATCAAGTTAAAGTACAAAGTGTGGTCTCAAGGTCAATTTGGATATATTGACAATCCTAATATTGGCTGGTTCATTGACGATGTCCAGATCACCAATGCCACGGAAGTGAGGGGCAAGAAGAACAAGCAATGAGACTATACAATTATGGGGTGAATAGCGTCTATCACAGGCTTGATCACTGCTGTATTTCTCTCTGTAGGGGCTCATTTTCAAAGCAGGGTGAAGTCGAGATGAACACAGGGTCTGTATTTTTTCGGGCTTTATGCTTTGTTAGTATTGACCAAGTGTCACATGAAAAAATCGCAGATCAAGGGATTATTGTGAATGTTACTGGTCATTCCAGCTTGGCTCAGTGACGGTTTACATTTTCCTTGACTGAAATCCAGTATCTTGTATGGATATACTACATATCGATCGGGCAGCAGTTTCTCAGGAGGAACCAAGATGAAATATGCCTTAGCAGCCTTACTGATCATGTGCGTCACCATGCTGTGCGCTACACCTTCGTGGTACAAAGAAAGCTCAAATTCCACCCATATCATAGGCAATGGCACCGCTCAGATCAAGGGCAAGGATACCGCCACTGCGGAACGAATGGCCAGGGAGGACGCCCTTTACAATATTGCCACCCAAATCAGCAGTGCAGTTCGCTCCTCCATTGCGACAGTGGAACAGCAAAGCGGTGAGTACGACAGCTTTTACCGCAAGGAGACCATGATCTCTTCCTGTGTGGATCTATGCGGCGCTGAGCTTGCCAACCGGGCTGTGGAGAAAGACAAGATCTTCGTGCAATACAAGGTCTCCCGTGAAAAACTAAGGGACTACTATCTCCAGAAGGTTGAAAACCTGATCGAACAGGCACATGGGCGAAGCATTCAAGCCTCAGAATCCGAATCCCGGGACAATAAAACCGCCATCCGGCTCTGGAAAGAAGTACGCCAGATGTTGGACGATCTGCAACGGGACGCTATGATCCTGGGGTTTTTATATACATCTACTACGATTCAACAGCTCCTGAGCCAGATTCCCCGCATCAGCGAAGTGGAAGCCGCCATCCAGCGTTTGACTGGCAACCCTCTGCAAAGCTTTGAAGACCTGGCTGAGGACATCATCGAGCAGCTTCCGCCGGAATTCCAAGCCCCCATCACCAGTGAATTTGCCTTCTATCAATGGGCAGATACAGGCTTTTCCAGCCAGGTAAGCGCCGATTTCTCCCAGTTCCTCAAAAACTATCTGCAAGCCAAGTTCCGCTGGAAAGCTCCAGACTTTGGCGAACTGCCCCAGGTGACAGTATCCGGTGAATTCCTGCCCGCCGGGGATCAGATCTGTGTAATCACACGCCTCACCCAGCCTCAGGAAGCCCAAACTCTGATCACCTACATGAGTCCAGCCACGATCGCCAAACTGGGCATGAACAACATTATCCCCGCTGATCTGGAAAACAAACTCAAGGAACAGCAGCTACTCCTGGCTCAGGCTAAACAATCTGGAAACCTGCGCATAGAAGTGAAGAGCGGTGAATATGGCACCGAACCGGCAGTGTATAAACTGGGGCAGAATGCTTCGATCTATGTGCGTGCCAATCTGGAATGCTATGCCACCCTGGTCTATCTGGAAGCTGACGGCACGAAATGTGTATTGATGCAGAATTTTTTTATCCCCGAGGATAAAACCAATACCTGGGTCAAAATCCCCACCACGTTCCAAGCGGTGCCCCCGATTGGGATTGAACAGGTGTGGGTGCAAGCCAATATCAAAGAGCTGCCAGAGATTCCTACCCAGTGGATTGGAGAGGGGAATCTGGGTAAAAACGTAGCGTTGGAAAGCCTCGGAGATACCATCAAACGCTCCCGTGGCATGGCTATCGAAAAGCGGGACAACGATTTCAGCGAAGCCTTCCTTACCTGGACGATCCTGAACTGAAGAATGTAACATAGGCTTTTAGCCTGTTGTACCCTCTGGTTTTCCAACCAGAGGAACTCCTGTAACATAGGCTTTTAGCCTGTTGTACCCTCTGGTTTTCCAACCAGAGGAACTC
>DAOSEN010000004.1:0-1597 GCA_035363155.1 Candidatus Cloacimonadota bacterium | reverse complement strand
CTGTAACATAGGCTTATAGCCTGTCCAATCCAGCACGAAAAAAGGCGATCCCGAAAGATCGCCTTCATCATATTGATAGTCTTAGTTTAGAACTTGTAAGTCAGACCAATGTTTCCGGAAAGGGACTGAGCATTGTAGGTACCCATCACGTTGTTGGGAGCGTTCATGACAGTCACTTCACGTTCGGTAAACATCACATACTGAAAATTGGCATCTACGCCGATATTTCCAAAGAAGCGTCCCCAACCCAGATTGGCGCTGATTTTGTTGCCAATATCGGAGAGAGTGGGGGTTTGGGTCTCTTCGGGAATGGGGCTTTGATCCCAATATGCACCAAGGCGAATCTTGTTGCAGCCCATATCGTATTCTGCACCAAGGCTGATGCGGGAAGTATCTTCCCAATTGAAGAGCAAATCACTGTCTGGTGCACCGGTAAGATCCAATTCAGCCTTATCCAGTCTGCTCCACATGGTGTAGGCATAATCCAGATTGAGGGTGAGCTTGGGGATCCTGGTAGTGGAAAATCCCAGACCGATCTCAGCCGGAAGCTTGAGAGTGGTTTCGGTATCAAAGGTTGCACCCGTGGGATCTGCAGCGGTAGCGCTGTAATTCTGAACTTCAGTATCGCCTTTCATGTTGATACTGGATGGCAATTTACCAGTCAAGCCCAGGGACATGCAGGGAGTGGGCTTGAACATCACTCCCAGATTTCCACCAAAACCCATGCCACTACCGGAGATTTCTGTTGTGGCGATAGCAAATGTGGGAACGCTGCTGGGACCAAACTTGGCCAGATCGATAGTTCCATACATCACGCTGATTCCCGCTCCAGCAGAAAGGTTTGGCATGATCTGATATGCAACGCTGGGGTGCACATCGATGATGGCGATGCTGCTGGACATCTCGTTTTCGGGAAACTTGTTCCAGGCTGCATTATGTGCATAAAGATCCCAGGTGCTGCCCAGACCGTAAGGTACAAAGACGCCAAGACCATATTTGAGCTTGGGTTGTTTGGCCATGGTTACAAAGGCATTGGGGAAAGCTTTGAGGCTTTTTTCGGATTCGGTCTCACCAGGTCTGAGTGAGACTGTCGTGAGATGATTCGGATTTTCCCATTTGGCTGAAGGCATAATGAAAGTTCCCCCTAATGAGACGGAATTTTCATCCATGAAAGCCAAACCGGCAGGATTCCAAAACATGGCAGAAGAATCGTCAGCAAGCCCCCGGAAAGCACCGCCCATTGCAGTAGCCCGGGATCCAACGCCGGAAAGGGCAAAGCCCCCGGCAAACAAAGAACTGGCAAGAGTGGCCAGGCACAACACAATCAGCAGATGGCGAATTTTGATCATAATTCAACTCCTTTAATTAGTGAATTGTGTTTGTTTTAGGGTATTAGTGTGAGTATTATTCAATGCGCATAAATCGTCAAGCAAAATCTTATGAATGGCTGATACACCACTGTTTTGACCTTTGTTTATTGTGGTAACTAAGTGGTTATATCCTCAACAATTATAAACCTCTTATCCCCTAGTGCATTCATTAATCCCAATTAATGCAGTAGAATCCCCACTACTAAGAAAAGTGTTGCATATAATCG
>DAOSEN010000003.1:42998-188190 GCA_035363155.1 Candidatus Cloacimonadota bacterium | reverse complement strand
CGATTATATGCAACACTTTTCTTAGTAGTGGGGATTCTACTGCATTAATTGGGTTTAATCTCGTAGTTCTCACCAATTTTGTCATTTGAGAGGAATATTCCGGTAGTCTTTTCGGAGCCCTCAATGCTTGGCTGTGAGTACTTCTTGGGAACAACAAAATAGTCAATCTTTCCAATGTAAGCTTCCATATCAGTAGATAGCTTTTGCGGATGTTTAAGCCACTCGCTCCACTTTCTCAACTCTCTCTCAAAAGAGATAGAGCATTCGAACTTAGCTAAAGCTTCTTTAATGTACAAATCATATGTTTCATAGTAAACTTCGTACTTGAGTTTTCTATATGCAGATTGACCTATGTTTTGAATATCCGAAATGTTAGTCTTTTTCATACATACCTCCTGTTTGGTATTTGATCGACATTTTCCCTAAACTTGCTTCTGTAGATAGTGCCACCTTTGAGTATCCCAAGTCTGCATAATCCCTAAAGACGATAATCATCTTGCCGAATCCCAAGATTACTCCCAGGACAACTACTATAAAGTAACCCAGTATCCAGTAGTCTTTGAGAAATGTGAGAATCGTATCCACTTATGCTAAAGCCAAATACAGGGTCTTGACAAATTCTACCATATCGATCAGTTTCTTAGCATTTTCTGTTGTTTTTTCTAATTCTGATAAATCGATCACAATAACCTCTTTGTCATCAGGCTTTGGATATGCTTTAATTTTTAATTGATCCCCAAATGCACTTTGTATCCTCAGTGAAAAATCAACTACTATGCTTTTCAAGTCAGGTTTTCCAGACGGTGTTATATATTTGTCTTGCCTTTTAAATGTTGATTCATTAACCCTAAATTCAATTTGTGCTTTAGGATTACCCAGTTCGTCTTTCAAAGGAAGATATAGAAATGCTCCTTTCTTGCACTTACTTGCAGGAGTACCATTAATAAAGCTTGTGTGATCAACTACCATAGTATATGCTCGTTTATTATCTTTTCCTTTCTCTACCTTCGCACTATCAGGATCTATCAAGCATACATTTTGTTCAGCCCATTCCCTTAGATAACTTTCAAATCTATCTGTAAAAGACTTCATTGATGGTTTTCTAAGAACCCTGCTGGCAATCATAAAGACTATCACTGTAATAATCAAGCCTGCAATATCTTTTACTGCATCAAGGGTGTTTTCGGGTGTAATACCTTTCAATAACAAGTTTACGATAATTGCCACTGTCCCAATGGCTCCCAAAACGGAGGTCACGATCTTCTCTAAGTCGTCATCATAATGAACTCTCATAATCAGCTCCTATAAATTATTCCATTACTATAGCGCTTGGTATAGTAAAAGTACGTGTTATACCTTTCCTACAAGTAAGCATATCGAATTGATGTAATCATCATCTTCCATAAACACCACATTATTCTTCAGATACTCATCTGGATCATAGCCTCGGAGCTTTAGCTCTTGTTTGGGTGTCCAAGACAATATCCAGCTACTCAAGATTACTTTTGGATCGCCAAGCCTGGTCTCAATCTCTTTGATACGCTTGTGGAACTGGATTTTCTCGCTATTTATACCTTCATGCATCAACCCATGAGGTTCAATGAAGTGGACATACTGCTTGCCTTCCGAGAGAACCCAGAGGATGAAATCAGGATGGAAGTTGCCTGCTTCAAAGAAGCCAACTCCCTTACCCCTGCTAAGATTGCGGAGGAGATATAGCTCCTGTCCTTTATCCTTCATATCTTTCTGATTCTTTTCGCACCACATTTTCAGGTCAGTAATAAATTGGTATTCGCTTTCGGTAAATGAGACTGGCAGGATAGTGATGTTCCCACCATGACGTACATGAAACAAGGGTTGGAAGAGATGATTGCCAAAGTTACAGGCATGAAGATCACCCACATGCAATAGCTGGTCTTTCTTAACGATGATCTCATCTTTGAGCTTCTTAATACCTTCGATTACCTGGATATCATCACCATCCACAATCAACTGATATTCTCGGTCTGAAGGCAGATTGTCGTCATCTGCTGTCAGCTCTCTCAATTCTAATCGAGGCTCTATATAGGACTTTTTACAGAAGTTATAGTACTTTTCACAGAAACGCTTTACCAGTTCTGTTGCGATTTGTTGGAGGATGAGCACTTCATCATAGTTTTGGGGAGTGAGTCTCGTTTCCGGAAGCAAGAGCCGATACCAAGACGTATCTGATAATAAGCTGATAATCCCCTGCTTACTGAGATTTAGATTGTGCCAGCTTCGTTCTCGTTTGAAGCGTTCCAGTTCGAAATACAAACGATCCAGGTCTAAAAGACTGATTTGCTTACTCTTGAGCTTAACCTCGTCTTTTTGTCCATCCTGCAGAGTGCCTCGGGACTTAATAGTCTGTATCCTGGGGTACCAGTCTGAAACAACCGGGTTCTTTTGCAGATATTGGGGTATGCTGCCAAGTGTTGGTACTGGCCCGTCTTTCTTAAAATCATACTCTGTGCCATCTTTCTTCTTTTTCGGTCGTATTATCTTCAGCTTCTTGCCAAAATCAGCGGTTACATTCATTGGGATAGTAATAACCATCCTTTTCTCGTTGCCAGGCAAGCCTTCATCACGTAAGAATTGTCTGAACTTATCCATGAAGTCAGCTTCGATACCAAAGACATTCAGGGTTTCGATATCTTCAATGAATCCAGGCTTTGTGTTGGCATAAGTATGCCCACTGCGCTTCAGACTCCACTCATACCCTTTTAAGCGCACACCGCGCCCAAATAGCTGGATAATTTGCGTTCCTTCGCTCTTACCGACATGCATCAAACCCATGGTACTAACACGCCAGCAATCCCACCCTTCAACAAACTTCTTGGAACCGATCAATAGGTTGATAGGAGATGAGGAATCCTTCACTGAGGCAAACATCGCTTCTGTGAAATCGCTATCTTCTACATTAAGCTGAATATCATTGTGCTTGGCTGTCTCTTCTATGTGGTCACACAAACCCTTTGCATCTCCGACATTGATCAAACCAAAGGGTGTGTCGCTATTGCCGAGATACAAAGCGACTTCTCCAGAATCACCTTTGAGCCTTGCCAAACTAAGCTGTCCACCGGCTGGGTTGTTGAACAGTGTTTTCAGAATATCACGATAAATCTCGGAAGTGTTATTCGCAGAATTAGCGGTCTTGAGGAGGTAATTGAATGAATTAGCAAAGATGTCATTGCCAGCATCATCAAGCAGCCCGGTACTGCTTCCATTGTCATAGAGTATCTTCTCAATGCTGTTTTGGAAAACAGAAGCGTTACTCAAGAATTTGGCGATAAAGACAATAATCTGTCCTACGTCAGAGAGTAACTCCTCACTCGGAAGCTCAACCTCTTGTTTCCCCTTTTTTTTGGTTACAGTGCTACCCACAAAAACCCACAGTGGTTTTTCCAGATTGAAAGGTACAATCTCCTGCTTTTTATCTTCATAGACTTTGATCTGTTGATAGTATTTGAGCAGACAGGCAGTCAGATAGACATCCTGCACCTGCTGATAGGTCTTAGGCAGATTCAAGATCTGGTAGTCTTTGCCAAAGCCATCTTCGTAAAACCACCGATAGGAATAGTCGAAGATCACGGTTTTGGCATAGCTATCTTCAAAAGCTCTGTTGTTTGCAGCAGCAACAGCTTGGGCGAAGGTGGCAGAATATTCAAAAGTAAAGCCTTTGGCGCAGAGTTCTGACCTTCTTGTGAACCATACTCCTTCATCTTTACCGCTCATCCCACGATGCCCCTCATCCACTAAAAGCAGGTTTTGATCTCCCAGGCTTCGGGTGGCGATAGTATTCGGTCCTTCAGTATCGCCGAGTTTGGTGATTTCGATCACATCGACCATATCTATGCTGCCGTCTTGTTTGGTCTTTAGTCTTTGGGCAGAATAGAAACCGCTAATCTTAAGCTCTTCCAAATGTTGCTCACTAAGCCGTTCATTGGGACTGAGCAAGATAACTCTGGAAATCTCACTTCCCTCACGAGTCTTTTTTGCATAATGCCGGAACTGCAAGAGGTTCACATGCATCAGCAGGGTTTTACCGCTTCCCGTAGCATTTTGCAAACAAAGCTTATTCAGATCATCAAAAGAGTATGGCTCAAGGTTCTGAAAGCCAGTCCACTTTTCATTAAACCGCTTAAGATAGACATTCAAATCTTCCAGCAGCTTGGCTTTATCGGTAAAATAGCTATCCAGATAAATTTCCACAAAGAGTAGGGTTAGCCATTGAAAGTACTTCCAGACAATAGGTCTACTGCGTAAGTAGTTTATCACTCTGGTATGCGAGACGATGTTTTCCTCATAGATGCGTAGCTGCTCTTTGCTGATGGGATGGAACTGATTGTAAAAGAGTTCACTGTTGACCAGTTCATGGTAAAAACGGTGTAATCCGTCTGCATCATAACCCTCCAGACGGCTATCCCTGATCGGTGCTGCCAGCTTGTGAAAGGGCTTGGTGTTATCCTTATAATCCAAGAGCGGGTCTATTCCAAATTGACTTATCAACCACTGGTTTAGGAGCAGTTTATTAGAGAACTTGTGGTTCTTTAGGGTTGTCTTACGTGCCATTAGCTGTTTAAGCCTTCAAGTTTGCTTAGCCATTCATTGAAGTGAGGGCATCTCTGCCTTATAGTGTTTAAACCGATCGTTTCCGTAATTTTGCTACCAGCGTATGGCTTATCATAAGCAGGGATTGCATTAAGAATCCTATGCGATGGGGATGTGTTTGGATTTTCGTTTATCATCTCAGGTTCCATTTGTTTACTTAATCGCACCAAACTTTCAATTTGCCGATCGTTATCTAAGTATTCATCTTTTAGTTTACCGGGATCAGAAAATATCAGAGCTTCAAACTCATGCAACTGAATATAGGGTATAAAACGGCGATCATCTATATCCTGAGCAAAAGCAGATTCAAGTATCTCTACCTTACGGATGGGATCATTAACCCTAAAGGCTTCTTGATAACCCGGAAAATCATCTGGAAGTCCATACATATCAATCATCGTGGTGAATCTGCATTCATCATGGTTGTCGGTTTGTATTCGCTTTACTATATCATTTCTAACTTTAGCGTAGTTACTTATTCCACCCTTAAACTGCTGTCCAGTTTTGGGAACATACTTGGTTAAAAAGCAACATACATCAACAATAACATGATGATGAATAAGGTGATTAACCAGCAAGCTCTCTACAAATCTCTTCTCTGTTGGTCCCTCCCCTAACACATGTAGCCTGATCATGGGCGACCCCCGATAAGGTTTTTCTCCCATAACTCGGACATGGTATAGTCCTTGACCCATTCTGTAAGTTTATCTTGATCTAGTCTGTTGAACACAGTTGAGTCATCCTTGGTCTCAACTACAATGATGTCATTAACATTGAAGAAATCCAATAGGAAAGAGGATTGGGTAGATAGAATTATCTGACAGTTTTGTGCTGCGATCTTAATCATACCCACCAAATCTATTAAAGCTTCTGGGTGTAGCCCCAACTCGGGCTCGTCAATTACTATCACATTGGGTAAGGAATCAGGAGGCTGTAAAAGCAACGTAGCCAATGCCATAAAGCGTAATGAACCATCAGATATCTGATTCACCCCGAAAATATGCTCTTTCCTCTTATGTTTCCAATCAAGCCTGATCATCGCTGGATTATCCATTAGTGGTTCCAGGACAAAATCGCTAAACTGGGGCATGATTTCACCAATTCGATTCACAATACGTTTGTAATAACTTGCACTCGTTTTACTTCGCTTCATCTGATATAGAAAGGATGATAAATTGCTGCCATCAGACAGGAGAAACCTATTGTCCTGTATCATTCCAGGCTGCCTTATCAGTGACCTGTCTGATGTATCGTGGAACTGAAAAGCTTTAATTTTACTGAGCAAAGCTAAAACATCAGTAGCCTTTCTTGATGCCTCTTGGCCAAATAGCTTACTTTCTGCGTGCCCTGAGCCAATTGTGGACGGTCTGGCTTTTTTCTGCGTACCCATTATGAAGGCATTATTGTCAACATTCTCATAGGCGAACATCATTTGTCCAGCATATGAGTGGACTAATGCAAATTCGTAATGAAGAATGCTTTTTACTTCATTCACAAAACTAAGTCTGGCGGAAAACCTATCCGTAGTTTTGGTTCCATAATGTAAGATAGAATCTGCATAACCTTGCTTACCTATAAAAACCTGTAGCTGCTCTTCAGCTAAGCGATTTAGAAGTTGAAAAAAGGAAACCAGATTGCTTTTGCCGACTCCATTTGCACCTATCAAGACGTTGATGTCACTAAAGTCAATGCTCTGTTTCTTGCCAATCGACTTGAATCCTGTTATCTCTATGTTCTTTAGCTTGTGTCTAATATCGCTATTCATCTTTTCTCCCATATGTCCGTAATTAATTTACACATATACTATCTACGTCCTTAGGGAAATCAATTTCCCTAAGATCAATCAACCCATCACTTATATTGATCAAATATAAGAAGATAGCTCGTATACACATCTTATAATCACTTGTTTGCATACGTATAGATACGTCAAGCATTAGTCTTGATATCATTGCTCCCACATCCGTTTCATAAACTCTTCCTCAATGAGCCGCACCTTCCAGGTATCACCATCCTTTTGCAGGTTAGGCAGGTTGTTACTGCCATTTACATAGATAGTGTCAAATTCCCAGTCCAGGGTACTGATGCGGTTCTTCTGGAACCATGAGTCAAGAATAAGGTTATCCTCTTCGAAGTTTCCGGTCAGTTTGCGCCAGACGATGAGAACCTTTTCTCTTAAGCCATCATTGGGACTATAGGGATTCTTGGGAACCCAGCCTTCTACCTTGCGAATCCACCATTTGCCATCTGGGACCTGTTTGAAATCCCCATTTATGACCAGCTTGGTATCCTGATCCTGAGGTAAATCCGGGTCTGGCAAGCGGGTAAAAGCTGCTGTTAAAGACTGTGGAATCCCCAGATGCACCAGTCTAAGACCGATCAGATAATTGAAGGTCTCGATCAAATCCACTGCTTTTTCAATGTACTCATCACTGCCGGGCTTCTTTACTTTTAGCAAATAGGAGGTGGGATCATTGAAAGCATCTATATTGAGTAGGCTCTGGCTGCCTTTGCTTTCCACATCCAGCATATAATGCAGCAAATAATCCTCTTTGAGGGAGGCATTACCGGCAATGGTTTTATCTCTGATGGGCTCGTTTTGCAGAACCAGATTGTTCAGAGTATCCTCATAGCTTTCTAATCGCAGATACTTGAAGCAGTGGCTTATACCACCAAATTTATCTACCACGAAAGGCTCGAAAGCACACGAAATCTCCTCTTGAAGGTCATTTTTCGTGTCTTTTCGTGATTTTCGTGGTTCATCTTTTGCCACTGGTTTGCCATCTTTCCATTTCTCGCTGTACACTACCTTCTGAATGCGGGGCTTGAGCACTGTGTCAAAGTAATCGCCCATCTCTACTAAGATGTATTTACGTGTGCCATCGTCCTCTCTGTTGAGAGTAATGACTGCATGACCAGATGTTCCTGAGCCAGCAAAGTAATCAATGAAAATACCAGAATTTTCAGTTTCTAAAGCTGCAAACAGTTCTTTGTATAATGAAACTGGGTGGCAATATGGAAATTCAAATCCAAGTTCATCAAGATTTTCTTTGCCTCTTTTAGTATTTTGAATTACTGAGGACAATTGCCTCTTTGATTCTTCAGACAAATAGACTTTTTTTCTTGGTTGTGTATTATGGTCATTCCCCCATATGATTTCATCTATTTTTATCAACTCTTGCATGGTTTCAGGTGCTCTTGACCAACCATAAGTTGGAACTGGGCATGGTTGCTTTGTTACGGGATGAATAAGAGGAATAAAGAACTTTGGGTCTTTTCTCTGTTCAGGTGCACCCATAGCAACACTGGTGTATATTCTTCCTTCGTTATCTAAAAATTTGTAAGCCTTTTCTCCTCCAGTCAAATCTGGTTGAGTTGATATCCATTTGGCAAAAGCTGATCTTGATTGGTCGTTAACGCCTCCGAATTTATCAATTATTACTGCTGCCTTGCTAAGTATTCTCATGATACTCTTGTTTTGCATATATACTGGACCTTCATTATTAGATCTCCAAAGTACATATTCATGTTGGGACGCTATCCCTTTTTTACCGAGCATAGGGTTCTTTTTATCCCATATGATTGTACCGTTTGAAGGCAATCCTAAATCATCCATTAATGATGACAATCTTTCATACTCATTCTCGTCTATGTGACATTGGAATACGCCGTTACTCTTCATCAAACTAATTGCTAATAATACTCCTTGCGACATAAGTGACATCCAACTCGAATGCTGATATTCGTTCTTGTATAAGAAGCCACTCGTAGCTGTATTATACGGTGGGTCTATGTGTACACAATTAACCTGACCTCTGTATCTATCTTGTATCGCATTCAATGCTTGGAAGTTCTCACTATGGATCAGGAGTCCATCGCACTTATCATCAAAATCCTGAATTGAGCTTATTAACCTGGCTTTGAAACTGTCGTCAAAGAAGCGAGTATCCACGAGTAGTTTGTCATTAACCTTGAGAAAGTTCAGGGTGAGAGGATTGGTAAAAGCCGGACAGGTTGTATCAGCTTCTATTTCATCAATGGCAAAGAGCTTAATCCATTCATCTATCTGCTCTTTGTTTTCGATAATTCGGGGATATAGCTCTTCCGGAACCCGATCGAGAGTAATGCAGTAGTTTGTCTCAACCACGAATTTCTTCTTGAGCCATAGCTTCTTTTGGAAGTCCTCAAGCTGTGCCATAAACTCGATCAGTTTAATAGCGATTTTGCGGAGGACTTTAATCTTGGATAAATAGTCTTCCACCTTGGGAATCTCGGCGTTTTCGATATCATCCAGGCGCATAATTTCGTTTTTAATATAGAAATCCAGCTCTCGCTTGAGAAAAGCACCCAAGTTTTTGTGGATGAAATAGTCCATCGTATTACGGGCTGTATATTGATTTATATACTTGGTCAGCAGGATTCTGTCTTTATCTTTATCAGTGGGAATCAATGTAGATAACACAGATAGGTAGTCTTTTACCACGAAAGGCACGAAAGCACACGAAAGATCATTTTGTAAGGATGTATTATTGTTTGTCACGGGATTCTGTAGCTCTTCCTCAGATAATGCTTCCGCGAGTTTCTGTGTATTTTGTGGTTCTTCTTCAGATTCCATTTTCGTGTCTTTTCGTGCATTTCGTGGTTCAAAGTCTTTTAGGGCATTGATAACCAGTGCTACTGCTTCCTGGTTTAGGGTATCTTGTCTGGCTTTATCAGTTGTAGGCTTGTATTCAAAGTTGATAACAAGCTCATTTTTGTCGTTCAGCTCAATTGGTTTTTCTTTGTGAATAGCAAAATAGCGTTTGGTGGCATCACTGGCTTTCACGTTGGCATGATCACCCTCGGTTGCATCTATGATGCGGAAGTGGAGCTTTAAGCCCTCTGGAACACTGCTGTCTTCAAGATCAATCTCTTCATCATTGCGCTTTTTGCTCTCTTTCAATCCTCTAATAGCTTCGGACAGATTAACAGTGTAATTGGCAAAATACTCTGTGGTTTTGATGTAGTATTGGTCTGCATTTGCCCAATGCAGCTTTACTTCTTCTCCGTTGTAAGGTATGGAGAAAGGTGCTGCCTTGCCTGGTGTTTCTCTGGTGTAATAACGTCTGGAGATGAAGTCTCCATCATCGTAATAGCGTTCAAAGAACCGATATAGGTGGTCATATATCTCTGCTTCAGAACTGGCACTATCTTTGATAGCATCATATTTGGCACGTGCTTCTATTACTTTAGGTGTTGCTTCCGGGTCTGGTGCCCCGAAATCTATGGCAGTTTGGATGGCATTGTCCAGTTCTTGTTTAAGCTTATCTTTCTTGGTTTCATCCACTTGTCCAAAGGTAGCCTGGATTACCTGTAACAGGTCATTTTCTATGAAACTGCTGACCTGTTCAGATTTGGCATGCATAATCCGATAAAATCCAAAATCCAGATCAGGTTGATTGAGTTGGAATAGCTCTTTGAGTTTGTTTAGCAGTTTACTGCGAAGTTGTTCTGTTGTGGGCATTAGAATCTCCTTTTATTTAACCACGAAAAGCACGAAAGGACACGAAAGACATATTGAAAGACTCTCTAGTTGGTGTTGTAATACCACTAAAAGCACGAATGGGCACTAAAGTCATAATGTTAGTCTCTCTAGCTGAACTTTGGGATATGAACAGAAGTTTACTAAGATACCCAGTTTCATTTTCGATATCTTAAGATAGTTTAAGACTTGGGCTCTATGTATTGGGCTCAGTTCTGTAACAGCCTTGAGTTCAATAATTATCTTATCATAACAGATGAAATCCGGCTTGTATGTTTGGCTTATCGGTTCGTCCTTGTACCAGATTGTAAGTTCGGGCTGGGCTGTAAAGGGAATTTTCTGCCGGCTAAACTCTTTACTCAGGCATTCTTGATACACAGCCTCCAGAAATCCAGAGCCTAGTTCCTTATAGACTTCGAATATAGCTCCGGAAATCGAGTAAGACTCCTCTTTATAGACAATATCACCCATTACTTGTTATACCCTTTTCGTGTCTTTTCGTGCCTTTCGTGGTAAACAGACTCATATTACTTTCCACCGGATGGTGAAGAGGGTCGTGGTTTTCGTCTTTTGTTTAAGCCGGTTTGACAGTGCATCAATCAGCTTATCCCTTTTTTCGGCTATCTGGTCTTCTGTATCAAAAATCTTCTCACGCAATTTGCGCTTCTTCTTTTCCAGTTTGGCGATGTCTTCCTGAAAATCGTGCTGTTCCTTCAAGGTGGGGCTTTGACGGCAGAGTCTCTGCTTTTCCCGAATCTGTCTTTTGATATCATCCAATTCCCGTTCGACAGATTTTACCATGTCATCTGCCCATTTATCCAGTTGTTCACGGGCTTCGGTAAAGTGCTTGTTATTCTCTTCCAGATTCTTGGCTAAAGTAGCCTCTACGTGCCTTTCTGCATTATTTTGCAGGTTAATCTCCGTAGGTATTACGTCAAGAGATTGATCCGAGACGAACCCATTACACAAGAACAGCTTTTCGCAGGTCTCCTGGTCAAGGCTATTGCCTGCGTCATCCAGTGCCGTAAACAGCAGATACTCTTCAGTATCCAGAGAGTTAACTGCAAGCAGGTCGAGCCTGAGCCACCCTTGCTTTCCTTTCAATTGTTCGATTAGAGTGATTCGGGTGGGGTGTTTAGTGATATTAAAAACCACTTCTACGGGAGGGCATGTTTTCTTTTTCCCTTGCTCCAGAACGTATTCACCTAAGGGGTGGCTCATGCGATACAGGAAATCGTTTCCGAAGTTTTCACTGTCTTTGGAGATCAAACGATAGGTGCCGGGACGGCTGTTTTTACAAGGAGCCTTTTTCAATTTGAAGGTATGGTGTTGGTCGTCAAAAGAAGCATCCGAGGTCAGGATGTGCTTGGTGAGTTGCCAGAAGAGCTTTCCGATCTTGTCCAGGGCTTCTACAGCATCAGTATGGTTTGCTTTGAGGCGTTCATGAACATCCTCATCAAAATGCTCCAATAGCTTGCGGCGAGTATCTTTCATCCTGGTTTGGATGGTGGATTCCAGCTCTTTCTGAAGATTATTAAAAGCTGTGGCAATCTCCTCCGCTGTACGGCATTGCTGATATATCTCCAGCACCTTACGTTCGAAATCAACTCCTGACTCCAGTGAACCGAGGACATCATCAGAGGCACCAAAGACACCAGAGAACAAGTGAAACTTCTCTGAGAGGATTGTATATACCCTTTGATCGGCTTCGTTACGTTCATTGAGGAAATTGATAACTACTACATCGTGTTTCTGTCCATAACGGTGACAACGACCAATCCTCTGCTCGATGCGCTGTGGATTCCAGGGCAGATCATAATTGATCACCATAGAGCAGAATTGGAGGTTTAAGCCCTCTGCACCCGCTTCTGTGGCAATCAGGATGCTGGATTGATCTCTGAAACGTTCTATGATTGCTGTTCGTAAATCAACCTGCTTGGAACCTGATGATCTGCCATTGGCTTGATTTTCTGCTAACCACTCATTATAGATTTGACCAGTAGCATCGTCTTTGTTAGAACCATTAAAGGTTAGCACTTTTCCGGCATAGCCACTCATTTCCAGATAGTCCTTGAGCCAGGCTTGAGTGCGTCTGGATTCTGTGAAGACCACTGCTTTGCGGGCTGCTCCCATTTTTTGCATTTGAGAAAAGCCTATATCTAAGGCTGTAAGTAATGCTTTAGATTTAGAATCCACCCCGAAGCTTCGGGCATTTTCTATATAGCCATTCAGGGCTTGTATTTCAGCGTCTAACTTGGCTAAGTCGATTTTTTTGGTTTGATCGGCTTCAGGAGGAGTGACTGGCTCAGTCTCAGTTTCCAGGTCTTCCTGATCTTCTAAAAGCTCGTCCAGCAAGTCATCATCGATGTAGTCGTCTATAATCAATTGTTGTAAGGCACTTTGTTGCTTTTGATAGTCGTGTCTAAGCTTAACTAAGCGGTCTCTGATAATCTCCAGAGTACCTGCCACCGCATGAGGTGACGAAGCCAGTACTTTGCGAACCAGGAGGATCAGAAGATGCTTCTGCCCTTGTGGGAGAGCATAATTATCCTCTGTTTTCAGGAACTCTGAGACTCCCATATACAAATCATGTTCTTGCTGGGTAGGTGTGAAAGGTCGGGTAATGGGTCTGCGCTCTGTGAACTTAACATATTCCAATACCTGACTGCGAAGGGTTCTCCAACAAAAGGTCTGTAAGCGTTCTTTCAAATCGCTTAGGCTACCACCTGAATTCATGTATTGGCTGCGGAATGAGGGTAAATCACCAAACAGGTTTTCATCTATCAGAGTGGAGAGACCGTATAGCTCTGTAAGAGAGTTTTGCAGAGGAGTGGCAGTAAGCAGTATTTTCTTGATACCTTCGGTTGCCCGACGAATCTCCTGCCCCAGTTTATTGCTTTGTCTGTAGGCATTGCGCAGCTTATGAGCTTCATCGATTACCACTAAGTCCCATGGGAGCAGCTTGATTGACCCTGCGTTCTGCCCGGCATAATGCATGGAAACTATTACTATTTGCTTAGTATCGAAAGGGTTGTCGTGACCTTTCTTCAGCAGGTCTTTGGCTGTTTTGGCATCTAAGACCTGCACCGGGAGATTGAATTTCTCCTGCATCTCCAATGCCCATTGCTTTCGTAGTGATGCAGGACAAATGATCATGATTCTACGCTTTTTCTCTGCCCAATACTGGCAAATAGTTAAGCCAGCTTCAATGGTTTTCCCCAGTCCAACTTCATCTGCCAATAGAACGCCTTTAGATATTGGAGAGCGTAAACTGAACAAGGAAGCTTCAATCTGATGGGGATTTAGATCAACACAGGCATCGAATAAAGCTCTTCCTACTCTTTCAACACCTGCTCCGCCCATCCGGCTGAGCTCGTATGCATAGTATTTCGCATGAAAGTCAGTAATCATCCGCCTGCCTATAATAACTATTATTTCGAGATATTTTGTTTATCTACGATGCTACAAGAAGTAGTATTGGAAACAAAACTACTTCTGGATTAGTCTCATTCTGTCAATCACAAATCTGTCTCAACCTTGCTCATCCTGATTTGTCAGCATACTGGGTAGTGCTTTCCTGGTTCCGGATCAATGATCACATCTGGGACAAGGAGATATATGACCGAAGCGTTGATGATTCCAATCCCGGTCGAGACAGATTCCAACTCGTCATCCTTAATCTGCCCAAGGAGATGGATAACAAATGTCTCAACGCAGCTACAAGCTGCGGCCACGCGACGGACCTCAACTTGAAGAGCTAATTTGGGCTATGGAAGCATTTTGATGAAGGCGAGAAATTTGGTATCATGAAATAATTCAAACAATTCAGGGAAGTTCCTGAAAGACGGAAAGATATGGCGCTGATATGCTGCTGCAAAATGCGAGTTTATGCCGAGGGCACAAAAAAAAATCTGCTCTGTCAACTGATTTGTCCACCTCAATATAGTAGAGGGATGTTTTTTTTGTTCTTTGATGTGGATAGAGTGTGAAGTGTGTTATGAGTTACGAGTTATGGGTTAAGCGTTATGGGTTAAGCGTTATGGGTTAAGCGTTATGGGTTAAGCGTTATGGGTTAAGCGTTATGCGAAGTGGATTGTGAGGAGATTCCAGACTATCTATCAAAAGCGCTTGCCTTCGTACTAGTGAAAGAGATTATGTGAAAACAAGTGGGTGGAATACAAATCGCTTCTATATAAATCATCCTGACAGCTTAGATCTGGCGATTTGGACTTCAAACAGGTTTGATACCCACCTCCCGGAATAAATTTCCTTGACGGAATAATGGCATTTGAAAACAATAGGTCAGTAAACAAACCAAGCATAATATCAATATGGAAGTGCATAGGCAAACAGCCGTATCCACTATTTTCACAAAAATCACCAGCGAGGTATTAGCCGTGAAAGACGTATTCCAAATCCTGAGCCAGATCGATGGAGGCCTTGTTTTGGATGCCGCTACAGGCAGAGGCGAATTCATCAATGTACTGAAGCAGAATCTGAAGAGCTATGTGCAAATCGTCGGTATCGACAATTCAGACCGCAGCGTGGACTATGCCCAAAAGCTATTTCCGGAAAACGATGTGGAAATCTACCGCATGAATCTGGAGCATATTCAATATGAAGATGCCTATTTTGATACGGTGTGCATATCCAATTCTCTGCATCACCTGGAACACCCGGAGCTGATCTTCAAGGAGCTATTGAGGGTACTCAAGCCCGAAGGCGTGTTCATCATTGCCGAAATGTACTGTGATGGCGAGCAGAGTCCGGCTCAGCAGACCCATATCCTCATGCATCATTGGGTGGCGAGTGTGGATTTGGCAACTGGTGTGTATCATAGAGAAACTTTCACCCGGGACGAAATCATTAGTCTGGTGAAAAAACTAAAACTAAAAAAACAGCAAGTGGTGGATTTCTATACTCCGGTTGACGACCCCAAAGCGGTGAAAAACTGCGCCAACCTCTTGAAGAGCTGTGAAGACACGATGAAACGGCTGCAAAGCCTGCCTGGTTCTGAGGAATTGATCCATACGGGACAAACCCTCATCAAGAGGATTCAGGACATCGGTTGTGCCAGCGCCTCACGCTTGCTGATCAAAGGACATAAATCCAAAGGAGATAAATGATGATCGAAAACGATCTCTTCAATCAAACTCAAGCCCAGCTTTCCAAGCTGGCCAAAAAAATCGGAATTCCCGGATCTACTCAATATAAAGGTAACGATCTCGTATTCAAAATACTAGAATTTCAAGCCGCTCAGGAAGGTCTGGCTTTCGTGACAGGCTGTTTGGAAATGATGGATGACGGCTTTGGCTTCCTCCGGTTTCCCCAGAATAGCTATCTTCCCGGACGTGACGATGTGTATGTATCGCTTACCCAGATCCGTCGCTTTGGGCTCAAAGGTGGGCACATGGTCTCCGGCCCGGTACGCTCTCCCAAAGAGGGTGAGAAATACTATGCCCTGCTCAGAGTGGAAGCTGTGAACTATATGTCGCCTTCCAAACTTCAGGATATCAGGCTCTTTGACGAGCTTACGCCCTACTATCCCACTGAACGGTTGAATCTGGAATTTGATCCAAAAAATTATAGTACCCGCGTGATCAATCTCTTTACCCCTGTGGGAAAAGGCCAACGTGGTTTGATCGTGGCTGCGCCCCGTACGGGCAAAACCACACTCTTGCAGGATATCGCCAATGCTATCCTCAGCAATCACCCCGAAGTGTATCTGATCGTCTTGCTGGTGGATGAACGCCCGGAAGAAGTGACGGAGATGAAGAAAGTGCTGAAACCCGGCAACCGTGAAGTGATCTCATCCACCTTCGATGAATCACCCAAGAATCACACCAATGTGGCGGAAATCATCCTTGAAAAAGCCAAGCGGATGATCGAACTGGGACAGGATGTGGTGATCGTGCTGGATAGTATCACGCGTCTGGCGCGCGCCTACAACAATATCACTCCTTCCAGCGGTAAGGTGCTTTCCGGTGGTATTGATGCCAACGGCTTGATCAAACCCAAGAAGTTCTTTGGTTCGGCTCGTAATACCGAAGAAGCCGGTAGTCTTACCATCATCGCTACAGCCCTTATCGATACAGGTTCCAAGATGGATCAGGTGATCTTTGAAGAGTTCAAGGGCACTGGTAACATGGAATTGGTGCTGGATCGCAGCATATCTGACATGCGTCTGTATCCTGCCATTGATCTGGTCAAATCCGGTACCCGTCGTGAAGAGCTGCTGCTTACCAAAAACGAAATCAACCGCATGTATGTGCTGCGTAAATATCTCAAGACCATCAGCCCGATTCAGGGGATCGAGACACTGCGTAAACGCATGCAGACCACTGAGACCAATCACGATCTTCTAAACTCCATGAGCAATTGATGGAAATCACAGCCCCGGGTGGAGATCTCGAAAAGATCCGGTATGCTGCCCTGTTTGGCGCTGATGCGATCTATTGCGGTTATCAAAAATACGGCTTGAGAGCTGCGGCGGGAAATCTCTCCAGAGACGAAATCCTCATTGCCCTGGACTTTGTGCATGCTCAGAAGGTAAAGCTTTACCTTACTCTGAACGCTTATCTCGGTGATCAGGAACTGGCAGAACTGGTGGAGTTTGTGCGCTGGCTGGATACTACCAGCCTGGATGCTGTGATAGTCTCCGATCCGGGTGTGTTTGAAGTGGTGCAAAAGCATAGTTCGATACCGATCCATATCAGCACTCAAGCCAATATCACCAATGTGGGAGCAGCCAGATTCTGGGCCGAACGTGGGGCAAAGCGCATCATTCCTGCCCGGGAGCTTAGCTTTGCTGATCTCTGCCGCATGCGTGATGCCTTGCCAGAAACAGAAATCGAGTGCTTTATCCATGGGGCTATGTGTATCGCCTATTCAGGACGCTGCCTGCTAAGTGCATACTTGAACAAACGCAGTGCCAATCAAGGTGCTTGTACGCATCCCTGCCGCTGGGGTTGGGCACTCACAGAGGAAAGCCGTCCTGGTGAATACTTCCCCGTTGAAGAAGATCAATATGGCACCAGTATCCTGAGTTCCAAAGATTTGTGCCTCCTAAACCGAATCCCCGAATTGGAAAAGGCTGGGATCACTGCCGGGAAAATCGAAGGCAGGATGAAAAGCCTGTACTATGTATCACAACTCTCCAGAATCTACAAAACTGCCGTGCAGACCGCAATGCATGATCAGGAAATGTGGAACCGTCTGAGTGATGAGGTGGAGAAAGTATCTCACCGTCCTTATTGGGAAGGTTTTTACGAGTTTACTGGTGCAGGAGTAGTGGAAGAAGCCCAAAGCGGTGACTACAGCAGGGATTGGCAGTATTGTGGAAAGGTTTTTGCACATCAGGATGGGATGCTGGTCTTCGATGCCCTTGCCAAGATCTCCCTGGGAGATACTCTGGAAGTGATATATCCAGATCTGGCTGAAGACGCTAGCTTTGTTTTAGACAGGATATACGATGATGAAGATAAGCCCGTGGAACATACACGACCCAATTTCCGCTACCGGATTCCGGTGCAAAACAACAATGGCAAAGCAGGGATATTAAGAAAATGCGTTACTACTTCCTGATTCTTGTTTGTCTGGTGAGCAGCCTGGGAGCGCAACTGCGCAAGGAATTCAGCGCTTTGGAAAACCTCCAGCAAAGAGGCAAGCTGGATGATCTCAAAGAGCAGCTTACCAAGCTCACACCATCCAGTAATGATGAGAAAGCTCTGGTATCATACCTGAATGCCATGCTCAAGAAAGACAAAAATGACGCTTTGCAAATGCACCTTAGCAATGCAGACCGCAATCCCAAGACCGATTATGGGCAGAAGAGCATGCTGGAAGCAGCCAAGCTGTATATCCTCGAGCGTGATATAGCTGCTGCGAATACCCAATTACGTAAAATCACATCCACACTCATCCTGGAGCGGTATTATTGGCTGGGGGTTTGTGCCTTCTGGCAGGATGACTACAATAATGCCATTTCCCACGCCGAGAACTACCTCAGGCTGGCTCCTCAGGGAGTTCAGGCTGAATCGGCATATCATATCATCTCTGATAGCTATATTGCTCAAAAGAAGTATTACAGCGCGATCACGACCCTGAACAAAATCAAGGCCATCCAGGATCATGATCAGCAATATCTGAACTATCGGATAGGTTATGCCAACGAGCTCTCCGGCAAGCCTCAGGATGCTTTACAGGCTTACAAAACAGCCTATGAATTGAACAAGTACTCGCAGATTGCTTTCAGTGTGGAAGAACGGCTCTTTGCCATGCGCAGCCGGACTCCATCTCTTGACCTTAGCTTTCTGTATCCTTATACTCCCTTGGAGATACTCACTCCCGCAGTACCAGCCGATAGTCTTGCTCCGGTAGTGGTTCTGCCACCTGCAATTACTCTTCCTGAGCCGGGTGCAAATGTGCCTTTGAAGCTGGGCAGTAAACCCTCCAAAGGGATATATCTCCAAGCCGGAAGGTTCTCCGTGGAGGCAAATGCTTCAAAGCTTTGCAACACGATCAGGGATGCTAAGCTGCCAGCAGTTTATTATGAAGATAAAACCAAGACGAGTACTACCTGGGTGGTTCTGGCAGGTCCTTTTGTTACCCGCTCTGATGCAGATGCAGCCCGAACCTTTCTGCAGAGCACTGATATCAGCAGCTTCATAGTGCAATACTGAGCAGGTTGTCTTGGATTCACAAAAACTTACCCCCATGCTGCGCCAGTATTATGATGTCAAAGAAGCACATCCTGACAAGCTGGTGCTGTTTCGAATGGGGGATTTCTATGAGACTTTCTTCGAGGATGCTGTAACCGCATCCAAAGTACTGAATATTACATTGACCACGCGCAACAAACAGGACGACAATCCTGTGCCTTTGGCGGGCTTTCCCTATCATGCCCTGGACAACTATCTGGACAAACTGATCAAAAGCGGCCTCAAGGTAGCCATTTGCGAGCAGACTGAGGATCCCAAGAAAGCTGTAGGATTGGTAAAGAGAGAAGTCACAGAGATCATCACTCCCGGGGCTGTACTGGATCAAAACCTCTTGGGAGGAAGTTCCAACAACTTCCTGGGCAGCCTCTACTATCAGGATAAAGACAAGAAACACGGCATCGCTTTCCTTGATCTCTCCACGGGGGAGTTTTTCTTTACAGAAGTAGCCCTGACAGAGCTTGCCAATGAGCTCTTGCGCCTGAAACCAACTGAGATCATCATCAATGGGACTGCCTCAGAAAGCTTTGTAAAAGAGCTGAATCTTGAATATCAGCCCACGCTCACGATCTTTGACAATTGGCAGTTTCAACCCTCGGAAGCAGCAGCAGTGCTGAAGAAACATTTTGGGGTTACATCATTGGAACCCTATGGAGCGCATAACAAGCAGCTTGGTGCCACTGCGGCAGGAGCAGCCCTGGCCTATGTAATGAGTCTCTACAAGGTACCGCTGAATCATATAGCCACACTGCGCTATTACTCTTTATCCCAATACATGCAGCTTGATGAGATCAGCCGCCGGAACCTGGAACTGGTACGCAGCATTCGCTATGGCACTCTGCATGGCAGCTTGATCAGCGTCATCGACCACTGCGAGACGCCGATGGGTAGCCGGCTCCTGCAACAGTGGCTGCTGCATCCATTGCTGGAAAAAGCAGCGATCCTGGCCCGGCAAAGCACGATTGCTGCCTTCCTAACGAAAAGCGCTTACCTTAAGGATATCCGCCAGAACTTGCATGAAATCGGTGATATCTCCCGCATTATATCCCGTCTGGGCTCGTTTAGGATCAATCCCCGCGAATTGCTTTCCCTGCGTAGCTATCTCTTCAGTGCCATGAACCTGGTGGCCAAGCTGAATGGTTATCAGCAGGAACTGTTTCACCAGTGGATCACACCTCTGGCAGGATTTGAGGATATTATTACGCATATCGATAGCGCCATCAGTGAAAACCCTCCGATCACCATCACCGAGGGTGGAATCTTCCGCAAGGGCTACAACCCTGATCTTGATGAGCTCATGGATTTGATTCACGATGGTAAGAGCTGGATTGCCAGGTTGGAGGACGATGAACGTCATAAGACTGGTATTCCCAGCCTCAAGGTAGGTTACAATCGCGTCTTTGGCTATTATCTGGAAGTTACTGCTGCTCATAAAGCAAAGGTTCCGGACTACTACATTGCCAAACAAACCCTTTCCAATGCAGAGCGGTATATATCGCCAAGGCTCAAGGAATTTGAAGCTAAAGTGCTTTCCAGCGAAGAGAAGATCAAGAACCTCGAGTACGAGCTTTACAAGGACTTGCGCACTAATCTTGCCCAATCTTTGCCCAGGTTGCAGGTGCTGAGTGAAGTAATCGCTCAGATCGATGTATTCACCGCTTTGTCCTTCCTGGCCTGGCACTCACGCTATACCTGTCCGGAGTTTAGCGATGACCGCAGCTTGGTGATCAAATCAGGACGCCATCCCGTGATCGAAAAGCTCATGGGAGAATCAGAATTCATTCCCAATGATACAGAGCTTGATTATCCTGAGACGTCCATTGCCCTCATCACAGGACCCAATATGGCTGGTAAATCCACATATCTCAGGCAGGTAGGACTACTGGTAATCCTTGCTCAGATGGGCAGTTATGTCCCAGCGGATTACGTCCGTATGCCTATCTTTGATCGCGTGTTTACCCGCGTAGGAGCCTCAGATAACCTGGCTCAGGGACAGAGCACTTTTCTGGTGGAAATGATCGAAACCGCCAATATCCTAAATTCCGCCACCCCAGAATCTCTGATCCTGCTGGATGAGATAGGACGGGGAACCTCCACTTTCGATGGCCTGAGCCTCGCATGGGCGATCATCGAACACATCCAGAAATACATCCATGCCCTCACCTTGTTTGCCACTCACTACCATGAACTTACAGAGCTGGAGAATATATATCCTGATATCAAAAACTACAATGTGGCAGTCAAGCTCTACAACGACCAGATGATCTTCATTCGCAAGATAGAGCGGGGTGGGGCAGACCAAAGCTATGGCATTCAGGTGGCGCGGATGGCTGGCTTGCCACAAAAGACCATTCGCAGGGCAGGAGAAATCCTCCGAAACCTGGAAGAACACGAGATCAGTCCCCAGGGGCTGACTGCGAGCTTGAGGCGCAAGCTTGCCAAAACCACACCTCAGATCGAAATCTTTGAAATGATGATAGATAAATCCAATGCAGCAGATAAGGTGATCGAAAGAATCAAAGAACTTGAGCTTGATAACCTTAGTCCTATGGCAGCCTTACAATTACTGTCTGAACTGCAACAAACTATCCAGGGAGAAACATGAGACGCATCCTCTTGCTATCAATACTGATGGCCATCCTTTTTGCCTGTGCCGGCCCCAGGGGCGACAGCGCTGCCATAATCAATGGCAACCGCATCAAATACGCTGAGTATATAAACCTGTTGAGGGTGCATACCAGCACATTCCAACGCAACAATCTCCGGCCTCCTGACAATAAAGAGAAGCAGGTGATCTTTCAGGAAACCTGGCGCAACATCATCGCCAATACCATCCTGAAAAGCTACTACCGTAAATACAATATAACAGTCACCGAGCAGGAAGTGATCGATACCCTCAGTCTCCGGGTACCAGCTTTTTTACAGACTTCAGATCTCTTTACCCGCAATGGCAGCTTTGACAAGGGAATATACCTGCAATCCCTACGCTATGACAGCCCCGTCAATATGGAGTTTTTGCGCAAGCCATATCTGGATTATCACCTGCCTATTCAGAAGCTGAAAAACAAGCTAATCAACAACGAACTGCTCACAGCCAAAGAGATCAAACGTATCAACAGCATAGCCGGTAGTGTGGCGGATTTTGACCTGTTGATCTTTGACCCCGATCGCATGAAGCCTGTGATCAGCGATGCCGAAATCGATAACTATTATCGTAACAACCTGGGTAAGTATCAATTGGATCCAATCTATTCCGTCCGCTACTTCCAATTGCCCGTGCCTGCCCAAACGGAAGATTATGACTATACCAAGGCTCTGACAGACAGCATCTTCATTGACCTTAGCAAAGGCAATAGCATCGAGCAACTCCTTGCTGCCAGAAAACACGAACTACCTGGTTTGAAGCTCAATGAGCCCGGATTTGTAAGGGTTGACACACTGGATGCGAACCTGCTGGAGATATTGGAACCACTGGCGGACAACCAATATAGCAAACCAATTCCAGACCCTCGAGGTTACACCATCTATCAAAAGCTACAACGCACCAAATCCATGCTGAGTTATCGTTCTCTCTCGATTCCCATTATTGTGACCCAAGCCAGCATCAACAATCAATACTCCCAAGCCACCGGAGCGGTTAATCTGGCAAAAAGCATTGGTATGGAATCAGCAGCACATGAACTGGAGAGTTCACTGATATCACATAACAGGATTACTATAAATGATATATGGCATGAAGATGCAAGTGTTGTCTCAAAAGTGCATGAGCAACTACTTGCTGAGAAGAAAGGTAACATACTGAAACCTATATATTCTCCTGTGACTTCCTCATGGGTGGTGATCCAACTGAGTGAGAATCAGATCGACCGGGTGAAACCTCTGGCGGAGGTAAAGCCTCAAATCGTCATAGAGCTTACTCAACAGCGGAAACAGAGCCTCGCCAATAAACGCGCAGAGGAATGGCTGGGGCAGAATCCCTCCTTGAAAGTAAGCTCCCAGGATCCTGACTATCAACTCGTAAGCTATCAAGGCTCAAACATCAATGCCAAGTATCAGGACATCTCTCTGGCTTTGCCGTATCTAAAGGCTATCGAACGGCTCCAGGACAAGCAACCGCCACTCCAGGATACTCTGAATGGCTACAGCATCATCCTGATTCCCAGAACATTAAAGCTCAACCCTAAGGCTCGTGCCGATGCGGATTTCATTCGTGATCTCTTTATCCAAAGTTTGGGCGATAAATGGTTCGAGTCCTGGCTGGATAAAAAGGTCGAGGCGGCTAAAGTCCAGATTTTCGTATCTCCATGACCCGAGTCCACGAATACTACATGGAGCAAGCCCTTGCTGAGGCGCAGAAAGCGGCGGAGGCAGATGAAATCCCGGTGGGGGCATGTCTGGTACGCGGCGATGAGGTCATTCTTTTGGAGCACAATCGGACGCGTGAACTGAACAATCCCCTGGCGCATGCGGAGAGACTGATCCTGGATAAAATGCAGAGCAGAGGGGAGAAGTACTTTCAGGATTACACTTTGTACGTGACTCTGGAGCCCTGCCTGATGTGTGCCGGAATGCTGATCTGGGCAAGGATGGGAACAGTGGTCTATGGCGCAACAGATCCCAAAGCTGGGGTAGCCGGCTCGATTTATAACGTGTTTCGGGACAAAAGCTTCAACCATCATCCTACTTTGATCAGTGGCGTATTGGCTGAACCGTGCGCAATGGTCTTGACAAATTACTTCAAAAAAAAACGCTGACCCACGGAGAGTTGCCGGAGCGGTTGAACGGGACGGTCTCGAAAACCGTTGTACCCTTTCGGGTACCCAGGGTTCGAATCCCTGACTCTCCGCCATTGATAAACATGGGTTGGATCGCAAAAGTCCTTGTAATATAGGCTTTTATCCTGTTGTCCGGCAAGGCTTACGAACCCTGCGTAGTTGGATCGCAAACGTCCCCGTTTGCGGAGTACGGAACGTGCTCGATAGTCTCGCCCTGCGGCCTCGTCGACACGGGGACGTGTCGAATCCCTTAAAGTGGGCACCAGATGTATAAAATGAAGCAGTGAGGAGACCCATGCAGCTTATTCCTTCAGCCCTGATCAAAGATCTTGCAAAACGCTTTGGCCTCAGCAGCGAGCCTGAGTATTTCGCTGGAGGGCATAAGTGGTCAGATGGCACTATCTATAGCGTATCTCACTCTGGCAATACCTACCTTTTAAAAATCATCAAAGCCACTGGTGAACAGCACTCACAGGTCATTCTGGAGCGCCTCAGCTGGGCAGCTTATCTCAGTTCACATGGGATCAATACCATTGCACCGCTCTCTTCATGTCATGGCCGATTGGTGGAGACATGCTCAGCTACGGAGCAGGACTATTGTGCCTTTGCCTGGCAGAAAATACCAGGCGAGACAACTCCAGATCTACATCCTCGTGATTTGCATGAGTTTTACAGGGATTGGGGCAGCCTTTTGGGAGATATGCACACACTGGCAAAGACTTATCCCAGGTGGCTGGAATCGGAGGCTCAGGACGATGCAGGTAAAGCCCTGATCTCCCAAGCCCGGGAATGGGAAGTCTTTTACAATTGGATCCCCGATCTCGAGGTAAAGCAGGCCTGGCTGGAAATGCAGGCTCGCCTCGACACCCTGCCTCGAACACGGGATAATTTCGGAATAATCCACAATGATCCGCATCTGGACAATCTGATGTGCTCTCCTCAAGGGCTGGTCTTGTTGGATTTCGATGTGGCAAACTATCTGTGGTTTGCTCTCGAAATTGCTATCTGTATCTACAGTGCCTATTCACGGGCTGGCTTTCATTCGCGGCATAAAGTGCCCAGGGCGGAGCTCAAAAACCTCTTTGTACAGCCCTTTCTGGAGGGTTATCTGAGCCGGAACAAGCTCCCTGAAGCGGAGTGGGACCAGATCGAGCTTTTTTTGAATTACCGCCGCCATCTCATGTTCACAGTGTTCTATGAGCAAATCCAGAGCGCCAATCCCCGCTATCTGGCTGAGTTTAAGCAGGAAATCCTGGAGCGCAAAAAGTATCTTGATTTTGACATTGTGGAACTTGTAAATTCTCTAAGATCTTAGGCTTCTCCCTTATATGCATTACGCTATTAATACGCAGTCATTACGGACTGGATGCGTAATGATAGCGTAGCGATATACTGAATGAATCCCGGCAGGGGGCAAAGTGCCCTCTCCCCTTGTGGGAGAGGGTTGGGTGAGGGGTAAATTCTGGGCTAAGCCGACTATGCGGCTGACGTTCTTCAGACTTCTGATGAGTCCTGTCAATGAATTAGCACTCTCATTCATTGACTGCTAAGAAAGCCTTGACAAATTTCTCGGTTCGCTTAGTTTATCTCTCAGAAACAAGCATAATATCAAGGAGTTTAGAATATGGCAACCAAGAAGACTGAAAAAGGTGCACTCAGTATCCATACTGAAAACATCTTCCCGATCATCAAGAAATGGCTTTATTCCCAGCATGATATCTTCCTGAGAGAATTGATCTCCAATGCAGTGGATGCGATCTCGAAGCGCAAGTATGCTGATCCTGGCTTTGTGGCTGGAGATATGAAGATAGAGGTAGTGCTGGATAAGGGCAAGAAGACCCTTCAGGTGATTGATACAGGGATTGGCATGACAGCCGATGAGATCAGGAAATACATCAATCAAATTGCCTTCTCCGGAGCGGAAGAATTCGTAAACAAGTTCAAAGACGTTCAGGCCAATATCATTGGGCATTTCGGACTGGGCTTTTATTCATCCTTCATGGTGGCAGATAAGGTCACGATCGATTCATTGTCCTATGCCGAAGGTAGTGAAGCTGCTTATTGGGAATGTGACGGCACCACCGAATACAAGATGAGCGCTGGCAAGCGCAAAGAAATTGGCACCACCATCACGCTATATTTCAATGAGGATTCTGCAGATTACTCCGGAGATTCCAAGATCAAGGAAATTCTGGAGCGTTACTGCAATTTCATGCCCTATCCGATCATCTATGACGGCAAGCAGGTGAACCAGCTCGAAGCGCTGTGGAATCGCTCTCCCAAGGATGTGAAGCCGGAAGAATACATTGAGTTTTACAAGCAGGTATTTCATGATTACAAGGAGCCGGTATTCTGGATTCATCTCAATGTGGATTTCCCCTTCAATCTAAAAGGGATCCTTTATTTCCCGAAGCTGCGCAATGAGCCAGAGTTTTTTAAGGGTGAAGTCAAGCTATTTTGCAACAACGTGTTTGTGGCAGACAATCTGGAGGATCTGATTCCGGAGTTTCTGCTATTGCTCAAAGGCGGTATCGACATTCCCGATATCCCGCTCAATGTGTCCCGTTCTTTCTTGCAGAACGATTCCCAGGTGAAGAAAATTTCGGCTTACATCATTAAAAAAGTGGCGGATCACTTCCAGGCTACTTTCAAGGAAGACCGCAAGAAGTATGAGCAATATTGGGAAGACATCCAAACCTTCATCAAGTTCGGGCTACTCAAAGAGACAGAATTCTTTGATGCGATGAAGGATATCGTGATCTTCAAATCCGCCAGCGGTGACTTTCTGACCGTGGAGGAATACAAAGCCCGCAATGCTTCCAGCGAAGAAAAGACCAGGATCTGGTATGCCGCTGGTGAAGATACGCAAGTGAGCTATCTGAACCTGATGAAAGAGCAAGGTATCGAAGTGGTGTTCCAAAGCTCACCTCTGGACACGCATTTGTATCAGCAATTGGAAAGCAAACTGGAGAAGATCGAGTTTATCCGCATCGACAGCGAAGTGAACGACATTCTGGTGGATAAGGACAGTGCTGCTTCCTCCGGAGATACGGTGTTCAAGCTGCAAAGCATGTTTTACAAAGCCCTGGGGCAATCCGTGGAAGCTAGCTTCAGCAAAGAAAGCTACGCCGAATACCTGAAGAAACATCCCCAGGCAGCTACTATCCTTACACCTTATCTGATCCAGAAAGACGAACAGACAATAGTGAAACCTCTGGAACTGCCAGCTAAAGTGCGTGAAGAGCTGGGTGCAGATGCCCTGAAAGCGATTCAGGAGCATATCTATACCGAACTCACAGTGGATGTCAAGAGCCTGAAGAGCAAAGAAATACCAGCCATGATCGTCTTTAGTGAATACATGCGCCGTTGGCACGATATGGACATGGTTTCCCGGATGAGTGGTGGGGCTGATATGCTGAAGTATCACACTTTAGTGATCAACCCTGAACACGCAGTAATCCAAAAGCTCCTGGCGCTCGAATCAGCCGGTAAGCAGGAAGAAGTGGAAACAATCTGCGCATACATTCACGATCTATCGCTTTTGGAGCAGAAACCTTTCTCGGGTGAAGAGCTGAAGAAATTCATCGCCAAAGCCAACAAAGTGATGTCTTATATTGGCTGATAAATAGCCAGGCAACTCCTTTGATGAGGTATTGGATGGGCTTCCGGGTCAATCAGTTGTAAAGTACAGATTGATCCGGTTGCGCTGAAAAGCCTTGACTGATTCGAGGAGATAAATAGTCTTGAAAAAAATGCATTAAACTCAGGAGTAACCAATGAAAAAACTCATAATTGCAGTAATAGTTCTGGCTTTAGCGCTGGGCGCTTGCAGTCAGGCCCGGCAGAAACTCACTCCTCAGGGCAACGTGGACTTCAAAACTGCTCAGGTTTATTACTCACAGCAGAATGTAGAAAGAGCTGAAGAGTATTATACCAAAGTTCTGGCCGACAATCCCGAACATGCCATTTCCCTGCGTCGCATGGCCGATATCAATCTGCATAAGGGCGAAAACTTCCCTGCCCGTGCGGTTGAATTCAATAAAAACGCTTTCGAAATGTACACCAAAGCGATTAAGATCACCGAAGCCTATGAAAATCTTACCGATGACGAAAGGCTGGATCTGCGGGATATGAAGAAACGCAAGGAAAGCACCTGGGCGAGAATCTTCAAGGCTGGTGAAACTGCGATTACTGATGGAAATACCAAAGAAGCCATGGACATCTTTGAGCTTGCCCACACTCTCGAGCCCAGCCGTCCAGAGCCTATGATTCGCCTGAAAGACATCTACATGAATGAGCTGAAAGACGACGCCAAAGCCGAAGAAATCTTGCTCAGCCTCCTGAAAGACGATCCAGACAAGCTTCCTTATTTGCTGGAAACCGGAGCTTTCTACTACAACAAGGCAAATTATACTGAAGCTGCCAAGTACTTTGAGCGTGTGAAAACTCAAACACCCACAAACATAGATAACCTTTTAAATCTGTCCTCGGCATATTATGAACTGAAGGATTACGACAAGGCTTTGGAAGTAACCCGCCTGGCGATGGATCTTGATCCCAGCAATATCGATTTGGTTGACAATGCCAAAAACATAGCTCTGATGAAGGGAGACAAAGAACTGGCAATCACCTATCTGGCTCAATTGATTGAGCGTCGAAGCACTGAAGATGATTTCAACGATATCGCAGCGCTTCTGAATGAGAAGCAGGATTTCCTGGAACTCATCAAGTATGCCGAGAAATGGTATCAATGGGACAATAGCAACAAGTTTGCCATCCAATATGTGATCCTGGGAGCCATTCAAACCAAGAACAAGACCCTGCAAACCAAGTACGAAAACATCCTGAAAAACATCAAGTAAGATATTGTGAAAGATAAAGGGGCAGGTGTTCTGCCCCTTTTTGCATTTTCGGATGGGATTAACATGATGATAGCGCGATTCGATAGTGTACCGGCGCTCGCTGCAGCGCCGAATCCTTTAAGGAAGTAAACCCATGCAAAGTAACCAACTAAGAAGCTATCTCTTTGCTGGATTATCCATTCTGGGTTGGAGTACTATCTCAACCGCTTTCAAACTCAGCCTGGTGCATCTCAGCCCTCTGGGATTGCTTCTGGTATCCTCCTGTACGGCTACCATTTTCCTTCTATTGTGCTGTATGGGATCAGGTCTCTTCAAGCTCAGAGAGGTATGGACAAATATTCGGGCATCGCTATTGGCGGGGTTCCTGAATCCTATGCTGTATTATCTGGTGCTTTTTACAGCATACTCCAGATTGAGGGCACAGGAGGCTCAAGCGCTGAACTATACATGGGCGATAGTGCTGTCCTTGTTTAGTGTGATCATGCTGCATGAGAAGTTCAAACTGAGGGATTTGGCAGCACTCCTGATCAGTTTTTTGGGGGTGGTCGTGATCTCCACCAAAGGAACACCCTGGAATCTGCACTTCGACGATGCCTGGGGCTCTTTCCTGGCGGCAGGTTCTTCGCTGATCTGGGCTGGGTATTGGATTATCAATATCAAAGATCGCCGTCCGGCTGTTTTGAAGCTATTCTATAACTTCCTCACAGGCTTTGTGATGATAGCCATCATATCCATTGTGAGTGGGCAGAAGCTGGTTTTTGCTGGTAGTTCCATTATCCTTGGCATCCTGGGCGGAGTGTATGTAGGTTTGTTTGAGATGGGGCTCACATTCCTGTTATGGCAAAAAGCACTGGAGCTCACAGAGAGTACGGCTAAGATCTCAAATCTGATCTTCGTGACGCCCTTTGTTTCACTGCTATTTATTCGTATGGTCTTGCAGGAAGCCGTACATCCTGCCACATTGGCTGGCCTTTTGATGATTATAGGAAGCAATATCTACCAGAAATTGGGGCACTCCAGCAAGGAAAATCCTTTACAAAAAAACCAAGCCTGAAGATCTTGACAAGAAAACATCAAACAGGAGCACACCATGTCCAAGCTTGGATTTGATTTTCCCAAAACAATCCGCAAGACCTTCATTACTGATCTTGAAGATAACTGGTATTTACCTCTTTTAGCAAGCCGCAGGGGCCTACCTCTGCAAAGCGTGAAACGCAGCAATTTCGGCCAGTATGATATGGCTGTGAACTATCTGACCTCTGTATTGGAAGAAGCTACTGCGATCAACAAAGTAGCGATCTATAATATCGATCACATGGCTCAGGTACGGTTCTGGGGCAAAGATGCAGCAGCTCTGCTGCATCGTACATTGGGGGCAAGCTTTTTTGATATGAAAGTGGGATCATGCAAATACACACTCCTGTTAAACGAGCAGGGCGGGGTACAGGACGATATGATCCTGATGCGTGTGGCAGAAGACGAATTCATCATGGTAATCAATGCCGGACACGACATTACCGATACAGTGGAGATCGATGGAGTTCAGACAGAACTAATAGCAGATATTGATCGGATCATGATGCACAAGCGTCATGATGAGGATGTTCAAGCTCAGGATATCTCGGATCAACTGGTCAAAGTGGATATTCAAGGACCGCTGTCCTACAAACTTATCAAGGAAATCTATGGGGCCGAAGTGCTGAGAAACCGCAATCAACCCGAGAAAAATATGAACTTCTTCAGCTTCAATGAATTTTGCCTTAATGGCAGCAAATACTACCTGAGCCGGACAGGATACACGAACCGCTGGGGTTGGGAACTCTACATTCCTGTAGCCAGAGCAGAGCATGATTTCAAGCTGATCGTGGAAAAAGCCCTGGATCTGGGTGGACTCCTGGTAGGTTTGGGTGGTAGAGATGAGAACCGTATCTCAGCCGGAGCTTTTGGGCTCCCCCTAATGGGACAGGAATACGATCCTGAGCACAATCCTATCAATGCTCCTCTTTTCGATGCAGCCATCGATATGAGCAAAGACGATTTCATTGGCAAAGCTGCCCTTCAGAGAGCCTTGCAACAGGGAGTTTCAAAACAGATGTACATTTTCATCTCCGAAGGCATTGTCAGCCATCGTGGTATCTATATGGATGGGAAAAGAGTTGGTTCGGTAACGTCCAGTATCAATTCACCAAACCTCAGCCTTGAGAAACGTCTGGCTCTTGGCTCCAAACGAAAGAATGTCAATGAGCCTGAGGGCACTGCGGCTATCGGCTTGGGCTGGTTCTACATTAGCCTTTTTGCAGTTGGAGAGGACGGTAAGGACATCGTGGAAGAAGATGGTACTCCAATCCGAGTGAAAGTAGAATTTTATCGTGAAGACGAATCACAACAGCCGGTAGGAAGTCCAGTTTTAGGTTATGTAACCCAGGAAGGGATCACGCCTGCTACTGCTCCTAAAGCCCTGAAGAACATAGAAAACCTGTAATCTGAGGCTACAATGCCTCAATGACAACATAAAACCAGATATGGGGAAGTTATGATCAATGTGAAGCATCTGTCCAAAGAGTTTCCCAAGAAGGACGGAACGAAGCTATATGCCGTAAATGACGTAAGCTTCGAGGCCGGCGATGGCGAGATTGTTTGCCTTCTAGGGGTGAATGGAGCCGGGAAAACCACTACCATGAGAGTTCTATCCACGGTATTCAAGCCCAGTGGAGGTACTGCTGAGATTCAGGGTTGGAACATCCTGACCCATCCTGACAAAGTACGTGAAAACCTGGGATTTCTCTCTGGTGATACAGGCTTGTACAATCGCCTCCGCGTGCATGAATTCATCCGCTATTTCGGCAGGTTGTATGGGATTGATGATGCCACTATTACCAAACGCATGGATGAGATGGTGAATCTACTGGACATGAGTGACTTTATGGACAAGAAGATCGAGTTTCTCTCTACTGGTATGAAGCAAAAAGTATCCATTGTGAGATCCATCATTCATGATCCACCTGTGATGATCTTTGATGAACCCACGGCAGGCCTGGATATCCTGACAGCAAGGAATATCGTGGCTTTTATCCGAAGCTGCAAAGAGCGGGGAAAATGCGTGCTCTTCTCCACTCATATCATGCGTGAAGCGGAACGTCTGGCAGATCGCATTGTCATGATTCATCGGGGTAAAGTCCTTGCCGACGGGACGCTTGAGGCTTTGAGAGAAGCTTCTGGACAGCAGGATCTGGACGATATCTTCATTGATTTCGTGAACCGCAATACAGACGAGCAGGAGGTATTGGCTCATGAGTTTTAACAAAGCCCTGATCGTCTATCGTAAAGAATTACTGGAAGTCCTTAGAGACAAAAGAACCCTCTTTACTACGCTACTTCTGCCTTTGCTCCTGTATCCCCTGCTGATCGTGGGTTTCAATGCCATAATGGCGCGTCAAACCGGTATTCTTGAAGAAAAGGGTGGCACGGTTGCCATCGCTGATAGTATCCAGAATGAGGTTTCCAGACGCATTGTCGAGGAATTCGTCAAGATCGAGAACTTCACTTTCCTGCCCTATGCGGAGACATCACAGTCACTGTATGAAAGCAAGGATATACAAAGTATCGTAACCCTGCGGGATTCTCTCGCGGTTGATGGACTGACCCACTACCTGATTGGGATCCAATATGATGCCTCGAATGAAAGGGGCAGGCTAACCTATGATAAACTGAAAGAAAACCTGCGCAACAGTGAGACTGTGATTGTGAAGAACCAGCTTCAACTGGCTGGTGTAAATCCCAATCTGACAGAAATCATGAGCATCAAAGGCATCGATACCAGTACTTCTCAGAAGAAAATGGGAATGATCCTGGGCATGTTTCTGCCCTACATCATGATCATTATGCTGCTCACGGGAGCTTCAACTGTTGCTGCTGATCTGGTAGCAGGCGAGAAGGAGAGACGCACTCTGGAGACCCTGATGGTTTCCAGTGTAGGCAGAAAAGAGATTGTTCTGGGCAAGTACCTCACCATCATCACCCTGGGAATGCTGAATCTGATCGTGAACCTCTTCAGTATCAGTTTCTCACTTCGCTATATGCTTTCTCAGCAAGGCTTGGAAATTTCTGGGGCTCACATGCCCATCAAAGCAATCTTCATCCTGCTTGCGGCAATGCTACCTCTGGCGACTCTTTTTGCGGCACTGCTGCTTTCCATATCCACATTCAGCCGCAATATGAAAGAAGCCCGCACCTATGAACAGCCCATCATGATGGTATCCATGATGCTGGCCATGATCAGCTTTTTGCCGGCTGTGGAGCTTAACAATCTGATGGCTTTGATCCCGATTGTCAATATCGCCCTGCTGTTCAAAGCAGTAATGATAAACGACTATCACTTGTCCCATCTCTTGATTACCATTGGTAGCACACTGGTACTGGATTTCTTTGCCATCTGGGGGACAATCAAGCTCTTCAATACAGAATCAGTGCTGTTCCGTTCCGATGATGACAGTGGCAGTATCAAGGCAGTCAAAATGAACAAACAAAGCTTCTTCAATCCTTACTACGGGATCGTATACTTCACGATTGCATTGATTGCTCTGTATTACATTGGGTCTTACATCCAATTGAAAGACTTAAAAACCGGACTGATGCAGACCCAGCTTTTTATCATTCTTTTGCCACCCCTTTTGATCCTGCGGTTGCTCAAGATGAATCAAAACCAGATCCTGCGTCTGAAACTACCGAAATGGAAAGAGGTAGTCCTGATTCCCTTTATTGCCTTCCCTGCTGCAATATTGGTATCACTCCTGGCACAGCTTATCAATGAAGTATTCCCATTCCCGGATCATTATCTGGAGCAGCTAGCCAAGCTCTTTACCATGGATACTTCCTTATGGATGAACCTGCTGCTGATCTCTGTACTACCTGGCATCTGTGAGGAAATCCTGTTTAGGGGATTCATGATCAGGTTTTTCGAAAAGTATGGCAAAGTATGGGCTGTAGTAATCAGCGCCATCCTCTTTGCCGCATTCCACCTTGATCCTTTCCGGTTTTTACCAGTGCTTTTCCTGGGCTTGCTGTTAGGGTATCTGACTATGCGCAGCGGATCGATTGTGAATTCAATGATTTCCCATGCCTTAAACAATGGCATGGCTCTCCTGATCACCGCCTATGCAGGATCCTCATTTATCAAGCCCCTGCTTAGAAGTGATGATGTCTTCCACTATTGGGTAGCGCTTCCAGCACTATTGATCTTCGCTGGGGCATTGTGGCTATTTCACAGGATTACTGGAGGTAAAGAATGTGCGGAATAGTTGGATACATTGGGGCACGTAATGCCCTGCCCATAGTGGTTGAAGCTCTTAAGCGCCTGGAATACAGAGGCTATGATTCTTCTGGCTGTGCCCTCATCAATGAAGGCAGCCTGCAAGTTTACAAGAAACAAGGGAAGATAATTGAGCTGGAGCGGGCTTTACCAGAGCCTTCCAAATGTGAAGGCAACATCGCCATAGCTCATACTCGCTGGGCTACACATGGCGAACCCAATGAGATCAACGCCCATCCCCATACAGATTGCCATGGCAGACTGGCCATCGTTCACAATGGTATCATAGAAAACTACAAGCTCTTGCGGGAGCAATTGACAGATTTAGGGCACCGCTTTGTCAGCAATACCGATACGGAAGTGATAGTACACCTGATCGAGCAATTCCTCACCAGTGAAGCCTGTCTGGAAGATGCTGTACGGGAAGCCATGAAACGCGTGGAGGGTACATACGGACTGGTGGTTTTGAGCCAGGACGAACCCAACAAGCTGATTGCCGTACGCAAAGGCAGTCCCCTGATCATTGGTATCAACGATCACGAGCATTTTATCACCAGCGATGTAAGCGCTATCATCATTCATACTAAAAGAGTGATTTATCTTCAGGATGGGGAATTGTGTATAGTCCGTTCTGATGGCTTCGAAATCACCACCTTGGATCGCACCAGAGTCAAACCCCAAATCAGTGTAGTGGATTGGGATATTTCAGCGATTGAGAAAGGCGAATTCAAGCACTTTATGCTCAAAGAAATCTTTGAGCAACCCCTCACCATTGGCAATGGCTACCGAGGCAGAATCAACGAAGCGATGGGAACAGCCAGACTGGGAGGATTGAATCTGCCCAGCTTTGAGCTGCGCAAGATCAAACAGATCCACCTAATCGCTTGCGGAACCTCATATCATGCCGCCTTAATCGGAAAATACATCATCGAGGATATGGCACGCATTCCCGTGCATGCTGAATATGCCAGCGAATACCGCTACCGCAATCCCATCATCCCTGAAGATACATTGGTGTTTGTTATCAGCCAGTCCGGCGAGACTGCTGATACTCTTGCCGCCATGCGTGAAGCCAAAGCCAAGGGTGCCAGAGTATTGGGCATCACAAATGTAGTGGGCTCTACCGTTGCCCGTGAAAGCGATGGCGGAACCTACATCCACGCTGGTAGCGAGATCGGAGTTGCCTCCACCAAGGCGTTTACCTCACAAGTAACGATTCTTACGCTTTTAGCCGTGTTCTTAGGGCGCATGAACCATCTTTCTGCCATTCAGGGCATGGAATACATCCGGGAACTAGAAAGAATACCCGATAAAGTAGGTAAGATTCTGGAGCAGAACGATAGAATCAGAGACATCGCCTCCAGTATCATGAACAGCGACCATTCTTTGTATCTGGGCAGGGGAGTGAATTACCCCGTAGCTCTGGAAGGTGCCTTGAAGCTGAAGGAAATCTCCTACATCCATGCCGAGGGTTATCCTGCCGCAGAAATGAAGCATGGACCAATTGCTCTGATCGATGAGAACATGCCAGTCGTCGCTATCGCAACCAATGATCCTCTATATGATAAGATATACTCAAACCTTCAGGAAGTTCGGGCTCGCAAAGCCAGGCTGATTACCATTGCCTCCGAGGGCGATATCGAACTGGAGAAAATCAGCGAGCATGTAATCCATATCCCTGATACACTCACGAATCTGCAGCCCTTGCTAACAGTGATTCCTCTGCAGCTTCTGGCGTATCATGTTGCCGATCTCAGGGGCTTTGATGTGGATCAACCTCGCAATCTGGCGAAAAGCGTTACGGTGGAATAAAAAAAGCCTGGCTCTTGGCCAGGCAGAAAAAGATGGTCGGGATGACTGGATTTGAACCAGCGACCACTTGAACCCCATTCAAGTACGCTACCCGGACTGCGCTACATCCCGACCGGATTGTTACCATAGATTTTCTTCCCCCTTTTTTGGCAAGAAAAAAAAGAGGGAAGTATGGAGGTCAAGGGGACTTGCCATCGAGATGTTGAGAGTTCAGTATCATGTAGTAATCGAAGGCACAATCTACAAGGTGAAGGCTTGAACTCAGAGTTCCAGCGAAGCTCAATCAGATATTATTTGACACTATCACCATGTTCTCAGGATTGCACAGAGGTTTGGCAGCCAGAGCACAAACACAAATTAATGAAAGGTAAAACATAGCATGAGTCTTATCCAGTGCCTCGATCTCAGTATTGAATTCGCCGGGAATTATGTCCTGGAACAGATCAATTGCACGATCGAACACAACAGCAGAATAGGCCTGATCGGGGCCAATGGCAGCGGGAAAACCACGCTCATCCGTATGATTTTGGGTCAATTGACTCCCACTTCCGGGCAGGTGCTGCGTTCCCGAAAATGCCAGATTGGGTATCTTGCCCAAAGCAATACTCTTCCTTCAGGACAGAGCCTGATAGGCTATATGCATGGCTGTCGTCCGGACATCCAATTACTCCAGGATACCATCGAAAAGCTCTCCTCCCTCTTGAATGAAAGCTTTGAGGAGAGATTGCAACTGGAGCTAAATTCCGCTGTGGAAAGAATGCACGCCCTGGGAGCTTATGAGCAAGAGAACCAGATTAAGTTTGTACTCACATCCCTGGGTTTCGATCCTGAGGTCTGGGATCAAGACCTGGGTGCTTTCAGCGGTGGAGAGCAGACCCGCATCTGTCTTGCAGCTTTGCTGCTGACTCCATACGATCTGCTGATCCTGGATGAGCCTACCAATCATCTTGATATCGCCATGATCAGATGGCTGGAAAGATATCTTTCTTCTCTTTCCAGACCGTTTCTGGTGGTCTCGCATGACCGTACATTCCTGGATAACACTGTTACCAGTATCTACAGCCTGCGTAACGGTTCTTTGTCCATTACCAAGGGAAACTACAACTCCTGGTATGAAGCTGAACAGATTGCCAGGCTAAGCCAGGAACGGCAATATGAACGCCAACAGAAGTTCATCCGGGAGACAGAAGCCTTCATCCAAAAAAACATCGCCGGTCAGAAGACCAATCAAGCCAAATCACGCTTGAAGATGCTAGCCCGGATGGAAGTGGTGGACAAGCCTCATGCCATGAAGCAAACCCGGCTCAGGCTGGATAATGCAGCGCGTAGCGGCACTGATGTTTTCATCCTCAAGAATGCCACTATCGGGATCAATAAAGAGATCATCCTGGCGCGGGACATCGACATCGATGCTTTCTGGCAGGATCGCATTGCCTTGATCGGTCCTAATGGTTGTGGTAAAACCACACTCCTGAAAATCCTTATGAATGAGAAGGACGTGCTTTCCGGAATCATCAAGCGGGGCGCCAGTCTCAAGATCGGCTATTACGATCAGTATCAAAACGCCCTGGATGAATCCCTGACCGTCATGGAAACACTGTGGGGAATAATGCCAGATGCTCCTCGGGGCACTGTGCTGAGCTGGCTGGCACGCTTTGGGTTCCAGGGTGATGATGTGGAAAAGCGAGTCAGCATCCTCTCCGGAGGTGAAAAATCCCGTTTGTATCTTAGTGTGTTGATTCATTCAAAACCAAACCTGTTGATTATGGACGAACCTACCAATCACCTCGATATCTCCATGCATGATGCACTGCTGGAAGCACTGCAGAACTATGATGGGACCATTATCTTCGTGTCCCACGACCGCTACTTCATCAAGCATCTTGCCACCAAACACTGGGTTTTTACCCGGGTCTTGCAGGATAACCGGATTGTAAACACTATCACTCAGCCTGATCTTGATTCGGAAGCTGCAATTGAACTGGCTTTTTCCGAGCCTGAACCTGAAAAAGCAGCACCTCCACAGCGGGAACGCAAACGCAAGATCAATCCCTGGCACGTGGAGCAAATACATCAGCAAATCTTATCGCGTCAGCAGAGCTTACTGGAGCACAATCAGGAATTGCAGGATATTCATGAGTCATTAGGACGTTCTGAGACCTATGAAGACCGCTACAAGGTTCAAACCCTGCATCAGCGCATTCAGGTTCTGGAGGGTTTACTAAGCCAGGTGCAAAGCGAGATATCTGAGCTTGAAGACCGCTATCTGGAGCTATCTTATGAAGACTAAACGCATCGGTTTCACCACTTCCTTTCCTGTGGAAGTAGTCTATGCCGCCGGACATGTACCGGTGGATTTGAACAATATATTCCTGACCATGGATCCTGCCAGAATGGTGCAACTGGCGGAAATCAAAGGGTTTCCACGCACAATTTGCGCCTGGATCAAGGGCAATTTCAGCTCTGCCCTGGCAGCTAATCTGGATGAAGTGATAGGGATCGTCCAGGGGGATTGCTCAAATTCTGCCTCTCTTGCGGAGATGATCAGGGAAGAGGGTATGCCTGTGCATAGTTTTTCCTTTCCTGTGGAGCGGGAGTATGACAGGCTGGACCAGGAAGTATCTAGATTGGAAGAGCATTTAGGGGTTACCCGCAGGCAGAGCATGGCTATGAAGCTGCGTCTGGATGCTATCAGGAGCAAGCTGGTTTATCTTGATGAACTTACCTTTGCTCAGCGCAAAGTAAGCGGTAAGGAAAACCATCTCTGGCTGGTGAATTCCTCCGATTTTGAAGGAGATCCCGATGATTATGAACGGCGTCTCGATCTATTTCTGCAGCAGGCAGAGGCGCGTGATCCCCTGCCCACCCGCATGCGTATGGCTTTTCTGGGAGTACCGCCGATCTTCAGCGATATCTACGACAGCATCATCGAGCAAGGGGGAGATGTGATCTTCAACGAAGTGCAGAGGCAATTTGCCATGCCCCAGCTTTGTGATGATATCGTACAGCAGTATTTGGAATTCACCTATCCCTACTCAGTAAAGGAGCGTTTGGAGGACATCACGGCACAGATCAAGCTGCGCCAGATCGATGCTGTGATCAGCTATACCCAGTCTTTTTGTCACCTCCAGATCGATAACCTGCTGCTCAAAAAGCACATTGATTTACCATTTCTCACTCTCGAAGGAGATCAACCCGGAGAGCTTGATTCCCGCACGATCCTGCGCCTGGAAAGCTTTTTTGAGGTGCATGGGTGATTTACGATCAATAAGCTGTGGCTCCCTCTCCCCTTGTGGGAGAGGGTTGGAGTGAGGAGTAAATAACTGGCTGACAGGAAGATATGAAAGTCATATGATCTTTGTTGTTGACATCTTCATGCACCGTTTACCGCTCCTACGAAACATTAATAACCCGAAGTAATTGTCTTTCCGGGGACTCCAAGATCATAGTTATTTCTCACTTCATTGTATAGGGTTCCGCTTAAGCAATCTTACCTTCATCGGTGTTTCAGCGAGCGCCGGTACATTAAACGCTACCACTGCGCTCTCATTACTCATTTTGTCCGTAATGGGTGCGTATTGATAGCGTAGTTCAATTAGGGAACAAACAAAAAAGCCGGCCATGGAGACCGGCTTGATAATCATCTCTGGCCTGGCTTACAAAAGCTCTATCACCAGGAATTTTTGTTTGCGGAAGTTATTGGGATCGGTAATGGTCAGCACGTACTCATTCCCGTCCTTTTCCACTTTGTAGGTAGTAGCGATGTGATTGGAGAGCACGCTATAACCCTTTTTGGTGGCAGGGAAGCGGATTTGCTTGGTATTCTGCAGGTTAAACTCTGTGAATTTCTCCAGCTCCAGCTTGCTGGCTACAGTCGTAACTCTGCCGATACCCAAGAGACCGCCTTTGCGATCCACAATATCTTTGGCAATGAGTTCACTGCGAGTTCCCACCACGTAGTACAGGGTATTGGCATCCATAGCAGCCAGATCGATCTCCTGTTGCTTTTCCTGGATGGTTTTTTCCCGGGCGGCAATTTCCTGCTGACTGAGCCGGCGTTCTGCTTCGATGGTTTCGCTCATGATGCCCAAACGTTGCTGCAATTCATCCATGATCTTTTCTTTGTCGTTGATGGAATTCTTGAGGCGGTTCACGATATCCTGCACTCCCTTAAGCTGAGTGCGGGATTGGGCGAGTTGGGATTCCAGCTGAGCGATTTTTTTCTTGTCCGCTTCAATTTGATTACGCATGTTGGCAATCGAGCTGATAATTCTTTGACGACGGTCTGCAGGAGTGCTTCCGGGGACTTCTGATTGAGTAAAAAGCTGCCCGGAAAGATCCTGATCGAGGGCTTCGAGATTGTCCTGAATCTCACCTATGGTAGCGGTGGAAGATTCATATAGCATCTGCAGTTCTTCATTGGATTGCTGGAGGGCTTTATTCTTGCTGGAAGCATTCATCCAGACAATTCCAAAAACCAATGCCAGAATCGCCAGAATGACTATGATGATTGTGTACTTGACATTCATGCTTGACTCCTTATGCGTAGATTTCAGTTTGTCATCTTTATAATAAACAGTTTTAGTGTCAAGACAAATAGGAAGTAAAGAAAAATGAAGTATGCATATCTATCTGCCTGGGTAAAGGAATTCAGCGGGTTCTCAGCCACTCTGGAAAGTATCTGGCTTTCACAGGATAGGATGGATATTATCTTGAAGCGCAGAGGCTCTCTGATCCTGGTTTTGTCAGCTAAAAACAGCTATATGTACCACTCTGATCTACAGGGACCTCCGGAGAAATCCACAGAAATCTGGAACTTCCTGAAAGGAGCCAATTTGTCTTCCCTCAGGATCGAAGTTGCCGATAGAATCATCAGCTTCAAGCTCACTCATAAAAACATCTATGGCGAAACCAATGAGTATGAGGCTTATCTGGAACTAATGCCCCCTCGCCCCAATGTGATCATCTGTAAGCGGGATGGTGATCGACTCATCGTTCAGGATGCTTTGGTAAAATACGGGTTCGGAGACAATCCCAAACGTCAAATCCTTCCGCATCAGCCGTATTTTCAACCTCAGGGCAGTTTTGTGCCCGAGCCTGTAGAGATCAATCTACCCGGAGAAATTGGTGGAGTGCAAGCTGAAAGCATGAACGATTACTTTTTCAAATTGGCGCAGATGGGTCAGACTCAAGAGCATACCGACGACGGCATATCCCGCAAAATCCGCTATTTGCATAAAGAACTCAAGCATCTGCAAAGAAAGTACTCCCTGCAACAACAGGATCTGTTGGAAGCAGAACAAGCGGCAAAATGGCAAGCCTATGCCGAGGCGATAAAACCCAATCTGCAATCCATTGCTCCCGGCCAAGCAGAGCTCAGGACGATTGACTATTTTGATCCTGAACTGCAGGAGATTACTGTGCCCCTGCTTCCTGAAAAAAGTCCCCGGCAAAATCTTGAATTTTATCTGAAGAAGTATCGTAAAGCCAAGACAGGCAGGAGCATCATCCAGATTAATCTATCCAAAACTGATGCTGAAATGGAAGCTATAAAACAGTTGATAACCCAGCTTGAGGCAGGTGATGATATTGATCTGGAAGTCGATAACAACATTCAGGATTTGAAACAAAGCCTTTCCGCTCTGGATAAGCTCCTGCATCTGCGCATCGGGGAAAACTGGCATATCTATATTGGCCGCAAAGCCAAAGAGAATGACTTTATTACTACCAAAGTCGGCAAACCGCAGGATTGGTGGTTTCACAGCCGTATATACCGGGGTGCCCATGTCCTGCTCCGAAACTATAAGAAGCAGGAACCACAACCAGATTTGATTGCAGTCTGTGCATCTTTGGCAGCCTGGTATTCCACAGCCAAATTCTCTACCAATGTGCCTGTGGATTATACGCAAATCCGCTATGTGCGCAAACCGCGGGGATCGGCACCGGGATTTGTGACTTATACAAACTACCGTACCTTCTTTGCTGAACCAAAAGATCTGCGGCGCATCCGCACAGAGCTGGGCTAATGAAGAAGATCACTACTCCGGCATTGGTTTACAATATCCTGCCCTATAGCGAAACCAGTCTGATCATCAAGGCTTTCAGCTTTCATAAAGGGCATATCTCCATCATTGCCAAAGGATGGCGGCGAAAATCTGATCAAGAGCAGATTCAGCGGTTTATGGAGTATGAGCTTGTGCTTGGTGAGCCCCGGGAAGAAGGTTTGTACATCCTCAGTGAAACGACTCTGCTTTCAGACTATAGCACCTATCCCTCTTTGGCGACATGGGCTGCCGCGGAATGCGGGATCGAGCTGATTTCTCAGCTTATTCTGCCGTATCAGGAATACCGGCATTACTATACGCTGGCCAGTGAATACCTGAAGTATCTCCGGGCTGTGGAAGGCAATGCCATCCTGATTTTCTGGAGACTTTTCGAGAGGGTGCTAGCACTCTCAGGGATTGGGCATGATCTTTCTGTATGTAATGCTTGCGGAGAGCATAACAATCCTTATGGATACGATCTGGGCTCAGGTGAGCTGGTGTGCAGGGCATGCTTTCTGGATTCTATTAATTCAGGGCAGTATCTGGAGTTTTCTCCTACGGCTCTGTCAATTCTTGCGAAACTACCATCAATCGGTAATCACCTCACTGATTTCGATCTGGCTCGTAGCGACATCAATGAGCTGAATACCATGTACTTCAGCTACTACAATGCTCACATGAAGCATCGCCTCAATCTCAAGAGCATGGGAGTGCTGCTGCAGTTTTATCCTTAGATAGCTTTAAAAGGGTTCAAAGCTATTGATCTGCCAGTAATACTGTTCCGCTTCTTTCTGGATTTCCAGGAGGTCATCATAGTGTTTCATTTCCCATTTCACAAGGATCTCGTAGAAGGATTTCAGGGTCAGGATATCTGTCTCTTGCTGGCATTTACGATAGTGCTCAATAGCATCTTTTTCCAGTAGCAATGCTGTGGATATGGCAGAAAACAGGGCTTGGTCTTCACCAATGCGTTTTACAAAGGCAGCCGAGAAGATGTTGTTGCTGAGGTTTTCGGCTTTGATCGTATTGGTGAGATCACTGGGTTGGAGATCATTCGAGATTTCCTGATAGTAATCCAGCAAGTAATTGTAGTGCCTGCGTTCCTCTTCCCGGCGTTGCATGAAGAAGTCTTTTACTTCGGGATCGTTGGAATGATTGGCAGCGCTTTGATATAGGGTAACGCTATCCATTTCGCCTTGCATTGCTTTTTTTATCGAGATTAAGAGCTGTTCTTTCAGTGCCATGTGGAGTTCCTCACTTGAGTTTTTTATTACAAGATAAGTGATAGAGACCAGCCTGCACAATACTTTTCATCTGATCGCTCATAAAACATCAGTGGTTATTGTCGACCATGATTGGCTGGTGAGTTCTTTTCAGTGTCCTCTCCTGCTCATCCCAAGCGGGGCTGGAGTGGTCTTCGGGAGGACGGTGTCATGCTCATGAGTTTTCAGCAATAACGGCACTATCAGTATTATGTGAATCAGTAACTTTATCAAGATCAAAAGGATAGCTGCGAAAACAGCATTTCAGCACAAAAGAAATCCTTGACGCAACTTACTGCCTCATAATCTGTGTACAAAATCTAAAACCTTTAATCATAGCCAGTGAGCTTGAAAGGAGCACAAATGACACCTCAATTCTTGGGACGCAACGTCTTCGATCTCGATGACTATTCTCGTGAAGAAATCATGTACATACTGGATGCCGCCAAAGGCATGAAAGAAATCAACCTGCGTGAGTACAAGAAAATCCCCACCCTGCGTGGAAAAACTGTATGCACTCTGTTCATCGAAAACAGCACCCGTACTCGCATGAGTTTTGAACTCGCAGCCAACCGCCTTTCAGCAGACGTAGTGAGCTTTCAGGCCAGTATATCCGCTCTGCAGAAAGGGGAAAGCCTTCAGGATACTGTTTACACTCTGAACGCTATGGGAATCGACCTCTATTGCATCCGCCATGGCAGTCCCGGCAGCCCTCAACTCGTACACAAATACTCCGGTAAACCTGTGATCAATGGGGGAGATGGACGCCATGCCCACCCTACCCAAGCGCTATTGGATATTTTCTCGATCTGGGAAAAGAAAGGTGATCTGAAAGGCATGAAGATTACAATCGTGGGTGATATTCTCAATAGTCGCGTGGTGCGTTCCAATCTGATCGGGATGGCACGTTTGGGAGCAAAAGTTACCGTCTGTGGCCCCAAGACCCTGATGCCTGGCAATATGGAAAGTGTGTATGATTGCCGGGTGGAGTATGATCTCGCCAGAGCTTTGCACAATGCTGATGTGGTGATGGGTCTCAGGATGCAGTTGGAACGCATGAGCGAAGGCCTGTTCCCCAGCCTTGAAGAATATAGTAAGCATTATGTGCTTTCCAAAGATACTCTCAAGTATGCCAAAAAGAATGCTTTGATCATGCATCCTGGTCCAATGAACCGGGGTGTGGAAATCCTGCCGGAAATAGCCGATAGCAGTGATAGTGTAATCGTGGAACAGGTCGCCAATGGCGTAGCAGTGCGCATGGCACTGATGTTCCTGATTCTGGGTGGAAAAGTCTGAGCTGAGAATAAGAGGTAAATAAGATGAAAACTATAATAAAGAACGCCAAAGCTTACGTGGATGGTGCCCTGACCAAAGCGGACATCCTGATCGATAAAAAACGCATCGTTGCCATTAGTTCCAAGATCACCGAGAAAGCAGATAAGACCATTGACGCCAAAGGAGCCTGCGTGTTTCCCGGCTTTATCGATTTACATGCACATTTGAGAGATCCGGGGCAGACCTACAAAGAAGACATCGTAAGCGGCACCAAAAGCGCAGCAAAAGGTGGGTTCACCGCTGTTTGTGCCATGCCCAATACCGAGCCGGTTACTGATAACATCGCTTCTGTGGAATACATCCAACTCAGAGCCAAAGAGCATGGCAGCACCCGTGTGTATGTGATCGGTGCTCTTACAAAGAAGAGCGCAGGTGAAGAAATCAGTGAAATGGCAACGATGAAATCTGGTGGCATAGTAGCTGTCAGCGATGATGGTAAATGCGTCCAGAATGCGCGCCTGATGCTTTCCTGCATGCGCTATGCGGCAAATTTCGATATTCCTGTAATCGTGCATCCGGAAGACTATGCTCTGGCTGGCAAAGGACAGATTCATGCCGGTAAAGTAGCCACCAGGATAGGTCTTTCAGGGATCCCAGGACTTGCCGAAGAAGTGATCATTGCCCGGGACATCATGCTGGCTGAAAGCGCTGGTGTAAGGCTGCACATTGCGCATATTTCCACTGCTAAATCCATAGAATTAGTCAGAGCTGCCAAGGCTCGTGGTGTGAAGGTAACCTGTGAAGTAACTCCGCATCATCTGGTGCTCAATGAAGAGGCTGTTTTGGGCTTTGATACCAATACCAAGATGAAACCTCCACTCCGCAGCGAAGCAGACCGTCTGGCTTGCATCAAAGCTCTCAAAGAGGGTGTGATAGATTGCATTGCAACCGATCATGCTCCCCATGCAGACTTTGAAAAAGAACGTGAGTTTGATTTTGCTCCTTTTGGGATCATTGGTTTTGAAACTGCTTTTGCCGTGCTCTACAAACATCTTGTACTTACTAAGCAGTTGAGCCTTGCCCAGCTTGTGGATTGTCTAACCATGAAGCCTGCTCAAGTGCTGAGACTTCCCGGAGGAGAACTCAAAGTGGGAGCTAACGCTGATCTGAACATTATCTCCTTGAATGAAGATACATGCTTCACTTCAGAGAGCATCCTCTCCAAGAGCAAGAATTCACCCTGGTTGAATCAAACCCTGCCCTCCCGCGTGAAATACACTATGATGGGCGGCAAACTAACCTATATCGATAACAGCGATGACTAATTACTACCAGCGCGCCATTCACAGCCGGGAAGAGCTTTCCGATAGCTTCTTTATCCTTTGGATCTGGGATGATGCCTTGGGAAAGCAATGCAAACCAGGCCAGTTCTTTGAAATCAGACCCATGGCCAGATTGCAGAATGCCTTTTCGACCAGAGCCATTCCCAAGCTCTTCAAACCCATCAGCATCTATGATAATCAAGGTGGTCGCATCGGTTTCATGATCAAGAAAGTGGGAGGTGGTACAAATGCGCTTTCCACTCTCAAGGCAGGTGATATGCTGGAACTCGTTGGCCCAGCTGGCAATGGCTTTCCTCTGGTGGCATCCAGAAAGATATTGTTTGTCAGCGGGGGTATTGGCTATCCTCCCTTGTGGTACTTGCAGAAAGAACTGATCAACCATAACCAAATATACTGGATGCATGGCGGAAACACGCAATCAGATATCTTTCCCAGCGATGAAAGCTGGACAGTGGATGGCTCTCTGGGACGCAAAGGGATGGTCACACAAGGGGTGGAAGCCAATCTTAAACGCCTCGGGATCGATCTGGTCTATAGTTGCGGCCCGCTTCCCATGCTGGCAGAGGTAAGCCGTGTTACAAGCCTGCATAACATCGAGCACTACACTTCCCTGGAAGCCTACATGGCTTGCGGGATCGGAGTTTGCCATGGATGTGCCGTGCCCATTGGAACTGAGGCACGCTGGGACTATCTGCGGGTCTGCAAGGAAGGTCCAGTCTTCAAAGCAGAGGAAGTAAGATGGGAGATGTTATGAACCAGGATCGCAAGCCCCGCTGCTCTGCCAATAAGCTGCTGGAAACGAATCTGGGCAGGATCAAGCTGAAGACTCCGCTCTCAGTGGCTTCGGGCACCTTTGATCTGGAAAACCTGGAGTTTTATGATGCAGCTTGCCTTGGTGCTTTTGTAACCAAGACGATTACCAAGCTACCAAAGCAAGGTAACCCTCCTCCGCGCTTGTATGAATCCGAAGCAGGACTGATCAATTCCATAGGACTCCAGAATCCAGGCTTGGAAGTCTTTGTGGAAGAGCGGTTACCGGAATACCGTGCTAAGCTATCCATGCCTTTGATGGTCAGCTTTTCTGGCTCTACCATTGCCGAATTCTGTGAGATTCTGGAGACTCTGGAAGCTCAGGAAGGGATTGCCGGTTATGAGATCAATGTCTCGTGTCCCAATGTCGAAAACGAAGGCATAGCTTTTGGCGTGGATCCCAATATGGTCTATGATCTCACCAATCTACTGGCGCAGCGTACCAGCCGTGAATTGTGCGTGAAACTAAGCCCCAATGTAAGCGATATTGCCAGCATTGCCAAAGCTGCTGAAGCAGCGGGGGCGACCTCTCTGGCCCTGATCAATACACTTTGGGGTATGGCGATCGATCCTCTTACGGGTAAATGCCGGATCAAGAAAGGCATTGGTGGCTACAGTGGGATTGGCATCAAGCCTGTAGCTCTGGCGCTTACCTACAAAGCAGCCCAAGCTGTGGAAATACCTATCGTGGCGATGGGTGGAATCTACGATTGGAAAGATGCTCTGGAATTCTTTTGGGCTGGGGCTTCAGCCATTGCTTTGGGAACTGCGAACTTTGTAAATCCTCTGGCTGTGCCGGAACTAATCATGGGGCTGGCGGAATTCCTGATTCAGCACGACCTCTCGATCCGGGACATCATCGGTAAATGTGAATAGGATAGCGCTTTAGGCGCTGTTCAAAACCTGATACAAAGCCTTCAGGTCTTTGAGCTTATGCACTTTGGCTGTAGCTTTTACTTTGGCATAAGACGAGACAAAGATGTTTTTATAGCCCAGTTTACTGGCTTCGGAGATTCTTGCTTCAAGCTGCGACACCGGGCGAATCTCACCATTCAAACCTACTTCACCAATGAATACTGAGCCCTCCGGCAGGTTCTGATCCTTGAGACTGCTGATAATGGCTGCGATGATGGCAAGATCAAGGGATGGATCTGCGCTGCGGATACCTCCAGCCAGATTGATGAAGACATCGCTATTGCGCAAGTACAGAGCCAGATTCTTTTCCAGGATCGCCAGCAGGATTGCCAGCTTCTTCTGTTCCAGTCCCACCACTACCCTTTGCGGAGTGCCATAATTGGAGCTGGTAGCCAGGGATTGCACTTCCACGATGAAGCTGCGGGATCCTTCGATGATGCATCCGATGGCAGTACCTACCTGAGATTGCTCATGGCTCAGAAAGATCAGATTGGGATTTGTAACTTGCACCAAGCCGAGATTGGTCATTTCAAAGAGCCCGATCTCGTTGGTGGAGCCAAAACGGTTTTTCACAGCTCTGAGAATCTTATATTGATTGCGCATCTCACCTTCAAAATACAGCACTGTATCAACCATGTGTTCCAGGATCTTAGGGCCTGCCACATAACCTTCTTTGGTCACATGCCCCACCATAAAGATTGGAATACCAAGGGTTTTGCCGCATTTAAGCAGGCGGTTTGTGCTTTCTCTAAGCTGAGTAATACTACCGGGAATGGAATCCAAAGCTCCTAAACTGATGGATTGAATAGAATCGATAATCGCCAGTTCTGGCTTTTCTTCTTCAATGGCATCGATGATGTGCTGGGTTTCATTGGTGCAAAGCAGCAGGATGTTTTCACTGGTCACTTGCAAGCGCTGACTGCGCAGATGGATTTGAGCGGAGCTTTCTTCTCCGGAGCAATACAGCACCTTCTTTCCTTGAACTCCCAGCCACTGAGCAAGCTGCAGCATCAGAGTGGATTTGCCAATGCCTGGTTCACCGCCGATCAGAATCAACATACCCGAGACAATACCACCACCCAACACCAGGTTCAATTCCTGATTTCCTGTATCAAGCCGAATCTCGCTAACGGGTGCCAGAGAAACTATCCTTTCGGCTTTGGCGCGAGCGGAAAAGCTCTCAGAATTGCCGGATTTTCCTGTTACCTTCGTGCTTTCCTTGAGAGTGCTCCAACTGCCGCAATTTGGGCATTTACCACTCCACTTGCTGGTCTCATATCCGCAATCTGAACAGAAGAAGTGCATAGCCATAGTGTCTCCATAATCTTGATGGTTCAAGAAAATCCACATTCATGATTGTGGCAAGACAATTCGTTGTAGAGCTGATATGTGATACGCAAAGAGGACGGGAATGACAGTTTGGATACTGATCCGGGAGGAGGTCATGATTATGAGTCTTTCTGCACTGGGTAAAAGGACAGGACTGCCCATAAATGAAGGTTGAACATCTGCCTTATTAATCCCAATGAAAAAAGTTTTGGCATCGTAGAAATTTTACCTTATTATATGAATGAAAGAGGAGATTATGACTTACAACATTATTGTATTTGGCACACCAACCTGTTCCTGGTGTAAAAAAGTAAAAGAATACTTGAGATCCAAAGGACTCACATACAAAGATATAGATGTCTCAAAAGACTCTGCCGCACTGCAGGACATGATCAAAAAGACTGGTCAGCAGGGTGTTCCCCAGATTTGGATCAACAACCATCCAGTGGTAGGCTTCGATCGTGCCAAGATCGACCGTTTGTTAGAAACATATATAAAAAAGGAGAAACCATGATTAACCATGCCGCTAAGTTTCATGAACTGGTTACCAGACTGCAAGTAGTTCTCAGCGAAATAGACTACACTCAGAAAGCTTGTCTGCAAGCCGGAAGAATGGAATGTCAACTACTGAACTACCTGTTTCTTACCAAGGCTCCAGCCAATATGAATGAATTGGCAAGAGTTCTGAACGTATCACACAGCCGCATTACCCGCATAATGGACAACCTGGTGAGCAAGCAGCTTGTCACCAGAAAACCCAGCGAAGAAGACCGCAGATGCTGGTTTGCCATCATCACCGAGAAGGGCAAAAAGCTTGCTGAAAATAGCCAGAAGACTGTCCTCGATCAACAAAACAGCCTCCTCAAGAAAATCCCCAAGAAAGATATTGATGCCGTTTACAGTGCTTTCAAAGTGTATGTGGAAAAATATGAGGAAGTGCTGAAAGAAACCTACGTGGAGCTGTAATGTCAATCGTCGTAAATACTAAATGGACCGGCGGGATGAGCTTTGATGCCGAAGTTACCGGGCATCACATCATCATGGATATAGCCAAAGAATCGGGCGGGAATGACACCGGTCCCCGTCCCAAAGCCATGCTGCTGGCTGCTCTGGCAGGCTGTGCAGGCATGGACATTGTATCGATCCTGGAGAAAATGAAAGTGACTGACTATGCTCTGGAGATTTCTGCCGAAGCGGAATCTACAACTGAGCATCCCATTATCTATCATACCATTATGGTCAGTTTCCTGTTTACAGGAACCGACCTCCCTCCAGAAAAACTGAGAAAAGCTGTGAATCTCTCTACGGAAAGATATTGTGGCGTAAATGCGATGCTGAATAAAGCCTCAAACATTATCCCCAAGATATACATCAACGGAACGGAGGTATAGGTGAAGAAGTACATCATCCTGATTATGGTGCTGATGCTGGCTGCTGTAGGTTCATGTAAGGACAATTCCAAACCTGGTGCAGAACAGGCAGAAGTACCCCAAGCGGAACCAAGCTTTGAAGAAGCCATGGGCGAAGTGAGCTACAATGGTGAATGGATTGAAAACTGGAACGATGCTCTGAAGTATTCCCAAGAGCTGAATCGCCCCATACTGGTGAATTTTACCGGTTCAGACTGGTGTGGCTGGTGTATCAAGCTTAGCTCGGAAGTCTTTTCCAAAAAAGAGTTCCAGGATTATGCCAAGGCCAATCTGATCCTGCTGAAGCTGGATTTTCCCAGAAGCATTCCCCAGAGTGCAGAACTCAAGGCTCAGAACCAGAGCCTGCAGAGCAAATTCAAGATCACTGGGTATCCTAGCATAGTCCTCGTTGACAAAGATGGCACTGAGATCCAACGCACTGGCTACCAACCCGGTGGCGCAGTTGCCTATGTCTCGCATCTGCAAGAAATGCTCAAAAGTAAATAATACCAAACATTACTAATACAGAGGGTGAGTCGCAGGCTCACCCTTTTCAGTTTATCAATATAAGCTCACATTTTGCAAGGGATTACAGAGCTATGCCAATTTCTTACGGATAGTATGGATCTCCGCTTTACGCCAATCTCTCGACCCCTCGACTTCTCGACGGCTTGTTTCACCCTTCCACCCTTTCACCCTTCCACTTTTCCACGGCTCCAGTCTCCAATCACTGATCCAACACGCTATAAACACGCATCCGATCCGTAATGGGTGCGTATTGATAGCGTAATTCGATCAGGGAAGGTAGCTTAAGTATAATTAATTTAGCTGAAATAGTTCTAAGGGGTTGTTATCATTCTAATGATTTGAATCTTCTATGTCAGATAGAAAGCTAGCATAGTTTTGACGGTCGACCCTCATAACATTGGCTTTTGGGTATGCGTTTTTGAAGGCGGTGGCAGAGATACCCCGCTTAGGATTCCATTTCATTTCATAAGCTGTGATCTGATTGTTGAACAGCTCCAGATAGTCAATTTCGCTTTGATTGATATTGCGCCAGAAGTGCTTCATCCTGTATTGGCGGTTGTTTGTGAGATATTTCATTCGCTCTGAAACCAGATAATTCTCCCAAAGTTTACCGATGTCATCTCTGTTTTCTATTTGGCGAAAATCATCAATCAGGCTGTTACGAACACCATTATCCCAAAAGTATACTTTGCGAGCGTTCTTGATTTCATTGCGCCTATTTGCAGAGAAATTGTAAAGCCTGAAAATTATATAAGCCTGTTCCAGCATATAAATGTATCTCTGAACCGTGCTATGATCAGTTCTGGTTAATTGTGCTAATTCAGTATAGGATACTTCCGAGCCAACTTGTAACGCTAAAGCCCGAAGCAGGTTTTCCAATAACTCAGGACGGCGTAAATCCTGATACATAAATACGTCTTTGAATAGATAGCTTCCCACTAGAAGATTCAACAAGTCTGTTTCCTGACCCGGGTTATTGACGATATCAGGATAAGCACCCCATATCAAACGCTTGGGGAGGTTTTTTTCTTCTTCCCAATGCCCATGATAGGAAGTCAACTCCTGATACGAGAATGGTGTCAGGCGATACTCAACTTTTCTGCCGGTCAGGGGCTCATTGATCCGATTGGAGAGCTCAAATGATGACGATCCGGTGGCGATAATTTGAATACCAGGAAAGGAATCAACCATTATCTTCAAGCAAATACCAATATCATCCACACGCTGTGCTTCATCGATTAAAATCAGCTTATGCTTACCAACTAATGATCGAAGTGCTGGTACGGTCTTTGTATCCAGAGCCTGGCGGTCATTTACATCATCACAATTCAGATACAATTGGTTTTCCACGCTTGCGGAAATATCTTTTAGTAAGGTTGTCTTACCGCTTTGTCGTGGACCAAGTATGATAATAGCCTTTCCCTTGAACATGTGCGCTCTGATATCGTCGATGATCCAGCGGTTGATGTGTCTGTTTTTATCATGCAGCATGGTTTACCTCACAATCAAGGATTTATTCTCTTGTTGCTTACCATGGACAAAAAAAACGAGATGTAGAAAGCTGTCAAGGTTAAAATCCCGATTTACGAGGGTATATTCTTGTAATAAGGGGCGTATTACGAGGATATAACCGCGTAAAACGGGTTTTGGCGTGTTAAGGCTGATCTGATACGAAGTACAGCATCCTGATAAAACTTCTACGGGTAGAGGAGACATCTTGTGGTACTAGGAATAGTTATCAGTGATTTGCTTACCGTTGTTCGAATCCTTAATCAATGCAATTAGTAAAGCTCTGCCCTTTCAATTCTCCAAGCAAAAAAGGACTTGACTATTTCAGCCCTCAAAGTGGCTATGATCAAATCTATAAAACTTGTTATGGAGTATCTATATGAGCACAACCCCTCGTGGCGAGCGCTTGATCATAGCCTTGATTGGCAAACGCAATGCTGGCAAATCCAGCTTGATAAATGCACTGGTGGGTCAGGAGATAGCCATTGTCTCCGAAATACCCGGAACGACTACTGATCCTGTTGATAAACATTATGAGCTCCTGCCCTTGGGGCCGGTTACATTCTATGATACCGCTGGAGTGGATGATGTGGGAGAGCTTGGTGCCAAGAGGGTGATAGCTACCCGGAAGGTACTTTATCGGGCAGATATCGTCCTGTTTGTAAACGATGGTCAGGCTTTTTCGGTTCCTGAACTTGAGATGCTGGAACGCATCAGAGAGATGAAGATCCCGCTGATCATGATCTTCAATAAAAGCGATCTTACCAGTGCGGCTTCTGAAAACGAAGCCCTGTGCAAATCCTATGGGATACCTTATACTATTGTATCAAGTGTCACAAAAGCTGGTGTTTTGGAGACAAAGCAAGCCTTGATCGATCTTGCCCCCGCACATCTGAAAGAAAATCGGATTTTGGTGGGTGATTTGATCCAGCCCAAAGACGCCGTAATCCTTGTAGCACCTATCGATAGCGCTGCTCCCAAGGGACGGCTGATTTTGCCTCAGGTGCAGGTACTGCGTGATCTTCTGGATCATGATGCCTGTCCGGTGGTGGTAAAAGAAACAGAGCTTCTGGATTCTCTGGCGATGCTGAAAACGCCTCCCAAGCTGGTGATTACGGATTCGCAGGCGATTGAGCAGGTGAATCGTGAAACCCCTCAGGGCGTGGAACTTACGACCTTTTCCATTCTTTTTGCCCGTTACAAAGGTGATCTGGATATCCTCCGAAGCGGGATCGAACAAATAGATAAACTTAAGGACGGGGACAAAGTCCTGATTGCCGAAGCCTGCTCGCATCATGTGCAAAAGGATGATATCGGCAGAGTGAAACTACCCAAGTGGTTAAGAGATTATACGCAAAAAGAACTGATCTTTGAGACTTATGCAGGACATGACTTTCCTGATAATCTGGAAGAATTTGCAGTCTGTGTGCATTGTGGGGGCTGCATGATCAATGCTGCAGAAATGAGCCGCAGGATCATCGAATGTGCCCGTCGTGGGGTTCCGATTACTAATTACGGACTTACGATCACCAAGCTCTTTGGTGCTTTCGATCGGGCTATAGCTCCGCTTTTGCGGGTACAGAACCGGGATTGAGATTCTTCAGGGAGATGCCAGGTGGGCTATAGAGTATCGGTATTGCAATATCAGCCGGAGTTTCTGAACCCGGCAGCGAATTTCCAAAGGCTCAGTGACCTTATTTCCAGATGCGAGAGCGACCTGCTTGTGCTGCCAGAATTGGCCCTTTCTGGATATGTATTTGCAGATCAGAATGAAGTAGCCCAAGTGGCAGAAAGTATCCCGGATGGAGAAATCTTTCAAGGCTTTCGGGCTTTATCCAGGGATAAAGATATCTCCATCGTCTATGGCTTTGCCGAGTATGCTGATGAGGTGTATTACAACTCCTGTGCTTTGGTAAATCCAGATGGTAGCTATCACATCTATCGTAAAGTGCATCTCTTTTTCAGGGAAAAGCTTTTCTTCCAGCCTGGTGATGCTGCCTTTGCCGTGCATGCCGCTAAAGCTGGAATAAAAGTGGGACTGATGATTTGCTTTGACTGGCAGTTTCCTGAAGCTGCCCGTTCTCTAGCCTTGCAAGGTGCACAAATCCTCTGCCATCCATCCAATCTTGTCCTGCCTTGGTGTCAGGAAGCGATGAAAACCCGCAGCCTGGAGAACCGTGTGTTTTCCATAACTTCAAACCGCATTGGTAAAGAAGAAAATGGCGGTTTTGGTGAGACTTTTACCGGTGCCAGTCAGATTCTGGGTACCAAGGGTGAAATCCTGATCCGGCTCAATACTACTGAAGTGGGCATCTATACTGTCATGATCGATCCAGACCTTGCTCTGATCAAGGATGTAACAGCACACAACAATGCCTTTAGTGATCGCCGTCCGGAATGCTATACTCTATGATTGATAAAGATTTGCTGAATAAGGAGATTGCCAGGCTGCGCGCTGAAATAGAACGGCATGATATGCTGTATCATGAACTGGCAAATCCTCAGATCAGCGATTATGAATATGATCAATTGGTGAGGCGCCTGAAGGATCTCGAGGCTCAGCTTACTGGTACAGAAACAAAAGATGCGCTACTGGAGAAAGTGGGCAGCGATCTGCGTCCCGGAGCAAGGACTATCCCGCATAAGGCTCGGATGATGAGTCTCGATAACGTCTATTCTCCTCAGGAGTTACAGGCTTGGATGCAGAAATTGCAGGAAGATTTGGGTTTGATGCCGGAGTATTGTCTGGAACTCAAGATCGATGGCTTTGGGATCAATCTCTTCTATGCTGCCGGACGACTGGTTTATGCCACAACCCGAGGCGATGGTGTAGAAGGGGAGGATGTTACAGAGAATTTCCTGACCCTGCCCAATATCCCGCGGCAGATATCGTATCATGGGGAAATTGAGATACGGGGTGAAATCTACATCCCCAGTGCAGATTTTCTAAGCCTCAATGAGGCAAGACAAGATAGTGGTGAGCGGCTCTTTGCCAATCCTCGCAATGCTGCAGCAGGATCGATCAAACTCAAAGACCGTGAGGAAGTCTCCCGCCGCAAGCTCCAAGCCCTTTTCTACAGTGTTGGCTATCTGGGCTCTGAAGCACCGTTTACTTCCCAATCCCAGCTTCTGGATTGGTTGGAGTCCCAGGGCTTTAAAGTGGCAAAGCATCGCTGTGTATGCAAGAATCCTTCTGATGTACTTCGCTTTTGTGAGGATACGGAACAGATGAGGGGAGAATTTGCCTATGAGATCGATGGCATCGTGATCAAGGTAAACTCGATGGATCTGCAGAAGAAGCTTGGTTTTACAGCAAAAAGCCCCAAGTGGGCGATTGCGTATAAATTCAAACCGGAAGAGAAAGAGACAAAGCTACTCAAAGTTGAGTATCAGGTGGGCAGAACCGGTGCCGTTACTCCTGTCGCAATCCTCGATCCAGTGTATATTTCCGGCAGTACGGTCTCTCGATGCACATTGCACAATTTTGATGAGATCAAACGCCTCGATATCCGCGAAGGTGATACAGTGCGGCTAATCAAGAGTGGTGAGATCATTCCCAAGATTCTCAATGTGAATCTGGCCATGCGACTTCCAGAATCTAATCCCCTGATTTTACCTGGTAAGTGTCCAGCATGTGAAACTCCATTGGCACGGGAGCAGGAAGGCGCTCTGGAGTATTGCACAAATCCTGATTGTCCGGCGCAGATAGCCCGGCGAATCGAGCATTTCGCTTCCCGGGACGCAATGGACATCATGGGTTTTGGTACTGCTATGATCACCCGCTTTCTCGAAACTGGCATCATTAGTTCACTTGCTGATATCTATCACATAGACTATCAGAAAATTGCTGCCTTGGATCGTTTGGGTGAGAAATCCGCTGCGAATCTACAGACTGCTGTAGAAGCCTCAAAACAGCAGAATTTTGACCGCAGTCTCTATGCCTTGGGGATCCGCTTTGTGGGTGCGGTAACAGCGCGCAATCTGGCACAGCATTTTGGTGGTATAGAGGCTTTGATTGCAGCCAGCAAGGATGAGCTTATCAGCGTTCCCGAAGTGGGAGAAACGATTGCTGATGCCATCCTGGTTTTCTTTGGTAATCCTCACAACCTGGAACTGATCAGGAGACTTCAGGACAGTGGAGTTAATTTTCGCTACCAGAGTACTCAATCTTCAGCAGTTCTGGCTGGTAAAACCTTCCTGATCACCGGCAGCCTGGAAAGATATGGTCGCAAGGAAATGGAACAGCTTATCATGCAGCACTCCGGCAAGATTCTCAGTGGAGTATCTTCCAGCCTGGACTACCTGGTCGTAGGTGATAAAGCTGGTTCAAAGCTGGATAAAGCCAGAAAGCTTGGCACTGTGAAGATCATTGATGAAGCAGAGATGCTGAGAATGATGGGGATGGCGGAGTGATCCTGAAACGCTATATCCTCAAAGAGCACATCTCACCTTTTATCATATCCCTTCTGGTGGTTACTTTTGTGCTCTTGATCGATAGAGTGATCGATCTGCTCAATCTGATCATAGAGAAAAAGCTCCCTGCCAATATCGTGATCGAGGTCTTTGCTCTGTCCATGCCCTATATGCTGGCTCTATCGATTCCGATGGCAGTATTGGTAGCCACAATTCTGGCTTTTGGCAGGATGAGCGTGGATCGCGAGATCATAGCCGTCAAATCCAGCGGAGTTAATATCTACCGGATGTTAGGACCCCTCTTCATGGCGGCAGTCCTGCTTACAGGGACTTTAGTTTACTTCAATCATTGGTTTTTGCCGAATACAAATCATAAGCTTAAGAACCTGATGCTCAAGATCGCATATTACAAACCCATGACTGTGATCAAGGCAGGAGAATACAATACCCTACTCGATTACACGGTTTGGTGTGCAGAGAACGCTGCTGATACTCTGCATAGTGTGATTATTTACGATCGTTCTGAGACCCGTTTTCCCCGCACGATCTATGCTGAAACCGGGCAAGTGGTGCAAATGGACAATGGCAATGCCTTGCAGATCATCCTCAGCAATGGGGAAATGCAGCAGCGCAACGAAAAAGAACCAGGAAAGTATCAGACTACATATTTTGGTAAATACATCATCAATGTCCGTGATCTGGGCAACCGCGCTGATGCTTTTGAAACTGGATACCGCAGTGACCGCGAAATGACATACAGCCAGCTGGTTGCAGCGATGAAAGAACGTAAGACGGAACTCTCTCAGAAGCTGACTGAAGTAGCCAACATCGAGAAGCGCATGGCGGCTGGGTTTTTAGGCATGAGTGAATTTGAAGCCCAGACTGAGAATCGACGGCTTTTTGTGATGAAACAAATGGCTCTGGACAGGATACGGGAGATCAAGGAGACCAAGCTCTCTCTGGAAGTGGAGTATCACAAGAAGTTTGCCCTCTCCTTTGCCGTGATTATCTTCATCCTGATCGGTATACCTTTGGGAATGATGACCCGTACCAGCGGGATTGGGATGGCATTCAGCTTTTCCAGCATCATATTCCTGATTTATTATATTGCCCTGAATGGAGGAGAGCAGCTTGCCGACAAAGGGCAGATCAGTCCCTTTATTGCAATGTGGATCTCCAATATTGTCTTTCTGAGTATTGCGATTTTACTGATTATGGCCTCGATCCGTGAGAAGCGACTGCTGGATATGCAGGTCATCATGTGGAAGATCAAACACCTCAAACAACGTAAAAAGCCCCTTCCCGATGAGGTGCTGTACTGATGCGCAAGCTGGATAGATACATCCTGCGTGAGTTTCTGCGCACCTATCTGATTATCTTTTTCAGCTTTGCGGTTGTATTCATCGTGATCGATGTGGTGGACAACATGCCCCGTTTGATCAGAGCCGGAGCCTCAATGAATCAGGGCTTGCTATATTATCTACTGCGCCTGCCGTATCTGATCGTGCTAACTTCACCAGTCACGGTACTACTTACAGGGCTGTTCATGATGAATTCCCTCGCCAAACACAATGAATCTGTAGCCATCAGGGCTGCAGGGGTCAGCATCAAGCGTGCTATGCTGCCGCTTTTTGCAGTGGGTTTGTGCATCTCGATGGGGGTAGCGCTGTTTGGTGAATATCTGCTGCCTTATGCTGAATCGGAACGCAATGAACTCTACAATGTGCAGATCAAAGGTGAGCAGCCAGAAGACCAGATGATCAAGACCCGTATCCATTACCGGGGCAAAGAAAACGACTTCTACTACTTTGGTTTTTTTGATGGCTATAAGAACAGCCTCAGGATTATTGATCTGATCAGGGTGGATTTTGCCACTAATCAGATCACGGAGCGGATCACTGCCAGCAGCGCTCAATGGGATGGCGCGGGATGGGTGTTATCCGAATGTGAGATACGCCGCTTCCAGAATAGCCAGCAGGTCTATTCTGTGTATTATCCTACTACTTCAATGCCGATATTGGATGTAGAGCCCCAGGACTTTATCCGCATCACTAAAAAGACTCTGGCACTCACTTTCTTTGAGCTGAAGGATTACATTGGCAGGCTGCATAAGCTGGGAGAGGATGCCAGCCGAGAGATTGTGGATTTGCACATGAAAGTATCTTTTCCACTTACCAATCTGATCGTGATCTTCTTCTTTATCCCAATCGCCACTTCCAACGTCCGCAGCAAAGGCCGGGGCTGGGTGTTCATGCTGGGATTGGTAGTCTGTTTTGCTTATCTGATCATTGTGAGGGTAAGTCAGTCATTGGGCTACAATGGCATTATTCCACCCGTCTGGGCAGCCTGGGCACCGAACCTGCTCTTTACGATGCTGGGGTTTGGGTTCCTTTACAAGGCGGAAGTATAGAGCTTTTGCTTGACACCAACACTGTGTCCCAGACTTTTTCTCTCCAAACTCACCAATAAGGGAGTAAATCACGAAAATCTCGTACTCATAAAGGAGTAATGATAAATGCAGCAATTTCGTATTGCAGAGCATCCAATCCTGGATGTTCCTCCACTGGAAACGCTCAACTTTTATTTCAATGGGCAGAAGCTTACTGCCCGTAGGGGTGAGATGATCTCATCTGCGCTGATCGCCAATGGCATCTCCGTCTTTGGGCATCATCACAAGGATGGTAGCGCACAGGGCATCTTTTGCGCCAATGGTCAATGCGCGAAATGCACTGTGATCGCCAATGGCATCGCCGTAAAATCCTGCATGACTGCTGTTACTGAAAACATGATCGTGCAAAGCGCTGAAGGACTGCCAGAACTGGCAGAAGCCAATGAAGCCCGTACCTTTGAGCCCATCGAGAAGCTTAGCTGTGAAGTACTGATCATAGGTGGCGGGCCGGCAGGATTATCTGCTGCGGTAGAACTGGGCAAACACAGTATCTCTACCATCCTGATCGACGACAAAACCGCTCTGGGTGGTAAGCTCGTACTGCAAACACATAAGTTCTTTGGCTCCGAGGAAGATAGCCGTGCCGGTACCAGAGGTCATCATATCGGTGAGATTCTGGCCAGTGAAGTGGCTAAATATCCATCTGTGACCACTTGGCTGAATAGCACAGCTCTCTTTGTGTTCAGTGACCGCAAGGTCGGGGTGTTGAAAGATGGTGTTTACAAGCTGATCGCACCTCAGCGCATCCTTAATGCTGCTGGAGCACGGGAGAAATTCCTGCGTTTTCCAGGCAATAAACTGGCTCGCATCTACGGAGCCGGAGCATTTCAGACTTTGGTGAACCGTGATCTGGTTCGTCCCACCCAAAGATTGTTCATCATAGGTGGGGGAAATGTGGGTTTGATCGCAGGATATCACGCTCTGCAAGCAGGAATCGAGGTCGTAGGTCTGGCCGAAGCTATGCCGTCCTGCGGAGGCTATAAAGTGCATGCTGACAAGCTGCAACGCTTTGGCGTGCCGATCTATACATCTCATTCCATCCTCTGCGCCAATGGCGATGAGACCGTAGAATCCATCACCATCGTGGAAGTGGACAGGAATTTCCAAAGTGTGGCTGGCACAGAGAAAACCTTTGCCTGCGATACCATCCTGATTGCCGTGGGTCTGGATTCCCTAAGTGAGTTCACTCTGGAAGCAGAAGCTGCTGGTTTGCCTGTAGATTCTGCCGGAGACGCACTGGAAATTGCCGAAGCCTCTTCTGCCATGTTCAATGGTAAGATCGCTGGATTAAGAATAGCTAAGGCTCTGCGGGGAGACAGTGTAGAAGCCATCCCTCAAGCCTGGTATGATAAAGCAGAAGTACTCAAAGCTCATCCCGGTCTGATCAAAAGCTATCAGGATTTAGGTGATCCTGTAGGCGTGATGCCTGTAATCCATTGCCTGCAGGAAATTCCCTGTAATCCCTGTACTACCGTGTGTCCTACCAATTCCATCCAAACCGAGGATGGCAGCCTGATGGCGCTTCCACTCTATCAAGGCAAGTGCATTGGCTGTTCGAAATGCCTGTTGATTTGTCCCGGACTGGCTATTACCTTGGTGGATTATCGCAAGGATGCCCAGAATCCTACCATCACCATTGCCTATGAGATCATGAATATGCCAGTGAAAGTAGGGGACAGGCGCACGCTCATGGATATCGAAGCCCACTCCTTAGGAGAATATAAAGTAGTGGCTGTGGCAGATATTAAGGCCAGCCATACTCAATTAGTGAAGTTTGTCGTACCTGCCAAGATCGCCAGAAAAGTGGCGGGATTCCAGGTACAGGATTCATCTGTAAGTAAAGCACTGCCGGAGACAATTATTCCTGAGCGGATGGCAGATGATGCTATGATCTGTTTGTGTGAACGTGTTTCAGTTGGTCAGGTGCGGGGGCTGATCCGTAAGGGCATCAGCGATCTGAACCAGATTAAGGCCATCACCAGAGCCGGTATGGGACCTTGTGGAGCCAAGACCTGTGAAGTGCTGATCAAAGGTTTATTGCGCGAGGAAGGGATCCCTACTACAAATGTGGTTCCCAATACTAAACGACCGGTGTTTATTGAAGTTCCACTGGCAGTTTTTCCCGATGGAGGTGACCATGAATAATGAGAGCTACGATGTAATCGTGATCGGGGCAGGTTCGATCGGCCTGCCTACAGCGCTGAATCTGGCAGAACGCGGACAGAAGGTTCTGGTGATCGATGGCGAAGCAGGTCCAGGACAACAAAACAATAAGAAAGCCATTGGCGGTGTACGTGCCACTCATTCTGATTTTGGTAAAATCTCCGTGTGCTTGCGCTCTATCGAGATCTTTCGTACCTGGCATGAGATGCGCAAAGATGACATCGGCTGGATGTCAAACGGCTATTCTTTTCCCGCCTATCGTGAGCAAGATGAAAAGTCTCTCAAGACCTTGATGGAAAAGCAGATTGAATTTGGCCTGAATATTAAATGGCTGAGTCCTGAGGAGTACAACGAAATCGTCCCGGGGATCAAAATGAAAGATCTGCGCGGTTCTACCTACTCTCCGGAGGATGGTAGCTGTTCACCACTGATGATCGCTGGTTCCATGTATTTCCATGCCCTCAAAGCCGGGGTTGATTTCCGCTTCAACGAGCATGTAACCGGCTTCAAGCTGGATCATGACAAGATTACAGAAGTAAAAACCGATAAAGATACTTATCATTGTGGACAAGTGGTCAATGCTGCCGGAAACCTGGCTCGGGAGATCTCTGCTTTGGCAAACCTGGATACACCAGTCTTTCCCGATAATCATGAGGCTGGCATCACCGAGCCAGTGGCCAGATTCTTTGGTCCCATGGTGATCGATATGCGCAAAGCTCCAGGCTCTGCTAATTTCTACTTTTATCAGAATTGCGAGGGACAGGTGGTCTTTTGCATCACTCCTGAACCTGCGATCCTGGGGATCGACAACCGCTCCACTTCAGAATTCTTACCTCTATGCAGTAAACGCATGCTGGAGATTTATCCCAGACTGGGCAATCTCAAAGTCCGTCGCACCTGGCGAGGCCAGTATCCCATGACTCCGGATGGTTTCCCAATCGTGGGCAGAACCCGCGAAATCGGCAACTTCATCCAGGCAGTTGGGATGTGTGGTCAGGGCTTCATGCTGGGACCCGGCATGGGCGAACTCATCACCAGAATCTGTCTCGATGAACTGACGCAGGACGATCATCGTATCCTGCAAAGCTTTGATCTCTACCGTGATTTCAGCGAAGAAGAAGCATTTAAGTAAGAGCTATCAATACTACTTGCAAAGTTCACAATGCCCCCAGCTTCCAAGGCTGGGGGTTTCTTCATCCAGCTATGGCTCTTATGAAGCGAGTTTCCATGTGTTTCAATGCCTGTTCGCATCTAGTTGTTGGTTAGTTGTTTACCACGTCTTCGCTTCGTCTTCACCTCGAGATCACCTCGAGTCCTCGAGAGTATCTCGAGATCAGCGCGAAGTAAAACTAAGCTTATCAATGCATTGCGAAATGATAGGGAAACGGGTGAAGAGCTGCAAGTTCAGCTTGGTTGATAACTAATAACTGCAGGAAAACTCCTGAGTCACACAAGGTCATCCCCTGCGTGACGTGGGTAGTGTCTGAGTGGCCCAGGAGATATCGCTCTTGTGCTAACTTGATTGGAGACCGGGATTCTTACATATTCAGTAGCTATTTGCCAGCAGTTATGGCACTTACCGGACAGCCCTGATAGTCGTCATTGTTGCCATCTTTGCAGATTCCGCAGGATATGCATTTGTCCAGATCGATTACTGCTTTGCCACCTTGCATGGAGATTGCGCCTACTGGACAGGCCGATACACAAAGCCGGCAGCCTATGCATTTGGCTCTATTCACAGAGTATGAAGAGGTAAGTAGTGTATCAGGTGCTTGGATGGTCTTCGTACTTGGAGATTTAGGGTTGGGGATCTGCTTCAGTTCCTGGGAGTTTTGCTTGGTTGGATCGGGTTTCATGCTATCAGTAGGAAAAACTGGAGCAGAGGAACTGCTGGTGTCTTGGTTTTCACCAGTCAGAGCAAGAGGTAGCTCCGCAAAGGGTTCCTTTCCAGAGCTTCGCTGGATAGGGATGCCATCGACGCATCTGCGGCAGCCAATGCATTTGCTGGCATCGATCACGGCTTTGCCATTTTCCATGTGAATCGCACTTACAGGGCAGATGGTTTCTATGGATTTCCTGGGGAAAATTCCTTTGGCGGCAAGGATTTGCAGCACAAGGATACTGATTAGCAATGCAACAACCAGGATACGGATCAGAGCTTTCATGATTTGTCCTTTTGACAGTCCAGAGTGCCACTTTTCGGGCATTTCTCAGTGCAAAGCAAGCACATTATGCAGTTCGGGGATTCAACCTTTTCATCTTGAGAAAGATCAATATTCATCGGGCAATAGAGCATACATACTCCACAATCCACACAACGTTCCAGATTCCGGTGAATCTTTGTGCGGGGGATGCCTATTAGTTTGCCCAGGGCTTCAAAAATATTCAGCAATGCCGCATAAGGACACAGATAACGGCACCAGAACCTTTCTACAAAAAGTCCCAGCACCATAATCCCGATCAGGAACAGTAAACCACCCAATGCCAGGTGGGGAAGCTGAGACAAGACAAAAAAAGGGCAATACTGAATATAAACGTATGATGCACCTGTGATAACCAGGATAATAGTAATAATCAGGATCAAGTATTTGGCTTTAGAGAATTTGTTTTCATAGAAATATGATACTTTGTGTTTACAGCGATACTTCCTGTTTCGAAAAGCAAACAGGGCTTCCTGAAGAGTGCCCAGAGGACATATCCATCCACAGAAAAACCTTCCCCACCACATGCTAAGGATCAGGAACACCAAACCCAGAACAATACCAACGATGAAGGATGAAAGCACAAAATTCAGAATAGCTCCACCACTGAGCCCAAAGCAGACTATAGCATAGGGGCAGATGTTGTGGATGGCTTTCTTTCCGGCAATTATCACAAACGCCAGAATCGCACTGGAGATAGTGAAAAACACGATCTGGCTAATAAGTCTGAGTCGGCTGGATTTCATTGCGTCACCTGCGGTATTGCTCTCAAGGAACTGCTATCCTTTAAGAATCTCAATTCGTTGTTCATAGCTCATGGCTGGGGGTTTTTCCCCACCATACAGAGTTTCGTGATATACGGTTCTTTGCTTTTGGCAGAAGACTCCCAGGTAGTTCACGTCTTTGTCCTTGGCCAGATGGATGGCTTCGGTCTCATCTTTTGGAAGTCCGGCGAGCATTCTGGTACTGCTGTTGTAGAGCTGATATGTATTGTTGTAGCTCACACAGGGTTGCAGGATTTCCACGAAGGAAAAGCCTTTGTGCGAGATTGCCTGATATAGCAAGTCAGCGAGATGATCCAACTTGGCTGAATACCCACGGGCGGCAAAGGTTGCACCTGCTTCCATCAATAGAGGAATTGGTTCAAAGGGGATCTCCGGATTGCCACGGGGAGTGGAAAGCCCTTTATAGCCCACTGAAGAGAGGGGAGATGCTTGTCCCGTGGTTAGGCCATAATTGCCATTATTGTGCAGTATGAGAGTGATGTCCATATTGCGTTTGGCAGCAAAGAGAGTATGTTCCAGGCCTTCGCCGAGGCTGTCTCCATCTCCACCAAAACTAATCACGATAAGCTCAGGATTGGCAAGTTTGATGCCTTGAGCCGTAGGAAGGGCTCTGCCATGCAAGCCGTAGATTCCGGAAAGATTCAGATAATCGAAGATTTTGCCGTGACAGCCGATACCGCTGGTCATGACAATATTGGCCAGGGGAGTGCCTGCCTCATTGAGCCGGATAATGGCTTTCTTTACCGCGGCAAAGATGCCGAAGTTTCCACAACCCGGACACCAGGAGATTTCTTTGGCGGTAGTCAGCCTACGCATTCAGAGCCTCCTGAACCAGATTGGCGAGTTCGACAGGATCCCAGCTTCTACCGTCGTAACGCAGGATTTTCCTGATCGGACGGATATTCAGCTTGTTGATTAGAAACTCAGTAAAAAGTCCAGTCTGAGAATGTTCCACAACGATTGCCGGCATTCCACGGTATTGTTCAAGCTCTTCGAAGGGGAATGGTTCCAGATAGATCGGAACAACAAGCTTGAAGGGAGTATGTTTCATGGCTTCACGCAGTTCCAATGCAGTGGAACCATAGGCAAAGACTGGGATCGAACCATGGCCGTATTCAGCGATTCTATGGTTTTTTCGGGAAAGACTATTGATCAGGGCAGCTTTACGCTGGCGTTTGTCCTTCATGGCAATGATACCTTCAGAAGTGTCGGTACGCCAGCCTGCTTCATTGTGTTCATTGGAATTCCACTTGATCACATCATCATCATTGCAATTGCCTGTTCCGGGATACTTCAAGGGAGATACGCCGCTATCGGTAATTGTATAGCGATTGTAGGGCTCGGGCTGGAGTTCTTGTGTATTGGTAACAGACACATCTTCAAGAGGTAGGCTGATGTCTGAACAGGATTCACTAAGATGCTTTTCTGTGAGCAAGATAGAAGGACTCTGCGTCGCCCAGGCCAGCTCCAGAAGCTCTGCTGCCAGGCTGAAGGCTCGTTCGAAAGAATCAGGGGATGCCACTATGCGCGGGAATTCCCCATGTCCGGCATGAAGGGCAAAGAACAGATCCTCCTGAGCGGTATATGTGGATACACCTGTAGCGGGGCCGGGTCTCGAAGAAAGAATACAGAGCAGTGGAGCTTCCACCATCCCAGCCAGGGAGAAGGCTTCCTGCATCAGGGCAAAACCGCCTCCGCTGGTGCCCACAGCGGCTCTTTTACCTGCAACGATGCTGCCGATTGCCATATTGGCAGCAGCCAGTTCACTTTCAGCGTGGATGGCATACACCCGGTGACTTTCTTGCTTTAGAGCAAGGTAATGTAGAATGGATGAAGCTGGGGTCATCGGGTAGCTGTAATAGTACTCCAGTCCAGCCAACCAGGCGCCTAGGCTGATGGCTTGATTTCCTGAGATGAATCTGGCTGGGTTGGGAGCAGAGGTTGTAAAAGGTATCTGCGCTTCAGATCCTACCAAAGCATAGATAGCCATGGCATAAGCAGTGTTCTCATTAATGTTTCTTTTGAATTCCTTGGCGATAAGCGTTTGCAATTCATCTTCAGGCAGCCTGAGAGCCGCATACACGATCGCAATCGCCGCAACCGATACATTTCCTCCAGTAGAGTAATGCTGCTTCATGAGTGTGGTCAGAGGAAGTTTCAGGGCGGGGGTGCTCAGCGAGCTACAGTCATCGGCATTGCAGAAGTGCAGCCCTTCAGGATTGAGCTCATGTTCATGCTTGCTGATACTGAGATCATCAAAGCTGATCAGGAGGTCTGCCTTTGCATAGGTGCCATATACCACAGCATCAGAACTGGATACGACACTGAAATTGTGTCCACCCTTGATCACAGACTGGTAGTCATCCATCTGGAAGACATGTTTGCCACATGCCATTAAGGTATGTGCCACTACCTGCGCTGCTTTCTTGACGCCTTCACCGGCTTTGCCGCCGATCAGGACGGTAAAAACTGTACTTTCTGTCACTCTGCTACTCAATACTGTCCAGTTCGGTAATGAAACTACTGACATCATATTGCAGTTGGGATCTTACTTTGGCAAGCAAGACTTTCATCTCCGGCACTTTATTGTAGGTTTCTGCATAATGTAAGGCAAGCTGGGCAAAGTACTGCTCCGTCGGGAAACGTAATAGCCCTTTCTCAATGTAAGGGATGCTGTCATCAGTATGATGTTCCAGGAGATAGGACATCACATAGGATAGATAGATGCGCCAGCCTTGAGGATGCGCGAACACAGTATTCTCTATGAAGTCATCCAGCTTCTTCCAGTCTTTCATGCCAGAATAGAACCGTGTATAAAACTCGGTCAATTTGATCTCATCATCGATGAAGATGCGGGCTCTTTCGATATAGGAAGCGGCTCTGGCATAATCTCCAAGCTCAGCAAAATGATTGGCTGCTCTCACAAATCCGGATCCATAGTTTAGCACCAGACGGCGCATGTTGTCATCTTTGTAAACCCGGTCATCATCTATAGAGCGGTAATCATAGATCTCATCGATGTTCTTTATAAGTCGCTCAGCATCCACTTGATCTTCTCCAGGGATGGATACAACCCGGGCAACCATACCTTCATTGCGGGTATAATCCTCAAAGCCGATGAAGCTTTCGCAAGTGACGGCAAAATATATGGGACGATGGCCAAAATTGTCCTTAATGATCTGCATGACAGCCAGATCAGATACTCTATAGAAAGGTTCATTCTCACGCCAAGGTGGGGTTTCTTCCATTTTAAGAACAAAGCCAGGTGCGGCTGCAGTTCCAGGCACTACCAGATTTTCCTGCACTCTGGAGATGCGCATCTGGTCGATAGCGCTATCCGGATAGGAGAAGAGGATTCCTTCCTTGTCTCTGATCTGGCGAATGTACCAGGGAGTATTCAGAAGGGATAGATTGGCGATAGAAATGTCTTTACGAATACCCTTCAGGTATTTATTCTTATACTCCATAGCCGAGGCCATTGCCTTCAGTGCATCATTGCCGGGGGATACGTCACGAGCAGCATGCACAAATTCCTTGGCAAAGGGATCATGAACAGCCTGGGCATACCAGAGCGGGAACGTATCGTTATCGCCATTGGTGAAGATGATGGCATTTTCTTCCAGAGAATTGAGGAAGTTTACTCCATAATCCAAAGCAATGTATTCGTTGGAACGATCATGGACGTGGAACTGGCTTACCATATTGCCTATAGGGAGTAGTAACAGAATTGCAGCCAATATGTATTTGGCAATGTCTTTTTTGAGGTAGCTGATTACAGCCAGAGAGCCAATCCCCAGCCACACAGCCCACATATTGTAGGCTACGACAAAGAAATAGTCACGATCCCGCACTTCAGCATCTGAGAGATTCATGACAAACACCATGATGATCGTGGTGAAAAGCAGGATTACTAAGAAGTAGTAGAAGCTATGTTTGTTCTTTCTGAAGTGGAACATGCCACCCAGGAACCCAATAACGGCAATAAAAAGACTTGAGATCGAAGCGCTGACAGCTCCAGCGCTCTTTACCAGAGGATCGAGGATCCCATTGGGAAACCACTGCATCTGGAAATAGCGCAGGAAATGGTAGTTCAACTGATCTGAGAAAAAGCTGCCCCGACGCTGCACAAAGCTGGTATTTCCATATTGCTTACGGAGCACGTAATCCTGAAATGCACTCAGGGTGCTGGGGTGACCTTCATTGATGAAAGGTCTGTCCGCAGCACGGATCATCAGATACAGATGGGAAGAGAGTCCTACCAGCATCAATCCAAAGGCCATCGCCCAGAATCTCTTGCCAAACACATCCTTCAATTCTATCGCCATCAAAACCAGGATGACCAGCGCAAAGCCCCATTTGTCAAAATCGTCGATAGACACGCCCTTACCAATGGCTCCAAAGACGAAATATCCAGCCAGCATGGCAAATGTATAGCCAATCACCTTCATCCAGAAGCTATCACCCCGGACGCCTTTCTGGAGCATTGGATATACGATTATGAACAGCACGGCAGGAGCAATCTGCAACGCAGTCTGATGCACGCAAAAGCCCAGGAAAAAGAGATACACGATCAGCAGCAGGATGTTTTGATGATCGTAGTCTTCGCTTTTTTCTACCCAGACCAGGGTAAGCCAGATGATCAGGTTCACAAAGAAGACCAGGCCCGAATATACTTCAGCTTCGATGGCATTCATCCAGAAAGTGAAGGAAAAAGCAGTGTATAAGGCTGCCACGGTTCCAGCAAACATTGCCTCCCAAGCCTTGACTTTGAGCATCGACACAAGTTTCACGGTGAACAGATAGGTAAACATCACGGCAAAAGCTGAAGTGATACAGGAGATGAACGCTGCGATCATAGCATGCGAGAAGATGTTGCCAAAAACTGCTACGATAGCTCTGCCAAAGAGGATATAGAAGGGATTTCCCGGGGGATGGGGAACACCAAGAATGCTGATACAGGTAGCATACTCACCGCTATCCCAAAAGCTCATGGTGCGAGCTTGAGTGAGCATATAAATCAATAGTGTGAAGGCAAACAGAATCCAAGCCAGAATGATGTTTTGTTTAGCAGGTACTAATGCTTGTGGTTTCAGCACGGCATCATCGAAACGCTTCACTGGTTCCGGTTTGACATATTCTGTTCTATCCCGTTCAGGTTTGCGGGCTTGCAAACGTTTTTTTATATCATCGGTTTTAGGCACCTTAGTCTCCTTAGTCTTTAAGTCCGGCTTTGGCATAGCTGGCAATAATCTGTTTCTGGGCAAAGAAGAAGAGGATCAGAATCGGGACGATACTGAAGGTCGAGGCTGCCATCAGCAGGGTCGTTTGAGTGGACGCCTCCTGATTGAAATAACTCAATCCTACCTGCAAAACCCTCAATTCCGGTCTGTTGGTCATCACGAGTGGCCACATGAAGCTATTCCAGCTCCCGATCAGAGAGAAGATCGAGGCAGTGGCAATCACAGGTTTGGATAGCGGTATTATGATCCTCCAGAGCATTCCGAATGTGGAACAGCCATCGATTGCTGCAGCGTCAAACAGCTCTTTAGGCAGGCTCTTGAAATGCTGGCGGAAGAGGAAGATAGTAAAGATGTTCACACACCAGGGGATTATCAGAGCCTGATAGGTATCCAGCCAGTTGATTTTATCCAGTAACACATACGACGAGATCAAATAGATAGGTTCTGGCACCATCATCATGCTGAGGAAGAGGTAGAAGAAGAAATCCTTTCCGACAAATTCCATTCTGCCAAATGCATACGCAGCCAGCACCGAAGTTATTAAAACTCCTATCAGCGACATAAAAGATACGTATAGGGTATTGCCGAAATAAGTGGCAAAGGGTACTTTATTGAAGGCTTTGATGAAGTTGGCAAAGTGTAAGCTGGGTTTCTTGCGGATGTGTTTTACTTGTTCTGATGGAACTTCTTTGTATTCTTCTTCAATATTGCCGTCTTTGTCCAATACATGGATGATGCTTTTGTCGCCCTTTTCCATTACCAGTAGGATTCTTTCTTCAGTTGTGCCGTTATCCCACACGTGGAATTCTTCCTTGGGAATAAACAGCGTTTCTTGTTTATTGAACTCAGCCTGGGTCATCAGAGCAGTAGAAATCATCCAGATAAAGGGTACGATCATAGTGAGCCCGAAGATTATCAGGATCAGATAAGTAAGGGAGCTTCTCAGTGTATTCATCTTATTCCTCCCTTAATAATTCACATGTTTTTCCAGATTGCGCTGGAGGATAGTGAGACCCAGGATCAGCAGGAACAATGCCAAAGCCACAGCACTGGCGTATCCCATTTCAAGCACGTCAAATCCTTTCTCATAAATATAGTAAACGATCAGTTTGGTAGTATTGAGAGGGCCACCTTTGTCTGTCATGAGGTAGATTTGGGCGAAAGTCTGAAAGCTGACAATAGTGGTCATGATCAATACATAAAACGTTGTAGGGGAGATAAGTGGAACTGTTATTTTCCAAAACTGCTTGAACTTGCTGGCTCCATCTATCTCTGCTGCCTCATAATATACCTTAGATATATTCTGTAAGCCCGCCAGATAAATGATGGTATTGTAACCCAAACCTTTCCAAACAGTCATGATGATGATGGCGAAAAGGGCTTGAGAAGGACCATGCAGAAACTTGGGTAACTCGATACCAATATCCAGAAACATAAGATAGAAGATGCCGCGAGATTCAGAAAGCCAGGCCTGAGGCGAGATTCCCACGTATCCAAGGAATGTGTTTGCCAGTCCGGTTTGTTCATTGAAGATTAGTTTCCAAACGATCGATACCGCCACCAAAGAGGTGACAAAAGGCATGAAATACACGATCCGAAACAGGCTTTTGAACATCTTGATCTGATTCAGGAGCACGGCAAACAACAGGGAAAATACGATCGAAGCAGGCACCTGGATGATGACCAGCCAGAATGTGTTTCCCATAGACTGCCAGAATACCGGATCCTTGATCATGGTGCCATAATTAGCCATCCCGATGAATTTGCCTGTACCCTGCAATGACCAATCGAAGAATGAGATGATAAAGCTCATCACGATTGGTACCAGTCTGAACGCTACCAAAAGAAGCAAAGCAGGTAGTATATACAGGTATGGGGAGATTTTCCATTTAGTTTTCATAACTCACCATCTTCTATTTCCTTATCTTTGTTTATGCGATAAACGCGCCAATCAATACCCAGGGTACTGCATTTCTTATAAAAATTCTCTCTGGTAATATCTGCAATTGAGGCAGCCCTCAAGACATTGCCGCCTGTATGAGTTAGCAAATTGTGCAGATATGTTTTGCTGAAGATTTTCTTAGCTTCAGCCCAAGTGCTGGATTCGTAATCATACAGGCTATCAGGACTAAGAGCATTGCCACAGACGTTTTCGGGTAAATCCTCAGGTTGAATCACCTTATTTTCCGCCAGAATGACAGCATGTTCAAGTGCATTGCGTAGCTCCCGGATGTTTCCCTTCCATTCATAATTCAGAAGGATCGAGAGCACACCGGGACTGATCCGAAGATCTGCTTTCTTGTATTTGGTGCAAAACTCCTTCACAAAGGCATTTGCCAGTACTTTGATATCGTCCTTTCTTTCTCTTAGGGGTGGGATGTTCAATCTGATCACATTCAAGCGGTAGAACAAATCCTCACGGAAGGTGCCAGCATTCACCATGGCAGTGATATCTTTATTGGTGGCGGCAATGATTCTGGTATCGGTATGCAAATCACTATCGCCGCCAACGGCGCGGAATGCACCACTTTCCAATACTTTCAATAGTTTTACCTGAAAGCCCAAAGAGGTTTCGGTGATTTCGTCCAGGAACAATGTACCACCATTGGCTTCCTGGAAATAACCGACCTTATCCCGATGGGCATCGGTGAAAGCTCCTCTCTTGTGGCCGAAAAGCAGGCTCTCCAACAGTGTTTCAGTGAGGCTACCACAATTCACCGATACGAATTTCTGGTGTTTACGGTGGCTATTGCGGTGGATCAATTCTGCAAAGACACTCTTGCCTACGCCAGTTTCTCCCGTGATCAAAGCCAGAGTGTCCAGATTGGCGATCTTTTTGACTTTTTGGATGATGGCTTGGATGGGAGCGCTATTGCCAATGATGAGATTGGTCTCCAATTCCATGTGGATCATGGCATTGAGCCGTCTGTTCTCGGCGATCAGCCATTGGGTTTGCAGGATTTTTTCGATAAGAATATTGATCAAATCCAGATTACGGATCGGTTTTACAATGAATTCACTGGCTCCCAGCTTCATAGCCTTGACCGCTGTCTCGATTGAAGCCTGGCCGCTGATCGCTATCACCGCTGTATATGAATGATTCTGAGAAATCTCCTGAATAAGGTCTAAGCCATTTTCTCCCGGTAATACCAGATCGACGATAGCGATATGAAAACGTTGAATATTGAGCAGTTCTCGTGCTGATTTCAGGCTGGTCGCCGTAGATACATGGTATTTACTCAGCAGTTGCGTCTCGATCAGTTCTACCGTCTCGGGCGAGTCGTCCACGATCAGGATGCGATGCTTGTTGTTCTCATTCATGAAATTACTCCTAACAGGGAGTTTGTCTCTGAATTCCAAAAACTTTTTAGTCTCTGCATCTGTCCCAACGATTCATCATTTTGATGATCTTCACAAAGTAGGATCTGAATCTCTTCAGATACAGGCTCTGAAAATCTTAAAACAAGCGCAGGACTGTTCTGATCCTTAGCTATGCCAAGGGATAGTTCATTACTGCCTTGATAATCTGAATTGATCAGGGCCAACAGTTTTGATTCCAGCCATGCCGAACAGAGCAGGGGGGAGATGTTAACAGCTACGTCATGATCCGGTAGTTCAGGCTTGAGGATTAGCTTATGCTTCAAGGGCAGGTAATTGTATAGATACTTGATCTCCTGCTGTAGCCATTGGCTCATATTCACAGCTTGGGGTTTCAGCAGGGTATCATCCATCAGTTTTGCCGTAAGAGCCTGGAGCTGATCATCCATCTGAAAACCAGCACTTAAGATTTTGTCCGCTTCGCTGAGCTCAGGATGATTGGCCTGTAATCTCTGTGCATATCCCAGAATCAGGTTCAGGGGATTGTTGAGATTGTGGATCAATCCTTCCAAAATCCGGCGCAAGAGGATGCGTTCTTCCATTATCCGTGGATGCGTTTGTACTCTTTCAGACCTTCGCGGAAGATGTGCATGGCCTTAGTAAGATCATCCTGGTTCAGAATGTAGGCCAGGCGCAATTCATTTCTGCCCAGTCCGGGTGTGGCATAGAAGCCTTCAGCCGGGGCAGCCATTACGGTTTCACCATTGATCTGAAATTCTTTCAGCAGCCAGATCACAAAATCCTCTGCATCTTCGATCGGGAGTTTCGCAACTATATAGAAAGCACCTTCTGGTTTTTTGCAGATCACACCATCAATGGCGGCTAACTCGCCATAAACCAGGTCACGACGGGCTTGATATTCCTGCACCATAGCCTCAAAATAGCTATCCGGAAGATACACACAGGCATTGGCAGCCAATTGATCCACCGTAGGAGGGCAGAGGCGCGCCTGGGCAAATTTCAGGGCTGCACCCATCAAGGCTTGATTCTTGGAAACCATACAACCAATCCGGGCTCCGCAGGCAGAGTAACGCTTGGATACGCTATCCACCAGAATGGCGTGCTCTTCAAAACCAGGAACATGCATCACGCTGGTATGCCTCATGCCATCATAAATGAATTCTCTATACACTTCATCTGAGATCATATACAGGCCATGTTGTTTGCACAATTCTGCGATTCTGAAGATATCATCCCGGCTGTAAACGGTACCGGTGGGATTACCTGGATTGCAGAGCATTATGGCACGGGTCTTGGGGCCGATCAAGGCTTCGAATACGCCATTGTCTGGCAGGGCAAAACCATCTTCAGCATAAGTAGTGACCGCTTTCAGATGGATCGATGCCATGGTGGCAAAGCCATTGTAATTTGTATAAAAAGGTTCGGGAACGATGATCTCATCACCTTCATTGGCAACTACCATCATGGCAAAGGTGATGGCTTCACTGCCAGCAGTCGTGACAATAACATCTTTGGGACTCAGCTCGATTCCCTGATGTTTGTAGTAATGTACCAGTCCATGCTGATACACTTCCAGGCCTTGTGAGGGACCATAAGCCAGAACTTTATCCGAGAATTCATGATACACCCTGATCATTTCCGGGGGTGTGGGAATATCCGGTTGGCCGATGTTCAGATGATACACTTTCAGACCTTTAGCTTTGGCACTATTAGCGTATGGCATCAGTTTGCGGATCGGGGAAGCCTGGATTTCCAGGGCACGTTTCGAAAGCTCCATTGATCACATCCTTAGTGTTTTTTTCCTTTGATGCCCTATATTTGGGACAGTAAAAAAAAGACAAGGAAAATCTTTTAGGGATTCGGCAAGCTCCAAATGTGGCACTACGGGAAGGCTCCTATCTGAATTACGCAATCATTACGCTATCATTACGCATCAAATTCGTAATGACTGCGTAAGGCATGCGTGTTTGAATGCTTAATCAGCAATGAAATCAATGGCCTGGTTAAGCGTCATCACAGAAAGCTTGCTGGAAGCAATAAACTCCAGGATGTCTTTGAATACGGCTCTTGTGCAGGTATAATCAAAGGCGAAATCTGCTTCGGTAAAGCGGTGAAAACCGATGATGATGAGGCTTTCTTCCTGGGACAGACCACGATTGATGCGGTCGATCACGGGCTGTGCGGTCCATTCACCCTGAACGGATAAATAGCCCAAAGCCATCCTATTGATAGGTTTGTACATGACAAAATCGCTACTGCCCCGGAGATTATGATAGAGTTCGCTCAGGATGGGGTAAAGCTCCAAAGGGCAATCTCCGCGGGGAAGAGCGAAAGACTTGGGATTCAGATTGTGCTGAGTGAGTAAGTTAAAATCCTCACGGATGGCATATTCGGCCTCGGTAAAGCTTAGGTTTGGCAAATCCTCATGCCTGAGGGAGTGTCCCCCCGTTTCCCAATGGTACAGGGTCTGCATCTCAATGAGCTGGTTCCATGAAAGCAACCCGGGAGAGCCTAAAGCGCCACTATTGACAAAATTGGTACCGGGAAAGCCATATTCCTGCATTAGTGGAAGAGCTATTTGATAGATACTTTCATGTTGATCATCAAAGGTCAGTACGATGATCGGGCTTTTACTGACAGCAGGGCTAAAGAACTCGCAACTGCAAATCAGCAGGCTAAAAAAAATAGCTGAGATCAGCTTCAATGCCGATGCTATGCACGGCTTGGGAGCTGTTTTGTCGAGAGTACTCATAGAAAAGACCCACTTTACTTTGGGGGAGAATCCGGTAAAATACCGACATACGATGTTGCCACAGCGAGGTAGAATTCACTTTTGTAAGCTCAGTAAGCGGTAGAATTGTGAAGCTTCCAGGAGTATATTCCAGATACGCCTGATATCGTTCCAAAGTCTTGGGAGTATATTCCCGGTTCAGATACATAATGCCAATTCCCGGATGCAGATGCTTGGTTAATCGCAACTGGAGCTCGCTTTGATGATAAATCTCGATGTGTTCAGGAGTAGTGTCATCTTCGGGAAGATAGCTAATGGCAGTGGCTTGCCTGGCTTTAATCAAGGGAGTTTCACTGGCCAGTTTAATAGCAGTGATCGATACAGGACTGAGCCAATGCGAATCCATGGAGCGGAATTCCTGCACCAGAGATACACCGGATTCAATCTTCTCTGGCTGGGGCAGCCATGTGATCTCTGCATTCGCCATGGCCTGGTTGTGAATATTTCCACCTAAGCACAACTCCATCCTGGCGTTCTGGGCTTCCCAGCCGATACCAAGTCCATTGAAACGGGTTTGTTGATATCTGTAGATATCATATCCCCTTCGTAGTCCAGCATTATTGTCCATCATAAAACCAGTCCCATGGCCAATGACGGCGCTTTTCCCGGAAACCAGCCAGCTACCCATCCGGTAGCCCAGTTGGATGTCCTGAACTGTGATGGTTGGTTCGTGAAACAGACGGTTGGTAACCAGGTTCAAACTAAACTCAGCAGGACCGGCGGTGATGGGAGAGATGCCGATCAGGGCTTGATAATGCTCATTCCAGCTCGTTTCTTTGCCAGGTTGATTTGTGTTTTCGGAGATGTAATTCAGCGATTGCCACTTGACATAGAGTGGTATGTCTATTGCGCTTAAAATACCCAAGCTGAAGAGCAGTATGGTAAGGATCAGGATCAGGGCATTACTTTGCTTCATTCACGCCATTTTTGAGGATATCCCGGATCGGCTGGACCATGGGCTCAATATCGAGCTTTCCTCCACTGATCACCCACTGAGCCAGGACAAAATCCATTGTGCCCACCAAAAGATGAGCGAGAGCATCGGTGTTCAGATCGCGGATACGGCCAATAGCAATGGCTTCTTTTGCTGTTTTCTGGACAAAATCAATGTACATCTTTAAGGGATTGAAATCTGGATTATGCATATAGAATTCTTCATTCTGCCTGGTTTCAAGAGTAAGGAATCTGGCTACATAGGGTTTAGTTTTTACCAGTTCAACATGCATGGCAAAAAACTCAAACAGACGATCCATGGTATCTGGGATATTGGCTGTGGCTTCTATGATGCTTGTGATCTCAGCCGTAATGATTTCTTTCATGCAATGCTTCAGCAGATCATCTTTGCTCTCAAAATAGACATAGACAGTGCCTTGAGCGATCCGAGCTTTTTTGGCTATGTCCGCTATAGTGGTGAGATCAGAGCCTTTAGCGGCAAAAACCTCTATCGCTTTCTCTATGATCAATTCGCGCTTGCTTTTGCGTGTGGCTGCTCTGCGAGGGTTTTTCTTCTTATTCACGGCTGACCTCTTAATCTTTAATGCTTGTTTACAATGAATGTGAGTACCTGTCTATTTGTCAATGGATTTTCGGGCTACAGTCAGGATTCCGGTGCCACGAGGATTATCTGCCCGCAAATCCAATTGCATCATTACAAACGCAAAAGGATAAATGAGCAAATACCATAAGGGTAGAATCAATGCCAGGCTTTTATGTATGGAGATAAGATTCATTGGATATTTCATGCAGAGCTTCCAACTCAGTGCCCCCCAAAAACCATATGTATATCGACTGTTGCTGATCTCAAAACCTACGGATGATAGTTTCTGTTCCAAATCTGCCTTGTTGTATCCTGGTCTTACATGCTCTTCAGTGTATTTTGCGGCTTCATCCAGATCAGATGGAGTGGAGATAATCAGAATGCCTCCGGGAGCAAGTGAATTGTAGAGATTTTGCATGGCTGCCACATCATCGGGAATGTGTTCCAGGATGTCTATGGCTACGGCAAGATCATATACAGAAGCTGTCGTGTAGTCCTGTAAATCAGCAGTTTGATAAGTGAATCTCCCCGGAAAATGTATCGCTGCATAGGAACTAAAGTCTGCCAGATAATCGTTTTTGAGATCAGTTGCCATCACAGTGGCATGAGGGTCATTCTTGAGGACAAACCACGAGTATTGGCAGAATCCCGCTCCTGCATCGTAGAATCTGAGGGGAGTTTGATTGCTCATGTATCTGTTTATTTCTCGTTTAACGTATGCCTGTCGTAACAAGAGCATATCCAGAATCCAATAGAAGGCTATCCTCAAATCTGAGAACAAGGCAATGGCACTGGCAAATCTGTTTTTTATAGGATCGTAGTACATAAATCATTACTCCTGAGGTGATCAGAATCACATAAAAGAATTCTATTGACTGAATTTGTGAGTCTGCATTTCAAGTCAATCTATTATTTGATTATGATTACAAAGAAGATAGAAAGCATCAGGCGCATCAATCTGCATCTGCATACCAATGTATCGGATGGCGCCCTTAGCCCTGCGCAGCTTGTAAAACAGGCCCGTCAGATCGGTCTGGATTTGATTTCGATAACTGATCACGATACTGCGGATGCCTATGATAAGCTTCCTCAAGACCTAGGTCCACTGAAGATTATCCCTGGGATGGAAGTGAGTTCTCAGCATCAAGGTCATGACGTTCATATTCTGGCTTATGGATATGACAGGACGAATCGTGAGTTACACGAGATGACCGAAATGTATTTGGTGGGTAGGCGTGATCGCGCTATTAAGATGATCGAAAAACTTGGGGAATTGGGTATGCCAATCACCCTGGAAGACGTACTGGCAGTGTCTGGTAGCAGAGAGCTAATCGTTCGGCCTCATATAGCTCAGATATTGGTGCAAAAAGGTTATTGCCATTCCAAGAATGAAGCCTTCGATAAATATATCGGAAATTACAAGCCGGCTTTTGTGCCCAAGCCCGAAGTATTGGTTCAGGATGCTATCAAGATTATTCATGGAGCTGGGGGTTTTGCTGTGGTGGCACATCCGGGGAAACTGGCCAATGAATCATACATATCAGATTTGATAGATATGGGTATCGATGGTCTGGAAGTCTGGCATCCCGATCACTATCAGTTTGAAGTGGATCAATTCGTTGCTATTGCCCAGAAAAATGGCTTGTATATGACGGCAGGAAGCGATTTCCATGGCGAGTCAGATTCACACAATCTCTTCGATATCGTACCCGCCAGCCAGGTCGTTCTGGATAGTGTAGTCAAGCTTTACAAGGAGTATCAGTGCCGGATGAAATAAAATTGAAGCTGGTAAGAGGCAAATTACCTTTTCATTATCGGCATCATCCCCTTACCAGAGGATTTATGTTGGTCTTTGCCTCTGTTGTTATGCTGTATAGCCTCTACTTTTTGATCCGCTATGTGCGGGGTGATATGCCTCTGTTTTTCAAGCTTCTGCCCATGATCATCATATTTGTAGCTCTGGATTCTATCCTCCGCAAAGTAACATGCTTGAACAAAGTGAGCTTTTATGTTGATAACCTAACCCTATCCTTTATGCTGAAGCGTAGCATTGTAATACCCTATGCAGACGTAGTAAGCCTGCAATTGAAGAGGAAGATTACCTACTACCTGGTGATTGGGTATAGGGATAGACAGGGGAAGCTTCAGTATTTTACTACTCCGGCGTCGTTTCCAAAGATGCTGGAAATATTGCTTAACATCGCCGATCAAGCTCCTCAGGCAGAACTGACTGATAAACTCCCTCAAGTAATCGAGTACTTGAGAAGTAACGTTGTAGAATGATGTACGATTATGATACACAATACAACCGCAGGAACAGCGGTTGTTTCAAATACGATGCTCTTAAGATGATGTATGGCAGGGATGATCTAATACCCTTGTGGGTAGCTGATATGGACTTTGCCGTAGCTCCAGCCATTCAGGACGCCATAAGGGCCAGGACATCACATCCAATCTATGGGTACAATCTCCGGATGCCGGGCTTCTATAATGCCATCATAGGTTGGCAAGCCCGTAGATTTGCCTGGGAGATTCGCAAAGAGTGGATGGTAGCTGTTCCCGGGGTGGTTCCTGCTATAGCTCTGGCAATATTGGGACTCACCAATGCCAACGATGGCGTACTGATCCAGACTCCTGTATATGCTCCTTTTGCTGCCACCATCAAGGCTCATAACCGCACTGTTTTAACTAATGCCCTGGTGGAAGAAAGTGGCTTGTACTCGATTGATTTCGAGGATTTTGAAGTAAAGATAAAACAAGCCAGGCTCTTTATTCTCTGTAACCCTCATAACCCCGTTGGAAGAGTCTTCACATATGACGAATTGATGAAGATGGGGGAGATCTGCAGACGTTATAGCGTTCCTATATTTAGTGATGAGATCCATGCCGATATCGTGTATCAAGGCTTCAAGCATATTCCTATTGCTTCATTACCAAGCATGAGCAATATCGTTGTTACTGGTATGTCTCCTGCCAAGAGCTTCAATATTGCTGGATTGGGAACCGCTGTGGTAATCGCAGAGAATCCTGAACTCAGGAAACCAATTGAATATCTGAATCAAAACCTGCACATCTACTTAGGCAACAGCATTGGGATTGTAGCCCTTGAGGCAGCATATAACAACTCTGAAGCATGGCTGGAGGAACTACTGGTATATCTACAGGGAAACAGGGATTTTCTCTCTTCTTACCTGAAAGAAAACCTCCCTCTGCTTAGCATGAGCCCAATCGAGGGCACTTATCTGGCCTGGCTGGATTGCCGTCGGTATGGGCTATCGGATCATGACTTATCGGATATGATGACAAACAAAGCACTTGTTGCCCTGAACGATGGCCCGGGATTCGGAGAAGAAGGACAAGGGTTCATGAGATTGAATTTTGCCTGCCCCAGGGCTGTGCTTTCAGAGGCATTGGAACGCATCAGGAACACATTGAAGGATATATAATGAAAGACCAGATTATAGCATTGTTCAACCATAAACCCATGCACTATTCAAAACAAGACAGAAAGCTCTTTGACGATTTTATCATACGCCTGAATGACGGAAGCATCAGGGCTTGCGAACCCATCAATGACTCGTGGATTGTGAATGAATGGGTAAAGATGGGGATTCTGCTGGGTTTTCGAATGGGCATTCTGGAAGAGATGCCATGGAGCCCTCATAAAAGCTTCTTCGATAAGAATACTCTCCCTGAAAAGCAGTTCAGACTGGAAGATCAAATCAGGATTGTGCCGGGTGGTTCTTCAGCACGTAATGGATGCCATATTGCCAGGGGAGTGGCGATCATGCCTCCAGCATTTATCAACATAGGAGCTTATGTCGATAGTGGCAGTCTGATCGATTCTCATGCCTTGGTTGGGTCTTGCGCCCAGATTGGTAAAAACGTACATTTGTCGGCTGGAGCGATGATTGGAGGTGTCTTGGAACCGATTGGGATGCGTCCTGTAGTGGTGGAAGACAATGCCTTTGTGGGAGGAAATACAGGAATCTATGAAGGTGTAACCATAAAAACCAGAGCAGTGATAGCCTCAGGCACGATCATTACTTCCTCCACTCCTGTCTATGACTGTGTAAATCATCAATACCTTAGTAAGGATGATGAAGGATCAGTTGTTATTCCTGCTGGAGCCGTTGTAGTGCCTGGATCCAGAAAATTGAAACAGAATCCGGACTTTCAGGTATATTGCCCGATCATCGTGAAGTACAGAGACGAAAAAACGGACGTATCTGTAGCTTTGGAAGAGGATTTAAGAAACCTTGTGGATTGAATCCGACCGCATTAGCAGTATAGAGCTATCGCGACTTCGCAGAATCATGGCTGCTGCTCCTGATGGAGCGGTGAACATGGCTCTTGGAGAATTGGGTTACGAGTTTCCCCCATTATTAAGCGAGAAAGCTGTAGATCTTATTCAGGGAAATAATCCTCATTATACACCTAATGCTGGATTACCTAATCTTAGAGAATGCATTGCCACGTATGAAGACACAGATCCTGAGAATGTATGTGTGTGTAACGGAGCACAGGAAGCACTTTTTATCACTCTGATGGCTCTAGTAAACCGAGGTGACAAAGTAGCCGTGCCTGATCCTGACTACCCAGCCTATCTTCCCTTAATCAAGATGGCAGAGGCAGAGATCGTTCGCCTGCCCTTCAGAGAGGACTTCAAGAATATCGATTGGGATCTATGGAATGACACACTGGCAGATGATGTAAAGTTCCTTATACTCAGCCATCCTTCCAATCCGAGTGGATTCATGTTTTCAGGAGATGATTTCTTTCAGCTTGCAAGAGTATTGAATAAGCATGGTATAACTCTGATCATAGATGAGATCTACAGAAGATTATACTTCAATGAAGCTCCAGTCTTTGACCACGCTGCCTTCGACCGGATCATAAGAGTCTCAGGGGTATCCAAATCTCATCTTATGAGTGGCTGGCGGATCGGTTGGGTAATAGCTCCACCCAAGATTATTTCTGCCATTATCAAAACCAAACAATACGTTTCTACCTGTGCCGCATGGCTTTCACAAATCCTTGCTGCATACGCCTTGCAGCATCCTGAGATCGAGCAGGATGTGAGACAGCATATGGCTACCAGCAGATCCCTGACACTTCAGTACTTAAAAAACACTGATCTGCTGTCTGATACATTCAAAGAAATCCACATACCTGATGCTACACCATATTTGCTGCTGAGGACTGATTATCCAGATTACGCCACGAAGCTAGTTCAAAAGGGAGTGATAACTGTACCGGGCAGAGCGTTTGGAGAAGTGGCACAGAACTGGATCAGAATAAACTGTGCAATCCCAGATCAAGAACTGATACGGGGGCTGGAGATACTGAGTTCATGAATTATATATTCAAAGGCGGTCATATCCTTGGCCATCCAGATAATACCGCAGTTTTGGTGTCAGGCGACAGAATAAAACATATTGGGAGATACTCTGATTGCCTCCTGATGAGTATAGACCATGTAGAGACGATTGATTTGACCAATAAAGCACTACTGCCAGCATTTACAGATGCACACACTCATTTCCTCGAATATGCCAAGAGCAGGATCTACGTGAATCTCACCGATTGCAAAGATATTGAGGGGATCAAATCGTATCTTACATCCTATAGAGACAAACTGGACTGGAATCCCCAATGGATTCTGGGAGGTGGTTGGAATAGGAATGTACTGGAAGATCACATGGCTCTCAACAAACACATTCTGGACTCTATCTTTCCCGATGTTCCAGTAGCTCTGTTCAGCAAGGATTATCATTCCAAGCTATGTAATAGCAAGGCTCTTGCAGCGGCAGGGATTGACAGGCACACTACTGATCCGGATGGTGGCAGGATCGAGCGCGATAATAGTGGAGAACCAACGGGAGTTCTTTATGAAACCGCAGCCGAGCTTCTGGATAGATTTATTGTCCCAGCTCCGGAAGACATCATCCTCCGTGCGGTATATGACACGATCCAGCATATGTATCAATGGGGTCTGATTGGTTTTCACACGATGGAGAATCAAGCAAGCCGAGACATCCTGCATAGTGCCCAGAGCATAGGAAAGCTGTTTCGCTTTTGCTGGCATTTCCAGACTACAGACCTCAGTAGTGTAATAGATTCAGGCATCCGAAGCTATGAAGGTGACGAATGGTACAAACTGTGCGGATACAAGCTATTTGCCGATGGATCTTTGGGATCCCGAACCGCTGCAATGTTTCAGGGATATGCTTCAGAGCCGGAGAACAAGGGAATTTTGAGATACTCGGATGAAGAGCTTTACAAAGCAATTGAACATGCGGCACAACATGGATTCTCCAGCACCATTCACGCCATAGGGGATAGGGCTGTGTATCAGGTCATAGAAGCGGTGAAACGCTTGAATAGCATACCAGAATACCGATCCTTGAAACACAGGATTGAACATGTGCAGTCCATTCGCCATTTGGATCTTAATGCACTGAAGAGTTCAGGGCTACTGGCCAGTATGCAGCCTGTTCATCTTGCCAATGACATCCCTATGATAGAAGAACATTGGAAAGACATACCTGATGAGGCTTATCCTTTTGCATCGTTGATTCAGGCAGGGATTCCCTACGCCTTTGGGTCTGATACACCCATCGAAACCATGAACCCATTTCTGGGGATCTACACTGCTTTAGAAAGAAAGGAAGCGCTTTGCCCAGATGCGGATGCCTGGATACCAGAAGAAAGAATATCCGTAGCTGCCGCAATTCTTGGCTACACTCAGGGAGCTGCTATGGCTTCATGTTCACAGGACAGTCAGGGTAGTATAACGAAGGGCAAAGTGGCAGATCTGATTATCCTGGAAGACTACCGGACTCTGCCCAATGAATACTGGCTGGAGGCCAGTAGCCTGTTCACAATGATTGGCGGACAGGTAGTACACTCTGGGCTGTAATCACCCCCGCCAGGGCAGCATGTAATCCTTCACCTCTTCATTGTAATAGCGGTCTGTCATCGTTGCAATAAAATCCCGCACCATTTCCGCTGGCGAAAAGCGATCCATATACTCAGGACGTTTATGGTTCAGGAAGTGTTTGAAGATCTTGGATTCTCGGTTCTGATTGGTAACATCATCCAGATACTTGTCAAACATCAGATGCATGGTTCTGTAGATAATGCTATTGGCTTGTTTCACGTTTTCATCGGTATAGATCTTCTTATAATTGAAGCGCTTGAGTTCGAGCAGGTGATCTGAAGTTTCCTGGTCAAAAGCGATCCAATCCTGATTGTAACTATTAGCGATCACGCTTTTAATCAAGGTCTCGATGATCTGGCTATTGGTATTCCCCAGATAGGCAACCTGCTCTTTGGGCAATTCTTCCCGCTTGAGAATGTTGTAGCGGATGGCATCTTCGATATCCTGACCAATATAGGCAATAGTGTCCGTAATTCTTACCACACAGCCCTCGAGTGTAGCGGGCATCCATTGCACTTTTTCCCCACCCTTTTTACGCGTTATAAAGTCTTCGATATCGGCTTCAGTTTTATTGGTATGTGGCTTGAGCTGGGTATTGTGCACTTCACCGTCATGAGAGATAATACCATCCCGAACCTGGAAAGTGAGATTCAGTCCACTTCCTTTTCGGGATATATAATCAACAATATGCAGGGATTCTATATTATGATGAAACATGCCAATTCCTGCCGACACACAGCATTCGCTGAGAGCGTTTTCACCATCATGACCAAAGGGGCAATGCCCCAGATCGTGTCCCAGTGCAATGGCTTCGATCAATTCTGTATTCAAGCCCAGATACTTACCGATGGTTCGGGAAATCTGTGATACATAGGCAATGTGCAGATTGCGATTGGTCATTTCTTCATCGATGAGATTGGTAAAAGAAAACACCTGAGTTTTACCATGATAGCGACGGTATGCACCGCTGTAGAGGATACGATCCCGATCCACAGCAAAGCGTGAACGCATTACATCCTGTTCTTCCTCTTTGCTGCGCCAGGCATTCTCATCCCGAAATGCCCGGGGAGATAGAATCGAATCGTGGGATTTTCTGATCTCAGAAAAGATGTGATTGAATTTATCAGACATGGATTCTCCTGTAATCATGCTTTTATGGATAAGATAGTTATGATCAGAAGGTAAGCAAACCTGATTGATACACATAATGATTTTTTCAGGGATCATTTCGAAGTTATTCTTCATTCTAAGCAGAATATGGAATTTTTATAAAAAAAGCTTGCCAAAAAATCAAGGGTTAAAAATCCTGCATCAGCACACTTAAAAACCGAGGTATGCCATGCTATATACGCTGCCAAATGGGAAAGAGATCGATATTGAGAAGATTACCACAGTATCTCCGGTGAGAGATCTGGGGCCTGATCCTTTGAGTATTGATCTGTGCAGATTGGGCTTCAATGTCCATCTGCGCAAAAAGGAGATAATCCAGGTATCTGAGCATTATCATTAAAATGACTGGGCGGAAGTAAGGGGCAAACTAAATGGCATCAGGAATGAAATCCTGAAATTAGTGGAATTAGGTAAAGCTGAGTAATGCGTTTTGTGTAATTCTCGGGGTGAAGATTCAGCTTCACCCCTTTTTTTGTTGTGACAATTTCCTATTCGCAACACACGTCGATTGCGGAATCAATACGCCTAAGGTGCGTAATTGATGCGTATTGATAGCGTAATTCAAGCAAGGAAGAACTGACAAAGACCGTTGCACGAGCCAAAACACAAAAACCGGTTCATTGAAAGCCACCCTATGCGACTGAAGGGATAAAACTATTCCTACCCACTTTCCTTTTTGGTATGGAGCGCTGCCCCATACTCCGATTCATCAACGGTCTTTGACAGGATAAAAGAACTGGCTTCATCCATCCGCTATGTGCATATAGACGAAGCCAGATTGAATTTTTGGATGCGGTTAAGCTAGACTAATACTGTAGATTTGTGCTGTCAATAGGGCTGAGCAGCAAGGCTTTCTCACTGGCAAAGTCATTACACAGCTCATAAATTTTCAGATATTCGCTGTTCAGAGCTTGTACTGCATCGAGTTTCAGAGCTTTGATCAGGGAATTGGACTGCATGTTCACATTTATCCCGCTGGCAGAGCTTGTCGCATCAACAGCCCGGATGGGTCCTTTGATTTTGGCGATTTCTTTCAGGTGTTTCAGGGCAACATCCATGCCGCCCAGATCATCGATCAGGCCTTTGTTCTTAGCTTGTTCACCTGTCCAAACCCGACCCTGAGCCAGTTCATGGATTTCGTCCAGGTCAAGGTTTAGTCTTCCGGCATCGACTTTGCTGAGGAAATCATTGTAAGTTTGCTCTATATAGCCTTCCAGCAGTTTCTTTTCCGCGATGGTCCAGGGACGGAACATCGAGCCAAAATCAGCGTTTTCACCTTTCTTGACTGTGCTCCAGTTCACTTTGATCTTTTTGAACATCTCTGTGGCATTGAACATCAATCCGATCACTCCAATGGAACCGGTAAACGTGGCAGGATTGGCAACTATCTTGTCGGCATAGGCGGAAATGTAGTATACTTCGCTGGCAGCTACTCCCGCCATGGATACAACCACGGGTTTTTTGTTTTCGGTTTTTGCCAGCTCCAGCTCACGCAGGATGATATCGGATGCCTGAGCGCTGCCGCCACCAGAATCCACCCGAAGCAGGATACCTTTGTACATTGGATTTTTACGTGCGGCACGGATGAGATTGACGGTAGTTTCATGAGCGATTTTTTGTCCGGGTGTGCCTGTGCCCATTACGATGTTGCCACTGGCATAGATCGTGGCTATAAGGGTTTCTTTGGGTTTGGACCAATCATAGGAACGGTAGTTAGCCAGTTCATTGTTGCGCATTGAGAACTGAAAGTCTTGCTTCAGAGTAGCGCTGAGCTCATCTTCATAGATAATTTTATCCACCAATCCAGCTTTTAAAGCTGTTGAAGGGATGAAATATGGGCCTTGATCGATAACGGTTTCTACGGGTGCGTTCAAGCGCTCGCCTCTGCCTACGTTGATCTGGGCAATCATCTGGTCATAGATGCTTTGCAGCAGGGCATCGTAAACTTCTCGTTCAGCCGCGGTCATTTCAGTTTCACTGAACATGTTCCCGGCGTTTTTGTATTTATGGCTGCGGAAGTTCATGGGTTCGATGCCCAGAGAGCTTAGCATGCCTTTCAAGTAGGGGCTTGTGATGGAAAGTCCCCTAAGATCGACGATTCCATTTGGGTTCAGATAAATCTTGTCTGCTACAGATGCGGCAAAAATGTAGGAGCCATTGCTGATGTTGTTGTAGTAAAAGCTGATGTGCTTTCCCGTAGTCTTAAATTCTTTCAAGGCGTCCACCAGTTCTTGCTGCAAGGCAAATGAAGTGGAGAAGGAAGGATCTTTGAACAGCAAGCCATTCACGGCAGGATCCTGGGCAGCCTTGTTGATCTCTTCGATCACACTTTCGATGGATCTGGTAGCGGAATCAAATACTTTAAATGGTCCCAGAGTGTACTTCGGAGCTCTATAACTCACAATCTGACCCTTGGGGCTCATTTTATACCAGGATTTGGGGCTGAAACCAAGGAAGGGTTTGAAATTTGCATCAGTCAGGTGCAGATAGCCATATCCCCAATTGTCATAATCCTTCATGCGCATCAAACCACCAATCTCCGACTTTCTGGAACTCAGGCTGAATGATAACAGGGCAGTCTCTTCTTCCAGATTGTAAGTGGCACCAATTTTTACTCCATCAAGAAGCTGAGTATTGATTCCCAGGATTGGTTTGGAGATCTCGTATTTATCTCCTTGCTGCAGGTAAGAGTAGTTTACATCGGCAGAGAGTTCCAGCCGATAATCGTCCATGGATTTTACAAACGCCAGGGGACGAATTGCCAGGCCAGCCCTGTAGAAGGGTTTGCCATGGATGGGATTATCCCAGGTAAAGGCCAGAGATGACGAATCATGGGGACGATAGGTGAATCCATTGCGGAATATTCCGTCTTTGAAAGCATCGCTTTTCCAACGGTAGTTCGACCCATAATAAAGATTGGGCAAGATATGATCTGGCAACAATTGATCCCCCATAGCCAACATATGGTGTTGAATACCATGATCTCTTTCATAAGCATAGGTAAGAAAATCTGCATTTAGAATCAGCCAGTAATGCTTCTCAAATTGATCCTCATTGGCAAGGTGGACAATTCCAAGTCCATTTGAATTACCCGTACCCAATAGGGATGGATTTGAGTAGGGAATAAACAGATTGTCTATCCCGGCTATGGGAAATTCCTGCCATCCGAGTTGCATGGGTTCCATTTGGGCCTGCAGCAAAGCAGGAAGCGCGAAGAGCATAAACAATGCCAGGCAATAAAGCATCTTCTTCATATATAACTCCTTAGTATGATTCTATAGGTTTTGGGTCAGCGTCTTCGAATATCATTTCGAGATCGTAATGTTTTTGTCAAATTATTTATTTATCTTCTTCATATTCATCGAAATCGATGTATGAAGTGAGGGATTCGTATTGCATTTCATGTTGGATTTCCCAAAACTCATTGCCATCAACAAACGGGATATTTCTGGCTTCTGCCTCCTGTACCAGGCTTGATTTTTCCTCAAAGACGTAGGGCAAGTCGACCAAGAGGTCATATGCAGGCAGTACAGGAAACTTATCGCCATCATCTAAACCCAATGGCGTAGCGTTTATAAGTATATTTACGTGTTTTGGAATGGTATCGGAAAGTGAGTATTTCTCAATGAGGTGACTCTTTCTGGTAGTGTTTCGTCCAACGATAAAGATATCTTTGAACCCAAGCTTTTTAAGGGTTGCAACAAACGCTTCGGCACAATCCCCCGTCCCGTGGATCAATATGGAAGAACTGGGGTCTATGGCTCGCTCAGTAATAATATGTTTCAAAGCTTGAGTATCGGTGTTTCGAAACTGAACAAAGGCATTCAGGCATGAATTGTAGAAGAAGGATAGAATTCTGGTGTCCGAGATCACGATTGTATTGATGATCGGGATATGCGAGCCAAGAGCTTTTGCCAGAGCTTGCTTGAGAGGATTGGTGATGGCAAATCCTATAACTCTGAAGTGTTGTTTTAACCAGCGAATAACTTCAATAGCCTCTAATGGATCTGTGGTAGGGATCGGCAGAAAGCTGATATCCAGTTCTTCATGTTTGAATTCTTCATTGTATGCATAGAAACTGTAGGATTCATACACATGGCTGGCTCCAATAATGCCTGCGATCATTCTGCCAGAATCAATGTATAAAGCTCTGGATAAGTAGAAATCCATTAAAGAGATCTGTCCATCAGCAGTGGGCTCAAACCTATAGATGTATACTGAACTGGAATTGAAGAATTTATGCAATATCCGCTGGAACTTGCCCCATACACCTGTAACACTGAAGATAATATTATTCCTGTCTGATTGCTCGATCAACTCACTGACCTTCACTATTTCGGCGAACGAACTCGCTTTTAGAGCGAGTTTGTAGGCATTGGCTGGATGGGGACAATTGATAAGTTCCCGGATCTCTACTTCATCGTATTTGTCTAAGTGTTTTGATATTAACAGCCTGTTGCCAGGGAGTCGATCCAGATATTCATCAATATCAGCTAAATCGATGTCGATGATGGAATCGCTATTAATCATCTTTTCCATTAGCGTTTCAGGAACATTGGAGCCTTTATAACAAAGGATGTTGTTAGATGTAAATCTTGAAAAATCAATCTGATCTGGATCATCCGACATATCGAGGCGGTATTCAATGTGCATCATGGAATAGGTAGGGTTGTTCTTAAAGTCTTTCTTATCAGTGTAAGGGACGGACATGATTATATTCTGCATATTTGCAACACCTTCTTTATGATTTCGCATGCTAAATCGGGATCCAGGTCGGATTCTGCAGCCAGTTTCCTGGTCCTCTGATGGATCTCCTGTTCTCGCTTAATATCGATCAACTCAATGTTGTTTTGTACTTTGAATTGCTTGACTTTGTTCACGATAGCTTTACGTCTGTATAGACAATCGATGATGTCTTCATCGATTTTGTCCAGTGCTTCTCTTAGTTGATGTAACTCAGTAGGTATTCCAGCAATTAAAGCTTGGTGCTGGATGGCATCACATAGAGTAAGCTTGGTCATGGCTTCGATTACAGGAATGATTCTCGGGATGTGACAGGTATCAAAGCGGCCACTTAGGTTCAGAGTATGTTCAGAACCACCCTTATCGATGGTTTGTTGTGGTATGGAGATAGAGGATACGGGACGGACAATCACATCAAAGGTAATGTCATTGCCACTAGTGATACCCCCATTGATGCCGCCTAGATGATTGGAAAGGAATCCAGTTAAACTGATCTGGTCGTTAACTTCACTTCCTTTGCGTCGGGCTAAATCCAAACCATCACCAAACATGATTCCTTTTACAGAACCTATCGATAGCATTGCCTTGGCAAGATTTGCTGAAAGCTTCTCAAATACCGGGTCTCCAAGACCTTTGGGTACATTTGAGATAGTAACTCTTACTATCCCGCCCACACTATCTCCTGAGGCTTTCATGGTTTCCAGGTATTGTTCGAGAGCAGGTACGTTGCCCGGCCAGTGGTAAGAATTGTCGGTATTCTCAGAATTTGTTGGATCTGGCACTAAGTCACCAATCTGTGTACAAACAATCTCAATCCTAATGTCCTTTAAGATGGATTCATGCAGTGTGGCAGCCACAATCCGGGCTAATGTCTCTCGTCCAGAAGCACGTCCTCCACCCCGGTAATCATAGATGCCATATTTGGAAAACCAGGCAAAATCTGCATGTCCCGGACGGAAAAGATCTTTGAGAGATTCATAGTCCCGGGATTGGGCATTTTTGTTTCTAATGATAATACACAATGGAGTACCTGTGGTTTTTCCCTCATGTACTCCGCTGATGAATTCCAGTTCATCAGGTTCAATCCGTGATGTTTCAAAGGGAGTGGAAGGTTTTCGGCGAGACAAAGCTTCCTCAAGCTCTGCGTATGGAACTGGTAACCCGGGGAGGGGACTGTCTATCAGTACGCCTATTGCAGGTCCGTGGCTTTCTCCAAACGTCGTGATCCCAAGGATCTTGCTAAGCCGGTTTGAAGGCATCGGCCAATATCACAATGCTATCTTTATATTCTGTGTACAGGTCGCTTACATGACGCATCAGGAAGTATTCCCGTTCCATGTGCCGGATTCTGGCTGCCAGGCTGGTTTTAATGTCCTCAAATGGGACTGGATTCCCGCATTTCCGATCTGTGAGTAATAGGAGGTGGTATCCATACTTGGATTTGAAAGGTTGGCTGATCTCATTTAACTCGAGAGAGAAGGCAACTTCATCAATTTCAGGGAGAAGCTTACCATGAGCAAAATATCCCAAATCCCCACATTGGCTGTTCGAAGGGCAATCTGAGCAAGAACTGCTAATCTGCAGGAACTCCTCTGGGGATTTGATGCTCTCCCTGATCGCAATGATCTTGTGCAAGGCATCGTCATCATTTCCCTTGATCAGGATATGAGAGCAGCGTACCATCTCATCACAACAGAAACTATCCTGTTGCTCATCATATATTTCCTTCAGTTTTTCTTCAGAAACTTGCTGCTCATTCTCACATAGACTCTGTACATATTTCCTGATCAGGATGTTCCGGGTCAGAAGCAATTCCATTTCCTGGGCATCCATGTCCTGCAACGATCCTGGAGGAAGGCCAAAAGGTTCATCTTCTTCGATCAATTCCAGCAGCGCTAGATCAAACTCATCATCAGAAACCGTAAAGCCGGAATCAACGGCTTTGTTCAGGAGCAAACATCTGTCTATCAGCCTTCTAAGAGCTTGGGAGGGATCCTGATTGGGGACGCATTTGCATTCCCTGGTTAAATCAGTATCTGTGATTTCGTAGTTCACAACTTTTGCAATAACGTGCACAAATTCCTCATTTCCCCGGATGAGTCACTTTAAAGCGCCGAGGATATCAGATAAGCTAAAGTGCTTGGGATCGATTGTCAAATCATAATTGATTTTTCGATACCAGGTAAGCTGCCTTTTTGCATAGTTACGGTGATGTTGTGCTGCCAGATCAGCACATTCCTCCTGGGTCGCATTGCCTTCAAAGAAAGCTTGGAATTCCTTGTAACCCAGGCTGTTCAAGCCGGGATCAGTCCAAGTATAACCTCTAGTGAGTAAGTCGTTGATCTCTTCCAGAAGTCCTAGTTTCAACATGGCAGTTAATCTGCTATTGATCTGAGAATACAGGCTCTCTCTTTCTATGTTAACCAATAGACGCAGGATTTTTTGGGGAGGACGGGGCTTTTGTTTCGACCAATGATAGGAAATTGGTTTTCCAGTAGCTAAATAGACTTCCAAGCCCCTCAGGATTCTTTGGGGGTCATTAGAGCTTATTTTTGTAGCAAAACTGGGGTCTATGGTCATCAATCGGGAGTACATCTCATTGATTCCGAATTCATCGAGTTCTGATAAGAGTCTGGCTTTAATCTGGGGATCGAAAGGAGGATGCTCAAACAACCCTTCTAAAAAGGCTCGGATGTAAAGACCAGTACCCCCACAGATGATCGGTATTTTAGCTGATGTTTCAAGTGAAGCAGCGATCCTAGAGACATCTGAGGCAAACTGACCAGCATTGTATGTCTCTTTGGGATCACAGATATCGATCATGTGATGCTTGATCAGGTTTAGTTCTTCGATCCCGGGTTTGGCAGTGCCAATATTCAGATAGCGGTAGATCTGTCTGGAATCAGCCCCTATTATCTCTGTATCAAGGGCTTGAGCCAGTTGCAATGCTAAAGTGCTCTTACCAACTCCTGTAGGCCCTTCAATGATAATGATCATGTAATGCGCTTAAACTTCTTTTCGAAATCCGTTATAGTCATCTTGACTATCAGGGGTCTGCCATGAGGACAGAAGTAAGGAACCCGGCATGCAAACAGGTCATTGATCAAAGCCAGCATCTCTTTACGAGTGAGACGGGTATTTGCCTTGATAGCAGCTTTACAGGCTATAGATTTGGCGAGAGAATCCCGGAAGTCATGGTTTATCTCAAGTTCTGCTTCCAGCTGCTTGAGGATATCCAGAAAGACCTGACCGCCTTGAAAGTCTCCCAATTCAGCCGGTATCTCTTCGATCACGATAGAATCACCGCTGAATTTCTTCAGGACGAATCCTGTTTTTTCCAGAACTTCAAGGTTTGCATCGATAAGATCTTTGATTTCAGAAGCGATATATGGGGGTATGTCAATCACGATAGGGATGATCAGCTTTTGCCTTACTGCTGGGGCACCCGCGGTACGATGGATCAACTTCTCATATATGATCCGTTCATGGGCGGCATGTTGATCTATGATTACCAGACCGTCTTCGATCTGGACAAATATATATGTGTTATGTAGCTGCCAGGGATTAATGTAGTCTTCCTCATTTTGAATGAGTAGCTTATAGGACACACTATCATTGGGCAGATCATTAAAGATCTCGATTTGGGGTTGATCACTTAGGGCTGGATTGACGATAGGTATTGGTGTAGGCTTGGGGCTTGGTTCAGCTCTGAACAGATCATCTTGATAAAGGTTTCCATATTCTTTTTTATATTCGCTGAACCTGGGGACATCAGTTTTGGCTACAAAGATGTCACGTTCAAAAGAACTGGCAGAGTCCTTCGCAGCAGGAGTAAGAAACTTATTGCGAGCAGACGCAAATTTATCTTCTTCATAGCGCTTCAAGGCACGTGACAGGGTTTCGAATATCAATGAGTGAACTCTCTGGTTTTCTCTGAATCGAACTTCGCTTTTAGTAGGGGAGACGTTCACGTCAATTTGCTCTGGAGGCACAGTAATAAAGAGTATGTAGGGCGGGGTAGTACCCTTCATCCAATCACGGCTTTTAAGGATAAATGGTTCGTATGCACTCTTTATGCTATGACGCACTGTCTTATCATTGATGAATCTGCCATTGATAAACACATATTGGGCATCTATCAACTTCCCCTGACGATCCTCCAGACCAAAGATATAGCCATTTACTGCGTAGTCCTGAGCGATCCCGCTGACTTCGATAACATCATCAGCAAAGAAACTGGAGCCAAAGATATCTGTCATTCTTTGATTACGGTCGTTTGTGGCAATATAGGATAGTTTCTGTTTACCATCCGCTATCAACTTGAAACTGAGCTGAGGATAGATTATGGCTTGATAGTGGAAATACTTCAGGATATGACGCAATTCCACCGTATCGGTTCTTAGAAACTTACGGCGGGCAGGGAGGTTCTTGAAGAGCCCCCGGACTGCAATCGTAGTGCCATGATTGGCGGAGGTTTTCTGCACATCACGCAGCTTGCCATCGTTGATCTCTATCCTTGTTGCAGTATCAGAGTCCATGCTTTTGGTAATAAGTGTGAAATGAGATACGGAAGCGATAGATGGCAGAGCTTCACCACGAAACCCCAGAGAACCGATGTGTACGATATCATTGACATTGCATATTTTACTGGTGGCATGACTCTCCAGGCATAGCATGGCATCATCAGTATCCATGCCGCAGCCGTTGTCGATCACCTGGATCAGGTCTTTACCACCATTTTCCACAATGACGGTAATCGAATCCGCTCCAGCGTCAATACTGTTTTCAACAAGTTCTTTGACTACAGAAGCCGGTCTTTCGATCACTTCGCCAGCAGCAATCTTGTTCCTGACGTCTTCGGTTAAGATATTGATTTTACCCACGATAATCCTCAGTAATTGAATACAGAGCCGCTGGTGAATTCTCTAATAATCGAATTGTATGGAACCTGGGAATCAGGTATATCTCGGCAATGGGACAGCAGACGTAACAGCCTGCGCGATTCCATATAGGCAGATGAAGAGGGAGATACACTATGCAGCAATCTCCAAGCGTACTTCTTCAGGACACCCAGTTCAAAGGTCAAGCTGCTATTGAACATGTAATCAGCATTCTCCTGAAATGGAAAGATGTTTTTCTCTTCGCCTTCACGCACATCCCTCCAGCGGATCAGAGTTTCCTCTGCAGAATAGCCTCTGTATTGATGATCACGAACGATCCGTCTCAGCAATCTGCAATCGGTGGTGGGTATCCGGTTGTGGTTGTCAATATTGAGTTGGTTCAGGGCGGAGATATAGATTCTGGCCTTGCGATGGTCTGGTATTGCAGCGGTAAGTGTATCATTCAAGCCATGGATACCTTCCATGATGATGATGTTGTCCTTATTCATCCTGACGTAATTACCACTGCGGCGTCTCACTCCACGGGTGAAATCATAATGCGGGAGCTCTATCTGTTCTCCATCAAGAAGTTGGGTCAATTGCAGATTCAAGAAATCCAAATCAATGGCATAAATGGATTCGAAATCGAAATCACCATTCTCCTTGCGGGCAGTATTGGCTCGATCCAGGAAGTAATCATCCATACCGATCACAATAGGTTTAGCCTTGCTCGCTTGTAACTGAATTCCAAGACGTTTAGCAAAAGTAGTCTTTCCTGAGGATGAAGGACCGGCGATCAGGATCAATTTCACTTCCTGTCGTTTTACAATATCTGCTGCGATTTCAGCTATCTTTTTCTCATGCAGGGCTTCTTCCACGAGGATAAACTGTGAAATCTCGTAATTAACTATCAGTTTATTGATATCCACAATATTATGAACTCTGAGGATATCCAGCCACTTATCGTGTTCCTGATGCAAAGCAAAAACCTTCTTTGGCAGTACGAAGGGGCGTGACACCTTGAAATCCTTGCCTGTAGGGAAACGCAGGATAAAGCCGGGAGATTGATACACGATCTCAAATTCCTTAATGAAGCCAGTGCGATCAGCCAGAGGACGGATGAAGAAATCATAGTATTTCCCACATCTGTAGATAAAGACACTGTCTGCATAGTTCGACAGTAGATTCTTGATGATGTCTTTTCTGCCCATGGAGTTTAAGATATCCACTGCTTCCGAGGTTTTTACCTCGATCCTGTCTATAGGGATATCACTTTCGATGATTCGATGCATTTCGGTCTGGAGTCTCGAGCAATCTTCCTCTGTAAACCGTTCAGTATTGAATACCTCGCAGAAGACACCATCTCCAATGGAATGTTCCGCCACAAGGGAATGAGTATTGCCCATCATGGAGTTCAAGGCTTTACACATGATGAAGATTACGGAATCCTGATAGATTCTGTAGCCTTCAGGGTGATGAGCAGTGATGCAATTGACCAGAGTGTCGTTTTCTGGACAATAATCTTCATTGACATATTCGGTATGGTTGATTTTATAGCTCAGGATCAGATCCCGATTGATATCGGTGCCTTTAAGGATTTGAGCAATTGATCTGGGTTTTTCCAGCTCTATTGTGGTATGTTTTATTCCGTCCAATCTGATATCGATCTTCATTCACGTATTCCTTGGTTTGTATTTCTTTTCTTCCGGCCAATGCAGTTCCTGAAATGCAGGGAAGCATTGTATGCCGGAACAAACAATAATTATCAATGACCGGAATTCGTCAAGTACATTAGGAGCAGCAAGTACATGAAAAAGATAAGCCGCAAACAGCGCATTCAGAGAGAAGTAAAGAACCATATCGGGATAATCCTGGCATCAGTTTTCTTTGCCATCGGCTATTCATGGTTTCTCTTACCATACAATATGGCCCCAGGTGGAGTAGCTGGTATATCACAGATAATTAAAGCCTTTTTTGGAGTTCCCAATGGTGTCTCCATGATCCTGATCAATCTACCCTTGTTTGTGATCAGTTTTGTATTCATCGGCAAATCCTTCGGGAGTAAATCTCTGTATGGCATGTTTGTGAGCGCGGCAATGACAGACCTGCTTAGTTTCCCGATGCTGGCAAGACTGGGCTTGATTTCTGATATAGCCAGGTATACCCACTTAGTAAATGGAAGGATCATCTATGCCATGCTCCCTCCTGAGGATCTGTTTCTTTCGGCAATTGCGGGTTCTGTACTATTAGGCTTGGGACTGGGGCTGATCTTTAGATTTAGAGGCTCCACAGGTGGCACTGATATTCCAGTGGCGCTAATCAAGCAAAAAGCAAATCTATCCATCGGAACCAGTTATTACATAGTGGAGACTGGGATCATACTGGCTGTAGCCATATCTCTTGCAGATCCTAAACTACTGATCTGGGGATACATCAACCTCTTCATTGTGACAAAGATCACAGACCTGGCCTCAGAAGGACTGCCATACATCAAAGGCGTATACATCATCTCCGATGAAATGGAAGAGATCCGCAACGAAATCTTTGACAAACTGGCTCGGGGGGTCACGTTGTTAAAAGGCACCAGTGGCTTCAATCAGAGGGATATCAATGTAATCTTCTGCGTATTGAACCGCCGCCAAGTGCCTCTCCTTACAGATATCGTGAAAGAAATTGACCCCGATGCTTTCATGGTGGTTACAGATGTAAATGATGTTCTGGGTTATGGCTTCAAGAGCAGGAGTATAAATCTCGCCGATAACGGCTGATCATTATAATACTTATCCATATCTTGGAATGTAACTTGCATTAGCTAATTAGAGACTCGATTTAGCAGTTTGGGAGGAATTATGCTCCATTCCCGGTACTCAGTCATTTGGCTGGTTTTGTTTTGCTTGAGCAGCTTGCACTTAGCTGGTCAAAGCCGCTTTGAAGTAATTGAAGATTTTGAAGCTGGAGAGGTAACGCTACTTTCCTGGGCCGATGAAGATATCAATCCCAGCGGTTGGAGTCTTGATAGCTCTACCACTTACAATGCTTCACAATACTCCCTGAAACTCAGCGGTAACACCTGGAAACAACAGATGATATCCCCGGTTGTGATTGATAGTAGCTCTGTGATTCAATTTGCCGGACGTACCCAATCCGGGGCAAAATATCAGGGCATCGGTTTCTCGGATGGAGAGAATTCACTGTTTTACAGCATCTCAGGCTCGACTGTGATGAACATCGAAGTATGGGTACCTGTATATCAGGGTGCTTTTTCGCACAATACCTGGAATCTTTACCAATTACCTCTTGGTGCGGATTGGCTATCATTCTTTGGTTATCAGCCCATGCTTACTTCGATCATCTATGTAAATGATCTCGATAATCTTACTAATAGTTACAGCGTTTGGTTTGATGATATCCTGAATATCACCAGTGATCTGCCTCAAGCTCCACAGGTTAGCATTATCACCGGAGAACCCACACAAAGACCAGGATCGGGGCGAGAAGTGGGGCTGCAATTTTACAGCCAGGTCATCGATCCAGATAGCGACACATTCACTTATAGATGGGATTTTGGCGATGGTGAGAGCAGTGACCAGGCAAATCCCTACCACCTATATACTATTACCGATGCTCACTCATACACAGCATCCTTAAAAGTGACCGATGATACTGGACGAATTGGCCTGGCATCCACACAGGTACAAGTGGACATTGGAGAATCATCTCTTCCCCTTACAATGAACTTTGTAGGGGACGTAATGCTAGCACGCAGATATGAAACTGGGGGTGGGATTATCCCCACTCAAGGTGTAAACGCTATTTTTGCTCCCACATTGCCCATGTTGGGAGCAGCAGCAGATGTTACCTGCGCAAATCTGGAGGTAGTGCTTTCCAATCTTGGTACCCCGCATCCTACCAAATCGGTAATCTACAGGGGTAGCCCCAGCAATATATCAGGTCTTGTTTATGCAGGGATAGATCAGGTATGCCTCGCCAACAATCATACTCTGGATTATGGCTTGGTCGCCCAGCAACAAATGCAATCCTTACTCACCGATGCTGGGATCAGCTTTAGTGGAGCAGGAGCCAATGCTTATGAAGCATACTTACCTTCATTTGTCAATAAAAAGGGTCTGAACATCGCTTTTCTGAGGAGTTGCGACCGGACTGGGCAGTACAACAATGCCCAACCCTATCTGCAAGCAGGTTTCAACAAGCCTGGTTTTGCTTACATGACACCCTATTACATAGGCCAGCAAATTGCAGCGGTAGAGGGTTTTGCTGATCTGAAGATTGTTGAAATGCATGGTGGCAGCGAATATTCTCTTACTCCAGGTGCAAACTACGATAAAAACAATCCCTTTATTGATGACACGGAGGATGAGGATTATTTCCATCGGGTCGATGTCCCGCATCAATGGGACCGGCAGATTCGCCAGACTGCTGTTGATAGCGGTGCTGATATCGTGATCGTACATCATCCTCATATCATCCAGGGTTTGGAAATCTACAATGGTAAACTGATTGCTCACTCCATCGGCAATTTTGTCTTTGATCTGGATTATCCGGAGTGCATGCCTTCCATGATTCTGTATGTTGATGCCAGACCGGAAGGATTTTCAAACTATAGGGTGAGACCAGTTTTCATCGATGCCTACATACCCAAACCTGCCACAGGACAATTAGGAATCCACATCCTGGATTACCTTGCCATGAAATCCCGGGAACTGGATACTGTGTTTCTGGTAGATCGTGAAAACCTCTCAGGTGAAGTAATCCCTGATCCTGAAAGCCTGATACCCATGGATCACTCCTTTTCTTTTACAAAGGATTTTACTAATTCATTAGCAAGTGAACAATACACAGATCCGATGAAACTCCCACGCTATGGCAGCATAGCATCGATTTCAGCAGTAAATCCTCCCATCAATGCTTCGGCCAGATTGGGATCAGAAACGATATGGTTTGGCAACATGGAAGATGAAGGTTCATCGCTGTGGTCCATACCCGAGTTTTCCACTGATGCTGTGGATGGCATGCGTTCAGCCCTGCTAAGCACCTCCACAGGACAAACCGTGACTGCCACGATCTCAAAAAAGATGAAATGGTACAACAACACGACCAAATTCACCTTGCATGGCTGGATTAAAACTCGTAATGTAAACACTGCCAATATCATCATCCGTTACTATAACAGCCGAACTTCAGTGAGTCCCACTGCTACAGAAAACATCACTACAAACATCACAGGCTCTACAAACTGGGCGTGGTTCAACAAAGAGATTACGATCCCAGCTTCAGCTTACTACTATGATATCCGTCTCAGTCTTTCCGGGATAAATGGGCAGGTATCTCAAGCCTGGTTTGATAACGTAGGTCTGATCGAATGGACTGACTGGCAGGATATCAGCGCGCTTACAGAAATTCCCAACCCGAATAACTACTATTGGATTCAGCTCAAGAGCCCTGAATCAGCCAAATCTATCACTTTTGATATGTACGAACGCTCATACTTCCGCAATCCTCCCACGCCTGTACATACAGCAGCAGTAATTGCCCCCAAGCTGGAAGCCTGGCCCAATCCCTTCAATCCTGATACCAATATCAGCTTTGAAGTAAAGAAGCAGGGGAAGACCAGCTTGAAAATCTACAATGCCCGCGGGCAAATGGTGCGAGAGCTGATTTCGGCAGATATGCTGCCCGGAATCTACAATGCAATATGGGATGGCAGGGATAAGCATAATCGTCTTCAGGCATCAGGAGTGTACTTTGTCAGACTGACAGGCAATAGTGCCCACAATGTCCGTAAAATCGTACTAATGAAATGATCCAGGAGCCATTTTCCCTTGACTAAATGAGCCGATCAAAAACTTTTGCCACTATCAAAGAAAGCGAAGGGGCCGGAATGCGTAAGTACATATTTACAGCGATTCTCCTATTGGTTTTGCTATCTCTAAATGCAGAACTGATCGAAGGATCACCAATCAGATTCAATGTTCTGGAATCTCACAACTACAAGCTGGATCTTACGCTTTCCACGGCTTTGAACAGACTTATGATCGCAGCCGAGTTCAGTATCGACAGAAGCCAATTGGCTACTGTGGACTACTACAGCTTTTTCCTGAATAACATTGCGACAGTGGATTATGTATTCCTCGGGGATCGGCTGGTAAGGTATCAAAAAGCCACAAACCTGCATCCCAAGCATTTTGTTCCGGAACTGCCGGTACCAGAACTGGTGGATAGCTGTACAGTGGTTAGTTGTTACTCATTTGGCACGCCTTTGTTTAAAGGACTTCCTGACACTGTTTCTGTGTATGTGGAGTATTGGTTGCCACTGCCTGATTGGCAGATCAATGACGAGGGCCGTGAGTATATCAGCTTTTCCACTTGTGATTTCTGGTATCCCCGCAATCTATATCAACCTTCGGAACTTGACATCAAGCTGACTACGACGATTTTTCACGAAATTGCAGATATGACAGACTATACCGATAGAGGCTATGTTCGCACGATCCGCAAGCAATACATCGATATACCTGGCATTAGCCGGGAATTGACCATTTTTAAAAGCTAAATTAGCTCAGTCCGGTAGAGCAACTGATTCGTAATCAGTAGGTCGGGGGTTCGAATCCCCCATTTAGCTCCAGTATCACTGGTAAGGTGCTCCTTCGGGAGCACCTTACTTTTATGAGTGTGTAAATCTGTCGCCCCTACAGGACTAGTATTGTATTGTGATACAATGTGCTATCTAAACTTGTGTCCCGCGTGGACTCGAAAAGAATTGGTCAATATGAGTACCCACTATTCTATTCCAGCACCTCCCCAGAACAACCCCAGCACAGCTTGGGATGGCCAGGAGTGGATCTCAGAATAGTTAACCGATTTTAGCTCCCCCCCGCATTGCATGAAAGATTATCTAAAGTGTACCGTCCCTATGACGTACACGCTATCATCACGCTTGTATAACGGACATTATGCGTAATGGGTGCGTAATGATAGCGTAATTCGAATCAGGGAGTGATTGCCGGGAAGATGCTTATGACGCCTTACCAATCCCTTAAAAGACGACAATACGAAATCTGTCCTTGCTATTTCAGATACAGCAGTTTCCCTGTCTGTACGATTCCATCGCGAGTAGTTCCCTTCATGAAGTAAATACCGCTCTGGGGCAAGGAATTTGTCGAATCAAAGCTGGAGGGTTTTCCTTCGAATACTTGCTGACCCCGGGTATTGAAGACGGCGATCCTGACCAAGCTTTCCTGACGTTCAAACCTCAGCTCCTGACCGGCTTTGAGGGGATTAGGGATGGGGGAGAGGCGTGGGATATTTACAAGCTCTACATCATCAAAATTGCTGGTAGGCTGGGTAAAAAGAGCATTGGTATCAAATTCCATATAGGGCTGGCTCCAGGCGGGATACTGGGAATTTGCCACACTCCAGCGGATAAGATTCACATTTGGCAGATATTGAATCATCATCATCGTGCCGGATACTCCTCCGGCACCCTGCATGAGCTGCCATTGGCGGGAGTTTGATACGAAGGGGCTCACACCCAATGAGTCAATAATCTCCAGATAGCGGCTGCAATATGAGGGTTGGGCAAGCAGTCGGAAATGGTTTGTAGCCGCCAGGTTATCGCCCTGAATAGCGCTGGATTCACCCTTGTGGCGCTTAACCGTACCGCTGTTGTTGGTTTCGATAATCATAGCCTGGGTGGAATCTGCATATTGTTTGATAGAGTGAACGATAGTTCCGGAGCGGTGATTGCCTATAGCCACAGAAGTGAAGATGTCATAAGTGTCATGATATGAATCACCATTGAAATCAAGACGTTCGATGCCTGAACGAATGTCAAACAGCACATTTGTAAGGTTGTTTGTATCCTGACTGGGGTGCAGGTTGCCCATATTCAGGAAAGCTGCACAGTTTGTTTCACTAATCGCAGATAGGGCACCATAAAGACCCGGATAACCAAAACTGAGCCATTTTTGTTCATCGGGTTCGGAGGGATGATGGATAGTAACGATTGCATTGGCGATAAGGGCAGGATTGCGGCTCCAATCCAAAAGCCGGGTAATCTGGATACTTCCTGCCAGAATAGGATCGTCGGCACTTGCGGAACCCCAACTGGACAGGGAAGAGCAGCCCAGATCTCCTTCTTTCATACCTCCGCTTAGATCCACGATGGAGTTTGTAAAGAGCAGATCATTCAGGTTCAAATCTCGTCCCAGTCCACTATGCCAGATTGATACTCCAGCATCAATCATGCCTTGCAGGACTCCCTGTGCTTCGGATACATAACGAACGTCGGTACTGAAGTGATCATTGAAATAAGTCAGACCCTGATTGTACATATACAAGCTGTTTCCTGCCACATTGGAGTAAAAGTATTGAGTGAAGACAGTCATGATGCGGTCACCGACCAGATATCCTGTGGCATAGCCTCGCTCGTAATGAGTTCCCCACACATGCAGAACCAATCGGTCTCCAAGATTTGTAAGCTGTCCATTCACTACGGCTTGAATGGGCAAAAGCATAGTAATAAAAAGGATTATGCTAATCGCAGCAGTTCTTTTCATATCATTACCTCTAATATTCAAACTAATCCCAATAAGGATTATCAGTCAAGAACTATTATAATGGGTGACTAATTGAAGTTGTTTTACTGGTTATCTCCGCTGGCTTTATCGCTCAGCTCGATCCAGCGTGCCAGCAGCTTCTCATGTTCGCTTTGCAAGCTGTGCATATTGTTGGCTATGTCTTTGTAACGTTCGGGGCTCAGCTCTTTCTGCAACAGCGCATCTTCCAGTTCTGATAAACTCGCTTCCAGTTCACTGATCCGGGATTCGACAGCGTTGAACTCTCGCTGTTCATTGTAGTTCAGTCCCTTTTTAATACGTTTGGGACGGATCACGGCTGCTGAGACCTTGTCCTCGCTTTCTTCTTTTTCAAAGCGCTTCACTAGAAGATAGTCCGAATAGTTGCCGGCAAACTTGCGGATATGATTGCCTTCGAAGATAAAGAGGTAATCAACGGTACGATCCAGGAAAAAACGGTCGTGGGATACGATCAGTAAACACCCCCGGAAAGCATCGAGATAGTCTTCCAAGATCTCCAGGGTACGGATGTCAAGATCATTTGTGGGTTCATCCATGATGATGAAGTTTGCGCCAAACATCAGGGACTTGAGCAGATAAAGACGTTTGCGCTCGCCACCTGAGAGGGCTGAGAGCTTCATCTGCTGCATCTTGCCATCAAAGAGGAAACGTTTCAGCATCTCGGTAGCACTTACTTTGCTGCCATCAGCGGTTTTGATGGTTTCAGCGTATTGGGCTATGTAGTCATAGACACTGAGGGCGGGATCAAAGCTATCTTCATCCTGTTTGTAATAGGCGATATGGGTATTGAGCCCGAGCTTGATACTGCCCAGATCCTGGGTTTGCTCGCCGGTAATCAATCTGAGGAGGGTAGTTTTTCCGCAGCCGTTTGCTCCGATAATGCCTACCCGCTCCAAAGGCTGGAAGTTGTGGTCAACGTCTTCAAAGAGGATTTGCCCACCATAGGCTTTGCTGAGTTTGTGCAGTTCCAGGATGGTCTTGCCCATCCTGTCTGTCTGAAAAGAGATATCCAAGTCCTGCTGCGAGATCAGATAGCTTTTTGAGAGCAGTTCTTTTACCCGGTCTACATGATTCTTGGGCTTGGTGCTGCGTGCTTTAGCACCTCGTGCGAGCCAGGCTAGCTCTTTGGAAAGCTGGGCTTGACGTCTGGTTTCCTTGCGTTGCAGGTCTTGGGCACGGATAAGTTTGCCTTTTACATAGTCACTGTAATTGCCTTCATAGAAATGCAGCTTGGTGTGCTCGATTTCCAGGATGCGATTGCATACGGCATCCAGAAAATAGCGGTCGTGGGTTACAAAGATAAGCGATGTTTTGAGGGTGGAAAGATACTCCTGCAGCCATTCGATGGTGTCGAGATCCAGGTGATTTGTAGGCTCGTCCAGGATCAATAAATCAGGATCATGGATCAGCGCTTTGGCCAGGCACACCTTACGGCGTTGGCCTCCGGAAAGCAGTCCCAAGGATTTGTCAAAGCAGTCGATGCCAAGTCTGGTAAGGATGGCTTTATACTCATGCTCAGGTTTTCTTAGCTTAGCATCGGAATGCGTGATGTAGGCTTCTACACTGAGGGTTTGATCCAGGTCTGGATCTTGCTCCAGATAGCCTATCTTGAGATTCTTGCGAGTAGTTACCACGCCAGTGTGTGAAGTGATCTTTCCACACAGGAATCTTAGTAGAGTTGTTTTTCCACAACCATTGATGCCTACGATGCCCATGCGGTCACCAGCATGGATGCCGAAGGATGCCTCGGCGATGATAGTACGATCTCCGTAAGCGATACTTACGCTATCCAGGGTGAGGATTACATCGCTAGCCATCAATTACTCATGGACATGTTCATCAGGAGGGATCTGATAGATTCCGAAGGATTGTTCAGGAGAAGGTCTCCTGCCCAGGGCAATGGAACATCAAAATCATAATCCTGGCTTGAATTCACTTTTTCCGCTGAGGCAACGGGCTGCGTTGGGAGCACTTCTCTGAACAATTCTGGAAATTGCATCCGATATTTCACGGATTTCCCATTGGGCATGCTCATCGGAACGAAGCCGGACAAAATGATAGATTTCCCGAAGATTCATTTTTACATATACCCTGCATAGGGATGAATTTAACTTCAGATAACCACTCATGGGCTTGAGATTGTCAGGTAGAGAATCTGATAGAAGCTGGCTTTCCACAGCCAACTGCTGCCAGATCTTGTCCCGTTTGATTTGCTTGATGCTGTCAGGGATTACATGCAATCCAGAGCTATTAGCTTTCTTTAGCATCGTGCAGGTTCTGTGGCGTTTCAACTGAGCCCAGCATGCTTCGCTGAGATGCAGTTCGAATTCATACTCAGCAGCTTCAAAAGCTCTGGGAAGCTTGTGCCAGCTCCGGATTCCTCTAAATACCTGTTGCCAAAGCTGTTCCCTGGCGATCTTGGGGAGTTTGGATACAGTATCCAGGTTATCCTGCCAGCCGAGTTCACTATTGGCATATACCAAGGCAGAAAGAACAGCATCATCAGCATTTTTGGGTGTAGAAATGGTTTTAACCTTACTTTCATAATCCAATTCTGCCAACCATGGTAGTTCCTGCTGCAGGAAATTGCTGAATCCTACCTTATCCAGATCGATAGTACCCTTGAAACCATCTGCCTCAGTATGGCGGATCAGTGAAGGGGCAATGGCTGAAAGTTGATCATACAGAAGCTGCTTCAGAGTGTTGGCTTCAGCCAGAGGTATGTTTGACAGACGCCGCAGCAAAGCTTCTGCACTGCGGGCATTGATGGTGATTCCCATCTGGGTCAAAGTACTAAGGGGCAAGATATAACGGGCATCTTCTTTGGCCATGCCCTCAAGCTCACGTAGCTTGATTCCGCTATGTTGCTCTTTGTAATTGGTCAGAAGTATTGAATAGCTGGCTTCATACTCGGCAAATAGCTTCTTCATGAGCTCAGTATATTTCTTCTTGAGTTTGGGAATAGCATTGATCTCATTAGGAATCAGATAGTCCCGTCCGAAAGTAACATATCTTTGAGACTTCTCCGTAAATGAAGCAAGACGGCTGCGTTGGACAGATTCTGTAAGCAGCCTTGATACATCGATCAAATCAAGATTGAAGACAGCATGTTCAGCTACAGAGGCGTGTCCCATCTCAAACACGATGTTGGTATTGGATTTTCTGGCTTTTTCAAGCTCTTGTATGGCCTCGATTCGAAGCTCATCAACGCTTTTTGCACTACGGCTGATTCGGGCGTAAGCAGCAGAGATCACCTCTGGTGTAGCTTGAGAGCTATTTAGCTGCTTGATCAGGCTACTGTCAATATTGTATCCGGCAATGATTAGTTTCATGTAGAAATCAATCCTGGAGAATAGCCGTCACACTGCTGGCGCCAATCCGGTTGGCACCACTTTTTACCATCAGTTCTGCTGTAGCTTTGTCCCGGATTCCACCAGAAGCTTTGACTCCAAGTTTTGGGCCTACAACCTCACGCATAAGGGCAATATTCTCAGCTGTAGCTCCAGCAGTGCCAAATCCAGTGGAGGTTTTCACAAATTTAGCTCCGGCTTTTTTGGCCATCAGGCAGGATATGATGATCTCTTCGCGATCCAGGAAGCATGTCTCCAGGATTACTTTCAGAAGCAAGCGGTTTTCAATACACTGAATCGATACAGCTTTAATGGTTTCCAGTGCCATATCCCAGTCCTGACTTTTTACTGCGGAAATGTTTTGTACCATATCCACTTCCTGCACTCCGGCTTCGATGACAGCTTTTGCCTCTTTTTTTACTGCTTTGCGGCTTCCTGCACCCAGGGGGAAATTGATCACAGTACAGCTCTTTACATCAGTATTTAGAAGCTTCTTTACTTGAGGAATGAAATATGAATTCACGCAGACGGATGCAGTGTGGTGTTTATTTGCTGTTTCGCATAATGCACTGATATCCCGGGCTGTGGCATCTGCCTTCAGGATCGTGGCATCGATTATCGAAGCAATACCATCTTCTGGATTGAATAACTCGTCAGGATCATTGGCTCTGCATACAGCGCAGTTCAAACAAACCTGGTGTGCTCCTCCACATAGGCAGGGGCGGTTTTCACCAAAAAACTTGATAGCGATCTCGGGGATGCTGTTCATTAAATTCTCCTTTACAGAATTGCCAATTGGCCGCAGGCTCCACAAATCTCAGCTCCCCGGCTTTTGCGCAAGGTGATAGCTTGATTGAGGCTCTGGGCGGCATGTAGAAATCTATCTATTTCATCACGGGTGGGGCTGCGATATGGCAATCCCGGTACCGGATTGTAGGGGATAAAGTTTACTTTACAGGGTACATCACCCACGAACTTGCGTAGAGCTTTGAGGTCTTGAGAATCCATATTGAAGCCAGGGATCAGGATGTACTCAAACGTGATTCGAAAACTGCTCTTACGAAGGTAGTACAGAAGTGCTTGCTTGAGCCGGAGTAATGGGAATAACTTGTTCACTGGCATAAGCTGGTTTCTTTTCTCATCTATAGCGCTGTTCAGGGAGATGGCAAGTTTGGTCTTGACCATGCTGTCAGCGAGTCTGACGATGCCATCTGGTATGCCACAGGAGGAAACAGTGGTGCGCCGGGGACTGAACGAAATAGTGTTTTCATCCTGAATGATCTTGAGCGAGGCAAGGACATTGGCAAGATTGTCCATCGGTTCACCCATGCCCATAAAAACGAGGTTAGTGATTCTAGCAGGGGCAGTTAGCCTGGCAGCAAGAATGATCTGACCAACGATTTCGTGTACTTCCAGATTGCGGGAGAGACCCAAACCACCGGTAGCACAGAAAGTACAAGCTCTGGCACAACCTACTTGAGATGATATACAAAGTGTCATCTTGGGGGGATCAGGAATCAGTACCATCTCAATGAGAGCCCCATCACTAAGCTTTAAGCGATATTTGGTCGTTCCGTCTGTAGCTTGTTTCTGGATGTCTATCTCAGGTAGAGTGAGATCAAAATGATTGGATAAGCACTGTTTGACATCAGCAGGTAGATTCGTCATCAGATGAGGATCATTCTGCTGTTTCTGATACATCCATTGCATTAGCTGTTTATACCTGTATTCAGGGAACTGCTCACAGATCACAGCTTTGATTTGTTCAGGGCTGGAGCCATAGATGCTTACAGGCATGGCTCCAAATCCGGGATGCTGATTACTTTTAGTTTGGCATATTCAGTGGGGTCGAGTTCAGTAATAACCTGATCGTCACTGCTTAAATAGATCTTCTTAGCGATTACATCAATCCTGAAGACCATGGATTTTGCTCCCTTGAACTCTACACAAGTACCAATCACAGGATAATCTCTGCCTTCTTCTACATAAAAATCCTCTTCAAAATTCAGGCAGCATAAGAGCCTGCCACAAGGACCTGAGATTTTGGACAGATTGCCAGCCAGGTTTTGATCCTTTGCCATTTTGATAGTAACTTGATTGAAATGCTTTAAAAATGAACTGCAGCAGTATTGACAACCACACATGCCGAAACCACCCAACCTGCGGGCTTCATCCCTACCGGTGGTTTGATGTAATTCTATGCGGGTTCTGAAGATATTGGCAAGTTCACGCACGAAAGCACGAAAATCGATTCTACCATCAGCGGTGAAGAAGAAGGTCAGCTTGTTGCCGTCGAACTGATAAATCGTTTCTATAAGCTTCATTTCAAAGGGATAGCGTTCCAGGATCTCCATGAAGGTGTTTGCGGCTTTCTCTTCTTCATGGCCTATGTTGCGGAGCTTCTCCCAATCATCTTCTGTAGCAAGTCTGCGAATCTTGTATTGCTTGCCAGTTCCATCAGGTTCTTCCCTCGGGACTGCCATGTGAACGATCTGGGCGATATCCTCACCCCGTTCTACATCGACGATGATGAGATCCTCGGGATTGATCGGCAAGTTGTCCGGATTCAGATAGTAACCCAGCCTTCCGGATCGGTATTCCACTTCTATATAATCTTGCATTTAATCTCCTGAGATTGTTTTATATATGTCTTTTTCAGTGTCGGATAGGGTCTGATTCCGGCGTTGTTTAACCAGAGCAGCAGTTTCACAAAATGCTGGGAACCGGTAATGAGACAATTCATTAGCTTCGCCCCAGGAAAAGTCAGGAATGAATCCACTGAATAACTTACTCCCATACAAATTGCATCCGACTCCGATTACTGTGCCTGTATTGATGGATACATTGATTCCTGTTTTGCTATGATCACCAATGATGCAACCCATGAACTGCGAACCAGTATCTTGCAGAGTTTTGGTGGCGTAATCATAGATATGGACACGTTTATATGTGTTTTTCAAATCGCTGTTATTGGTATCTGCACCAAGATTAACCCATTCCCCGATGTAAGCGTGTCCCAAAAATCCGTCGTGCTGCTTGTTTGAATATGCTTGCAGGATAGAACCTTCCAGTTCGCCCCCAACTTTGCATACTGGACCTATACTGACCCCGCCATAGAGTTTGGCACCAATCTTGACCAGACTCTTTTTCCCCAGATACAAAGGACCTGTCAATACGGCATTTGCCATCACTCTGGCTCCACTATCGATTACGACTGGACCCTCAGAAGCATCAATCACTACTCCCGGGGCAAGCTGCACGTCTTCTCCAATCCATACTTTATAGGGATCCAATACGGTTACTCCAGGTTCTGTTTCGAAGGAGTTATCAGCATCGTAGAAGATATTGTCGAAGTCCCAGGTGATTAGCCTGCCATTATCAAGTACTATATCGGCAAGGTTGTTATACAGTTTCACCTCTGTCTCGATAGCTTCCAACTGATTGAGGATATCAGGATTATCAAGAGGACTATGCTCTGAGTACATGGCAGCTACTTCATTGCCTGAGTATAGAATTTCTCCAGCTTTCAGATTCTTGATCAAATCTATGCTTTGCGGTTCCACAACTAATCGTGAATTCACATATAGGGTAGGGATCCTTTCAATCTGGTTTATCTGCCAATCAGGATGCCTTTCCATATAAAGGAGTTTTAAGCGGGGTTCGATCAGGATGGAAGTATCCTGATCACTGTCTGCGAAAAGGAACTCCAATCTTTGTCTTAGCTTGAGGATGCCACACCGAAGATCACCAACACTGCGGTTGTGGCATATAGGGTAGAAGCTGGTGCAAGCGTTATCGTCAAATATTGTGGTTTGCATTGAGTACTCCTTTGGGTGGTTTCTTGCCGTGCCAGACGAAAATACCCAATTGTCCCATGACCATGGTAAACACCAGAAAGAAGGTTTGGATGACCAGCCAGACAGGATAGAATAGCAGCATTTTTGCTGTGACTCCAAAGTATTGTCTGGAGTAGCCGATCAGTATTTGTTCTGTAATGATCCTGAAGCAGAAGATGGCTAATCCCAGCTTGAAAGATACGAACATCATGATGATACTGCCCCAATACAAACACGCCATAGAAAACAGGATGAAGAAGAATTCCGGGTTGAAAGTTAGCTGATATCGCATATTCGATGCCCAACGGCTGCGTTGGTTGACTAATTGCTTCCAGCTTTTGACAGGATGGGTGTGAACAAAGGACTTGGGAGAGAAGTTGAACACTATCTTGTGCCCCTTTCTACGCATCAATTGCATTAAATTCACATCATCGCCACTGATCAGATTCTGGATCTTGCTGAAGCCACCCACATCATCAAAGGCACTCTTTCTGTAAGCGAGATTCTGGCCAATACAAGCCCAGCTTTTTCCCAATGTATAACCACCACACAGCACCATGTATGTTAAAGCGAAATCTAGGTGTTCATACTTATGCAGGATGCTGGCTTTATCCCAGTTAGAAAGAAGGGTTCGGGAATATCCAGCAACCATACTAACTTCATCGGAAAAGCAGGATATCATACTGCTAATCCAGGTCACTGGGACAATGCAATCTGCATCGGTGGTAAGGATGATCTCTCCTTCAGTGGCGTCAATGGCCTTGTTCATCGCATTCTTCTTGGGGGATATGACCTTATCTCTGCCCTTTACTTTGATGTATTTTACATTATGACCTGCAACGATATACTTCTGCATGATGCTTTCAGTGTCGTCCTCAGAATCGTCGTCACCCAGGACAATTTCATATAGGTCTGATGGATAATCCTGCGAGAGCAGGCAGGTCATCAGTGTTGGTAGATTCCTGGCCTCATTACGGGCAGTTACAACAACCGACACACGGTATTTACGATTGTTTGAGGGAGGAACATAGCGTTTCCAGCCATAATAGAAACGAATCAAGAACACAATATAGGTGACACCACCTGAGGCTATCAAAGCTAAAAGAATCCAGAACAGAATTCGTCCTAACAACAAGATCTAATCCAATTCCAATTGATCGTTATAACCCCAGCGAGTAGGATAGAAATTGAACCTGAGTGTATCTTCCATTGCCGGGGGTATGCTGCCTTCGATAAAGACTTCCTCCAAACCATCATGAGTTGCCAAAAAACCAGAGCTGGCATTGATGTTTCTTTTGACGATACTGCTTGGAACAGTGAAGCTGTATCTGGGATCATCTGCTCTGGGAGTCCTGCCATGATTATCAAGTCGTATGGCTTTAGTCATGATTTTACCCCAGATTGGGGCACATACAGCACTAGCAGAAATCGCCGCATTGCTGTCAAATCCATTCCAAATACCCAGAGTGAATTCTTTGTTAAATCCAATAAACCATGCATCACGATGATCACTGGAAGTACCTGTTTTTCCAGCAACCTGCCAGATATAGTTGTTTCTGGCTGCGGCTCCTGTCCCGGATGAGGTTACAGACTGCATCATACTGGTCATGATGTAAGCTACCTCTTCAGTAGTTACTTTATGCTTTGTTGTAACGCCCCGTTCCAGGATTTTACCATTGAGATCTTCTACTTTGGTGATATAGACAGGGGTGACTCTGGTACCTCCATTGGGAAATGCAGTATATCCTGAGATCAGCACTATGGGTACTACTTCATAGGATCCCAAAGCTGCTGAGAAATCAGTGACTTTACGCTGGATCCCAAATCTCTGAAAAGCATCGGTAAGAGTATCAAGACCCAGATCAATAGCGGTCTTCACAGCCCAGACATTGTATGAATGTGTCAGAGCTGTACGCATTCTGGTAAACCCATAGTACTTCTTTGAGTAGTTTGTGGGCGTCCACTTCTTACCATCTCCACCTGTCAGGGAGATTGGAGCGTCATTAATCACAGTTGCCGGGGTATAGCCTTTTTCGATGGCAGCAGTATAGTATACTGGTTTGATCGAGCTTCCAGGTTGGCGTTTGGCTTGAGTCATACGATTGAATTTGCTATGTGTGAAGCTTCTGCCGCCGATCAGAGAACGCACATATCCAGTTTTATTTTCCATCAGAACCAAACCGCCCTGGAGATATTTGGTGTTTATATCAAAGGCATTAGGGCTAACGGTATTGAACTTGTTGCTGTAGTTGTAGCTTTTCTCCACATCAGTTAGGTAGCTGTTCAATACACTATCAGCAAAGACAGTCAGTTCTTGGTCGAGGGTAGTGTATATTCTCAAGCCACCTTCAAACAAGCGATTCGTTCCATACTTACGTTCGAGATAGAGTCTGATATGTTCTATGAAGTAATCTGAAGCAAATTGACGCATAGAGCTTCCCTGTTCCCTTATTGGAGAAGCTATTGCAAATTCATAGTCTTCTTCAGAGATGCGTTTTGCTTTTTTCATGCGCTCCAGGATATGGTTACGGCGTGAGAGGGCTCTTTCTGGTTGTGTGATCGGATTGTAATAATTTGGTCTCTGGATCATGCCAACCAAGGTTGCTGATTCGGCTAGAGTGAGATCTTTGGCATGCTTGCCAAAGTAATACAGAGCTGCTGTTTCTACGCCATGGATTTGCCCCCCCCAGAAGATTTTATTGAAGTAAATCTCCATGATCTCGTCTTTAGAGAATTCTCTTTCGATTCTGAAAGTGAGCAGGATTTCTTTCATCTTTCTGGAGATTTGCTTATCTAGAGTCAAAAACATGTTTCTTGCCATCTGCTGTGTGATTGTGCTGGCCCCTTGGGAGAAATCCATCCTGATAATATCAATAAAAATAGCACGGATATTTCCGATGATATCTATGCCAAAATGCCGGTAAAAGTTTTTATCCTCAGCGATTAACAGGGCATCGATCAAATGAGGAGGAAGCTCTTTCAGAGATACCAGCTTCCGCTTTTCAAAGGCGAACAGATAGATCATTTTACCATTACGGTCATACACTTCCGAACCACTTCGTAAGGTGAAATTACGAAGTTCACTGGTAGGGGGAAGACCATCCCGGTAAAACCACAATGCTCCTACAAATATCCCGATCATCACACATGCTGCGATGCCCGCATATCTTGCCAGCTTCATGAGTCGTTGTTTTTTCAATTTATTGATCATGCTTGACCTTCATCTTTGCTATCGAGTTATCCATATAAATGCATACATATGCAGTAACAACTCCACTAATCAAGCCAAAAAAAATCAGGAATGGTGTCAACATAAAAACCCCTGCCTGACGGATTACAATAAAGCGAACTAAAACCAATTGGGCGAGATTGTGAAGAACAGCCCCTGCAATACTCACACCAAACATGCTGAACTTGGGGCGTACCAGTAGTGCCAGAGCCATCCCCAGGATCGCAGCCAATCCTCCTCCCAATGAAAGTATCACGGCTGGGCTTAGAAGTGTGAAGGTCGCTACTCCTCCTATGATTGACTTAGCTATATTCACCAGAATAGCTGCTGCAAAACACCGATGCCAGATCAGATACAGGATCACAATATTAGAAAGCCCTAACCTGATAAACGGGAAGGGCATGAGCCTCATAATCAGGCTTTCTACGATATAGATACAAGCCGCAGTAGCTGTTAAAAACCCCCAGAATATCCATTTGGATTGAGCTTCAGGCTTGGAAATATCTTCGAATAGTGTCATCATCTACCTTTGTGATCTCGGATATTGGTCCATAATAAAGCATCTCCCCATTATCCATGAACAACACTTGATTGCCAAGCCGGGGCAATGAGTGCAGATCATGAGTTATGGTCAGGATACTTGCGTTTTGGGTTTTGGATATAGCTTCGATATAGAAAAGGGTTTCAGCAGCAGTTATGGGATCCAGACCCGATACTGGCTCATCAAATATTAGGTATTCTGGTTCATACACCAGTGCTCTGGCGATCCCAATTCTTTTCCGCATGCCACCACTGAGTTCAGCAGGATAGAGATCGATAGTCTCTTCCAGCCCTACCAATTGAAGAGATCTCAGCACCCTTTCCTTGATGACAGATTCATCCAATATGCCCCGTTCATAAAGTGGCAGAGCTACATTCTGGTATACTGTGAATGAATCGAGTAACGCCGCATGCTGGAACACCATGGCAAAGCTTTCTCTGATTTTCTTGAGCTCAATTTTACTGCCTCTATACAGATCAACACTATCTACAACAATTGAGCCATCATCGGGAGGGAACAATCCCAACAAGCTTTTGGTAAGCACTGTCTTACCTGATCCGCTTCGTCCCAGGATCACCAGATTCTCTCTGTTCCCAAGCTTAAAGCTTATGTTTCTGAGGATTCGATGCCCTCCAAGGCTGATGCTGAGGTTTTTAACTTCGATCATGATTCTTTCGTATTAGATAATACCCGAAAGCGAGGGAGATGCCGAGCGCATTGGCAATCAGATCATAAACTGAAACACTACGGCCTGGGATATAGCGTTGATGATACTCATCCAAAGCTGCATTCAATAGCATCAAACAATAGATGATCATTACTTCATGAGATCTGGCTTTGCGTTTGATCAAACCCATATTTATTATCAATCCCCAGGCCATATAGATGCCGATGTGAGCCAGCTTATCAATACTTATTATCTTTAGTGATGGCAGTTTATCACTTGGTATGGACGATAGTATCCAGATCAAAGCCATCCACAAGATAGCTGCTAATATGTGAAGGCGTTTTTTCATTTCTTAACTGAGAGCAGATCCCAGGTCATGCCCAGTTTGTTCTTCTTAATGGTTGCTTTTATGGGGATTCCATCAGCTGAGACATACAAGGTCAGGGCAGAATCCTCAGATAAGATATTGTGGGTCAGCATATCAATATAGGGTGTCTTTGTATTAGTTTGTCTCTGGAAGGTTATTTGATACTTCGTAGTCGAAAACTTTCCCAATGAAGTACGTGTAATCTCCTGCCCCTGGTTTTGCACTATGGCTTTCCAGGGGATGCCATTCCCATCCAGGATGTATTCTCCAGCGGCATTGTGCTTGGTGAGATAAAACAAGAGGCTGAAAACGTCTCTTGTCGGCGTAGCAGCTGGATAGGTGAGCTTTCCATTTATGCTTTTTTGCCACATTTCCACTGAATCAGCCTTGGCGTAGCTTACCATCACTGAATCCTTGAGACTGTCCTGATGGATGATCCGCAGATAACTAAGTGGTTTCGAGTAATCGTCGAAGCTTATATAGTAGTGGTTGTTAATATGCGGGAATACCAGGTTTTTAGTAGTGTTTTCAGCATGGATGTGTATATTATTGTTTCCGAGGTTGATACTTAGATCAGCAACCTTCAGTCCCAATGAACTGATCTTATAGGTGAGTTGTACAGACCATATGCAACTTACAAGGATCAGGGCACACCCTAGAATCAGGTATTTTTTCATGTTATTGCTTTTGGACTTGTCTCACCTTGATCTGTTTTATGCTCTTCTCATCGCTTTCCATGACGATAAATTCCATTTCTTCGTAGGAGTAGGTTTCCCCAATGGAAGGGACATGATTGAAATGCGAAAGCAGAAACGCTGCCAGATTATCGTATTCATCGACTGATATCTGAGAGGAGAAATCTTGATTGAACTGCCTGATGCTATAGTTTCCACTGATCAGAAATGAGCCATCTCCAACTTCTGTGAATTCAGGTATCTCATCAGCATCATACTCATCTCTGATTTCACCCACAATCTCCTCTAAGATATCTTCAAGGGAGATGATTCCGGAAGTACCGCCATATTCATCTACGACGATTGCTACTTGCAGCTTCTTCTGCTTAAACTGGTTCAGCAAGCTTTCGATCTTCATGTTTTCTGTTACAAACCAGGCCGGCCGCATGAGTTCTGCCAGTGATTGCTTTTCAGGGTACAGCAGCAAGTCTTTTACATAGATAATCCCTACAATATCATCGATAGTTTCCCGATATACGGGGATGCGTGAATACCCGCTATCAAAGACCAGGTTTCTTAGTTCATCAAGGCTCTGAGTCTCTTCGATAGCTGTAATCTTTACCCTGGGAACATAGATCTCGCTGATCTCAGCTTCACGGAAGCGGAATAAGCCGACCAACATTTTTTTTTCGTGCTCTTCCAATGATCCCGATGAAGACTCAGACTGGATGAGATTATGAAATTCCTCATGTGTGAAGCGTTGACCAATGTGCTTGTCAAGGGATTTTTTCCGGGATATAATGTGGCTGAATTGCTCCAGAATCCAAACTACCGGAAACAGAATAAATTGTAAGAGAAACAGAGGATAACATACTATCAGGCTCATTTCTTTGGACATGGATAGCGCCATGAGCTTGGGTATGATCTCTCCAAAGAGGAGAACCAACACTGTAAAGACAGCTACATAGATTGTAATGGTAAGGGACACATCCCAAAGATTCACTTCAGCAGCATGAATCGCCAGTAAGGTGCTGAACGAGATAATCGCCATGTTTACCATGGTGTTACATAAAAGCAGGGTGATGAGCAATCGTCTGGGACGCGAAAGCAGCCTTAAAACAAGCCTTCCAGCTCCAGAACTGGCATTCTCCAGCTTTTTTAGATACACTCTTGAGAGTGAGAAAAGAGCAGTTTCGCTGCCGGAAAAAAAAGCCGACAAAGCAAAAAACACAACGATTAAAAAAGCCTTATTGTCCACAGATCAAGCCCTCAAGGCACAGGTTTCGGTAATTCTCTTCCGCGTCTTCCATGTTCTTTTTGTCTGGGGTTTGGATATGGTCAAAGCCTGCTATATGCAAGGCACCATGAATCAAAACCCGCCAAAACTCCTCTGTATATGAATTTGCTCCCTTTTGCCGAAAGACTTGATTTGTGTCAATAACTATATCACACAACCTCAAGTAATCTATTGTAGTTCCAGCTTTTATGGGTAGTCTGTCGCCAAGAAAACTAAGTACATCTGTAGTGGAGTTTACCCCTCGATGATTTCGATTTATCGCTACCATCTCATTGGTATCAACTAGTGCCAGGCTTATCCGGTAAAGGGTATCCGGATCCCCACAATCTCCAATAATCCTTGTCAGCACGGATTCTACTTTGCTTGCTTCCGTACCTTCAGGAAGCTCACCAGTGATCGAAAGCTCAAGATTTGGCATTTTCGTCCGGGTAATCCAGGCGTTTGTGATTAATGCTCTTAAGTACGGGGAGCATGGATTCTTTGATGATATTAAGATCCTTCATCGTAATCGGTGCTTCGTCAAACTGCTTGTCACGGATCAATCTGGCTATGGTTGCGTCCACTATCTGAACAATATCATCATCGCTTGCTATTATCTTGGATTTAGTAGTGCTTTCCACGATGTCTGCCAGCATTACCAGTACAGCTTCCTTACTCTGAGGTTTGGGGCCAGGATACTTATAAGTATCACCTTCAGTGGGAAGGCTCATTTTTTCTGCTTTATCAGCAAAAAAACGAATATGGCTGTCTCCGTGATGCTGCATGATGATATCTATCACTGGTTGGGGAATTTTATACTGCCTGGCCATGATGATTCCTTCGCTTACATGGTTTTTGATCAGCGAAGAGCTTTTATCAGGAGAGTAGAGGTCATGAATAACAGACGAGTTCTTGTTGTTTTCGGTAAAAATCTCTGTATTTATTACTTTGCCAATATCGTGATAGTAGCTTCCCACTCTGGCTAATAGCGGATTAGCGCCAATGGCTTCGGCTGCCCTTTCAGCCAGATTTCCTACGATCAGGCTGTGATGGTAAGTTCCCAGGGCTTGAGTGGCAAGTTGCTTGAGCAGGGGGTGATTAAAATCCAACAATTCCAGCAAGGTTTGTTTAGTTGCCCGATTCCATTTGCGCTCATAGTAAGGCACAATCATCAGGCATCCCACTACACTCAGAGCAGATGAGATCAGTCCATACCCGATATTTCTCGATAGGATCAAGATGGAATCACTTTTATAGATGGAAAGCGCCAGGATTACCAGTGAGGTGGAAACTACCATATAAAACCAGATCGTAAGATACTCGTGTTGAGCGTTTTGACGCCGGATCAGGACCAGCACCATCATCGTACTGAGGATATAGATAATGGGTGTATAGGTTTCCCAATTAATAAATGGAGTAAGGATCAGCATGCTTCCCACAGCATAGATCATCCCAAAATCCATACTCACGAGGATAGCAGCAGCTACGGCGATCATGGCAAAGGGAATGAAAAGACTATTCAGACCAAGCAAATAGTTGCTGAGGATTCCCATCACGACCAAGAGCACGTAGCCTAGATTTACCGGGAGAAAATCCACCACTTCCGATTTACCCTCTGTGATTTCAACTCCATAGTAGTGATTTGTAAGGAGCAGTACCAAAAACACAAAGATCAGCATCCCCAAAGCCAACAACATCTGTTGGAAAGGTGATTTATAAACATTCCTGTTGCGGTATGCTGCTTGCAGAGACTCGAGTTTATTGATATCGGTTGGTGTGACTCTAGCGTTTTTACGGATGATAACTTCATTTTGCAGTACTACGCCCTCAGTGGCGGGGATAGATCCTATGGTTTGCTGGTTTAACTCTTTCCTGGAAGCCTCATCTGGGGTCAGATTCGGCACGATCAACGATTCTACGAGTAAGTCTACAAATCCAGCACTTGGAGTACCTTCATATTTATCCTTGAGCTGCTGACGGGCAGCTTGCAGATCAATGAAATTGCTCTTGGGAATACTCTCCAGTCTTCCCTGATTGTAAAACACAATGCTATCGGCATCGATGGGCTCGTATATCCCTCTTTTATACAGCTCATCGATCTCACTGCGAAGATCTTCATAGAGCCTGTCCCGCAATTGAGGACGCTGGGCGAATTGTAACATCTCGGGGCTGATGTTCAGCCCTGCCTGACCTAGCTCTTTAGCGAGTACAGTGGGATCAGCATTGGGGTTTCTATAGAATACAGACCACAATCTGTCGATTTGGCTGATAGATTCAAATAAAGGTTCCTCAGCTTTCTGGTAGGGATTGGGTAAGGCGCTGATACTGCTTTGTTGTTCTACAGAAAGTTGTTCCGCAGTTTTAAGAATAGGAAAATCGAAAGGGGCGATGATTTCGGCATCTGCCACCTGCCCGGCTTTGAGGCGAAACTCCGGATAATTGAATCTTCCCACGGCAAAGATATGGTATAGACCAACAATGACGAAGGAAGTGAGTATTATGTAAATCAGATATTTAGAATTCATATTTTCAATATTTATCAACGCCAGTCTTTGTCAAGCAGGAAGTGAAAAATTTAGCGATAACCTGGATAAACTCTGACATAAAACTTCAATTGTCCAAGTTCGCTGGAAGCATCGGCAGTTGAGCTTGTGATTTTGATTAGGCATGGTTCGTGATGCAAGTAATTGTGAGCGCCTGGGCAGAGGATATCTCAACAGCTATTGTCTATGCCAGGAAAACATTTCCCAATCTGGCATGAATATTGCTATAAATCTAGCAGAGGTAAAACCTATGCGAAACTTTCGATTATCTATAATATTAGTAGTCGTGTCACTGTTCGCCTGTTGGCAAATCCAAGCCCAAGAGCATATGCGAATCAGTCGCACAGGTATCACTCCAGCTATTCCTTACAACTACGATGTAGTTGGTGTGATCGGGGACTCTTTGGCTTTGTTCAATTATGTAGTTACCGATACCAGCGTGACCATCCAGAGGGGCTTCGTGACTCCCGAGGCAGTCGTGTTACCACTTCAAACCATCCACACTTTTACTACTCCAGCTGGTTGGGAGCCATTCAGTGGCTTCCCGCTCTATCAGAGATTCAAGGCGGGTAAGCTCTTCACAGCTATCAAAGCCGGGCATCGCCTCCTGGTGTTGATTACAGATACCCAGAGTACTGAACAGCATATATTCGAAGATTTCGATGTCCGTCTTTACTCTGATACGAGCTTTGTGATTGTAGATGAACAGCTTGGCTGGGCTGCTCATTTCAATTATCCTGATGGCGGACTAGCGAAGATATTCGGGTTGGATTTTACCACGGATACGCTCCAGCTTTTCTATGAGCATCAACCCACCTCTTATTCCGGATACAGCATCTATGAGCTGGCAGGCGGATATTATCTCATGACCTCTGTAATGCCTGGCTATCTGCCTGACCTGCTGGTGCAGGGCACCCAGATCGTGAATACCTATCCTGGAAATTGGTGGCAATACACATCTTACTATCAGATGGGATCAACTTCACCGATTACAGACCAGCTAAGCTATATTAGCATTTCGGACGGACTGGATCGCAACCAATGCTGGAATATGCTCGCCTGGGTGGAGGATAGCGACCTGATCACCGCCGGAATTCCCAACCCCAGCGGCAATCCCTACAGCTATGGATATATCTACGATTTTGTGCCTTACTCATCCTTTAGCTTCAGCAGCATCCATGGCATAGGGACTTCGTATCCAACCACTCTCAGAGAGCTTAATACCATTAAAAACTGGCAGCTTAATAACGGCATATTGGAAGATCAAGGCGGCTTTCCAGATCTGAGCGCTTATCCTGGAGCCCAGAGGCTGTTCCGCCTGGATGAACGTTACGCAGTTGCCATCAGTCAAGCAGACCAAAGCCCTCATACCTTTTGTCTCATTGATTACGATGATTTTACCGTGCGCTCCAACAGCTATGAGGTAGGATATTTTGACTTGACTCAGCACTCAGACGATTGTTTTTACCTGATCGGCTACGACGGTCGTGTTCACTGCTTCGCTTTGCAAATGAGTTCCTCCACTCCGGATGATCATATTCCCCAACCCGCATTGTCAATGACCACTCACCCCAATCCCTTCCGCGAAAGCTGCACAATCGAACTCTCAGGGTATAAAGTAGGCTCCGCCAGATTGAGCGTCTATAACGTCCGCGGGCAGAAAGTTCGCACTCTCCTGAACGACTATTTGCCCGATGGCAAGCACAGCCTCACTTGGGACACTCTTGACGAAAGAGGGAGCTTATGCCCCAACGGAGTGTATTATCTACGTCTGGAGCAAGGAGGCAAGGCAGTGGTGACAAGGATTGTGTTGATGCATTGACTGATGCTTGTCCAGACAATCGGCAGGATTCGTAAAGAAAGCTAAGAGATAATAATCCACTAGATGGAGTAAGTATGCAAATCAGATTAGACAGGCGGATGGAGCTTATTTTTGCCGTTTTGCAACTATCGGACTTCAATAATCACGGCTTGTATGTAAGTTCAGATGCCCCGCAGGCACTACTGGTGAGGGAGAAAGTGGGCGATTGTTATCATCTGCCTGCTGTTGCAAAGCTGGCTCAAGTATGGGATGAGGAAATAAACTGGGACATCTTCCCATATTACGCTCTATCATTATCGAAGGATTGTACAATCGAGCCAGGGACTGATACATCATATCTGCAGCAATTCATCAAAGGTGAAAATTCAATTCAGCAGTTTACCGAATGGATCAGTGATTTTGCCGGGTTAAGTGACTTCGAAAGGTATTATAATCATCTTGAAGAGCAATATGCTCCCTATATCCAAAAACTAAATATCCTATTGGACAGCAGGCCAGTCCAGGCGATTCTCGAAGAATATCTTGGCATCAATTTCCCTCGAACAGAACTAATCCTCTCCACTCTGATGAATACCTTTATGTCCATCACTTATCGAGATGGTAAAGCAGAAACAGTGTATTGCTTATGTAGCAAGTCCAGGCTGGATACAGCTGAACAGAACAAAGGCCTGGAGCGCGTCTTGCTATCCGCTGTATGGCATGAGTTTTCACATCACGTCATCAACCCACTCACCTTTGGTCTTTTCACCGACCCGGATACAATTAGCCAGGATCAGGTCAACTGGTGTTGCGAACTGAACGAAAGTATTATCTGGGCGATTAATACAAGACTGCTGGTCTGCGAGAACATCATCACAGCGAAAGATACCAAATGGATGCTGGAGAACGCTGTAAGAAATAATGCTCCCTATACATCCATCATGCACGATCTACTCTGCGAATATGAGACCCAGAGGCATATCTATCCATCAATCACAGAGTATTATCCGGAACTGCTGAAAGCATGTCCTGAAAGACCCAGGAGTGGTGAATTGCACTGCCGACAAGGCTAGATCCTGGATACTGCACATACCGAGAGTAATATCTAAATCATATGATTGGTATTTATGTTTTGAACAATTAACGATGCCAGTCTTAGTCACGCAAGCAGTGCAAAAACCTTTAGCTAAAACCTGATTGGTTCTATCGTTCCTTGATTCAATTTTAAAGCAGGCTCACCATGAATCATCATGATAATGCCGAGTTCTTTGCCACATTGCGGGCATTGGGGTCTGGAGAAATTCTCAAGCCCGGAGAGTCCCACATAGTCTTCAGCTATGCGCTGTACCATGCATTTGATGATCCTGCCCTTGCCAGCTTTGAAGTATCTGAACAGCTTGAACCCGCACCGGCAATTGATATCAGTCAGTTTTCCTGTTCTCATTAATTACATACTGAGTGATGGGAGTAGGGTAATGACAACATGATTTTAAATCATATAGATAGTGGTTTGTTAGTTTGATTAAATCAGAGCTACTTTCTCATATAGCAAGTGCAAATTAGACTCTCTAATCCTGAACTTTGTTCCATGATTATGGCCTGTTCTAGCATCAAAATCGATATAAATATGATTATTTTCTAGAGCATCAATGAACTTGTCCATCGAAAAAGTACTTAACATCTTGATGTCATTATACTGAAGATACTCTATGCCATTTTCCCTTTTTACATCAACGAATACGTAGAAACAGTTTATCAATTTTGCCCCGACTGTATTTGCAACATCTCTGAATCCCCAGTAAGGTTGTGGCATAAGTGGTCCGAGTCCGATACGATGTTTTACCGACTGCAACCATTCTCTGTGCCTATGATCAACCTTTTTAGGGTCAAAATCAATAATAATCTTCTCTTCTATTCTATCTAGCTTAACGGTGAAACCCCTATCGCTATAACGTTTACAGTAAATTGTCTGTCTAAAGCTCATTTCTGAGTGATCATACTTTTTCCCAGCGTGTTGATGCTTCCAACCATAATAAGGTAACAACAATCTAGGTACTAAAAATGCATTTCTTGGGGAAGGTTCGTTATGTAACAATGTTGTCAGTGACGATGTGCTCTTCCTTTTTGTTTTTAACTCCCACTCACCTGAGTTCGCAACAGCCAGATTATTCTCAGGTATCTCTAAAAGGTCTTCAAGAATGTTGCCGGCAGAACCATCATTACCTTTTCGATAGTTCTCAATCCACCCCATCTGCTTTATGGCTTTTAGTTTAGATATGAGTTCTTCTTTCGTAAACACTTTGAACATATGAAAATCCTCTTTCACTTTGATGGTGGTCTCCAAAAGTCTAACAAATACTCGAAGGTAGTTCCCATTGTGATGTAGTTACTTGGCCAACCAAATATACCAATGTTGTTAACAATGTTCGTTCTATCCCAGATGATAGTATTCCTTAACTCATATCCTCTCTTACGCATCTCTTCGATTAAGTATATATGTAGCGTAATCCGTTCGTTATCCATCCAGAAGTCTGGAACATTAATTACACAATGTCCTTTTGGCTTCAATAATGGTAGCATATTTTCGAATATATCCCCCATGGCTATTGTCCATTCATCAATGGAGTAGGTACCAAGATCTCTCTCATCTTGGGAATACTGTTCAATCTTATCTAATTGTTCATTGTCTCTTATTCTTCGTGATTTATTCTTTCTTTTTCTGTTAAGTAAATTTGAATAAGGAGGGGATGTCCAAATCAGGCTTATGCTTCCGTTGGAAAAATACTGATTTATGTTCCTAGCATCTTCAAGAATTGCAATTTGTTTGCATTTATTAAATGCTACTTGTTGTGCTAGCCTCTCATTACATAACTCAATGTAATTACTGTTTAAGTCAAACCCGATAGAGTTTCTATTCAAATCTTGTGCTGCAACAAGAGTAGTGCCACTTCCGACAAAGGGGTCAACAACTAGTTCGCCCTGATGAGAAAAAAGCGCAATTATTTTTTTTGCCAGACTAATTGGAAAGGTAGCTGGATGTTTTGATTTATCTCTTACATCTCTTTTCTCATACAGGAATTGCCATACACCTATCTGAGAAACCATCCACTCTTTTGCCGTCATGCAATTAATGCTTGTTGGACCGCATTCACAAATCCTCTTGAAGGTGGTACTTTTTAACTCATCTTTCTGTACTAGATTATAGGATTCTAACATATTCTTTCTTCCAATTACAATACTGCTTAGACCAATTCCCAAGACAGCGCTATCGAGTCAACAATAAATATCATCCATTTCACTTATTATCATTACGGAAGCATTACGCACCCAATACGCATCAGATCCGTATTGATAGCGTAATGCTTCCGTGATTCATATAAGGTTAATTGCTTCCCGTGAGGAGTTTGCCCACTTTGGGAGCCCTCAGCCTATGAGCTACGGGATACCCGGAGCCAATCAGGGGACGGAGATAGTATTTGAAATCATCAGTTACGCCATTACCGGTGGCATTGATGAAGTTATCCGGCATGTGGCGAGTCTTTCTGGCGATATCAGAGAGTTTTTCCAATTGGTAGTTGACTGAGTAATAGCCGGTTCTCTGGATCGAGATCGACCCATCCAGGTTGTACCAGATGGCATAGTGAGCGGCACGTTCGCCTACCTCACGGGCTTCTCTTTGATCCACATCGGAGACGCAGCCCAGGAATGATCTTTGCAGATATCCAAAGGTATCGCTGCGGACGCGTTTGATCTTGAGCTTGGTTTTTACCAGGTCGCAGAGCAAGTCGCCCAGCATGCCTGTTCCCGAAAGCTGGACATTGCCGTGGGCATCAGTCTCCACTTCTTTGGCCAGCTTAGCCATCATCGGGGTTCCGCTGGCATCCACAATGCCTTCAGAAACGGCAATCACGCAACGGCCATACTGATCATAGACTCGTTTTACGTCCTTGAGGAAGTTTTCACGATGAAAAGGGCGCTCTGGGAGATAGATGAGATGGGGGCCGTCGTCCGGATACTTCTGCGCCAAAGCTGAGGCCGCAGTGAGAAAGCCGGCATGACGTCCCATTACTACGCCGATGTACACTCCTGGTAAAGCCCGATTATCAAGATTAACTCCGGAAAAAGCAGATGCCACAAATCTGGCGGCGGAACCATATCCAGGAGTGTGATCATTGAGAACCAGATCGTTATCTATGGTTTTCGGGATGTGTATAGCGCGGAATTCATACTCAGCTTGCTGAGCTTGTTCATTTACGATTCTTACCGTATCGGAAGAGTCATTGCCGCCTATATAAAAGAAATAGCGAACATCGTGGGCTTTGAGCACTTTGAAGATTTCCTTGCAATAAGCCTCATCTGGCTTGTCCCTGGTGGAGAGCAAGGCACTGGATGGAGTATCCGCCACTTGCTCCAGATTGTGGGTAGTTTCCTGGGTGAGATCCACAAAATCTTCGTTCACGATGCCCTGCACTCCGTATAGAGCACCATACACCCGGGTAACCTGCGAGAACTTTCTGGCTTCCAGTGCTGCACCAACCAGAGACTGATTGATTACGGCGGTGGGGCCTCCACCTTGAGCGATCACGACCTTTCCTTCAAGCTTCATTAAAACCTCCATTCCGGCAATCCACCGGAGCTAAAATCAATTTTTCATATCTTGGGAAGAGGGGATTATTTGTCCAGTAGAAAATGCTTGCCATAAACCAGAGATTGAAAACTCTGGCTAGGGAGGTTCGATGAGCTATATAGTACTTGCCAGAAAATACAGACCTCAGTCTTTTGCTGAAGTTTATGCTCAGGATCACGTAACCAATATCCTGCAAAGCTCCATATCCCTGGGACGGATTGCCCATGCATACCTGTTTACCGGTCCCCGGGGAGTGGGGAAGACGTCTATGGCCAGAATCATGGCCAAAAGCCTGAATTGCGAGAAAGGCCCTACCACAGATCCTTGTAATGTCTGCACAAACTGCACGGAGATTACCAGCGGGATATCTCCGGATGTGATCGAAATCGATGGTGCCAGCAATACCGGTGTGGATGATATCCGTGAATTGCAACGCGAATTGATGTATGCTGCCAGCGGATCGAAATACAAAATCTACATTATCGACGAAGTGCACATGCTTTCCAAAAATGCCTTCAATGCCTTGCTCAAGACTCTGGAAGAACCTCCAGAAAATGTGATCTTCATCTTTGCTACTACCGAACCTCACAAGGTACTGCCTACGATCATTTCCCGTTGCCAGCGATACGATTTCAAGCGCATCCCTGTAGAAGATATCGTAAATAGGCTCAGAGAGTTGAGCGACAGGGAAGGGATCAAGATCGATAATGAATCCCTGTATCTGATCGCCCGAAAAGCCGATGGTGGACTCAGAGATGCTCTTTCACTGATGGATCAGACCATTTCCTACTGCATGAACGATATCCAGATCGATAAAGTACGGCAAATCTTCGGATTGATTCCCAATCAGGTATATCATGGATTTATGCGGATGATTCACGAACACGATACTCCTGGGATGATCGCTGCCCTGCACAAGATCTTTGAAGAGGGTACCGACCTGCAGGAGTTTATCGTGAATATGCTCGAGTATTTGCGCATTGTCCTGCTCAGACAAACCGGCATGCTAGTAAAAGACGTGAATCCTGATGAGTATGAGAGCTTCGATGAAGTATCCAAGCTGTTTTCTCAGAATGATCTCATGTACATCATTGGGATGCTGATTCAGAGCCGGAATGACATCAGGACAAGTAACAACCCCTATTTGATCATTGAAACAATGATGATCAGGCTGAGTAGAATGGATCAGCTTGAAGACCTGGCACAGCTTATAAACAATCTGAAACAGGGTGGTGTAGTAGTAAACAAACCTGTCCAGAATTCCAACCCCAATGCACCCTCAAAGGTAGCTCCAAAGCCTGTCCAGAAGGAAGCACCGGCTCCTCAGCCTGTGCAGGACGAGATGATTGAGTTGGTCTTGTGTGAAGCCGCACTGCGGGACAATTGGGCCAAGATCACAGCCAGAATCCGTAAGATCAGCATGCATAGTGGCATTGTCCTGGATAAAGCCACTATCGTGAAGGTCAATGAACGAGCTCTTACCTTGAAAGTGGATTCTTTGACTGCGCTTAATACTTTAAAATCCAATACGGAAAGCATTCAGGCAGTCCTTGCCGATATCTTTGGTACCGAGGTACGCCTGCAACTGGAATTGGAAGAGAAAGAACCACCTACCAAGGTGGAAATAAAACGCAAGAATATCGACGACATCAAAGCTGATAATCCTGAGATCGCTGCATTTATTGATCAAACAGGGGCAAAACTCGTTTGAGAATATGGTCTTTTTCCTGGTCTTCACGATATTCACTTGCCTTTACATCCTGTTCTTATTATGGATTTATATAGGTCTCAAAGGTAGTATTGCACCCTTATCTGGATCAGCTCCAGAGCCAGTAAGTATTATCATTCCTGCCCGAAATGAAGCGCATAATCTGCCCAGATTACTTAGTTCAATTACTCTGCTGGAAGTTCCTCCTGCCGATTATGAGATCATAATAGTCAATGATCACTCCACCGATGATAGCGCTGAGATTCTTGCTTCTTGGGACGGGACATATAAGATCAAAGTAATTGAATTCACTGGTGAGATTCCGGGCTTGGTAGGCAAGAAAGCGGCTATCCAGATGGGCATTGATCAAGCTCAATATGATGTATTGGCATTTACTGATGCAGATTGCCAATTGCCTCCTGCCTGGCTGAAAGAAATTCAAAGCAACTTCTCCCCGGATACAGATTATCTGCTGGGCTATTCTTTGATCAAAAGAGATGAAGAGGATATTGATATCCGTCAGGTAAATTTCGAACGCAGCGTCTATTATGCTCTTGCCGCAGCAGGAATGAATTTTAGAACCCCATTCACTTCCAGTGCGTGTAATATGGTATATAGAAAGTCTGTGTTTCGCAAAGCGGGTGGATTTGGCACTATTGGGCATTTGCTAAGTGGTGATGACGATCTCTTGCTGATGAAAATGATGCCCTATATACGCAGAGCCAAATACAACCCCCGTCCCCTGATGCAGGTAATCTCATACTCAGGAAGGGATAGGGTTAAAACTCATAATACAAACATTCGCCGTGCCTCAAAGTTCAGGTATCATCCCTGGTATGTGAAGCTGGCATCTGTATTTATATTTATCTACTTTACGATGTTCTATTGGGCATTGAGTAAGATCTTGCTTCTGCCTGGTCAGTACATGCTCTTTTTGCCTGTAATTCTGAAGACTGTGGCTGAGCTGTTGTTGTGTCTTAAACATCTGAAAATGTTACATCTATCCAGATTGGGGATACTCTACTTCTCGCAAATTCTGCTCTTTCCCGCCCAGTTTATCTTCTATGCAATCCGTGGTAGCCTGGGTAAATACAGCTGGAAGTAGATAGAAAAAACTTGACGGGAACTTCCTATTGAAAAAAATCAACACAGAGAGAAAATCAAAGAATTAGGGGGTTCAATGAATAACTACTTCATGGAAACCCATCACCATGAATGGATTTTGACTAATAAGCTCGGGGGTTATGCCCTGGGTACTGGCAACCTGATCAATCAGCGCAAGTATCATGGTCTTTTGATCGCCAGCGATACCTCTTTTAACCGTAGCCATCTGGTGGCTGGGATTGAAGAAAAGGTGGAATGGCGCGGAGAAACTATACATCTGGATAGCAATAACTACAGCAACTGCATCTATCCTGAAGGGTTTCTTCATCTTGTAAAGCCCTGGTTGCGGCCTTATCCAGCCTTCTTGTATTCCGCTTTGCCACACCAGGATGAGATCCTGATCCTGAAAGAAGTGATGATGGATGAAGCAACAAATACGACGATCGTAAAATACACCAATCTTGGTCATCACAGGATGCATTTCGAATTTCACCCCAAGTTTACCATGTGCCAGCATCATGAAGTCAATAGTCCCGGCAGCCTTGATTATCTCGGATTTGAATCCTCAATCAATGCTCAGGAAGGTTCCTCTACATATTCAGCCAAGCGACTGGATAATGGTGTATGTGTTCATGGAGCCATACTGCATGGTGAAATTCATCCCAACCGTTATGTGTATTACAATGTTTACTACCCTTGGGAAGTGATGAGTGGATATGCAGGCATTGGTGATCAGATCAGTCTGTTTCAGATAGATTTCGATCTCAGAGTGGGGCAGAGTAATTATCTGGTGTTTTCGGATGAGCCCATAGCCGATGTACAAGAAATTATCAAACGCATCGAATCACGCTATGCTGATCTGCCCAAACCCAGGGATTATCCTGTGTTGCCAGATGCAGACAATACAACTCTTTCATCACTCGACTATGGGGACAACTTCCTCTACAAGTATGCAGATTACCTCAAGATATTGGAATTTGCCCTCAAAGACTTTGTAGCCAATGATGATATTATCGCAGGTTATCCCTTTTATGGAGCTTGGGGCAGAGATACCATGGTGGTGCTCAATGCCCTGTTGCATTCTTCTGGGAATCAGGAACTCGTAGAACGAATCCTCGGCAAATACAGAAGACATATCAAGGGTGGCTTGATCCCTAATATGCTGGCAGAAAGCGGCCGTGAAGCTAACTACGATAGTATAGATGCCACCATGTGGTACATCATTCTACTGTGGAAGCTAGGCAAAATCAAGCATGAAGCAAGATTCTGGAAAGATGCCATAGCCCTTACAGAAGAAATTCTGACGGCCATTTCCAATAACTTCCAATATCCATTTAACCTGCGGAAAGATGGCTTGATCGAACTCAATCAGGATTTTGCTCATGGCACCTGGATGGATGTTCGCATCGATGGCAAGCCTGTAACCCCCAGGGCAGGTGCACCTATCGAGATCAATGCTCTGTGGTACAATGCCCTGTGCGCCTATCATGCAATGTGCGAAGCGAGTAATGAACTCTGCAAAGAGAACAATCCCCCTCTGGAGCCTTTTGATGCTCTGAAAGACAAGGTTCTTGCCTCCATGCAGAAGTTTTGGGATGGTGAGTTCCTTGCTGATCGCCTTGAAGGCGACAAAGGAATAGTGGAGATACGTCCGAATGCCATCATTGCTTTGTCTTTACCCTGGCAGATATTCGATCTGGGGATCATGAAACAGGTCTTGGAGCGCACCTTCTCCGAGCTATACACATATTATGGGATTCGAACCCTCAGCCCCAAGGATGTAAGATTTAGAAAGAAGTATTATGGAACCCAAAGGGAAAGAGACCTCTCCTATCATAATGGAAGCGTTTGGGCATGGTTGTTTGGTCCCTTCTGTGGCCTGTATCTGAAGGTTTACCGTACTGAGAAGAGCGACCAGGAGATAGCTGAAGCTCTTTCCAGCTTTATCGGCACCTTCCGTAGCAGTTTTATGAAAGGGCATATCGCTTCTATTGCTGAAGTCTGGGATGGGGATGCTCCACATTTTCCTAAGGGAGCTCCTGCCCAAGCCTGGAGTGTAGCCGCGCTTTATAATATTGAAACCTATATCAGCAGTTTGGGAGTGAAACCATGAAAGTATTGATGTTCACTTGGGAATTTCCTCCCCTCATCTCCGGTGGATTGGGCATGGCTTGTTACGGCATGGTAAAAGCTCTGCTTGCTCAGGGGATCAAGATCGACCTCGTATTGCCTACCAAAGAGCTGGTCTATTTTCCCTTGCGGGAAGAAAGTGATGTGGATACCCTGCCAACCGTGTTTTTCGATCCCACCTTGCATACTGAATACATTCAGAAACGCTTCACATCATTGCAGGAAAGGCTGGAGTATATTGGGATTACATCCAGACCAGAGAGCTATTTTCAGCTTGATGAAATCAAACGCCATTCTTTCGAAGTGAAACGCGAGTTTATCGATACAGAGATTACCAGCATCGAAGAACAGGAGCTTTGGAACGAAGTAACCACTCATCTGATTGGCGATGAAGACCTGATCCGTAAGGTGCAGGAATTTACCCTGAGAGCAGAACGTATTGCAAAAACCCTGCAATATGATCTGATCCACGCTCATGACTGGCTTACCTATCCAAGCGGAATGCTGGCCCGGAAGATCAGTGGCAAGCCTCTGCTGGTGCATATCCATGCTACAGAATTCGATCGTGCTGGAGGCCCAGGTGATGAACGTGTCCACAAAATTGAACATGCTGGCATGACTTATGCAGACAAGGTAATAGCAGTCTCCAAATATACCGCTCAAATGATCATGAGCCGCTATCGGATCGATACTGGCAAGATCAGGATCGTTCATAATGCTTTTAGTTTACCAGAGCGAGACCTTGAAAACCCCCAGAGGATCTTCAAGGGACCAGTGATCTTATTCTTGGGCAGAATTACTCTTCAAAAAGGCCCGGATTACTTCCTTGACATGGCGCAAAGGGTCTTGGAGAATCATCCGGAAGCCAGATTCATCATGGCGGGTACGGGTGATATGAGCCGTAAAATGCTCAGAAGTTCTGCTGCTATGAAGCTGAAGAACAGATTTCTCTTCACTGGTTTTCTGAATCGTCACCAAGTAGAGACGGTGCTGCAAGCTTCAGATATCTATGTATTACCTTCCATTTCGGAGCCTTTCGGGATTAGCCCTCTGGAAGCTATGGCTTATGGGATTACATCCATCATCTCAAAGCAGTCAGGCGTAGCTGAAGTAGTTCATCATGCTTTTAAAATTGATTTTTGGGATATCGATCTTTGGGTAGAGACCATCAGCCACTTGATCGAAAACCCCGAGAAATGCAGGAAAATCGGGCTGGAGGGCATGCATGAAGTTCAAAGAATACAATGGGGCGAAGCCGCAGAAAAGATCCGTCTTTTGTACTCCGCAACCCTGGCTGAGTATATCAGGCAACACCAATAGGAGATCACAATGTTGAATATTGTGTTTTACTTTCAGGTGCACCAACCGTATCGGTTACGGCACTTCAATGTACTGGATATTGGCAGCAACAGCCAGATCTTTGATGAGAAATTGAATGCTCAGGTGATGCGCAAAGTAGCAGACAAATGCTATTTGCCTACCAATAAGTTGCTTCTGGATCTCATCAAAGAGCAGGAAGGCAGATTCAAGATATCTTATGCCATTACAGGGACAGCGATAGAGCAATTCAAGCTCTACAGTCCTGAGACCCTTGATTCCTTTAAAGCATTGGTTGATACTGGTTGTGTGGAGCTGATTGGGGAGACCTATTTCCACTCGCTCGCCTTTTTGTACGATTCCAATGAGTTCCTCGACCAGGTGGGTATGCATCGGGATTTGATGCAAAAGGAATTTGGTTATTATACAGAGACCTTCAGAAATACAGAGCTGATTTATCAGGATCGCTTATCAGACATTGTGTATGAGATTGAGGGATTCAAGACAATCCTTACTGAGGGCGTAGATCGAATCCTGCAATGGAGATCTCCTCTATATTCTTACAAGAACTACTCTAAGAGCATCAATCTATTGCTAAAATACTACCAGCTAGCCGATGACATTGCCTTTAGATTCTCAAATCGGGACTGGCCGGAGTATCCTCTTACTGTGGACAAATTTGTTAACTGGATTGATCATCTTACCTTGGGGGAGAAAGACAATCGCAACCAATTCCTCAATCTGTTTATGGACTATGAGACTTTCGGAGAACATCAATGGGCGTCCAGTGGTATCTTTGATTTCATGAGGCACTTCCCATCTGAGGTCTTGAAACGCGACCACTTGGGATTTGCTACTCCCAAGGAAGTGGCAAAGTATTCAAATTATCAGCAGGAATCCCTGTCGTTTCCCGAGCCCGTATCCTGGGCGGACGAAGAGCGGGATTTATCCGCATGGCTAGAAAATGACATGCAACATAATGCTATTGAAACCCTATATGAGCTGTTTGGAAGAATAAAGCAGAAAGGTGATCCGGAACTGCTGAGAATTGCCAGGATGCTATCTACATCAGACCATTTCTATTACATGTGTGCCAAATACTTCCAGGATGGAGATGTCCACAAGTATTTCTCACCCTACGATTCACCAGATCAAGCCTATATATACTTCATTAATGCCCTGGCAGAGCTGGAAGAAAGGCTGTTGAGGTAAAACCATGGAAAAAGGGAAAGTACTCATACTGGAAGATGATCAGATCCTGGCAGAACAGATAGCGATGGTTCTCAAACGCTATGATTATAAGGTGCTGATCACTTCAAACAGCGATAGCTTCTTTGAGGAGCTACCGCTGTTCTTGCCCGATGTTATTCTATTGGATGTGTTTCTGGTAGGAAGCAAGCTAAACGGTATTCAAGTTTTAAAACACCTGAAAGACAAGATGGATTTGAACTACAAAGTCATTGTGATTTCAGGTGAGGTTACATCCTCTCAAGTGGCTGAAATACGTGCCATGGGTGCATATCATTTTATCGAGAAAGGGAGCAACTTCAGTACCAACCAGTTGCTGTTGCATATAGACAATGCCATTACGCTAAAACGCCAGGAAGAAGAGCACATTGGCCTGCAGATTGAATACATCAATCTGAAGAAGCAGTTTACCCGCTCATTTCCCTTTATCGGCGAGAGCCAGGCCATAAAAAAAGTAAGAGAGCAGATCCACAAACTGGCAAGTGTGGATGAAGACTTGTTTCTGATCGGAGAAACAGGCACAGGCAAGGAAATCGCAGCGAATTACTATTACAACAGCTCCCCCCGCTTTGGGAAACCCTTCCACACCTTGAATTGTTCTGCTCTTACGGAAACTCTGATCGAGAGCGAACTCTTCGGCCATGTAAAAGGTAGTTTTACCAGCGCTGACCGTAATAAGATTGGGTTTTTTGAAGACTGCACCGATGGGCTATTGTTTCTTGATGAAGTTACCAACCTCTCACTTGTCTCCCAATCCAAAATCCTGAGAGCCATTGAAAACAAAGAAATCCAGATTGTGGGTGGTTCCATGAAGAAGGTGAATACCCGACTGATCTTTGCTTCCAATGCAAATCAGGACACTCTCTCGGATCAATCAAAATTCCGTCAGGATCTCTTTTACAGAATTGAGGGGAATATTGTAGAGCTACCTCCCCTTCGACAGCGTGGAGACGATATCCTGCTTTTGATGAGTTTCTTCCTGACCAATTTCTCAGCACAATTCAATATCAATGACCAGCTAGATCTAACCAGCCTCAAAGATGAATTGCTAAGCTATTCCTGGCCAGGAAACATCAGAGAACTCAGGAACTTCTGTAAATTCATCATGATCAATGAATCCAATATCACAAATAGCGTGATCCAGAAGCATCTGAGACATAAACTAAGCTCCAGCAAGGACTCTCGTGAGATCGAGACCGCCAAATACATGAAGGTGTTCAATATCAAAGACAGTGTGGCAGAGTTTGAACATGACTACATCCTCCACCATCTGGAACTTAATAACTGGAGAGTATCAAATACCGCGCGTAGCATAGGTCTGGAGCGGACAACGCTTTACAAAAAAATGAAGCAATTGGATATTCCCTTACCCTCCGATACTGAATAATGGTGCAGGAAAACCTCGGCCTCAGGATCCTGGCAATTGTCCTTGCCGTGCTGATCTGGCTCCAATCTGTGTTGGCATCCGACCATAGGACACAGGTAAACCTGAAAGTGAATCTTACTTCACTACCTCAGAATCTGACTCTTGATAACGTTCCCAAAAGCATCCCCTTTACAGTGAAAGGAAGGGGCTGGGATATTGTCAGATTCATCATTTCAAAACCTAAAGTATCCATAGATGCCAGTAAGATAACTCCAGATACAGACATCATAGCTTTGGATGATTACCAGATAGATATCCCTCAATCATTCAATATCACTCTAATTGGTCCAGCCCAATCCGATAGAATAGCCATACAAGCTGATGTGTTTCATAGAAAAACCGTTCCGGTTCGACTGGAGTTTGCTGATGAATCGATCCGTAAGCGTCTCTCAGAGCTTAGCTATATTGTCAATCCTGAGGAAGTCACTGTTTTTGGGCCAAAAACCAGGATCCAAAATGTGTCCAACCTGCTAACGATTCCTATTACCAATGAAATGCTGGCTCAATCCAAGTTTGATGTTGCTTTGGTGATGCCCGTTGATGATGTCTCAATATCTGATTCGAAGGTTTCTGTAAGTGTAAGCGGAACTCAGCTTGCCGTGAGAGTGTTTTCCGATATCAGCCTTCCTTCCTGGTGTCTTCCTTCGAAGGTGGCTGTAAAAGTACAGGGCTCCGGTGCAGTGCTGTCCAGGCTCCAATCCAACCAATTGAATATCAAAGTGGCTAACGAACCTGATGCAGATGGATACTTTGGAATTGAAGTGCTCCTGCCGGATGATGTTGAGTTACTTGCGATTTCACCTGATCGGGTAAGGCAACGTCAATGAGTCTGATCCTGGCCTTTGAATCATCCTGCGATGATACCTCTGTAGCTGTGCTTGATACAGATTACAAGGTACTCAGCAATCTCATCTCCAGTCAGCCTCAGCATCTTGCCTTTGGGGGTGTATTACCTGAGCTTGCATCGAGGTTGCATTTGAAGAATGTGATGCATCTTACCAATTTTGCTCTTAATGAAGCGAAATGTACTATCCATGACATTGATGCTCTGGCGGTATCCATCAATCCTGGTCTGATTGGTTCCCTGATCGTTGGTTTGGCTTTTGCAAAAAGCCTGGCCTGGAGTCTCAACAAACCACTGATTACAGTGAACCATCTCCTCAGTCATATCTTCGCCAATTTCATCGACCACCCTGATATCAAACCTCCCTTTACTGCATTAGTTGTTTCCGGAGGGCATACAGAACTGATCCACTTCAAGACCCTTACGGAATTTGATATCATCGGGAAAACTCTTGATGACGCAGCGGGAGAGACCTTTGATAAAGCTGCAAAGCTCATGGGACTGGGTTTCCCTGGAGGCCCTATCATTGATAAACTTGCACGGACAGGGAACAGTGACTTTGTTCATTTTCCTAGAGCTTTGCCACAAAAAGGAAACTACAGTTTCAGCTATAGTGGCTTGAAGACTGCGATCCGCACTTATATCTTAGCCCAAAGTCCAGAGTTTATCCAAAGCCACCAATCCGACCTGGCAGCCAGTATTCAGGCTGCAATCGTGGCGCCTTTGATCGATAAAACTGTGAATTGGAGCAAGAATAACGGGATTAAAACCATTCTCCTAGCCGGAGGAGTAGCAGCAAACTCAGCCCTGCGGCAAGGGATGCAGGCCGCAGCCTCGAAACATGGGATAAACGTTTACTACCCGAGCCTCAAGCTATGTATGGACAACGCAGCAATGGTCGCTTCTGCCGCTATACCAAAGTTCCTGACGGGAAAATTCTCCGACCTCAACGTAAACGCTACTTCACTAAAAGGCACACGGAACTTGTAGCTGGCATCACTCACTCAGGAAGCTGATATGCGGTCTGGCTACTCCTGCTCTGATGCGGGTATGTGGTTCTACGAGACACATCTTGCCGTTTCTCTCTGATAGTAGTTTCCAGATATCTCCAGCCATACCACTCGTTCCGAATCCATCGATCAGGATAAGAGGAGTAATGTGAATCTCGTTTCCCGTATTGATTACTCCCTGTTCATGGCCAAGATACTCCACAGCCAAAGCTTTAGGAATCTGGGCGCAGACAATCGCTACGGCTTTTTGTTCACTAAGTTTCATCAGTATTTGCAGGTCTGGCACAAACTTCAGAGCTACTATGCTTTCTGATGGCAGGTTTATGGTATCAGGATTGTTCAGGCAGTATAGCTTGCCGTGTCGCACAGCTCCCCATCCGATTTTTCCTTCTACTCTCTGCGCGCGGTATTCTACTTTGACGGATTTCCCTTCTGTTACTTCGACTACATTACCATATACATGGGAGAGGTAGTTATGCGGATCACTTTTGTACTTTATGGTAAGCTCGGCTGTCTTGAGATCGATCTTGATAATCTCACCTGTAGCTGGTGCTTTCACAAAGGTAGGAATAGCGCCTGTGTTTGACTCCAGTCTTTGGGCCAGAACATCACCCTGATACACGAAATCACCGATACTCTTCTTCACATAACGCAGTGCCTTTCGGGGAGGGAGCATCAGTTTCTCTGCCAAAGCCACAGATACTGGCTTGGCACTGTAATCCTGGATCTCAACGATGATGAGCATACCGATCTGATAATCAATGTGTTCCACTTTCCCACGCACTGGCGATAAGAAAGGAACATTCCTACTGAAACCTGGCAGGGGCTTGGTGAGCGGCATGTCAAAATCAATCCTGTCACCAACATTCACCAGTAGGCTCTCCCGAATCTCCGTCTCGGTACAATCATGATGATTGGTAAAAGGACTCACCACAAACAAACGGGGAGGATTGAACCTATTTACAGCGATTACATCATCAGGCTTCACATATTGGCCTGCATTTACGAGGGTTTCTCCATTGTAAGGCAGAACAACTTCTCTTAACCAATTATCGTTTTGGATGTTGGCCTCATTCTTATGATACACAGCTTCATTATCACTATCGTAACTATATAAATCAAGTATCTGTTCTACATCTTTATTGTAAGCAGAATAGTCTCTTCTAGTGTCAAAGATCACAGGCAGGTCTGTTGTTACTTCACACTGAGTTGTCTCACCTTTTATGTAGCATTTTTTTGAGGCCTGGAGGATCACCTTCCTGCCCTTCACGGGTTTTAGCAGCACGAAGCTATCTGGCATTAGAACTGCTGTATAGGGTTTCTGGTCTGGTTCATCGATCCTGGCGGTCAAGACCACTCCTTTCATCCTGCCAGGATAGAAGGGGCTGATATGCAGCGCCAGATATTGCATACACTCCTTGTCCAGCAGCAGTGCAGACATTCTGGGGTCCTGAGTGGAGAGCACCCCCAAATGGGGAGTGATAAAGTGTCTGTCGATGCAGATCTCCGTAATTCCTTTGGGAGAGAATCCACTGATCAGAATATCGATGCTTTGCTCAGGCTTTTGAGCATGAGCAAAGATGCCGCCTGCTCCGATCAGGATATCCACATCGCTGGGATAGAAGCAGTGCTTTTCTTCATCTTTGATGTATTCAAACTTAGCTTCAAACTGGTCTCTTCCGCTATTCTTCAGTTTATCCAGATAGCCAACTTTCTGCGCACTGTAATGCATCTGATGATGCTGAGCCAAGGCCAGCTTCAGAGCGCATTTTGCCAGAGCATGTTCGATTCTATAGCCATTGGAGTTTTGAGGTACAGAGGTGGGATAGAGGGTCTTATTCCCTATATAATCCCTGATCTCGTGCTCATTGATGCTATTGGGCAACAAACTCAGCAGGGACTCGATCCCTATCTCTGCGAGAACATTGAGAGCGCTGTAACTCATTCCCAGATTTGCACTCACGGTACGATGAAAGTGTCCATTGATCCGGCTGAATACATCTGTGGTGGCTCCACCAATATCAAAAGCCAGCAAGTATTTATCCTCCGGATTGGGAATCTGCTGCATGGCACTAAGCACCCCGGCGGGAGTGGGGAGGATGCTGGATGAGGTGATTCCTTTGATTTTATTGTAACCAGGAGCTCTTTCCATCACGTTTTCCATGAAGAGTTCCTGAATCTTGTCCTGAGTGGGTTTGAGGTTCTCAGTCTCCAGAGTGGGACGCAAATTGGGGAGTATATGGAGATCAAAATCCCTGGAGATCATGCGTTGGATCAAAGGCACAGCATCCTGATTTCCAGCATAGAGGGCGGGGATCTTCACTTCTGTGGCAAATTTAGGCAGGGGTTTAGCGATCCTGAGGATTTCTGCCATGCGCAGTACGGAACTCAGAGCACCGCCATCGGTACCACCACAGAGCAGAATCATATCAGGACGCAGATTCCGCATGGCCAGCATTTGTTCAAGATTCTTGCGTTTGTCGTCAATGGCAAAGACGTCAAGAATGATACCTCCGGCCCCATAAGCCGCCCGTTTGGCACTGCTGGCACTGTCAAACAGCGTAAGCCCAATCACCAGTATCTGTAAGCCACCACCGGCGCTACTGGTAGAGTAATAGCGAATGCCAGATTGAAAAGCTGGTTGCTCTGGATTCGCATCTGTTTTGAGCAGTGAGATGCCGCAGGAGAGTTCAAGCTGTTTTACTGCATTGATGACGCCAAAACTCACATCACTAAAGGGCGCTTCCACAGTGGTGTCGGCATGGGCTATGCCCAAGAGCTTGGTCTGGCTGGCATCTATGAGGATTGCCTTGGTTGTGGTGGAACCGATGTCCGTTATCAGGATCAGATCATGTTTCATAAAGCCTCCTGAATATTTGAGCATGTTGCTTGATGGCTGAATTGTGTCAAGCGGAATGTGCGTGTGCAGTCGAGGGGTCGAGAGTCGAGGAATCGAGTGGTAGAATAGAACGCAGATTGAACTGATTAATAGGATTTTAATGGGAAGGGGGTTTTGACTAGGTAATAGGGACTCGAGCCAGGTTCAGGGGAGGAAAGCTTCCGCTGTTCGCCTAGTTTCTATGCTGTAGAGGATTGGACACGTCCTTGTGTCCGTTTGTTCTGGATTCAACACGTCCTCGTGTCCGTTTGTTCTGGATTCAACACGTCCCCCGTCCGTTTGTTCTGGATTCAACACGTCCCCTGTCCGTTTGTTCTGGATTCGACACGTCCTCGTGTCGACGAGGCCGCAGGCCGAGCCTTTTTGAGCCCCTACGGGTCTCCGCAAACGGGGACGTTTGCGATCCGAGTCAAAAGGGCAGCTCCATATGCCCTCGGGAAGCAGAAGCTTCCCGACCCTGTGTAACAAGATGAAAACTCCGGAAATCTACTTGACAAAATATGTAATAAGATAATAGTATAAAACAAGCTCAAAAAGAGGTACACTATGCGAAAAATGCCACTGCTCTGTCTGCTTTTATGGCTGGCTGCAGGTACAGTCCAGGCCCAGAAGGTCAGCAACATCAGATCAACTCTGGAGCCCACCTGCGGCTATTACACTATCACCTTCGATCTGGAAGGCAAGGCCAATGAATCCTATGATATAAAGCTTGTGCCTTATCTGGACAGCAGGGAGATTACTGAGCCAAAGTTTGCTACCGGGAATGCTATAGAGTCTCCTGTTAGCCCCGGCAAAGACCTGCAGGTGTTCTGGAATCCTGTCTTGGAAGGCACGGGAACTGGGAACTGGCAGTTCCGGATAAGTGCAGCCTTGATCCCAATGATCTTTGTAGAAGGCGGGAGCTTTATGATGGGCTCTAATGATGGTGAAAGTAACGAAAAACCAGTACATCAGGTGAAAGTCTCATCCTTTCTGATCGGAAAGTACGAGGTCACCCAAAAAGAATGGGCAGAAGTAATGGGCAGCAATCCATCGAATTGGAAAGGAGATAATCTTCCGGTAGAGCAGGTTAGTTGGTACCAGGCTGTGGACTATTGTAACAAGCGCAGCCGCAAAGAAGGGCTTCAGCCCTGCTACAGCATATCCGGCAACACTTCACCCAGTTCATGGAGCCAGGGCACCATTGTCTGCGATTGGAGTGCCACGGGCTACCGCCTACCCACCGAGGCGGAATGGGAATATGCGGCCCGGGGAGGAAACCTGAGCAAAGGATACAAATACAGCGGTTCCAACGACATTGGCTCAGTTGCCTGGTATGGAAGCAATTCTGGCAGTAAGACACAGATTGTGGGAACCAAACAGCCTAACGAACTGGGCATCCATGACATGAGCGGCAACGTCTGGGAATGGTGCTGGGATTGGTATGACAGCGGCTACTATGGCAAGAGCCAGAGCTCAGACCCGATAGGGGCGGGCTCGGGCTCATTTAGAGTGCTCCGTGGCGGTAGCTGGCGCAACAACGACGACGTCTGCCCGGTAGCGTTTCGCAACTACTTCAGTCCCGTCAACTGCTACTACAACCGCGGGTTTCGGGTATCCAGGGCTATCAAATGATCACCCTTTTCCTTTTTACCCTCTTACCCTTTCAAACATCTTAAGCCCTTGAGGGAGCGCGCACCATGACCGATGTTACTATTGTCAACGATGCCTAATGCTTGAACATGAAAATACTATTATGGCCGCATGCTATATGTCCTGCCGTAATTTGATCGTCTTAGGGAGAATAATAATGACTAAATACTTTCTCATAATTATCATTTTAGTTCTTTGCGCTTCAATGTCAGCCGGTCTAATAGACGAAGCCAGAGCCCTGAAAGGCTGGATTGGCACGCCTTTTTCTGCTACAGCTTTGGAAGCGGAGCGAGATGCCAGGCTCCGGGAGTTACAAAACCCGGTCAAGGGTGAATTTGAGACCAATGCCATGTTTGAGCAGCGAAAAAAAGATATAGAGGCAAGCAAAGCCTCAATACAACGGGAATATATGCAAAAGATTGCCGATGCCAGAGCCGCGCATGAAGCCAATCTGACCAGATTGCAGCAGAGGTTGAACCAGCTTTTGTCCAGCAGTCGAGAGATCGTTACCCTGAAAGGCACTCTGGGGAAGTACGACACCGAAAACCAGAGATTCCCGGTCTCGATCTCAGCCAAAACCTTTCAGATCACGGTGCCGCTCAGCAAGGGGCCTGAAGTCAAAGACAATTTCAGCAGCTATGATCTCAAGGTGACGCGGCAACTGAATCAGAACCTGGACTGGGACTATCTGGAAGCGACTTTAGTGGGGCAAGGAGGGAGCTTTTCTTCCACGGACAAAGCTCCAACCCTCAGCCCGGCAAGCACAGTGACGACCTTGATCCCACCTGATCTGAGCGCTTCGGTCAGCTTCAGCGAACCCAGCGGTAATCAGCGCCTGGATGCAGAAGAGACGGCCCAGGTGACGATCACAATCACAAACCGGGGTCAGGGCAGTGGCAACATGGTGGAAGCCGCTTTCGAGCTGCTCAACGCGCCGGGAGTGAGCTTTGCCCGCGACCTCTATTTCGGCGAGATCAAAGCCGGGCAAACCCAAAGTAAGACTCTGCAACTGGTGGCTGGGATGGATACCGCCGACACCCAGGCTACGCTAAAGATTAAGTTTTCAGAGCAAAATGGCTTTCCCCCGGATGACAAGGTACTGGTTTTCGAGACTAAAGCACTTCAGGCTCCGGAACTCTACATCGCTGATATCGGGATCGTTGACTTCAGCGGCAACAACAAGATCGAGCCTGGGGAGCCGGTGGAAGTGACCGTGCGGGTACACAACCGCGGGCAGGGCAAAGCCAAGGGTGTGGTGGCGGATATCAAACGCGGTGAAGGTGTATTCTTTGCCAGTGAGACCTCGGGCAGCTTCAATCTGGGCGATATGGACTCAGGGGCATACCGGGATGTGAAGTTTAACATCCTCACCAATAAAACCACTTCCAAGCTGGAGGTGAAGCTGGATCTCAAGGAAAGCCGCAGCCAGTTCAGCCAGATGAATCTACCCCTCAATCTGGCCTTCAACCGGGTGGAGCGCACTGCCGACCAAATGGTGGTGACAGGCAAGAACACGCAGCAGGCCATAGCCAATGCGCCTTCCCTCAGCATCGACATCGAGCAGAATATCCCGCAGCGCAGCGAGGCAAATAGCAACCGCTGGGGCGTGATCCTGGGCATCGAGACCTATCGCAATGTGCCGCCGGTGCGCTTTGCCAAGCGTGATGCCGAGACCATGCGGGATTATTTCACCAAAGTCCTGGGCATTCCAGCCGCCAACCTCTATATCAAGAGCAATGAGGAAGCCAGCCTGGGTGAGTTTAAGACCATCTTCGATGCCAAAGGCTGGCTCAGCAAAAACGCCGGAGCCAAGGACAGCGAGATTTACATCTATTTCAGCGGGCACGGGGTGCCTACTCCGGATGGCAAACAGGCCTATCTGCTGCCCTATGATGGAAATCCAAACTATGCGCAGAGCACAGCCTACGATCTGGCGTCCATCTATCAAAACTTAGGTGCCATCCCGGCAAAGAGCATCACGATGTTTCTGGATAGCTGCTTCAGCGGGGCCAACCGGGACAATGAAATCATCCTGGCGGATGCACGGCCGGTATTTCTCTCTTCCGCCCCTTCGGTCAGTGCCCCGCATCTGGCTGTATTTTCAGCCTCCAGCGGCAGCCAGATTTCCAGCGCCTGGGCGGATATGCAGCATGGCCTCTTTTCTTATTTCCTGATGAAAGGCCTGCAGGGCGAGGCGGATGGTAACCAGGACAAGCGCATCAGCCAGAACGAACTGCACGACTATGTGAGTAATCAGGTGAAGACCCAGGCCCGGCGGATGGGACGCGAGCAGGAGCCGCAATTGCAGAGTGGTGATCCCACCAAAGTGATAGTGCAATGGTAAGATACTTTTATATGTACTTGTTAGCAGGTCTGTTCCTGCTCGGAGCTTGCACTGCAAACCAGCCTCAGGCTGCTCCGAAACCAACGGATGGCAAGCTGAACCAGCAGCGGGTGGAGCAGCTTTATGGTGAACTGGAAACGGGCTCAGCGGCAGGCAGTGGCTCGGTCAGAATTACTCCAGCGGCCAAACCAGGGGATCTGGTGGTGGTGGAGATCGATACCTTCAGGGTGTTCAATGAGACTGTGAGCCTCAAGGAAGCCGAAAATCAGACTCGTAACTTTGTGCGGGAGTTGGCTTTGGATAGAGCCCTGCCCACCGATATCACGCTCACCAGCCTCAGCACTAATATGTATGCCCAACGCCGGGATAGCTTTGATGAAAGCGCCGCTTTGGGTATCTTTATGCTGTCGTCTTCTGCAGGGCGTTTTGTGAAAGAAGAATTCCTGCGCAAGGAGCCCAGCTTTACCGGGCATAACCTCAAATACCGCATGCACTACCGGGCGCAGATCATGCCCCAGGAGAGGATATACAATCCCTCCATGGCCTTGGGCGTGGAGCTCAGCGAAACCCTGCTCCAGCACGGCCAGACCTTCAGGATCAAGGTGAATAGCAATACCGATGGCTACCTCTATGCCTTCGATTTTCTCTCGGACAACAGCGTGGCGCTGTTTTTCCCCACCCTGAACCAGAGCGACAACCGGATCAAAGCCGGGCAGCCCTGGACGCAAGAGGCCATGGCAGTATGCGATCCCTCCAGAGAGATCACAATCGAGACTCTGTACTTCGTCTTCAGTCAAGACCCCATCGCTGGGTGGGAAAACTTTCGCAGCAATCGCAGTGCCGATGATCTGGTCTTTAGCGCTGGAGAAGAGAGCTTTACCTTGTTTCAAACCTGGCTGGCGCAAAGCGATCCCAGCCGCCGGGTGGAGAAAATGGCGCAGATACATATCCTGAAGTAGGTCGAGAGGTCGAGAGGTCGAGAAGTCGAGGGGTCGAGAGGTTGAGAGGTTGAGGGGTTGAGAAGTCGAGGGGAAATTTTTCAACCACAGAGAGAGCAGAGAAAGCAGAGTTAATTGGTGAAAAGGACTAATGCAAAGCGAGCTTGTAACATAGACTTTTAGTCTGTTGTATAGCAGGGTTTTGAACCCTGCGCTTATGGATCGCAAACGTCCTCGTTTGCGGAGCACAGAACGTGCTCGATAAGGCTCGGCCTTCGGCCTCGTGGACACGGGGACGTGTCCAATCCAGTAACATAGACTTTTAGTCTGTTGTATAGCAGGGTTTTGAACCCTGCGCTTATGG
>DAOSEN010000003.1:0-42898 GCA_035363155.1 Candidatus Cloacimonadota bacterium | reverse complement strand
ATCGCAAACGTCCTCGTTTGCGGAGCACGGAACGTGCTCGATAAGGCTCGGCCTTCGGCCTCGTCGACGCGAACGGGGTCCCCAAAGCTGAGTTGAAGCGAAGGTTTGGGGTGGGGAGACGTGTCGAATCCAAACATCCTCAAGTATGGAGACCAGAGGTATTCCAAGCTTCTCTCCTACTCATCCCAAACGTGGCATGGGTTGTGTTTGAGTGACTCCCAAGCTGATCAGCTCCTCCTGCTTTGCATTACGCTATCATTACGCTATCAATACGCAGTTCATCCGTAATGGGTGCGTATTGATGGCGTGAATCAACTGACAAAGGAGGATGTGATTTTGGAAACTGCTAATCGTGACTATATTTGTAGATTATTCTCCTTGACACCTGTTGTGCTCTACCATATAGTGTTTTATACAAAAATTCAGCGTGCTGCCAGATGCTTGGAAGTACTGCCACGGGATTGATATGTTTTGTGCAACAACACTTTTATTCAACAAGTTAAGGACACTTTTCAGATGAACCTATATAACTATTATAGTCGTGTGGCTGGCCTCCTTCGAAGTAATGGCAAGTTGTTTCGATTACTTTTTGATTTTGATCCTCCTGAGGCAATTCTGGGGCAATATTGGGATTGGACGACCATCACCTTGCGAGGAAGCATGATCAAGCATTGCCGTCCCGGGATGGAATTCCTGGATATGGGCTGTGGCGCTTATGCCGTATTAGCCCGGTTTGCCAGATCCAGGTTTGCTTGCAAATCAATCACGGCAGTGGACTTTTGTAAAGATGCCATAGAATATGCAGCCCAACACGACTCCACACCTTTGATAAAGTACCTGTGCAGTAATTTGTTCAGTTGCGGATTGGGTAGGTTTGATCTTATCGTGTTCAATGCTCCTTATCTGATTGAACATAAGGCTGAACAACTTGGTCTGATTCAGGATGATGAGTTTCGGGAACGGTTTTGTGGGGGAACGGATGGGGGTGATACGATCAGGAGGTTTCTCGCGGAATGTTCGCATCACCTCAAAGATGGCGGCATAGTGCTATTGGGCGTAAATCACTATCACATCAAAACTGAAGTAATCCATGCAGCTATAGCAAATTCAGGATTGAAACCCTTCGAGATCAGATACAATCCCTTTTCTAAAGCCTGTGTTTATGCCCTAAGGAGGAAAATCGATGCGCAGATGTAAACAATGCCTGATGCCAGATTCACTACCCGGGAGCAATTTTGATAGCGAAGGAGTATGCACTTGGTGTCGGGAGGGATACCCACCATATACCATCAGGAGTGAGCAGGCTCTAACGAACAAGTTCAAGGGGTTGGGAGCTCATGCTGGTGAGGCTGATTGCCTGGTAGGGCTGAGCGGAGGTAAAGACAGCACCTATGCACTATACAGGCTGGTTAAACACTATCACCAAAAAGTGGAAGCCTTTATCTATACTCATGGGGGCAGCCGGGAGTTTGCTCTGAAAAATGCCGAACAAACTTGCGCCAGATTGGGGGTAAAGCTGCATCATACCTCTTTGCCGGGGAATACTCATGCTGAGGCTTTTCTCCACTATTTCAAAGCGTGGTTGGCGCATCCTGATGCTACCTCAGCAGGGATGACGTGTGTGGCATGTAAACACCTGCATATCCTGGGTTCGGAGCTTGCAACCCAGCGCAAGATCCCGTATGTAGTGTGGTCTTCCACCCCCTTGGAATACTCACCTTTTCTGGCCATTCGCCACACCGGAGATGCCAGACAACAGTTTCAAAGGGATGGCTTGCTGCAAAGTGGGTTAAAAATGGCGAAGGCGATTGTCACTTCGCCCGAGTTTGCTATGGGAGTAATGGCTCAGCCACGCACCAGTATCCTGGGGTGTCTGGCTGTTTTTCCAAGTTCCTCTTATCTGCGTCTTCGCTATCCAAAAGTGAAACCACTGATGTTTTATTGTTTTGAAAAATGGAATCCCCAACACATTTTGAATACAATTACCACCGAACTAGATTGGCAAATCCCAGCAGAGATCACAGAGGACTGGCACACGGATTGTGTTTTCAATGTGTTCAAGGAGTATATGTTTCAAAAGATGTTTGGTGTATCCTACACAGATGCCCACCTCAGCAATCAAATCCGTCATGGTTACATCAGCCGGGAAGAGGGTAGAATCAAACTGCAGGAAAGCAAGCAATATTATGCTGCTTCCGTGGCTCCCGCACTTCGGCATTTGGGGGCAGAGGAGCTAATGGCACAGATAGATCTTTCCTGCTTTGACGTGGAGGTATAACAATGGTTGTTTTGGGTCTTAATGCATTTGGTCAGAATCCCTCGGCGAGTTTGGTAATTGATGGTAAACTAAGGGCATTTTCTCATGAGGAGCGTTTCAACCGCTTGAAAGGCTCTCATTCGCTGTTCCCGGCTCAAGCTTTGGCCTGGTGTCTTTCCTCTCAGGGGATTGAGATGGGAGCGGTGGATAAGATCGCGATCAATTGGGATTGTGGCAAATACCCCTACAGGGTTTTGGGTAATATGGCTGTAACCGCAGCCAGAAAGCTGTTTCAAGGCCATCAGGAGAATCTTGGGCCAGGTGATGGCATGGGGGGAGTGATAAGTTATCTGAATCAATATCGACCCGCAAACTACCAAAGCATGATCTATGCAGGTCTGCGGGAGAGTGGATTCAAGGCTAAACTCCCTGAACTGGTATATGTAAATCATCACCTGAGTCATGCTTATCAGACTTACTATCAATCGGGATATCAGGATGCTTTGGTTCTGGTCGCAGATGGGCATGGGGAAGAGGCTTGTGTATCCGGATACAAAGTATACAATGGTGAGTTTACCAGGATTCTGGAGTATCCGGTGCCATATTCTTTAGGATGGTTTTACGGAGGATTCACTGCCTATCTTGGTTTTCATGCCAATCGGGATGAAGGCAAGCTCATGGGTCTGGCTGCTTATGGTGAAGCAGGCAAGGATTCAAATCCCTGGCAACAGCATTTGGATAAGATCCTCAAGGTCGATAAATACGGGTTTGAATTGAATCCTTACTATTTCAGACTAGGAGGGAACTATCATCATCCCCGCTTCACAGATAAATTGGTAAAGTTTATCACGGATGTCGATCCAGAGTTGGTTCCAATCGGGATCAATGAACGAGCAGAGCATCAGGGCAGGGAGATCAACCGCTATCTCCTTCCCAAGTATATGGACCTGGCCTATGCGGTGCAGACTCGTCTGGAAGATGCCTTGCAGGCAATAGTACGCCGTATGACACATGAGACTGGAATCAGTAAGCTATGCCTGGCTGGCGGAGTTTTTATGAATTGTAAGGCCAACTACTCAATCACGGAGATGCCGGAAGTTGATGAGCTGTTCATACATCCAGCCGCATCCGATGATGGTTCAGCCCTGGGAGCCGCTTACTATGTTTCCCGTCAATTTGGAGATGATCCCAAGGATCCGCTATTACATGTGCAGCATGGTGCTTGCTATAGTTCTGATAATATTCGTAAGACCCTGGAAATATGTGGCATAGAATATCACACTATGCGTGATACTGCGGCTGAAACTGCTAAGCTATTGGCTCAGGGTAGGTTTATCGGGTGGTTTCAAGGTGGCGCTGAAATGGGAGCAAGAGCTTTGGGAGGGCGTAGCATTATAGCCTGTCCCAATCAGGAACGAGTGAAGGATGAAATCAATGCGAAAGTGAAGTTTCGTGAATTCTGGCGTCCTTACTGCCCATCCTTGACGGCTGAGCATGCGGATGATTATCTTGTTCATGCTGGAAACAATCCATTTATGATACGTGCAGACAAGGCGAAACCAAAATTGGAAGAACTAGCTCCTGCTACTGTCCATGTGGATGGTACAGTCCGTCCTCAGATCGTAGCAGACAGCAACCTACCGCTGTGGCATCAATTGATAACAGAAACTGGTAAACTGAATGGAGTGCCAGTGTTGCTCAATACTTCCTTCAACGTAAGAGGTGAACCAATCGTGAACTCCCCCTTTGATGCGATTCGCACGTTTTACTCGACGGGTCTGGATGCTTTGGTGCTGGGAGATTTTCTGGCAATGAAAAGAGGATTATCAGGGTGAGTAACAAGATCCATATCAGTGTTGATTTTGATTGGATACCTGGCTCTGAACAAAGTGTGTCCAGGCTATTCAAGATCTTTACTTACTATGATTTGCGTCCTACGCTTTTTTTTACGGGAAGCTTTGCTACGGCAAATCCAGAGATTGTTTTGGAGGCTGTTGATCTGGGTTATGAAATCGGTACGCATGGCTTGCATCATGGCTTGGATGTGGGTGAAAACTTTGGGTCAGAAACTCCTTATGCAAAGCAAAAAGAACTGCTGGATAAAGCTACAGAAATCATTGATGGTATTACTGGAAGGGCTCCCAGGATTTTTCGTGCTCCCCTTCTAAACATCTGTGATTCCACTTTCGATATCCTGGGAGAATTTGGTTATCTGGCTGATTCTTCAATCCCAGCCCGAAGATACGATTTTGGTGCAGGAAGCGTGAGTGAGTTTAGTAACTTCTGTAAACCAAGCAATGCATATATGATCGAGACTAAGAATCGTAAGCTTCTGGAAATCCCTCCCAGCGCATTGGTATTGCCTCTGAATATGAGGCTGCTCAGAATCTTTCCACATTTCTTCGTACGTAGTTTCTTCTTTCTTTTAGCTAATACCTGCCAGCCAGTGGTTTTTTACCTGCATCCGGCGGAATTTGTCTGTCCCCAGGATTTAACTCTCCCACGTGGGCATCCGAAAGGCTTCTACAGGGATTGTGGGGAACATCATTTCGGTTCTTTGGAACGGTTCTTTGAGCTAATCAAGGGTCAAGGTCTGCGATCGGTATATATGCTGGAGGATATTGTGTAGTCTTGAGTTCAATTGAGGTTATCAACCAGTCTGTAGGGTTTCCCGAAAAAGCGCTTGACATATAGGATCAAATGTATAAAATGCATTACAAAGTATAAGATATACAGGAGACGAGCTGATGAGCATGATTCCCAATATGTTAGAAGCAGATCTAAAAGGTAAGGTTGTCCTGGTGCGGATGGATCACAACGTGGTCAAAAAAGGAAAAATCAAAGATCCGATGCGCATCGATGCCACCATTCCCACACTTTTGCATATCTACAAAAAGGGCGGTTTACCCATCCTGATGAGCCATGTAGGCAGGCCTTTTGATAAAGCAACCAAGACTATCACCATCTCGGATGATGATGCAGTGCAGCCGATTGCCTGCTATCTGGCGCAGAAACTCCAGCTAAGGGGCTGTGTACCGGAGATGCCAGCCAGCGACGAGGCCGGTATTACTGATCTTATTCCCCTAGAAAATGCAGTACAGAAGCTGAAGTCCGGAGCTTGCGATTTTGTCTATCTGCCCAATACCAGATGGTTTAAGGGAGAAGAAGCCAAAGATGAGGCTGCGGATATCTTTGCCCGGAATCTGGCAAGCTATGCTGATCTGTATATCAATGACGCCTTTGGCTCCTGGCAGGCTCACGCCTCCACATATCATATCACTGAGTATTTGCCCTCCTATGCCGGATTGCTCATGCAAAAAGAACTGGCCAATCTGATCAAGGTATTCGAGCCCCAAAGACCATTGGTGTCAATTGTCGCTGGAGCGAAGTTTGATACCAAGATCGGTCCCTTGTCTTCACTGATCGAAGTCTCAGATCATCTGATTCTGGGGGGAGTGATCTACAATGCATATCTTTGTAGTAAGTACAAAATCAGCATCAAAGGCGTAGCAGAAGAAGATATCGCCATGGCATCGAAGTTTATCAGTGATTTGGGAGATAAGGCTCATAAGATTGTAGAACTACCTTTTATAATAGAGTGTGATAGCATCGAAGGACGTACAAATGACAACTGGCGGATGCGTAAGCTTGATGAACTAAGCCCGGGTACAGAGCTTGGCTATGTCCTTGATGCTGCTCCTCAGGCTTTCGAAGCTGATCCAGTGAAGGCTGTGTTTGATAGTGCCGCTACTGTCTTCGTGAATGCCGTGATGGGCTATACGGCTCTGTTTGCTGAAGGCAGCATGGCAATGTACAATCTGATCGATAAGAATCGTGCCGCTATCAAGCTATTTGGCGGAGGAGATACCATCCAGGACTTCCGGCAATATCTGCCAGGAGTCTTTGCCAAGGCTCAAAACGATCCTACATACTACTTTTTTACCGGCGGCGGAGCGATCCTGGATGCCATTCAAAACCGTAGTGCCTACGGCATGAAGCCGGTTCAAGCTTTAATACAGAAAGAAAAATAAAGGAGCACACTGCTTGTGGAAACCAAAGAACCATTGAATCTGCTTCAGGACTTCACTCCTCCCACTTGGGAAGAGTGGGTCAAAGAAGTGGAAGCAGGACTGAAGGGAGCAGATTTTACCAAAGCGACCCAGACCAAAACCTATGAAGGCATCACTTTGAAGCCTATATACAGGCGTCAGGATATCGCTGATTTAGAGTTTGTTCATACCCAACCAGGAGAATCACCCTATCAACGGGGTAATGATGCAAAGATGTTCGTCCAGGAAGGCTGGAAGATTGCCCAGGCGCAGAGAAACCCGAAGCTTGATGAATTGAATACACAACTCCTGTCTGAACTGAACCGGGGCTTGAATGTAGTAAACCTCTGCCTTGCTCATGATGATGATCCCAGGAGTATCCGGCTCGAGAGCGTAACTGACCTCAAGACTGCGCTTAAGGATATTGATCTTGAAGCGGTTGAGCTTTTTGCCCAGCAAGATGTTACGGATACACCGCTATTGCCTCTGCTGGATGAGTATTTGCACAAACAGAATAAAAGTCTGAGTGATATCAGCGGAGTGATTGGCTACGATCCCACAGGTGAGTTTGCCCGCAAGGGATATCTATCCAGAGATTTGGAGCAAGTCTGGAAGTCTGTGCTGGATCATGTGATCTACTCTGTGGAACATGCTCCCAAGCTGAGATGCCTGTATATCGATGGGACTATATATGAAGCCGGTGGAGCTTCCAGCACCCAGGAACTGGCGTTTGTCTTGTCCACGGCGATAGGCTATATTCAGGGACTTATCATGACTGGCATTGATATCGATACGATTGCTCCGCGGTTTCAGGTTAAGCTCAGTTTAGGCTCAAATTTCTTCATGGAGATTGCCAAGATCAGGGCTTTCCGCTTGTTGTGGAATGAAATGATCAAAGCCTTTGGTGGCAACGAGCAATCCCGCAAGATTTGGATTCATGGTAAAACCGCAAGCTTCAATAAAAGTAGTTATGACCAGTATGTGAACATGCTGCGTACCACTACAGAGGGCTTCTCTGGCGTGATAGGCGGTGTGGATAGCCTTGAGATCGACAATTTCGATGCTCTAATGGCAGATGACAACGAGTTTTCCAGACGGATTTCACGAAATCAGCAGTTAGTGCTGGCTGAGGAAGCGCATTTCACAAAAGTGGCAGATCCAGCCGGTGGTTGTTATTACATTGAAAGCCTTACTGCAGAATTGGCCAATCAAGCCTGGAAACTGATGCAGGAGCTTGAGGCATCCGGTGGGATGGTAAGATGCCTGCGCAGCGGCAAGATCCATGAACTGCTCTCTCCAGTAGCCAAAGCCAGGATCGATGCTGTACATACTCGCAAGGATGTATTCGTAGGTGTGAATATGTATGCCAATCCAGCTGATCAGGTGTTGAGCGAAGATCAAATGGAGACTACACAAGATAACAAAGTTGTGATATTGGAGCATGGCAGAATCCCCAGGATGAGAGCAGTGGAGCCTTTGGAAGCTCTACGGGCAAAGATTCAGCCCCTTTCAAAGAAGATCTTTCTGGTTACAATGGGTAGTATAGCAGATTACAAAGCCAGGGCAGACTTCTCCTCAGGTTTCTTCCAGGTGGGAGGTTTTGAAGTGATATCCGGTACAGGATATCAAGATGTAGCTTCAGCAGTTGCAGCAGCTCAGGCTACTGGTGCAGATGCATATTGCATCTGCAGCACCGATGATATGTATGTGGATTTGGTTGCACCACTCTGTAAAGAACTCTGGGGAAAGCCAATCATCCTGGCCGGATATCCAAAAGACATGGTGGAAACCTATCAGGCACAGGGAGTGGATGTCTTTATTCATCTGAGAGCAAATCTACACGATACCCTTAGCCAAATCTCTGAACTGATGGAGGTACAGAAATGAATCCTGATTTCACAAAGCTGAATCCCGAGTTCAAGCCTTCAGGTAGTTCTGTGGACATCCTTGACAAAGTATGGCATACCAACGAGCAGATTGATGTGAAGCCAGTCTTTACTCACAAGGATATCGAGTTTTTGCACCATTTGGATTATCTAAGTGGGATTCCACCCTTCCTCAGGGGTCCGTATCCAACAATGTACATTCAGCGTCCCTGGACGATCAGGCAATATGCCGGGTTTTCCACCGCCGAAGAATCCAACGCCTTTTACCGCAGGAACCTGGCAATGGGGCAGAAAGGGCTGTCAATAGCCTTTGATCTTGCCACCCATCGTGGTTATGATTCTGATCATCCCAGAGTAGTGGGAGATGTTGGCAAAGCTGGAGTAGCCGTTGATTCTATTCTTGATATGAAGATCCTCTTTGATCATATTCCCCTGGATCAGATGAGTGTATCCATGACCATGAATGGAGCTGTGATCCCCATCATGGCATTTTATATTGTCGCTGCTGAAGAGCAGGGTGTGAAGCCGGAACAGCTCAATGGCACGATCCAGAATGACATTCTTAAAGAGTATATGGTTCGTAATACCTATATCTATCCTCCGGAAGCTTCGATGCGGATCATTGCCGATATCTTTAGATATACTTCCCAGCGTATGCCTAAGTTCAACAGTATCAGTATTTCAGGATATCATATGCATGAAGCAGGTGCCACTGCTGATCTGGAGATGGCGTACACTCTGGCTGATGGTCTTGAGTATGCTAGGACGGGTATTGCCGCTGGAATCGATATCGATGTCTTTGCTCCCAGGCTCTCGTTTTTCTGGGCTGAAGGCATGAACTACTTTATGGAAATAGCAAAGCTGCGCAGTGCAAGATTGATCTGGGCCAAACTCATAAAAGGCTTCAATCCCAAGAACCCAAAATCCATGGCTCTGAGAACCCACTCCCAAACCTCGGGATGGAGTCTCACTGAACAAGATCCTTTCAACAATGTAGCCCGTACCTGCATAGAGGCCATGGCAGCCACGATGGGACATACACAGAGCCTGCATACGAACTCCCTGGATGAGGCCATTGCTCTTCCTACGGACTTCTCAGCACGGATAGCCAGAAACACTCAGCTTTATCTCCAACATGAGACAGGTGTATGCAAGGTCATAGACCCTTGGGCTGGTTCATACTATGTGGAGTATCTTACCGATGCTTTATTGAAAAAGGCATGGGGACATATCAGCGAAGTAGAAAACCTTGGTGGAATGGCCAAAGCCATTCAAACAGGATTGCCCAAAATGCGCATTGAAGAAGCTGCAGCCAGACGGCAAGCCAGGATCGATAGCGGGGCAGACGTAATCGTAGGGGTAAATAAATACCGCCTCGACAAGGAAGATCCAATCGATACCCTCGAAGTAGATAATACCGCAGTCAGAACTGCGCAACTTAGACGGCTGGCAGAACTAAAGAGCAATCGTGACAATGCCAGGGTAGAATCATGTTTGAAGGCTCTGACAAACAGCGCTGAATCTGGAGAAGGTAACTTACTTGAGCTAGCTATCGAAGCAGCACGCGCCAGAGCTTCACTGGGTGAGATATCCGATGCTATGGAGCATGCTTTTGGCCGACATCAGGCCGAAATCAAACTGATAACCAATGTTTACAGCAGTGAGTATGCCAATATGGATGAGATTGAGAAAGTACGCCAACTGACGGATGCCTTTGCTGAATCAGAAGGCCGCCGTCCCCGGATCCTGATCGCCAAGATGGGTCAGGATGGGCATGATCGGGGAGCCAAAGTAGTGGCTACCGCTTATGCAGATATGGGTTTTGACGTGGATATGGGACCCTTGTTCCAGACACCTGAAGAGACTGCTCGTCAAGCTGTAGAGAATGATGTGCACATTATTGGAATGAGTTCTCTGGCTGCAGGGCATAAGACCCTATTGCCCCAGTTAATGGAAGAGCTGAAGAAGCATGGCCGCGAGGATATTATGGTCGTGGTGGGTGGTGTCATACCATCTTCAGACTACGATTATCTTTATGAACATGGGGCTGCAGCAATCTTTGGTCCGGGAACCAAGCTCCCCGAAGCCGCTACATCGATGATGGAGAAGTTAGCTAAGCTACATGGATAAGCGCAAGCCAGAATGGGTTCCGGAAGCGAGCAGTGATCACTTTGCTACAAACGTGATTAGGGGGGGGCGCGCCGACGCATCCAGGTCGAAGGGGCACAGTCCTTCCCGAAAGACGTGGAACATCGACGATATAGAATCAGGCTTGATTACCGGAAACCGTACTATGCTGGCAAAAGCCATCACAATCATAGAAAGTAATTCTCCCAAAGACTTTGAGACAGGGCAGGAGCTATTGAAGCGGCTCCTGCCTCGCTCAGGTAATTCCATTAGAATTGGCATCACAGGTGTACCTGGAGCAGGTAAAAGTACATTTATCGAGACGTTTGGCTTGTATCTCATAGGATTGGGCAAGAAAGTAGCGGTATTGGCAGTAGATCCATCTTCATCAATTTCCAAAGGCAGCATCCTGGGTGATAAAACCAGAATGGCAGGTCTATCCAGCCATGAATCCAGCTTCATCAGACCATCTCCTTCTGGTGGAGTATTGGGGGGTGTAGCCAGAAAAACCAGAGAAGCGATGATTCTCTGTGAGGCGGCTGGATTTGATGTTATCATTGTAGAAACTGTAGGTGTAGGCCAATCTGAGACAGCAGTTCGCTCCATGGTTGATTTCTTTTTGTTGATGCAGATAGCCCGGGCTGGAGACGAGCTTCAGGGAATCAAGAAAGGGATCATTGAGCTTTCTGACCTGATCGTTGTCAATAAAGCTGATGGTGATAACGTCCTGGCTGCAGAAAAGGCTGCTGGTGAATACAACCATGTTCTGCATATGCTTCGCCAAGCCACACAGGATTGGGATACCAAGGCTGTGACTTGCTCGGCTCTGTATGCCAGCAAAATTGAAGAGATCTGGGACATCATCAATGAATTCGTTGAGCTAACCACAGAAAACGGAGCTTTTCTGAAGCGTCGCTCAAGTCAGGTCACAGCATGGTTTGAAACCCTATTGCACGAAGCTTTACTCGCCAAATTCTATCAAGACAGAAAAATTTGTGAATTGTTACCGAAGCTCAAGCTTGAAGTTGAATCAGGTCAAGCACCCGTAGTATATGCTGTTACAAAACTACTAAAGGAATACTATTCTGGAATTGTGGACGATCTTCCACAAGCATCACAATAGCAACTCAGTTTTCTATTGCCAAGATTGTCAGAAGCTACAAACTGCACAAATTAACGTATAGCAGAGGTTCAGACGATTTGGAATGTCTTTGATTCGAATTGTTTAGTAGCACAGCATGAGATTTACTAAGTTTTCGTTTATCTTATTATTAGCTGGATTGTGCTTGATCGTTGCTCTTCTCTTGACTGCTTGTGGCAAGAGCGGAGGCGATAAAGGCAAACCCGGTGAGACTGTATCTTCAAATGACAATAGCGAATCCCTCTTTACCATTAGATACCGTCCTAAGTGGCACCCTCAAGCTCAATTTGCTGGCGTCTATATGGCCAGTAAGAAAGGTTTTTACACAAACTATGGCTTGAATGTCATTACACAGTCAGTTACGCCCGATGAGTATGCTCTCACCCAACTTGAAAGTGGCAACAGCGATATAGTACTGATAGATCTAATCACAGCTTTAAAAGCAACAGCAGATAGCACATGGCTGGTAAACCTGGCTCAAGTATCACAAAAAACTTCCATTATGCTAGTCGCGAAAAAATCTCGAGGCTTCAATTCTATTAACAGTTTCAACGGGAAGAAATTGGGACTTTGGCAAAGTGGTTCCAGCTTGATATCAGAGGTCTTTTTACATCAGAACAATCTAACAATGCAGATTATTCCCGTAAATTGGTCAGTAAGCCTTTTTCTGCAGGATGTTGTGGATGTAATCAATGCCATGCGTTACAATGAGTATCACCAGCTTATCCAAGCTGGCCTCGATGAATCTGATTTATTTTCTATAACCCTCAGCGAATCATTGGGTACTATCCCTGAAGAGGGTTTTTATACCAGCAGAGCATTCTACGAGAAGTATCCCCGTCAATGCCGTGCGTTCGCTGAAGCCACGATGGACGGGTGGCTATATGCCTTTAGCAACCAGGTGGAAACAGTGGATACCGTAATCGAAGTTATGAATCAAGCCAAAATCCGTGCTAATAGACCTCACCAGGAGTGGATGCTCAATCAGATGAAAGAGGTTGTCATGGGTGATCCGGCTAATATAGGGAAACTAACGCGCGCAGGTTTCGATAACACAGTTGCTTTGATCAAGGACAATTTTGGCCATCAAACCAAAATCAAATATGAGGATCTAGTCCCTTATGCAAACCAGAAGTGAAGATAGAACTCTGGCATATCAGATCATATCTTACACATTCATTTTTTTGCTGGTTATCTTTATCGCAGCAGTTTTGATAACGAGAGCTTTATTTGCCAACATCACAGTCAGGAATTCACTACAGACTATGCAGCATCTCGCTCACGAGAAGGTCTATCATGTGGAAGGCAGGCTTACAAAAGTTCAGACTCTGGCCAAAACCTCCTTGGATTTCATAAGGGATTTCAATCCAGAACCCACTGCTTTGAATGAATACCTGCTAAATATTATTTCAGACAATGATGAGATTTCTTCCATATGTATGGGTTTTACAGAAGCTCACAACGAGTCTTCGATAGTACATTTTAGCGTTAGGAGGAGAAATTTCTCAAGACATCTTGACTTTAAGGATTACCAGTACCAGGATTGGTATCAGATTCCTGCCATCTCAGGAAAGAGCTCTTGGATAGAACCATGGTTTGATGCCAGCGGAAATGGCAAATGGATTGTATCTTATGCAATACCTTTCTATTCCAGAGGCGTTTTGACTGGAGTACTAAGATTTGATACTGAATTGAGCTATTTGCAGGATATTGTATCCAGTTTTACTATGCGTGATAATACATATAGCTTTCTTGTGTCCACTACTGGCACGTTAATTACTCATAAAAACCCTGACCTAGTGATGAATCATACTTTATTCAGTATTGCTCAGGAGTATCATGACGATAATCTAAAGAAGCTTGGCAAAGCAATGTTAAAAGCAGATGTTGGGTATATTCGCGTAAAGAGTGAATCTCCATTTGGAGATAGCTGGATCTATTACAATCCGTTGCCAATTAACAAATGGTCTATTGGTGTAGTAATCCCCTATGTCGATTTGATGAAGACTACAAACCTAATCCTGGTGATTCAAACTCTTTCCTCTGTTCTCTTGTTTCTTGTGATTGCTATCGTTGTATATACCAGAATTCAGAGCGTTGTAAAGCCTCTCAGAAATCTAACTATTGCAGCCGATAAAATGGGATCCGGAGACTTTGAAACAGATCTTCCAGAGAGCGATAAAGCATATGAGATCACCAAGCTTACCCTATCTTTCAAAGCAATGCAGCAATCGATAAAGGAATATATCCAGAACCTAACGATTACTACTCAAGAAAAAGATCAAATCCGTGGTGATGTGATTTATGCCAGTGAAATTCAAAACAACCTGATACCAAAAAACACCGTTCATCCATTCGGAATCAAGGAATTGAGAGTTTACGGCATTCTAGAACCTGCTGGTGATATCGGTGGTGACTTATTCGATTATTTTCAAGTGGATGATGAGCATTTCTGTTTCGTAGTGGCAGATGTATTGGGAAAGGGGATAGTCGCAGCCATGACGATGACGATGGTATCTACTCTATTACCATACATAGCTCCGCAGCACAGAGAACCGGGACAGATTCTGAAAGTGCTCAATACATTCCTGTGTAGAAACAATCTTGAATCAAACTTCATTACCATAATACTCGGAATACTGGATGTGAAAACCGGTGTGCTGGAGTATTCTAACTGCGGTCATGTTCCATTCTACATCCGAAAAATGGATCGCAGTTTCACCAAGTACTCTGAAACTCATGCTACTGCACTTGGTGTGTTCGAAGACATAGAGATCGGTACTCAAAAGATGCATCTCAATCTTGGTGACGAGATAGTCCTGATGACTGATGGTATCACTGAAGCTATGAACAGTGAGAGTGATTTCCTTGGAAATGAAGGACTGGAAAAGATTCTGGAGTCTTTACCAGCCCCCAACCCGGAGGTTACTGCCAAAATCCTGCATGACCGGGTGAAACTATTTGCTAAAGATGCTACCAGTAAAGATGACATCACAATCCTGGTGCTGGATTATAAACATCCTGGCGTGTTGGGAGTACCGGGTACAAGCTAACCCAGCCCCAGCAAATCTACATTTTATCACTTGTTAGATGTACGCTAACATCACGAGCGAATGACGCATTTCATCCGTAATGGGTGCGTAGTGATAGCGTATTTCAAATCAGGAAGAAATCAAATCCTCAAAGCTCACCAAAAAAAAGCTTTACAAGTTATTACAGTTCCCAAGTTTTGAACCTATAGGATATGAATGATCCTATATGTGTTTGTGAGTTTGTCTAAGTGATTGTGAACTATATGTTAGAATGATCAGGTAAGTTCATTATTATCGCAGGAGTTTTGGTTATGAATGAATCTTGGATGATTCGATCTAAAACCAGTGTCAGTTCAAAGCTGACCTCAAAGAAACACGTCCATTCATCGATAGTAACTATATCAACTCAAACGAGTCCTACACGTATATTGAATCCTTCTGTTATCGCTCGGTTTTCGAGTATTGGAATTTGATAAACAACCCAAATCAAAACAAGGAGTTACGGTGAAAAAACTAATTCTACTCAGCCTGTTTATGCTCCTGGCTGTAATGGTGTTTGCCGATGCCTTTATCATAGGCAATGGCACCTCTACCACCAGTACAAATCCGTTTTACGGATTGTACAACTACAGCTGGTGCAAAACGATTTACACCCAAGCGGAGATAAACACCGCTGGGCTAACTACCGCTTCCGAGATCATGGGAATCGGTTTTTACGTAGGCAATACTCCGGCAAACTATGTAATGGAAAACCAACTTGTGTATGTTCGAAACACTACCCAGTCGATTTATGAATCAACCGACATTTCTTATCCTGGGACTGATGGTTTTACTCATGTATTCACTGGAAACCTGACCTACAATGGATCAGGCTGGCATTACATTACTTTCAATACTCCCTTTAACTGGAATGGTACGGGAAACATCGAGTTTCTGTATGAAAACCGTGATGCTGCCTATGTAACAGGCTATCCAACGTTTAGGTATACAACGACTAGTACTGACTACAGAACTGTATATAAGGCACTTGATGCATCTTTTCCGGATACTGTAACTGGTACAAGAACTTACCTCAGAGCGAATATCACGCTTGTTACACCAACTACTACACCACCCACTCCCGCGAACATTGTATCTCCAATCGATGGAGGAACTCTTGTCTCTCCATTTGCTACTCTGAATTGGCTTCCCGGTACTGTCTGGCCCAACGGCTATAAGATTTCTTTGGGCACAAATAATCCTCCCACCAATATTGAAAACAATCTGGATATCGGCAATGTGCTAAGTTATGATCCCAATCCGGACTTACTGCCCAGTACTACATATTATTGGAAAGTGGTGCCCTTCAACACATTTGGCGATGCTCCTGATTGTCCCGTATGGAGCTTTACTACTCATGGTGATGCCACAATTACTACGCTTCCATATACCCAGCATTGGGATTCGGTAACAGCTCCTGAGATGCCCTTTGATTGGACCGCTGTAGTTCAATCCACGGTTACCACAGCGTATGTAAGGACTAATACTACCACTCCATACAGTACGCCTAATAACGTTCAAATGGCAAATTCAACCGATGCCAATGCGCAGCTTCTGCTTGTTTCTCCCCAGTTCCATCAAAGTATCCCGATGAATACAGTACGGGTGAAAGCCTGGGTGCGTCCAGTGGGCGCTACTTATACTCTGGATGTAGGCGTGATCAGCAACCCGACAGATCCTGCTACTTTTGAACTGATTCAGACGCTTACGTTTACCAGTACAACTTATGCAGAATTCAGTATTCCACTTAGTTCCTATGCTGGTACTGCCAGACACGTCGCATTCAAACATGGTCTTGGTGGCACATCAAGAACTATCTACATCGATAATGTTACTTTCGAAGTAATAGCTCCGAATGATCTTGCCGCGGTTTCTCTGCTGGGCAACACAACACCAAGTGTAAATAGTCCCACCACATATAACGTGAATGTGTTCAATAATGGCACCGTTGCCCAAAGCACCTATACAGTGAAGCTATACAATTCCAGCAATGTTGAATTGGCTTCTGTTCCTGGTATTGCTGTTCAGCCAGGAACTTCTGTGAATGTGCCATTATCCTGGACTCCTACCGCTCAAGGTCCCGTATCACTATATGGGAAAGTGATCTTGACTGGAGATGCAAATCCTGCCAATGATCAGACCCCGCCCCTGAATGTCACAGTCCAACCTGAAGGGCTCATGGTAGTCACAATAGGTGAAGGTGGCACGAATGCCCGTATGCCTCTGGACTTCTACTACAAGAACAGCCTGAATCAGACCCTATACTATCCAACTGAGATCGGCACATTTGGATCTATAACAGCGTTGTCGCTTTACAATCAGTTTACTACAGCAACACTGGTCGATATGCCTACAAAGATATGGATGGGGATCACGACCCTGGATGATCTATCGGCTGGTTGGATTCCCTCTACCGATATGACCTTGGTATTTGACGGAACGATGAACTATCCGGCTGGGGAGAATACTATTACCTATCCCCTGCAAGTTCCTTTCACTTACTCGGGAGGGAATCTGGTAATCATGTTCAATCGACCCATGGATACAGTATACTATAGCTCTACAGACTATTTCAAATGCCAGACAGTGGGTACAAACAGAGCCAGAAACGTCTATTCTGACTCTGTAGTTTATGATCCTGCTGCACCTACTGGTGGTACTCTTACAGGGCAGTTCCCCAAGACCACGTTGTTCATGACTCCGTTGAGTCCGAACCCGCTGTTCGTCATCAATCCCAGTTCAAAGAGCTTTGGGAATGTCATCCTGGGTACCACGGCCAACCAGAACTTCGTGGTGGCTAATGCTGGAGGCGGAACTCTATCCGTAAGCAATATCAGCATTAGTGGCAGTCCCTTCTTCACTTTGGTGAATCTGCCTACTCTGCCACAAAGCTTGAACACTGGCCAAACCTTAAACTTCGGCGTCGTATATGCTCCCACTGCTGCTGGAAACCACACCGCCACGATCTCCATTACAGACAATCGTCTGGTTCATACAGTTGCCTTAACAGGCACAGGACTGGATACGACAGTATATACACTGCCATATTTACAAAACTTTGACGGTGTTACCATTCCAGCTCTGCCGATGGATTGGAGCTTTATCTACCAGGCAACAGTGACTACTGGCTATGTGAAGACGGTTACTACTTCACCCCAATCCACACCGAACTGCGTTGCCATGTATAATCCAACGGATGTCAATACAATAGCCATGCTGATTGCACCACCTCTTGCCAATACGCTGAGTGTTAATGCTACACGGGTAAAATTCTGGGCCAAAGGTGCTACTACTCATAGTCTCAAAGTAGGTGTCATGACCAATCCAACTGATGCCAGCACTTTTACCGAGATTCAGCAAGTTACCCTTACTGCGGCATGGGCTCAGTATTCGGTACCTCTCACCACATATACAGGTGCAGGAAGATTCATAGCCTTCAGGCATGGATCTACAGCTTCAGGTCAAACCATGTATGTTGATACCGTAGAACTGGAAGCAATCGGTGCGAATGATCTGGCAGCACTTGCCGTTACAGGCAACACTACTCCCAGCGTTGGAGCTCTCACAAACTACAGTGTAGTTGTGTTCAACAATGGCACTGCCAATCAAACCAACTACACAGTAAAGCTCTATAATGCTGCAAATGTAGAGCTTGCTTCTGCTCCTGGGGTTCCTGTTAATGCTGGCGAACAGGTAAACGTAAGCTTAGGCTTTGCTCCTACTACCGAAGGTCCCATGAGCATCTACGGGAAAGTAATTCTGACCGGTGATATCAATATCGTAAATGACCAGACTCCTCCATTGAACCTGGTTGTTATGCCGGCCGGTCTAGTAATGGTTACTGTTGGCGATGGTGGTCTTTGGGAAGGGATTCCCTGGGAATTCTACTATAAAAACAGTCTGTATGAAAACATCTATCTGCAAAGCGAACTGAACCTCTATGGAATGGTCACCAGCGTAACCTTCTATAATAACTTTGTGACCAACCTGCCTGATAAACCTGTCAAGCTCTGGCTTGGAACTACTACTCAGACAAACCTCGATGCTGGCTGGATTCCTTCTACAGATTTAACTCTCGTGTATGATGGTACTCTGACCTTCCCATCAGGTGAAAACACTATCATAGTTCCTCTTGCAACACCTTTCCCATACACTAGTGGCAATTTGGTTTTGATGGCATTTAGACCCATGGACACATCGTATTTCAATACCAATGATAACTTCGCTGCACAGACTGTGGGAACCAACAGAGCGAGAAAGCTATACAGCGATTCAGTGATCTACGATCCTGCCGTTCCTGCTACAGGCGGTACTTTATCAGGCACCTTCCCCAAGACTTCATTTGGTTTTATCGTGGACGGAATGGGCTCATTATCAGGTACTGTGACCTCTGGCGGAACTCCTGTAGAGAATGTATTGATTACCATTAATGGCACAACACTTTCTCAACAGACTAATGCCAATGGTCAATACAGCTTCCCTTATATTCAACAAGGGAACTACACACTTACAGCCAGTAAACTTGGATACGAAACACAGACTCAGCCTTTCACCATTACTGAGGATCAAAATACTGTACTGAATGTCTCTTTGGTAGCATCTTCGACAGTATCGGTAAATGGCTTGGTAGTAGGAAGTGACAACCAATCAGTTGGCCTTAGTGATGCCACTGTAAACCTCACTGGCGTTATAAACTACTCCGGCACCACAAACGCTCAGGGTCAGTTCACCATTCCCAACGTATTATCTGGGAATACTTATAACTACACTGTCTCCCGTGCTGGTTATCAGAATGCTACTGGTTCCATCACTGTAGGTTCTACAAACTATAATATGGGAACAATCGTAGTAAACGAGATGACCTTGCCGCCATCTGTAGCTACAGCTACTCTAAACGCAAATGAGACAGCCGTTACGATAGCCTGGAGAGCCCCAGGAACACCAGGTGGTTTTTACAATGCTGATTTCGAGATAGACAATGGTGGTTGGGTACCAAGCTCAAATTGGACTAATCCATTAGGTGATTGGCAATGGACTAACCAGTATAATGTCAGCAACTATGTTGTAGGTGGGTATCCTAACTCTGAAGTTCCTCCAACTGCTGCTCATTCTGGTACAGGATTGTGGGGAACAATTATCAATGCTCCATACACCAATGCCGGTGGTTTCTCCTACCTGACACAAACCTTCAATCTTAGCGGAAGCACAAATACCATTCTTCGCTTCTGGAGTTGGAACAATTCGTTTGGCAACTTCGATTATGGTCAGATAGCTGTGAATGGTACTGTGGTGTGGGGACCTCAATGGGATACTGCACCCTACTCATGGCAGGAAAGAATCGTTGATCTTTCAGCTTATGACGGGCTTTCCGAAGTTACCATCCAGTTCCAGCATTATACAACAACTGTTGTGAACTATGCCGGTTGGTATATCGATGATATCTATATTGGTCCCAACAACGCTACCAGAGTAGCACAGCAGTACTATAACACTGTTAGCCCTGTTTATCCGAAAGCCACTGCTTCTGAGATAGAACAGCAGATAGCTTTGGAAAGCAGTGTACGTGCCAACCCGACCAGCTATCAGCATCCTGTACGTACTGCTGTAAACAGCAGGACAAACATTGATCGTGTTCCAGTGGGATATCGTGTATGGCGTTTGATCGAAGGACAGGAAACCAACGAAGCATCCTGGACATCCCTCACAGCCAATGCCATTACCGATACATTCTATGTTGATCCAGGCTGGCAGAGCTTCCCAGATGGCCACTACAAATGGGCAGTAAAGACCATCTACACAGGCGGTGTAGTCTCTGTGCCAAGATTCACCAATATGCTGCGCAAGCGTCCCAATGATCTTTCTGCGCTCAGCATTGCCGGCAATGCCACCCCCACAGTTGGCACTCCCGCAGATTACATCGTAACCATCAAAAACACTGGTACTTCTGCGCAGACTGCAGGATCATACACAGTCAAGATAATGAGTGGCACTACAGAACTGGCTTCCATTCCAGGACCTGCCATAGCTGTGAACCAGGAACTCAATGTGTCTGTACCCTGGACTCCTGCCACTGCTGGATCCACAACAATCTTCGGTAAGGTAGTGCTTCCTGCAGATACAGTACCAGACAACGATTCATCAACCAGCATTACTGTACTGGTGTTACCTTCAGGTATATGGGCTGTCACAGTTGGTGATGGTTCTCAAAATGCTCGTGTACCACTTGATATGTATTACAAGTGTTCACTCTTCCAGTCTCTGTATTATCCGAATGAAATGGGCAATTTCCTGGGTATGATCACAGGGATTCAATTTACCAACAACTTCGTGACCACAACCCTGCAAAACATGCCCACCAAAGTGTACTTGGGAACCACTACCCTGAACGACCTGAGTACTGATTGGATTCCTGCCACAAACATGACCCTGGTCTTTGATGGTACTGTGAATTATCCAGCAGGAGAGAACCTGATCACCATCCCATTCAATCAACCCTACATGTACTTGAATGGAGAAAACCTGATCATGACGGTTCTTCGTCCGATGGATACAGCTTACTACAATACTGCCGACAACTTCAAAGCCCAGACCGTAGGCACCAACCGTGCCCGCAAAGCATATAGTGACACAATAGTGTATGATCCTATGGCTCCTCCTGCTCCTACAACGTCACAACTCTCAGGACAATTCCCCAAAACCACATTCCTGGTGATTCCTGGTGGAGTTGGACATCTGGCGGGTACAGTCACTACTACAGGAAGCCAACCACTGCAAGGTGTGTCTGTGACCATCACTGGTACTTCGTATCAGACTACTACCAATGCCAGTGGTCAATACCAGATCCAAAACATTCTTCCCGATAACTACACAGTAAACTTCAGCAAGTATGGATACGTAACTCATACCCAGCAAATTGTGATCGTCGAAGATGAAACCACTACTACAAACGTGACGATGAATCCGATGGCAACAGTAAACGTGACCGGAACCATCCTGGCTTCCGATACTGGCATTGGCCTTGCTGGCGCTACCATCAACCTGGTAGGATATGCAAACTACAATGCCAATACCACTGGAGCCGGCACCTTCACGATTCCTGCCGTGTATGCCAATCAATCCTATACCTATTCCATCGTATGCCCTGGTTACACCTCCACTTCAGGCACGATCAACGTAGGTGCTACAAACTATGCCATGGGATCAATCACACTCAATGAAATCGCTTATGCTCCTCATAGTGTGACGGCAGCCCAAAACGGCACTTACACTGCGATAGACCTGAACTGGATGCCACCTGATCCTACTGCTGTAGAGATAACTGAAAGCTTCGAAGATACCACCTTCCCACCCAACGAATGGACTCAGACCATCACCAATACCGGACCCATCAATGCCACGGGAGTATATCCTACCTGGTGCAGATTTGGCTCCATTACGATCAGTGGAAACACTGTCGCTCCAACGGCTGGATCCAATCAAGCTGGCGTATGGTGGGATTATAGCCATCAGGATGAATGGTTGAAGACACCTTCATTCAATTGTCCTCCCGATGGATACATCAAGTTCGATAGCTATGTATTCCTGGGCTCGACCAATAATGACCATTATTACGTGAAGGTCTCCACGGACGATGGTAATACCTGGACTCCTCTGTGGGATGCCAGCGCTCAGGTAGGTGGCTGGAACTATTATGCAACTCCTATCACAGTAAGCCTCAGCGCATACAGTGGATTGCAGATCAAACTTGCCCTTCATGCAGTAGATCCACCCTCCAATGATGGATTGTGGTATGTTTGGTTCATCGACAACATATATATTGGCAATGCGATCACCGCAGTTACATTCGCTGATGGCAGAGCAAATCTTGAAACTGGTAACATCAATAGCAGAATGGATCATCAATCCAGAAACGTAGCAGGCAATGACTACATCTCTAGAAATCAAGCCATGGGAAGCCTGCGCAACGAACCTGTGATCCCGGCTCAAACCCCAAGCACAAAGCAGGATCGTCTGCTTACAGGATACAAAGTATGGAGACTAGCTGCCGGACAGGAAACCAATGAAGCCTCCTGGATATCGATCACTCCTGATGTGATCACGACTACATCGATGTCCGATAATGCCTGGACTGGACTGCCCAATGGTACCTATCGTTGGGGCGTAAAAGCTATCTATACTGCTGGCGTAGCTTCTGCTGCATCTTTCTCAAATCCAGTGGTGAAAGAGAATGTAACCGGTACCATCGTGGGATTTGTGCGCAGAATGAACAACCAAGCCATCGCCGGAGCTACAGTAAGTGCAGGTGGATATAGCGCCACAACCAATACAGGTGGTGCCTATAGCTTGATACTGCCCGTGGGATCCTACACAGTTACTGCTTCTGCACCTGGTTTCAATACCAGAATCTACGAAGGAATTGTTGTGGCTCCAAACCAGAACACCACCCTGAACATCAATCTCTCCACCGTATCAAACGAGGATGAGATCAGTCAGGTGACTGCCACAGCTCTAAAGGCTAATATCCCGAATCCCTTCAATCCTGAAACAACCATCATGTATGACATTCTGGAACCCTCGTCAGTTCTCCTGGAGATCTACAACCTGAGAGGCCAGAAAGTCCGCACCTTGGTCAATGAGTTTAAGAACACCGGAAAACACTCAATCGTATGGAATAGCCGCGATGACAAAGGCAGTTCTCTGCCAAGCGGTATCTATTACTACAGAATGTCGGCTGGTACCTATACATCAACCAGGAAAATGGTTCTGATGGAATAGGCTAATCAATCATCCATAAAGAAAAGCCCCGGGATTACCGGGGCTTTTTCAATTCCTTGAGAATGCACTTTATGGCTCTCTATAATATCGAGTACGCTATTAGCTGAATTGCTTGATGATAAGCCATTGCGTGTAGCCATACAATCTAACCATTTGTCCAACCCCTCTCCGACACAACTCCTACACCGCTCGGGATGAGTAGGTGTGGATCACGGACTCCAGACCGGGTGAAAGCTTGTATCCCATCAGGTTCGAAAGAGTGCCCACTATGTTGCTTATATGAAATGCCATATCAGTACGCCATCACCACGCATTCGCTCCGTAATGGGTGCGTAATGATAGCGTAATTGGAATCAGGAACAATAGGGGGATAAGCTGGTTCGAAGAGATCTAATAGCTGAAAACGACTCCGGACATGGGGAAGACCCACTCCTGGTCGTGCGTGGTTATTCGGATCGTGTTCTTGCCCCTTATAATAACCGGATTTTTATCCTGTCCGGAAAAGATGGTAACCGGCTCAACGCTGGTCAAAGATTGTGGATAGGTGAAGGAAATATCCACTCCCTGCGTCAGTTCACTGATAAATACTGAGAACTGATGGGCAGCAATGGGGTAGAGGGTGCTGGTCTCGATCTCAAACTGCACGGATTGTCCCAATAGATCGGCAAGAAACTCATGCGAGCAGCGCATCTCGAGGCTGGAATTCTTGTGTTTGATTTCAGTTTCCAGGAGTATGCCATTAACCCTTACGGAATCCACATGAAAGGTATCAACTCCGATCTCAAGATGATCATCCAGCAACCACCGGTATTCCACATTAGGTCTCAAAAAATAGTGCCGCAGGGCTTCATCGGTGGGTGCGCAGGCTATGATGAAATAGCTGTTGTTCAGGATCTTCCGGTAGCTCAGGCGAGTCCTGGCAGTATAGTATCCTGGCTGGGATGATTCAAGAAATGATACATCATGAACGAAATTGTGACGGTAATGGAGTTCCTTATCTTTGTAGTAGAAAAAACTCCTGAGGATTTCCCGGGATATAAGCTCACCTATTTCTTCGCTTTGCAGCCTCTGCGCCAGGGCAGATTGGATGATCTCATTGAGCTTGGTATCAGAAAAGTCGCTACTAACGAAATCCCTTCGGGAGATCGGAGAACTATGCCTGAATTCAGCATTCTCATAAAAAAATCTTCGGGCTCGGCGTCCGATCTGGCAGGTCAATTCGTAAGGGCTGCCTCTATAGATTGCAGCGATGTTTTCAGCTCTAAGGGCTTGATTGTCGCCGCCCAGGAGGATCACTTCATCTCCTACCTTATGGTGGTGCTCACTGCCAAGCTCTACCGTAATCATATCCATCGATATTCTGCCAATTACGTGGCAAATCTTATCATTGCACAGCACTCTGCCTTTGTTTGAGAGGAGGAAATCATAGCCATCGGCATAGCCAATCGGGATGATCCCGTAGCTGGTGTTTTCATTGGCCTGCCAGTCCCGGTTGTAGCCGACGGACTCACCTTTGCATAGGCTTTTTATCTGGGAGAGAGTAGATTTGAATGTCATTACAGGCACTAGTTGATCGCTGATGGGGTGGTCTTTAAGGGTGTTGATCCCGAAGCTCAGGATTCCCAGGCGCACGAGGTTTGTGGCTTTACCATAGCCCCTTACCAAAGCTGCGCTGTTATTCAGGTGGATGTACTTGGGCCGGTCAGGAAGGTTCTCCAGTAGCTCATAGAAAATCTGTTGTTGGATTGTTGAGAAATTTTCATCTTGCTCAGCACTGGCAAAATGACTGAAAAGTCCTTCGATTTCAAGATTGGATAACTGCTTGATTCTGATATGTAGTTCCAGAGCTTCGGAGGCTAAGATCCCGCTACGGTGCATGCCCGTATCGGTCTTGACATGCAGTTTAGCGATTAGCCCTTTTGCTGCGGCTTGAGTGTTCAATGCTGTAGCAAAATCAAGATCAGATACGCTGGGAACGAGGCCGTATTCGAGGATTCCGTCAATCTCACTGATTAGGCTAGGGGATAGAATCAAGATGGGATGATTGATGCCTTGAATACGGAGTAGTTTACCTTCTTCAAGATTAGCTACACCAAGGTAAACAGCACCTTCCTGGATGGCGATATCAGCGATTTCACGCGCGCCATGACCGTATGCATCAGCTTTTACGATCTGGAGAAAGCTCTGTTGTGGAGATAAAAAGCTCTTCAGGAGGCGGAGGTTTGATCTAAAAGCGTCGAGATCAATCTCAACCCAGCTACGTTCAGTGATGTTATGCTTCATTAAAAGTATTTAGCCGCCAAATCAGCAAGGGCAGAACGCTCCCCTTTTTCCAGAGTCATGTGTCCTACCATTGGCTCCCCTTTCAGCTTCTCTACGGCTACGGAAAGCCCGTTGCTGATGCTATCCAGATAGGGGATATCGATCTGGTAGGGATCTCCAGTCAGGACAATTTTGGTGTTTTTACCCGCCCTGGTGATGATAGTTTTCATCTCGTGGGGGCTCAGGTTCTGGGCTTCATCGATGATGATGAATTGGTCTGGCAGGCTGCGTCCCCGGATGTATGTAAGAGGTTCCAGTTCCAGGAAGCCATAGTCCATAAAATCAAAGATGCTGGCCTTTTTCTTGCCTTTGGGATTTTCCTGATTTTTATCGTCATGCAGCGAAAGCAGGATGTCCATATTGTCATATATAGGTTGCATCCAGGGGTTGAATTTCTCGGCTTTGGAACCTGGAAGATAGCCCAGATCCTTACCCAGGGGTGAGATTGGTCTGGAGATCACAAGACGTGTGTATTTGGAATCTTCAATTACTTTGTGCAGCCCTGCCGCCATAGCCAGCAGAGTCTTGCCTGTGCCAGCTTTGCCTGAGAGGCTTACGAGCTTGATATCATCGTCCAGTAAAAGATCAAGTGCCATTTCCTGTTCAAAGTTTCGGGCTTTGATACCAAAGATCTCCTGCCCCCGGTATTGTTTCAGATTGTAGAGCATGTTATGATCTGAGTTGTAGCGAAGATTGCGGGTTTTATCAGGATTTCCCTCGCTGGTTACGCGTACAAACTGATTTGGGAACAATCCTTCAATATGGTTTGTTGTGTAGTTCTTCTCTTCCAGCTCAGCCAGCTTGGCAGGATCAAGCTCTTCATGAGTCCATCCAGTATAAAACTCGTCGAACTTGATGGTGTCGGTCTCGAAGTTCTCTGCTTTGATGCCCACACAATCTGCTTTTATGCGTACGTTTACGTCTTTGGAGACCAGTGTTACTTGTGAGCTGGGATACTTCTCCTTGAAATACAGGGCTGTGCCGATGATGAGGTTGTCGTTGCGATCCAGGAAGAAGAGCTTGGAGGCTTTGTCAGTCACGTCACGGTTAACAGTTACCTGGATCACGCCACCACGATCGGTCTTTACGCCTTCCTGTAAGTTGCCAGATTGGCGTAGATCATCAAGGTATCTGCCTATTTGACGGGCATTACGGCTTTTCTCATCCAGGCCTTTCTTAAATTGGTCTATCTCTTCTATCACTACTATTGGAATCACTACCCGGTTGTCTTCAAAGGAAAACAAGGCTTGGGGATTGTGTATCAGGACGTTTGTGTCCAGAACAAATATCTTCTTATCCATTATCTCTTACCTATTGGGTGTTTTGGCGTTCGAATATGCGTTTGATCAATTCAGCATATTTTGGGAATTCATCCAGGAGCTTGTGCTGTTCTGCCAGTTCGAAATCTGCATAACTGAAAGACGGCCACAATGTGCAGCCACAAAAACTGTAGGAATCTTCATCCAGGACTTCAGCAGCAAACCATGTATCTTTGGGGATGATCATTTGTGGCTGTTGCCTGGCTTCCAAATTCACGCCAAGTTCGATCTCCACCAATCCAGAGATATTGTTCAGCAGATACATTTTTAGAGCACTCCCGTAATAATAATGCCACATCTCATCACATGCGACTCTATGCCAGGCACATACTTCATGGGTGGGAAGCAAATAAAGAATTGATGAGCCGATTGATCGGGATGGATGAACGAGTTTTCCATTGGAATCTTTTGTTTCTGCTTGCAATAGAGATTGCCAGTTCCTGCGGTAATAGCCTCCCTCAGGATGAGGTAAGAGGTTCAATCTTTCGATCACATTGCGATAATCTTTCATGGCATTACTCCCATTTCAACGATTGGGATAGGATTTATGAATGTCGTTCAGGCGTCAATCTTTATTTATCGTGGATAAAAAAATGGTGCTGAAGGGGGGACTCGAACCCCCATGAGCTCATTGCTCACTAGTCCCTGAAACTAGCGTGTATACCAATTTCACCACTTCAGCACATGCTGTGAGAGACCAAGTCGCAAATGAGTGGTTTTTTGTCAAGAGCAAATTTTACATACACCCCTAATCCGGCTTGATGAAAAAAAACCTTGTATAAAAACTGTCTCTCAGAATCTTGACCTCTCATAAGAGATTATTGATCTAAATGTGGAGGATTGAATGCTTGACGATCTGAGAAAGAAGCAGAAAATCATTATTTATTTCATAGCCATTATCTTCATTCTGGGGATGGGAGCTATTGGAATAGTCGAAATCATAACCCCAAGACCGTTTCTTGGCAAAGTGGAAGGTAAGAAGATTACCATGGAAATGTATCAAGCCAAGATTCAAGAACTATACAACCGCTATGCTGAAAGATATCCAGACCAAGCCATAGACGACAATGTCCGTAAATCACTGGAAGGACAGGCATGGCAGGAATTGGTTGATGAGATCCTGTGGGCCAAGCTTATCAAGAAGCACCGCATCAAAGTAACCGAGAACGACATCCTCACCGAGATGCAGAACAACCCACCCCAAGATTTGATGCAGAATGAATCCCTGCAAACCAACGGGATATTCGATAACAGCAAGTATCTGGCAGCCTTGAAGAACAATCCTCAATTCTTCGTGATTATGGAGGATTATGTGCGTAGTTACCTGCCCAGAAAGCGCCTTCAGGATAAGATTAAGGCTCAAGCAGGAATCACCATGGACAGTCTCAAGGCTGAGTATATTAAGCAAAATGACATGGCCAATGGCAGAGTGCTGTTCTTTGACTTCAACAAAGTGACCGATGTCGTAGTATCTGATGCTGAGATTCAGAAGTACTATGATGAGAAGAAAGAGACAGAATACAAGAAAGGGCCAGCCTCCAGAATCAACTATCTTGTCTTTGAAGAAAAACCTTCCGATAAAGACTTTGAGAACATCAAAAAGACTGCCGCTCAGATTCGTGCCAGAGCAGTCGCCGGAGAAGACTTCGCAGCTTTGGCAGGTGAATACTCTGAGGATCCAGGTTCTGCCCAGAATGGCGGTTCTTTGGGTGAGTTTGGCAAAGGCCAGATGGTGCCTGAGTTTGAAGCTGCTGCTTTTGGTCTGAAAGTAGGTGAGATATCTCAACCCGTTAAAACCAGCTTTGGTTGGCACATCATCAGACTGGACGGCATTGCCTCTACTGATCCCAATGATCCCAAGATCACTGCCAGTCACATCCTGTTCAAAGTGGAAGCCAGCGACGCGACCAAGCTTGAAGTAGAAGAAAAAGCAGAAGCTGCCTTAAAAGTAGTAAAGAAGAAAGGAATCGAAGCCGCTGCCAAGCAATATGAACTGGAGCCTCAGGAAAGCGAATGGGTAGCACATGATTCTGAATACATCCCTGGTATCGGCTCGTTGAAAGCACTTTCCGACTTCATGCGCACTTCAAAGCCCAAGAAAGTCTCTGAGATCCTGCGTGACCAGCAAAACCGTTACATAATCGCTCAGGTAAAAGACAATGCCAAGGTCTATTATGAAGACTTCGAGAAAGTGAAACTGCGCATTAAGTACGAACTGGAAAAACAGAAAAAGATCGAAGCCACTAAAGCCAAGGCCGATGAGTTTGCCCAGAAATATACCAAACCCCAATACTTCCAGAATGCCGAGAAAGAAGGCTGGGTGATTCACGATTTCAGTAACCACAAGAAAGGTAGTTCCGTACCTGGATTGGGAGTCAGCGAGATGTTCACCACTACCGCATTGGGGATGAAGTCCGGTGATATCAGTGGTGTCGTACATAGTCCTCAGGGCAGCTTTATCATTCTGGTTTCCGAGCGTAAAGAGCCTGATCTGGCAGCTTTTGCCAATGACAAAGTGGAACAAGAAAACATCCGCACCAGAATGGAAGAGGCAGCATGGAACAGGTGGTATGAGCAGATGCGTAAAGATGCCAAAATCATCGACAACCGTGCGCAATTTGGATTATAATATATCCTAACAGAGGATAACCTATCAGTTTGGGAATGCGGGAGTTTATCTTCCGCATTTCTTTCAGGAGAGAATATGAGTAAGCTTATGACCGGCGTTAGTGGAGTAAGAGGAGTCTTTGGGGATAGCCTGACTCCACCCATTGTGATGCAGTATGCGGCGAGATTTGCGCTAATGCAGAAAGAAACATACGGCTGTGGAAAGATCGTGATAGGCAGAGATAGCCGCACCACAGGACAGGCAGTATTTCACAGCATCGTAGCATCCTTGATCAGCCTGGGCATGGATGTCGTCGATATCGGCATTGCTTCCACACCAACAGTGCTGTTAACTGTGGAATTATCAGACGCAATTGGCGGGATTGCAATTACTGCTTCACACAATCCACCTGAATGGAACGCCATGAAATTTGTAGATGCTGATGGCATGTTTTTGTCTGCAGAGAAAGCAGAAGCCTTCCTGAGCCGGGTGAACGAACCCATCCAGTGGATGGACTGGCGTTTTATGGGACGGCTTAGTAAGGATCAAGAGGCTGTCCATCGGCACATCGAGCGCATCCTGGCGATTCCTTATCTGGATGTAGCGAGCATCCAGGCCAGGAAGTTCAAAGTCGTCATTGATTCTGTGAATGGGGCTGGTGGTGTAATATCTCCCATTCTGCTTCACAAACTAGGCTGTGAAGTAATCGAGATCAATAGCGACCCTACCGGGATCTTCGCCCATCCAGCCGAACCGTTGAATCATAACTTGAAACAACTCGAAGACGCTGTTGCTTTGCACAAAGCTGACTTGGGTTTTGCCACTGATCCGGATGTGGACAGATTGTCGATCGTCTCTGATCAAGGCAAATGCATTGGCGAAGAACTCAGTGTAGTGCTAGCCGAGATGTTTGTGCTGCCCAAAAAACCTGGAGATATCGTAGTGAATCTCTCCACTTCCATGCTTACAGATGATATTGCCAGAAACTACGGAGTAAAAGTCCATCGAGCCAAAGTGGGGGAGATCAACGTAGGTAAGAAGATGCAAGCCATTTCTTCCACCATAGGTGGAGAGGGAAATGGCGGTATTATCTGCCCTGATGTGCATTACACCCGTGATGCTCCGGCTGGTATGGCTCTGATCCTCGGATTGCTGGCGGAGACAGGTAAGTCAGTAACTGAAATTGTTGATTCATTACCCAAATACTTTTTTGCCAAAGGGAAGCTGGAAATAGATCCTGCCAGGATGGACTTCACGATGTCCAGAGTACCACGTATTCTGGATGGATATGCAATCGATACCCAAGATGGGATCAAGGGGACTACCGATCATCATTGGATTCACATCCGTAAATCCGGTACAGAACCAATCATCAGGGTGTATGTGGAGAGTGAAACGCAGGAGAAATCCGATGAGCTTTGTCAGGATATGATCGATAAACTGAAAGCGCTTTGATCTGAATATCTTCCTGCCTTGAATTACGCTATCATTACGCATGCATTACGCATCAAACCCGTAATGCATGCGTATTGTTTACGTACTTGGAACTGGCATCAATTGTGCGAGAGTAGCAGTATGGTTAATAGATTTAGGAGACCAAAAGTAATAGCGGAATACTACAGAAGTAGTAGATACTAAGCTATAAGATGAAACCTAACTAACAGAAATGCTGTTGATTAGTAAATCCCGGATAGCCTCGGCACTTTCGGCATGATTGAGCTTGTCCCGCAGTTGTGCACCACCCAGAATCCCTTTTGTATAGTGGCATAGCTGCGATCTCATTTCCCTCACTACGATATCCTCACGTTTGTGCAGCAGGGCATTATCCAGATGCTTCAGAGCTGTCTTGAGCAAAACTGGATTGGTGATAGGGGTGAAGCTGCCGCTGCTCAGATATTCCTTGATTTGGCTAAAGATCCAGGGCTTTCCCAAGGCACCCCTGCCGATCATGATGCCATCGCAGCTAGTTTCTGATGCCATCTTCAAAGCCAGCTCAGGACTGGTCACGTCACCATTTCCAATAACCGGGATACTTACCTGCTGTTTGAGCAGGCGAATATGCTCCCAATTACTGAGCCCACTGAACATCTGTTTTGTCGTTCTGGGATGCAGGCAGATAAAATCCGCTCCAGCAGCCTCCATGATCTTGCCAAATTCCTGAAAGTTGAGTGAATTACTATCCCAGCCACTGCGGAACTTCACACTCAGCGGTACTTCTCCGGCTATGGCTTTATGCACTTCTTTGACGATGCACCCGGCTCGATCAGGATCTTTCATCAGTGCAGAGCCAGCACCTCGCTTAACGACCTTTTTCACTGGGCACCCCATATTCAGATCGATGAAATCCGGAAGAAAGTGTAAGGTCGCTTCCGCTGCCCTAGCCATTGTCAGGGGATCGGAGCCAAAGAGCTGCACTCCAAAAGGACGTTCGGATTCTGAGAATTGGATAAACGCTTCTGTCTTGCGGGAATCCCGGATGAGCCCATCAGCGCTTACCATCTCGCTCACCAGATAATCTGCACCCCAATCCTTGCAGAGCTTGCGGAAAGCTTGATCTGTATAACCAGCAAGTGGGGCAAGATAGAGCGGAAGTTTAGACAATTGTGTATTTTGCTTTGAGTTTGGGAATGTCCACTTCGTCGATTTGCTCAGGTTTCATGCGGTCTTTGGCAAACTCCATGTAAAGGCCACTATCCATAAAGAAATCCACTAAATCTTTGTCCAAATGCCCGATCTTGACCATTGTGGCTATGATGTCCAGAGATTCTGACAGGGTTTTCGGAGTTTTATAGGGTCGGTCTGCAGCAGTCAAGGCTTCAAAGATATCAGCCACGGCAATCATGCGTGATTGGAGGGGCAATTGAGGTGCATCAAGCCCTCGGGGATAACCCTTACCGTTCAGAGCTTCATGATGCGTGGCAGCATAGAAGGCGACATTCTTGTACTTCTTGGGGAAACTGAGTTGGGATAGCATTTCCCAAGTAACCGATACATGCGCTTGCATCACTTTCAGCTCATCGCTATTCAGTGTTCCACGGCGGATGCTGAGGTTCTTTTTGTCGAGTTCATCGAGGATGTAGTATTGATGCCCATCATATTCGAAATCGATGGCAGCCAGAGCCTCCATGCGGGCGATCTGATCATCAGGGACAAACTCACCACCTACATTCAGCTTGGTGATAAACTCAAGCTCCTGATCCAGAAATTGGAAGATGTTTTCAGCCGTAGTATCTCTGGACACATTAGCCTGGATAAAGGCTTCAAAGTCACTATGTAAAAGCGTAGCCTGCAGGTACTTCATCAGGGTCTTTAGATGGGCAAATCTGGATTGAACAAGATTCACACCATCCATGATTCGTTCCAGCTTGGTGCTTTTATCCATTACAAATTCGGGGGTGATGATCTTGCCCACGTCGTGCATCCACCCAGCCATTGAGATTTCTTTCAGTTCATTCTCGCTGAAATGTGTATCTGCAAACACTCCTTCCTGGCAGGCATTGATTTTCTCAGCCAGCATATCTGTGAGCAGAGCTACCCGCATAATATGATCCGAGGAGTATTTACTCTTGCGCTCAATCCCAGTGGCAATGGAACGCATGAATTGCATCAACAGGGTTTCCAAATTTGCAATCAATTTGCGGTTGGAAAGAGCAATGGCAGCTTGTGAAGCCAATGAAGACAACATGGTGCGGTGCTCTTCGGTGAAGAAAATGATGTTTTTATCTTCATCCATGGCATTGATGAATTGGATCACGCCCAAGACCTCATCCTCATGGTTTTTGAGAGGGATAGTCAGCATGGATTTGCAGCGATAACCAGTGTTTTTGTCAAAATTGGTGGTTCCGGAGATATCGTATTCTGAAGTTTGATATACATCATCAAAACAGAGGCTATGCTTGGTATGATATACTGCAGTAACGACATAAGATAGTTTAGGATTTCCTTCGGCATCATACAGAGCTATGGGAGCCCAGTCGATTTGCCCGTGGGAGCCGCCTTTGCGTGTATTCAGTGTGGCATTGTACACGATCTCAAATTCCAATGCAGTAGCATCGTCGTTCACTTTGTAGATCGTAGCTCCATCAGCTTTGGTAAAGGCAATGCCTTCTTCCAGGATCATGTCGAAAATCTTGTCCAGATCAGTCTCACTGGAGAGAGATTCGCCTATCTTGGTGAGTTGGCTGATGTGTTTCACCTGGTCTTCGGCAAGCTTTGTTATGCTTTGCACTACCTCGTTGAGGGTGTGGTTTACTTTGTGGTTTTCGCTAAATGTGTAGTCCATTATCTCTCCTCAAATGCGCTCAAAAAGCATGAATCTGGGATTGTATCCCAAACGTTTTTGTTCCTGTTCAAACCAGGTTACAATATGTTCATCAAGATTAGGGTGATCCTGGATCAGATCATCCTGGAGGGAAACAAAATGCGGGCAGTCCAGGAATTCTTCAGCAATCCAGGCAGCATAAGCCTCATGATCGGTGGAAATCTGAACCTGGGCTTTGGGCATCATGATGTGCGCCAGGGATTCCAGGAAATCGGCCTGGATCAATCTACGGCGGTGATGCTTGCGCTTGGGCCAGGGATCAGGGTGTTGGATAAATACTCCTGAGATGCTTTCAGGTGCAAACAAGTCTTTGATCCCAGCATCGATCTTACGTCTGATCAAGCGGATATTGGGATGGTCCTGGGGATTGATCTTCTTCAGTATGTTCCTGATTCTTTTTTCACTCATCTCAAACCCGAGGAAGTTCCAATTGGGGTGGCTGATCGGATAACGGGAGATGAACTCGCCTTTCCCGGAGCCGATCTCTATGTATAGAGGATTGGCTTCTGTGAACACACTATTGAGTGTGGTATCTGGAATCGGTTCAATTACAAAGAAATCCCTGTCAGTTATCATCTTGAGGGTCGCTCTCTCCATCTTTTCTTAGTTCTTTTACATCACCTCTGATCACGATTAAATCTGCAAATGATAAACCAAAGCCAATGAATACATAGATAAACAAAGAACTGATCATGGTACTGCTCCAGAATCCTTCCGGCAGCTTCATCCCCTGCAGGATATAGACCATGGCAAGATAGACGCTTAGTAAGATAGCGCCACCGATGCTGATCAATATTGTCCGCATCCTGAACATGGTCTTATCATAAAACACATACTTCAGTAAGGCTAGATTGCCAATAGCAAGGATGAGATTGGGGATAACCTGAACTATCAGGCTGGACTTGCTGCTCAAGACAAGGCTGGCAAGCACAGCATAGATGATCGGGATAACCACTATCACCAGCCAGTAGAAGGGACTCTCCCAATAATGGTAAAACAAAGCCAGTAAACTTAGTATGATGCTTACTCCCATGGCAATGTGCAATGGCCCAATCACGCCTTTCTCCAAGCTGGCTCCTGATAAATATGCACTCAACCACGCCATAACCAATGGCAGGATCAAGACCAGGATATGCCGCAATCTGAATCTATGCAAGGTTCCTCCCCAATTAATCCATCGTTCTCCCCTCCATCAGAGGAGTTTTTCATTGACGTCTTAGTCTGTATTGCAAATTTATCACACGGCATCAAAATGTCAATGAATAATCACTATCAGGAGCTCTTACATGCTTGGATTTGTTAAAAGTCTGCGCCAGAAACTTGCAGGAACCAAAAGCGGGTTTACGGATAAACTGAATGAAACGGCAAAACGCCATAAAGTAATAGATGATGATCTATACGATGAGATAGAGGAAGTACTGCTCAAATGCGACACCGGTATCGAGATGACGCAAATCATCCTTGATCGATTGCGCGAGCAGATCCGTGAAGATAGGATCAAAGATGTAGAGATCTTTATGATCTACCTTAGGGATACTATGCAGGATATCCTCTTCAAGGATTTGCCTGAAGAACGGGATTTCTTCGTTCTGCCCGATATCAAGCCCTATGTTATCGTCTTTGTAGGTGTCAATGGCACGGGTAAAACCACTACTATTGGCAAAGTAGCCTACCGTCTTGCCCAGTCTGGCAAGAAAGTCCTGATCGTGGCAGGAGATACTTTCAGAGCAGCGGCTATCGACCAGATAGCAATTTGGGCGGATCGTGCCGGAGTATCAATAATTCGTTCACAACCAGAACGTGATCCGGCTGCAGTAATCTATGATGGAATAAACTCCGCCGTGGCAAAAGGCTTCGATGTGGTCTTGATCGATACTGCTGGCCGACAGCATACTAAAGAACGACTCATGAAAGAGCTGCAGAAGATAGATCGCAGTATCAAGAAGGTGCTTCCTGAGGCTCCGCATGAGGCGATACTTGTAGTGGACAGCACCACAGGTCAGAATGCAGCCTCACAGGCATCCCATTTCAACGATTCCATGGCTCTCACAGGTATTGCTCTCACCAAATACGATGGAACCGCCAAAGGTGGCATTATCTTCAATCTGAAGCACAATCTAAAGCTTCCTGTGAAGCTATTGGGAGTGGGTGAGGGGCTCGAGGATATTGAGAATTTCAATACCATCCAGTTTGTAAAAGCTATCTTCCCCAAGGAGGATTCCGAGGACTAGATGGCGCATCTGGAACTGGTACTGGTATGTGAGTTTGGCGGCAGACTACTTGATATCATTAAGAGCAGTGATAGCAATAAAGCTAAGCTGATCCTGGAGCGTCAACTCCTTGAGCAAATCTACAAAGAGCTTACCAAAGATATTAGAACCAGTTTCAATGGTCTATTCGCCCGAATCAAGTACATTCAGGAGACTCTGGACACACCTGCTTCTATTAATCAGCAGGTAAATACGTTGCGCATAATATGCAACAAAGCTGCTCATGATGAGATTCCTGAAGTTACTGATAGCGACGTCTTCTCTGGCGCTACGGCAATCAACGAACTACTGGTGTGGTTACATCCTGAATATCAACTCCCGGAACTGGAGTCCCTAGTTTCCAAGTTTGGATTCAAGCAGTTTACACCCCTGCCTCCTGCTGCCAGGGAAAGCTTTACAGGTCTGCTATTGGAATGGAAAGTGGAGAATGAAACACCTCAAACCAAGAAGTTGGTGCTTGGTATCTGTCTGGAAGACAACACCGAAGTAAGTGTGATATTGCGAGACAACAAAAATGTCAGCCATTCTTCCCTAGCTCCTTCACTATGGAGATATGCTACAATATACTGTGAGAACCTTAGTGCTATAGCAGGAAGATCCAATTGCTATCTTGATAATCCCCAAACTGTAGTGGTATTGGAACCAGACTTCTTGCTGGATGCTTCCTCCATTTCTGAGTGTATGGAAGATGAAAACATGCATCCAGAATACTACATTCTTAATCGGTTGCAGGAGAGTGATAACAGTGTAAAGCTCCTGACCGGCAAGCTGGTGAACAGCATGTTTGATGAGCTTGTCATGGATCCTCAAGCGGACTATCTGGCTCTGTTTCGGAAAGCGCTTGCTGAGATGCCTATTCCCATGGTGGCCCAAGGGGTGGCCACCGCACTGGCAATGTACAAAGACATCCAAACTAAACACATTCCTCAGGTCAGGGCATTTGCAGAGTCTCTGAATGATGCTGATGTGCACCTGGAGCCTAGCTTTGTGTGCCCCAGATATGGCTTGCAGGGACGCTTGGACTTACTGTATAAAAGAAACGGTAAGTACAGCATCGTGGAGCTCAAGAGTGGAAGTCCCCGTCCTTTGGGAGTATGGGTTGCGCACCAATACCAGGTAGTAGCCTACAACATGATTATCAGGAATGTCTTCAGTAAAGCCAAACTTGCAGACAGCTCGATCTTGTATTCAGCCAGCAGTGCAACACCACATCGCAATGTAGTGAATACCTTGCAACTGGAACAAAGGCTTTTACTGTGTAGAAATAGGATAGTAGGACTAATGCATTTACTATCCGAAGACCCATCAAAGTTCTTTGACTGGTTGAGAAGGAAGGATGGACAGGACTACAATCCCTTCATGCTAGCAGGACTCATGGAACTGAAAGGTCTACTGGGAGGGCTGCGCAGTTTTGAGTATGAATGGTTCTGTGGCCAGCTTTTGAAGATCATACGCGAGATCTGGTCAGTAAAGCTCGGTTCAGTAAGATCCCACAGCGATCATTTCTATGGGCACAACTCCTTATGGCGGCAGAGTCAGGATGAAAAAGCACTGGCTGGTAAGATCATCAGGAACCTGAAACTTATTAGTATTGAACGGAGCTTGATTGACTTTAGTTTTGCAGATACTTTGGAAAACAGCGACTTCAGGATCGGCGATGTAGTAGTACTGATTGCACAGGATCAATCTATAGACAAGCAAGAAATCTTCAGAGGCAGTATCACCAAACTGGACTCGAGTGTTCTTCAGTTACGTATAAGAGGTGGTCTCAGATCCAATCAACCGCTTTCAGGCAGCAGCTTATGGGCAGTAGAGCATGATGTCCTGGAAGCTTCCCTGTTTGCGCCCATGGCTTCTCTGATATCTTTCCTCAGGGCTGATGAAAGTAGGAGAAACGTGCTATTGGGGATATCTGAACCCAAATTCAATAATGCTACTCTCAACGAAGATCAGACTATTCAGATAAGGGACCGGATGAAGGCCTCAGAGGAAATACACCTGGTTCAAGGTCCTCCGGGAACAGGCAAAACCTCAGCCTTACTTACGAGTTATATTGAAGATCAATATATCAACACTGATAAACGGCTGTTGATTGTCAGTTTCACAAACAGAGCCGTTGATGAGATCTGCAACTGCCTGATAAAAAAAGATATTCCCTTCATACGAACGGGTGCTTCTCAAAGCATTGAAGAGCAAGTCCTATCCGGCTTGATCGAAGGTAAAAAGTTCAATGAGATTGCTGAGATCATTGGCAGCAACAGGATCTTTGTATCTACGGTACAAAGTGCCAATGCCTGGCATCGTGATCTACTCAGAATCAATAACCTCGATGAAATTATCATCGATGAAGCGTCACAGATTACTGAATGGTCGATCCTTGGCCTGATCTCCAAAGTCGCAAAAGTAATCTTTATTGGAGATCAGAACCAACTGCCACCCATTCTGGTGCAAAGAGCTGAAGAATATTACTTCCAATCTCCAGAACTAAAGGCTCTCTACTATGGATCTCCAAATCAATCGCTGATGGAGCGTTTGTTTCGAGTATATGAGCATCGCGCCTGGCACCACAGCTATGATACACTAACCCGTCATTACAGGATGCATGAAGAGATAGCCAGCCTGATTACAGACTACTACAAGGGACGTCTTATCCCCGCGCTGGATACACAAAGCAAGGAATTGCAGGGTTCTCTATCTGGACTCCCGGATAAACGTGTGCTCTGGATAGACTTTCCTATCTCGGCACAGGATTATTATGACCCTTTGCAGATCAAAGCCCTTAGCTTCCTGATCAAAGGCTGGAATGATTCCCAAAAGCTTGGTAATCTGAGCACCGGGATTGGGATAGTTGCTCCTTATCGGGCCATGATCTATGCTCTTCGGAATGAACTTGGAGAGCCCTTTGCAGATCTCACCTGTGATACTGTGGAGAGATTCCAGGGTTCTGAAAGGGACATCATTTTATATTGCATCCCCATCCGTTATCCTCATAACATCATTCATTTACAAGCTCTCACCGACAACGGTGAAGTGGATAGAAAACTTAATGTCGCCATCAGCCGGGCAAAATCCAGATTGATTATTCTGGGCAATATCGAAGCCTGCAGTAAAGCACCACATTATAAACACATGATTGACAAAATCAAGCACTTGGGAAATGTCATCCCACACACAGAGATTATCCAAGCATAAGGAGATAAAATGGCTAATCAACCACCTCAAAACCAACTAAATATCAAGATCGACGAGAAAGTAGGCGAGGGAACGTACGCAAACTTCTTCATGATCACCAATTCACCATCTGAATTCATCGTGGACTGCGGCAGGATTCTGCCCGGACTGCCAGATGCCAGGATTTATACACGCGTATTGATGACCCCTTCCCATGCCAAGCAACTGCTTCAACTCTTGGAAAAAAACATCACTGCCTATGAGAACCAATTTGGCGAGATCAAAGTGCACGGACAGGGTGAAAACAAACCTGTAGGATTCAAAACCACCTAAGGATTCAAGCTAATCAACCTAATCCAAAGCAACCCTGATCCAACAAAAGCCTTGACGGATACTTGCTGATCAAAGTTTTGGATCAGATACGTTTGATTTAAAGAGAAATACGAAATAAGGGAGCAAAAGCCAATGAAGAAGTTTTCCTGGCGAGGTCTTTCAATAATCATATTCATATGCGTCACCGCATTTTATCTTGCGCCGCTGGCTTTTCCGGGCTTACCAGAATGGTGGGCCAAGAACAAGCTTAAGCTCGGTCTGGATTTGCGTGGTGGAATGCAGATACTACTGGAAGTAGACACTTCCGAACTCTCTGTAGCCGATGCCCGCGGAGCTGTAGATCAAAACATCAAAATCATCCGCGAGCGTATCGATCAATTTGGTGTGGCTGAGCCATCCATTCAAAAACTCGGTGAAGACAGAATCCTGGTACAATTACCTGGTGTCAGTGATTTCGCCGCAGCAGAAAACCTGATCAAAAAGACAGCTATGCTGGAATTCAAGCTTGTTTCACCAATGGATGAAGCCAAGCGTGTTTTGGACGCCATAGACGTTAATGTGGACAACAATCTCAGCATGTTTCCCGCTCTTCTGGAACTTGATAAGAAGGATCGCAAGATTCTGGCTGGTGCTGATAGCGTAGCGGCTGATACCATTAAGACAGGTGACGGCATCTTCAGTAGCCTGTTCAGACCTGGAGACCGGGAGTATGAAGTGCAATTCGACAACGTCCGCCTTGTGCAGGACTTGATTGCCGATTCTTTGTTCCAAGCGCTGGTTCCTGCCGGATGGCAAATAGCTTTGAACAAAATTGACACCCAGACTCCTCGTGCTGACCGCAGCCTCTATGTGCTGTCTTCAGCCGTGGAATTATCTGGTGCTGATCTTGCCAAAGCCAAGGTTGAATACGGCTCTGCCAGTTCAACCGATCCCAGAATCGCCAACAAGCCTTACATCTCGATAGAAATGAAACGCGATGGCGCACGTAAATTTGAAAAAGTAACCGCCGACAACGTAGGCAAGAGCCTGGCTATCGTGCTGGATGGAGTAGTATATTCTGCCCCAAATATCCAGGAACGCATCTCTGGTGGCAGAGCGCAGATCACTGGTCAATTCACATCTGCCGAAGCCAATGAACTCTCCATCGTGCTCAATACAGGAAACCTGATCGCTCCGATCAAACCCGCCTCTACTTCCATTATCGGCGCCACTCTTGGTTCCGATAGTATCCGTAGCGGCAGTTTGGCCGGAATAATAGGTTTGATAGCCGTGGTTTTCTTCATGCTAATCTATTACAAGCTGGCTGGTTTCATCGCAGATTTTGTCCTCGTGTTCAACGTTGGCTTTATCCTGGCAATGCTTACTGCTTTTGGTGCCACGCTTACACTTCCTGGTATTGCAGGTATTATCCTGACCATCGGTATGGCCGTAGATGCCAACGTGTTGATTTTTGAACGTATCCGTGAAGAACTGGATGGCGGTAAAACTCCTCGCAGTGCCGTTGATGCCGGATACAAACGTGCTGTCATCACAGTATGGGATGCCAATCTTACCACTCTTATAGCCGCAGCAGTGCTGTACCAGTTTGGTACAGGACCGATCCGTGGCTTTGCCGTTACTCTGGCTATTGGTATCATTGGTTCGATGTTCTGCGCAATTGTCTTCGTTCGCTCCATTTTCGACAATTTCGTCGTTACCGGCACCAAGAAAACGCTGAGTATATAGGGGAGAGAAAGATGAGACTGTTAAAAACCACACACATAAACTTCGTTGGGATTCGCAAGATTACTTACGCTCTGTCAATCATCTTCATTTTAGCTGGCATCATAGGTATAGCCGTGAATGGACTGAATTGGAGTATCGATTTTACCAGTGGTGTAGCCGCAAAAGTAGATTTAAAACCAGTAGTAGCAGGCGTTGCGCCGTTGAAGATTGAAAACCTGAGACAGGTTCTCAAAGTAAATGGGTACCCTGAAGCTGAAATTCAGCATGTCGGTGAAGAATCAGAAGCTACTTTCATGATCAAAACCAAAAGCAAAACCAGTACGGATGATGTTTCTGCTGATACCAAGGGACAGATCATTGATGTGATCAATACCAATTTCCCCCAATATGTTGAAGGTCGAGACATCAATCGCGACGTGATCCAGGAGATCTACGAAGTGGGTCCCAGAGTTGGTGGAGAGCTACGTACAAACGCATTCATGGCAGTGATTATTGCCCTGATCCTGATGATCATCTACATTTGGTTCCGGTTTGAGCTTACCTTTGGCTTGATGGCTATCCTGGCTTTGTTCCATGACGTTATCATCATCGTAGGTATCTTCGCCCTTACCGGCAAAGAAATCACCATCCAGATCATAGCAGCCCTGTTGACCATCGTTGGTTATAGTATCAATGATACGATCGTGATCTTCGACCGGATTCGTGAGGATCTCAAGATCAACCACAAAGAAAGCATGCCGGTGGTTGTGAATCACTCTATCAATACTACTCTATCCCGTACCGTGATCACTTCTGTAACAACCTTTTTCACAGCGTTGGCTCTATATCTGTTTGGGGGTTCGGTATTGCATGATTTTGCTTTTGCCATGTGTCTGGGTATCATTTTCGGTACCTACTCATCCATCTTTGTGGCAAGTAACCTGGTGATCGATATCAATCAGGCCACCCATAAAGAGAAGCAGGCAATTCAACACCTCACCAGAAAAAAGAAATAAATCCCAATATACAAAATACAAAACCCGGATTCGTTCCGGGTTTTTTTCATATTTGGAGTTTGGGTTCTCCATTACATCGAGTGGACAATTGACACAAGGCAGGAGGTATTCTATGGGCATAAACAAACAGCAGAGCTTTACTATCCAATCCTTTGTCCAGCACCTCTCCTACACCTCCCAAGCCCCGCTTGGGAGGTGTAGGAGTGAATTACGGAATCCAGCCATGATGATAGCTGGTATGTCACTTAGTATGAGAGAGATACCAAGTGTTATGCGCTTGCTTGGATAGCGCTGTCAATGCGGAATCAATACGCATTTCATCCGTATTGGGTGCGTATTGATAGCGTGATTCAAGTAGGGAAGAAGTTACAGAGAAAGTTTTATGACAGGCGGAAGCTGTGCCTGTGAATTGGGCAGGGGCCATGAACCTGGAGCGAGTTGTAATGCTCCTCAGTGCCATAACCTTTGTGACGAAGATCGTTGCACATGAAAGTGGACAAAAAGTATATGTAAATAGTTCTTGACAAG
>DAOSEN010000002.1:188831-276611 GCA_035363155.1 Candidatus Cloacimonadota bacterium | reverse complement strand
AACCTTTTTCTTCATCGGGCGTTACCCAATTTACACCAACCTTTGAGACACTACCCAGGTGTCATCCAGATCCATCTTTATCTGCTCCGATAACAGTGTGGTAGTACTGGCAAATGTCGATGATAACTATGAAGTTTGGACTCAGTATCTAACCATAACTAAACTGGATCCTTCCGGGAATCTGCTTTGGCGACAAGTGATGGGAGGTACAGCTTTTTATCTCGCTATAACAGGAGTCGATATAGATGCGAACGATACTGTCACATTTATCACGACCGTGCTGGATACTAATTATTACATCAGATTATGGTCGATTGATAGTAGCGGAAATTTTACACTACTCTCTGAAGAGCCATACATCCAAAACTATCGACGGATATGCTTCAATAAAGCCATGCGTACGCCCAATAATGAGATAGTGGCAGTTGGCAAGACATATACAGGTGCAGAAGGTTTAGCAGCTTGCTACTATCGCTTTTCAGCAACGGGAGATACCCTTGCCACAGCTTATTGGCCTTTGGATGCCAGTAGCCCCTACCAGGAACGAGGCGCGGAAGCTTATGATCTGGCACTGGGGGAAAATGGCAATATCTTCATTACCTGTCAATTGAGTATTGGTATTGGATCAATTTTGGAGATTGGCCCCATGGGTAATATCATCAGTCGCATAGACGTGCCTGAAACGCTCTTTAATGTAGATTCAAGCATGACGATAAATGCCACTCCAGACAATGAAGGATACTTGATCACAGGGCCATTTGGAGAATACCCCGGAACATCTATTAAGGCTTATCTATTACAGAATAATGGACTAACTTTTTTACTCGAAGTCGATCCTACAATAGTGCAATGGTTACATTCCACTTTAGTGCATGATGATGGAGTACTTGTATGCGGCACATTGTTTTCAAATGCAAGGCTTGTCAGCTTATCCAGTAGTGGAGATGTACTTTGGACATGGCAGCAGTATGGATTGAATAATAGCAATTATATTGTTGATGGGATCGGCAATTCATCAACGGCACTGTTGGCAGTGGATAGCGAAGGTTGTGTGTATTGGGCTTGGGGGAATGTAGAAAGGCAGGTGATCACCAAGCTCCTGCCTAATGGCCAGGTGTCCGTAGAGGATGAAGTCCAAAGCCCTCCAGCAAGAATGATCTCCGCTTATCCAAACCCCATGAAAGATGATCTCAGGATCCTGATCAAGCCAGACTCTCAAGAGTCTTTACCCCAAAACAGCATTGAAATCTTCAATATCAAAGGTCAGTTAATCCGCTCTCTGGATCTTACCAAAGGAGAAGCTCTCTGGGACGGCAAGGACAATGTAGGGAAACCCAGTCCCAAGGGTATCTATCTGCTCCGCTCCAATAACGCGACCAGGCAGACAATCAGAATCATCAAGACAGATTAGGAGAAAATCATGAAATGCACCATTGTGACTATGCAACAGTCGTATTACCCTAGCTGCTCCTTAAAGGCGATCCAGCATTGGAAGTCCTGGGGGATCTTGGAGAATCCGGCTTTTTCGTAGATTCTGCTGGTGGCGGGATTGTCTGAATAGAGATAAAGGTAGTTGGGCGAGAGTCCCCGATGGTAATTTACCAGATGGTGGATCATTGCTCCGGCATAGCCATGACCGCGGAATTTATCCCGGGTGAAGACGTCATCTACTCTGCTGTATCCGGCGTAAATGCTAACTGATGCCATAGTAGCCAGTTCGCCATCCACAAATCCCCCCAGGAAATGATAGGAGGGATGCAGCAGATGCCGTTCCACCACCTTGATCGTCCAATCCCCGCCATACTCCAGAGCCAGAGTTTCCATAATATCGATATCCAGCCTGCGGATGCGTTCGATCACCAGGCCATCTACCGGTTTCAGAGTGCTTTCATGATCATGCAGAAAGTATTGATCATCATGAAGCTGGATTGTAAAACCGTGATTTTCCAGGGCTGCTCCGATGCGATCCAGGTCATGGGCTTTGAGGGAAGGATAGATGCGGGGGAGGATGCCTTTGGCCTTGTAGAAAAACTCAATATCCCGCAGAGTACTCTCGATTCCCAGAAAATCCGTGATGACGGCATGATTGCTATCCATGGATGCCTTATTGCCCTCGTTCCAAAACAGTAAACCGTAATCCTTTTGCACCATGCTGGCAAACCGCTGGGGAAAGTGCAGTTCAGTCTCGATCATGCGGTTGAGATTGAATGGTAAGGTCATAGTCGTACCTCTTTTGTAGCTATTTTCCTCTGTCTATATGATACTTTCTTTTTGGTGAAAGACAAATCCCATAAATGCAGCTTGACAGCCAGCGCTCAAATCAGAATTTGAGCAAAATATGATTCCAGGGGTTGGGATCCAGCCCGATTAGGGAGATCAAATGCAAAGATTTGAGATCAGAGAAGTTAAAACCGCAGCTCAGATGAAACAATTCATATACTTGCCTGAAAAGGTTAATGCCGATAGGCCAAACTGGGTACCACCATTTTATGGTGATGACGCCCGCAGTTTCGATTCCCGGCGCAATCCTTCCCACGCCTATTGCAGCAAAATCTATGCCCTTGCCTATCAGGATGGCAAGCCGGTGGGCAGAATTGCCGGGATCATCAATCGCCGCTTCAACGAGCACAACCACACCCGCATCGCCCGGTTCGGCTATTTTGATGGTATCGACAGCCAGGAAATGCTGCAAGGCCTGATCGCCTTTGTGGAAACCTGGGCAAGTGAGCAAGGCATGGACAAACTGGTGGGGCCGATGGGCTTCACGGAAGAAGATCCTGAAGGCTTTATCATCGAAGGTTTCAACGAAACCCCCTCTCTGGCTTCATTTCAAAACTGGGAATCCATCCCCGGCTACATGGAAGCTCTGGGCTTTAGCAAAGAAGTGGACTATGTAGTCTATGAAGTGATGGTACAGACTGCCATGACCGATCTCTACCGCAGAATCTACGAGCGGGTATTGAGCCGCAATCCTGATCTTAAAGTGAATGAATTCACCAAAACCCGCGAACTAAAACCCTATATCCTGCCGATTTTCAGATTGATGAACGAATCCTTCACTCATCTTTATGGCTATTCCACCTTCGACGAGCATGAAATGCAAGATCTCGCCAATCGCTATCTTCCAGTGGTAAACCCTCGCTTTATCAAATCCGTACTCAATAAGGACGGAGAAGTGGTGGGCTTTATCGTGGCCATCCCCAATATGGCGGAAGGCATCCGCAAAGCCAAAGGCCGGATGTTCCCCTTTGGTTTCCTGAAAATCCTCGCTGCCAGCCGCAAATCCAAAACCCTGGATCTGTATATGGGCGCCATCAAAGATACATACAGAGGCAAGGGCATAGACGTGCTCTTGGGCTACAGCCTGCTCAAATCCTGCTCTGAAGCCGGGATGATCAATATGGACAGCCACCACGAACTGGAGACTAATACCCAGATCCGCGCCGAAATGGAACGGGCTCAAGGCAGAATCTACAAAAGGTTCCGCATTTATCAAAGACCTATCAAAGCCAATAACTAAGCAACACACAGCCAGTAACTAAGTAACTATTTTGATACGCGTTTAAGTCGTCTTCATCTCGAGATCACCTCGAGTACTCGAGGTGATCTCGAGGTGAACCTGAGTTGAACACGATAGAGCCTGTTGATGGAGAAAGAGTTATAAAACAATCGATTTTTGGAGAGCATGTTTCAATGTGCATATACCCGAGAGGGTATCAATGTGCCTTGTTTCCTTGAAGAATGTAATCCCTTCGACATGAGTTTTGCAACTCCCTCTCCCCTTGCCGGGGTCTCCAAAGCGGAGTTTACGAAGTTTTGGGGTGGATGCGGGAGAGGGTTGGGGTGATGGGTAGATCAAAACGCCCATTCAGTAATACTGCCATGTCCAGGGGATTTATCCTCCGGAACAGGTGTTGACACAGCTCAGAATATTTGATGCCATCGGAAAGAGCCTCCCCCTAAGGAGAGGCTCTTCATCACTTTGATCAATATGAGTTCAGTCAAGAATCCCGCAGGAATCAATCTTTATCTCTCGGGTGATCTGTTTTGAGTCCATCCAGTCTGGTCTTCATCTCCTCCCAGGTGATCCTTTCAATTCTTTCCGTCCCCGCCACCAGGTAATCGATTTGATCCCGGGTGAGATTCATCACGGCTTTGACCCGGTAAAACATCTGGTCTGCAAACCGGGCTACCAGATAGTGTGTAAAGGTGGTCTGCGGAGTGGCCCCCAGATAGTAATAATACTGGCTGTTTTCATCCGGCATTTCATTGTATTCGATCACATAAAGATCCGGGGCAACTTGATTCCCCAGGACAGATAAGGTTACCGGACTCCAGGTGAGTACAGCGCTTTCATCGATGATCTCCACGCTCAAATCCGGTACCACCTCCGGCACATCATTGCCGATCAGGCTCACTTGCAGAGCAGGGGTTTCCTGAGCATTGCTATTGATGGTCAGATTTGCCTGAACTGGTGTAGTAGAATTGGGTGCAAACCTTACCAGAATCACCTGTTCAGTCTCGGGTGGAATCGGAGTATTCAGATTGGCAAATTGCCATTGGAATACGGGTTGAGAGCTTTGGATCGATGAAATCAGGAGGTTTGCTGTGCCGGTGTTTTTGATCCTCACTTCTTTCCAGCCCGTGGTTTGCCCCACATTGGCATAAAACTTCAGGGGTGGCTCACTGAGTAGGGAGATCTGAGCGTAATTTGGCCATACTTCGATGTAGTTGGTCTTGGTCAGGCTACGCGGTGCATCGAGATCGTTGTCCACAGTAAGGCTCACACTGAAGGTTCCAGGATTCTGGTAGGTATAGAGCGGATTTTGCTCAGTAGAGGTACCGCCATCACCAAAATTCCACTGCCAGCTCGTAATGGGGGCTGAAAGCATGGGCGTGAGATCGGTAAACTGCACTGCCAGAGGCATAAAACCACTGGTGGGTACACCACTGAAATCAACAGGCGGGATTGCTGTAGCCACAGTAAACATATTGTCTGAAGTATCTTCTATAGATGGTGAGGCACTGGGGTATCTGCGGATTCGGATTTTGTATCTGGTACTGAGCGTAGCTCCTGCTGGTACGTTCCAGGCATAAGAGCCAGAACTTGCAGGCGTGCTGAGCACAATCTGGGTCCAGGTGACAGGAGAAGCGGTGGCGTTTGAGGTGTAGTGAATGGACACAGTTTGGATACCTGGATCATCGACAACTCGCCAGGTAATATTGTAAACCGTTCCCCGGATGATGGTTTCACCGCCATTGGGTCTCAGCACCTGAATGCGTTGCAGCATTGTGAAGGGATTGTCACTGATGTCAAATACATCTATTGCAGTAGAACTGGTATCTTTCACCCGGATCAGAGCCTGGCCATTATACTGATCAGCCGTCCAATTGTAGCTATTAAGTCCATTAACGGTAGTAACAGAGCTGGCAATCACAGACCAAGTCTCTCCCAAATCCATGCTGATCTCGATTCTGGTAGTAGCAATACCCAAAGCTTCCCACTCGATGAGCCGGGTAGGCGGATAATACCACTCCTCACCGCCATTGGGAGCCAGGAGCTTGATATGCACGATAGAGAAATTGGCATCGCTGATGTCATTGAAACTTTCCTGCCCCATGCGGATGATCCTGATCCGGCAAGCGGTGGTAGCTGCTTCCAGGGTCGGCACAGTCCAAAGATACTGTAGGGCAGCAGGATCCACATTGTCGGCAATGGTGATCCAGGCACTACCCGAAGCTGAATAGGCAGGTGTGTACTGGATGCTGAGTGAGGAGCTTATGCCGGCCTGATTCCAGGTAATGGGGTACTGCTTTCCCATCTGCAATCTTACACTGGTATTGGGGGAAGTGACAACCAGGGATGCAATCACAAAGGGTCCATCGGATTGATCCATGATGCCCAGATCAGCCACGGCAATATCAGATATCCTTACCAGGCATTGATTGCTGATCGTGCCGGAAGGAATGGTGCCGGCATAGGTACCATTGATGTAATCCGTAGATGAAGTCAATGAAAGCCAGGTATCGCCATTATCCAGGCTCAGTTCAATCTTGAGCTTGGTGATATTGTTATTGGGAACCACCAGCCAGCTTACGCTCAGTTTGTTGGTCGATGGCGGATTGGTCTGTACATGGTCTCCTTGATTCGGGAAGAGCAGCTCCAATTTCACGATCGAGAAGGGATTGTCGTTCCAATCGTAATTCTGGGGATCGGCAAAATCTGAGATCCGCAGATAACACAAAGGTGCCACATTATCTGGAACAGTGAGGATATAATATCCCAAGGCAGCATTGAGCGGGCCAGCCAGTTGTGTCCAGCTTTGGCCTTCATCTGTGCTGAGTTCCAGCCTCAGATTTGTGATGCCGCTGTACTGCCAGGTTACATAGTATTGTTTGCCTACCTGCAGCTTGCCAGCCAGTTCGTTTTGAGAGGTCAGGGATACAAAAGGAGCAGTGGTACTGATCGTAAACACAGCATCGCTGATATCTTTCAGAGCGGGATTGGCAGCATCTTCGATCTTGACCAGGCATTGGGTGGAAGGGGTGCCGGGCAGAGTGATCTGATAACGTCCCAGATCGCTAACCACAGGCGTGGGAGTTTGCAGGGTCCAGCTTACGCCGTTGTTTGTAGAAAGATAGATGTTGGAATTTGTCACATCGGAAAGGGAATACCAGTACACATGGCGGTTGGTATTGGTACGCCAGTTTTCTCCACCATTGGGAGCGATGACCCGGCCTCCATTGAAGGATTGCTGTGTAGCCCACTCGGATCCCCTGAAAGCGCCATCTATGGCTTGCACACTCCAGTAGAAATCTCCATAGGGCATGGCGCTGGCTTTCACATACCAGAAACAGGTGCTATTGGCAAATCCCCGTCCCGGTCTCAAGCGGGTTCCAGCGCTATTGGCATGAGGGGCTACGATCTGGATGCCCCCTGAAGTATAACCAATCCGGAGTACATAAGACAAGCCTGCCTGGGGAGTAATGGCATCGGTGCCGGGGTTCCAGGAAAACATCAGGTATGCAGTAGCTCCACTGCCTACCTTTACCATACTCAGTCCTGTGGGAGCCGAGGGTGCAGCATTCACCACCGCACTGCCATTTTTGTAGATCTTTGTGATTGGCACTCCGGAATTGTCCAATCCACACATCGCAATGTCCAGATCCCCATCCCCGTCGTAATCGCCCCAAGCCACATTGGATAGCCTTACACCGGGGATGCTGTTGGTAGTATCATGAAAGAAGATAAAATTGTTGTTTCTATAGATCCGACTGATATTGGTATTGATCGTGCCATCAGTGTACTCGCCTGTAAGCAGGAGGTCCAGATCCCCATCGTTGTCATAATCACCCATGGCCAGCGAGGCATTTTGGACGCCTGGCAAATCCACCCCCAGATCCACGAAAGTGGAGGTAGTCCCCACCAGATCGTTGCGGTAGATTTTGGTGAAATAGCTGGTAATCCGCTTTCCCGCTACGATCAGATCCAGATCCCCATCATTATCAAAATCCGCCCAGGCAAGACTGGAAAGCGAAACACCCAGGATTGCGGTAGTGCCAGTAGTCAGCTTGGCAAAAACACCATTGGTATTGCGCCAGATTTCCGTGATCTCTCCTGAAGCTGTGGCTCCGCTGATCACAAAATCCAGATCCCCATCATTGTCAAAATCACCCCAGGCGACGCTGGAATTCCACACTCCCGAGGCAATTGTGGTAAAAGTGGAGAAAGCTCCCAAGACATTGATGTAGATATATGTGCGTGGAGTTCCCGAGACGTCCTTGCCAGTGATCATAAGATCCAAATCCCCATCACTGTCTGCATCGCCCCAGGCAAGAGCACCACTATCAAGGCCGATCAATGCTGCCGAGACATGAGGTGAAAACTCACCTCCGGAGTTATTGTAAATCCGGGTAACTGGCAGCCCACCGGATAGACCTAAAACGGCAAAATCCAAATCCCCGTCATTATCATAATCCCCCCATGCTACAGAGGCAGAGGAAAAGCCTGGAAACCCAGCTCCGATATCCACAAAACTCCCTGCATCATTGCGGTAAATCCGCATGATAGATGCTTCAGCGGAGATCTGACCGGCGATCAAAAGATCCAGATCACCATCCCCATCATAATCTCCCCAGGCTACTGAACCCTTGTACACTCCAGGGATAGGATGTGTCTCATCGGTAAAAACCGGCTGCCCATATATGGCCGCCATACATGCCAGCAATATAGCTGTAAGTAATACCTTGCGCATGGGTTCCTCCAGAATATTCTTTACTTTTACCAATACCCGCAGTCGAAATGCCTGTCAAGAACTTTCACGTGTTCAGATGCGATCCTGACTCACATCCAAGATTGAACAGAAGCGCTAGGGGCTGCGCCTGGGATCAAAAAGTTACGGCATATACCTTATAGAAGCCCCGGGGCTGGGTAGTACCAATGCCTTCGTGGACGTAGGAAGTGGTGTCACTGCTGCCCAGGAGCTCATACTGAGCCTCGGGATCAGCGCTCTCACTGTAATATATGGTATAAGCATCTACAAGGATGGGATTTCCCTCGCAATCCTGAACTACCGCATCCCAGCTAAGATGCACGTCCGCTGCGATGATTTCGATCCTGAGATTCTGCGGAGCCAGAGGAATTGAGGATGCGCTGGGAGGAGTCCACGTGAACCTGGTGCCGGGAAGGGGGTAGACGGTAGGTGAAATCCTCATTATTGCTCCAGCAGTGATTCCCGGTATAGATTGATCCCAATTGTGACCAGATGAATCTGTTGTAGTCCTCACGGAAAAGTTACTAACAGGATCAATTGGTGCTGCTCGTAATCCCACTTGTAGGGAGAACAAAGATGCTGCAGTCATAGTTCCATAAGATAGCTCAATCATGGAGTTAGATTCATGCAGCCTGATCTGGAAATTGAAGCTATCTCCAGAGGTAGTTCTTCGTCTGTAATTCTTCCATTGAACTACACAAATCCGATTGGGAGATGTTCCTATAGTCTTGATCATGATGGAAGATCCTGGTTGTCCTTCCAGATCTCGTGCAAAAGATGCAATTCTGGCAACAAGCTGGACGTTTTCGCCGAAATTTGTAGTGGATATCGTGCTTAATGGTGTATTAATGTAACTACTGGATGTCATGACAACAGCGAATTGCCCCAAAGAACTTTGCCCGAGGCAAATCCAGCCATTGGTGTTGATTGCCAGACGATCAAAAGTACTGCCAGCATAACTGAACTCAAATCCGATAGGGAAACCAGGTCCTCGAACCATGATTTGACTTCCATCCAACGATAAGGAATCCAAAAACCTCTGTTCATCATTGGATTCTGTCCCCAAGAGCAAGCCTCCGGTGATCTCTTCATAGGTACCGACCGAATAAGCAAAAGTATAATCCTGAAGTGCGGACTGCGCAGGGGCTATCGAGCAGAGCATAAGCATAAGCAGGAAGAATGCAGCTTGTTTCATATATTCTCCTTGGCGAGGATCGATTTTTCTTACTATTGAAAGCCTGTTATACTATTTTACAGATTTGATCGTTATGCAGGATTGTCAAGTAAAAAACAGCCGAAGGCTTTCCTCCAGCCATGCAGCCAACAATCTACTTATAGAGTATCAAGTAAATCTGCAAATAGTATCACTTTAGCTGCAAATCGCTGTTTTTAGTGAGACCCCAGTATCAGGATTTCTGCAAATTGGTATCAGGGTTTTTGCAAATCCAGTATCAGGGTTTCTGCAAATCCAGTATCAAGTTATCTGAAATCCCCGGACTGGCAATGTACCTATTTCATCAATAGCACTTTATGAGTTAAGGATATCCCTTCAGCCTGCAGGCGGATAAAATATATTCCAGATGATGCCCATCATATCATTGGCAACTACATCTATGGTGATTATACCTTTATCGTGATACACTCCGTTTACTACTACGTAAACTGTTGTCGCAGATAACAGTGTTCCTGCAATTAGCATGACCATAACGAGCAATGACCTAAGGGGTATGTAGCTTTTCATTTTTCCTCCATTTGTGAGTTGGATATTAGTTTTGGTAATGATTTCTTTTGACTCTTTCCCACATTAACCAAGAACATCTAATTGTACTCTTTTCTATCACTCTATTGAGGTTTTGTGGCAGAATCAATATTTGAGATATGCCCCAAGACTTTACAGGGCATAGAATACATAAATGATGTCGCCAATTTCGATTATGATGTACTCACCTTCGGAATCCTCATACCTGATCTCAACTCCTGGGTCGTTTAGCGAACCCAGATACTCAGGTAGCGTGAATGGGTCTATCGCTGAGTAATCAATCTCTGAAGCCGCCAAAAACGTGATGACGAACAGCACTGCCAGAACAAGCACCGATCTCTTTAACATACGAACTCCTTTTAAAGCGTTTATATGTTAGACGGAGATTCTAAGACTTGGTGCCGACTTTTGGGGGTTTATTTTTGGATATTATGATTTCAGACCAAAATTGCTGCCCTGACCATACGTGAAAATATGTTCGAGTGGCTTAATGAAGAGATAGTACTAAAATTCTGCAAAGGAATCACTATAATAGTGGAGTATATGCCGGAGAACAACTTCGCCAACAGCAATCGGTCTAATACCTTCGGATTGGTTTTTTGGTCGGACAGAGTTTCAACCTTTATGCAAATCTGTTATCACCGTTTGTGCGAATCCAGTTTCACCCTTTGTACAAGTATGGGGCAGATAAGATGAAACTGCAGTGCTGTTTTCTCAGCCACTCAGCCTCTTCTATGAAATGGCGATATAAACGGCAATTTTACTACTTAACTAGAGTTACTTTTCTGTTTGCTACATGTTCACCGGCTATTGTGAGATTTATAATGTATAGACCACTGGGGCAGTTGTTTCCATTTTGATCCTTACCATCCCACGTTATGACCTGTTCGAGGGAACTTCTTGGGTCAAAGGAAAACGCCTTCACTTTCTGGCCTTTGATGTTATAAATATCAATGCTCGCTTCACTTATGCCAGTCATTTTGTTGCTGTATTCAATCGGTATAGATATTTTGATGTTAGAAAACGTCTGGAAGGGATTGGGATATGCGACCAGTTTTATGGCCGGTATCTCCGGTACTACCGGATCATCATTGCTTACCCACGGCTCAGAACCGTATTCATAGCAGCCCATATCTATCCTACCATTCCATATTCGCCAGTTACCCGCAAGATCGTAGAGGGGGAGATCAAGCCCTGTTGTGTCTGGTGTGCCAGTGTCTATACAAGGTGAATTTGTTGCAAGGCTGTAATACAATGGATCGTCAGTATCTCCACCCAGAAAAGACGGAGATCCAAACATATTGCCATCTGCCCAAGTATGGGTAATGTCCCCACCCAAGACAAAGAAGCTATCGCTACCGCCAGTTACGAGGCAATTGTTAAATGAAACATCAGCAAAGGTGGATTCGTCATAAGAGAACATTGCCACTTCGTAGGGAGTGTTTCCCGAGATTATAGTATTAGTCACTTGCGCATTACAATTCTCCAAGTTTATTCCGAATCCTGCACCTTCGGTTGTAGTGCTATTGTTGGCTATGGTGCAGTTGTTAACATTCAAGTCGCAGTTTCCGCCCTCTACACTGATTGCCAAACCACTTGTCATATTCTCCCAAAATTGAGAAGTATCAACGTTATCCGTTATCAAGAAGTTAGATATATTGATGATAGTATAAAGCGATGAAGCGCTTAACGGCTTTTGTATACCTCCACTCTGGCAGAATGTATTGTATGCGTCTATGTTTGTGGGGCTTAGCCGTTGCACCCTGAAATTCGAAAAGTATCCAGTCTCATAACAAGATATAAAGAATCCAATCCCCACCTGCGAATCCTCTATGATGAGATTGTTTACTGTAATATTATAACAGGATGCGATTACTAAAGCTGCGGATTTAGCCCATGAGTCTCTTATATGGATGTTCTCCACGGTTATATCATTGGTGTTGCCACTCACAACAACGTCCAGATAGAATAAATAATAATGTGTTGAGTGTCCGTTAGTCAAAGTCATGTTTTTAATACTCATATAGTCCTGAGCATCTCTTCCGCTGATAAATGTTCCGTATTGCTCAGCATCAAGTATGACATCATCCATTGCTGAGCCAATCAAATTTACGTAACTCTTCAGTTGCAGAGGCAAAGCTTCACCGGTTTGACTCCAAGAATACACCCCCGGCATCACATTAATTGTGCGGGTAGTGTTACTGGATGTCTGTATCTTAGATAAAGCATAAGAGATATTTTGTAAAGGCGTTTGGGGAGATGCTCCGTCATTATCATTATCTCCATCGGGACTGACCCAAAGATCCTGGTTAACCTGTACAATCATAGGCTGATTGATGAATACGGGTGTTTGATCGGGGAGAAAATAGAAATACTGGTTTAAATAGTCAACTGATCCTCTATTGAGATAAACTGAGGTAGGAATGTTGTCGTATGCATAACTGATATCACAACCTCTTGAGGCATTATTAAGATATATACTGTTACGGCGTTCGGTATCGAAGTAGATGTACATGTTGTTATAACCAAGCCCACTTAATCCTCCACCCGATGTAATGGCATTGTTAGAGTATATCTCATTGCCATATAGATATACAAATGATCGAGAAACTCCTATCCCTCCTCCAAAATAGGCTCTATTATGATAAATCACGCATCTTGTCACGTTAACTACAGATAATCCAATGCCAATGCCACCCCCAATGGAGTAATCAGATGTATGGGGGTACCAATTACTCCTGCAATTTCTTATTGTTAAGCCAATTACACTTAGAGTATCGACAGCCCCACCACAGTTTTTGATGATAATGCCAGTTCGTGTGTCTTCCCCATCTATGATAGTTTGAGTAATATGAGTAGTATCGCCATCAATAATGTAGTAACTTCCAATTGTTATGGGTTTATTGTCGATAACCGCAACTCCAGACCATACTCCATGTGAGAGTAGCACAGTATCACCAACTGCAGCCATATTTATCCCCGATTGAATTGATGAAACTTGACCCGAGCCATCGGACGCGACTACGATTATCCCTGCCTTTATTGAACAAGCCCCCAGTGCTATCCACATCAGTATTATCACTGAATATTTATTCATAATATAGTCCTATCCATAATAATTCTATGGTATGATTGCTTGTTGAACGTCATGTCGTTTTCATAGCCATTGATTGTCACTATCAGGCGGGGACGAACCCCCGCCTAATAGCTTCAACAAGCTGGTTTGGTTAATCTAAGACAATCAGCTTCTTTGTCAATAGATAGTTTTGGGACTTTATCCTACAGAAGTATATTCCTTGTGCAACAGGCTTGCCATCATCAGCTAAACCATTCCAGATAAAGGATGTATTGCCTTTTAAGATTTCAGCGGAATCGATTTTTCTAACTAACTGCCCCTTAAGATTATATATACTGATGTCAACAACACTTTTGGCAGTGGTATTAACTTCAATATTGGTATTACCGCGCATTGGATTGGGATAGATCATTGCTGACATGACCGGGGTAACGATTGTTTCGCTTTCTTGTCCTCCACCAAGACTTACAACGGAGAACAAGTGCTTACCATTATCCATAACTATATTACCTATGTCTAATGACGCAGACGAGTAATATCTCTCAGGAATGTTGTTGTTTTTAGATTCTGTGTAGAGAGTAATGTTTTCATAATGGCAATCAAAAATCTCCCAACTGAAGAGTGCAGATGCCATGCTTGTGGAGATGGACACATTTTTCATCCGCATCCCATACCGCTGGATTCCCATGGTGACTACACCTGTGCCCCGGATCAGATTTGCGGCGTAAAGCCTTGTTTGAGATTCGGATACACCCTGCAGAATTGTATAATCCTTAATGGCAATGGGGATATACTCATCCATAAAGACGTTGTGATGGGTTCCAGCCATAAGGTGGACAGTCTGGGGTTGAGCTGGATTGCTGGCAATTCTCTGTATGCCCAGCGAGGGAGTTTTTAGGGCGGTGCTAGGGCTCAGCCCATCATTACTATCACTTCCCTGGGGGCTTACATAGATGTCCGCATCAACCGGCTGCAGATAGGCTTCCTGAACATCAAACACCACATAAGGAGATGCGTCGTATCCAGCATCATAATGATCGGCATAATATCGCTCATAACTGGGCACAGTGAACTTCTTCAGATAGACTGAAACCGTGCCATAATGAATATAATGCCAATGAATATCCATGCCCCACTGGGCGAAATTGTTGTATATGCTGCATCTGTCGGTTTGGGAAAAGATTATAGTAGGCGAACCACCCTGAGGTGAACTGCCGATATCAAGCCCGCCTCCAATATAACGAGCCATATTGTTGTAGATGTTGACATTCGAAAGCGAAACGCTATTGGTCTGAAGAATAGCTACCCCTCCCCCCATAGATGCCTTGTTTCCATACACATGCAGGTTAAGAAGAATACCGCTACAGTTGGCGTGGAAGAATATACCACCTCCGAATATCTGACGAGGTGAAGCTCCATTAAAGTAATCATATCCTCTGCCACCCGTAATCGAAAACCCTCTGAGAGTGATATTCACGGCGTTTTCATAGAATAGAACTGTGGAATTGGCGTTTGCGGAGCCGTCGATGATTGTTGAGCTAACGAAGGTAGAATCTCCGGTGGTGTATTCCATAGATGTCAGAGTAATATTCTGTTTATTAGAGAGATCGATGTTTTCAATATAGCGGCCTGGATGCACCAATACCACATCTCCGCTTTGGGCATCATTGATAGCTGCTTGAATGGACGTATAGTCCTGAGTTCCATCCAGGGACACATGTCTGGTAATCCCAAATACCAGCAAGGGTATCAGGAGCATTGACATCAGTATATACTTCTTCATATGGACTTCCTGTTTAATGGGTATGGAGCGGCGACAAGCGCCGCTCCGCACTTAATGGTTATACTACTTCATCAGCAGCATTTTGTTTTTTACGGTCTCCCCGCCCCGAATTCCGTAGCTCAGTCATGTTCAAATGGTCACAGGATAACAAGGTTGATCTCAGCTTCATCGCTCCCGGGAAGCCACAACAGAATGCCTTTGTCGAGAGCTTCAATGGCAAGTTCAGAAAAGAATGTCTTGACCTTAATTGTTTTGGAGATTTACTGGAAGCAAGAGATGTGATCATGAATTGGCGGTTGGATTACAACATGAATCGACCCCACAGTGCCCTGAACTACATGCCTCCAGCGAAATTCAGAGAAAACTATGAAAACAATGTCGATAGCAAACGTGTCAACTTACACGTGGTGTAAAAAATGGGACAGGGTCACAATTTCTCCTGCCGTTAAACAGATTTTCATAAAAGCCTTGTTTATTGCTTCGACTACTGACTTCTGTGCAAACATGTTTTTTCCTTGCTGCTCTATTTCAGGCAACAGGATATAGCTATCGGTTTCCTTAACCGAATCTGCAATAGAACCAAGGGTATTATTCGAAGTCATACATCCATAATCCTTGTTGATAACTTGGCTGAGCTTAGGTATTCCATACATAAAGTCCACTTTGTCTTCAAGAGTAATTCTGTAAAGGAGAAAAATCTGTTAACTCAGCACAGCCAGGTATCTTGTCATGCAAAAACCCATACTATTCTATCGCAATATCAACATCAAGTGTCATTTTGCGTTGCAGAATCTTCAGTGCTTGCATGGTTACCTGATTAAAGCTATCAAAGGCTTCTATCTCCTTTTCGAGGGGTTCCTTGCCTTCTAACTTGAGCTGCCAGGCTGCGAGCTTTTCCTGTAGATTTTGCTGTTTACGCAGTTCAGAGCAATGAGATCTTAACTGCCGGAGGATGCTTGGATTGATCTTGATGCCGACCTTATTTACGTCCTTTTTGGTGAGCACACAGTAGCCATGTTCATTGAGTCCGATTACGCCCATGGATGCTAGGGCTTCCAGATAGACGAACACCCACTGGCGGCTCTTACCAAAGTCAGCGGCTATGCCTCTGATCGATGTGTAGCTGCCCTGCTCGATCAGATTGAGTAGAGCCAGGGCTGCCTGGGGATCGAAGTACCAGTTGGGACGCATTTGATTGGCCGTCTTGGTGATGAAGCGGTTGCTACGGGCATAGATCTCTTCCCGGTCACTGATCCGTTTAATGGTGCCATCGGCAACCAGATCGCTGATGATGGGCTCAACATCGTTCACACCAAGGCCGGTCATCTCGGCGATCAGATTGGCATCAAAGGGCTTGCGGTATTGATTGACGAAGTTGAGTACGAGTTCCTTACTGGTCATAAGTCCCTACCCAGATCTATGGAAGCGATGTCGAGGTTGGGATTCTTCAGCTTGGCACCTTCGAGGATGTACATGATCTTCATGGCTCTGCGCAGGTTACCGCTACAGTGTGCATCAATCTTGGTAACCACTGCCTCGTCGACCGGGATGTCCATTACTTCCCTGGCTATCTTGCGGATATCGTCCTTGCCTACGGATTTGAACTCATAGAAGTAGTTGCAGCGGTCGAAGTAGTGCTTGTTGATCCCGGCCAACTTGGTCTTGGCATCCTGCATACCTACTAAAAGGACTATGGTCAAGGTCTCATCCACGATGTCCCGGATCGCTCCCAACAGCTTTTCATGTTTGAAGGCATAGTCGATCTCATCGATCACGATCACCGTCTCTGGATTGTCTTCCAAGATCTTCAGGCAGTATTTGAACAGGTTGTTGGTTGTGCCACTGGGGATGTACTCTCCCAGTTTGAACCGGCGGTATAATGCGGTTAAGAGGTCGCTGGCGAAGGACTTGGGAGTGCTGGTAGCCTCCAGCCGCATATAGATGTAGCCTCTCATAAAGGCGATCCGGCTGGCATAGGTGGTCTTGCCCAATCCGGGCTTGCCATAGATCAGTCCCAGTCCCACCATCTCGGTCTTGGGGCGGTTCATCAGAAACTGAATGCAGGCATCAGTCTTGATCACGTTCTTGATTTGCACGAGCTTGTTTGGTTTCATTGATCCTCCTTAATCTATGATGCCGACTGTCTTCAGCATTGAGTAGAAACTATCGTCATCATCGTCTTCAATCTCTTCCGGCTGTAGTTTGGGTTCCTCAGCCGGGTTATCATCCTGGACCGGGACTTGCTCATCCGATCCATAGTTCTGCTGCTCGGGGGGTACAAATTCAAGTTCAGGCAGGTCCTTGACCAGTTCCTGCTCCAGGTTCTCCATGAACTGCTCGGCTCCCGGTTCCGGAGGTGCTATCATGGAGCCTTGTTTGAAGGTCGGGTTATCGGATGCGATTGCTGCCTGCAGGTAGGGTTCGAGCAGCCTATCCACCGCTTCCTGATTACTGATCACGAAGTCTCTGGCATGTTGCTCGGTCAGTCGTTGCAGCTTCTTGATGTGGGTGTATTCTTTATTGAGCTCCCGATGGGCTACAGGGTTGCTCTTATCGATATGAATAAAGGGATGCTGGCTTCTGCGGAGTTCAGCCTGGCAGATATAGTTGTCTTTGGTATCGTAGACGAGTATCCACCTGGCATCAGCAAAGTCGTAGCGGATGATCGCCGGTTTTCCGATGTTATCGATAAGGGCTTCGTGCCAGTAGAGTAGCTTATTGAACACAATGCCCTCACTGCGGATCGCCTTGCGCTCGGTAGCCAGCATCATGAAGTTGAGCCTATCGGGCTGTACTAACCTATCCTGTGGCAGAGGAGCCGAACTGAATACCTGCCAGGGAGTCTGGCCGTTCAGGCTGCTGTGCACGTTTTCGCCATAAACGTGTCTGATATAGAAGCCGATCATCTGAATCGCCTCATCTATAGTAGGTGGCTGTGATTTGAACAAGGCCTTTGCCCACTTCTCGTTACGCATCAGTGTTGATGGTTTATTAGCGATGTTGGAACCTCTGAAGGAAGAGATGAAGCGTTCGAACTGCTCCTGGAAGGTCCTGAAGAACCGCTCGATCACCTTGGCCTTGGCATTATAGCTCTCAGCGAAGTGGGCTTCGATGCCTAACTTCGGGAAAATGCCACCTAACTCCACTTCCAGATCGTGCCCATCCCAATGCTCATGGAATAGCTTAGATCTGAATGCCTTGCCATTATCGAGATACACCGCCTCCGGCAAGGCGCCCCAGTTAAGGAAGCCGTTACGGAAGGCTACTTGGATGTGATGGCTGTCCTCAGAGAAGGCAAGCGTGGCTCCTACCGGATAGCGGCTCGCCCAGTCGAAGACCATGATCATGGTCATGCGTTGGGCTTTCCCGGTCTGAGGATTGAGGATATCGAAGGCCAGAGTATGTCCATCAGCCACCCATACCTGTCCCACTCTCAGTAGTCTGGAATCTCGGTGAATAGTCTTGATTATGTGCTCTGCCACGTACTTGCTGCCCTTTCTGGTTAGCTCCCAGGTCGCTAGATTGTCTTGCATCCATTCAGTGCACCAGCGTCTCAGCGTTGGTTTACTGGTTGGAGACTCGTAATAGCCCAGCCGGGCTTGGGTCTTGAGCATGTTGATGGCGCTTCCAATGGTGATTTGGTTGGGATGCAGCAGAATGCTGAGTAGCACCTTAGTCTCGGTCTCGGTTACCCTGCGGCTGTGAGTAAGGTTCTTGCTCTTATGCAGCAAGGCGAACATATCCCGGTCAGACTTGGCATACTGGTCGATCCAGACCCTCAGTGCCCGTTCCTTGCGTTCTCCTCTGATCTGATACAACTCTGGCACTAACTGGCCGCTGTTGTATTCCTGCACGATCCGTTGCCACTCATCCACCTTAGATCCGCATATGGCTAACCTGCGGATGACGAGGTTGCAGAAATGTCCAATTAATCTGGCTTCTCGGTCGTATTTGAGTGGTAACTTATCACGAGGTGTAAAGTCGATGAATTCGGAGTGCTTGGATTCATCAGGGAGCTCTTGTATGTGAGATGATTTTCTCACCTCCTCTACTTTGAGCTTGCTCATCCTAAACCTCCTCGGGACATAAGCGGGTTTTGGCACCACTGCGACATTAAAACTGCTATTCTGTGTGTCACAGTGCTTGAATTCATTACTGATCTGCATTTGAGGCATATTTCCCTGATTTCGGACCACCTTGACATCTGTCACAGTGCTCAAACCCAGTATTGGTCGTCATCTCCGGGTTTTTTCGCCTTTCCGGGACCACTGTGACACCTGTCACAGTGGTCGACGTGTCACAGTGGTCTGACCCGAACGCCCTCTGTTTTAACTCGTAACTGGTCGCTTTCATAAGCGCCTCCATCATGTTATTGCTGGGTGCTACTCTGCTGCATGGCAATAACTTGGGAAGTCCTTTCCGCCAACAAATGGAGATTTCGGGAGATTTTTAGCATAAATCTGCTTCCCCCATATTTCACATAATAATGCCAGGAAGACAACAACCCGTAAATAGAAAATGCTCTGAGGCAAAACGCCCTAAAAAGCAGCTCATATGTTTGCTGCTGAGTGAGATAAGCATGTTTTCACCGGATCAGACTTGTGAACCAGTCATATGGACACTATTCAGACCGGGAGTAATTTACTGATACGGGAAAACGCACCAACGGCGCAGCGGAAACAATGAGCTAATAGTTTTTACAAATTCGATGGTCTGAAAATACCCTGAAAACAGTCCAAATTTGCAGAATCCCTGATACAAAAACGTCCAACTTCGTCCAAAGACCACTGTGACACAGTCTAAAACAAGTCCTATCTATCTCGCCACACCATAAACCTTTACGACCACTGTGACAGGTGATACCCATTTGCAGGTTTGGGTGATACTTTATACTACTTTCCTGCTCCATGGCCCAACATCCTGCTGCGCTATGATTACGCCATCAATACGTATGCGATGCGTAATGATAGCGTATTGATAGCGTAATTCAAACAAGAGCCAGCCGAATAGGCTCAAACCGATCTTGCAGACGATGTGTGAACTCAGTTCCCTACTTCATCAGAGTGATTTTCCGGGTGAAGCGGTGTCCAGCGGTATCGAGCCGGAGCAGGTAAACCCCGCTGGCCAGGCTGCTGGCATCGAGCTGCACGCTGTGGGTACCCTTCTGGAAATCTCCGGTGGCAAGGCAGAGGACTTTCTGGCCTTTGGGATTGTAGAGATTCAGCGTGGCGGTTCCGGAACGGGGCAGGCTGAAAGAGATGGTGGTGCTGGGATTGAAGGGATTGGGATAGGCGCTCAGGTGCATGGCATTGGGGCTGGCGAGAGGATCCTCACTGGAGACAGGATGGAGCTCGGGCAGGAGCTGTTGCATCAGGCTGCGCACCCCTTCGGCTTGCATGAAGTAGAGGGGGAAGCCAAAGAAGCAGAGATTGCCCTGATGAAAGGCGAGGCTGCGTCCCTGGCCATTGGCGCTGGGAAGCATATTGGCTGTATAGAGGCTGGGGAGATCACCCCCAAAGGTGTAGATCATGGGCAGCATGCCATTCCAGGGGGCTACCAGTTTGTTTGGATCCACCAGCAGGGTGGGATAGTTCTGGCTCTCAGCGCTGATGAGGCTGGCTCCGTTGTCATAGTAAATTTCCAGCCCGGGGGAGAAGCGGTTGATAAACTCCTGCATGAGTACCGAGGCGGTTTTCCAGCCGGAAATGATGACCTTGCCGCCTCCCAGCAGATAGCTGGACAGCAGGCCCTGGTGGCTGAGCAGGAGATTCTCCGAAAAGTCATCATCGTGCCAGAAGAGGATCTTGTAGTTTCCCAGGGTACTGAGGGGTGGGGCTCCCTGGCTGGCGATATCCCAGGTGGAATAGGGGATTGGGGCCAGAGCAGCGGCATAAAAATCATCCACCATCTGGTCGTTGGGATTGATATTGGTGCCATTGCCATCCCGGGATTCATCCACGACAAGGAGATAGCTGGCAAAGCTGAAGACTACCGGAGTAGCGCTTGCAAGGGCTGAGGGCTGGCTGACAAAATCATCCAAATCTATGGCGCGCAGGAGGTACTGGTAGGTGATGCCGTTTTGCACGTTTGTATCGGTATATGTGGTCTGGGTTAGAGGGATGGGTGTAATCTGCTGCCAGGTCTGCTCTGTAGTGGTTTTGCGCCAGAGCAGATACCGGTAACCCTCACCAAAGCCAAATTCCGGCCAGGACAAGAGCACCGAGGCGTTGGAAGCCAGGCATTCAGTGATTACGGGGGCTACGGATGTGATTCCCCGGAGCAGAGTCCAATTGTTGTAATTCGCAATCACCTCATCGGGGCTGGGGATGCCTGTGAAGATGTTTATGGCACCATTGGGAGTGGCGTGCACCAGGAGGCTGTCTGTACCTGTGCTGTGCACGATCCGGAAGGGAACTTCCAGGTGGAAGTCTGTAGCCGTGGGAGATGCGCTTTTAGCCAGGATTTTCACCTGCGGTTCCGGGGTGGATTTGCTCAGGACGCTGTATTGCACTGAGGGGATGCCATTGCCATAGATCCACTGATGGAAAAATTGGGTGAGGTCCATACCGCTGATGGATTCTGCCAGAGCTTGAAACTCACTGGTGATGGCATTGCCGTGTTTGTAGGTCTCAAACCACTGGGAGAGGAGTTGGAAGAAATTGGCATTGCCGATCTTGAGCCGCAGCATGTGGAGGACGCTGGCACCTTTTTCATAGGAAGGCGGAGAGAAATAGTTGTAAAAGCTGGGATTGTAGATTGTTGCGGCTCCATTGGCATTTTCCCAGTTCATGTAGTAAGTGTGGTAACTGCTCAGGACATAGGCGCAGGCAGAAGCCCAGCCCAGGGCCTTGTCTGTCCATAAATGTTCCGAATAGGTAGCAAAACCTTCCGAGAGCCAGACATCTTTGAAATCCAAGAAACTGACCGCATTGCCATACCATTGATGTGCCAGTTCGTGAGCAATAGTGAGCTCGTGGGTGTGATTTCCGGTGATGATATAGCTGCCCAGAGTGGTCATCGTCTGGTGTTCCATAGCACCATAGGTATTCATGCTTACCGTGGCATGCCCGTATTTTTCAAAGGGATAGGGGCCAAAGATCTGAGAGAAATAATCGATCATGGCGGGTACCGGGGCAAAATCTATCATAGCATTGTTGTACTGCGCCTGGGTAACGAAACTGAGGATAGGCAGTTCACCTTCAAGAGCGCTCTGAGCGATCTCCACATAAGGCCCGGCAGTAATGCAAACCAGATAGGTGGTCATGGGATGTTCACCCAGCCAGATGGTGGTGGCAGTTCCATTACCATTGTCGGTAATGCTGTGCCGCAGTCCGTTGGCGGCTACTTTCCAATCGTTGCGCATGGTGATATGCAGATCCACGACGGCTTTATCCCAGGGGTGGTCATAACACGGCCACCATTGGCGTCCGGCATCAGGATCGGAGATAGTGAAGACAGAATTTGTGACAAAATGCATGCCGATACTGTAGAGATTGGCACTGAGCTGGGGATTGCCGCTGTAATAGACCTGGGTGGTGAAGATCTGTCCGGCAATGGCATTCACAGGGATCTGGATGATGCCATTGGTATGGGTGAAAGTGCTGATGATGCCATTTACTTTCACAGAACTAACGGTAAGCCCGACAAGTTCATAACTGATGAAGGGAAGGACGTCTGTAGCTTCCACAGTAGCGAGGACATTGCCGCTAATGTGCTGGCTACTGGTATTGATCGTGAGGTCAATCACGTATTTTTGCACGTCAAAACCATGAGCACTATCGGCTCGGGCTTGGCTCCAGCGGTAAAAATCCGCACTGGGCATCGGGTGACTGGTTTTCCTCTGGGGGGCTTCCCAGCCGGTATTTGCATAAACAATGCTCAGTGACAACAGAATCAGACAAATCCAGATTAATCTTGCTTTCATGACAATCTCCTGTGGTATCGCCCTAAAGGAATGCAAGCAGCGGATACACCTCTGCCGGGGTAGTAAGCAGCAATACCTGCGCAGTTTGGATGCACTTTTTGTTCCAGAGCAAGGCTGGATCATGAATTCACTTGACAGTAGCAGGATTGAAAATAACGGGTTCGGTAGTAAATACACTCCCAGGGAGTACAAATGAGAGCCTTAATCGCTATCCTACTCATTCTGCTCGTTACAATTCTGTTTTTTCAAAAAGACATCAGCGCCTGGTTTTCCAAACAGACAGTAAAGATCCAGGATACCGTGGAAGACAATCTGGGCAGCTTTTCATCTGTAAATGGCGTAAAGCTAAGGCACAATGGCTCCATTACAGTGTCTCAGGCTGTGATTGGAGACCTTCTGCAATTGGATCTGGAATCTGCCACTATCAGCCTGACTGGCAGCGATTCAGATACTGCTGAACTGCTGATCGGATATCGGGAGTACAAACCTGGTGATGCCAGTTTCAGAATTGATGGTTCGAGGCTGATAAGCCATACCCAGTCCGGGAAGCCAGTCCTGATCACCAGTGTGGACGGCAGCATTCCCAAAGCTCTATCCCTCAAAGCCTCATCCGGGAATGGAGAAGTCCAAATCAGTGCCATGCAAGGCAGTCAGGAAATCAGCATCGATACAGGCAATGGGGCTATGGAAGCAGATAATTGCAGTGCAAAGAAACTGGTATTGGATAGTGGGAATGGAGCTATCCTGCTGAATTCGTGCCAGGCTGATCGGGTAGAAGTGAACACCGGTAATGGTGCCATCACCGTGGCAAACAGCCAGATAGGTTTTCTGGCAGCGGATACGGGCTTGGGGGATATCGTTCTGCGAAGCTCACAAATCCGGGATAAGCAATTGGATACAGGCTTGGGTAAAATCCTGGAGAATTAGGGGGAGTTACGATCTGGGAAATATAAATGAAATGCTCTATAAAACAAGAGAAAGCGAGGTCAATGCATCGTTCAAGAACCTGCCGTAACTAATTGGGCAAATCCTGCTCATTGTATCTGGATCGCTTTGAATAGCTATCTCATAACGCCAATGATCGTCTTTTATGCTAAACTGACTGATAACCCTACTTAAGACATTTTTGGCATAATTGCTAGATGGGTTGCTTTTGTCGCCGCGCAGTTCTTCGGGTTTGCGGGGCAGAGATGGTTTAGAAGGTATTTTACCTAACACCTGAAGATATGCGTTCTTGTCCCCCATGAGCCACGCTTCAATCATTGGTTTTGGTAGCATGGGGATTCCAACTATTTTAGTCTCAGATCTATCAAAACCCAATATAACATCGTTATAAAGACTGTCAAATTCATTTCTATCACAATCAATATAGCATATTGCTATATTACAGTTTTGTCTGCGAGCCAGTTTTGCTAGTCTTTCGGCTTTAACTGCATGCCCTTTTTTGCTTCTAATCCTTCCAAGTCGGTGCTTATGATTGTGTAATAAGTCTTGTCTACTAATTGCTATAATTGTGGTATCATGTGCGAAGGCTTTTTCGACAAAGGCAACGGCTGGACCAGGAATCCATTTTTGAGATTCGTAATCTGTTTTACCTACATCACTTGGCCCTTCACCACAAATCATTACTTTGATCATACTCATAATTGATCATTCTCTCCAAGTAATTCTGCTTCAGTCGAATTAATCCAGATTTCTCCAGGATTCATATACTCAAGATATTCTCGGAGTTTTTTAGTATGAAAGATTTTTTTGGCGTTAATATGTCCATTTTCTGAACGATAAACATAGATAATGTCGTCTGGTTTGAAATCGTCCAGCATGAGTGAGCTATGGGTAGTGAAGATCATTTGTTGATAAGTTTCAAGTGACTTGGTATTTAACAATTCAGCAATTTTGGCTGTAATGAAGGGATTTAGGCCATTCTCAATCTCATCGAGCATGATTAATCCTGGATTATTCACGGTTTGAAGTAATGCAATAAGTGCCATAATTCTCAAAGTGCCATCACTGATATGCGAGGGCTTGACCTTGATCTGATTCTCTAGATATGACTCGCCAACATACAATTCAACCCAACCGGGAACTCCCTTTGTAACTGCTTCAATGCTTCTGATGTTTTTCAAAATCCCGTTGAGAGTGTCTAGATAATGCTTCCTTTGATCGTAGTTGAACTGCTTAATGAACGCTGCTAAACGCTTTCCACCTTTTCCAATATTGTCTGTTTTTCCTCTACTGGAGACTCTCATATTTTCTGCAGCCAGGGTTTCGAAGTAATTTGAATTAGTCAGAAAAGCCTTCAACCTATTTATAGCACCAAAGACAACATCATCATCACTGAACTCGAATATCTTCAGAACTGATGATGATAACTTGAATTGCAGATTATCACTCTGAATGTCAACGTGTCTGTTAAGCAGAGGAGTCCCATAAAAGACCTTGCCATCAGTATAATGGTATAGTAAATTATCGTTCCCGTTTTCAGCTTTGTAGGCAGCTTCATAGCCCAGGTTCACAAACCAAACAGGATCTATTCTGGAAAGGGTTTCTGACTCAAGTAGGATCGTATTTGTTTTTATGACTACCTGAAAATCAATACACCATAAGAATGCTTCCACAGCTTCATCAAGGGGAAGCTCAATTATAGCCTCAAATGAGATGGTACGACTTTTTGTTAACTGTGACCTTATGTCAGATACTGTCCACTTTCTGTCTCGAAGATACTCCTGAACATCTCTGGACACACAGCCTATTAATAAATCAAGTGCTTGAAGGATTGTTGTTTTACCTGATGAGTTGGCACCGATTAAAATGTTAAATCTATCAAGATCTAATGTCAAGTCCACAATGCCTTTAAAATTTTTAATCTTGACTTTTTTAAACACATCCACCTCCTGGACAGTACTTAAAATCACCCTGCCTATTTCGCTTATTATGTGTCAAGCATAAACTCATTCTGGATGGATAGCTATTGATATGACCGAAAGTATTTTTACAATAGCCCTTCCTGATGTTGCTCATTAGAAAACGCTTGACATCATCTTATTATTATACCTAACAAAAAAGACTTTACGAAAAAGGGGCTTTCCCAAAGATAGCTTGCTTGTACTACAGTGGAGGAAATATGCCAAGATTTCTGAAGTATAATGTCCTGATAATGATGTTACTTGTCCTCACAGCCGGGCTGTGGGGCGCAGGTGAAACCATATATGAAGTGCAGGTGGAAGGAGCTCAGAATATAGCTCCGGAACTGGTGACTTCAGCCATAAGCATGCGGGTGGGAGATGCCCTCGATCCTGAGGATGTATCCCGAAGCATCAAAAACCTCTATCGGATGGGTGTGTTTGCTGATATTCAGTTTCATAGCGAGCCCTATCGTAATGGGATCAACCTGATCGTTCGGGTGGTGGAAAATCCGGTGGTTTCCTCGGTTACCTATCAAGGGTTCAAAGTAGTAAAAAAAGAGAGAATCGATGAACTCGTGACTCTCAGAGTAGGCTCGTATTGGAGCGGCAACCTGAGAAACCAATTGGAACGCAAACTAAAAGCAGAATACTCCACCAAAGGATTCAGCAATGCCAGCCTGGAGATCCTCGAGCAAACACTGCCGGAGAACAAGGTTGCCATCACGGTGCGGGTGGATGAAGGCAAAAGAGTGGCGATCAAGACAGTTACTTTCCTTGGCAATGAGAGCTACGACGATAAACAACTTTTGCGCCGGATGAAGACCAAGCCTGCCAATTTCCTGCGCTCAGGCCGATTTGAGCAAGTAAAATTCGATGCTGATCTGGTATCCCTGGCGAATTTCTACAAGAAGAATGGCTTTATAGATGTACGGGTGGGGCCTTATGAATTGCAAACCGTATCCGACCGCTATTCGGAACTGGTCATCACGATCAATGAAGGCATCCAGTATCAGTTCGGCACTCTGGATATCAGTGGCAACGACAATTTTACCAAAGAGACGATCGAGCAGATCTTTACCCTGAAGAGCGGTGAAGTATTTGATCAGGAACGGTTTGACCGCCAGCTTGCCCAAGTGTATTCGCTGTATTTTGACGAAGGCTATATCTATACTGAGATTCAGCCTGAATACAAGAAAGAAAGTGATAAACTGAACGTAGCCCTGAAGATCAAAGAGAATACCCGTGCCAGGATCAGGCAGATTCATTTCACCGGCAACCGCAGAACCAAAGAAAAGGTACTGCGCCGGCAGCTTGAAATCGCTCCTGGTGATTACTACCGCCAGAGCCAGGTGATCCGCAGCCAGCAGAATATCTACAATCTGGGCTTTTTCGAGCCGGATATCAGGCTGGATTACAATCGCATCAACAACAATGGTGATATCGATCTGCAAGTAGATGTGGTGGATAAATCCAGCGGAGTGGCCAATGGCGGAATCGGGTACAATTCCCAGGATAAATTCGTGGGTCAGCTCTCGGTATCGCAAAACAATCTCTTTGGAAACAACTGGAGCAGTGGGCTGACGTGGGAGTTTGGGGGCAGTACCCAAAACTTCGAATTCAATTTCACCAATCCCAATCTATATGACAGTGACATCCTTCTGGGCACCAATATCTACTATACCAAGAAGAGCTGGAGCTCATTCAATTATGAGATCTATACCCGTGGTGCGGCCTTGCGCCTGGGTCAATCGATTCCCTGGGTGGATCGCACCCGTGGGGTATTGGGCTATGCCTTCTACTCCAAGAAATACAATATCACCAGTCTGAATGCTGTTATGGCAGATTCAGTGGCAAATGCCACCCTGATCGAGCTGGATAAACTGGGCTGGAGATACACCTCGGCAGCCAATTTCACTCTCTCACGTGATACCCGCGACAATGTGTTTTTCCCCACCCGGGGTTCACAGATGACGCTCTATACAGAACTTGCAGGTGGTCCTCTGGCTGGAGACTTTGATTATTTCAAGCAGATAGCCCAGGTAAACTGGTATTCCGAAGCCTGGAAGAAGCTGACCATCCGCACCAAGTGGAGATTCTCTTATATCACGCCTTATGGCTCATCAGATGACGCTCCACCGGATGAAAAGTTCTATTTGGGCGGTACTGGTGCTGATGGGATCCGGGGATATCCAGATCGTTCCATTGGCCCTGTGGGTGGTGGCACCAGAGCGATCATATTCTCTACGGAGCTGGGTTATCCCATAGCTGGAGATCAGATCATCGGAGTGGGATTCTTCGATGCTGGAGATAGCTACAACAAGCTGCGTGATTTCAATTTCCTTAATCTTAAGAAAGGGGTGGGTGCCGGCATCCGGATTCGCAGTCCCTTTGGCCTGATCGGTTTTGATTATGCCTACAATCTCGATGAAGGCGGTTGGGAACCACATCTGCAGTTTGGCACTACCTTCTAAAGCATGAAATACAAGCACCTCTTTGGGCCAGTAATGTCACGCCGGTTGGGAGTATCCCTCGGCGTGGATCTGGTGCCATACAAATACTGCCCTTTGTCCTGTGTGTATTGTGAGGTGCAAAAGACCACTCATTTGATAACCGAGCGTCAGGAGTTTTTTCCCGTGGCGGAAATCATCACAGAGCTGGATAGCTTCATGCAAGGCAATCCACATCTGGATTACATCACTTTTTCCGGAGCTGGGGAGCCGACCCTGAATAGCGGCATTGGACAGATCATCCAGCATATCAAGATGCATTATCCAAGCTACCGCCTGGCACTCTTAACCAATGGTGTATTGCTGAATGATCCTCAGGTTTTGAGTGAGATCCTGCCTTGTGATCTGATCCTGCCGTCTTTGGATGCAGCCAGTCAGGAAGTATATGAGAAAGTAAACCGTCCCAAGCCGGGCTTACTGATCACGGATTTGATCGATGGACTGATCAATCTGCGGGTTTCATATCCTGGCAAAATCTGGCTGGAAGTGTTTATCGTGCCAGGCATCACGGATACTGAGAATGAGCTGACCTTGCTGGCGGAGGCAATCACCAGAATCTCACCCAATATAGTCCAATTGAATTCACTGGATCGCCCTGGCGCCGAAGATTGGGTGGAAGCAACCTCCCCTAAACGCCTCAAAGAAATCAAAGCCTTTATGTCCGCCCGGCTCAGCATGCCCGTAGAAATCATTGCCAAGATCAAGTATGACAAAGCCGACGTGATTTCGGATGAGGATTTGCTGCATCAGATACATAGCACTCTGCTGCGTCGTCCCTCTACCGCTGAGGATATATCCGCCATGCTGGATGTGCATATCAATGAAGTCTCCAAAATCCTGCGGGAATTGGTAAACGAGGGCAAGATCGAAGCCCAAAGAGGAGAACGAGGAGTTTTTTATCTATGGAAATCCTGAACCCGTGCACAGCGATCATTACGGCAGCAGGCAGTGGCCTGAGGCTCAAGGGTGATATCAAAAAGCAGTTTCGGTTGCTGGATGGGATCCCTGTACTGATCCGGACCCTATCACCATTCTTTACTTCAGAAGTGATCTCAAGCATTATCGTAACTGCCCCTGAAGAGGATGTGGAATACTGCAACAACCTCATCCTGCAATTCTTTGAGCCGGTGCCAAAGCCATTTCTGGTGCTTGCCGGAGGTTTGGAACGGCAGGATTCTGTATTTGGAGCCCTGCAGCAATGCCCTCCTGATACGGGTATTGTCTTTATCCATGACGCAGTACGCCCCTTTATCGATCATGATCTGATCGAGGAATTGTATGATATCGCTACTGAAGCAGGTGCAGTGGTTCCTGCTGCCCGGCTCAAGCATACGATCAAATCAGTCGAGGGCGAATTCATCGAAGGCACCCTGGTACGGGATCGCCTGATTCAGGTTTTTACTCCTCAAGTCTTCAAATACAAGGTGATTATGAATGCCTACCTGAAGGCCTACAACGACGGTTTTATCAGTACCGACGACTCCGCTCTGGTGGAATATTACGGTCATAAAGTAAGATATCATTTGACTGGCGATTTGAACATCAAGATTACCGATGCCCAGGATCTGGCTCTGGCTCAGGTATTACTGGAACGCAATATCATCATATAACAAGGACTATCATGCTACAGAATTTTTTATCCCGGCTTACTGAACTAAAGATTACATTTCGTCTGCCTCTGCCCGGTTTGGGCTGTGGAGTATTGGGTATGGCCCTGCCACGGGTCTCAGTGAATCTGGGCAAGTATGCCTCCCAGCTTTTAAAAGCCCTGGAATACAGGGGTTACGACAGTACCGGTGCTGCTTTTCAGGGAGATACGGAAGACATAGTTTTGCTCAAGGATGTAGGAGCACCTTCCACTCTGGTGAAAACCCTGGGGATCGAGAAGCAAAGTGGCAAGATCTTTTGCGGTCAGGTACGCTGGGCTACGTTTGGATATGTAAACAAGGTCAATGCCCAACCTCACGAAGTAAAATGCAAACGCCACCTCTATGGGGCGCATAATGGCAATATTACCAATACCCGGGAACTCAAAGCTTTCCTTACTCAGGAAGGGCACACCGTGCTCTCCGATAACGATGGTGAGATGCTGGTGCACAGTGTGGAGCATTACTTTGATATTGAGATGGATAGAGCCGGAAACCCGACTGATCCATTACAGAGAAAAGCCTGCATGCGCCGGGCGATTATCCAGACTGCAGCCAAGATGATCGGCTCCTATGCTGCCGTGATCGTGGATCCAGTTACAGAGACTTCCTGGGCGATCAAAGCTGGCTCCAGCCTCTATTTTGGAGTCGGTGAAGTGGAAGGGATGCCTTTCTGCCTTACTTCCAGTGATCTTACCGCAGTGTTACGTTTTACCAAGATGCTGGTCAATCTGCGTGAAGGTGAGTTTGTGGAATACACAGCGGATTCGTATCAGCTCTATGCGCAAAAGGATCTGAAGTTCAAACGCCTGAATCAACCCGATGAGACCTACAATACTGGCGAGATGATCAACACCCGGGCTGTATATTCAAAGCTCAGGGCCGAAGATGTGGAGCTCCTGCCTGAATTCGAGCATTTCATGGAACAGGAAATCTTTGCCCAAAGCGAATCAACCGGCAAGCTGATCAAGCTCTTCCAGGGTGGCTCCAATACAGGCAAAAGAATGCTGGAGCTGATGCGCAAACAAGATATGCTGACACACCTGAGCGATTCCCTTGCCCAGATCATGGCGTGTCCTCATATCGAGGATAAACAGAGCTTGTTTGATGACCTGTGTAATTCAGCGGCAGTGGAGAATTTCTACCAGGCAGCCCAGCAGGAATATAGGGCTATCTTTGATGTAGCGGTGAAGGAGGATTTTGACAAGAAATACTTCTTTTCCAGCGAGAAGAACGTCTTTATCGATCTTATCGGACAGGATTTTGATCTGAAGCGTATCAGCATTGCCAAAGCCTTCGATTCGATCTCTGAACAACAAGCGGTAGCAGAATTTGAGCATAGTGTACAGGATTTCCTGAGCCTGATCAAAAACACCGTGCAAAACAACCGCAATGCCTATTCCATCGCTTGTGGAACCTCCTTTCATGCCACCAAGGTAGCAGCGCTGTTCTTCAACGAGATTGCTCAAATCGAGCTGATCCCTATCCTGCCTGGGGATTTCCGGGGTGAATACTCGAATTGTATAAAAGACAACGACTTGATCATCGGCGTATCCCAAAGCGGAGAAACCAAAGACCTGATCGATATCTTCAATGATATCGATGCCTCCGATCTCAATGTCCGTAAGGTAGTGCTGGTAAACAATATGAACAGCACTTTGGGTCAGGAGAAGAGCGATGTGGCGATCCCCATCCTCTGCGGTCCCGAGATTGCCGTGCCTGCCACGAAGAGCTTTATGAACCAGATCACCCTCTTATACTATCTGGCGATCCGCATAGCCGATATGAAGCTGCATGAACTGGATAACGGGATCGATCCGGAACTGAAACAACAGCGGGAAGATAAGCTGGCCTGGCGCTACAAATCCCTGGGCGATATCCCTTCACTGCTCAAAGAGACCCTGGATAAAACCAGTGATATGATCGATAGTATGGCTGGCAAAATGTATATGGAGCCCTCCCTGCACATCCTGGCTACCAAGATCAGTGGCGTGGCCATGGAAGGCGCTCTGAAGATCAGGGAAACGGTGCTCAACCATGCTGAGGGCAGGGAAGCCAGCGAGTTCAAGCATGGCCCCAATACGATCCTGGGTAAAAACACTGTCTTTGGCGTGAAACACGTGCGCAGCTTTGCCCGGGCTTTTACTTCGATCATCGATGTTATCGACGATGAGGCCATGGCATTAGGACTCTCCCGCCAGGATACCAAGGAAATCCTCAAAGCTCTGACCAATTATATCTTTACCCATAATATGCCTTTCAACCTCTCTGCCAAAGGCACGGAACTCTTCAAAAAACTGGTGGAAAACCAGGATTTCTTTGAACCGCTGTATAGAAATTATCCTCTCATCTATGTGACTGGGCCGGATGCCCGGGATGTAAACCTGACCATTTCCCAGATCAATACTCACAAGATCAGGGGTGCCAATACTTACGTGATCGCTGAGGAAGACGATAAACTCCTGAAAAATGCCTCGGCAAATCCCAATGAGGGTGGTTATTATGGCTGGGCCTACATCATGCTGCCCAAGACCGGGGATAGTCTCATGACCTGTTTCTCTGCCACCATCGTGCTGCAATATCTGGCGCTCAGGATGAGTATCCGTAAGATGAACAAGCTGGATATGCTGGGCGTAATCGACCACGGTGTGCATCCTGATGTGCCCAAAAACGTATCCAAATCCATAACGGTGGATTAGCGTATGCGGATCGGGCATGGTTACGACGTGCATCGTCTGGCCCCAGGCCGGAAGCTGATCCTGGGTGGAGTGGAGATCCCTTTTGATCAGGGGCTTTTGGGGCATTCCGATGCTGATGTGCTGATCCATAGCATTTGTGATGCCATCCTGGGGGCAATGGCTATGGGAGATATCGGAGCCCGGTATAGCGATCAGGATCCTGCCTTCAAGGATATCGATTCCCGCATCCTGCTTAGAGATTGTGGTGCAATCCTGCTACAGAATGGCTACCACATCGTGAACCTTGATGCCACAATCTGTGCCGCTGCGCCCAAGCTGAGACCATATATAGATCTGATGCGCGTGAGGATTGCTGAGGATCTGGGCTGCGAGCTGTCTCAAATCTCCGTAAAAGCCACTACCGAAGAGGGTCTTGGCGTATCAGGGGAAGGCCAGGGGATCAGTGCCACGGCGATACTTCTGATCGATAAGGATCCCCAGGCATGAAAGCTCTGGCGGTAATCGGATATCACCACACGGGAAAGACTACCCTGGTAACAGCTTTGGTGAAAGCTCTCACGGCCAGGGGTTTTAGTTGTGCCACGATCAAGGACATCCACAGCGAGGCTTTCCGTGCCGATACTCCCGGAAAGAACTCAGCCCTGCATATCGAAGCCGGAGCTGTATCCACCTTTGCCCGTGGGCTGCATGATACTGCCATGATCTTTCCCAAGCCTCTGGATCTACCGGAAATGCTACGCCTGATAGAAGCTGACTACCTGATCATCGAAGGCATGAAAAATGCTGCTGTGCCCAAGCTGGTATGTGCAGAATCCATGAGCCAGCTCGATGAGCTTGTTGATGATACATGCATCGGGATATCAGGACTGATAGCTGCTACAGCAAAGAGCTATAAGGACCTGAAAGTGTATTGCTTGCAAGATGATCTGGATGACCTGGTAAACCACGTACTGGCATCCACTTTCGAGATCCTGCCCATGGCTGATCCTGAGTGTTGCTGCGCTTGCGGCATCACTTGCAATCAGATGGCAGGGGAGATCGTCCAGGGACGTAAAACCAGGCAGGACTGCACTCTCGATGCCGATAAAAAGGTAATCCTCACCGCCAATGGCAAGGAGATCGTGATCGTACCCTTTGTGCAGGAACTCCTGCGGGACGTGCTGCAAGCTTTGGTAAAGAACCTCAAGGGCGTTGATCCCAGCGCTGAGATAAATCTCACCCTCAAACCATGAAGCCGGAAGAATACTTTGTAGAAAGAGACCCCCAGGCATTTCCAATCTGGCAGAAAGCCGTAGTAGGCATCGCCGGAGCCGGAGGCTTGGGCTCCAATATCGCCAACCTCCTGGCCCGGGCTGGGATCGGCACCATCATCATTGCCGATTTTGATGTGGTGAGTGTCTCCAATCTCAATCGTCAGGCGTTTAGCCTGGCGCAGGTGGGTCACAGCAAGGTCCAAGCCCTGAAGGATAACATCCTGCAGTTCAATCCCTTCATTGATTTGCAGATCCATCAGGTCAGGCTGGATCCACAGAATATCCCCCAAATCTTTGGCGGAGTGGACATCATGCTGGAAGCTTTGGACAGAGACGAGGCCAAAGCCATGCTGGTGGATACCTGGCTGCAATCCTACCCTGATAAACCCCTGATCGTGGCATCTGGACTGGCAGGATATGGCAATAGTGATCTCATCCGTCAGGAATCCTGCGGCAATCTCCATATAATTGGCGATCAACAGACTCAATTAAGCCCAGGGGTAGCTCCTATTGCCCCACGTGTGGTACTTGTGGCTGCCTGGCAGGCGAATCTATGCCTGGAGTTGATGGTAAAAAACGGGAAGTAGCCTGACATTTTAGACACATTAATACAGTATCCATTTAATAATGACAAAATCTTGACTAAACATGGGGCTGTGGGTTGATAGGGGTAGGGGAGTTCCCATTACTGGCTCCCCTCCCTCCGAACCGTACGTGCGGTTCTCCCGCATACGGCTCTCCAGAAAACAGGTATCTCATCTAAGAGACTGGCATAATTCTGCATGGGCTCTGACCATAGAGAAGAACCCATGTTTATCAAAGATGGCATTGGGATAGCGGAAGTTATCTTGCATTGTAGCTATTCCTCTGCGTTTCTCGTGTTTCTTGAGGATGCTGCGAATCCTGCGCCTTACCCAACCGTCTTCCCCGGGGAAACTGTTTTTGTGAGCGTGTTTGAAGTACTCGAACCATCCTCTTTGGATCGGTTTGATCCGCTCGATGATGGTTTGTAGGCTGTGTGCGTTACAGCGTTTGGTGTGTTTCCTGATGTTATCTCTAAACTTCTTGATACTTTTGTCTGAAGGGAACTTCATCCCCTGCTTGAACATGTATCCCAGGAACTCAAAGATATCAGTTTCAGTATCCACGATCTTCGTCTTCGTTGGATGCAGGGTTAGACCTGCTTCCTGTGTCCAGATTCGGATTGTTTCCAAGGCTTGTGTTGCTTCTTCTTCTGTCTTGCATTGGATCACAAAATCATCCGCATAGCGTGTCATTGGGTACCCTTTGTTCAGCATCAGCCAATCCAGAGGATCAAGGTAGATGTTGGCCAATAGAGGGCTGATCACCGCTCCTTGAGGTGTGCCTGCTTCCGGTGTCCAGCTTGCTGCTGTATCTATTACTTTCTGTGAAAGATAAAGATTCAGCAAGGCCAGAATGCGGCTGTCAGCGATCTTCTTCTCTACTAATAGCATCAGCTTATCTTGGGGGATATTGTCAAAATACCCCTTGATATCGGCGTCCACCACATATCTGTATCCTTGCTTCAGTAGTCCATCGACTCTTCTGAGTGCGTCTTTACATGATCTTCGGGGACGGAAGCCATAGCTATATTCGCAGAAGTCTTGCTCAAAGATTGGTTCTATGACATTGCGTAGTGCGGTTTGTACCACTCTGTCAGTGACAGTTGGTATCCCCAATGGACGTTTGTCTTTGCTGCCGGCTTTATCTATCCATACCCGTTTTACACCGGCTGGACGATATTTGTCTTGCCTAAGCAGCTCAGACGTTCGGTTCAGACGTTCTGCAGCGTGCCGTTTGTAATGCTTGATACTGATGTTATCAATACCTGCACTACCACGGTTTGCCGCCACTTGCTTCCAGGCTGATTCCAGGTTTGGTAGAAACCACACCTTGTCGATCAGACTGAACCATTTTCCACCTTTGACTCCCTTGCCGAGAGCTGCCAGCATTTTGTCAGTCCATACCAATGGTTCGACCCATGCCCATTGGGCGGGGATCTCTCGTTCTTGTTTAGCCTTTTCTGGCACTGACGATCGTTGGTCTTCCATCTGTACTCCTTTCAAAATCTGTTTTCCTGTGCCCCTTGACTCCTTTCGGGTTATGTTGTCCCGAAGATCATCGCTACTATGAGCACTCTGACTCCTGCCGATCTCTCTTGTCCATCGGCAGGTCTCCCTGCTTTACACTGCATACCTTACTGACCATTCCGTCTCCAACCACAAGATAGCTCCTGATCTGGTTTCTATCGTTTACGTCATTCAACCGATCAGGTTTTCCTGGAAATGCGTTTCAGTTCCACCCGTTGGCTCTTTCCAGGTCTTAGTCTTCACCTTCCGGTAGTAGGCTCGACAGCTTATCATGCCGAATCGAGTTCGTTATCCTACGGACTGGTCGTTCGCTTCCGGTTGCTCTCCACCCCACCTCACGGTGACGCAGTTACCTTCAGCTACAGGGCTTGACGTTACCCTGAATCGGACTTCCACCGATCTGATCTGCAATGCGCACAGGCGCACTACCGGCGCTCGCCGTAGCGCCGAAAGTACAGAACCAAGAGAATGCAGAGAGCCATTTACAGATAATCCCAATTCAATAGTGCTTATTCAAGTAGAAATCCGAGATGTGACTTGCAGAAATCCTGTCAAAGACTACCTAAAAGGGTCTGGGAAAGGATGAGTAAGGATATCCTACGATGCGGCAGTTTGCAGATTTCGCTGCACAATTTGCAGTTTTCGTTGTCACTTTATAGTTTTACAAATTCTTGACAATGGAAGCAATGGAGCAACAATGTGGTACAACAATGGAATTCTTGACAAAAATCAAGGCTAAAATAGGTGATCCACTTGAATCTATAATATTCTGGTGATGGAGTTCGCCAAAACCGCCTAGTGCTGATGACTCCTACAATATACGAAGGAGATTTACATGTCATTTAGCACTGTTTTTGCCGCCATCCTGCTGATGGGGTGGTTGGGCAGCCGCTTAGCGGGGCGCCTGGGCTTGCCCCAGGTATTGGGAATGTTGGCATCCGGTATCCTTTTAGGATTGCTGCTGGAGCAGCGTTTACCCCCTTCCCTGGCAGGCGTGGAGCCTTTCCTGAAGACCTTTGCCCTCTTGGTGATTCTGCTGCGGGCAGGCTTGGGAATCAACCGCAAAATCCTCAAACAAACGGGGATCACGTCTTTGCTGATGGCGGCGTTGCCGTGTCTGGCGGAAGGCAGCATCTTGTTCTTTGCTTTTCGCGGCATCTTTCATTTCCCCTATGCGGTATCCGGTATGGCAGCATTTATGCTGTCGGCAGTGTCACCAGCCGTGATCGTACCCTCCATGCTAAACCTCAAAGAAATGGGCTATGGCACGAATAAACAAGTGCCCACGATTGTGCTGGCAGGGGCATCCTTGGATGATGTATTTGCAATCACCATGTTTTCGGTGTTTTCCCGGATCTACAGCGGGGGCAGAAATTTTGGCGCCAGCGACCTTTTGCAAATCCCTTTTTCGATCATTATGGGCATCCTGCTGGGCTTGGGATTTGGCTTCTTTATCGTGTGGTTTTTTCACAAGATCAAACAAATCCGGGCTACCGAAAAGATCATCGTATTACTGGGTTTGTGCCTGGTGATGATCGAAATCGGTGATCATTATCAGATTGCCTCGTTTCTGGGGGCAATGACGATCGGGTACATCCTCTTCGAACGGCAAAACAAGATTGCCGCAGAGATCTCCGCCAAGCTGGGAAAAATCTGGATCTTTGCGGAGATTGTGCTGTTTGTCTTGATCGGGATGTCTCTGAATCCTGCCAGTTTGAAGGAAGCAGGACTAAAAGGCTTGCTCGTGATCTGTATAGGCCTGATGGCGAGATCGGCAGGAGTGCTGCTGGCTACTGCTTTCTCCAGATTGAACCGGCGGGAAAAGCTCTTCTGCGTGATCTCATATTTGCCCAAAGCCACGGTGCAGGCTGCTCTGGGCTCCATTCCCCTGGCCCTGGGTGTGGCAGAAGGAGGAGTGATCCTGGCCCTGGCGGTGATGTCCATCTGCCTGAGTGCGCCATTGGGATTGATCCTGATCAAGCGCTACGGGCAGCGCTTGCTGGTGCGCCACGACCCGGCAGTCATACAAAAAGCACCGGAACTCGTAACATAGGCTTTTTAGCCTGTTGTATCCTCTGGTTTTCCAACCAGAGGAACCTCTGAGGATTGGACACGTCTCGTGTCCACGAGTCCGGAGGACGTGTCTTTTGTGCCCCTTCGGGTCTGTAGCAAACGGGGACGCTTGCGATCCAGCAAAAACGCGGGGTTAGAAAACCCCACAGCACAACAGGCTAAAAGCCTATGTTACATTGTCGCGGGGTTAGAAAACCCCACAGCACAACAGGCTAAAAGCCTATGTTACATTGTCGCGGGGTTAGAAAACCCCACAGCACAACAGGCTAAAAGCCTATGTTACATTGTCGCGGGGTTAGAAAACCCCACAGCACAACAGGCTAAAAGCCTATGTTACATTGTCGCGGAGTTAGAAAACCCCACAGCACAACAGGCTAAAAGCCTATGTTACATTGTCGCGGAGTTAGAAAACCCCACAGCACAACAGGCTAAAAGCCTATGTTACATTGTCGCGGGGTTAGAAAACCCCACAGCACAACAGGCTAAAAGCCTATGTTACAGACCGCTATGATAAAATCAAGCGATCAAACAAAAAAACCCCGAGAATAAACTCCCGGGGTTTTGGTATATAGCTTGAGTTTGACTATTTCATCAGGGTTAGTTTGCCATTGAATACATCTTTACCACTCTGCATCCGCAGATAGTAGTTGCCGCTGGGAAGGTTGCGTTGCAAGTTGTCTTTGCCATCCCACACCACGCTGTAGTTCCCGGCTTTGAGCTGTCTATCCATCAGGTCACGCACTAGCTGTCCCCGCATATTGTAGATCTGGATGCGGGTGGGAGAGTCATTTGTGACTCCGAATTTGATCGTAGTGCTGGGATTGAAGGGATTAGGATAGATCTTGTCCAGGCCGCGTACGATCTGGATTCCCGGAGTGTTATCTTCTGTAACTTCCAGTACTACCGTAACAGGGCCGAAGAGGTCACCGCTGCCATCGAAATCTCTGCTTTCAAGCCAGTAAAAATAGGTGCCGCTATTATACAACTCATCATCGGTAAACATATAGTACTGGGTCTGAGAAGTATTGGTGGCGGGAATGAATACGTTTAGCTGCTCTGCATTACCCAATTCATCAGTAGTGCCACGATAGATGCTGAATCCGGCTACATTGGTTTCGGTCTGGGTTACCCAATTCAGCCTGACTTTCATCTGTGCGGTGATCATAGCAGTAAAGGAAGATAGCTGCACGGGCAGGGTTTGGTCGTCATCCCGGCCGATTTTGAAGGTTTCCTTGCTGCCGCCCTTGCTATTGGGGAAAGTATAATCGACTGTGATGCTGCGTGGAGAGGAGCTAACATCGTAGCTAACAGTAGTGAGCTTTGTGATCCCTGCATATACTGCAGGAGCTACGCTTAAACCTGCCCAGTCAAAGTCTTGATCATCTACCGATGTCCAATAGAATGTGATCTGTTTGGTGCGATTGCCAGAGGATGCATCATTGATGTTTCCAGTGATCGACCATTGACGATCCACAAAGTCTGGATACAGATCGGGTTGAGATACTTCTGCAGAATAGTTCAGGATATTGTAGCCAGTATCGTCGAATTTGAAGTATTTTACAGTGGGTGAATACACTCCATCGGTATCGATTTGAACCCCACTCTCCAGAGCGTAACTGCCGCCTAGTACCTGGAAAATCTCGAGGATTTCGATTGGGTTTGTGAATGTCAATCCGGCAGAGTTATTGAGAGTGAGTCTGCTCACTTGCAGGGTTTTGATCGGGGGTTCATAGTTTGTATCGATAGAGCTGTAGAGATGGTCTCCCGTGGTTTGCGCTGCACTGCCATTGTAGATCAGTTCGGAACCGATACCGAATGGTATGGTAGTATTGATTCCGGCGACCAAGGTTCCCGTGACCTCCAGGACACCATTGACCGTAAGATCAGGGCCTACACCATTATCTACATAAAGGGTTTTACCGCTGGCAACAGTAACTCTGCCCCCAGCATCTATGATCGTGGCATCGATGCGCACATCCTGAGTGACGGTCATGGTATGGTTCACCCGGATCTGGATGCTGATGGAATTACTCTCATCCGGGGTAACGACAGCATCAACCCATGATGTTTCTGTGGCAGGAGTAGAGGTATATTGCCATTTGTCTTTGTTATTCCAGTCTCCTGAGGCTTTGGAACGATAGTAGAACTCCACCACCGGGCTACCGATAAAGAAGGGATAGCCGTCGTTGATACCGCTGGTGATATTCCAGATGTTGGTGAAATCCCAGTTTGTGAAAGTGGATTGGGTTTTCATCTGCGTAGTTGTTTTACCCGTACCACCAGGTGAGGTTGCAATCCTAGAGGTCTCTGTATCCCAGAAGCAGTTTTCACAGGAGCCAGTGGCGTTGGTGCCACCCAAGCCAGGAGGCAGAGAACCTGACGTTCTACCCACCAGTCCTCCAATACCGCCTTCGTAATTTGGTAACGATCCTCCTGGTTCTATGTTCCGGGTCACAGTCCCAGTGGAATAGCTGCGGAAGATCGCACCACCGATCGTACATCCTGCCAGACCGCCAACGCGGTCGCCTCCAGAGACATTGCCTCTGGCAAAACTATCCTGGGTCACACCGTTTTCGTTACAACCTACCAAGCCACCGTATTTAATGTTGTAGGGATTGTAAACTGAGGTATTACCCACCCTGTCATTGGGGTTTGGCGTGTAGTTTGTAGGATGCGTGGCAGAGACAGTCACTCTGGCGTAAGACAAACGAATTACGGGAACCCTTTGTTTCGCATTGCTGTTGTTTGCGCCTACCAGGCCGCCAGTAGCGCCAAAGCCTGTTACCGTGGCTGTACCTTCTCCTTGTTGTATAGCATAGCATCTTTCAATGTATACCGTGTAGGAGCGGGCGGGGGTTGTCAAAGGGAGTAGCACGCGCCCTACAAGAGAGCCAGTCGCTCTGCGTCCAGTAACGTTAGGGTTGATGAGCCCCAGGTTTTTTATGAATACGTTATAAGTGGAGGTATTCTCGACATAGCCAAACAGGCCGTTGTTGTCTTCACCGTCTGTAGGATATACGTTGTCCGCTACAGCGGAAGCGCCACGATTGATGTACAGGTTGTAAATGATCTTGTTGTTGCCATCATACACACCCCGGAATGAACCAGTGCCGGAAGTTCTGCCGATGGGTTCCCAGCCTTTGGCGGCTTCCCACATTTTGGTCCAGTAAGCGGTAGTACCAGGATCTTGAGAACCGGTGTTATCGCTCATGTTTTGCTTGCAATAGTAGGCAAAGCCATCGGTGTATTTGATGATATTCCCAACGACGTACAGGGTACCTGTATCCCAATCGTTGATTTTACTGGGATTCGTGGTTTCCAGATTTATATCCCCGCTCTGCTGGTACGTTCCAGTCAGGTTGTTTCTCACATTCCACAAGTCCTCCACCGTGGTGACGGAAGTCTGAGCCGCCAAGGCAAAGGACAGGGTCAGGAAGAGGACTCCTACTAAGAATTTGTTTATTGAATCTACTTTCATATTGTTCTCCACATGAATTCACTAAATCACTGTTTTATATATATTTATGTCATACAACCAAACTATCAGGGTTATATGCTTTCAACACTCTGATACAATAATCTGGAGTAAAATGGGTGTCAAGGAATTTCTTTCATTAGTTTTGATTATGTTGAACCTAAACACCCAGCCTCAGAGCTAATCAAATCCCAGCATGCCATAAAGTAATAAGATGTCTCTGTGAGAAGATTCTTGACATAGTATGGAACTGCGGGAGAGATGCAATCAGGTCTGTTTTTGCGAACTGGTTTTTGCTCCCGATAATCGGAGCATGCTCGCTATCTTTCTGATAATCAGATAGGTAGAGCAAACACATCAGGAGTGCTAAATCCTGGTTCTGATCTGTGGAAATACTACAACAAGGGAGAATGAAACATGAGATTACTTTCGATTCTGCTACTGCTGTTATTAATGCCAATGCTGCTTTTTTCTTATATCGTGAAAAGTGGAGATGTGTCGAACCAGTCCTGGGGTCCCGGAACTTACTATGTGGAAGCCTCGATATCTGTAACGGCAGGCACCAGCCTGATCCTGCAACCAGGTACTATCGTGAAGTTTAATGCCTGGCACTCTTTCACTTGTTATGGTTCCCTTGTGGCCGTGAGCAGTGGGGATTCTATTGTTTTCACTTCCAAAAATGATAATACCGTCGGCGAGGTGATTGATGGCTCGGATGGCAATCCTGCCAATGCTCCCTGGGCCGGGCTTAGCTTCATCGGAACTGACGCAACCCCAAACCTGCAAAGATGCAGTATCCGGGGCTACATACCAGGCTATAATGCCATTACCTTGCAAGAGGTTCAGGGTGGTTCGATCTCTCAAAGCAGGATTACTGGAACCACCGGAAACGGAATCAGAATCGTGTCATCCAGCGTGAATATCAGCCAGAATGTGATTCACAACAACGGTGGACATGGCATCCTGATCTCACAGGATGCATCTTCTACGATAATGAATAATCTGATCCGTGATAATGGGGCTTTTGCCATAGCCGTGGAGTATGGCAATGTGCCAGCTCTTGGTACCAATACGGCGGTGCGGAATCACAACAATGCGATCAGCTATTACGCTGCAAGCATAAATGGAGATAGTCACTTCACGAGCAATCTGACCCATGTGATCTATTCGCTTACCATTGCTGCAGATGCTACGCTGGAGGTGGAGCCGGGAACAGTCTGCAAGCTGGCTTCCAGCGGTATCGATGTGTATGGCAGCCTTAGTGCCATTGGCACATCCTCGAACCGGGTAGTCTTCACTTCTTATCGGGATGATAGCTATGGTGGAGATACCAATGCCGATGGCAATGCCAGCCAACCCGCAGCCAATGACTGGGCTCGCATCACCATGAATGGAGCAAGTTCAGCGGGATATCTTGAGTATTGCGATATCCGCTATGCATTGGGGGTCTTGTTCAACGACAGTCCCAATGGCTACGTCAGAAACTGCCGGATTCTGAACTCAGGCTATGAAGGGCTGGTTTTCAATTACAAGGCCGTGGATGTGCAAAACACGGAGATTGCCTACAGTGGCAACACAGGCTTATCCTTTCGCTATATAACCGATACATCAGGTTTCAGTGTATCGGGTAACAATATCCACCACAATGGCGGATATGCCGTGGAACTATTCTCGTGCAAGATCTTCCCCCTGCCAGGCCATACCTTTACAGCCAATACCATTAATGCCATATACCTTGGTAACTGCGAGATAGAGGGCAGCCACACTTTCAATACCCAATACCGCTACCTCATCAATAGTCTCAGTATTCCGGCCACCACAAGCCTTAGTATCCCAGCCGGGAGTATTATAAAGCTCATCGGTGGCTCGATCACTGTAAACGGAAGCCTCACAGCCATCGGGACAGCCTCTCAGCCCATAGTTTTCACAGCCTTTACGGATGACACATACGGGGGAGATTGGAATGCAGATGGGGATCAAACCACGCCTGTAGCAGGTGCCTGGGACCGCATCAATTTGTCCGGAACTGCCCCACAAATGCAGTACTGCATTATCCGCTATGGCAGAGGAATCACCATCCAGACTCCCAATCCGGGATATGTGCGCAATTGCCGGATTGAACACGCAGCCGATGCAGGCATTATGCTAAGCAGTTATCCTCAGGAGATTAGCTCAAACCTGATCTCAGGCTGCAATGGCAATGGGATCAGTGTGTATTCTCTATATAGCCCCAGCCCCTATCTGATAGCAAACAACACGATTGAAGACAACAGCGGTTATGCGATGGCCTTATCAAATTCCCAAGTTTACAACACTACAGGAAACACATTCAGCGGCAATACCTACGACCTGATTTACTATTACTATTGTGAAGTGTGGGGAGATATGGTGCTGAACAATTCCCAGCCTGTGTTGATCAATCAACTCGTGGTTCCAGCAGAACAGTCTCTTACCATCGAAGCGGGGACTTGTGTGAAGCTCATCGGGGGATATATGCTGATCAATGGCTCCCTGATGGCTACTGGAACCCAGGAAAATCCTATTATTTTCACTTCCCTCAAGGATGATACTCAGGGTGGGGATTGGAATGCCGATGAAGATGCCACCACACCGGTAAATGGTGATTGGGGATATTTTTACCTCACTTCTGCCACTTCTGCGCCTCAGCTTGAATATTGCCACATCTACTATGGCGGAGGCTTGTATATCAATTCCCCCGAAAAGGGTTTTATCCGCAACTGCAAGATTTACAACAGCAACTACCAGGGGATTTTCATATATAATCATCCCCATGATATCATCGACAATGACATAGCCTATAGCAATCAATCTGGATTAGGCACTCATGGAATATATGCAAATGAAGCATACGAGATCAGTGGAAATCTGTTCTCAGAAAACAATGGCTTTGCAATGCAGTTTCACTATTCTGATGTGTATCCCCTGGAGGATAACATCTTCACAGACAATCTCCACAATGCCATCAGCTACTATGGCAGCAGCCTCAAAGGAGAGCATCTGTGGAGTGCGGATTATCCAGTGGTGGTGTCAAACCTGAATGTGGCTGCCGAAGCAGCGTTGGAGCTTGCTCCGGGTAGTATCGTGAAGATGGAAAGCAGCAATCTCAACGTCTATGGAGATCTGAAAATCCTGGGCACAGCTAGTGAACCGATATACTTCACATCCTGGAAAGATGACAGCATCGGGGGAGATCTCAATGCTGATGGGGATGACAGTCTTCCAGCCCCGGGAGATTGGGGATATGTTTACTATGTTTCCGATGCTGGCATGCCAGAAGTGACATACGCAAACTTCAGATATGGCAGGCTGGTACTGCAATCCAGTACTCCTGGGTATGTGCACAATAGCTCCTTCAGCTATTCCGGCGGTCACGGGTTGGAGCTCTACAATTCTCACCATGAAGTCCTGGATAGCGAGTTTTCTTTCAATCAACTCAGTGGCATCTTGCTTTACAATGTAGCTCCGGTTACTCCATTTGAGATGAGCGGTCTGACTATTCATGACAATGCTGAATATGCCATTTCAGCCTGGTACACCAATCTCTTCCCGCTTCAGGATATAAACATCTATGATAACCGTTACAATGCAGTGAAGGTGGCATACAGCTACCTGATGGGAGAGCACGTGATAGACAATACTCCAGCTTACGTATTCGAAGGAGTGACCATCCCTCAGGATAGCAGTCTGGAACTATTGCCAGGCACCATCCTGAAATGCCTTGCCGGAGCCCTGAACGTGCAGGGAACCCTGATCACCAATGGCACAGCAGACGAGCCCATCTATATTACCTCCTGGTACGATGATTCCATTGGCGGCGACCTCAATGCAGATGGCAATGAGACCCTTCCTGCTCCGGGAAACTGGGGAGGCATCCATTATTACTCCACAGTATCAGCTCCCCAATTTGAGTATTGCCATGTCTATTACAGCTATGGCAGCAATTTCTATCCCATCGAGGGTGCTTATGTGCGGCACTCGAAATTTGCCTATTCCAGCAACAACGGCCTTATGATTATCAATGCTGTCCTTGATGTGGAGTATAGTGAGTTTTCCCATTGCCTGCAAAACGGCTTGGTATTCCATAATGTCGTATCGGCTATACCATACCAGGTGGGTTACAATACCTTCTCTGGCAACGGTATGTATCCTCTGGCATTCAGTAACAGCAACATCTATACTCTGGCGGGCAACCAATATCTGAACAACGCACACAATGCCGTTCGTTACGAATATTGCAACGTGACAGGAGACATGTCAGTAAGCACTGGCTCCACCCTGGTGATCAATAATGTATCAGTAAATCAGGGTGCCACACTGGAGATCCAGCCTGCATCGATAATTAAACTGATGCCTGGGGGGGTGACGGTGTATGGACGTCTCCTGGCGATAGGCAATGCCAGCTCCCGCATTGTCTTTACTTCCTTCAAGGATGATGCTTTTGGGGGAGATACAAATGCAGATGGTAACCTCAGCCAGCCAGCCCCAGGGGATTGGGCAACCTTGCAGATTGCCGGATCAGGACAGGGCTCACAGCTCAAATACTGTGATTTCCTGTACTCATCAGGACTGGTATTCGCTGGAGAAAACCCTTCCACCCTCAGCCGTTCCAAAGTTCTGTACACCTACGGCAATGGCGTATCTCTGCATTCGACGAATTACATACATGACAACCACATCCGCTATAGCACTGCACATGGCGTGTATGTAGGCAATGGAGAGCCGGAATTTCGCCGGAACTACATCATGAACAATCAGGCCTATGGCGTGATGATAGCCTATGGAAATCCTGATCTGGGCAAAAACTTCGGGAATGGATTCAACTTCATCCGGCACAACGACAATGATGGCTATCAGGTCTATAACCAGACATCCAGCAACATCTATGCCCTTGGCAATTTCTGGCAGTGGGATGATACCGATACGATCGATGCCCATATCTGGGACAACGAGGAAAGTGGAAACCCCTATGTGGTGCTGTTTGGTCTCTGGAGATATCCTGGATTGGCAAAGCCGGTAGCGCAATTGGCTCACGACCTCCAGGGACTCACGATTTTCTGGGAACCTATTACCCTGGATGACAACCTGAATCCTTTTGCCTCGATGCAATACCGTATCGAGACAAGCAGCGATCCCTACGCCGCGGATGAGGATTGGACTACCCTGGTGGTCACAGAAGAAACATCACATACCCTGGAAGATGATGTGTTACCTGGAAGTGGGTTCTTCCGGGTGCTTGCAATCCCTGAATATTAGTATTATCTGAGCTCATAAGCCCAATGCCTGGATCAGGGATCAAGCTCCCTCTCCCCTTGCCGGGGTCCCCAAAGCGGAGTTTACGAAGTTTTGGGGTGGATGCGGGAGAGGGCTGGAGTGAGGGGTATATGAGACAACAAGTTATGTGATATAGCCGTCACAATGTCTTGGGGCTCACGCCACCAAGCTATGGGGTGTTGCCCCTCCAGGGCTTGGCAACTTGTCCATGCTTTGATCTTGGGTTTTGCATTGCCCCATACTCTCCTCTCTTACTTGCGTTTACATCGTGATCACCTCGAGATCACCTCGAGTACTCGAGATCATCTCGAGGTGATCACGACGTTAAGACCTGTAAATCATGTGAGTTTGTGACAATCAGGGATTGGATTCGACACGTCCCCGTGTCGACGAGGCTGAAGGCCGAATCTTTTTGAGTCCCGTCGGGACGACAGCCCAAAAAAAGAGATGGAAGCCGGAGCCTCCATCTCAAGCAATAACAGTAATGTGATTTATGGATTGTAAGGAGAGACAGTTATCGTTCCCATGTTAGAAGTGGCATTGGATGCTGGGAAATTCATAGTCATCAGTTCCGAGCGATATCCATTGCCTTCCTGCCAAACTGAGGCGCGCATATTGGTCAATCTGGTTCCGGGAGGGCCTATGACGGTGAAATTGCCATTTTCATCGGTTTCGGCATGCAGCATGGAACCTTCACCAGTGGCGCCATCCTTCATGAAATTCACCCATCCATTGGCAATCCATGTGCCGGTATTTGTCTTTAAGCGTCCGGTCAGCTTTCCACCAGGACGCATGGTAACATTGCCAAAGTCCTTGATCTGGCCAGGCTGAGGCATCGTCAAAGGCATGGAGTTTGAATACAGCACATCAGATCTGTATTGATTTGTCCGGAATTGAACTGTGATATTGGTTTGATTGTCAGGATTGGAGGTTACTACGCTGAAATATCCATCTGCATCAGTATTAATCCAGGCAGAGAATTCCATAATATCTGCCGGAGGATTCACCTGGAAGCACTGACCCGAGGCATTGGCAATAGGTGCGTTGGAACTATCCACGAGCCGTCCCATGATTGTGAAATTCTGTTCTGTGATGATGAGATCACTCACAGACAGAGATCCACCTCCCGCCGGAGTAGTGATAACCGCTGAATAATTTGAATACAAGGACCCGCTGAAAGCTCTTACCTTTGCTTGAGCGGAAGCTTTCACGGATATCGAATAATTGCCCTGTGCATCGGAATATACTCTTGTATAGCCAGCATAATTCACGCCTTGAGCCACTACTTGAGCTCCCACGACTGGGGTATTGTCCGAATACTTTACTTTGCCGGTAAGCGTGGATTGATCATCGACCACGATCGGATGGTCGAAATTCCAATAGGAGAAGTGTCCAACCTCGCCTACATAGTAATCTCCAACTTTGGTCGCCACGCCCTCTTCCATCCATTTGCCCGTAGTGTCGTCGTAATACCACATGGGGATGGTAGCGGGAGCATTGGCTTGCAGGCTCCAGGGAATGTAGCCTTTGATTTCGGCAGTTTTCCCTTCAGCAAGTTGCAGATTGGTAGCAGGATCATTGGCATCATAGAAATTGGCAGAAATAAAGCCATAGGATTCAAACATCACTTCGGTGCCATTGGTCTGAGTTCCCATAAAAGTTCCTGGGAAGGCATCCAAAGAGGATTCCTGAGTGGGATCAAAATAGCGCACCTCAGCCCGCACCACTCCTGTGAAAGCGCTACCATCAGGTTTTTTGAAAGCATTGGCTGGGATCGCCACTTCAGACATCCAGTTCTCTTGAATCACCGTTTCGGTATCAGAAGAGAAATTAGTGCTAATCCCGGCGGTGAGCATAGCGTTGTGAACAAAAGTGGTCTTACCGGCTTCAATTTTGGCGGTTTTCTGGTTTCCGATATAGCCCACTTTGGCAAAATTCACCAGCGCATTTGCCGCCGGACTGAGGCCACTGAGGATGAAATTGCCGTATTGATCGGTTGTAGTTGATTTGTTGCCTACCGATACTGTAACGTCGGCAAGACCTACCTTAGCATCGGAGTAAACGATCCCGGTCAGGATTCCGAATTGATCCACTCCGGGGATGGTGGGTTTGTCCTTGTCCTTACATGCGGTTACGGTTAGTAGGACAAGCAGGGTGAAGACAATCAGGATTGTTGATCTTAGGTTCATTCTCATCTTTCCTCCTTTCAGAAAGAGACTGGCACACTATTGGCACAAACAGGAATTCTATAGAACTCTATAAGAATTGGCTCTATTGCATGCACGTTTGAATTGCTGTCAACTGAAATCTCTATCGTGCTGTATTATCTGAGGATCAGTCTAGCTTTTTTCATGGAATAGAAGAAAAGATTTGCGTGATCTGGCTGGCTGGTTATAGTATGTAATGAAAATCATTCGCAAGGAGAATGGAAAATGAAAGCGATAGTCAAACTGAGCATCCTGCTTATAATAAGCCTCTTGGTCTTGACCGCATGTGAGACCTCACCCAATTTCACTGAACCTGAAATCATGCAATCGATAATGAATATCAAAAGCGTAAATATAAATCAATCTTCTGAATACCCTCTTTGGGCCGGACAAAACATTGATGCCGGCAATCTTTATGTGAGCAATGACGCTCAAAACCTCTATGTAAGCTATGTAACAGAAAACGGCTGGAAGCTGAAAGCCACCCACATGCATGTGGCCACCAGCCTTGCCGGTATTCCAAAAAACAAACAGGGTGTCCCTGTACCTGGTAAATTTGCTTTTTCATCCTCCCACAATCCCTACATCACCGAATACACATACCAAATTCCACTCTCAAGCCTGGGCTTGAGCTTTGGTCAAAACATCGTAGTAGCCGCTCATGCTGAAGTGCTGAAAGAACGGCCCGATGGCTCCTATCAACAGGAAACTGCCTTTGGTGGAAATGTTGCCGGCCCAGGTAACCGTTGGTGGTACTATGCCACATACACCATTGTGCAACCTCAATCAGATGACGACCCAGTATTCAATACCGAAACGGCGATGCTGAGAATGAATGATGTCCCCAATGATTTCTCCTACCGTTGGGGAACCCATCCCTGGTTTTCCTATGTGAAGCACGCTCCCAGCACTCAGCCACAAACCTTCTACTTCTATGCCGGTCAACACTATCGCGTGGGCGAAGCACAAGTATGGAAAGATGCAAGTTTTCTGTATGTGCAGATCGACCTGGATAATCCCTACGAAATGACCGAAAGCCACCTGAACGTGCAATTGCATGGCTATAGTGGTAATCCCTCCTTCGGGTTATTCCCCTACAAAGCCAATCACACTCCCAAGGTGTCAACCTACCAATACAAGGTTCCATTCAAATCCGAATGGGTTGGACAGAATCTATCGATTGCCCTGCACGGTGTAGTCGGTCCTTTCTAACAGACGACCAAATACCACAAAGCCGCATCACACGATGCGGCTTTTATTTATATCAATGAATCCTGTTTATCAGTGGATGGGGACATTCATAGGGCTATTGCCCATGATATTGCCGATGTAATCTGTAGTATCGGCAGGAACTGCTTTCTTGCCTGCCAGATCGGTAGCTGTATTGGTCTTGGGTATGGTCTCGCTCAGCATCCGCATCTTGAGCCGCAGGCTATCAGGTTTTTGCTCCATTGCTTCGGCAACAGGGGTCTCCACTTTGGTGCTATCTGCTTCTTTGGCAAAGAAATTGGGGGTTTTCAGCCAGCCCTGGCGATAGGAATGCAGAAGGATTCCGCCCAGAATGGCGACAAAGATCATGATGCCGATCATCCAGAGGAAGTTTGTAGATAGCATGATCTTCTTTTCCTTCACCAAGCGCTGCGGGATGAATTCTTTCTTGGTATTCTCCGGCATCATTACTTTCAGCTCTGCCATTACCGCATTCACATCAGCCTCAAGATAACGGGCATAATTGAAAACAATGGCTTTTACCACGCCATAAGGACCGATCTCAAAGAGGCGATTGGTCTCCAGGAGCCGGATATGTTCTTCCCGAATGCGGATGTCGTCCCAGATTCGCTGGTAATCAATCCCCAAAGCTTCCCGCCGCGAGAGCAGGTATTTGCCTAGATCTTCCACTTATAAACCCCGGAAAAGACTATATCCACTATTCCAGACAGCAGGTATGCACCTGTGCCCTCAAGAACTTCGATTTCTACTCTGCCACCTGGCATATTCACAACTACCGGAGAGCTTAACAAACCCTGGCGGATGCCGCTGCAAACCGATGCCACCGCACCAGTTCCACATGCCAAAGTAGCACCGCAAGCGTTTTCCCAGATCTTCATCTGAATCTCCTGAGCAGCCATCCTGCGGGCAAAATGCACGTTCACCGTAGTGGGAAAATCCTTGTGATGCTCCAACATGCTACCATGTTTCAGATGCGGATCATCGTCCAAATGATCCCGATACACCACATAGTGCAAGTTTCCCACATCCACCAGATCACCACAAAAACCAGCCACACACATAGTCTCTGTGAGGATCCTGGGGGTACCAAGATTTACAGAGACATGCTGCGTTTCAGGATCGCAAGTGGCGCGCTTCAATCCAGAATCTGTATTGATGGTCAGGCTCTTACGTCCCGTGGCCTGGCTGGCGAGTAAAGACACGCAGCGCAGAGCGCTCCCGCACATGGCAGCCCGGGAACCATCAGAATTGTATATTGTCATTTGCGCATCGGCACCTTCGCCAGGCTCAAGAATCACCAAGCCATCTGCACCCACGCCGAAATGCCTGGAGCATAGCTTTTCCGCCAGATGGCACATGGCCAGGGAGGGTACGGGGGATTCATATCCATTCAGGATCACAAAGTCATTGCCCTGGGCCTGCATCTTGATAAAGGGAATCAGCATAGGATATCCGCAATTACTTCCTGAATGCTGAATACACCCTGGCGTCCGGCAATCCATTTTGCTGCCACCAGAGCACCGGAGGCAAATGTACTGCGGGAACGCACCTTATGGATGAGCTCGATGGTATCAGCTTCACTATCAAAACCTACGCCGTGAGTTCCGGGCACGCTTCCACCCCTGATGCTGGCAAAATGCAGCTCTTCAGGCTCAGGTTTACGATCCAGCCGATCCCACACCACAGTTTTCTTGCGGGTGCTGTTAGCCAGGATCAGTTTTGCCAGTTCGATAGCGGTACCGGAAGGGCTGTCAGCCTTTTGGGCATGATGCATTTCATAGCCGTAAATATCATATTCATCAAAGTGGTCAGCGATCTCAACTGCCGCTTCCAGGATGCGGGAAAAGAGGTTCATCCCCAGCGAGAAATTGGCCCCGTAAATCATACCAATCCCGGCTTTGCGGGCTGCTTCCAGGATCTCTTGTTTGGCATCACCCCATCCGGTGGTACCCACTACGATGTTTTTATTCAGACTGATCAGAGTTTTCAGGTTTTGCACGACGGCCGAGGGATGGCTGAAATCTATGCAGACATCCGCCTCAGCAACCGCTGCTGCTGTGATATCACGATGTGCGCCTTCGGCCAGGGGATCGATGATGCTGACTACCTCGCAAGCCTTCTGAGGGCTCATTTGCGCCAGCATCCTGCCCATTTTGCCATAGCCCACCAGACAGATCCGGATCATCCTAAAAGCCCTCGGAATAGGTGCGGATCACTTCTTCCACAAAATCCGTACCCTGACGAAGTTGATCAATTTCTATGCACTCATCCACGGTATGCACCTTGTCCATTCCCGTGCCAGTGATGATCGTTGGAATGCCAAATTCATTGAGGATATTGGCATCGCTGCCACCACCACCTTTGCCCGTGGTAAAAGGTATATCAAGCTTGCGCAGGGCTGTTTGGGCACAACGCACCACGTCAGCCGAATCCTGGATGCTGAAAGCTGCATATTCTTGTTTGCAGTTGAATTCTGCTCTGGCCTGGGCATGTTCTGCCTGATAGCGGGCAATAGTGGTATCAATCGCTTTTTTCATATCACCGCTGACCCGTTCCAATTTCTGAGGATTGTGGCTGCGGGCTTCGCCTTTGATGGTGACGGTATTGGGTACGATATTGGTGGAATTGCCACCATTGATAACGCCCACATTGCATGTGGTCTCAAAATCGATGCGTCCCATCGGCATGGCAGCGATCGCTTCAGCAGCGATGCGAATGGCGTTGAGCCCTTTTTCCGGCTCTACTCCAGCGTGAGCCTCTTTGCCAAAGAACGTGACGGCACAGGTTAATTGAGATGGAGCACCAGTGACCAATTCGCCAACTCTGTGTGTATCCAGGGCATAGCCAAAGGCGGATTTGAGCTTGGTTTTATCAAAACCCTTTGCTCCCAATAAGCCAATTTCTTCGGACACAGTAAAGAGAATCTCGATCGGAGCATGGTCTTTCATCCGCTGTTTGATCCTTCTCAGGGCGATCATAATCTCAGCGATGCCCGATTTGTCGTCCCCACCCAGGACTGTCGTGCCATCCGAGACGATCTTATCGCCTTTGATCCTGGCTTTGATGCCTTTTCCGGGCGTAACTGTATCTACATGGGCGCAGAAAAGAATCGGGGGTTTGTTGATTCTGCCTGGGATGTAGGCATAGAGGTTTCCGGCATTTCCTCCGGTTTTGCGGTTGCAGTCGTCTTCGTGAACATCTGCCCCCAAATCTTCCAGATCCAATTTCAAGGCATCGATCATGCCCCGCTCATTACCGGATTCACTGTCAATGGCAACCAAGCGTAAGAAATAGCTTATTACGTCATCTTGCATCGGATCCCCCTTGGGATTGATATACTTTGTCACAAGATATCGCACTGTGTTTTTTTTGTCAATTCTATTATGCTAGTGGGGCATTTTTGATATCCTGGTTTATCGCAACTGAAGGCTTACCACATGTATTACCCTGTTTATTACTAAGTGTTTAAATGAAATCGTATAGCTAAGTGCTTTTCTTGCAATAAGTTTAATTGTTTTTCTGACTTAGAATGTCAACTCAAATCAGGAAACTCCATTTTTTCTTCCTTATTCCAGAGCGTTGATCAAGCCTTTATCTACCCTTAATCAAGCCTTAATTATTAAGACTTGATTAAGGCTTGATTAAGAGTAGATAAAGAGTAAGAAAGAGGAGAGAAACCCTTTCCCAGGGGTTGAAGGTGCTGTGGAGGTGCTGAGGGTGACACTGAGGGTGACACAACATTGCCAAGATGCATGAGTCAGATAGACAGAGAATAAACTTTAAAATATGCAATATAGTGAGATGCGCCTCTTGCTACAACTCTCTCCCACAAGGGAAGAGGGAGGATCTCACCTCTCTAAAGAAGTTTCACTTGACTGATTATGCCTCATCTTAGGACATTAATCCTGCACCCAGTTATTATATGCTAAAAATAGCGGATGTTTCTTAATGATTTGTGGTGTTAACTAATCATGCGACAGTGATATAGATATTAAGGAAATGAAACATATGATTACCATCAATGGTCACAAGAAGCCCTGGCAAGAGGGGATGACGGTACAGGATGCGCTGAACTTAATGAATTACACTTTCAAAATGCTGGTGGTGAAGATCGATGACAATCTGGTCCACAAAAAGGATTACGCTAGCACCACCATTCCCGATGGAGCAGACGTGAAAGTGATCCACCTGATCAGCGGAGGCTGAGGATTTTGTGCAGTTGCAGGCTCAGCCGGGCTGGGGCTGCATCAGCAAGCATCCATTGCGCCAGAGTTTCCGCCGGAAGCACAGAAGTAACAGGTGAGAAGTGAATGATCCGGCCTTCCAGCTTGTGCTCCTTGATGAAATCCAGAGCGAAGCGGTAGTCTTCATGGCTGGTGAGCACAAACTTCAGTTCATCCTGTTCACTTAGCTGTTTCAGGTTCCATTTCATGAAGCTATCACCACAGCCGCTGCCGGGAGTTTTTACATCAAGGATCTTGACCACTGCCTGAGGTACATCTTCGATCCAAAGGGAACCATTGGTTTCCAGCAGCACAGTATAATCCCGCTGTAGCAGAGCCTCCATCAGAGCTATGGATTCTTCCTGCCAGAGGGGTTCGCCTCCAGTCAGTTCCACCAGGCGCGCCGGAAACTCAGAGATGGTTTGCAGGATGGATTCAATACTCATCATAGTTCCCGGGGCGTAGGAATACTGGGTGTCACAATAGCTGCAGCGCAGGTTACAACCGCTCAGGCGGATGAAAATGCAGGGTTTTCCGCTATAGCTGGATTCACCCTGGAGGCTGTAGAAGATCTCGCAGATTTCTATCATCATGATTTGTGCTCAAAAATCAAAATCAAAATGGCAGATACGGGAAGTCTTTGTGGTAGCCCAAGGCAGCATCGATGGATTCATTGATCTCCATCGGATCACCAATCACGAACTTCTCCTTGTTGCCAGTACGGAAAAAGGAATAGTCACCTTCCTTCACATCGAATAGTTCGAAGTATTCACTTTCGCCATAGCGGGGAATGCCGTCCACGACCAGGAGTTTGATATGGGCGGGTTCCAGAGCGAGGAGATTCTCAAAGGGATCGCTCTCGATGGCGTCGGTTAAGAGTAAGTTTTGTGTATTTTCAGGATTTAGACTGCCATATACAGGAGGTAGATACAGAGCTTTCACGGCATTTTGGGTAACCATGCGATACAGCTCCCGGATTGGGATATGGGGAAAATGCTCCCGGATCAGGGTGAATTCTCCGATCAGGTTTGTAGCTCCGCTCATGGTGGAATCAGTCCCTATCACCACATTGGCATGGCACCTGAGGGCTGCATCGATCTTGAGGGTCTCGCCGATCAGGAAGAAGTTTGAGGTAGGACACCAGCAGATGCTGGCTTTTACCATGGCGATCTGCATGATCTCATAATCCTTGAAGGCGATGCCGTGGATCATCAGTGTATTGGGCTGCAGGAGGTTCCACTTGTCGAGTTCGTTGAATTCCACTCGCGTAATCTTATCGGTTCCTTCGCCCAGATGGATGATGAAAGGCATTTTTCCAGCGCTCTGGCGCATTTCCTCTTCGGGAGTCTCACCGCCCCACCAGTTTCCCAGTGTGATCGAATGACATTGCCGATAGTTGTTTGGCACCTTGATAGGCATGGCGTCATAATAATCCTGGGTTTGCAGGGGAGCGTGGTCATGCACGATGCCACACCCTGAAAACAGGCTCTTGTAAGCACCCAATTTGGCCAGATCCAGCGCTGGAGGTTCATGCAGCCTGAAGGAGCCATCATTGATCCAATACTTGTTCCGCTCCTGGAAACTGAAGCTATTCTTCATGTCTTCCACCCAGATATGGGAGTTTGGATAAGGCCGCTTGTCTCCGGCTTTGGGCACCCAATTACCAATCAGATGGTCATGGGAATTGATCAACGGACAGTAGGCGATGCTGTGAGGAATCTCCATTACTCCAGCATCACTCTGCCCCAGCGTCAGCACCACATTTTCCCGAACCTCGTCCGGAGTGATGACGCCGATCTCAGCAGAGATTTTCATGCTCTTACTTCTTTTATCTTTTTTACCAGCTTTGGTACTATCTCAAACAGGTCTCCTACCACACCCAGATCAGCTACTTTGAAGATAGGTGCATCAGGGTCTTTATTGATGGCAACGATATAATCCGCGGAGCTCATGCCAGCCAGGTGCTGGATCGCACCGGAGATGCCTGCGGCGATGTAGATGCTGGGTTTCACTGTCTTGCCAGTTTGCCCCACTTGATGGGAGTAGGCAATCCACTCTGCATCCACAGCGGCGCGGGAGGCACCCACGGCTCCATCCAGAGCCTCTGCCAGTTCTTCGATCAGGGTGAAGTTTTTGGCATCCTTGATGCCTCTTCCGCCTGATACGATGACGTTGGCTTCGGTGATGTTGATCAGATTGGTCTTTTCTTTCTCAAAACCTATGTATTGGGTTACATCTTCTTCCAGTTCAAAATGGTATTCTTCCCTGATCACGGTTCCACTGCGGGAGTCGTCACGAGGGATGGGGTTCATTACTTTATGGCGGACTGTGGCCATTTGAGGACGGTGATTGGCGGTGATGATGGTGGCCATGATGTTGCCACCAAAAGCAGGACGGGTCTGCAGGAGGTTTCCTGTTTCGGAATCATACTCCAGGCCGGTGCAGTCTGCTGTGAGGCCGGTATGCAGCTTGATGGCTACCCGGGGGATGAAGCTGCGGCCGATCACAGTGGCTCCGGCAAGAATGATGGCGGGATGGTACTTCTCTGCCAGTTTGCTGAGCGCTTCGGTATAGCGTTCGTCCCGGAAATGCTTTAAGGCTGGATCGTCAATCTGGATCACCTGATCGGCACCATAGGCGATAAGTTCTTCGGCCATGCCATTCAGTTCACTTCCCAAAAGGATAGCTGAGAGTTCACAACCCATCTGGTCGGCAAGATCGCGGCCTTTGCCCAGGAGCTCGAACGAGACTCCGGCGATCTGCCCTTCCCGCTGCTCGGCAAAGACCCAGATGCCCTGGTAATCATCTTTGTTCACGCTTACGGAGGTTTTCTTGCGGATCAGGATGGCATCAAAGGGACAAGCCTGCACACAGGCTCCGCAGAGGGTGCATTTATCGGGATTTATTTCTGCCAGTTTGGCTTCGATGGTAATGGCTTCATAGGCACAGGCCCTGATACAGGCACCGCATCCAATACATTTCTCAGTAATTACTTCGATCATATCTGTCTCCTGAATTTACCTAAATCTACCTGAGTATCTTGTCAAGCTTAAAAAAGCCATGTGATCCTCTATTGTGTGATACAAAAAAAAGCGGGAGTATACTCCCGCCTGAACTTGATTCATTTACCAAATCTTATTCGCTGATCGGCTCAACGCTGATGTATTTTCTGCCTTCGGCTTTGGTAGTGAATTTCACATAACCATCAATCAAACTGAAGATGGTAAAATCTCTGCCGATACCGACATTGGCGCCGGCATGAAACTTGGTACCTTTCTGGCGCACGATGATGTTTCCGGCGGTAACAAATTCACTGCCATACTTCTTTACACCGCGGTATTTGGGATTGCTATCACGTCCGTTACGACTACTTCCAACACCTTTTTTATGTGCCATTGTGTCCTTCCTTACGCCCGAATCTCGGTGACTTTGATATTGGTGTATTGCTCACGGTAACCCTTTTTCACCCGATAGCCTTTGCGGCGTTTGTGATGATAGATTACCTTTTTCTTGCCTTTGCCGTGTTCGATTACTTCTGCAACGATTGCGGCGCCTTCGACTACGGGAGTGCCCACTACGATCTCTTCATCCTTACGGACCAGGAGGACGCGGTCAAACTCTACTGCCTGACCAGGCTCTGCCGTATTCAGCAAGGGAACGCGAAGTACTGCGTTTTTCTCAGCCCTAAACTGAAATCCTTTGATATCTACGATGGCGTACATCATTTCTCCTTAAGATTATATCTTGAATAGACACAAGATTTTGATCCCGAATATCTGTCAAGGACAAAAAGTCAGGAGGTCGAGATAGTGGAAGCGGCTTGCAGCCGCTTGAACTAAAGCAATATTATACGAATGACCAAACAGCATCAATCAACCTGAGGAAAAAAAGAACCCCGGGCAAAGCACCCAGGGCTCACTGATCAATAGGGCTATTACTTAGTTCACTTTGTAGGTTTTGTCGCCTTTCTCAAAGAAGGCAATGATCTGCTTTGCCGCAGCCACACCGGCATTGGTATTGGCTTCTTCGGTCTGAGCGCCCATTTTCTTGGGTGTGCAATAGATGCGATCGGCAAATTGTTCATTGATTACGGCCAGATTGTCCGGAGCCACATCGCTTACATAGCGGAAGCCTTTCTTCTCGGCAAATGCCTTGAGTAAAGCGTCTTCATCGATCACTTCCTTGCGGGCGGTATTCACGATGGTGGCACCTTCCGGCAGCAGGGAGAGCAAGCTCCAATTGATTGATTTCTTAGTCTCGGCATTGGCGGGAATGTGGAGGGATACATAGTCACCTGTTTTGAAGATGTCTTCCACCTTGGCCAGCGGTTTCACCCCGTCTTTGCTCATGATTTCATTGGTGAGGTAAGGATCATAGGCATAGACTTCCATGCCGATTCCCCTGGCCATTTTGGCCACATAACGGGCTACAAAGCCATAACCATAGAGCACCATCTTCTTGCCGGACAGCTCACTGCCGCTTTTACCATTGAATTTTCCCCGGGCCATGTAGATCATCATTCCGATGGCAAGTTCCGCCACGGCATTGGAGTTTTGCCCCGGAGTGTTCATCACAATCACGTTGTGAGCAGTGGCTGCCTTGAGATCCACATTGTCATATCCGGCTCCAGCCCGAACCACGAGCTTGAGCTTTTTTGCAGCTTCCAATACGGCTTCATCAACAATATCACTACGGATGATGATGGCATCGGCATCAGCCGCAGCCGCATGAAAATCCTTCACATCAGTGTAGGATTCCAAAAAGCTGTAGTCGTATTTTGCGGCTTCAAGCTCCGCCTTGATCTTGGCGGCCGCTTCTTTGGCAAATGGTTTTTCTGTGGCAATCAGTACTTTGGGCATATCTCGCCTCCCTGTGTTATTTTTAAATCACTTAAATACAGTATAAGTAGCATATCGGTAAAAGCAAAGGTATTCCTGAGACATCGGTGATCTGCTGATTATTCTCTCCTGCGAACTGCGTTCGCAACGGCAAGCGGAAGCTTGCCGTCCCTGATCCTATGCTCAATGCCTCCATAGGTGTGGAGCTTCTGCATCCCACAGCACCTTGACTCCCGGTGTCCCTTGACTCCATGGATGGGTAGCCTCTGCTTTCCATATGGGTTTCATCGCACCCAACTCCAGGGATGGGAAGCTTCTGCTTCCCATATGGGTTTTAACGCACCCGCCTCCAGGGGTGGGAAGCTTCTGCTTCCCACAGCACCGGCAGGTGCTCCACAGCCCAATATGGGCTCTATATCATACCTCATAGTCGTGATAGTAGCTATCTTTCCACTGCGAGTGATGACTAACCAACCCCGCCTTTACGGGGTTGTTCAGAATGTATTCCACGACACGGCAATAGTCATCATAGTTGCGGATATTACGGTCAAAGTACACATGATCCCACACTTGTCCCTGCGTTCCTCTCATTTTGTTGATCTGCATACCTGTAAACCCTTTTATCCTTTGCATTATCTTGCTGATCTGGAAACGTTTTCCATCGGCATTGTTCAGAGCACGGATGAGAATATGCACATGATTTGACATGATACAATAGGCATGCAATTCGTAGAATCGGTCACTGCCATGCAGCAGACTCCCAGTAATAATCTTGGAGATATCTGGATCATTCAGGGAAAAATCCGGGGCCGGAATGCTGCCAAGCTCGGAATCTTTCTCCAGATACTTCAGGTAGTATCCATCTGGTTCACCATTGTGCTCTTTCAGATGACTTCTGATTTCAGCCGGAACCGTGAATGCCAACCGCCAGGTAATAAACGTGATGCTGCTTTTCTCCTGTTTATGCGGCAGAAGATTGCGATGATTTTCTACAATGTAGTCAGCTTCGCTCACAAGATCATCCCTGTTGGTTTATACGTGATACTGCGAACTGCGTTCGCCACGGCAAGCGGAAGCTTGCCGTCCCTGACCTCAGTGTTCCCCAACGCCAGGGGTGGGAAGCTTTTGCTTCCCACAGCACCGGCAGGTGCTCCACCTGGGAGCAGTGGGTTGTATGGTTCACACTTTCTCAATATTCGAAACACAGCCCTACGGAGGCTCCAAACAAGGTGTCAGAGCGTTTAAATGATTCGACATTGCTATCCCCTGTAGCATCAAACTCCTTGGCAACGTGTACCCCCCTGGCTTTGGCATGAATGGCAAGCTGAGGGATGGGGCGGTATTCAATCAAGAGGTTGAAAGGCAGAGCCAGAGTTTTGAATTTCCCTTCGTAACGATAACTCCAATTATGACTGACATAGCCGTAGTAGTAAATAGGAATTAGCGTGCTTTTCCGATATTTATCTGTAGTGTGCTCAATGCCTAAATCGGGTATCAGAGTGATTTTGTTGGATATCGGGATGCAGTAACTTGCGGATAGATCAAAAACTTTGGGTCTTGAGTCTAAGTCTGTCCCTTGGATATCAAAAAGCGCATATTCAACAGCATTCCGCATTGTAACGATATTGTACACATCATCTTTACCTGAGCTATAGCTAAACTGACATTCCATTTTAGGCATAGGTTTGATGCAGAGCAGACCTTTGAAGCTATATTTATAATCGCTATACTCAAGCCCTTTGTATGCTGCATTACCATGATAGGTTACCGAGACGTCCCGTCTATCTAGGCTCGAGTATGCTTCTATTCTGCTTAACCTCAGATAGAATGAACCAGCATCAAAATCCTTTAACAGAGCCTGCGGTATTCCATTATGCATGTAACCATGGGTAAAATTTGCTGATTTCCTGTTGCTAAACTCTGCCGAAAATGATAGACCCCATCCATCATTAGTTGAAGCGTATGTATACATTGATTCTTTTTCATAAAGATATGAATTCATGTTGTACGAACCAGGCGGTTCCTGATGTACAAAATCCCGTACATATTTGTATTCATTAGATGTGCTTCCCCCAGTATTAACACTCAAGCTATTGTGAATGCCCCAGAGGGAGAACCTCTTATTCAATCCAATGTAAAACTGCCTGTAATCACTATCAAGTACTACATTGTATGCTCCCTTCAGATTTAAAATGTACAAGGGGAGTTGCATCTCCATGCCAATGATGTAATTATCAGTAAACTTGCTGCCCCCATGTATCTGATTGTCAAACATAGCCTTCAGATATAGCTGCCGGTATTTTGCCGCTACGTAGTTCTCTGAATAGGCCAGGTTGTTACTGCCCTTTTCATACAGATCGTAGGCCATGGAATCTTTGTGATTGATAAACAGCGAACTATATTCCACTTTAGAGCCGTAAAGCATCCTGATCCTGTGCGTTTGCTTTTCCTGAGCCAGCGGGACATAGGGGCTAGCAGGCAGGGGCTGGATGGGATCAATGAGCGGGGGTTTGGAATCAGGAAGCAATGCCAATTGCTGCGGCGCCACTTCCTGAGTCACAATTGGAGCAGGGGATTGTGTAGTTTGTGCAGAAGGATTGACTGGAGTCACCGGCTGCTGCATCTGCACTGGAGGAGTTTGAGGCTGCGCAACAGGAGCAGGTGGAGTCTGTTGTTGAGTAACAGGAGGCGGGCTTGGCACTACCACCGGCTCAGGTGTTTGCATTATCTGTGGAGGGGTTTCCTGGAGCACCGGAGCCTGTGGAATTGGGGTCAGAACTGAGGGAGCCACCGGTTTTGGCGCTTGAAAATAGAACTCATCCCCATATCGGGATTTCCAGTCCGGGCGTTGGTTGCTGTTCAAGCTGTTTACTTCACGATAGACGTTGCGGGCAATGGCGGTAAGTTCCAATCCCGGAGTCAGAATCTTCTCGCTCAGGATGCGGGTGAAATCGCTGTTTTTACCGATCCCGTCCTCTGCCACGTTATTGGCATCGGTGGCATAGATCACAAAAAAATCCTTGTTCTCGCTGGAAGGGGGTTGAGCCAAACCCCGGGCGGCCGATTTGTAAGCCGTGAAAGGGTTGTCCCGACAGGCGTCCAATACGATGATCTGCATTTTGGCACGCTCCAGGCGTTTCATTACGTCACTGGAAAGTGCAATACTGCGGCGTCGGGCTGAGGTGATATCGATGAAATCCTCACCCACGGGCAGGAGATAGTTTTCTCCCTCGATCTGGATGCCATGACCGCTGTAATAAAAGAAAATCTCATCATTGGAATTGATCCCCTGAGCAAAGTCGATGATGGCACGTTCAAATTCCACCACGTTGACATTGGTCTTCAGAGTGGCGTTGAAGCCTACGTTTTGCAGAGTCTGGTACATCAATGTGGCATCATTCACCGGATTCCTAAGCGGTTTGTCGGAATATGCGGCATTGCCGATGATCAGTGCCCTGCGAGCTGCGAAGACTGGGCTGATACATATTAACAGGATCAGGATACCCAGGATCGCTTTTCTATTCACTTTTTCCTCCTTAATCTCCCAGTGAAATTCCCAGTCCCCGGGCGGTACGGATCAGATTGCCCTGGGGATTTACAAGGTTGTATGCTTTGATGGCTTCGCTGATGGGTACAGCCACAATATCGGGATGACGGTAGGCCACCATGTGCCCCCATTTCTCCTGCAAGACCAGTTCAAAGGCTTTCACGCCAAACATGGAAGCCAGGATGCGATCGAAGGCATTGGGAGTGCCGCCACGTTGCAGATGCCCCAGGATGGTCTCGCGGATTTCGATGGTGCAGCCAGCATCCTTGAGCTCCTGAGAGAGCCTCAAGCCAGCTCCGCCCAGGCGGATTTTCATGGCTCCGGGAGTATCATTTTCACTGTAAGCCATATCCCCGGCAATGGGCATAGCGCCTTCAGCGATGACGATATTGGCAAAGCCGCGGCCATTGTCGATGCGTTGATTGATGGCTTCCATCACTTTATTGATGTCGTAAGGAATCTCCGGAATCAGGCATACTTCCGCCCCTCCGGCAATGGCAGCATGAAGGGCAATCCAGCCTGCATAGCGTCCCATCACTTCCAGAATCAGGACGCGATGATGGCTGGCGGCAGTGGTAACCAGCTTGTCCACAGCATCGGTGGCTACATCCACAGCGGTCTGGAACCCGAAGGTGAAGTCTGTATCCGAGAGGTCATTGTCGATGGTTTTGGGCACCCCGATCACGGGGCAGCCGAGTTCATACAGGGCTTGGGAGATGCGCTGAGAACCGTCTCCGCCGATATTGATCACGGCTTCGATATTTTGGTAGCGCAGGCGGTCCATGAAGTCCTGGGAGCGATCCACGGTAGTCCAGGTGCCATTGGCTTGTTTCACAGGCCAGGCGAAGGGACCACCTTTGTTTGTGGTGCCGATGATGGTGCCGCCCATTACATGGATGCCAGATACTTTTTCCGGAGTAAGTTCCACCAGATGCATGGGGTCGCGCAGGATCCCATCAAAAGCGTCAATAGAACCCAAAATCTCCCAATTATGTTCATGCGAGGCGCGTTTTACGATGGCCCGGATCACGGCATTCAAGCCCGGGCAATCGCCTCCACCGGTGGCAATGAGCAGTCTTTTCTTCATCTATCCCTCTTTTCATCCTAATGAGTGTAGATTGGGAGTAGATATGTTTGCTGTCAAGGAATTAGTTCTACTTGTTTCCTGCCCAGGCGCTTGTAATCTCTGAGGCTGATCAGGGATGCAGTGGCCAAAAATCCTGCCGCTACTATAAATACGGAAGTAAGTCCCACCAGCTTGAGCAACGCAAATCCCAATACCGGTGCGATCATGCCACGGATTCCGGTCATGGTGACATGTACGCTTTGATACATGGATGCGTCGTCCTTGCCGGCAAAGAAGATGGAGGACATATTCCACGCCACATTGATGCCGGCCATGGCCACACCAAAGATGGTATAGGCGATAAATACGATCACGACAGCGACCACAGGCTCGCCTGCCCATAGGGAGGAGATCACAAACAGAATCGGGAATACCATCAGAAGCGCAAAGCTGGCGCTGATAAAGCGGAAAGGGTGCATACGATCGTGCAATTTTCCGATCATAGGGGAAAGCAGCAGCAGTCCGATCTGGGAAAGCACACCTTTGGCGAGGAAATTGTTTGTATAGCTCAGATTGAGTTTGTCCACCATATAGATAGGGATGATTGGTTGCATCATGATAAACCCCATCCCGTAGATCGAGAAGCTGCGCTCAAAAGCGGCAAAGGCTTTATTTTCCTTGAGCAGATGCAGGCTGCGGTGGATGGGATCGAGCAGGATCTTGCGCCAATCCAGCTTTTCCTTCACACATTCGCTGCCCGAGAGGGGTTCCTGAATGCGGATCAGCGAGAGGATGGCAGAACTGATGAATCCGGCAAAGCCTGTGGCCACCAGGATCCAGCGAAAACTCTGCTCATGAATATCCAGCAACCTTCCAGCAAAAAACGTGACACTCACCGAGACCAGCATGCCCAGACTGATGGTATAGCCATAGATCTTGGCGCGCCGGCTTTGATGGATGTTCTTCTGGTAGATGCTGTTCTGAGCGGGGATCAGCAGGGAATTGGCAGAATAGAGCAGAGTTAAGAGCAGCAGATATTCATTCATCGTACCCAGCCAGACTGCATAGATCAGCGTGAGCCGGCCAAAGATACCTGCGAACAGGAAGTAGCGGGATTTGTGGCAGGATTTTTCAAAGATTCGTCCCAACCAGATCGAGCAGAAATTTGAGATCGGCCAGATCATCGTCATCAGCATCAATTGCCAATCCAGGGCGTGCAAAGCCTTGCGGGCGATAATGTCCTGCGTTTGGCTCAGGCTTTGTACCATGCCATTGAAGAGGGCGGCAATCAGTAGAAAGCTGGCGGTTTGACGTTCGACGGGGCTAAAGCTTTTGAATCTCATATTTATCTGCGCTCATATCAAGAACAGAGTCAAGGATTTGATCGGCATAATTCTGTCAAGGACAGCCAAATACAAAATCTCCGGCAGTTCGAAAGCCTCCAGAGCAGCTAAAATACAGAGAATCTGAGTTTTCGCTTGACATAAATACTAAGCTCATATTTTTGAGTACCTTATTGGTTTAGAACTGAAATAACTCAGATAAAATCCATGAATCTTAACAAGGAGTATCAAATGACAAAAGCCGATCTGGTAAAAGTAATTTCGGAAAATACCGGGATTATTCGCAAAGACGTAGCAGTAGTAGTAGATTCCCTCTTCCAGGGCATCAAAGACATCCTCGCTGAAGGGAACCACATCGAAATCCGTGGCTTTGGCACATTCCGCCTCAAAACCCGCAAACCCCGCGTTGGCCGCAATCCCAAAACCGATGAGAAAGTTCCAGTTCCCGAACGCACAGTTCCCACCTTCAAATTTTCACGCGAGTTCAAGACCAGCGTTGTAGATCTGAAGATCAAAAAGTAGGAACCCATTATGCCGTGTGGAAAGAAGAGAAAACGCCATAAAATTGCTACTCACAAGCGGAAAAAACGCCTGCGCAAGAATCGTCATAAAAAGAATAAATAGTTGATGTGAGCCACCTGGAAACGGGTGGCTTTTTTCTTATACCATTGAGGAGTTATAGTGCGCTGACGGGATAGCAGGGGCATAGGCACGGTTTCCACATAGTACATACCGGGCGGAGAAATCCCGGCTTCGCTCCTGTTGCAATTACGCTATCAATACGCACCCAATACGCACCCTGTCCGTATTGATAGCGCAGTGGTAGTGCAGGTCAGGTTACAAAAGCGAGATCAAGGCTTGAATGGCGTTCAAGTCGCATTTGAGCAGAGGCTTGCCGGGCTTCACAAAAGCTGGATATTCAAACTCCTGATTCAGCAGACTCTGCACTTTGACCGAGGCATATTGGATGGGATTCTGAAATGGGGCAAATCTGCCATAACGGATGTCGTTGATATTGCCCCAGCCCGGGCGCAGGAATTTATCCCTTGCTCTCTGAACCAATGGAGGAGTATCGAATACCGGGATTTGCATGGGGAAATACAAGGTTTGATAGCTATGCCAGAGATTGCGTTTGTGTTTGTAGGACAAGGGAATCCCCGTCCAGAAATCCACAAGTTCATGATCCCACAGCGGCAAGCGCCAGGAAAAATCCCAAAACTCATAGGCACGCACAGAATTGATGATGAATTTCGCTTGCCGTTCCCGATGATCCCAATGGTCAAAGAGGCTGGCTGCTTCGGTGTTGCTGAGTTGGTCAGGAGAGCTCAGGATGGAATCTATGCGCTGGAAATATCCCTCCTGATACTGGTAGCTGGGATCTTTCCAGAGGCTGTAATGCCTTCTGATGATGGCTTCGTAGAGCTGGGCTTGGGAGATTTCGGGGCTTCTAAAAAAGGATTCAGGTAAATGGCTGCCTTCCAGAAAATCCGCTGAATGCCCGGGGACAAAAACGGCGTCTGCAGGGATCATGCGCTTTTCTTTCATGATCTTCACGCTGAGCCAATCCTGGATATGAGCGCTGGAAACCGCATTGCAGGCCAGAGCATAGTATTTCTTGCGGTCTAAAGATTGATAGGCTGCATGCCAGAGCTTGCGATTGTGGGGAGTAAAGATCCAGCGCAAACCCAAGGCCTGAGCCACCCGGCGTGAGATTTCAGACTCGGGATTGCCGGTAGCCCCATAGGTGAAGCAGATGATGCTGGGGTAGCCGATGCGTTTCAGCAGCCAGGCGACCAACCTTGAATCATAGCCTCCGCTGAGCGGAACCACAGCCGTCCTGCCTGAGAGGCTATCTGCCAGGCGGTGTGCTACCTTCAGGTGGATTTGATCCAGCCTAGCCAAAAGCTCCGGCAGAGGTTCATCATCCCTTGTTTCATGCAGATAGTGGTAATAGGGGCTCTGGACAGGATGTTTCTCCACTTCCCATTTCAGATAATGCCCGGCTTGAAGCTGTTTTACCTCCGGGATCAGCGTATCGGCTCCCGTCACATAGCCGGTCATCAGATATTCTGCCAGAATGTCAGGCTCGATGGCTGGGCCTGGAGTACCCAGATCATGGGCATGGCCACAGATCAGGGATTCGGGATTGGCTCCAGGATCAGGTAAAGGCTTGTCCAGATAAAAAAGGGGTATGCTGCGGATTCTATCTACCGCAGCGTAAAGACACTGGTTCAGGGGCAGGATGAGGGCAAAGCAGCCATTGGCTACTTTGAGCAGATCAACCAGTTCCTGCTCTGTGGCAGCTTTGGCAAAGTAGTCCGCCAGGCCTTCCCCGCTGAGGAATTTACTTTCCGGGGTGTGGGCAAAACCGCAGCAGCGGATGCGCCCTACTGTAATCCAGGGAAAATCATTCATCTGTGCAGTAACTCCTTTGCCTGTTTGAGATCAGCAGCTTGCAGGGCAAAAAGCTCCCTGGTCTTGAAGCCTTCCCTGCTCACCAGCAGGATGATGTAGTAGAGCCCATAGGCAAAATACGAGATCGAAGATGCCAAGGCCGCACCATTTATGCCCCATTTGGGGATCATCAGAAAGTTCAGGGCAATATTCAGCAGCAATGTAAAAAAGGTAATGTTCAGATGAACCCTTGGGCGTCCACTGGTGAACCACCACGGGGAAGCGATTTTGGGCAGGCAGGCGAAGAGCACTCCCGGCATCAGGATCATCATCACGCTTACCGCTCCGCTATAGGCCTGGCCATAGACATAGGGGATCAGAAGGCTGCCCAGCAGGCCTGCCACTACCAAAGCTCCGCAGATCCAAAAGCTGATCCGGATCGTGCGGCTGAGGATTTGCCTGCCATCGCTGTCGGGCTCCAGATTGTAAAGCCTTCCGGTGAGGGCACTATTGATCGCAACCGGCAGCAGAAATACCAGCTCGGCAATCTGAACGGCTATACTATAAACTCCCAATTCGGCAATCCCCAGGAACTGCTTGATCATCACCTGATCCACCCGGTAATGCAGATAGGCAAATAGCGCTGCCATCCAGGCCAGAGTGCCATAGCTGAACTCAGCTTTCAAGACATTGGTGGATATCACTGGCAGCCACTGCTCTTTGAGCCGGACTTGGATCAGGAGCGTCCACAGCAGCATCGCCAGCACGCTGAGGCTGAAGAAACTGAGGGGGCTCAGCCTGCCCAGGATCCACAAAACCAGGATCCCCAGGCTTTTGAAAAAGAAGATACCAAGGCCAATGCGGTTGTTCAGAATGATCTGTTCATCACCGATGAGCCAGGCCTGATGATGTGTAGTGATGAGGGTTCCTGCCATCAGGAGGATTCCACCCAGGATATAGATCAGGTGGTAGTCTCCCAGGATCAATCTTTGTCCCCGCAGGATCAGGACAATTGCTGCCAGGAAAAGTGAGATCAGCACCAGCAGGTTGAGATTGGTGCTGTAAATGGCGCTGCGATCAAAGCCGCTGCGCTTTTGGAAATAAGTAACTGCCGAGATGATTCCAAAATGCCCGAAGGTGCCCAGAATGCCAAAAACCAACAGGATATATGCCGCAAAGCCCTGTCCTGCCGGCCCCAAAGCTCTTGCCACCAGGATGCCGGTCAGCACTCCCAGCACAATCTTCAAGACCTGGGTCAGGAGATTGTGGCCGATGTTTCTGGTATAGCCCATGGCCTCTGGTTAAAAGATTTCCGTTTGATCGGTGATAGGGCTGATGCCCATGTGCTTATAGGCTTTGAAAGTCACTTTCCTACCCTGGGCAGTGCGTTCCAGAAAGCCTTGCTGCACCAGATAGGGTTCAAAGATTTCCTCGATGGTTCCTGCATCCTCACCGATAGCAGTGGCAATGGTTTTCAGCCCAACGGGGCCACCCCGGTAGTTTTCCATGATCGTGGCAAGAATGCGTTTATCCATCTCATCCAGACCGGCATGATCCACTTGCAGCATGGAAAGCGCATCCAAAGCTACTTGCATGGTGATGATGCCTTTGCCTTTGATCTGGGCATAATCCCGCACCCGGCGCAGGAGCCGGTTGGCGATCCGGGGGGTGCCGCGGCTGCGACGGGCGAGTTCACTCACGCCATCGTCTTCGGCAGGAATATTCAGGAGTTTGGAACTACGGCGGATGATTTGCTCAATGGAGGCTTGATCGTAATAGTCCAGCCTTAGCACGATGCCAAAGCGATCCCTGAGGGGAGGGGTCAGCAGTCCTGCTCGGGTAGTAGCGCCGATCAGCGTAAAGGGTTCGATCGGGATCTTCAAGGTGCGTGAGGAAGGCCCGCTATCCAGGATGATCTCCATTTCATAATCTTCCATGGCGGGGTAGATGTATTCTTCGATCACGTGGGAAAGGCGATGAATCTCATCGATAAAGAGGTTTTCATGGCGTCCCAGATTGGTCAGGATTCCAGCCAGATCAGAGGGTTTCTCTATTACTGGACCGCTGGAAACGGTGATATTCACTCCCATCTCCCGGGCAATGATCGTAGCCAGAGTAGTCTTACCCAAGCCTGGGGGTCCATAAAACAGCACGTGATCCAGAGGCTCATTGCGCATCTTTGCCGCTCTGATGCTGATATCGAGGAGCTCTTTGATATGGTTCTGGCCGATAAAATCATCCAGAGTTCGGGGTCTGAGGGCGCGGTCGTATTCTTTTTCGTCTGCTTGCAGGATGGGGTTGTTTACTCTTTCCAGCATGAAGAAATCCTTATCAGTGAATCTTGCCGAGGAGTTTCAAAAAATGCAGATGCCACACCATCCAGGCAGCTTCCCAGACGATGTGACGGCTCATTTTGGATACCCCATTGAGGCGGTCGGTAAAGACGATGGGGATTTCTTTGATGAGCCAGCCTTTCACCCAGGAGCGAAAGTGCATTTCGATCTGGAAGGCATAGCCATCCGAGAGGATCTTGTCCAGATTGATGCTTTCCAATACTCTGCGATGGAAGCACTTGAAGCCTGCCGTGGGATCCTTGATGGGCATACCAGTGATCACGCGCACGTATTTGGAGGCAAAATAGCTGATCAAAAGGCGCTTGAAAGGCCAATTGATGATATTCACTCCGCTGCAATAGCGGGATCCGATCACCAGATCATACTTTTGCGCTGTTTCCAGAAGCCGGAGGATATCCTCAGGGTTGTGCGAGAAATCCGCATCCATTTCTAAAATATACTCAAAATCCTTTTGCAGCGCATATTTGAAGCCGGTTACATAGGCAGAGCCCAAACCCAGCTTGGCAGGACGTTCGATCAGATGCAAGCGGGGCTGAGTAGCTTGCAGGTTTTTTACTAACTGCCCCGTGCCATCCGGGGAGTTGTCGTCCAATACCAGTACTTCAATGTCTTCCGAAAGACCCAACACGATCTTGGCAATGCGTTCGATGTTTTCGCTTTCGTTGTAGGTGGGAACGATCACCAGTGCTTTCATGATTATTTATCCAGGTTGTTTTTAAGTAGTTGCAGATCAGGAACTTCTCGCATGGGCTTAGCAGGAGAGCCGACCACGATCGTGGCTTCTGGAACATCCCGGGAGACCACAGCCCCACCTGCGACCGTGCCATCGGCAGCTATGATCTTACCGGGCAGGATGGTGGCATTCACGCCAATGCGGGAGCCGCGTTTCATGGTGATGCCTTTGAAATGGTTGAAACGTTCTTTGTCCCGGGCCATGAAGTTGTCGTTGCTGGTAGCCACGCAAGGTGCTACAAAGCAGTAATCTTCCACCGTGGAATAGGCGGTAATGTATGAGTTGGTCTCGAATTTATTACGATCGCCGATAGTGACGAAATTCTCGATTGTGACGTTGCGGCCGATGATATTAAGGCTGCCCACGCTCACGTTTTCCCGGATCGTGGCGAGATCCGCGATCAGATTGCGTTCGCCTATCTTGCATTGTACATAGATCACCACATTAGCGCCAATCTGGCAGAAACTGCCAATCTCAGCGGGAGTGAGGTTGTCTGGCACTTTGAAGATCGAGCGGGGAGAGGAAAGGGGTTTTTTGCCGATAATCACGCCATCATCGATGCGGACGCTTTCACCTATTTTGGTGCCGGGATGGATCACGACATTGTGCCCGATCAGGCAATTGGCGCCGATTTCCACATCGGCCAGGATCACGGTGTTGTAGCCGATTTCTACGTTTTCTCCCAATTTTACACTGGGATGGATGAACTGATTCATGTTACCTCCACGTTCTCAGGGCAAGTTTTTTCTCGACAAGGATTAAGGCAAGCAAAAAAATGACCCTAGTAAAAATAGCGAGGTACGCAAGTTGCAGGAACTGATCCGGGAATTCCTCCAGCATATTTCTCTGGAGGGCAAGAGCAAAAACACAGTGTCAAGTTATCAGCTCGATCTGGAGCAGTTTCAGCAGTTTTTACAGGAGAATTTTGGGGAAAACTATCCCATCGGCATGATCAATGCCATCCACATCCGTGGTTTTCTCACCTGGCTGAATGAACGCCCGGATTGCAACCGTACCCTGGCGCGCAAGATGGCAGCCCTGAACTCCTGGTTTAAGTATCTGAAAGTCAAGGGTTACCGCAGCGATAACCCAATGAAGAAGATCCGCCGTCCCAAGTTTGAGAAAAAACTGCCCAAATTCTTCAGTGAATCCGAGATTGACCTCCTGCTCAGTATTCCCGATGCCGAAACCAAAGTGGGAGTGCGCAACCGGGCCATATTCGAGCTGATCTATAGCTGCGGCTTGCGTCTGATGGAGACAGCGGGGATCAGTCTTTATGATCTGGATCTTAAGCAAGGTCTGCTCCGGGTGACCGGAAAGGGCAATAAGCAAAGGATCATTCCCATCGGCTCCAGAGCCCTGTCCGCCCTGCAGGATTACCTGCGCATCCGTCCTGCGTTTCTCAAGCCTGGCAGTACGGAGCGCCTCTTTCTCACCCATCGGGGCAAGGATTTTGATACCGCCCAACTGCATGTGATCCTGATGCGCTACATCGAGCTCATTGCCCGGGAAAAAGGCTATTCACCACATACCATCCGGCATTCCTTCGCCACTCACCTGCTGTCCCGGGGTGCGGATCTGCGGGCTATTCAGGAGCTTCTGGGGCATGCCAATCTCTCCACTACAGAAGTATATACGCATGTAAGCCTGGAAGACATCAAGGCAGCTTACGAAAAAGGACACCCTCGCAGCGGAGAGTAAGACGGATTGGTTCCTTCCTGGCATTTGCATAAATAACACGTGTTTACCTCAGGATCACCTCGAGATCACCTCGAGTACTCGAGATGATCTCGAGATCAAGACGAGGTAAAACTGTGTTGAATATGCGAATGCGGAGAGGGTGGGATTCTCCACTCAGCAATATGGAAGTAAAGAAGAGTCTGTTATCGTAATCTTCAAAGGTTCAACTATATTTATAACCCAAACACTTACAAACTATTCGCTAACATAAGGACCAAGGAATTTCGATCCATTAAAATGGATTAGATGAGTTGGATTATCAGCAATCCACACTTCAGTTTCCCAAGCAATGTCTGCGACATATCTTCTCATTGTGGCTTTATCAGGGAATGCGGTTACGTATACTTTTGCGGCTTTTGAATCAATAAACAACTTCTCAAGCTCTAAATGCCTTTTGGGGTTCATTGGCCCGTGGCTGGTAACAGACTCTACCAGTATTATCCATTTCCTGGTAGGGAGGTAGAAAATGATATCTGGGAGTTTAAAATGCGTATCATAGGGGATGTTTAATTTTTCGATAAATTTCAAGTCCACGTATGCGGACTTGTTTTCAGTATCGCCAACATACACCAGGACAGAACCGCTTATAAAACTGGGAGCAAACACCTCAATAACCGCTTTAGCTAACTCATTGTGTTTCCCCGCACTAAGCTTCAGTCTATTGCCGTTAACGACGACGGGGATTTGTGCCATTGTCCTGTCTTTTGAATATGTAGATATCAGGCTCTGATGTCTGTTAGTGTACTTATCATATTCCTCACGCCATAATGAGGTTTTAAAAGTTCTTATCAGGCTCAGGACATCCGGGGCAATTTGATAGACTGCTTTAGGGCTATTGACAGGTCTGTCTGGATTGTCAGGATTATACAATACAATTCCAGCCTGAACAAGCTGATGCATGCTGTATCTTCGAAATGTCTCACGGGTGTTCGGCCTGTATTCTATGTGGTAGTACTTGGCACAGAAGTCCATAATGGGTGTAATTCCAATCAAGGGCTGTTCTGAATGATGAAATGACTTATGGGGTGTGATATTCAATAGGGCTAACAGGCATAGTCCTGTGCGGGGATTTTGTTGAGCTTTGGGCATACCAAGTTTGGTTAGTATGTCAATAGCTTGCAGTATCTTTCGATGTGGATTCTTTATCTGAAGCATTAAAACTCCTGAAGCGTACTCTCAAAATTACTATAACTCAGGGCGTTATCTCTGATGGCTTGTCCCAGTCTTATCAATGTCTTTTGATCTGGATATCGTAGCTGTCTCAGATCAAATGCATTGACCTGAGTATGCCCACTAAACAAACGAAAATCAATGTCTACTGCTTGAATATTCAAATAGCAGAGAAGTCCCCAAGCAATGTCTTCATCCAGACCATGGCCACCGCTGTGGTATACATTTAGATGATTCTCAAACGCATATTGATTATGTATGTAATCATTTGGATTCAGTATGGCGGCTACAATTCTTCGATTCTCTTCTTTCGAAGAAAATCGCTTCACCACAATGTAGAAACCCTTAGGGTAGAGGTACTTGGCTACAGATGAGTCTGCCAGAAAGTAATCTGGTTTCTTGGGATTGACCTTTGGCCAACTAACCGTAAAGTTGTCGATATGAAATGGATAAACTAAAGGAATACCCTTGTCAGATTGACTGCAGATATTGTCCTTGTGGCGAAAATCAACAATCGGACCTGTAGATACTTTCAACTGGATCTCATCCAGGGTACGGATGTATTTTGAGGTTGGCTTGCTGTTATTAGAAGTCGGGATATTGATGATCAAAGAACGAGATTCGGTGTCAACGATATTTCTGTAAAAAAACGACTCAGTGACAATACTATCGATGGTTTTATCCTTCGAATATGACACTGTCACGGTAGTTGGTTCACGGTTTTTTTGAAGCATGATAATGATGTTTTCCTGGAGGACGCTATCTTCTTTGAACACGCTTTTCCTTGATTCAAACAAATGGATTCTTCTGATAACTGTGTTCTTAAGCATGTGTTTTCTGAATGATTCATAATAGACACCGTTACAGAAGCTTCTGGGTAAAATAGCTACCAGGTATCCATCATCATTCAGTTGCTCAATGGCCATAGACACAAAGGCAGCATACAAGTTTACAGCTTTTACACCAATAGATTCAAGGAGTTTACGTGGCAGGGAGCTATTGCTTATTTTCTTGTAGGGAGGGTTCATAATGACATGAGTGTATTTAGTGCCATCAAAATTGAAATAACTGTCGCTTGCTGATCCAAGATAATCTTCTGGGATAATGTTGTAGTTCAAAGAGTAATGTTTCTTGAAAAACTCCATGTTATGTTGTAAGGTGGGGATACAGCCTTCATCTATTTCATAACAATCGCAATTAACTTGTTGTCTTGGGTTTAGCGAATAGCATCTTTCTAAGAATGCTGAAGCTAATGTGCCTACTCCAGAACCTGGATCTAACAAGCTGATTGCCCCTTCGTGGATGGGCAACATTGAAGCCATGAAATTTGCAATGGAATATGGCGTAAGATACTGCCCCAGATTACTCTTATGAACATCAGATACATTATGCGTATGTACAAGCCTTTGGGCTTCTATGCTGATAGCCAATTGTGAAGATATGTTGTCCATAAACTAGTCCAGTATTCTTATTTACTTATGCTTTATTGAATCATGCCAAAAATAATCAACAGGGTTTATCTTGTCAATTCAAATGATGGTTGGGTACCTCTACTCGACTCTTCAAGTAACATCATTTCATGCATCCTAAAAGATTGAATGAACAAATCACAATCTTGCTTTTGAGTGCTATTCTCAGTTATTGTACTTGATTTCCTTGATGGTACCTTTCCAGTATTGGAATTCCTTGCCATCCATGGTCCAATTGGCAGTCACTTTTTGGGGGATGATGCGCTCTCCCACTTTGATATGGCTGAGTACTTCGCAGTAGAAGGGTTGTTTCTGGTAGCTGCCATCCGGCATGCTGCAATAGCGGTCGCTGCTTTCAAATCGGATCAGCATGCCCGCTGCATCGAAACGGAAGATGCCCTGGGCTTTGATCCCTTGATGATTGATCTCGGCGATGGCATAATCATGGCCTGAATCCAGCCAGGAGATGTAGTCCTGCAAAGCTATTTCAGGTAAAAACAGAGCTTCGGCAAAATGAGTGATCAAGGCTGAGTGGCCGATCTCGGGGTCTTTGGTATCGAAGATTTTGATCAATCCAGCCAGTTTGGCATACATGTGTCCAGCACCATCGGCGTATTTATCCCTGCCTTCAAACGGAATAATGCCCATCATCCAGGCTTTCATGTGAGCCAGACGGACGGGAGGACGAACAGAATTGAATTGCCGGGTCTTCATCTTTATCCATTTGGCGTCCGGTTTACCCCGGTAATGGCTGTTTGCCCAGATGATATCAGCACTCTGGTAGCGGGGCTGACCCAGGTGTCCACAAATGCGGATGTAGTATTGCACCGGTTCTGGGAGCTGGGCTATGTCTGCTTCGGTGAGCACAGGAGCGTTCTTGAGAGGTGTTTGCTGAGCCAGAGAGGCCTGGCGTTCGTCGTCGTAAATCCGGTGGAAATTGGTGCAGCCCTGTACACACAGGATCATGGCGATAAGGATGAGGATTTGCATTTTATTACTCCAGAAATTGGATTGAGTTTTTGTGCAGTTCATGATTTGGAGAGGACGTATACTGTGTACTGATGATCGTCTTCTGTGAAGAGCTCTTGATGCACACAGAGGTCTAGCTCAGCTAAGACACCCAGCCAGGTGTCCCTCTCAAAGATACCCAAAGTGTGCACTTCGCGCTCCAGAGTTAGAATTCCCCGCTGGCGGATCAGATATAGAAACAGACATTCATAGATGTCATCGCTGGGATCAGGATCGTAGTTATTTGTAATATATGTAACTTCTGTATCAGGATGAAGCTGGTGGGGAATGGATTGGAAGATCTCGGTTTCATTCTGGACAAAATCCTCTTTGAACAGGTCTGGAGTAAGTACCATGAGGCCATCCGGCGCCAGGCTTTTGAGACAGCATCTCAGTACTCTCAGTAAGTCCTCTCTGGAGGTGACATAGCTGATCGCATCGTCGATATAGATGATGTCAAAGGGGTTCTCTAAGCTGAAATCCCGCATGTCAGCACAAATGGTGGGGGTTTCTGGATTGAGTTCATGGCATAGGGAGAGCATTTCAGGGCTGAGATCAAGACCAGTTACTTGATAATGATGTTTCAGGGTAAAGACGTTTTTACCTCCACCGCAGCCAAGATCCAACAGGGTATGGTATTTCCTGCGGGAGTGCTTAGTTATCCAGGAAATCACATGGTGGTTGTATCGGGCGTACTCACCTGCGGGATCTCCCCACATGCGCCACAACCAGCTAAGATTCGAGTACAGTTTTATCTGTTCTGCCACACATATTCCTTGTGTTTTACTATCAACGAACTCAATCCGGCTCAGAGCAGGAAATATGTCAATAGCTAAAGTGGCTGGGGATCTATGCTCATGGCGGAGCTTCAGGCTTTGAACTAAAACACAGCTCAATGCGTAGAAGAAACAGATGTGATACTGCCGGAACAGGTCTGTAACTTTGTTTTATATGCTACCTCATCAAGACCAGCTTGCCGGATTGCCGGTTTGTTCCTTGTTGCACGATTGTGTAATATACGCCTGAGGGTAGTTTACGTCCCAGATCATCGCAGCCATTCCAGGTGAAGTTATCCCCGCTTTGGGGAGGGATTGAAAAGACTTTTTCGCCTTTCAGATTGTAGATAGCGCCGCAGAGCATTGCGCCACCCTTCATAGTGATCTGGCAAGTATCTCGGAAAGGATTGGGAGCAAAGCTCAGGGCTGCTGGTACAGGATGTGGCAGGATATCATCTTCGGCTTCGGTGCCATCTGCATTGAAGATGTTTACCCAGATGTCGTACTGACCTGCACCAAAGGATTCAGTAGCGCCTACGGCTATGATGCTGCCATTGGCCAGTTCGGTAACCGCCAGACATTCATCATTGCCATCGCCACCGATCCTGCGATGCCAAAGTTCGTTGCCATCAGCATCGGTTTTAAAAATGCACCAGTCTTTCATGGCATAGTTGCCTGTGGAGCCTACCGCGATGAAGCCACCATCGGTAGCCGGGCGAACTTCGTTGAATTGCTCGTACTCATCCAGATCATAGGTGTGCAACCATTGCATCTCACCGCTTTCATTGGCTTTCATCAGCATCAGATTGTACTGCAGTCCACTCACTTTGTGGTAACCTCCGATGATGAAGCCATCGGTGGCGTTGTTTCCGCAAAGGCCATAGTGGTTTTGAGTGCCGCCCAGGCTTTGATGCCAGATCTCCATTCCGGCTACATTCAGCATTACCAGCATCACATCAGCATTTGCTCCTTTTTGGGTGCCAATCACCAGATGATGGTTTACGGGCGTGGTGATAATGTCCCAAGCACATGTTTCGGCGGCATAATTGAAGGTTTGTGAATCTGTAGACGAGCCATTCTCATCGGTGATCAGCATCCAGCCTTTGATGTCGGTTTCATTGTTCCCAACCACTATAAAGCCACCATTCATGGTTTCTACCAGGGCATTGGCTCGTTCGTGCTTGGTGGCAGTACCAAAGCTTTGCGTCCAGATGGTATTGCCACTGGCATTTGTTTTCCCCAGAAGATAGTCCCAGGTGGAACTTGCTGCACCGCAATATCCAGCATAAGCATAGCCGCTTCCGGATGCCAGGGGGATCACACAATTTGCCCTATCCCAGAGGGTTTTGTTTGTTAGTCGAGCCCAGGTTGTGGTGCCATCCAGGGAAAGGTTCAGCAGGAGCACATCGTCTTCGATGGTTTCAGAGCTTTTCTGGCTACCGCTGATCAGGATACCCCCATCAATGATGATCACATCCGCGCCGTATTCTACGTTTGTCCCTCCCCAGGTGAAGCTCCCGAGCCCACCAATCCAGAACGTGAAGATAGTAAACATGAAACCAATTGTGAACAAATTCCTGTTCATTGTTCCTCCTTGGGCTTTCTTGCTTAAATACAAGCCGCAATGTACTAAAAAGTTATCCAGTTATAGCGCTCAAACAAACAGGATTCAACTATTTTGTATTTGTGTTTGTGGATATCTGTCCACATCATGGCATGCTTGGTCAACTCACTGCAAAAAAACAGATTTGCTTGACAAATAAAGCGGCTTCCGATCCAGTGCCCGAACCAAGAAATAACATAACAGGATCAATAAATGACATTCGAACACGAACTCAAGATCATTACCCGTGCAGTGGAAGAGATCATCCCCCTGGACGAGCTGATAGCCAAGCTGGCTCTCAGTGCCAAAGAAGGGCGTCCCCTGAGAATCAAATACGGTATCGATCCCACCGGATATGACGTGCATATAGGGCATTTGGTACCTATTCGCAAGATGCGTGATTTTCAGGATTTGGGGCATACCGGAGTGATCATCATCGGGGATTTTACTGCCCAGATCGGTGATCCCACCGGACGGGATGAATCACGTCCACCCCTGACCCACGAGCAAATCCGTGCCAATAGCGAAAAGTACATGGAACAGCTCTTTACCATCCTCAAGCCCGAACAGACGGAGATCCATTATCAAACTGAATGGTTTGGCGAGATGGGTATGAGCGAAGTGCTGAAACTAATGGGGAAGTTTACCCTGGCACAGTTTCTGGCGCATGATACTTTCCGCAATCGCTATGAGCAAGGTCTTTCCCTGGGTATGCATGAGATCATGTATCCCATTCTGCAGGGGTATGACTCTGTTGCCATTCACAGCGATGTAGAGCTAGGCGCTACCGAACAGAAATTCAATATCCTCTGCGGACGCGATATGCAGCGCTATTTTGGACAAGCTCAGCAGATAGCGGTGCTTTCTCCCATCCTGATGGGTACGGATGGTGTCAATAAAATGAGCAAATCGCTGAATAACTATATTGCTGTATTCGATACACCAGCTGATAAGTTTGGCAAAGTGATGTCCATTCCGGATAGCCTGATCATGAACTACTATACCTATGCCACTACCCTGGAAGCAGATACTCTGGCAGAGATCAAAGCTGAGCTGGCAAGCGGGATCAATCCCATGATCCTGAAGAAACGCCTGGCTCGGGAGATCGTCGCTCTGTATCATGGTGAAGAGGTGGCAAAAGAGGCTCAGGAAGGCTTTGAGAAGGTGTTTTCCAAAGGGGAATTGCCGGATGACATGCCTGAAATGGAGACCTCAGAGACTAGCGCCAGAATCGTTAACCTCCTCGTTCAGGCAGGGCTCTGCGCCAGCAATGGTGAAGCCAAGCGCTTGATCATGGGTGGAGGCGTGAGCCAGGATGGACAGAAGATTGCGTCTATCGATGCCGAAATCGAGCTTACAGACGGCTCGGTGATCCGGGCGGGGAAGCGGAAGTTTATCCGCATTAAAAGACTATGAACGAACCAAATATCGCATTGACCAAGTTGATCACGAATGCGGCGATCATCGTCGTGGTGTTTTACAGCATCATCATCCACGAGGTAAGCCATGCCTTTGCTGCTTACGCTTTGGGTGATGACAGTGCCAAACGGGCAGGCCGGTTGAGCTTCAATCCGGTGCGGCATATAGATTGGTTTGGCACGGTAATACTGCCCTTGATCCTGTATTTTTCCGCAGGATTCATCTGGGGCTATGCCAAGCCCGTACCCTTCAATCCTTACAATTTCCGCAACCTGAAGCGGGATTCAGGGCTTACAGCGCTGGCAGGGCCTGTATCCAATATTCTGATCGCGATTGGCATGGCGGTGATCTACCACCTCAGCAGCGCTTTTCCTCTAATTCAATACATCAGTATTTATGTGATCTTTCTCAATCTGCTATTGGCCTTCTTCAATCTGATTCCGGTACCACCTCTGGATGGTTCCAAGGTGCTGGGGATGTTTCTCAGCGATGAAGCCTATTGGAAGTGGACGGCACAAGAGCGCAAAGGGATGATCTATCTCTTTGTGATCATTATCGCCTCAAACCTATTGGGTCTGAATCTGGTGGGCAGGATCGTCCTGCCTCCGGTACGTGCCTTTATGGGTCTGCTGGGCATCCCATTCTAACAAAAAAATATACATACATGGAGCAAAACATGGACTTACAAAAACTACAGCAACTCATCATCGAACAGGAAGTAAAAGCCATAGACCTGAAGTATTGTGGACTGGATGGCAAGTGGTATCACATCACTTTCCCTGCCCGGAGAGTGGAAAACGTTCTTACCCGTGGAATTCCTTTCGATGGCTCATCCATTCCTGGTATGCGTAGCGTGGAAAGCGGCGATATGGTACTGATGCCGGATATCACTACGGCTCACCTCGATCCTTTCTATGAAGTTCCCACAATTCGGATGATCTGTTCGATCTGCGATGCTGAGACCAGAATCGGGATCATGAAAGACCCCCGCAGCGTCGCGCTCAGAGCGCATGAATACATGATTTCAACAGGAATAGCCGATGCCTCCACCTGGATACCTGAGCTGGAGTTTCATCTCTTTGATACAGTACAGTTCTATTCCGATAGCTTTTCCAGCGGTTACAATATCACCTCCAGCGAGAGTAAAGACGCCCTGCCCGAGGATTTTGAAGACCTGGACGGCATCAGCCAGCAAGGCGTGAAAGGCTACCATGCCGATACTCCCTTTGATCGCTTTTATGAGATGCGCCAAAGAATCGTGGATACTATCGAGGATATGGACATCAAAGTAAGGTACCACCATCATGAAGTAGGGATTTCTTCCCAACAGGAGATCGAAACTGAGCTGCTGGATTTCCCCAAGATTTGTGACGATACCATGGTAATGAAAGACGTAATCCGCCGCACTGCCCATGAATATGGCCTCACGGCGACATTTATGCCCAAGCCTGTTTACAACCACGCTGGCAATGGCATGCATTTCCACATGATGCTGCATAAGAAAGGCAAGAATATATTCTACAAAAAGGGTGGCTATGCTGATCTCTCCAAAGAAGCCATCTGGTTTATCGGTGGTATCCTCAGCCATGGCAGAGCTTTGGTGGCGCTCACCAACCCTTCCACAAACAGCTTTAAGAGACTGCTGCCTGGATTTGAAGCCCCAGTGAAGCTGTTCTATGGCCTTGCCAACCGCTCTGCTGCGATCAGAATCCCCAAATATGCCAATACCCCGGAGAGCAAGCGGTTTGAATTCCGTACCGGAGACGCCACCTGCAACCCCTACCTGGCGATGAGCGCAATTCTGATGGCAGGCTTGGATGGGATCAAACACAAAATCGATCCTGGTAAGCTCAATCTGGGACCCTTCGACGACAATGTCTATGCCTGGAGCGAAGAAAAAAAAGCCAAGCTGCTGTCGATTCCCGCCAACCTTGCCGAAGCCATGCAAGCCCTAAGGGATGATCATGCCTTCCTGCTGGAAGGAGGGGTCTTCAATGAAGAACTGATCGAGAGCCATATCAAGATGAAAATGGCTGAATACAATTCAGTGAATGAGCGTCCGCATCCGCATGAGATGATGTTGTACTACAATCTCTAAAGCAATAGGAACGATACTTGCATTAGTGCTATAAAACCATAAATCCAAAACTGAGGATATAACATGAAAAGACTCTTTCTCGTTTTGCTGGCGAGCCTTGTGTGTGGGCTTGCCGCCGCCGCAGCCATTGGCGAAGTAATGCCGGCTTATCAGTCAGCATTTCAAATCGGATCCAGATCTGTGAATTCGATGGATATCAGTTTCACCCTCCCCGAATTTGAAGTGCGGCAGGAAACTGCAGGTGGGCAGATCTATCACCGCATATCTCTGTCCGAAGCGGCATCCCTGATGCAGAGTGGTATGCCGGAACTGCCCATGATCTCTACCACTATCGCCATTCCCCATCAGGGTGGAGTGTCGATTGAGGTGCTGGGTGCCCAACACAGCATCCTGCCTCAGTACAACGCCTATCCCTTGCAACAGGGGAATGAACTGGAAAGCCCCAAAGCATTTATCAAGAATCAGGATTTTTATAGCAGCACTGGCACATATCCCAGCCAGCAGATTGAATACAGCGATCCTATGATCCTGAGGGATTTCCGCATTGTGCAAATCCAGATCAATCCTTTCAGCTACAATGCCTCCACTCAGGAATTGACTGCATATACTAACATCCAACTCAGGGTGAACTATACTAGCGGCCCTGGCATCAATGAGCTTCCTGCACCTGTGCAGCAGGTCTCAGCCAGCTTTGATAAGATCTATTCTTCATTAATCCTGAATTATGGTGATTACCGGAACCTGGTTTTGGCCAATACCCCTCCTCGTTATTTGATCATTTATGGTAACAATACAGATTCAAATTTCCTCACTGCTCTGGACAACTTTGTACTCTGGAAACGCCAGAAGGGTGCAGATGTGGATGTCGCCAATACTACTGCTGCTCAGGCAGGGTCCTCGACTTCCAGCATCCAGACCTATATCCGCAACCGCTACAACAATCCTGCCACCCGTCCCGATCATGTGATCCTGATTGGTGATACGACCGGAAGCTACACGATTCCCGCCTTCCTGAACAACAGCGGTGGCTCAGATTATCCATATACCCACATGAATACAGGTGACATCCTGGGTGATATCTTCGTTGGCCGTATATCGGCTGAGAACCTCTCCCAGCTTTTGGTGATGCTGAACAAAATCTATGTATATGAACGTGACATCAATGTAGACACTGCTACCTGGCTGAACCGGATGCTGCTGGTGGGGGATTGGGATCCCTCCGGAATCTCGACCATGTACATCAGCAAGTACATCAAAGAGCTAGCCCTGGATGAGAATCCTGACTATACCTTTACTGAAATCTACAGTGGCGCTCCTGCTCCTTCGGCCATGAATGTTGCCATCAACCAGGGTATTGGTTTCTTCAGCTTCCGTGGTTATATTGGCATGAGCGGTTGGGCTCCACCCTCAGAATCTGCATTTTTCAATGGGTACATGCTGCCCCATGCCGTGATCATCACTTGTTCTACAAACAACTACTGGAACGGCACCGGACACGCTGAACTCTTTACCAGATTTGGAACCACCGCAGCCCCCAAGGGAGCGGTGACAGCCATTGGCATGAGTACATCCAGCACGCATACGACATTCAATAACGTGCTGCATGGTGCGATCTTTGATGGTATCTTCACACATGGCATGCGTACCATGGGAGAAGCCACTCTGCATGGCAAGATCTATATGAATTCGATTTTTGGAGTTTCATCTCCCGCCAATGTAGAGAAATTCACACATTGGTGTAATCTGATGGGTGATCCCACGATGGAAGTCTTCACCGGAATCCCCAATACTTTCAGTATCTCTACAGATACTTTCATCCCTGTGGGACTGTCTTTGCTTGACGTAGCCGTGCTCGATAACAACGGTATGCCTGTGGAAGGAGCCAGCGTTGTCCTATCAACAGGTGCCACCATACTTTCCCGGGGATACACAGATATTGAAGGTAACGTTGTAATGGTAATGCCAGCAAATTTGACAGCCGGCAATGCCATTCTTACTATCAGCCGACACAATTTCAAACCCTTGCAAACTCCCATCGATATAGTTGAGATTGCTACTCTGGTACCCGATGCGATCATCATCGATGATGATAACATTGGTGCCTCGAGCGGAAACAGCAATGGCCTCGTAACTGCAGGTGAGACTGTGGAATTGTTCTTTGGTCTCAAAAATACCGGTACTGACACAATCTCCGGCATCACAGGTACTGTTACTACCACCAATTCTCATGCCACAATCCTGCAAGGTAATATCAGCTATCCTCAGATTCAGGGTGGTCTGACCGCGAACAATCTGAGCCCAATCGTGATCCAGATTGATCCTGCCACACCCCAGGGAACTCTGCTGCGTCTGCATCTGAATCTCACGGATGGTATTGGAACTGAATTTGATGTATCGGAGTTTATTCCCGTGGAAGCAGCGCATGCTGTTTATATTTCCTTACAGGTGGCAGATGGAGCCAATCTGAAGCTTGATCCCGATGAAACTGCACCGCTGAATGTAACGATCAAAAACATCGGAGCTGTGCCAGTTCAGGATGTTTACGCCAGGCTTTATACTGATAATGATCTGATCTCGATTACCGATAACACAGCCTATTTTGGAGAACTCCCCGTAAACACAGAGGTATCCACTTCTACAGATAATTTCATCGTCTGGCAGCGTCCCCAAACTTTGCCTGGGATGGTGATGCCTTTGACCCTCAAGCTGTACAATGCCAGTGGCTTTGAGCAGTATGTTCCCTTCACGCTTACCGTAGGAACGGTCACCCAATCAGATCCTCTGGGGCCAGATACCTATGGTTATGTAATCTATGATGTGACTGACAATACATATCCAGATGCCCCAGTTTATGACTGGGTTGAGATAGCTCCTCAGGCTGGCGGTTTCGGTACGGCTGTACCGATATCCGATTCCTATGCCAGCAATGACGAAGGTGATCAGGTGGGTGCCAATTCCCTTGGAGTAGTAAACCTGCCCTTCCCCTTCCAGTTCTATGGCAGGCTCTATGATCAGATCACTGTATGTTCCAATGGCTTCCTGGCCATGGGCGTGACAGAGAATGCCGAATTCAGAAACTTCAGACTGCCTGGAGCGATGGGCCCCAGCCCCATGATCGCTCCTTTCTGGGACGATCTTGCCACCCATCCTACAGGTGGGATTTACACATATTTTGACCGCAACAACCATTCCTTCATCATCGAATGGTACAACATGCGCAATGGCAAGAATGGCACTTCCGTGGAAACCTTCCAGGTTATCCTGTATGATCAGGCTACCTACAACACCAGCCTGGGAGATGGACCTATCAAATTCCAATATCATACTTTCAATAATGTAGACTCCCAATCAGGTGCCAACCATGGCAATTACAGCACCATCGGGATCAAGGATCATACCGGAGCCAGAGGCCTGGAATATACCTTCAACAACCAGTATCCCACTGCTGCGGCACCGCTTTCCAATGGCAAGGCGCTGTATATTACCAATGTTCCGATCTATCACGAAGCTGCCAATCTGATCATCACCGAGACCTATCTGGTGGATGCCAACAATGTGGTCGAACCTGGAGAAACTGTGGAAATGGGAGTCCAGATCCAAAACACCGGAAACCTTGATACTATTGATGTCACAGCTTTGCTCAGCACTCAAGATCAATATGTGACCATCATCAATGGCTCATCCCCATATTATCCTGTCCTGGCTGGAGAAAATGCCATCAATCTGACCCCCTTCACTTTTACAGTGGCAAACGACTGTCCTTCGGGCCGGGTAATCATCTTCAATCTGCAGATCACATCCGGTGAAACAGTGTGGGAACGTCAGTTCTCGATCAGAGTGAATTCCTCTGAACTGCAGTATCATTCCTATATGATCAGTGATTACGATGCCAATTTCAATGGCATAATAGACGAGAATGAACAGGTGAAACTGATTGTGAACCTGAAGAACAACAGCGAAGTGAAATCCAAACACGTTTCCGCAGCACTCACCTCCACGGTTCCCAACCTCGTGATTTCCAATCCAGTGGTTACCAGCGATGGCATTGGGGCCAATGAAATCCAGCAGTTCGTTTTTGATTTGGACTTCACCGGAGTGAGTGGGGCCGGAACCTACCTGCCAGTCTCGTTTACAGCCACTCCTCAAAGTGGTCAGCAGGTTGTGGCCAATCTGGACATCCCCTTCAACCTACCCAATATCGTGCATGAGTTTGAACTCAACAACGGTGGATTTGTCTCCGAGACTGGTTGGGTCTGGGGCAGTACTTCACTGGTGACTCCCTTCAGTGGCACCAAAGTTTGGGCTACAAACCTAGTGGGTCAATATCCCAATTTGGTGCAATATCACCTTTATACTCCCCAATACACACTAGCTGAAAATAGCAGCATGAGTTTCAAACACTATTATGGAATCGAACCCCTGTATGATGGAGCGAACATAGCGATCTCCACCAATGGTGGCAATACTTGGACGATCATTACTCCAGCCGGGGGCTACAATACTACCAATATCAATGGCCTGGCCGGAGAATCAGGATGGTCTGGCTCTACCACCACATGGCAAACTGCAAGCTTCGATCTGGCGGCTTATGCTGGTCAGGAAGTGATGTTTAGATTCCGTCTTGGTACAGATGGTGGAAATACCGGACTGGGCTGGTTTATCGACAATTTCGAACTAACCGGTGTGAATCTGAAAACCGGATTCCTCAGAGGCGTGGTCTATTCCAGCGCTGCTGTGGATCCTGCCCTGTCCACAGTGTTATCAAACCAGCGCTATGCCACCAATCCTGACGCAGATGGCTCATTCAGGCTGTATCTGCCCAATGGAGTCCATTCCGCTACGGCATATCTGGACGATCATACCAGCTCTACCTTGAACAACATCCAGATCAACACCAACAACCCGGTGGTGAATACCGAATTCACCCTGATCGATCTGCCCGCGCCATCCAGTGTGAATTTCGTGGTGGACAACGATTCAGGATTGTTGAACATCATGTGGATGGAGCCCAATGACCCTGTCTTGCCAGTCTCAGCTTACAGAGTGTACCGCAAGTTTGCTGCAGGTCCCTTTGAAATGGTTCAGCAATCAATGGATACCAGCTATTCTGAAGTATTGGAGATTCAAGGTTCATACAAATACTACATCAGTGTCCTCTACCTGAATAGTGAAGGCAAGCCTTCCCAGACCCTGAATATCTCCTTCCCTTATACTTCAACTCCCGAAGGAGCCACTCCAGGGCTGGTCACCAAGCTCAAACAGAATTTCCCCAATCCTTTCAATCCCACCACGACCATTGCCTTCAGCCTGGCTCAACCAGGACGGGCGCAGGTCTCGGTTTACAACATGAAAGGACAGATGGTGAAACGTCTGGTGGATCGTGATTTCAGTAGTGGAATCCATTCCCTGGTCTGGGATGGACGGGATGACAAAGGCAAGAGCGTACCCTCAGGGATTTACCTCTACCGCATGATCACTCCAGCTTATAGTGAAACCCGTAAAATGATGTTGATGAAGTAATTCATCTACAGACCATAGAAAATTCAAGGCAGCCTCAGGGCTGCCTTGTTTTGTATGGGGTGGGCAGGGTGAATCTCCACACATTTGCCGTCATTCCAGCGACCGGGGTCCCCAACAGACAAATGTTGGCTGTTGGGGTGGGGAGGCTGGAATCTCCTCACATTCGCCGACCTTCCAGCGCAGGCTGGAATCTCCTCACATACGCCGTCTTTCCAGCGCAGGCTGGAATCTCCTCACATACGCCGTCTTTCCAGCGCAGGCTGGA
>DAOSEN010000002.1:149868-188731 GCA_035363155.1 Candidatus Cloacimonadota bacterium | reverse complement strand
ATCTCCTCAGCTTTTGCTCTATTCAGGAGATTCCAGACAGCCCAGCCGGTTCTTCGAACCGCCTGAACTTCTGGAATGACGGCGTTTGTCGAAGAATATCCCCTGTGAGGATGTGAATGCTCACATGTTTGATAAACGGAGCTTTACCTCGCGTTCACCTCGAGATCGCCTCGAGTACTCGAGATGATCTCGAGGTGAAGACGACTTAAACTCAACTTCATCAAGCATGTGGATCATTAGCACAGCGAGTGTGGATCGAGAGCAGAATAGGCTTGACAGGATTGCCTTTAGTCCGGCATTTGGACTTCACGGTATAGCCTCAGGCTATACGCAGATCACTAATAGAGCATTCAGAGGTTTTAATGCGTCGGGAATATATACTTACAGCTATTCTAATGATAGTCCTAACCCTGGTGTATGCGGTGGAAGATAAAGCCATTGCAGCTGAGATTGGTACCCGCAAATACACCAAAAAAGAGCTGATGGATGGCTTCACGGCTTATCGCGAGTATCAGGGCTTGAGTAGTGCCCTCAGCAAGGCGGATAGCATTGCCCTCTACAATCAGTATTGGGAAGAGTTGGTTGCCATGTACATCTATGATGAAGCGGTGAAATCCGGCCGGGTGAAGATCAGCCCTGAGGAGCTGGAGCAGGAAATCCGCCAGAATATCCCTGATGGAGTAAAGCAGATCAAAGACCTGCAAACCAAAGGTGTGTTTGATCCCAAGAAATACCAGCAAGCCCTCAACGAGCGTCCTTCCTTCAAAGAAAGCGTGATCAATCTGGTAAAGGACATGTATTCCTACCGCAAGCTCATCGAAACCATCAAAAGCGAAGTGGATATCGACGAAGAAGCAGTTCGACAGACCTGGGTCAAGGAGAATAGCACCGCTACTGCAGATATCATCTACTTCGATTACTCCCAATTGCGCCACATTGTGGCTACTGAGGATGATATCCAGGCTTACTACGATGCCAGGCTGGATGAGTACCGGCGTACCGATGGACGCAGCTTCTATTTCGTTCGTTTTGACGGCGTTACTGCCAAAGCCAGTGCCTCTGCCCAGCAAAGTCAAAAGCTGAAAGCGGAGAGTTCCAAACTCTACAGCCTGGCTCTGCAGATTGGATTACCAGCCGCAGCCACGCAGCTTGGCTATGAAGTTCAGGAAACTCCGATGTTTTCCCGCAGCGATGGTTTCATCCGCATGATCGGCAGAGAACCAAATCTGATCATCTACGCCTTCACCAATCCAGTCGGCAGTATTCCGGGCATTGTTTATAGTCCCAGTGGCGATATCTTTGTCTGCGAGATTGCCCGTGCTGCTCAGGAATATTATATTCCGCTGGAAATTGAGAGACCCATTATTCAGATTCATGCCGGTTCCTTGAAACGCATGCAGGCCATGCGGGAGTATGTGACGAGCTTCATAGGACAAGAATCCCAAGCTACTTATCTGGCAGCAGCCCAGCGCGATAGTATAAGGATTGTAAGCCAGTCCGGGATTACTTTGCAGAGCAGCTATCCACCCATTGGATTGGTGGCACAGCTCAATGAAGCCATCCTGAATACTCCTGCGGGGCAGTTCACACCTCTCATTGAAGTAGCTGGGCTCTACTATCTTGCCCTGGTGCGGGAGCAGCATACACCTGATCCCAAGCGTTGGCAGGAAGCCCGGGATAAAGTGCTTAATGACGCCCGCACAAAGCTGAGGCAGGAACATCTGGATGAGTGGTATCGGGCTCAGCGTGCTAATATCAAAATCACGGATATGCGATATTAACGGTAAAAAATGATTGACAGATATTTTCATTACCGAGAAAATGCCATTAGCGTGTGATCAGTTATTCTGTTTAGGATCGCTTCCAGAAATGCTTATATTGTATGAGTACAAACACGGCAACGCAATACTGATGAGAGGTAATGCAAATGAAAGATGAATTGAATTCAAGAATAGCGACGACAATCCGAAAGCACAACAAGCTGATTCCGCTATTATGGTTTGCCTTTATCTCGCTAATCATTATCTTCACGGGACTCCTTTACCTGAACAATGAATTCCGGCTGCATCGGCTCCGTGCGATTGACGAGCTGATCTCGATTGCCGATCTCAAGGACAGTCAGATCGAGAATTGGATAAAGGAACGTTATACGGACGCTCTCCAGCTCTACAGAACTCCCTTCCTCCAGGAGCTTGCCAGAAGCTTCCTTGATAATCCCGATAGCAAATCCACCCGAGACAATCTGATCCAAATGATGCAAATGTACCGCAGCACAATAGACTATAGAGCCATCGCTTTGGTGGACACACAGGGACAGATAATGGTTTCCTTGCCAGCCTCGCTGAACAGTGTTTGCAGCCAGGCCGATGCCCATCTCAAGCAGGTTCTGGAATCCAGGAAGATAGTAGTGGGTGATTTGCACTATTTAGACGATTTTGAGGATGATCCTACCCAGATCAAATATTCATATTGGATACCTGTATTCAGTCATCAAGGAGCAAACCGGACTGTAAAAGGCGTATGGGTGATCCAGCTTGATCCCAATAAATTCTTGTATCCCCTGATCAAGTCCTGGCCTGTAGCCAGTAAAACTGCTGAAACCTTACTTGTGCGCCGGGAAGGTGAGGAAGTAGTATTTTTGAATGATCTGCGGCATGTACCTGATGCAGCACTGAAACTACGCTTCAAGATTTCTGAAAGTCCCGATCTTCCCGCTGTGAGAGCTATCCTGGGGGAAGAGAAGGTGATGGAGTCCAGAGACTACAGAGGCGAACGAGTCTTCTCAGTACTAAGGAACATCAGTAATTCTCCCTGGATGATGGTTACGAAGATTGACCGGAATGAGGTCTTTCAGCCTATCCGCGCCAGAGCCTGGCTTACGGCGCTGTTTATGATAGTTCTTATTGTTTTATTAGCGCTGGGACTAAACTATTTGGATCGTAAAAAAGACAATGAATGGCTACGCAACCAGCTTCTGCTCGAGCATGAAAAATCCATGTTGCAAGCAGAGTATCAGGAGATTGCCCAGCAGTGGCAGATTACTTTCGATAGTATCAGAGATCTGGTATTCGTGCTTGATGCCGACAACAAAATCGTCAGAAGCAACAAAGCTGCTGTTCTGGCCAGCGCTACTGCTACAGAGGAAGTAATAGGTCTAAAATGCTATGATGTGATGCACAGCCCTGATACACATCCCCAGGATTGCCCTTTTGAGAGGATGCGAGAAAGCCTCACCCGAGAAGAAATGGAGATGAGATTTGGGGAGAGAACCTATCTGATCACTGTTGATCCCATTTTCGGAGACAATGGCGAGCTGAAAGGTGCTGTACATGTAGTTCGGGATATTACCGCCAGCAAAATGGCAGAAGCAGAAATAGCCAAAATGAATCGCCTTTATGCCTTGATCAGTCAGATCAATCAGATGGTAGTCCGCACCAGAGATAAAGATGACCTCTTGCATGAGGCCTGTGAAATTGCTGTGGAATTTGGCAAGTTTAAAATGGCCTGGATTGGTAAAGTGGATTATACCCAGAAAATTTTGAAGCCTGTCGTTTGGGCAGGAGATGCTGCGGGTTACTTTGCCAGTACTGAACCTGTCTCTATTGAAGATGTTCCCTCAGGACAAGGCCCTAGCGGCATCGCAATCAGGACTAAGACTGCGGTTTATTGTAACGATATTGAACACGATCCGATGATGGAGATCTGGCGTGAAGAAGCCCTTCAGCGGGGCTATCGATCATCTATTGTACTGCCGATAATCGTGAATGATGTGGTAACTTATACATACTGCTTGTTTGTAGCCGAGACAGATTTTTTCAATGAGAGCGAATTGCGGCTTTTGGATGAAGTGACTGGCGATATAGCCTTTGCTCTGGAAATGATCGATGTTGAAAAGATGGTCAGGGTCAATGAAGCCCGGACTCGTCAGGTAATCAACATTGCTCCCTTTGGGGCTTTGGGTTATGAGCTCAGTCCTGCTGGGGACCTGATCCTGATCGATGCCAATACTTCTGCCAGTGAGATATTGAAGATTGATGTGCAAGCTTTAGTTGGCAAGCCGATTCTGGAAGCTTTCCCGGGACTTGATCCTATCTTGCCTGATATCTACCGGGATGTGGCTAAAGGGAGTGATGCCTATCAAAATGAAAATACCTGGTACGATGAAGGTGGCATAGAAGGAGTCTTTGATATTCGCGCAATGAACACAGGTGAAAACCGGATGGTAGTATTTTTCCGGGATGTAACTGAAATTCGCAAAGCTGATGCAGCCATCCGCAAGTTGAATGAGGAATTGGAGCACAGGGTTGAGCAGAGAACAGCCCAATTGGAACTATTGAACAAAGAACTGGAAGCATTCTCCTATTCTGTCTCGCATGATCTGCGTTCCCCTCTTAGAGGCATCGATGGCTGGGCGCAAGCTCTCTTCGAGGACTATGGGGAAACGATGGATGAGCAGGCCAAAGGCTATCTGGATCGGATCCGCTCTGAAGCACAGCGCATGAATCTTCTCATTGAAGCTCTATTGAAGCTATCCCATGTGAGCAAGAAAAGCACTACAATGGAGCCTCAGAACCTTTCTGAAATTGCCACTGAGGTCGTGCACAGACTGCGCGAACAAGACCCCCAAAGAGATGTGGAGGCTATCATTCAACCTGATGTTTCTGCGGTGGCAGATAGATACTTGATCGAGATTGTGCTAACCAATCTCCTCAGCAATGCCTGGAAGTTTACTTCGAAGAAGGAAAAGGCAGTGCTGGAGTTTGGCACCACGAATCAGGGTAATACTCTTGTATATTTTGTCAGGGATAATGGGGCAGGTTTCAATATGGCGCATGCTCAGAAACTATTTGGTGCATTCCAAAGAATGCACAAGCCCAAAGATTTCCCCGGGACTGGAATTGGCTTGACAACTGCACAAAGAATAATCATCAGGCATGGGGGAGAGATTTGGGCGGAATCAGAACCAGAAATTGGAACAACGTTTTATTGGACGATAAGGAGCGATAAAAATGTATAGTAAGAACATCTTGTTGGTAGAAGACAATCCCAGTGATGCAGATCTGGCCAGCAGGGCACTGGAAAAATGCAAGATCGAGGGCACACTGATCGTAAAAGAAGACGGAGAAGCTGCCCTTAAATACTTGTTTGAAGAATGCGGGCAACCAGATAACGATAGATTTCCCGGGTTGATCCTGCTGGATCTCAATTTACCAGGAGTTAGCGGCATGGAAATCCTGAGATTAGTCCGCGAACATGAGATCACACGCAGAATTCCCGTGGTGATACTCACGACTTCCTCGGAAGAGCTGGATGGTGATAATACCTACAATCTGGGTGCTAATGCTTATATTCGGAAACCAGTGGATAGCGAGAGATTTCTGGTTGCTGTAAACTATCTGGGCTTGTCCTGGCTCTTGAAAGATGAAAGGAAAGAGCGGTTTTACTTCTAGTTGTTTGGAGGGCGTTTTTCGTGGTGCTTCAGAAATTGAGTGAAGAAATATTCCATTTCTGCAATCCACGAAAAATTGTCTTGACAATCCTCGCTGATGCGTGCTCTTGGTTGAGATGTCTGTGATAGATGGTTATCGTTATCCGGTTGAGCGTGAAATATGATTTGTCGTTACTGCTTTGGGATTCGAAGTATCTATCACAGATACTTGCCTGATATCTTTGGACTCGTTGTTTTGAAGCAGGTAAGTATCGATATTTATAGTACATTAAGAGGTGACCATGCTATATCCGAAGACCATACTCCTGGTGGAAGATAATCCCGGTGATGTGGAATTAACCATAAGGGCTCTGCGCAAGAGCAAGATTGAGACACAACTGGATATTGCCGAGGATGGAGCTGAAGCGCTTGACTATTTATTTTGTCAGGGTCAATACGGAGATCGGAATCCCAATATGCCGCCCTCTCTGGTCTTGCTGGATCTCAATCTGCCCAAGATTGGTGGTTTGGAAGTGTTGCATCATATCCGCAATCATCCCAAGACCAAGAATTTGCCTGTGGTAGTTCTTACCTCTTCCAATGAAGAAAGTGATGTTACCACTGCCTATAGCAATGGTGCAAACAGCTACATTCGCAAGCCAGTTGATTTTACTGAGTTCACCGATGCAGTACATCAAATGGGGATTTACTGGCTCGAGCTCAATGAAGCTCCTCCCTTGTGTTAGATATTTGATAGATAATATGATACTCTAAGGCAGCATAAGTGTTTCAGAATATATTCCTGGGCTTGATTTATAATGCTGCCTTGCTATTGTCTCTTGCCGTAGTCTTGGATGCAGTCATCCTGAAGAGCTATCGTGAGATCTGGTGGGTAAAGGTGCTCATTGGATCTTGTTTGGGATTGGTGGTTATCGCCATTATGTCAAATCCCTGGGTACTCAGACCGGGGATTGTCTTTGATACCAGATCAGTGCTACTTAGTGTAGCGGGCATGTTCTTTGGCTATATACCCAGTCTCATCGCTGCTGCAATAGCGCTTGTCTTCAGAATTTTGCAGGGTGGTTCCGGTGCCATAATGGGTTCATTGGTAATCGCATCATCTGTATTCTGGGGAATACTCTGGAAAAAGCTCCATGCCTACCGCAAGAAACCCTACAGCTATTGGGAATTTTACAGTTTGGGCTTGGTAACCCATGTCTCCATGCTGGCCTTAACGCATTTTTTACCGGTACAGGCAAGATATTCAGTACTGCGAGCCATAGCTTTGCCTGTAATGATCATCTATCCTCTGGCTACTGTGCTATTGGGACAGATACTGGTTTACAGGATCAAGCGCAGAAAGGATCAACTGGAGCTTGAGCGCAGCGAAAGCCAATTTCGCAAGCTCTATGAGAATGCTCCAATTGCCTATCAATCTCTTGATATCGAAGGGAACTTTGTCACAGTCAACCAGGCTTGGTTACATACAATGGGCTACTCTATAAAGGACGTACTGGGGAGAAACTTTAGCGAGTTTATGATTCCAGATAGTGTCCAGCAGTTCCATCGGAATTTTGCCCGTTTCAAAGCTCAGGGATTTATAGATGGAGCTGAATTGACCCTGGTGAAAAGGGATGGCACCGAGATATTGGTGAGTTTCAATGGGAAAATTATCACCGACGAAGATGGTCGTTTCAAACAAACGCAGTGTGTGTTTACTGATATCACAGAACATAGGCGGCAGGCAGCAGCGCTGAAAAGCATGGAATGGATGCTGGGTAAACAGGATGTCGTGATGCCCGCTGAATCAGATTATGGAGACCTTACTGAACTAAATACCAACCGCCTGATCCTGGATTCGGTGGGAAAAGATGTTTTACGGGAACTTACTCTTGACTATCTATCCCTCCTGAATGCTTCTGCAGCAGTATATGAAAAGAATGGCGATTATGCCCTGGGGATTTTCACTTCTTCATGGTGTCAGTTCATGGATTCTGCCTCCCGCAAACTATGTGATTCTTCAGACAATCGGGTTGCTTTGGCTAGTGGTAAGTGGCTGTGTCATGAATCCTGCTGGACAGAAGTATCTCGCAAAGCAATCGAAGACAATGTGATCGTGGACCAGGAATGCAATGGTGGTTTGCATCTATATGCCGTCCCCATTACAATCTCGAGTGGTGTGATAGGAGCAATAGACCTGGGATATGGAAATCCTCCCAGAGATGAGGATACTCTCCGCGAGCTTGCCACAAAGTACAAGGTTGATTTTTCATTGTTGAAAGACAAAGCGGCTGAATACCAAGCCCGGCCTCCTTTCATCATTGAGCAGGCTAAGGCCAGGCTGCGCACATCAGCCCGGATCATCGGTGAGATCGTACAGCGCAAACTGGCGGAAGAGGAAAGAAACCGCTATGCTCATCGATTGGAGATTCTCAGGGATTTGGACAGCATTGTGTTGGAAACGTTATCGTTGAGACAGGTTTGTAAAGCTGCTGTAGAAAACTTGCAACAACTGATTCCGTTTACTCTAATGACCGCTAACATCACTCGGGATGAATCTGTGGATATTGTGGCTCTGGTGAAACCGGAAACAGGCTTTGCTTTTTTAGAGCCTGGTGGTCCTTACCCACCCAATCAAGACTATCTTAATGAGCTTAGAGCAAAGCGTACCCTAATCATAAATGATCTTACCAGCCATAGCCTTCCCCCGCATATGCCCATTGCCGAAAGTTTGGTGCAGAGAGGGATGAAATCCTTTATGTACAATGCGATGATCTTGCAGGATGAAATGGTGGGCTTTCTGTGGTTTATGTCTGATCAGAAGGACTTTTTTACTCAGGAATATCGTGAAATTGCCGACGAATTCGCCAATCAACTTGGCATAGTATTATCCCATCTGCAGTTGATTGAGACCATCAAAGGGCACACCGAAGATTTGGAATCCAAAGTCGAGGAACGCACGGAGCAACTTCTGATTGCCAATAAAGAACTGGAAGCTTTTTCTTATACCGTGGCGCATGATCTGCGCACTCCGCTGCGTACTATCGACGGCTATTGCAATATCATGCTGGAGGACTATACTGCCACTTTGCCCAATAAGGCCAAGGAAGTATTGCAGATCATCATCAAAACAACCCATAAGATGGATATCCTGATCAAGGAACTTCTGCAACTGTCACGCCTCAATCGTGATGCTTTACATTATTCAAGCCTGGATATGACCCATATGGTGCAGGATATCCTGAAAAACATCAAGGATACTCTGCCCATTGAAGGCTTCAACATAGATATCTCTCCTCTGGAACCATGTAAGGGAGACTATGCCCTCATGGGTGAAGTATGGCAAAACCTCCTGGAAAATGCCATCAAATTTACCCAGCCCTGTCCCACCAAAAGTATCCAGATAGGAAGCCGTAAAGAACTCAATGAGACGGTCTATTTTGTCAAAGACACGGGAGTAGGCTTTGATATGCAGTATGTGGATAAAATCTTTGCCGTGTTTCAGCGACTGCACCGGGAGCGGGAGTTTGAAGGCACGGGCATAGGTCTGGCAATTGTAAAAAAGGTGATTGAGCGCCACAATGGCCAGGTATGGGCAGAAAGCACGGTAGGGAAAGGCACGACTATCTACTTCTCAATACCGCATTGATATAGCACCCTCATTACGCTCTTATTACAATTACGCTATCAATACGGACTCATTACGCATCGGATGCGCAGTGGCAGCGTGATTATAATGCGTTTGGATTGGGATTCGGATTTAAGTCAGGGAACAATCTGAACACCAGATTCATATGGTGTTCCGAACCATTGAAGCTATACGAGATGTACCAACTCAGCCCTATCCGACCCTAAAATGTACTGAGTGCTTCCTCAATGTAGTCCAAGAGGGGGTTGTTATCAAAAGTCTTTTCCATCACCTTGATCACATTCAATTCTGCCATAATCTCAGTATAGTCATTAACAACCGCTCCAGTGAAGATCAAAGCAGGTGTATCAACGCCCATTTTGCGTATTTCTCTGAGCGCTGCGATCCCGTTTGTATCTTGCAAGCTCTGGTCTATTAAGAGGATATCGAATGAATGGTGATTCAGGATATCCAGAGCTTCTTCCAGCGATTCAGCACCCATGAGATGATGCCCACGTTTGTTGCAGGCTCGGCCCAGTAGAATTCTGATGTTCTCATCATCATCGAGGATGAAGATACTGGCTGTAACGGCTGTTCTGGTTCTCTTTTTCTGCAGAGCTTCGCGGATGCAATGCGACAGTTGAGCTTGTGTAAATGGTTTTGACAGCAGGGGATAGGTGTATCCTAATGATCTGGCTCTATCCATTAGCCGGTCAGTATATCCTGAAATCAGGATTACCCCGATCCTGGGCAAGAGATTCTTGATTCGGGTAATCAGTTCAATACCATCAATACCTGGCATCACCAGATCGCTGATCACAAGGTCTGGCACCAAGCCATCCTTGATCGCTTCCAAGGCTACGTTGCTATTACTGAAAGTCACGCATTGATATCCCATGGCCTCGATCATGCGTTGTGAAAGAGCACAAATCTGGGGTTCATCATCCACGACCAGGATAAACTCATTGCCCCCTTCTGCCAGTTCAAGCTGAGATGGATCAGTTTGGCTGATAAAGTCCTGATTTTTTGCAATCGGGAAATACATCTTGAACGTCAGCCCCTGTGTTGCATTTGGTTCAACAGTGATAGATCCTTTCAATTGCTTCATGATACTATAGACCAGAGCAAGGTACATCCTGGTATCGATTTCCGAGCTTAGGGCATCCACATAAGGCTCAAAAATACGTGACAGCTTGTTGTGATCTATGGGCTTGCTGTTGTCGGCGATAGTCAACTGGATATATCCTGCTCTGGATTTATCCTGGGGTTTACCAGTAGTGATGGATAATGTCCCTCGTGAGGGCATGGCTGATCTGGCATAACTCGCCAGATTCAGGATCAATTGCTTGAGGCATTCTTGATTTGCCAGGATTGGTTTCAGCGAACGTTCGGGCTCATACACGACATCGATTTTAGCTCCCATTATAGATTTCATAGTATGCATCAGTTTCGAAATGCTGTCGTTTAAATCTATGCTTACTAGTTCTGGTGGTGTTTTCTGAGAAATAATCGAGAGTTTATTGGATAGTTCCCGAGCCCGATCCCCTGCCTTGAGTATCTCTTTGGTGTGATTGCCAAGGGGGCTATCTGCAGGCAAATCTTCACGTAGCTCTTCTGCATAGCCCATAATGATGGCAATGGCATTATTCAATTCATGAGATATACCAGCGGCAAAATTCGCGATCGCATCTGCCACATGAGCACTGTGCTCGTTATTGGGGTCAAACACCTGCATACCTGCATGCTCACTGCCCTGGGATTGGGAGTCTGATGTGGGGATGATTGAATCTCTATCTTTCATTAACTACCTCATTTGCTTAAAAAAGAACATTATAGCATTGCTTGGGAGCCATATCTACTAATCTAATAGAATGGTGGATCCTTGTCAAGCATGAAATCCAGACCTGATCTCTGAGTTTCAAAAACCATTGACATAAATGCAGTGTTTTTAATCATGGAGAGCTGATGCTATCGACATGTTACAAAATAAAATAGATATCCCCAGGGAGGATTTAATGAAAGCCAATGGTTGCCGTTATGGAACTCATCGTGTGGTAGAACCCAAGGGCGTGTTGCCCCAACCTGCCAGAGTATTGAACAACGACATGACCGAGATTTGGGACAATGAACTGCTGATCGACGTGATCCGTCTCAATGTGGACAGTGCCTCATTTCATCAGATCAAGCAAAAGCTGATTGCCCAAGGGCATACTGATATTGAAGCAGCCTTTGCCGAACATGCCATTGATCTCACTACCCGCACCGGTAAACACAAAAATGAAGATACTGGCAGCGGTGGAATGCTGATCGGCAGAGTAGCCGCCATCGGTGACAAATTTGAAATGAAAGAGACCATCAAAGTGGGCGATAAGATTGCCAGCCTGGTATCGCTGTCTCTTACTCCTCTGAAAATCAATAAGATCAAGAAAGTCCTCCTGGATAAAGACCAGGTGGAGATTGAAGGGCAGGCTATTCTCTTCTCCAGTGGCATCTATGCCAAGCTTCCGGATGATATGGATGAAAATCTTGCCCTGTCAGTACTGGACGTGGCTGGAGCCCCGGCCCAGGCTGAAAGATTGGTTAAACCTGGTGATACAGTTGTGGTCATCGGAGCCAATGGCAAGAGCGGTATTCTTTGCAATGCCGTGGCTCGCGAACGGGCTGGAGTATCCGGCAAAGTGATAGGTGTGGTGCGCAATCAAAACTACATCTCTACCTGCCTGGAAACTGGATGCCACGAAGTAATCATCGCCAATGCTACCGATGCAATCACGATTGAGCGGGAAGTATCCCGTCTGACAGGTGGTAAGATGGCTGATGTTGTGATCAACGTTGTCAATATCGAAGATACTGAACTGCCCACTATCATGGCTTGCCGTGACCGGGGACTGGTATATTTCTTCTCCATGGCTACATCCTTCACCAAAGCTGCCCTCGGTGCTGAAGGTATTGGTGCAGATGTAGATATGATCCTGGGCAATGGCTATGCCCACAACCATGCTGTAATCTCTATCGACCTGCTGCGTCGCAATCCTGTCCTGATGCGGCTCTTCCAAGAGCGTTATACAGACTAGGAGGCCTCATGAGCATCATCGACATCCGCTCCATAGCTGATGAAACCCAATGGAACGACTGGCATTGGCAATTGAGAAACCGGATCACCACAGCCGAAGAGCTGAAGAAGTATATTCGCCTGCTCCCGGAAGAAGAAGCTGTCTTTGCCGACCAAGCCTTCTCTTTCCGTATGGCTATTACACCTTACTATCTATCTTTGATCGATCCTGACAATCCCAATGATCCAGTCCGGCTGCAAGCCATTCCCCGCATTGCTGAAAGCAGTATGGACAGCTACGACATGGCTGATCCCCTGCATGAGGATGCCGATGCTCCCGTGCCCGGGATGACACATCGCTATCCAGATCGCGTTCTCCTCTTGCTCACGGATCAATGTGCCATGTATTGCCGGCATTGTACCCGCCGCAGAAAAGCGGGGGAACATGATGCTCCCATGCCCAAAGACAATGTGGACAAAGCCATTGCCTACATCCGTGATCACAAGGAAGTGCGGGACGTGATCCTCTCCGGAGGTGATCCTCTTACTTTAGGAGACGAGCGCCTGGATGAGATTCTGGGCAAGCTCAGCGAGATCGACCATATCGATATCGTTCGTTTGGGCACCAGAACTCCGGTGGTGCTGCCTATGCGCATCACAGAAAGCCTGATGAAGGTGCTGAAGAAGTATCCCTTTGTCTGGCTTAATACTCACTTCAATCATCCTCAGGAGATCAGCAGCGAAGCAGCCAAAGCCCTTGCTGCCATTGCTGAAACTGGAGTTCCCATGGGTAATCAATCTGTGCTGCTGAAAGGCATCAACGATCATGTGGATGTGATGAAGGCTTTGGTGCACAAATTAGTCCGTAACCGGGTACGCCCTTATTACATATATCAATGCGATCTTTCCGAAGGCATCTCGCATTTCAGAACTCCTGTCGCCAAAGGTATCGAGATCATCGAATCCCTCCGCGGCCACACCAGTGGGCTCTGCATTCCCACCTATGTTGTGGATGCTCCTGGGGGAGGCGGCAAAATACCTGTGATGCCAAACTACATCATTTCCCAAATGCCGGGACGGGTGATCCTCCGCAATTATGAAGGCTTTATCACCAGCTATACCGAGCCGGGATTTACTCCTGCCGAAGATGATAAATACCGGGATCGTTGCCCTGAAGAACGCAAATCCTGCGAGGGCGTGATGAGTCTTTTACGAGGCCGGAAAGTCTCCATCGGCCCGGCCGAGACCAAACGGAATCAACGCCGCAACCACTAATGGAATAAGGAAGTATGCTTAGTTGGATTACCGATCCTGCACTCAAGAACATCGCTTTGGTAGGGATCAGTAAAAACTCTGGCAAGACCTCTGTTTTAAACCACCTCATCCAGTCCTTTCCGGGACTGGATTGGGGTGTAATGACCACTGGCATCGATGGGGAAGAGCAGGATACCATCTTCAAGACGCCCAAGCCCAAAGTCAAGCTCCTGGCTGGCAACATCTTTTGCTGTGACAGCCGCACTTTGGATCTGCATGGCAGCAAGGTAAGCATCTTGCATGGCGAAACCTGCTCCGGACGCAAGCTCTGGCTGCTAAAAGCTTTGGAAGCTCTGGAGACAGAGATCACAGGACCATCAGCAGTAAGCGCACAGATCAGGATGGCAAAACGCATCCAAAGCCTTGGTGCCGGCAAAGTACTCATCGATGGTTCGTTGGATCGTAAATCCATCGCCCTGGAAGCAGACGTGCATGCCTTGATCCTCGCTATTGGCGCAAGTTTTGGCAACCTCGAAGCCATTAGCAAAGAAGTTTCCCGCCTGAGGCTGCTGGCTTCAATCCCTGCTTTGGAATCTGGAACTTATGTTCTGCGCAAACTCCGCAAGAGCACTACGATCCTGACCTTGGGAAACAGGGGTTGGCAGGATACCACTCTCACCAGCCTGATCGGCCATGAAAAGGCTTTGCACACGATCCTCGAAAGCGCTCCTGGCGCTGTATATATCCCTGGAGCTTATACTGCCGGCATGCATCACAAGCTGGTAAAAGTACTGGCACAATCCTCGACCCGACTGATCTTTCGGCATCCTGAATGCCTGAAACTGGAGCTGGGGGATTTGAACAGCCTGCTGAAGCAAAACCAGGTGCAATGCCTGATCCCCTTCCGGATCAAAGCTTATGCCCTAAACTCCTGGTCGGTTCAAGGAACTGCTCAGGATGCACAAATATTCCGGGATAGCCTGCGGCAGGCTTTTCCCGATGAAAACCTAATAGATATCAGGGAGATTGGATGATTTCAGATCGGGACAGGCTTACTTCGCTGACCGTGAACCTTGGCTTGTTCAGCAATATCCTGCTGTCTGCACTCAAGACCTCAATCGGGATTATTGGGCATTCTCCTGCGCTACTTGCAGATGGCATCAATTCCACCTCCGATGTAGTGTACTATATAGCCGTAAAGATCTTCATGAAGCAGGCCAATAAGCCAGCAGATAAAGAGCATCCTTATGGCCATCGTCAGCTGGAATCGATCTCAGCCATCGTCGTGGGAGCGTTTATCCTGACCACCGGAATTGCCATTTTCTGGGAGAGCATCAGCAAGGTTTATGATTTGCTAACTCATACAGAAACTGGCCGTTATGCTTCGATCTGGGCTCTGGTGATAGCGCTGTGCACCTTTATGTTAAAAATCTACCTGTTTTACTTCACCAAGCGGAACGCCAAAAAGACTCACAACCCCACCCTGAAAGCTCTTGCCAATGACCACTTCAATGACATCATGGCCTCCATGGCCGTGATCGTGGGTGTGGTCATGGGCAGGATGGGATTCTTTTGGATGGATCCCGCCGCCGGAGCAGTAGTGGCTATATACATCATCAAAACTGGGGTGGAGATCGTAATGGAATCCTCCCAGGATCTCATGGACAGCACACCGGATGATGATTTCAATCAGGAACTCAGGAGTGTGACTCTTGCCGTGCCTGGAGTAAAAGGCATCGAAGAGCTTGGCATCCATCGATTTGGCCCCTATTACACCGTGAACCTGACCATTGAAGTAAGTGGGAATATTTCCATCGATGCCGGCCACAGTATCTCCCATGCAGTGGAAGCCAGCCTGATGGAGCATTTTTCCCAAGGCTTGCGCCGGGTTCACATTCATTACCATCCCTTCACCGAACCCCAACATGCCCCTCCCAAGGAGTAAATATGACTTTAGGAAAGAAAATCCTCTTTATCACAGCCCTCTCCCTTGTCGCTATCTTCAGTCTGTATAGTCTTATATCACCATTATTCCGTGCGAACTTCCATCACCAGCCCCTGGAGCCCCCTGTAGATCCCTGGGTCACTCAAACCATTCCTCCCGGAGGATCGATTTATTCAGTACTGGAAAAGCTCTCACTGCCAGGTACAGAGATTGGTATGATCGCCTACAGAATAGGTGATTACATCGATGTCACTACCATCCAACCCGGTGATACCTTGAGGGTATTGCTCAATGAGGAAGGCAACAAAATCACAAAAATGATGTTTGTTCAGGAACCTACCATCCGCCACCATTTTGTGACCAGCGCAGACTCCCTGATCTATACCATGGAGTCTCTGCCGGTTACCAAACGGCACCGTATCCTCGATGGCGAACTGGATGGTACCCTGGATAGATCACTTCTGGCTTTGGGACTTTCACCTCAGAACAAGCAGGATATCAACAATGGTCTCGAAGGAGATATCAGTTTTCAGCGTGATGCCCGTAAAGGTGATAAATTTCAGGTCTTTATCGAAGAACGCATCTTCGAAGGAAAGCCTCTGCCCCGGGCAAAAATCCTCTATGTTAGTTATAATGGCGTTCGCACAGGATTTCACGAGCTCTTCCGTTATGAACAAGCCGATGAGAAGTCCGTGCTCAATGGTCTATACAATAAAGAAGGCAAAAGCAATAATACCAGTGGTGTGGGGTTTCCCCTATCCAGCATCCACGTGAGTTCTGCATTCGGACGCAGGCTGGATCCTTTTTCCGGGCGTTGGGCTAATCACCAGGGCGTGGACTACCGTGGCAGGTATGGCACCCCTGTGTTTTCCGTGGCGGCAGGAACCGTGCAATCAGCACGCTACAATGGTGGCTATGGCAACGAAGTGCGGATCAAGCATCCCAGCGGGATGATCAGCCTCTATGCGCATTTGGCGTCCATGAGTGTCCGGGCCGGGCAGAGCGTCAAACGTGGCCAGGTGATCGGGCGGGTAGGCTCTTCGGGACGTTCCACAGGAGCCCATCTGCATTTTGGTCTGCTTTCCGGCAATAAATACATCAATCCCAAACAGCTCAAGATGGTGGGCGCAGAACGACTGAACGCAACCCAAATGGTAGAATTCGAAGCTCAAAAGGCAAACATCCGCCAGCAGATGGAGCTGATCCTCAATCCTCCACCTCCAGTGCAGACAGCCACGACGAAGAAGTAATTCTCTAATAGAACGCAGATGACAGGATGAATAGGATAACTGGATTCTTTTATCCCTTACCACAGAGAAAGCAAAGAAAGCAGAGAACACAGAAAGTAACCGTGAATTGAGTGGATGAGTGAAACCAGCGCTAATCATTTAGGTGATTCATCGAATTCATTTGTTCAGAGAGGTTAATCCGTCTTAATCCGTAGAATCAGTATAATCCGTGAAAAAACGCATGCCAATTTGACTGGAATTGAACTAAATCTTGTTCATCCTTGGTATCCCGTCATCTGTGTGCCAATATAATCTGGGCTCTCGGTGGAATCTGCGTGCCAATCATCCCATCTCCATCTACACTATCACCACGCAACCACTACGGAAATGATGCGTAATGACTGCGTATTGATAGCGTAATTCAGATAGGGGCGAAACTGGCAGGGCTCTAAAAATCAGCTACATAAAAAAATGCCACGGGGGAGTCACCCGTGGCATGTGTCTGTGTGTTGCTGAGGAGGGATAATCTATCTGTGGTGTTTCATTTGGGAGCCTTTCTTGCCCCCGCAGTCACCGCTATCTCCGCAATCACCGCAATCTTTTGAGCGGTTCATGTTTTGGCGCATTTGTCCCCATGCACCTTGAAATTTTCCTTGCTGCATACATTTTCCCATATTCATGCCCATGCCCATATTCATGCCCATATTCATGCCCATGTGCATACCCATGTTCATCATGTTTTTCTGCATGATCTCTTTCTGTTCTTTGGTGAGTTCTTTCGTTCTATTGGCCATCAGATCGATGCGGGCATCGGCTAGCTGCTGTTCTTTGGTGGCGATCTGCTTGTTGATCTCTTTGGCACGGATGAAGTTTTCCGCTTTTATAGCAGCCATTTTGTCGATCCTGAGGTTTTTCAGCTCAGCTTCCAGGGTGTTTTTTTGCTTTTCAAAACTGGCATGATACTCCGCGAATTTCTTGATCTGGGCATCGGTGAGCTTGAGCTCATCCATGTGTTTAATCATCCCCATCTCTGGATCCATCATATTGTGCATCATGGGGTTTCCCTTCATAGGGGGGATATTTTTTTCAGCTTTTTGCGCCAGCAGTACACCAGCAGCAAGCATCATTATCAGGCTAATTATGAGGTATTTTTTCATGTCTCTTTCTCCTGTGAAAATCTCTTAATTTGTCGTTTTGCATTTCTTTTAACTGGTTGGCGCGGGCAGTGAAATGCTCTTTGGCTTCTGCCGCACTCATTTGTTTGCGAAGTTCGAGGATACTCTTGCCCAAATGCTTCTCGAGATTGTTTTGGGCGGTTAATGAAGAATCGATAATGGCTTGTATCTTGGTCTCATCGATGGGATCTTTGGCAAGCTCTTCCATCAGCATGATCTTCGTACTGTCAAATTTGGCACGGAAGGCAGGGATCTGCGAACCGGGCTTCATGTGTTTCCAGATCGGCAAGGGTGGAGCCTGGCCCATGGGAGGACGGCCAGGATGAGGAAATGGCGGGCAGGGACGGATGAATCTGAACCAGACCATGCTGCCAACCACTGCCAGGTTGAAGCCCAGGGATACCAGCAGGAGAGCAATAAGAAGACGCCTACTCATCGTAAGTCTCCAAGAGGCTGATCTGTCCGAAAGTGTTATGTTCACTCTGTTCTGTAGAGCTTGTCACATTCGTCTCCGAACTCAGGGCAAAGCTTTGGATGCCCACCCAGGTTCCTGCATACAGGCTGAAAAGTACCGCCAGAGTGGCAGTGGCATATCCCAGCTTCCAGCGCTCAGCAAAGCTGCGGCGTGGGGCTTGGGGCAGGTTGTGGATGATCCTGTGATGCAACCACTCCGGGAAGGGGCTGGGATTATCATTTATAAATGCCTGTTTGATGGCTTGATTGTGCACATCGATCTCACGGCAGGAGGGACAGCTTTGCAGATGCAGATCAAGTGCTTGAGCCTGTTGAGGCTTGAGCTGATTATCGAGCTTGCGGCTCAGGAAACGTTCAGCGGTGCTGCATCTCATCGTTCTCTCCTTTGTGAAAATTTGGTTACGCTCATTATACCTCCCGGCTTTTACTTTCCTGCATGATTTTTTTTCGAAGGATGCGCTTCGCCCTTACCAAAAGGGATTCCACGGCTTTTACGCTGATGCCCAGGTGTGTGGCAATATCCTTGTAGGACATGTTTTCGTAGTATTGCAATTGTATCACTGCTGCCAGTCGGGGTGGCAATTGTCCCAGCGCCAGATTCAGGCTGCTGTAGTCTTTGGTTTCGGGTTCAGTCTGGGGCTGGGGGAGATGTTTGAATTTATCGGGATCAATTGGTATATAGCGTTTGCGCTGTTTGATGAAAGTCATGGCCTTATTGTGAGCAATCTTATATACATAAGATAGCGCAGTGGCTTCCTCGATCCGCTCAAAATGATCATACACCGAGATAAACACTGTCTGTACCAGGTCCATGGCGTCGTGTTCACTGGCGGTAATGCCCATCAGATAGCGGAATATCCGCTTCTCATGGGTGGCCAGGAACTCCTCAAAATGCTCTTTATTCATCAACACTACCTAGGGAAATAATAACCAATCCTGGCTTTTCTGCAAGAAACAAGCCAAACAGCCATGTAAAGATTACTTGACGGTAAGTCCAGCCTCAAAAACCATGATGATATGGATCGAAATCACAGTATCATCTGGTTGGCCGGAAAATATCTCAAGGGCAGATCCCAGCGTGGGATCAGTCGGGGACATTATCTCACCCTGATCGGCATTGCCCTGGGGGTGGTGGCGCTTATTGCCGTAAGCTCTGTCATGAATGGTTTCCGGGCTGATATCAAATCCCGCATCATCGGCACTCTGGCAGAAATGCGCCTGAGCAGTGCCAATGCTCAGCCCTTGAAGGCTTACCAGGATCTCATTGCCAGCCTGGCCGCACATGGCTATAAGGCTGCCCCAGTGGTGCGTGCCGAACTGCTCTTGAAGCGTGATACGGCAGCAGTTCCGGCCTTGTGTTTTGGGATCGATCCACATCTGCATCCCGATGTGGCTCCGGTATTGAAGCAAGCCCGGGAGCAAGGTTCATTTGAAGGTCTCCTGGCTGGAGATCTGCAGGGTTTCGAGGATCAGGGCATCGTCCTGGGAGCAGGATTGGCGAGTGCGCTGAATGTGTATATCGGGGATGAACTGCAACTCATCTCTCCGCTTTTCAATATCCCCACGGCTTTTGGGCTCTTACCCCGCGTGAAAATCCTGCGTGTGGCGGCGATCTTCTCCGCCGGCATGCCAGAGTACGATCAGAACTATGCTTACATCCCCCTTGCTGTGGCGCAGGAATTCAATGCCTATGCCGATGTAGCGGACTATCTGGAGATCCGCAGTCCCAGTCCTGATCAAAGCGCCAAGGCTCTGCAGAAACTGCGCCCCTTGTATCCTGAGTATCGTTTGGAGGATTGGAGCAGCTTTGATGCCAGCCTCTATGGTGCAATCCGCTTTGAGAAATACCTGATGTTTGTGATCATGCTGTTCATGTTTATCATCGCTTCCTTTAACCTGACGGGTTCACTGCTCAAGCTGATCACACAGAAAAAACGGGAACTGGGTTTGCTCAAGGCTATGGGCTATACAGAAAAGGACTTGAGCCGCTTGTTTTTGTATCAGGGTCTCATTCTCAGCAGTATCGGTATCATGGGGGGTCTGGTATTGGGTACAGTGCTGCTGGTGATCCAGGATCAATTTGGCATAGTGAGGCTCTCCATGGGCAGTGGTGATGCGATCACCCTCCCTGTGCAAATGATGCTGGCTGATTATCTGCTGGTGATTATCGTTTCCTATGGACTTACCATCCTGAGTGTGATGCTGCCTCTCAGGAGGCTAAAAGATATCAATGCGGTGGAGCTGATCCGCCGGAATGTTTAACTACCTAAATACGAGGTGACCCATGACCAGAAAAGAAGCTTTCCGGATTGCCATTGAGGCAGAGATCCGTTCGCAAAACCTGTATAGAGCTCTGGCAAAAAGTTTCCAGAAGCCGCAATCGGCAGCCATCTTCAAGGAATTAGTGCTGTATGAACAAAACCATGAGAGCAAGCTGCGGACTCTGTATGCTCTGGAATTTCCGTCTGAAGCCCTGCACCTGACCCAGGATCCGGATCAGGAACTGAAAGGCCTGAACCTGGATGATCCCCGCAAGGTGCTGGAATTTGCCATATCCCGTGAAGAACTGGCACAGAATATCTATCAGAAACTGGCAGAACAATCTACAGATGATGAAGTGCGGAGATTGCTGATGGACTTTGCCCAGGAAGAGCTATATCACAAAGATCTGCTGTTCACAGAGCTTGAACGCATCCATGGCGTAGTATCCTGGTACGATCCATCCGAGCTTAGCGGTTTGATGGAGGACTGATCCGCAGGTCTGTGCTGTAAGGATGAGAAAAGACCAGACTACTCTCTTTGATCAGGAAGAGCTGAGCTCGCTCAAGGCACCCCTTGCTGTAAAACTGAGGCCGCAAAGCCTGCAGGAACTCCGGGGACAGGAGAAGCTCGTAGCTCAGGATTCACTGCTGAACAGCATGATCAACAAGGGAGAATATCATAGCTTTATCCTCTGGGGACCTCCCGGTACGGGTAAGACGACTATTGCCAGCATCATCGAACGCACTGCCCCATACAGGTTTATCCATTTCAGCGCAGTGCTTTCCAGCATCGGGGATGTGAAGGCTGTGATGAAGGATGCGGATTACATGCATCGAACTCAGAATCAGCGTAGCATTATCTTTATCGATGAAATTCACCGCTTCAATAAAGCCCAGCAGGATGCCTTTCTGCCCTATGTGGAAAGCGGTGCAGTCATCCTGATCGGTGCGACTACAGAGAATCCATCCTTTGAAGTGATCCCTGCTCTGCTCTCCAGGTGCCATGTCTTTGTTCTGGAATCATTGTCCGAAGAGGATTTGGGGGCTATTCTAAGGCGTGGAATGGAAGAGCTGCATCTGGAAACAGATGATGCGGTGATCGCCTGGATGGCAAAAAACTGTGGGGGAGATGCGCGCCGGGCTTTGAATGAACTGGAACTGGTGCAACCCTATTTACAGGAAAATCCGCATCCCGAAATCTCCGATCTAGCCAAAGTACTGGCCAAAAAGACCATGTATTATGATAAAAACCGGGAAGAGCACTACAACCTGATCTCAGCTCTACATAAATCCCTGCGGGGTAGCGACCCTCAAGCCGGCCTGTATTGGCTGGCGAGGATGCTGGAGGCGGGAGAGGATCCCCGCTATATAGTGCGCCGCATGATCCGCTTTGCCAGCGAAGATATTGGCCTGGCGGATCCCAATGCTCTCACTCAGGCGATCGCTGCCAAGGAAGCTCTGCTCTTTATCGGAATGCCAGAAGCCAGCAATGCCCTGGCGCAACTGGTGGTTTATCTGGCCACAGCCCCCAAAAGCAACAAGCTTTACACTGCTTACAAAGCTGCTGCTGAGGATGCCCTCAAAACCAGCCACTACGGGGTTCCCCTGCATATCCGCAACGCTCCCACCAAGCTCATGAAAGATCTGGATTATGGTAAGGATTACCAGTATGATCATGATTTTGAGTATGGTTATAGCTATCAGAAGTACTTCCCGGATCAAATGCCAGAAAAGGAGTACTACTCTCCTGGTGAATATGGTTTTGAAAAAGAGATCGCCAAACGCCTGGAGTGGTGGAGAAAGCTGCGCAATCGTAAGAATTAGGCAGGGTTGATAGCGCTGTCTGTATGGCTGGAGTGATATAACATTTAGTTAGAAATGACATAATCCATGCCCAGCCCACCGCCCAATAATGTATGGGGCTCCGCCTCATGCCCCATCAGATTGTGTCATTTGGGTGAGGAAGCTTATGATGTGCAGGCTAACGCCTGCTTTTCATATCGAACAATTCCGGGAAATGTGAATCATAATACAAGGCGGTCAGGCTGCCATCCAAAGAATATAGCACGTGTAGACTGCGCGTGTCGGTAAGAAACCAGACCAGTTGCTCAGTGCCTTCTTCCATGAAGTTTTTGTCTCCATGCATTTTGATGATGCGCTGGATCACGAGATCATCATTGTCCGCGCCATTGTCTGCAAAGTATTTCACAAACCATCCTGCCACTCTCTGGCTTTGAGGTTCGATAAAGACGAGGATGGCCTCCACAAAGGCATTTACATCACTGTAGTATTTCACGGCATTTCTTTCGCTGCCTTCAGGGTAAAAGGTGGATAGTGCCAGGAGTGAATCTGCCTCGGCCAGGGTCATGCCATAGGCCAGATTAAACAGTCCGGTTTGGGCTGCCAGCCCCAAGGCCAGGGTTAGTAATGCGGTTATGAGTAAGAGTTTTTTCACAGTAAGCTCCACCTTTATGGTCAAAGTTCGTTCCAGCTTTTTTCTCTGCCCATTGCCGTCAATGAAAATTGAACATGCACAAAACACTTGCCAAGAATGCACCATGGCAGAGGCTAGCCCGATCAAGGATAGGATGGACTCAGATGAAACGAAAGCTCTACCTGATCGATGGCACAGCCTTGCTCTATCGGGCTTACTTTGCCTTTATCAAGAACCCCCTGATCAATAGTAAGGGGCAACATACCTCGGCAATCTTTGGCGTAGTGAATTCCTTCATGACGCTTCTGGATAAGATGCAAGCGGAGCATGTGGCCATTGCCTTCGACCGCAAGGCTCCTACTTTCCGCCATCATGACTATGCCGAATACAAGGCCAATCGTCCGCCCATGCCGGAAGACATGAGATCTCAGGTAGCTCCGGTGCGGGAGTTCTTTACCCTGATCGGAGTGCCTGAAATCGGTGCAGACGGCTATGAAGCAGACGATGCTCTTGGGACTATGGGAGCAAGATATCAGGGTGACTATGATATCGTGTATGTAACCAGCGACAAAGACTATTGTCAGCTTGTGAACGCCCATGCCACGCTGTACGACCCCATGAAGGACAGCCATCTGGATATCGAGGGCGTAGTAGCCAAATATGGGATCAGACCAAAGCAGTTTATTGACTACCTGGCCTTGATAGGGGATTCCTCAGACAATATCCCCGGAGTGCATGGCATTGGCCCCAAAGGTGCCAGCGGACTCCTGAATGAATATGGCGACCTGGACAGTATCTATGCCAATCTGGAACACATCAGCCCCAATCTGCGTGCCAAACTGGAAGCCAATCGTGACAATGCCTATCTTTCCCGGCATCTGGCTACCATCGTGCAGGATGCCCAGCTCGAGATTCCACCCCCGACCAGCCTGAGTTTTGCAGCCGAAAGCCTGATGCAGGCCCTACCCATGCTCAAGGATTATGAACTGATGAGCGTGGTGCGCAGGCTGGAAGCAAAGTACCCGCACCTTAAGCATGCCCCGGTAGCTCAGGATTATATCCAGGAGGATATCTTTGCCGAGAGTGAGGTAAGCCCCGAACCAGCAGTGGAACCGGCGCAGGAACCCCAGCTTCAGGCTTTGGGTTTTGAGGCCATCCTGGTAGATTCCCAGCATTTACAGCATCTATTGAGCGCAATCTCTGCCTCGCCTATGGTCAGTCTTGATACTGAAACAGACAATATCGATGCCCTGCAGGCGTCACTAGTAGGCATATCACTATGTTTTGCCGACGATCGGGCTTATTACCTGCCTTTAGGACACCAACTGGCGGAAAACCTGCCCCTGAAGCCTACCCTCGCTGCCCTTGCCACCGCGCTACAGGGCAAGACCATCATCGGGCACAATCTCAAATACGACCTCACTGTCCTGGACAAGCATGGGTGGATGATCACCAATCCCATCTTCGATACCATGCTGGCGGCATACATCCTGGAACCTGGGATCTATTCATACTCTCTGGATGAATGCGCCAGGCGGGAGCTGAATCACAAGATGATCCCTATTCATGAACTGATCGGCAAGGGCAAAAACCAGATCACCTTCGATCTCGTGGCTCCTCAAAAGGCCTGCAACTATGCTGCGGAAGATGCCTGGGCAGCATGGCGTTTGCAGCAGGTTTATACCTCGAGGCTGGAGCACAGCCCGGCCCGGGATGTATTTTATCAGATCGAATTGCCTCTGGTGAATGTACTGAAGCGCATGGAGATCAGTGGCGTCAGCATCGATACCCGCATCCTGGGTGACATCTCCCATCATATCAATCTCGAGCTCAAAAAGCTCACAGAACAGATCTATGCCATCGCCGGATACAGCTTCAACATCAATTCCACCCAGCAATTGGCAAAGCTGCTGTTTGAGGATCTCAAGCTGCCTGCCAAAAAGAAGACTCAAACTGGGTACTCCACAGATAGCTCCGTCCTGGAAACTTTGTCTGAGGATTATGAGATTGCCGAGCTCTTGCTCTCCTACCGCATGCTGGCCAAGCTGGAAACCACTTACGTGAGCGCTTTACCACGCTTGATCAATCCCCACAGCGGCAGGATCCACTCCTCCTTCAATCAATGCGTCGCCTCCACTGGCAGGCTCTCTTCCTCGAATCCCAACCTCCAAAACATTCCCATCCGCACTGAACTGGGACGAGAGATCCGCAAAGCTTTTGTAGCAGGCGCTGAGGATAGATTGATCCTGGCCGCGGACTACTCCCAGATCGAGCTGCGGCTGCTGGCTCTGATGTCCAGGGATGAAGTGTTGATCCAGGCTTTTCGGGACAACGTGGATATTCACACCCAAACTGCTGCCCAGATCAATAGCATCCCAATCAGTGCAGTTACCCCGGATCAGCGCCGCGCTGCCAAGACGATCAATTTCGGTATTCTCTATGGCATGGGGCAGAGGAAGCTGGCGCGGGAATTGGGGATTTCTACCACCGATGCCAAACAGATTATCGAGCGTTACTTCAATCAATTCCCTTCCATCCGCAGCTTCATTGCTGGTTGTGTGGAACGAGCCCAGTATGAAATGCAAGCCCAAACTATCTTTGGCAGGATTCTGCAACTACCAGGAATCCGCAGCAAGCATCAGGGAATTCGCAGCGAAGCGGAACGTGTGGCAGTAAACATGCCCATCCAGGGCAGTGCCGCAGATATCATTAAAAGGGCGATGCTGGATCTGGATCAGCATTGTAATGAACACCTGATGATGATCCTTCAGGTGCATGATGAACTGGTTTTTGAAGTGAGCCGTGATTATGTGGATGAAGCCAGAATCCTGATCGCAGGATGCATGGAAGCAGCACTACCGGTTCAGATGCGGGAGATTGTGGCTTTGAAGACTGATATTGGAGTGGGAAAAAGCTGGTACGAGGCTCACTGATCCTGGTGATTGCTGTGATGCCGCAATCTTTCCAGAAGATGTGAGTGCTTGCCGATCCTGAATAGCCAGAATACCATAAAAGCTGCTAATACAGTCACGATCCCGCCGATGATGAGCACCAGCCAGGGGAAGCTCTTGCGAAATTCCGCCGTCATATACTCGTGGGTGTTCCACATCGCTGAAGTATCAAAGCTCCAGGTGATGGTTTTACCTTTGATATCGACGTTTTCCGAGGCGGCATTGGTACTCATGATCTGCCAGGGGACATGGAGTTTATAAGTCCAGGATGAGGCCGGACTATGCATTTGGCTGAATAGCTCTTCCAGGGCATCTTCTTCTTCCTGACTGCCCAGGGCAATCCGGCGTTTGAACGTGATGCGGCGCGGGGATTCCTTGTTCAGGGTGATCTTGCCCCAGAAATCAGCCGAACCAAGTTGATCGTTCACATTGTTGAAGGCTTCGATGCTTTTGAATTTGAACACAATGTCATAGACCACATCCTGTCCCAGACGCTGAACTTTATAGCTTTGCAGATTAATTCCGGGCAGGGCAGCCTTGCGCTGAATCTCTTCCAGATTCTCATAAGGGGAGCGGTGCACCAGACGTATCTTGGCCTTGCCCGAGCCATCCCGGTGCAGCCAGAGTTCTTCGTCGTATTGTACACATCCGGCCAGGGTAATCAAGGCCAGAATGCAAATGACAAGCCGCTTCATCCTATTTTCATCCTTCAGATTATAGTTTTCCTATTACCTCAAAACAAATGGCGTATCTTTTGGCAAGGAATTTCTTGCATTAGCCCCAAAACAAAATTCCTGTTGACAAAAGATAGCAATACCCCAATACTTGGATTAAGATATTAACATACTGGAGGTAAAGATGATAGCTCTACGTCAAATCTGGCATTGCCCAATGTGTGGAAACACAGTCGAAGCTGTTTTCGCTGGTCAGGGTGATTTGGTTTGCTGCGGTGAACCTATGAAGCTCCTGAAGGAGAATACCGTAGATGCAGCCAAAGAAAAACACGTCCCTGTAGTTACAGATTTGGGACAATCCATCAAAGTGGAAGTAGGCAGTGTGCCTCATCCCATGGAAGAAAAGCACTATATAGTCTTTGTAGAAGTGCTCACCCGAAAGAAAGTGTACCGGCATGAATTTGCTCCTGGAGAAGCTCCAGTTGCCGAATTCCCGGTGAGATTCGCCGAAGTGGAAGCTGTGCGTGAATACTGCAATCTGCATGGCCTCTGGAAAGCCTGAAACAGAAAAGAATAGATAGGAGACATCAATGTCATTCAAAGAAACCAGAACTGCTGAAAACCTGATGAAGTCTTTTGCCGGTGAATCCCAAGCCCGCATGCGCTATGTGTATGCTGCCAAAACCGCAAAGAAAGAGGGCTATGAACAGATCGCCAATATCTTCATGGAAACCGCTGAAAACGAAAAAGAACATGCCAAGGTCTTCTTCAAACACCTGCTCAAACAAGGCCTGGAAGGCTCCGTAATCAATATCATGGCTTCCTACCCAGTGGCCTGGTCGGATTGCGATACTGCCAAAAACCTGGACTATGCCGCCAATGGCGAAAAGGAAGAATGGACCGAACTCTATCCCATGTTTGCCGAGATCGCCGAAGAAGAAGGCTACAAAGAGATTGCCCTGTCCTGGCGCCTGGTGGCAAAAGTGGAAAAAGAGCATGAAAAACGCTTCCGTAAGCTCTACAACAACATCAAGAACATGCTGGTCTTCAAACGCGAAGAGAAGGTCTTTTGGAAATGCCTGAATTGCGGATACATCCACGAAGGTGCCGAAGCACCCAAGACTTGCCCGACCTGCAACCATCCGCAAAGCTATTTTGAAATACATCTGGAAACATATTAAAATACCTGGAGGAATCTCATGCAAAAGTATCAATGCATAGCCTGCGGTTGGATCTACGATCCGGCTGAAAACGACAACGTACCGTTTGAACAACTTCCTGAGGATTTTGTTTGCCCGGAATGCGGTGTCGGCAAAGACATGTTTGAACCCCTTGATTAGTAGTTTGTAACTGCCGGGAGATGCCTATAGGCGTTTCCCGGCATCTTTGCGCTCACAATAAGACTTAGTGTTTGAGGAATCATGACAATAAACGAATTCAATGAAATACTGGATTTTGCCGTAGCCCGTGAACAGGAAGCCGTGGCCTTTTACCGGGATCTGCAAAACGAAGCTAAATTCCTGGCTCAGAAAGAGTTTCTGGCCGAATTGGAAGCGATGGAACGGGGACATATCGTAGTAATCGAAAACATCCGCAAGCAGGGAGTATCCCCCGAGGATATCCAAAAAACTCCGAATCTCAAGATCAGTGAATATCTTACCGTGGATGCTGATCAGCTCGATCTTACCTACCAGAATATCCTGATCAAAGCCATGAAACGGGAAGAAGCATCCTTCCAGCTGTATAGCGAAATGAGCCAGAAATTTCCTAGTGCCGAAATAGCGCTTCTGTTTCGCAGGCTGGCTGCCGATGAGGCCAAGCATAAGCTGCGCTTCGAACAGCTTTACGACGAATTTATCAGTTCTGGCAATTGATCCTCGCCCTCGATAGCTCCCAAAGCTCCGGCTCCATTGCCCTGGCTGAAGCCGGAAGGCTGGTCTATTCAGCCTATTTCGACATCAAGATCACCCACAGTGAGACCTTGATGCCACAGCTGGATGCTGCCCTCAAATTTTGCGGAGCCACTCCCCAGGATCTTTCCGGTATCATCCTTTGCAATGGCCCCGGCTCGTTCACAGGGCTCAGGATTGGGCTCGCCACTGCCAAAGGCATTGCCTATGGCCTGGGCATCCCGGTTACTACTTTCAATTCACTCCAGCTTACCGCTCTGAACTGCCTTCACGCTGAGCGCAAGATCCTGGCGGTGATCGATGCCAAAATGCAGGAAGTATATGCAGCCCTTTATGATCCCGATCTTGGTGAGATTTGTCCCCCCCAGGTTCTTATGCCGGGGCAAATCACCCACTGGCCGGTAGCTGATTGTATCATCACCGGTTCTGCCACAAATGCTGTGGCAGCCCTGCTGCAGGCAGATGGCATTCCCCACCGTGTGGTCTGTCCATATCACCGTACTGTACGAGCTGAAGGACTCCTGCAACTGGCAGATTTGCTGGAAGGGAAGTACTTCAAGGGGGATAGCCTTGCCGATCTGGAACCGGAGTACCTCCGGGAAAGCACGGCGCAGATCCGCCAGCAAGCCAAGAAAGCGTAAAGTTTTTACACTCAGATTACTGACCGTAACGCTTAACTGGTAATGTATGTTCTTGGATGGGACACCTCTTGGTGTCTCTTTTCTGGATTCGACACGTCCCCGTGTCGACGAGGCCGCAGGCCGAGCAGGGGATTGGACACGTCCCCGTGTCCACGAGGCCGCAGGCCGAGCAGGGGATTGGACACGTCCTCGTGTCCACGAGAGCGAAGCTCGAGCCTCGTTTCACTAAACTCCTTGCAATTTGTGGCGTTATCTAGAACGAGCCCCTTCGGGTCTCCGCAGACGGGGACGTCTGCGATCCAACAGACTAAAAGCCTATGTTACCGGATTGGACACGTCCTCGTGTCCACGAGAGCGAAGCTTGAGTTTTTTGATCTTTTCAATACTTTCTGAGATTTTCTCGAGCCCCTGCGGGTCTCCGCAGACGAGGACGTCTGCGATCCAATACCACGTGTCGAATTGCGTTCCTGTCACTCTCAATTGCACTACGCTATCATTACGCACTGCATCCGTAATCACAGCGTAGTGATAGCGCAATTCTAAAAAGCAATTGACAAAAAACCCCTGCCTGCTTATATGCAACGCTGAGCAGAGAGCTTATAAACCTGCGCTGGCCGCAGACACAAGGACAGGAAATTATGGCATTGATTCTGAAAACTACGCGCTTCATCGAATCCCAGATCGACAACTTTCTGGATATTGTCAGCGATTCCGCCACCACTTTCCAATTGGCGGTGGATGATTACATGAATGGCAGAACCGAGCAATTTGAAGAACGCCTGAGCGAAATCCGTGCCTTCGAACATCGTGCGGATGACCTCCGGGTGGGCATCGAGCGTTTCCTCTACGAACGTACCCTGATCCCTGAGAACCGCGGTGATGTCCTCGCCATATTGGAAAATACAGACGAGGTGATCGACAACATCAAGGATTCCCTCCTGCAGTTTTCCATCGAGCTCCCCGCCATCCCACCTGAACTCAACGACCTCTGGCTGCAGACCACCCGGGCTTCGGTATCCGCCGTGGAGCAGCTTGTCTTTGCGGTGCGCTCCTTCTTCCGTGATCTCGCGGCCGTGAATAACTACATCCACAAAGTCTATTTCTTCGAGCGCGAAGCCGATCATATCGGTGAAAAACTGCGCCGCGCGATCTTTGCCATGGATATTGAGCTCGCCCGCAAGAGCCAATTGCGCTTTTTTGCCATCCATATCGAGAAAATCTCCGATGCCGCTCAAGCCGTATGCGACCGCCTCTCCATCTATGCGATCAAGAGGCAGCTCTAAGGCATCATGATCTTTATCTACCTGCTTAGCGGACTCTTCTTAGGCTGGTCCTTGGGCGCCAACGACACCGGAAACATCTTCGGTGCTGCGGTCGAGACCCGGATGCTGAAATTCAAAAGAGCAGCGTTGATTGCCTCGATCTTCATCACTTTGGGTGCGCTCCTGGAAGGTGGCGGACCTTCCGGTACCCTGGGGCGTTTGGGCTCCGTGGATGCTTTGGGAGGCGCTTTCACCGTCGCTCTGGCGGCGGCGATTACGATTACCGTGATCGTGCGCATCGGCATTCCCGTATCCACTTCGCAGACCATCGTGGGCGCTATTATCGGCTGGAACTATTTCTCCGGCAGGCTTACAGACTTCCGGTCGCTGCTCACCATCGCCTCCTCCTGGGTGGTGGCGTTTGTACTATCCGGAGCCATTGCCGCTTTGCTTTTCTATCTGATCCGTCCCCGCATCAACAAAACCCACATGCATCTTTTGGAGCAGGACGTCTGGGTGCGTCATGCCCTGGTAGTGGTGGGTGCTTTTGGAGCTTACTCGCTGGGGGCAAACAACATCGCCAACGTAGTAGGCGTCTTTGTGCCTGTCTCGCCTTTCAAGGATCTTTCCATTGGCGGGCTGTTTGTGATCGATAGCGTGCAGCAGCTTTACCTTCTGGGTGCGCTCTCCATCGTGGCCGGCATCTACACTTACTCCCATAAAGTGATGCGCACTGTGGGCAAGGATCTCTTTCATCTCTCTCCCGTCACGGCTTTGATTGCGCTGATGGCAGAGGCTATCGTGCTCTTTCTCTTTGCCTCGCGGGGGCTCTACAACTTCCTGCTCAGCATGGGCTTGCCCACCATCCCGCTGGTGCCGGTATCCTCCACTCAGGTGATCGTGGGTGCTGTGGTGGGGATCGGACTGGTGAAAGGCGGTAAAAACATCCGTTACAACATCCTGGGGCGCATCTCTCTGGCCTGGCTGGCAGCGCCACTCATCGCTTTTTGCATCTCCTATGTAGCCCTGTTCATCATTCAAAACGTCTTTGAACAAAAGGTTCAGCAGGAGACGCGCTATGTCTTCGATCGTGTTTCCATCACCCGCATCAGGGATCAAAAGCTCAATACCACGATCCTTTCCACTGTCAATGGCCGCAGCTTCGATTCTGAACGCCAGCTCTTCAGCGAATTGAGCCACCAGGATGGCATCACCCGTCAGGAAGTGATCCAGATCCTCCGTGTGGCGGAAGTGCACCCTATGGAGGTAAAGCTGCAGGATTTCCTGCGCAGCGGAATGCAGAAACGCTTGAAACCCGTGCAACTGAAGTCCCTGGAACAGCTCGATGGCAATAGATACCGTCATAAATGGCAACTCATGCAGGATCTGGCCCAGCGTCCCGGCTGGCGCATGCACGAGCATCCTCAGACTGAAGCTCAGAAAAACCACAATCGCATCATCAATTCCCAATTGGATATCCTCTACCGCAGTTTTCGGATTATAGATAAGAAATGAATCCCTTTATAGAGAAGATTCTGCCCCTCATCATGGCTTTCTTCCTGGGCCTGGGGCTCAAGCATTTGAAGCTGCTCAGCAAGAGCGATGCTCCGGTGCTCTTGAAACTGGTGCTGAGTGTCACTCTGCCTGCCCTCACCATCATTGCCATCACCCGCGTGGAGCTTTCCCGGGATATGCTTTTCATTCCGCTCTTTGCCATGGGTATCGTGATGCTGATGTATCTGATTTCGAATCTGGTAAATCTGCGCCTCAAGCTGCCACGACCCATGTTCGGCAGCTTCCTGGTGGGCACCATGATCATGAATACCGCCTATGTTCTGCCCTTTTTCCATGCCGCCTTTGGCAATGAAGGCCTGGCGCGGGCTTCGCTCTTTGATATCGGCAATACCTTCATGATCTTTACCTTTACCTATTACAATGCCATCAAATACGGGGACAATCCCCACACCGACCGAATCGTCTGGGCCAAGTTTCTGCGCTTGCCCCCGCTCTGGGCGATGCTCCTGGCCTTTGTTCTGAAGCTTTCACAGGTGGAACTGCCACCCCTGGGGCTGAATTTCCTCACTCTGGTGGGCAATCCCACCACCCCGCTGGTAATGATAGCCTTGGGTCTCTACTTCGAACCCCGGCTCAAAAACCTGGGTACCGCTTTCCTGGCGATCTTCATCCGCATGGGTCTGGGCTTGGGGATTGGCATTGCCCTGGCTCTGGTCTTTGGCCTCACAGGGCTCACCCGCACCACCGTGATCGTCTGCGCAGGCTTGCCCATTGGCTTCAATACCTTGATCTTTGCCAATCTGGAGAATATGGATCGCGAATTTGCCGCTACCATGGTGAGCTTTTCCATCCTTATTGCTCTGCTGTATATTCCGCTCTTGATCTATATCTTTGGGTGAGGGTTTTTACCACAGAGAAAGCAGAGAAAGCAGAGTAGTCGTGAGGTCTAGAGGTCGAGAAGTCGAGAGGTTGTCGAAAAGCGTAGATCGAGTGCTTGATCAAGTAAGGTGGATACTAAGGTGGAAGCGGCTTGTAGCCGCTTGAGGGCACACAGATTGAACATAGTGGAAGCGGCTTGTAGCCGCTTGAGAGTGGAAGTGGCTTGTAGCCGCTTGAGAGTGGAAGTGGCTTGTAGCCGCTTGATAGTGGAAGTGGCTTGTAGCCGCTTGAGAGTGGAAGTGGCTTGTAGCCGCTTGAGGGCACACAGATTGAACATAGTGGAAGCGGCTTGTAGCCGCTTGATAGAACGCAGATTTCACTGATCAAACAGCTTTACAGGATTTCTTTTCCCAACGATTTCCCCAATTAAACCGAATGAGATCATGGCAAACCCTGGAGGTGTGATACATCATAGCTTGGTGGCGTGAGCCCCAAGGAACATGGCCTCAGCCCAAGTTTAGCCCTGGAAGGGCGACAGTCCATAGCTTGGTGGCGTGAGCCCCAAGGTACATTATAGCCTTGGTAGGGCGACACTATAACAACTGTGCAGGCTCAGGAGATTCCAGACAGCCCAGCCGGTGCTGCGCACCGCCTGAACTTCTGGAAAGACGGCAGCGGCGTGTTCACTGTTCACTGTTCACTGTCCACCGTTCACCGTTCACTGTTCATTATTCATTATTCATTATTCATTATTCATTATTCATTATTCATTCTACATTCTACATTCTACTGCTTTCTCCGCCTTCTCTGTGGTAAAATCAAAATCCGTTTGATCTGTGTAATCCGTGTGCTATCAAGCGGCTACAAGCCACTTCCACTATCAAGCGGCTACAAGCCGCTTCCACTCTGCGTTCCATAAAAAAACACCCGGATCGATTTGACCCGGGTGTATATCATTTAGAGCTTATCGCTTATTTAACGATAACCATCTTTTTGGTTTGGTTCATGGTAGGTGAGGACAGTTTGTAGAAGTAAATTCCGCTGCTGCAGAGATTACCTTTGCTGTCTTTTCCGTTCCATTTCAGGTTGTGGATGCCTTGATTCAGGCTATAGGTTTTCACAACTTGACCAAGTACGTTGTAGATGGTGAGGGTTCCGCTCTCGCCTTCCTTCACAGCCACTTCGATAGTGGTGGTGCTAGCGGCTTTGAACGGATTGGGATAAGCGCTTCTCATTGTGGTAGCTTGTGGAAGCACCGGAGGTACTTCACCTTCTACGAATACGCTGGTGGGGCCGTGGAAATTGCTGGAACCATCGTTCTCAACGCTCTCCAGCCAGTACCAGTAGGTATTGCCAAAGGCTACTTCACGGTCTTCAATGCTGTAAACCTGAGTGGAAGAAGTATTGGTAGCGCTGATGATGATCGGGGTGATCATGGTAGCATTTACCAATTCTGTGTTCTCACTGCGGTATACACGATAACCATTGAGGTTGGTTTCGGATTGGGAAATCCAGGTAAGCTTGACAAAATACTGTGCGGTAAGCACGGCATTGAAGCTGCTCAGTTCAACTGGCAGGGTGATGTCGTTATTGTCATCGAGAATCAGTTCAGCATCTGCCTTGCCACCAGGGAATAACACATCTTCGAAGGTATAGGTGTCTACATGAATTTCACCGCTTTCATAGCTGTCACCACCGATCACGTTCAGGAACGCAAACCAGGGATAGCCAAAGCCAGCAGGTCTTTCCACTACGACATTCCATGTGCCAACTGCGGAAATGGCATAAGTTACAGCAGGCATTCCTGTGTCGTTACCAGGCATGGTGGTGATTGGTGCACCTGGAACTACTACTACGCCAGCGGGCGGATTTTCAGGATCGATCGGAGGCTTGGGCAGACGGACAATCTCGAATCCCCATACAGGAGCATCAGCAGGATTGGGAGTGCCTTTCACGCTGGCGCTACGATCGTTGATCTTAGCTTTTACAGGCTGAAGGTTCACAGTTCCTTTCACTGGGTCAGTGATGGAAGGTACTACTTTCCAGGTGTATTCGCCTACGGCAAGACCTTCGGCGGTCCAGGTGGGATCCACTACAGGCACTGGAATCTCAGCGCCATTCCAATATACGTTGTATCCAGTTACGCCAACAATAGGATCCCAGCTCAGTACTACATCACCGGTGGCTGGGGCATCCCAGGGCCATTCAATGGTAGCACCGTCTGCGGGTAATGGATTAATGGCGAAACCCGGGGTTTTGGTTCCCAGGAAACGGAAAGCGGCATCTGCAGTATTTTCGAAATGGTAAGGATTATTTGTCCATACTACGCCAGCCAGATCACCCATTTTGTACCAGCCCGCCAAAGCGTCGCCAGCGGCAAAGGTGTGATCAGCAGTTTCGCCTGTTGGTGCATAAACAGTATTGTCCGCACTGTACAGAATCTCTGCGCCAGGATAGTTGGCAGTGATGGCAAGTTCGTAACCAAGTACAGGATTAATTTCTGTCCATGCGGACCAGCCTAGGCCAGCAGTAATAACATTGGTGGTTGTACCTGTGGCAGGTACTGGATGAGTTGTTAGGAATTGAATGTACTTTGTAGCAGTAGCAATGCTCGGTGAGTTATAAATCCTGACAAATACTGGATCGCCAGGGAAAATTTGAGCATTTGTATAAGCTACACCATCAGTCGGTTGTTGGATTCTAATAGCTGTTGGCTGCCATCTACCGCCTGTGAAAAATTTGAGTCCTTGAGTGGCATTCTGGTGATTGGCAGCATTAACCAAAAAGTCATCGCCTCCAGGTGTTCCATCAGTGTTTGGAGGGTCGATTAATCCATTTGTACCAGCTCCGTACAGTTGTACGACCCACTGGTTTTCTACAGCCGGACTTAAAGGATAAGAAGCATCTTCAGACAATACTAATGTATGGGTAACAGTCGTACTGTTTACAGATGCAGTGTCATTAAATCCCATGTTGTAATATCCCATCAGGGATCCTGTTGCAAATAATACCGCTATTAGCAGCAATAACTTCGAATACTTCATTTCTTACCTCACTTTTTATTTCTTGAACCGTATATCCTAGTAGGCGATCCATATGGATTTGATGGGTCATATGTCCAATAAAAGTCATCACTATTATGACTTTCGTACCAATAGACGTGGGTAGGCAGAATATCAGTTATATCACCTATCCATTCCCCGAAGAAAAACGCATTTTCTCCAGTATCAAGATCTTCAATATAGTCCTCATCAACCGCATCTGGGAAAAGATAAGTAAAATCAGGACCATTTAAGGGAACATTTCGAGCTTCATTCAAAGAGAATGGTGTTCTGGTGTTTCCATACATAGTAAAATTGATTGGTTGTGGATCAACTTTCCCCATTAGATAAAAATCCATAGGGTCATTATTTGCATTCCTTTCAAACCAATATGCTGAGCCGTAAGAAAACTCATACAAGGATCCAATCCATTCATCAAAAAAGAATGAATTGTCACCTGTAGCCAAGTCTTCCAAGTAATCTTCGTCATTAAATCCAGCTCCAATCACATTATTAACTTCCAAGTCGTCGTAACTAAAGGGAATTGAAAATGGATATCTAGAGCCAGACTCTATTCCGGTTGTTGGTGCAATCTTGAAATACCCGACCACATCGGATGCTTCTGATTCGACCGCTATCAGCATGCTAAGAGAGAGTACGAGCAGTAGCGGCAAAATAAATTTCTTCATAAATTCCTCCTACAAGGAAATCTTGAATTAAATCACTAAATTTTTTGTTTTTGGTTCGTCACCGGGATTAACCGGTGGTAAAAAACTACGTTCAAGGCATTGTCATCCGGTGGCTTCAGCGGCCTGGCCGGGTTTGCTTTTGAAAGCTTAAAGTCTTGTTTCATCGCACATTACACTCTTTATAAATTAGGGTTCTTTATCACAATGCCTACCCTACGCGCTCAGTAAATACTGTCAAGCACAAAAAAGCAGTTTTTTTTGTGCCTGGCGGTCTGGGTGTAGAAAAGCTGCCACTGCCGGGGCTGTCTGGAATCTCCTTGCCCTCACTCCGTCATTCCAGACCGCAGGGATGCGATGCATTACCTGCGAGATCTGGAATCTCCTTGCCCTCACTCCGTCATTCCAGACCGCAGGGATGCGAAGCATTACCTGCGAGATCTGGAATCTCCTGAAGATAGCAGAGATCAAAGGTTACCATAACCGATAACCAATAACTCTTACCCTCGATGGAACGCAGATGACTGGATGAGAGGGATGAACAGGATTTGTATTCTTACCACAGAGTGAAGCAGAGAGCACAGAGAATTTTTAAATGTATGGCACGCAGATTCCGCAGATGGCGCAGATTCAAATGAAACGCGGATTTACGGGATGAGAGGAATGAATAGGATCTGTTTTCCAACGAATTCAACGAATGATATCGATGCAGAAGCCCCTTGTGGGCGATATAGTATAGCGAGGGTGTGGAGCGTAGCGAAACCCCTCGTATGAGTTCATCATTACCGTAAAGCCCTGGAGGGGCGACACAAAAGCTGCATCGGCCTTAGGCATGAAAACCCTTGTGATGTACCGGCTCCAATGTACCGGCGCTCGCCGTAGCGCCGATTGGGGAGAGAGTAGCTTCTTGAATATGGAACTCGGTAAGTTTGGGTCCAGGATCTGAAGGGTTTTCCTTTCTAAACGGCGCTACGGCGAGCGCCGCTACATTTCGCTACAGTAATTGCTGGAGAATGAAGCAAGAAAGGGTAGGATGTCATATTTATAACCTCTGCTGGTTCTCAGGAAATTCTAGACAGCCCACCCCAACAGCCAATGAGTTGTCTGTCGGGGACCCCGGTCGCTGGAATGACGGAGTGAGGGTAAGGAGATTCCAGACAGCCCAGCCGGTTCTGTGCACCGCCTGACCTGAATGACGGAGTGGGAGTGTTTACTATTCACTGTTCACTGTTCAAGTGGTGTTTGAGTCAGGATCGCCTCGAGATCACCTCGAGTACTCGAGGCGATCTCGAGGTGAACACGAAGTAAACCTCAGTGAGGCAATGAAGTGGCGAAAGAGGGGAAATCCCCTTGGATAAATTCTTGGGGCTTACGCCACCAAGCTATGGAGTGTCGCCCCTCCAGGGCTTGCTCGGGAGATCATTTGGATTTCTTGGGGCTTACGCCGCCAAGCTATGGAGTGTCGCCCCTCCAGGGCTTTCCGTGGAGATCATATGTATTTCTTGGGGCTTACGCCGCCAAGCTATGGAGTGTCGCCCCTCCAGGGCTTCGGGGTGCAGGAACCTGACGAGGGGTTTCGCTGCGCTCCACACCCTCGCTATACTATTTCGCCTACAAGGGGCTTCTGCAGCGGTATCAATCGTTTCTTTCGGTTGATTCGTTGGAAATGAAGAACCTCATAATCCGTGAAATCTGGACAATCCGCAAACAGAAGTGGAAGAGTGGAAAGGTGGAAAGGTGAAACACGCTCTGCACATGGAGCCCATTCGATTCATTTGGTCAATCTGCGTTCTATTTGCCTCTGCTATCTTCAGGAGATTCCAGACAGCCCAGCCAGTGCTGCGCACCGCCTGACCTTCTGGAATGACGGAGTGAGGGTAAGGAGATTCCAGACAGCCCAGCCAGTGCTGCGCACCGCCTGACCTTCTAGAATGACGGAGTGAGGGTAAGGAGATTCCAGACAGCCCATCCAGTGCTGCGCACCGCCTGACCTTCTGGAATGACGGAGTGAGGGTAAGGAGATTCCAGACAGCCCAGCCAGTGCTGCGCACCGCCTGACCTTCTGGAATGACGGCAGGTGGAGGGTTTCTCAATCTCTCACCGCCGGGCTGAAGCCCGTCGCTACTATGTCAGCGTGCACCAATCCCGCCAAAACCTCAAAACGACAAAACGACAAATCGACAAAACGTCCCAGTTCTCTCAGCTTTCTCTGTGGTAAAAATCAAAATCCTTTCAAATCCTTTTGATCAGTTAAATCTGCGTTCTATTCAGGTAATGCGATATGAGCTCCATATTCAGCGTGTGTTTCACCCTTCCACCTTTCCACTCTTCCACTTTTAAGCGGCTACAAGCCGCTTCCACTCTGCGTCATCTGCGTTCTATTCAGGTAATGCGATATGAGCTCCATATTCAGCGTGTGTTTCA
>DAOSEN010000002.1:0-149768 GCA_035363155.1 Candidatus Cloacimonadota bacterium | reverse complement strand
ATCTGCGTTCTATTCAGGTAATGCGATATGAGCTCCATATTCAGCGTGTGTTTCACCCTTCCACCTTTCCACTCTTCCACTTTTAAGCGGCTACAAGCCGCTACCACTCTGCGTCATCTGCGTGCCAAAAAAAAACCCCGGCTGATCAGAGACCAACCGGGGTGGATGTCTTGTACGCTATGCAGGCTGATAAGATCTTACCAGCCGCACACAGCGGAGTTACTTAGTGATTCTTTTGGGGGTTTCCACTGCTTCTTTCACCGGCTGAGTTCCCTGTACAGGAGCTCTGCGGGTTGCACGGGTGGGCAAGACCACCACGCCTTCATCGAAGAAGCTGGTTACATAGTAGAATTCTTTGGTATTGGCACCTACAGGGGTAGTGTAGGCATTTGTATTTACGATAGTTCCGGGACCGGCAAAGGTGGTGGGATCATCCGAGGCGAAGACCTTGTAGGCTTCAGCGCCGTTATCTGTCCAATCCACGTTTACATTTCCGCCAGCCTGGCTGACGACTACATCCGCTGGTTGCGAGAGAGCAGGCATCAGTTCCAGGGCGATATTGTCGATGTACCATTGGTTGATGTTGTAGCTATTGGCACCCCAGGCATCGAAGATGATCTGGAAGATGTCTCCAGCTACCAAAGCGGAGATATCCCAGGTCTTGGTAGTCCAGGGGATACTACCGGCAGAATTGTCCATTGAATCGAGTTCATAGTAGTTTGTACCATCATACACCCAGACTCTCATACCTTCAAGAGTAGAAGTTGAGTAGTTGCTGAGGTAGTAATCGTATTTGAAGCGCACAAACGTAGCTGCGGTGGCGTCAATTTCTCTGGAGTAAAGGCCAATCGAGTAATCTGTAACGGTTGGCGACCAGCTAAACTGAATAGCAGGGGCTGGATTTCCTGTCGAAGCAAGTCCCCAGTTAGTTGAGCCCGCAGCCCATCCGGAGTTCGGAGCATCCCAGGTCTCCACGAAGGGCAGGGCAATGGGAGCATAGACTTCGAAGGCCATAGGATCGGTTGCGTCATTGTCCAGATCTTCATCACCGGTCAATACTACTTGTCCATAGACATTGTAGGTGCCGATGGTATCGGGAGTCCAGGCGATAGTCCATGTCTCTTCTTCTCCGACAGGCAGGAGTTGATCTACTTCAAGAGAAGCCAGCAGGGCACGGTCGTCCACTGAACGCAATTCGACAGTGTATTCAGTTTGAGCAACCAGTCCTACGTTTTGAACTGTAACATCAAATAGCACCTGGGTATTCACCATACCCTGGAAGGATCCATCAATCGCTGTGGCAGCCAGGTCATCCTGTCCAGCCAGAGTGAAAGTAAGGGAGATATCGTCCAGAGCTACTGGGGGTTGTTCCCCACCACTGGTATCATTGCGCCAGGAGAAGACTAAGCGGCGGGCTTGACCGGAAAGGGTACCGGGCAGCACGATATTGGAGAGGTTCCAGGTATCGGCTCCACCCATATTGTACTGTACGTTTCCGATCTGGTTGCCTACCAGCATTTGAGTTCCAGCCACGGGGGTTGTGTAGATATCGGTGAGATAGACTTTCAGGAAGTCCCATCCGGATTCACCCTGGGCTTTCCAATTGAAGTTGAGATCATATTGGGAGCAATCCGCGGGGAAATCCAGATCCACATACATGTGGACGACAGAGGCTACGTTGTTTGTGTAGGCATACGGGAAGGTCACGACATCATTGCTGATATAGGCGGATTTAGCGCCGCCATTGAAGGTGGCGGTTCCCACTGTCCAGAAATTGGGTTGAGCGCCATTGACAATATTCAGGCCGATGGACGCGCCTTCAAAATCCTCACTGAAGGGCATGCTGACCAGGATGGGTGCGTGGACAGAAACGTTGACTCTCCAGACTTGCTCAGAATCGTCTTCAGCCCGGATCACGTAATCCACGCGTTCACTGTAGTCGTTAGCCGTTACACCGCTAGATTGCTGTTCATCATTGACCCAGGCGGTTGCCCAATCAGACAGTGTGAAAGTTGGTACCAGGTTTGTGACATCGGTCTGATACTTCACTTCAATATCCACAGTAAAGGCATCACGATCGATCACAGCGGGACCAGTCTGCTGCGCAAAGCTGAAAGCCAGGATTTCTTTGTCGCTGCTGGGTGTGAGGGAATTGCTTACGGTGACCACCCATTCCTGAGTAGTACCATTTTCAGCTTCGATGACATAGGTAACGGGATTGGTGAAGTCATTAGCGGTTACGCCGCTGAATTGCTGCACCAATACTCTGGTGATACCATCGTCGATATAGGCTTTAGCTGCGGTGGAGAGAGTGAAATTGGCGATCAGGTTGTCCCTGGGAGCCGAATAACCTACTTCTACATTCACGGTATGGTTCACCGGATCGATCACTGTACCGCCCAATTGGCCAGGGACACTATAAGTCAGAATGTCTTTGGCATCGCTGAGCGGGCGGATGCTTACGTCGTCAAAGCAGAGGTACCACATATTTGCATCACTGTAGCCATGCCAGCCCAGGTAGTAAGTGCCTGTAGATGGAACAGTAAAGGTAGTGGTGGACTGTAAATACGCCGAGTTAATGATCTCTCCCAGATCCACTACAGTTGTGGTCAATGCTGCAGGTGTAGGGGCGCTACCCAGCATAATTTTTAACTTCTCATAATACGAACCGGATGTCCTATACCAGAAATCCACCACATAGGTATTACCAGCGGTAAGGGCGAGGGGTGGGCTAATGGCATAGTCATTTGTGGCCAGAGAGGTATTCCATCTGATATACATGGAATTAGGTGCAGATCTGGGATAGGAAGTACTGGTTACCCAGGCATAGGCATCGCTATTGGCATTTACAATGGTCCAGCCCTGAGGAATAGCAGGGGCAGCAACGCTATCGAAATTCTGGTTGTAGGTTTGAGTATCGATCGGGATGGGAGCCATGGCAGTGGTGAAGCCATGCGGACCTGCCCAGGAACTATACACACCGCCACCATAATTTGAGCGTACGTACCACTGGTAGGGTGTGCTGCCGCTCAAACCACTCAGAGGATAAGGATTTTGCGTGGTTGCTGTGATGAGGGTTCCAGTACCTTGAGCGAAACCAGTTCCGCCCCATTCGATATCCCACTCTGTAGCTGAACCAGCTTCGGTCCAGCCCAGGGAAGCGCTGGTAATGGTGATATCCGTAGCAGTCATCCCTGTAGGAGGCAGGATAGCGGCCGTGGTGCCCCAGAGTTCAAACATCACGTCATAGGCGGTAAGAGTGGGATCGTTGCCTTTTTGATAGCCCACGCCGTCACCACCGGTGGTGGCAGTGAGGAATAGGAACCATCCGCCAGCCCCAGCGTTTACATCGATCTGGGCAGAGACCCAGCCACTGGTCAATTCAACTGGAGTGGTAAGGTCAAATTCCACTTTGTAGATAGTCCAGGAGCCAGTAGTTCCAGCGCGGAATACTTTACCGATCAGGTTCTGAGTAGATACAGGATTAGCCCAATCCGGCTCGGTAGCGGAGTTTTCATCATAGAATCTTACTATAAATGGTTCGGTGGCGCTGGGGGTCCATGGCGTCCACAAGTCGGCATCATATGTCTGCATGGTGCCATATACAACAAATTTCTGGATCTCATCGATACCGGCATAATTGAAGTTGTCGGCTACTTCGTAATCCAGGGGAGCTCCTTCATAATCCGGTACATATACGGAAGTTACGCCGTTGGAGCCATATCCCTGCTGACGATAGAGGAGGTCTTCAGTATACTCAGTGAAGGTAGCCTGAACGTCCTGGCTCTCATCCATCAGGATAGTGGTGCGGGCTTTGGTGGCATCGGCCACATCGCCCTCGTTCCAGGAACCAAAGGTATAGCCGAAGCCAGGCTCAGCAGTCAGATTCACTATCGTATCTGCAGTATAAGTATGTGATCCTACGGCCGGGAATACATTACCAGTGCCAATGGGATCAAGCATTGTGAGTTGATATGCGGTAGCAGTGAAGATCGAGAAATCATCTACCAACCACCAGTAGTCATATGCTCCAATCCATTTGAATTTGATCTTTACGTTGCTCTGGCCTGCAGCGTAAGCATTGATATTCACCAGGGTCGTAACAGGATTTGTGCCATTAGCATCATTCATTGCAGCCCCAAACCAGCGATAGAGCTCGGTTTGGGAGACAAAATCATCGGTACTGATATAAATGGCAATATCTGCTGCTCCAAAAGTCCTGGCCCAATGCTCTACGGAGAAAAAGATGTCTCCGGTTGCGCCGGTACAATCGATTGCGGGACTGATCAGATCAGCTTCTTCGCCCGAGGCAGCGCCTAGTCCGTCAGAATCGAATATCATATAGCCATTGGCAGCAGTGGTGGATAAAAGCTGTCCGCCGTAATTGCCGCCAGTATTTGTCCAGGCCCAGTTTGCGGGACCGGTGATTATATTCGCAGTCCAGCCGACGGGCATGGCACCCGCAAAATCTGTGCTATACACAACATCACGGTACTGAGATTGCTGGGTGCGATATGGATTCTGAGGTATCTGGGCAAAAGTCTTACCCGAGGTACTAATATTAGCTGACGGCTGAGTTATTTGTGAATTCCTGGCTTGCGCCCAAGAGATGGCACAAAGGCTCAAAATGATAGCCGTCAAAATCAGGTATCTAAATATCTTCATACATTACTCCTTAGATTTAAGGATGTTTTTCGTTATACGCTTTCTATAGAGGATTCCTCTCTAGGTGTGCTTTTGATGGTGTTTGGTCAAAGGGCGGAATCTCCCGCAGCGCAGCAAAGCACGGCCTTTGTGATAATGTGCGATGATTACCTGTAAAAGAGTGATTTGCTGTGGTGGGGACGGGATTCCGGGATGTTTCTACATGAGTTTGTTGATTTGAAATGTGGAAAGATTTCAACGCCAAAACACAGCAGTTCCCTATATGTGCGACAGCCGCAATAGCTATGTGGCTGTAAGGCAATACATACAAGGCATTCTTACCACTGCGCATAAACATAAAAAAAATCTCCTTTGTGAATTGGCTTCCGGAGGGCTGCTGACCTCACTTTCTTTCACATACATCACTTTGAACAGCTTTTGGACATCTGCACCTTAACTGTAGCCCTTAAAGGCTTTGCAGCGTGTCCATGATGAGCCAATTCACTCATGAGCAGAGTATAAAATAGCTTGCATATTGTGTCAAGAAAAAGGGAGTAATTAATTGAGAATGGAGAATGGAGAATCTATGGCACGCAGATTCCGCAGAGGACGCAGATTCAATGGAACGCAGATGACGGGATGGAAGGGATTCACGGGATTATTCACCACAGAGAAAGCAGAGAAGGCAGAGGGATTTTAGTCGAGAGTTCGAGAGGTCGAGAGGGCTTGAGGTCCTTATCGCCGGGCTGAAGCCCGTCGCTACTATGTCAGCGTGCCCTAAAACCGCCAAAACCTCAAACCGCCAAAACGTCAAAACGACAAAACGACAAATCGCCAAAACGCCAAAACGACAAATCGCCAAAACGTTAAAACGACAAATCGCCAAAACGACAAATCGCCAAAACGCCAAAACGACAAATCGCCAAATCGCCAAAACGACAAATCGCCAAAACGTTAAAACGACAATACGCCCCTGTTCCCTCTGCTTTCTCTGCCTTCTCTGTGGTAAAAAAATCCAGAAAATCCGTTCAATCAGTTCAATCTGCGTTCTATTGAGCCAGCGCTATCTGCATTTCCACTCACATTTATCTTGACAGAATCATCATCACTAATATTCTGTCATCAGAATACAGCAACACTCAGGAGGAAAATGTGGAACAGGCAGCCCCAACCAGCCCTCTTAACGAGGTTCGGATCACAGATCGAGGCAATGCAGTGGTATTAGTGTGTAATGGCAGGCAGCATACATTCAGCCCCAACCGGGGTTGGGAGTACTTGCTGTGCGTGCTCAGCCAACCCGGGCAGGAGTTTCGGGTGGCGCAACTCATGGCTCAGGGGACGCCGATTCCCGCTCAATACAGAGCCCTGGCGCAACTGCCGGAGAGCTATCTGGAGCAGCAGCAAATCTGCCAGTATGATACTGATACTCTGCTCCCGCTTAGTGATCCCCAAACCATCAAACAAGTATGCGCGAGAATGAACTATCTGATTCAAAAGGAAGCGCAGCTAATGGAATATTGTGACTTGGCGGCTCTGGACGATATCCGGGACGAAAAAGAGCGATTGCAGCGGTATCTCAGTGAAGTGCTGAATCCCCAGGGCAGGATTCGCATCAGCCGGGATCGTGCCAGCCGCGATGTGCGCTCCGTGCATCGGGCTCTGCTGCGGGTAATGCAAGCCATTGCAGAGGTGGAGCCGGAACTGGGGGTTTACCTGCGGAGATCGGTACACACCTGGAACCGGGTAGGCTACACTCCGGGGGATGTGGAAATCAGGGTAATTGAGAATTAATGGAACGCAGATTGAACTGATTGAACGGATGATCAGGATTTTATTCACCACAGAGAGAGCAGAGAAGGCAGAGGGATTCTAGTCGAGAAGTCGAGAGGTCGAGAGGTCGAGAAGTCAGCCCCGCCGTCATTCCAGACCGTAGGAGATGCGAAGCATAACCTACGAGATCTGGAATCTCCAGAAGATAGCAGAGGCAAATAGAACGCAGATTGAACTGATTGAACGGATGATCAGGATTTTATTCACCACAGAGAGAGCAGAGAAGGCAGAGGGATTCTAGTCGAGAAGTCGAGAGGTCGAGAGGTCGAGAAGTCAGCCCTGCCGTCTTTCCAGAAGTTCAGGCGGTGTGCAGAACCGGCTGGCCTTCTGGAAAGACGGCAGGGGAGGGCTTGAGGTCCTTATTGCCGGGCTGAAGCCCGTCGCTACTATATCAGCGCACCCCAAAACGACAAAACACCAATTCGTCAAACCGTCAAACCGTAAAAACGCCAAAACGACAAATCGCCAAAACCTCAAACCGTCAAAACGACAAAACGTCAAAACGTCAAAACGTCAAAACGTCAAAACGCCCCTGTTTTCTCTGCTTTCTCTGTGGTAAAAAACACAAAAAATCCGGTAAATCTGTTTGATCTGTTCAATCTGCGTGCCAAAAAAAACCCCCGGCTGGCGAACCAACCGGGGGGATGATATCTGGTGCTTTCTACCGGGCTTGTTTCAAAGCAGCGATGCTGCGCTGAACCCGTCCGGCAGCGAAGCTACCGGGTTATTTCTTTATTTCCCTTTCACCAATGGGTGCCATCTGCACCGGGGTGGTGTCCAAAGGAATGTTGTATTGATGTTGTCTGGTAGGAGGAGCAACTACTGTGCCATTATCGAAATAGCCGGTCACTTTGTAGAACTTCTTGGTATCGGTTCCTACAGGAGTGCTGTAGCTATTGGTGGTAACGGTTACAGGAGTGCCTTCCCATACAGTGGGATCATCGGAAGCATACACTTTGTAAGCTTCGGCACCGGTAGTAGTCCAGTTCAGGTTCACATTCACGCCGGATTGGCTGACCGCGAGGTCAGTAGGTTGATCCAGGGTAGCAGGAATGAGATCGAACTTGATGTTGTCCAGGTACCAGTAATTTATGTTGTTGCTATCAACACCATAAGCGATGAATCTTACTTTGAAGTAGTTGCCAGCGGCGAGGGAGGAGATATCCCATTTCTTGGTAGTCCAGGGGATGGATCCACTCTGGTTTGTGATATTATCAATTTCTACCCAGGTAGTTCCATTGTATACTTGAACACTCAAGCCTTCTACAGTAGTTGTCAAATAATTACTCAAGAAGTAATCATAAGAGAAACGTACGGCAGAAGCTGCGCTAGCATTTACTTCGATTGAGAACAGACCACTGGCATAGTTGTAGATAATGGGAGAGTAATTGAATTTCATGGTAGCGCCAGGATTTCCACCACTGGAAGCCACGCTCCATTGCCCACCACTTGTTACTGTCCATTTGTTTGGCACGAATGCATCCCAGGTCTCATTGAAGGGGATACTAAGCGGTGCATATACGCTCACTGCTTTTTCTGCAGTTTGGTCATTGCTGGCATCTGCATCACCAGTGAGGACGACGTTGGCATAGATATTGTAGTCAGCAATGGTATCGGGAGTCCAGTTCAAAGTATGGACTGCTGTAGCACCCGAAGCAAGTTCGTCGGTTACATTCAGAGATGCCAGTAGAGCACGAGTCTCAACTGAATACAGATTTACAGTGTAATCATCCTGATCTGCACGACCTCTGTTTTCAACAGTCACATCGAAACTAAGCTGACTGTTTACCATACCCTGGAAAGGTCCGGCAAGAGTTGAAGCAGCCAGATCATTCAACGGGGGTTGCCATATTTTTACGTTATCAACGAAGAAATCGTTATCACCGCCAGAAGCGATGGATTCTCCGTAGAAGGCAATCTGATATGTACCTACGTAGTCATCCAGGGAAATGGCGACATGCTGTCCCGTGTAGGGGATGGAATCATATACGTAGGGAGAACCAGTGTTGTTCCATTCACGAACGATATTGGCTGGAGTCCAACTGCTGCCATCACCGATAAGGATAATGAATCTATCATCGGTAGGGGAATCTGCCTGAGCGTAGTTGCCGTAATCTGTCAAACCGATATCAAGATCCAGTCTGTGGCCAGTTGAAGGTATCGCTACTGGAGGAGTAATAAACCAACCAGTGCGGTTTGTAGAGTAGATGTTCATTCTGGCAGACCAGTTTTTGTCGGTAAGAGAGACATTCAACCAATCATCCTGGATCCAGTATGTAGTACTGGAAGTGACTGTGGATGGATTTGCCAGCATACCTGTGCCTCTGAACCAGCCAGCGGGTGGGAATGTGGCTCCGGTAGTGCCGAAATCTTCTTCCCATGGCAGGTCGTAGATAGTAGGATCAGCCATGGTTGTGAAGGTCTTGAAGGTGTTACCTACCGAATCTCCGCCACGGTTATGAGCCACTATTTGCCAGTAGTAAGGTGTGCCATAGGCAAGTGCTGTGGTCAGGGTATAAGGCGAGGATGTGACTGTGGCGACCAGATCAGCTTCGGTGAAGGTGCTGGAGAGGCCAACATACACTCTGTAGTTTTCTGGTACTCCACCAGTTGACGCAGGCGTCCAATACAGGGTAGGTCTGATCACTTGATCAGGAGCAGCTTCAGCTGGATTACCCTGAGTAACAGGATCCGGAGCTACAGGAGCCATATCGGGTCCAATTACATGATCAACGTATAGGTAATAACCTCCAGAGGTTTGGGTAGGAGAATGGAAGGCCAGGTAATAGTTCCCGGGTGTGAGTCCACTGAGGTCAATCGAGACGGGGCTCCATACGCTGGCAGTCGGGAAGGTGATGTTTGCGCCTACTTGGGTCCAGTTCGTACGATCTGTGGAACGTAGTACTTGAAGCACTTGGGAAGTGGCAGTAGCTTTGGCATAGAAATCCAGTGTGCTGGTACCATTAACTTCCAGCAGAGGAGTGGATAGGGTATAGACAGTGCTGGTGGAAGTATAGGCGTATGCCGATTTTGTGCCATGATATGGGGCAGTAGTGCTGCTTCCCCAGTAGGAAGTGCTGGCGGTCGTGCGCACCCATCCGGCAGGCGGGAAGGTGGCACCTTCAAAGCTCTCTGCCAATTGATATTGGCCGGGAGTATAGAAAGACCAGACTGCGCTGTCAGTGGTGCCAAAGGTATTCACAGCGGCTACTTTCCAGAAATATTGCTGACCAACCACAGTGCCAGTGGTCTGATACTGAAGGTTTAAGCCAGTATAAACCACATCACCTTCTGTGAAGCTTCCGGTGGTATTCATATAGACTTTGTAGGCAGTAGCTGGTTCACCCAGATCAGATGGAGTCCAGGTGAGGATAGGATTCAGCAGGGTAACCACTTCATCCGCAGGAGTATTCAGGGTAACTGCATTGGGTGCTACTTCCTGAGGTTCTTCGAAGGTTACGTTATCAAGGTAGATGTAGCGGGATGCATTGGAAGCGCCCACCTGGAGCTTGAAGGCTACATAGCGGTCGGTACCTTCATAATCCGCGAAATCTACTGCATAACGGGCATTAGTAGTAGTAGTGATCGGAACGGTCTGATATGGTGTGAATACAGCCCGGGTACCGATTCCATCCATAGTACCAACGATCAGGGAAGTGGCAGTTGAAGAATATCTGGCCCAGAATTTCACCCGGATATCGCTGATTTCTCCATCTACTTTGGGACTGATCAGAATCAGATCGTCATCAGTATAATAGGAGTAGAAGCGGATATTATTCGGAGTAGAATAAGGGCTTGTAGTGCTGTTGATCACATTGTATGAGCCAGGATATTGTGAATACACCTGTTTGGTCCAGCCCAGAGGCAGGGCAGGTGCGGTCACACTATCAAAATACTCGGTGAAAGGCGGATAGATAGTGGTATCCACGCCAGTACCGGACATTTCGATTACATGGGTCGCACGTCTGCTTTCGCCAACGCCATGATTGATGGTAATCGTACCTTCACGCAGTCCGGCAGCACTAGGCAGGAACTGCACTGTGAAGGTGGTTGATTCCATGTTTGTAAGGGCAGTATCGGTGGGGCCGACGCTGATCGAGAAATCAGAGCCAGGAGTGGCAACGATGCTGTCGATGGTGAGGATGCCAGGGCCGGTATTGGTGATAGTGTATTGTCTGGTAACCGGAACATCCAGTACGGCATTACCGAAGCTATATTCAGTCTCGTTGGGATTGAGGCTGAAGATCGGAGTGGCAGGGATATGTCTGAAGACTACGTTATCCACCATAAGGTCGTTATCGGCATTGGATTCAGTGGAGATACCATAGAAAGCCACATACTTCGTGCCGGCTGTGCCCAAGGGCAGGTTCACGGTCATACCAGTATGCGGGATTTCATTCAGGACATAAGTGGCACCCACAGTATTGTCCCATTGGCGGGCTACATTGGCAGGAGCCCAGGAAGTGCCATCACCGATCAATACGGCAAAGATGTCATCCGAACCGTTCAGATCAGGTGCATTGCTTGTGCCATAATCCAATAGGGCAACGTCGAACATTAGTTCGTAGTCATCCGCAGGGACGGCTATGGGCGGGGAGATCAGCCAGCCATTCCACGTGCTATAGAGATTGATTCTGGCTGCATAGTCTGGAGGAGTAAGAGCGACGTTTTTCCAATCATCTCTGATCCAACTTCCGGTGTTCTCTGCACCCAAAACAGTGGGAGTGGCCAGGACACCGCTATATTTGTTCCAGTATTGCGGAGGGAAGGCGGCATCGGTGGAACCGAAATTCTGAGTGTGCGGGAAGACGGTAATGGTGGGATCATAGCATGTACCAGTCAGATCGATTTCCACCGCAGTTCTGCCAGCTTCACTGTGGGTGATGGTAAGCAGGCCTTGATGCTGGGTTTCCCCGGCAGTCACGGCTGTGGGAGCATACTGAACTGTGAATGTAGTGGATTGATTCATATCCAGAGTGAGATCATTGGGTTCTACGGATATGCTGTAATACTGACCAGTAGTGGCTACGCTATTGATGGTAAGAGTACCACCGCCAGTATTGGTAATGGTGAATTGCTTGGTGGCAGTGAGGTCTTTTTGCACTGCACCGAAGTTCCATTCTTCCACATCTGGAGTGAGGGTGAAGGTAGGCGTGAGAGGTACTTCATCGATCTTGATATCATCAAGGCTTATGTACCAGGGAGAGCTGTTCATCCAGCCCTGGATACCGACGTAGTAGATACCAGAAGTTGCTGGAGTAAAGGTACCATAGAATCTCTGATAGTCACCGTTGATGATACCAGTCTGAGGAACTATGGAAGTGGTCATGCCAGCGATCGTAGCTTCAGTGCCCAGATCAGCTTTTACCCAGGAATTGGCGGCTGTAGCACCATCCTGACGGGCATAAAACTCCAGGGAGTAGGCAGTGCCACCCACCAATTGAATGGGACGGAAGAGGTAGGCTTGTCCGCTATAATGCAGATAGGCATTCCAGGCCCCGGTTCTGGGAGTACGGTTGTATGATGTTTCTATATTGTTGGCTGTCCAGTTGTAAGAAGTGTATGAAGGACCAACTTGCTGAGTCCAGTTTTTGATGGTGGTGGAAGCATCAGTATTGCCGGTTTCAAAACCTTCTACGAAGGGGAAGGATACGATGGTGGGATTTTCCTGCACCGTAGCTGTGGCTGTAATATTTTTGCTGGAATAGCCGGTATGGGTGATCGTGATAACCTGTGAATAGGCACCCAGGGTAGCCGGAGCTGTAAAGGTATAGCCCAGGTTGAAGGTTTCACGGGGGTTCACTGTAAAGGGATTCTCGGCAAAGACAAATTCCGCAGGACCTGTGACACTCACAGAGATGGTGGCATCGCCCAGGTTTTGCACGGCGATGGTACCGGTTCTGGTGGTATTGGCCCAGATATTGCCGATCGGCAAGGTGCTTTGGGCAACTTGCATCTGTGGGATGGTAGTGAAGCTGAAGATCTGATAGTTTGGATCATCCTCATTATCTTCTCCGCCACTGCCATTGAGGGCGGTAACGCCCCAGAACCATTCCTGCTGGAATCCCAGATCCAGGCCATCCATGGCCAGGGTATTGGTAGGATAATCCACGCGGATGGGTTCGGCTTCAAACAACCCTTCTGCACTATCGGCGATGTAAACATTGTACATATCTGGAAGGCCGCCTTCACCGGGGAGCCAGGAAAAAGAATCCGTAACGGGATTCACAGTCAGGCTGCCATCGGCAGGGGTTTGCAGAGCGACAAGGCCGGGAGGGCCCTGGATGGCGGTGAATACGCCTTCATCAGCGCCAAGATCGGGAGTGGTGCCGTCTCTGTCTTCGAGATCGATGTCCTTGTTAACTGTAACGATCGGGATAGCATTGGCCTCTACGACGGTCTCTTCGCTATCATTGATATGCAGATCGTAGGGGAATACACTACTGAGGAAGGGAACATCTTCGGAGTATGAACCCTGATCCACAGTTGCTACTGCTTTGTAAGCTGCCAGATCTGCATATTCGGTGGTTCCGAACAGGCCAAGGATGCCAGTGGAATAATAGACATTCTTGTTGCTGTCGGCTTTGAATACTGTAAAGCCAGTGGTGGATTTGTGCAGCGCCACTGTCTTCCCGGTTCCGGCTGCTGTGCTTTTGTTCACGAAGATGTTGTTCTTCAGATCAAGAGCGCCAGTTGTGGAACTGTGGCTGGTGTACAGCGCAGCAGTACCAAAATTGGTGGCTGTGCCAGTGGCATTCAGCAGTACGCTGTTGTTCCATACATTCACTGCAGTACCGCTGGTGACGGTGATGCCGCGCACTTGGGGAGCTGAAGTGGCTGTTGGAGCTTTGAGATCATAGATCATGTTGTTGTAAACATAATTTGTGGCAGAACCGATCATGATCCCAGTGGTAAACAAAGCACCCGTGCTGTTGCTGATCATATCATAGATATAATTGGCATGCACATAATGTGTGGTACCGCCAGCTACATAGACGCCATAAATGGTGCCCAGAGTGCTGTAGGTATAGAAGCTGTTGTTTCTCACAATATGGTTGCCAGTGCTTACGTATGCGCCTTGTATGGTGGCAGCGCCTGTGGCACTGAAGTTTCTGAAGGTGCTGTTGTACACTTCGGTAGCGCCACCGGACATATAGATACCGGCCTGGCCACCCGTTGTGGTACTCAGGTTGTATACATTCATGTTATAAACGGTGTTTGTGCCACCGGTCATATACATGGCATACATGTTTCCAGTAGTGCTGGCCACGTCATTGATGGTATTGGCATAAATGGTATTGGTACCACTTGTAACGTAGAAGGGATAGTGAGCGCTTGATCCTGTCAAAGCCACGTTTCTTACCACGTTTTCATAGACAGTGTTGGTTCCACCGGTAATATAGATACCATAGTGGGTGCTGGTATTGGATCCGCCCACCCCGTCATCGATCACGTTTTCGTAGATCTGGGTGGTGCTGGTGCTACCAAAGCTTTGAATACCATAGAGTGCAGCAGAACCATCAGCATAGGCGATGGTGTTTCCAGAAATCACAGTACCGATACCATAGCCATGGTAAATCGCGTAGTTCCTGATCCCAGGGAAGTTGTTGCTGGCGATTGTATTGTTCAGGCCTTCATGGCCAGCAGTGGAGCTACCACTCAGGTAGATGCCATAATAGGTATTGGAAGCGATAGTATTGGATTCGTAAGTATTGTAGCTATTTGCACCATTGGTCACGCCCAAAGAATAAATGGCATAGTTTGTAACAGAGCCATAAGGCATGGTGATAGTGCTGTTGATGATGGTGTTGTTGTTCGCCCCATTGCCTGTAAGGCCAGCCAGCCAATAGCCATAAACTAGGGTATTTGGGCCATTGATATCGATACCATCGAAGGTTACATAATCCGAGCCATTGAGCTTGAAGCCAAAAGTACCGGTGCCACCTGCAGGGGTCAGCACAGGATTCACCCGGGCGCCGGGAGCGGCCTGGAAGATGATGGGATTAGCGCTGGTGCCCGTGACATTAATCGCTGGAGGATTTTCAGCGTAAGTGCCGGCTGCGACGTTGAAAGTAACCCCACCAGTGCCCACACCTACAGTGTTTAAATCATTAATAGCAGCAGTGAAGGTTGCATAATCACCTCCGGAACCTATGGTCTTAGTTCCGGTGAGCGGAGGACCTGCAGTGGTAAATGTCCAGGTGGCTCCAGTAAGATTATCACCCTGGCTGTTATATGGTACAACCTTCCATTGGTGGGCTGTGCTGTAAGCCATATCCCCGGGAGGGTCATAACTGGTTACATAACCCAAATCACCCACGTAGTCGAGGGTGGTAGTACCGAGATAGAGCTTGAAGCCATCTGTCCAGCCGCCACCATCAGCCCATGACAAAGTTGATGTTGCCAGGACATTCTCGGCAGCATCAGTTGGAGATACTGGAGTGGCAAGATTAGGAGCAGCAAATGGAGTCGGGGGGGTGAATGTAAAGCTGCGCCTGGAACCATCCGCCGAGCTATGCAGGTTTGTAACATAGCTGCTGGCCGGGAAACTGGTAGTGGTAATGGATGTGCCAGTAACATCCCAGTCAAGTGTGGTCAGGATATTTTTAATCTGACCAATGGTTCCTGCGGTATTGCTGGTGGAAATGTAGATACCTCTTGAGGAACTGTAGGTAGCCATATTGTACATTTGGCCATAGATGAATTCGATTCTATTGGAGGATTCATAGAGAGCAGCCTGAACCTGGCAATAAATACCGGTCTCGGTAGCAGAGCTGAAAGGTATTCTCAGATCAAGCCATTCGATAATAAGCTTCCGGTTGGGTTGAGTTCCCTCAACCTTGTAATGGACTTTTCCAGTGGCTCTTATGGCGTTGTCGCCATAGATTGGAGCGATTCTTGCGATATTCGCAGCCGGGCTTATGGTTGATCCCGATATGGCCGTAGGGCCAAGTTGCATCATGCCATTAGCACTGATCGAGAACTGGGTGTAACCAAAGCCACCCATCTGGAAAAAAAACCCGATGTCGGTAACCGCTGATGCAGTATCGTCGTAGTATGTTCCTGTAGCCAACAAGTCGGTAGTACCCGTACTCATATCATACAGGCTGGCGTCAGTAGCTGTCGCATAGGTATAGTCCGCAATGGTCTGGGACAATAGCAAGCCCGCTGTAAATGCGAGCAACAGCATAATTAATATTTTCTTCATATTGTCATTCTCCATTTTGTTTGGAATTCTGTGAAGAAATTGGTTTTTGGAAGGTGAGCTTCCGGCATGGTTGCGGCAGACGCCGCTATTCCGCAGGCAGGGATATACTCCTGCCGGGGCGGTAAGAAGCGGAGAAGCTCAAATTGATCTTGAAGGGTGAAGGGTTTGCCGGAATACTTGCTGGATGCCATCTGCCGCGGTTCTAGTGATAATGTGCGACGATTATTACGATTAGAGCGGCATAAAGGCAGGGGGGCAGGTTTCCGAGATGTGAGACGATTTGTTTGATTTTGAATAGTTAAATAGTTGTTTGTGGACATATTTACACACAGAGGTTGAGCGCTATTTACGCCAGCACCTTTCAAAGTAATTATCGCCATCGGTTTGGCGGCTCTTTGAGCGTGTAAATAAAAATCCAATTTTCTCTCCTCTGCGAAGCAGATTTACCCGAAAACGAGTAAAGAACCATATCCGCCAAGGGACTCGTCGAGCCTCGGGCGGAAACCACTAAAACACTGTAGTAATGCAGATTGGCAATTCACAAGTTTGCTCATTTCTCTGCAAAAGCTAAGATGCAAGGATCAAAAAGTGTGTCAAGAGAAATGTGAGGATTTTTAATTGAGAATTGAGAATCTCCCCAGCGCCGTCATTCCAGACCGCAGGGGATGCGAAGCATTGCCTGCGAGATCTGGAATCTCCTGACACAATGGAACGCAGATTGAACTTTTTCACCACAGAGAAAGCGGAGAAAGCAGAGAGGACGAGAGGTTGAGAGGTCTGTGAAGTCGTGAAGTCGAGAGGTTGAGAGGTTGAGAGGTACCCCCTGCCGTCTTTCCAGAAGGCCAGGCGGTGCGCAGCACCGACTGGGCTGTCTGGAATCTCCCCACTCCACCGTCATTCCAGACCGTAGGAGATGCGAAGCATTGCCTGCGAGATCTGGAATCTCCAGGAAACAGCAGAGTCTACATGGAGCCTTCCTGCCAGAAGTCTGAAAGGCTTATGCTCTTGATCCCAATATCATTTGTGTGTCGCCCCTCCAGGGCTTTACCGCAGGATTTCAATTTTTACCTTGGGGCTTACGCCACCAAGCTATGGAGTGTCGCCCCTCCAGGGCTTTACGGTAGCGATGAATCCTTACGAGGGGTTTCGCTGCGCTCCACACCCTCGCTATACTATTTCGCCCACAAGGGGCTTAGTCATCGGCATCAATCGGTTCATTCGGTAAAATCGTTGGAAAACAGATCCTGTTCATTCCCCTCATTCCGTAAATCCGCGTTCCATTTGAATCTGCGCCATCTGCGGAATCTGCGTGCCTTTCATTCAAGTTTCTCTGTGCTCTCTGCTTCACTCTGTGGTAAGAATACAAATCCTGTTCATCCCTCCCATCCCGTCATCTGCGTTCCATCGAGGTTACTAGTTATGGATTATGCGTTATGGTGATCTTTGCTATCTTCAGGAGATTCCAGACAGCCCAGCCGGTGCAGCGCACCGCCTGACCTTCTGGAAAGACGGCAAGGGAATAAATTTTCAACCTCTCACCGCCGGGCTGAAGCCCGTCGCTACTATGTCAGCGTGCCCTCAAATCGCCAAAAAGACAAAACGCCAAAACGCCAAAACCTCAAATCGCCAAAACGACAAATCGCCAAATCGACAAAACGACATACCGTCCCTGTTCTCTCTGCTTTCTCCGCTTTCTCTGTGGTAAAATCCAGTCCATCAGTTCCATCCGTTCAATCCGCGTTCCATTTGAATCTGCGCCATCTGCGCCATCTGCGTGGTATTTACTACATATCATCTGAACTGAAAAAAAGCGGCACCATCAGGCACCGCTCATATAATATAATCCGCTCAGCCGCTTAGTCCTGCGGGAGCCATTCGTCCTTGATGGTGGGTTTACGCTCGGGAGCGGGATCTTCCACGCGGTAGGAGCCCTCACTCAGAGTAAATATCACCCGGATGCCTTCTTTGCCGAAGGCGGCTTTGGTGACGGCAACGATGGTGTATTGCTCGTTATCGTATTCAATGGCAAAATCGTCTGTATCCAAGTTACTGAGATTGAGCTGGCTGAAATCGAAGGGGTAATCTCCAAATTCATCGTTTTTCTTGAATTCCTCAGCGGCAGCGATGGTGCGCTGCATCACGGGGATGATAGCTTCAAACTTTTCCTGGGCGAGGGCTTCTGCGGCTTTATCGATTTTGAGCTGGCGCATTCCGAAGACGAATACGAAAACCAGACCGACCAGCAGCAGGATGATGATGAGCTCGACCAGCGATACTTTGTGGGTATCTGGCACTATGGATTTACTTTGGGTGCTTGCAGCTTTATTTTGAGTCTGAGACATGCAGTACTCCTTAGAAATTCTTATCTCAGTACAGGGTTTTGCACTTGTCTTTTTTTGTCAATTGCTTTTTAGAAATACGCTATCAATACGCAGTCAATACGGATGCAGTGCGTAATGATAGCGTAATGGAATTGAGAAGGGAGAATCTCCCCAGCGCCGTCATTCCAGACCGCAGGGGATGCGAAGCATTGCCTGCGAGATCTGGAATCTCCTGACACAATGGAACGCAGATGATGGGATTGAACGGATAGACTGGATTTTACCACAGGGAAAGCAAAGAGAACAGGGATGGTATGTCGTTTTGGCGTTTTGGCGTTTTGGCGATTTGGCGTTTTGTCGTTTTGAGGTTTTGTCGTTTTGGCGACATAACATACCTGTGCCCTCTGCTTTCTCTGCCTTCTCTGTGGTAAAAAACTGCCCCCCGCCTATTTCTCCATCAATCCCCAGAAGCGCCAGGATTTTTGCAGCATCACCTCATGGGTGATACCCTGCTCTTTGGGGGAGTAGTGCAAGGTGTAGCCCAGACGGTATTGCCGGGGCAGGATCACTCTCAGTGAGGCGTCGTTCGAGACCACGATGCGGGTCTTGTTTTGCAGGTCAGTGGCTTCCTGGAGCATGAATTCATTGTCCACATAAAAGCGGTAGCCCAGGTATTTGCTCATCGAAATGGAGAGATTATTGAGCAGGATGGATGAGGAAAACTGGTAGATGTCACTGGTAAAATTCTGCATATTGGCGAGTTCCGCCAGTTGGGAGGGATCGGAGGAGTATTCGGTGAAGAGATTCTGAATAAAGCCGGCATTGATGGAGAAGCTATCCAGCTTCAAGGCTCGACGAATCCAGTTTTCCACAGGATAGAAGAAAGGTGTGAGCACGCTGGAATTGAGGTTGCCGCCGATCAGGTTGATGGCTTCATCCTGCAGGAGGTTTTGGCGCTGATCCTGAGAAAGCTCGTCCACGGATTTGTTGTAGCGCAGCCTGGCCAGCACCTGAGCGATATTGCGGTCGGCGGGGTTGTCGCTGGAAAGATTCAGTTCCAGGCGGTCGAAAAAGCTCTTGGTGTAATCCGGGCTGGAGGTTACAGAGAGGGTGATGGTGCTGCCATCCGGAGCGCGCTTGTAGAATGAGCCTTCCACACTGAGGATATCCTGCTGGTCGATCATAGTGATAGTCATCTCTTCCACCTGGAAGACGGTGCCAAAGAGATCCACCGTACCCCGGGTTGTGGAGAAAAACGCCTCTTCCACGATGAAGGTATTGCCATCGTAGATCAGATGCAGAAAGCTGCCGGGCTGCAAGGATAGATTTGTGGGATAGGTTACATAGCGTACGTTTTCACCCAGAACCACCATAATGTCCAGGGTAAAAGGCAGGGGCGGCGGCTCGGTTTCTGGTTTTTTGCCAGTTTGACGCACGGAATTGATCAGGTTCAAAAGGTTATCCGCACCTGGTGGGAAGAGGATATCGGCATTGGCTACGGTTACATGGGCGGAGATCTTCATGTCGTCGAAGGGTCCGCGTATGGTGGCAAAACGGGTGGTTTGCCCCTTGAGGGCTATATTTGAAAGGCTGCGGGGTGGTGCCAATACGGGGATCGTAGCCTGGAGGCCAGGCTCCTCGATCATGAGGCGCAGAATCCCCAGATCCAGAAAGGCGATGTTAAAGTGCTCGCTGGGATCGGCTTCAAAGACGTTGTCGAAGATCAAGCGTCCATTGCCCATGGCACAGCGGCCGCGCTGGATGATAAAGCGATTTTGATCAAATCTGCCATTTAGTTCGATCTCGCGGATGGCTTCCACCTGATCCTTAAGCCTGACAAAGCCGCTGTGGATATCCAGGCTTCCGCTCTGCACCAGGAATTGATCATCCCGGGTGCTGACGCTAAGGGAGAGATTCGATACTCCCCGGGATTCCTGAATGTAGGGTGTGAGCTGCCGCAGCCAGGGGAAAAGCTGGCCGATCACGGCAAGATTCAGCACTTGGTTGCCTTCAAAGAATTCGTTGGTGAGGGCATTGTAATCCAAGGCACCGGAAGCTTCTGCAGTGAACAAGCCTTGCGAGGCCACATAGAGAGTATCCACTACCAGGGATCGGGTGAACTGGGCAGCCTTGAGGTTTACCTGATCGATGCTGAAATCCTCGATTCTGATCTGGCGTCCCTGCACATCAGCGATGAGCTCCAAGCCTTCAGGATTGCCAATGATATCGGGCATCCTGATCTGCGCTATGCCGGCAAAAAGCCCTGTTCCCGGGGGTTGGATCAAGACGTCTTCCAGGGCTAGCCGGGAAAATTCCGTAACCAGATCGAAGCCTAAGCGCGGGAGCAAAGAACCGGAGCCATTGAGATCAAGTAGTTTTCCCGTAGCTCCGGAGATATCACCACTGAGCCCCAGAGCATCAATGGGGCCATCGAGCCAGAGATTGAGATTGAGGGGAATGAGGCTGATCAGATCAAGTTGATTGAGGCTCAGCCAGGCGGAAAGTTTACGGTTCTCGCCATAGTTTGCAAAGAAGCTGAAGTTCTGAAAATCAGGAATCAGCAGTTCCAAATCCGGATAGTATCTGGTGATCTGGCGGGTAGTGGCATTCAAGATACCCAGCGAAAACTCCATATCCTGCCAATGGGCGGGATCGATGCTTCCGGAAAGGCTGAGCAGATCATTGAGCTTGAGTCCATAGACCCGAATGCGTTCTCCACGGTAATCAGCCGCCAGGCTGAAATCCAGGGGTTCGTTGTTCAGGAAACCTTCCGGGCTGTCGATGCTGGCGGTAAATTCCAGATCTTTTAGATCACCGCTGGCGACAAGACCCAATCGCGAACGGTAATCCACCGGACCGGAGATGGCCAGCTCGAGATCGGATTTGACCCATACTTTACTACCTTGCATAATGGCATCAAGTTCGCCGGAGACGATAGGTCCAAGCTCTTGTATGATGCTAAGGGCATATAGCTCTTCGATATGCAGGTCGCTGAAACGGGCTCCCAACAGCAGGGTTTGATCCAGGAGGTCACCGCTGGCGTTGAGGGCAAAACCGCTGTCACTATCGAGGGCTGCATCTATATAGTAGGAGGCATGGCCATCGGCATCTGCGGGAACCAGGGTGGCGTGGCCGTTTACATTCACCAGTTCTGCCAGTCCACTGCTTACATTGATGTTTGAGAATTTCGCATCCACCATGGGGTAGGGGCTCAGCAGCAGTCCCGAGGCTTCTATTCTGCCGCTGGCGATCAGGCTATGGCCGTATGCCTGGATGGGGTTGGTATTTATCAGGAGGGAAAAGGCCTTGCTGGCCAGGTTCAAACTCCCACCCAGGGAGATGCTTTGATTTTCCCATCTGGCCGCTGGCAGATCCACGAGGATTTCATCATCCTGATATCCGGCGCTGAGGTGGAGATTTTCGAGTGTCCATTGCTCATAGCTGATCCGGGATGAGGAGGCAGTGAGGCGGGCTATGGGTTTATCGAAGGTATTGGAGCCGGAGAATTCAGCCTCCACGATGCCTGATAGTTCGGGCAGGATCATGCTCAGATCGAGGCTAAGCCGTCCCGTACTGCCATCAAAGGTGGGTTTGGTATTGAAATTCCAGAGCTTGAGATCTGCTTCCAGGCTGCTATTGCCAATGCTGCTCCGGGCGATACGGGCTGAGGCATTGGCGGTATCGGCTTCGGCTATGATCGAAGGAAAACGGAGGGGATACTCACCCAGAACGGTGGCAGAAGTATCCCAAAGCAGTACTTTGGCTTCATAAGCGGCTTTCCCGCCTTGGACTGGCTCGCTGTAAGTAGCAGTAGCGCTGATTTCAGTGCGGAAATCCTGAACGTCTGGATGCTCTATATAAAGAGGTTTCAAGTTTTGGATCTCGGCTTGGGCAAGGGCAATGCGGCCTTTATCCAGGCTGCCGCTGAGGCTCAGCAGTCCTTTCATGGATGTGGCAGCGCTCAGCATTACCTGTGTGTCCTGGCGGTTGATCACGGTGAGATTGATGTTTTGCAAGCCTTCTTCGATATTCAGGCTGCCCTCCCTGACGATTTTGAGAGGGATGCGGATATCGGCCTGAACACTGCCCTCGATCAGTCTCAGGGAATTGAAGTAGGGCACAAGGTCAGGCATTTTGAAGGGCTCACCCTTGGGTTTGGGTTTGCTCTTCTCCAGGCGCAGATTGAGGATGGCGGCGGGTTTCAGGATTTCCACATCGGAGACCACGCCGGGCAGTTTGAATCCCGAGAAGATCAGTTTGTATAGGTTGTATTGTACTTTCAGGCTTTCCACCTGAAGCTGGAGTAGCGAATCAGGAGTGGCGAAGCTGATGTCCCGGGCATAGATCTGGCGGTCGCTAAGATGCAATTCGCCGATGCTCAGTTCAGCGTTTATGGCTTTTCCAATCAAGCTGGCAACGAGCTCACGGAATCTGTTTCTACCGCCCAAAGCGTACCAGGTGGTGAAAAATATGGCATTGATCACCAGCAGGATAAGAATCAGGGTGAGAAACTTCCGCGGACGCCGCATCCAATATCCTTAACCGGGGAAGAGGGCTCCCTGGCGCAATTCATAGACCTTGTTTGCCCGTTTGGCGGCTTCGGTATCGTGGGTGACCACGATAAAAGCCTGCCCCATTTCCTTATTCAGTTTCTGCATCATTTCCCATACTTCAGTGCTGTGACCGGGATCAAGATTGCCTGTGGGTTCGTCGGCAAGCACAATGCGAGGTTTATTCACCAAAGCCCGGGCCAGCGAAACGCGTTGCTGCTCGCCTCCGGAGAGTTGGTTGGGATAGCGGGAAAGCCGGTGTTCCAGCCCCAAAAGGGAGAGCAGCTCCCGGGCGCGTTGCAGGGCTTTGGCAGTGGAAGTTCCCGCGATCAGAAGCGGCAGGGCTACGTTTTCGGCAGCGCTGAGGTCTTCCACCAGGTAGTGAAACTGAAACACAAAGCCCAGTTCCTGATTGCGGATTTTGGGAGCTTCGGCGCTGGTGGAGGTGATCTCGCGGTCGCCGATGATGATCTTGCCCTTGTCCGGGGCATCCAGTAAGCCCAGGATGTGGAGCAGAGTGCTCTTGCCGCAGCCGGATTTGCCTGTGATGCAGATCAATTCTGCTGTATTCACTTCCAAAGTGGAATCGCACAGGACTTCGATCACCTGATCGCTATCCTGATAGCTTTTAAAGAGATTGATTCCCGAGATGATATGCATAGCGTCCTCTAAGCCTTCTGGCGGATCAGATCAATGATCTGCAAACGGTCGATTTGTTTCAGGGGGATGCGGATGCAGAGCCAGATCAGGATCGTGGAAACGGCAAACACCGCCAGCAGATTGATGGGTGTGATCCGGCCTCCTAAGGTGTCAATAAAATAGACATCACCTTTGAGCTTGTAGATGCCTTGTTTTTCTACTATCCAGGAGAGTAATGCCCCAAACGCCTGCCCGAGGACAACAGCGCTTACAGCGATGATACCAACTTTGTAGGCATAGAGGTTTTTCACTTCGCGGGGATCGGCTCCCAGGCTTTTAAGCACTGCAATTTCTGCAGCTTTATCAAGGATGATGGTGGATACGGCAGAGATTACATTGATCCCAGCAATCAGCACCAGGAAGCAGAAGATGATGAAGATCAGCCATTTTTCCATGGCAATCAGGCGCATCAGGCTGGAAGCAAAGATCGTCCAGGGCAGGGTGACATAGTCCTCGCCCAGAAGTTCTGTGTAAACTCTGCTAAAGTGATCTGCCCGGTCGGCATCTTTGAGGCGGATTTCGATACGGCTATAGCTATCCGAGATCAGGAGCAAGGCTTCGGCATCAGTGATGGTGGTGATTACCATGCTGCGGTCGTTCTCATAAAAACCGGAGCGGTAAATGCCAGCAATCCGGTAGCGCTGTTGCCCTGTATATACTCCCATGGCGCTGATGCGATTGAGCTGGGGATAGATCAGCTTGATCTCATCACCTATGCCCAAGCCCAAGTCCTGAGCCAGATAGTGGCCGATTATCACTTCACCGGGTTTCAGCATGGTCGTACCTTGAGTAACATACGATGCATAGGGGAATTCCTGAGCAAAATCATAACCCCTCAGGCTGGCACTGCGGATCTTCTCATCGCCCTGTGCCATCAGGGAATATTGGATGCTGGGTACCGCGCTTTTGATTTCGGGACGCTTAGCCAGCAAGGCAAGTGCAGAATCAGTCTCTTCCCGGGTAAGATAGCTTCCGCTGGAGCTTTGCAAGCCAATGTGGGCATAGCTATCCAGCAGCAGGCTTTTGAGCGTGGATTCATATCCTTCAAAGAGATTCAGCCCGGCTGAGAGAATCGCCACCGAGAGCACAATCCCTGCTACCATGAACACAAAGCTGAAGCGCAACAAATGGCGCTTCGGGGTATGCAGGTAACGGCTCAGGAAGAAGCGTTGCAGGCTATTCATCAGGTTTATCAGGTAGTAGATTGATGGTCTCTTTGATCGAGAGCGGTAGTTTTTGGGTAGGAGAGACGCGGTTGATAATGAGCTCTGAGATCAAGCCCAGCGAGATAAACTGCAAGCCTCCCAGGATCATCAACATACCCAGAAAGAGCAGGGGACGGTTTGAGAGCGGCATGCCCCAGAACAGCTTCATCACTGCCAGGTATCCTGCGATCACAACTCCCAGTAATGTGGAAAACAAGCCAATCCTGCCAAACAGATACAGGGGGCTTTTGATGTATTGAGTCACCATCTTTACCGTGAGCAGATCAAAAAAGCCGCGCAGATAGCGCTCGATGCCGTATTTGCTTTTTCCATACTGGCGGGCGCGATGTTCCACCGCGATTTCGCCAACCTTGTAGCCCAAAGAATTGGCCAGAGCAGGGATATAGCGGTGCATTTCTCCATAGAGGGTAAGCTCTTTGACCAGCGGATGGCGATAGGCTTTGAAGCCGCAGTTGTAATCCTTGAGTTTCAAGCGGAAAGCTTTGGCGGTTACCCAATTGAAGAGGCGGGAAGGAATGGTTTTATGCAGCGGATCATGACGCACTCTTTTCCAGCCGGAGACCAGATCGTAGCCTTCATTCAGCTTGTTTATGAAGCTGGGGATTTCGGCAGGATTGTCCTGCAGATCAGCATCCATGGTAAAGACGATCTCACCCTGGGCATGTTCAAAGCCCTTCTGCAAAGCCGCAGCCTTGCCAAAATTACGCCGGAACCGGATCACTCTGATCCTGGGATCAGCCTGGGCGAGCTGGTGCATGATCTCAAAGCTGCCATCCACCGAACCATCGTCCACAAAGATGATTTCAAAGCTGTGTTCGGCCGTATTTGCCACAATCTCTTGATAGAGGATCAAGATCGATTCATGTTCATTGAGCACCGGGATTACAAAAGATAGCTGCATCAGAATCCTCCTCAGATGAAGACCGTCATCAGGGTCATGACCAGGCCAGAGCCCAAAGGAACAAGGATATTGTCGTCCAGAGGGATCCTGCTCAGCTCCGCCAGGGTGGCAGCCAAAGCACCACCTAAAGCCAGTAGCGGATTTCTCAGCCAGAGCAGGCCAAAGCTAAAACATGCCACAAAGCAGGCTATACTGCCTTCCAGACTTTTATCTCCGCTGATGAATTTCCGGCGTCCCAGATTGATCCCCACCAAAGCCGCAAATGTATCTCCAAGGCTTAGAAAAGCAATGGCTGCAGAGGCGATATAGGGATTCATAAATGCCACACACAGCATACTGGAAAATAAAAGGTAAGTAGCTCCCGTAAAGTCCCGCATCTCATGTTTCCGCAGAATCATACCAAAGACGCGGTGAAAAGTCTTGCGGAAGCTGCGTTGCCAAAAGCGGTGAAATTCGATCACCAGACTGATCACTAGCGCCCCAAGCAAAAGAGCAAACCCCAGCCTGCGATTGAACCCCAATAGATACCTGTAGCTCAGAGGGATCACCATCGAACTCAGATGGATGGATTTACGCAGGGTTTCGCTAAGCTTGCCCATGGTTCATAGCAGATTGAGTATCTTCTGAATCCGCAGTTGATTGGGAGCACGCCAGAGGGCGATGCAATCCATATATTGATCCCGGGGATGGGTGATGCCACCGCTGTCCAGATTCCACTGTCCATTCAGATCGCTGATTTTGACGTGATTCAGCAGGAGGCTGGGCTCGGGATTCTGCTGTCCCCAGGGTAGCATAATCTCCAAATTCTGCCAGGTATCGCTGCTCAGCTCTTCCAGCCTGGCACCGGTATCATAGCTGAGCGCTTCGTCCCGGGGGCTGGGATCGAAGCTCGAATTCAAATACTCGTTGAAGCATTCCAAAAACCCATCATAGTTATCTGGTTCCATCGTGAATCCTGCCGCTTTTACATGACCGCCATACTGGATCAGATGGGTTTTGCAGGAGGTAAAGGCTTCCACCATGTTGAATCCTTCGGCACAGCGACCTTCACATACGGTATGGTCGTTGTGATGCTTCAGCATGATGGTGGGAATACCCAGACGGTTCACGATGTAAGTAGCAGCAGTACCCAAAAGCGGGTAGGGAATCACATCGCCATCGTCATAATAGACAAAGTAGTTTCCCACGAAATCTTCACAGAGGCTATCCAGAAAGGAAAACACCCGGTTCAATTCCCCTTCCCAGAGGTTCTTCTGCCGTTCCAACTCTTCAAAGAGCCGGGCTTTGGCATCAGAAAGCTGCAGCATAAAGCGCAGTGCGGTATGGTATCCACCCGCTTCACGGCCATTGGCAATGATGCGGGAAGTATAAGTAAGAAAGTTGTAGATATCCGTGGGTGTGCTTACCCGGCTGTAATTGCGCAGAAGGAATTGCACGGTTTGATCTTGTACATCCTCAAAATGGTCGATCACATGGCGCACGATGATTCTATTCAAGCCTTGCATCGGCACTTTATCGGCTATCGAGCCTACCGCTGCCCAAAAATAACAAGCAGGATCCAGGGGATGCTCCCAGAGGCGGGACAGGTAACGGATCAGCATCAAGGCCACACCTACTCCAGCGAGCTGCTTGTAAGGATACTGGCAATTGGGAAGCTGGGGATTCAGGATGCTATAGGCATTGGGTATCATCTCAGGTTGGATCAGATGGTGATCTGTGATGATCACGTCACAACCCAGGGCGTTGAGCTCTTCCACTCCACCGTAGGCAGAGATGCCATTGTCCACTGTGACGACAAGGCTGTACTTTCCAGCCCGGACAAATTCAATGAAATTTGCCTGAATGCCATGTGGTTCGATATTGCGATTGGGAATATAGTAGGCATGCTTCTGGTATCCGCAGCTATTCAGGAAATGGTAAAGGATATAGGTGCTGGTAACGCCATCGGGATCGTCGTGACCGAAGATTACCATGGGTTCGTTGTTGTACATCGCTTCCCGGATGCGTTCTGCCACTGCATCGATATTGGCGAGCAGTTTCTCATCCGGCAAATCCTGCAGAGAGGTTTGCAGGGAATCTGGCTCAATGCCACGGGCAGCCATGATTCTGGAGTATAAATCTGGTTCAGTGCTGAGTGGTTTGCCATCTACCATGCGTTCATGTCCTCAGCCACGGGAATATCTCTTGGGGCTGTACGATCCGGAGCTTTTGAGATGATATCAAAGCCGGTGATGCCAAACATCAGCATCAGGCTGGTATCGCTGAGCTTATTTGTCTCCAGGCTGCCCCGTAAGGTATATTGCAAGCCAAAGTCAATGCGGTTGATCTCACGCTTTAAGGGGATCGACAAACCCAGAGTGTATGCCATTTCATCGATCTCATTGCCGCTATCGTCCTTGAAAGGCAAGGCCCGATATGAGTATCCAGCGCGTACGGGGATTTTCTTCCACCATTTCTTGTGCAATTCCCGATTTGGTTCCCAGGCGATCCCAGCGCCTACTTTCCAGCTATCACGCAGATTACCATCAATCTCGCTATAGGGTTCCCAGGTGTAGTCCACGGATGTCTTCCATTCGGGTTTGGGGATCACGGTGTAGCTGATATTGTACTGTGCAGGGAGCTTGTATTCATAATCCTGGGCAGGTTCGGTGGTATGGCTGGAGGAGCGCTCGCTCTCACCTTTGAGGGTTACTGGCAGTGAGGCATGGACGCCAAGGCTGTGTGAGCCGATGCTCTGCAAAGCGCCAATCGTGAGCGTGGGGTTTTTGTACGAACGTTGCAGGGCTTCTTCAGCACTGGTTTCACTGCTGCTGCCACCTTGCTCGAAGGTATGTTTATCATGGCCGAAATAGTAGTTCCCGCCTATACCCAGGTTGAATTTGCGGAAATTGTAGCTATAGATCACATCCGCCCGATACAGGTATCTATCCATGGATTGCTGCTCATAAGTGCTGTCTGTAAGGGCATGCTTGTTGCTCACCAGGCCTGAGGCATAGGAATTGAACTGGAAGCCAATGCGGTGGTGCTTGATCGGCACACTGAGGCTGAAATAGGGGAAATCCAGAGCATCATCGATAAAGCTGCGTTTGGTGCCATTATACTCGGATTGATACCTGGTATAACCAGCTAAAATCCCCGTGGAAAACAGAGTCCTGTTGCTGCGATTGGCAAGGGCAGGATTGGCATAGCCGGTATTGTAGCGAAAGATATCGCTGGCCCCAGTGTCGCCCATGCCGAGGCTGTAGATATCCCGGCCAAAGTATTGCACCGGGAAGCCATAGTATGAAAAGATCGAATTGCCTCCCCACAGAGAGAGGGCTGCCATCATGAGCAGCATTAATGCCAGAGTTTTCTTCATTTCTTATGTCCTGCTTTGTGGTGAGTGGTCTTCACCGGATCGGGTGGTACCCGGAAGAAGCGGTGGGCATTATTGAATGATGCTTCAGCCACTTCATTGGGCGTAATTTCTTTTATTTCAGCGATTTTTTCTGCGATCAAATGCAAGAGCAAGGGAGAATTCCGTTTGCCCCGGTGCGGATGGGGCGGCAGGTAGGGGCAATCCGTCTCGATCATGAATTTATCCATGGGGACCAGCCGGATTACATCCTCAAGATGCGAATTCGGATAGGTGATGCTACCGGTAAAAGAGATCATCCAGCCTGCATCCAGCACCTGCTGCGCAAAGACGATATCTCCGGAAAAGCAGTGGAATACTGCTTCTTTCACCTGTTCCTGTTTCAGGATATTGTAGCATTCCTGATGCGCCTGACGATCGTGCACGACCACCGGAAGATCATATTCAACGGCCAGATGTGCCTGATTGGCAAATACTTCACGCTGCACCGGATAGGGCGAGAGATTGCGGAAGAAATCCAGGCCAATCTCGCCGATGGCCAGCACCTTTTTTTCCCGGGCCAGACGTTTTACCAGTTCGGCATCAAAATCCTGAGCGTCATGAGGATGAAAACCAACCGTGGCAAAGATATGCAGATGCTTTTTGGCAAGTTCCAGCGAGGCTAGAGCGGTCTCTTTATTGAAGGCTATATTTATGATGTATTCTATCCCACTGCTGAAACATTTACTGATAATCGTCTCCCGATCTGCGTCATACTCCGGTAGATCAAGATGGGCATGGGTTTCAAAGAGTTTCATTTTCAGTCACTTAATCCCTATTTTTACGTTTGCGTCAAGATAATGCAAGGCTTTTATCTTGTCAAAAGAATTTTAGGGCGGGCTGGAATCTCTCCAACTCGCCGTCCTTCCAGCGAAGGCTGGAATCTCCTGACATAACGGCATCCAGATAGCGGTGATAACATAACGCATAACCTAATAGGAACGCAGATGACGGGATGAGAGGGATGAACATGATATTTATTCTTACCACAGAGTCAAGCAGAGAACACAGAGAGATTTGAATGAATGGCCGCAGATTCCGCAGATGGCGCAGATTCTAATGGAACGCAGATGACGGGATGAGAGGGATGAACAGGATATAGCTTGAGTCGAGAGGTCGAGGAGTCGAGAGGTACTCCTTCCCGCCGTCTTTCCAGAAGGTCAGGCGGTGCGCAGCACCGGCTGGGCTGTCTGGAATCTCTTGAGGATAGCAAAGATCAAAGATCACCATAACGCATAACCCATAACTCTTAACCTCGATGGAACGCAGATGACGGGATTAAACGGATGAGCAGGATTTTTATTCTTACCACAGAGTAAAGCAGAGGACACAGAGAGATTTGAATGAATGGCCGCAGACTCCGCAGATAGCGCAGATTCTAATGGAACGCGGATTTACGGGAAAGGGGAATGAACAGGATCTGTTTTCCAACGAATTTACCGAATGAACCGATTGATGCCGATGAATAAGCTCCTTGTGGGCGAAATAGTATAGCGAGGGTGTGGAGCGTAGCGAATCCCCTCGTATGAGTTCATCATCACCATTAAGCCCTGGAGGGGCGACACTCCATAGCTTGGTGGCGTGAGCCCCAAGACATACAAATGCGCACGAGAGTAAGCCCTGGAGGAGCGACACTCCATAGCTTGGTGGCGTGAGCCCCAAGCAAACCAATAATTCTCCGGGTTTGCCTATGCAAAACATCCCTGGAATCACTCCAGCACTACCCAAGCCGCGCAGGGGATGACCTTGAGTGAACCAGGAACTATCCATACGGTAGCAATCATCAAGTATGGCTCCTGGCATTGCTTTACACCTGTCTTTGGTGGTAACTGTACACTCTTTACATGCTTGCCTGGCATCTGCCTAAATAACATGTGTTTACCTCAGGATCACCTCGAGATCACCTCGAGTACTCGAGATGATCTCGAGGTCAAGACGATGTAAACACAAGTAAGAGTTGAAAGTATGTGGCAATATGGACGTAAGAGGCAGACAAATGCCAGGCATGAGGGATTTAAAGGTCGGGAAGTCGAGATGTTGAGAGGTTTGAGATCGTGTTGTCGTGATGTTGAGAGGTTTGAGGTTGAGAGGTCACACACCCGCCGTCTTTCCAGAAGTTCGGATGGTTCGCAGAACCGGCTGAGCTGTCTGGAATCTCCTGGATCCTGCAACCATGAGGTGTCGCCCCTCCAGGGCTTACTCTCGTGTGCATTTGTATGTCTTGGGGCTCACGTCACCAAGCTATGGAGTGTCGCCCCTCCAGGGCTTAATGGTGATGATGAACTCATACGAGGGGATTCGCTACGCTCCACACCCTCGCTATACTATTTCGCCCACAAGGAGCTTATTCATCGGCATCAATCGGTTCATTCGGTAAATTCGTTGGAAAACAGATCCTGTTCATACCCCTCATCCCGTAAATCCGCGTTCCATTTGAATCTGCGCCATCTGCGTGCCATTCATTCAAATCCCTCTGTGTTCTCTGCTTCACTCTGTGGTAAGAATACAAATCCTGTTCATCCGTTTAATCCCGTCATCTGCGTTCCTATTAGGTTATGCGTTGCGAGTTATGCGTTACAGTTATCACCGCCATCTGGGTGCCGTTATGTAAGGAGATTCCAGATCTCGCAGGTAATGCTTCGCATCCCCTGCTGTCTGGAATGACGGTGGGGGAGTGCTCACTGTTCACTATTCACTGTTCACCCTTCCACAATTAACACATGCCTTCGATCTACGCTTTACGATAACCTCTCGACCCCTCGACTCCTCGACCTACTTCAACAGCAGCTTCCTGGTGAGTGCCTGTTTATCGGTTTGCAACCGGTAGAGGTACACTCCTGGTGCAAGATTGCGTCCCTGCTCATCTCTGCCATCCCAGGTAGTCTGGTAAGTCCCCGGGGTTTTGGCTTCACTCACCAGCTTGCGAACCACCTGTCCCCGGGCATTGTAAATGCTGAGGGTCAGATGAGTTGCATCAGGAATGTCATATTTGATGGCAGTAGTAGCAGAAAAAGGATTTGGCCAGGCGGTGGAAGTAAAGGCCAGCACAGCAGGCAAAGGGTCGCTATTGTCAACAGTGTGCCATAGCATTACCGGGCCAAAATAGTGGCTGTAGCCAGCCAGTTCCGTAGCTTCCAGCCAATAGTAAAAATACCCGTCGGAGGTAAGACTCCAGTCATCGAAGAAATACTGCTGGGGCTGGTTTGTGTTCGTGGCGGGAATCAGGTTTGTACTTACCTGCAGGGCATTGCTCAGTTCGCTATCTGTACTGCGGTAGATTCTGAAACCCATCAGATTGTTTTCCTGCGCTGTTTCCCAGTTTACCCGGACAAATCCGTGTGGTGTGCTGGTAGCGGTGAAATAGGATAGCTCGATCGCCGGGATATTGGCCAGATTTACATACATAGTATTGGAGTATCCGGTATAGCCAGATCCTAAAAAGGCTTTCACGCGGAAGTAAACAAAATCCTGATCGGGCACATGGAATTCGTAATCGCTCACATAGCCAGTATCAATCTCTTGATAAAGATATGTAGTGAAATCAGGACTGGTGCTTACATCTACCCGATAGCTCTGGGCTCCGGGGCTATGCGTCCACGCTGCAGTGAAATAGTCCTCGGTCTCAGAAAAGCCTGTGGTGGCGTGTGGATACCAGAGTTGGGCGACAAATTCAGGACGGTCGATGAAGGGATTGCGGTTGCCCTGGCGCTCCTGAATGCGATCATTGCGACGTCTTTCCCAAGCGTCCGGAGGATCCTGTTCGTGCCAGGACAGCAGGGTGGAAAACTTGCCGTAAAAAGGCCCCGTGGTGGGAGTGGTATCCTGCAATTCAAGGTCATAGGTGGTGTCTGTGCCTTCATAGCGCACTGCCATATAGAGGATCATACGGGCTACATCGCCTTTCTCGATGTCTCTGGGCTCCCAAAAGCTCGGGGCGGTATTGCAGCCGGTATCGCCACTGTATCCAGAATAGGGTGAGGCGTCCACGTAGGGAGTACCGCCTTCATCGAAGTCTTTGTTGCCCTTGGCTGAATTCACTGTTACATCACAGGGTCTGACGTGGTGGAGATCTGTGCCGGCCGGACGATTGGTTTCAAACCCGCCATGGCTTACGCTCCAGGTGTGCTCCCGGTTCCATTGTGTGGCTCCGGTGCCGTAGTAACCTTTGGGTACAGACCAGCCGGTATAGGTTTGGATCACGTTGTTGGTATTCAAGGTGTCTTCATCCGTGTATTGCAATTGCTGCCAGAGCGCGCTATAAGAAAACTGGGTGAGGTGAGTCTCGCGCAGGAGGTTGTGAAGATTGGTCTTGAGGGTAGAGCCATAGCCGGTAATATCGTCATAATAGCCCTGAAGTCCTGTATCCAAAGTGGTACAGGAAGCAGGATTGAAGGCGGTTGTGGTGGTCAGATAGCTGGCATTAGCCCCAGTGCCATTGGCCTCAAAAGCTCTGAACCAGTATAGAGTATTGCGTTGCAATCCGGTAACGCTGACTGTATTGACAGGCTCTCCTTCGATGATCTGAGTCGCGCCAAAGTAGATCACCTGTTCGCCAGTGCCGGAATAGGCAGGATTGGGTGGATAGTCCATGCCATCCTGGGGTAGGGTGAACGTGTTACTGGTATTGATCTTGATCAGGCGACGGGAGCCATTGCCCGGAGCCCAGCTAAGCTGCACACTGGTGCTGCCCGGATAAAATTCCAGCATGGAGGTTTGCACTGTGGGTGATCCGATGCTGGCAGTGGTAAAGCTGAATTCGTTGCTGTATGCCACGCCAGAGCCGTTTTGAGCGTAGGCTCTGAGGTAGTATTGAGTATCAGGTTGCATCCCTGTGAGGGTAGTTTGCATGGGGCTGATCCCACTGCCGGTGGTGACTTGATTGTCACTGATCAGGGGATTGGGGGTGGTACTCCAGCAAAAACCACGGGTAGTGATCATGGACGTGCCTGAGGCTTCCACAAAGGCTTTGGCCAAAGCGCCGCTGTAGGTGATATTGGTGGGCTCTTGCAGGCTGAGCTCAGGCAAGGCATTGCCTTGAAAGTCCGTAGCGAAGATATCGTGCACATAAAGCGCATGGCTGGGGTTGGCAAGCCTCAGCTTCACAGGAGTAGTCATATTTACCTGAAAGCTGAACCTGCTGCCGGTGGAGCCAATGCCATTGAAGATGATCAAACCGATCCAATTTGCCCCGCTTTGGTATTGCAGGCTTACGCTGCGCCCGGTGGAACCGGCTGCGAAGACAAACTCCATGGTTCCGGCGCTGGAGAGCTGTGGGAACTCGATGATCCCAGAACTGGCGGCCATTTGTACCCGTCCCAGGCTGCCTTCGCCATTGGCAGAAGCCCCTGGAGAGACCACACATTGGGTCAGATTGATGGTTCCGGCGGTAATGGTTTGGGTGTAATTGCCATACGAGCCGTGAGCTGTCCAGCCCTGGATGTTTTCATTGATCACCAGTGTGGCTGGCAAAGCAGCGCAAATCAGCAGTACAAGAGCAATCAGCAGCCCCCGGAGAAGGCCAGAATCTGGAGTATGGATCATATCAACACTTCCTGTAAAGATAATGAACGAATCTCAGCAGTGGATTGCTATCTGTCAAGGTTTTTGATTTTGTTTTAGTGAAGTTGCAGAGGTTCGCGACTTATACGGTTGTTTCTAAGGAATGCTTATCAGCTATACAAAGGTGATATTGGTGGTTTTGAAGTATTGCTCTTCCATGATCTTGCTGAGGCGGCGGATCAGATTGCGCCTGATCTCAAGGTCTTTGGGCAGAGCGGGATCCTGATGGGCGTCATTGATCTTGGTGCCCACCACAAAATCGATGATGTCACTATTGATCAGGACTTGCATCAGACGCTTTACCGCATTGTCTGCCAGAGTCTCCAGGCTGGCGTCCTGTTCCAGGAGTTGCATAGCCCGGCTGATCGTAATCGTACCTTCGGTAACCAGATCAATGCCTTCCATAACCGCTGTGGGGGGTACATCAAAACTCTTCTGCATTTCCTCAAGATTCACCCGGACTGGGATTCCCAACTCACGGGATATGATCTCAGAACTGGTGCCTCCGCAGATTACTTTCACTCCCTGGAACTCCTTAACGATGTCTGCCATTACCTTATCATGCTCTTGTTTATAGGGAGGTCCGGTAACTACCAGAGTGCGGCGAGGCTTACGAAGGTATAGAGCGGCACAAGTGATATCATCGGCAGCGCGGTTGCCATCCAGGTCTCTGGCTTTGTGGGCAAGCTGTTTGCTGATTTCCCCGGCCGATAGATGGGGTTTGCCTTGCAGCAATTCCTGAATGTAATCCGTCACACCGCTTTGCTGCCAGCCCAGGAGCAGATTCGGGCGTCCCATCCCAGCCTGGGTGACTCCATCCGAAAAGAGGATCAGACGGTCTTCGGGTGCCAGCTGAAATTCACTATAGTACAAATGCGTCTTGCGGTCTGTACTGAGCGCAATGGATTGCTTCTCAACCTCGTGTACATTGCCGTTACGGATCAGCACATAAGGAGGATTGTCGTGCTCGATGATGCGGATTTGACCATCCAGCAGGACATCGATGATCGTGAAGGTACTGTATCCGATCTTACGGTAGGAGCATACGGGCAGGGTTTCCAGGATTACTTCGGCAGTGCGTTTGATATCCATACGGGATTTGATAAAGGCTGTGGCCATAGTAGTAGTGAGAGTGGAAAGCACGCTGGCCTTGATGCCGCTGCCTAAGCCATCAGCCAGCACGAGGATGGTGCGCTCTCCGGTCTTGCGGCTGTAGATCGAATCCCCACAGGCTTGCTGGCCGTGTTTACTGATCTGATAGTAGTCCACTTCCAGAAAAGAATCTCTCATTCCTTGTCCTTATTGCCAAAGCTCTCGATGATGGAATTTAGCAAGATCTCGCTATCAGCGGCGTTTTCTCCCAAAAGGAAAGCAATCTGCTGGACGGTGCTGAGGTTCTTTTTCATTACTTCAGCGGCTTTATCAATGATCTGTTCCCTTTGGATTACGGGCTCAGTGATGTCTTGCAGGATGCCGCCCACAACGTGTCCAGGCTGGATTGTGAATATCGTGAGGCGAATGATCCTGCCTTTGTGACGGATATCCTGAATGCTGGCTTCTCCGCCACTGGTGAGTGCTTGTTCGAAAAGCCCGGCAAAGGGTATCAGCCGCTCCAGATAGGCTCCTTCCAGGTCGGGATCGGCAGCGCTTACTATTTCGGCATCTCCACCAATCAATTCAATAAAGCGTTGGTTGGATTCGATAATCTTCAGCGATTCGTCAACAATCACCACTCCCGAAGGCATGGCCTTAATGAGGGCTGCAGCTTTGTTTTGAGCGAGTTTACGCAAATAGGATACACACATGGCTGGTTCTGCTTTGGCTTCCAGCAAGGCGCAGGCAAAATCCCGGCAGGTATTGTAGCCACAACCCCCGCAATTGAGCTCGTCCTCCTGCCTCTTTTTACTGATTCTGAGTAGTGCCGCAGTGATTTCAGAATTGCTGAAGCGGGATTGATTTAGCTCCCGGGATTTGAAGCTGCCTGTGATCTCCAGCGCAGCAGGATACTCAGGAATTTCGAGCCTGGGAGTTTGATTGTAGATATTGATGCGTTTGCCGGCAGTGGCGCCCTTACTCTTTACCACGGGGCCGTTTACACAACCACCACTACAGGCCAGAACTTCGATAAAGACAGGATTTGTGAATTGATTTGTACTGATTTCACTTAGGGCATCACGGACCTTGTCCACTCCGCTGAAGCTCATAAACTGTGTATTCACCGGGACTCCATAGCTCTTGATCCCGTCGATCATGCCTCCGTCAACCGGGTAGAGTCCACCTTCGTGAGCCGCCTCTGGGACAAATGCTCCATCGTCTGTCAAAGCTATCCAATCCATATCACTGTGGGTAAACCAGCGCCTGAGATCGGCAAAGGTAAGTGCCAGATCAAAGTAGCCTTCAGCTTCGTTTTTCTTGGCAATGCAGGGTCCGATAAATATGATCCGGATGTCTTCTCCAAACGCCTTTTTCAGCAGTAAAGCATGAGCCTGCACGGGGGATAGCACTGGAGTAAGCAGCGGTACCAAAGGGGCATGATACTGCTCGATAAGATGTATCACAGACGGGCAGCAAGTGCTGATCCAGACAGGATTCTCTCCCTGGGATAGGAGCTTGGCGCAGGCAGCCGAAACTGCCTGCGCTCCCAGTGCTGTCTCTGAAACTCCACAGAAGCCTAAATTGAGGATTGCGTTGATCAGCTTGCCTGTCTTGATTCCGGCAAAGTCGATGCGGTAACTCGGAGCCAGAGAAACAAAGACCCTTTGCCCACTTTGAATCAGAGCCTTGGCTGCATCCAGATCATCCCTGATCTTTTTGGCATGCACAGGACATACTTCGGTACAATGACCGCAGAGGATGCATGCTTCGGGGATTACCATGGCGCTGCCATCAGCCACACGGATTGCCTTTACCGGGCACTCTCGCACGCATTTGTAACAATCCTGACATTGGGTCTTTTCTGTGTAGATAGGTTCGCGTCTATTCATACCGGCAACAGCTCTTGATCCAGTATTGAGTTTAGTTTGGTAGTATCCACCTGATGATAGCGGGTGCCATTGATGATCAGATTTGGTCCCTCAGCGCAGTCACCAAGGCAGAGCGAACCTTCGATCCGAACGGCATCTTCCAGATTGTGCACTTTCAGATAGTTCTCTATAAAGCTCAGGTTTTCCCGGTTTTCCCTGGCAAAGCAGCTACTGCCCATGCAGATCAGGATGCTTTTCATCAGGCCTCCCGGGCTTGAACGATCCCACTTAGTCCCTTGTCCACATCTGCCAAAGTGGCTTTGTGGATGATCTGATCGCCTATTACCAGAGTGGGGCCTTTGTCACAGCGCTCGGTGCAGAACGTAGCAGCTACTTCAAAGTGCTTCTGCCATGCGTTTTGTTCTACGGTTTTCAGGGTATGAGCAAGGATGTCCTGGGCACCCCGCAGGAAGCAACTGGTTCCGATGCAGATCTTTACCTTGCAGCGTTCTTCGCTGGATGGAGAAGACAGGCAGATCTCTTCGTCTTCGATGCGTTTACGGCTCTGGTAATGTGTGTGCAGCAGTTCATGAGCCTTGTGGCTGTTGGGCTCATCCAGCAGAACCTTGTACAGCTCGTTTACAAAGGGATTGTCCTGAGCCCGGTGCATGGTCATCATCTTATCGGCATGATACAGGGCATTGGTGCGTTCTTTGCGGATCAGGGGATTGTTGATAATGGGTTGTCCTGCTCCACCAGTGCATCCGCCAGGGCAGGCCATGACTTCTATGATGTCATACTCAGCGGTGCCATTCTGGACTCGTTCAGCAAGCTCTGCCGCAGTCTTCAGGCCATGCACCACAGCGATTCTAAGCTTCCCGATCTGAGTTTCCAGTTCTGCTTCACGAAGGCTTTGATTGCCACGTACATCCTGGAGGACAATGCTCTCAGGCAGGTTGATCTGCAACTTGTCGGCAGCATAACGCAATACAGCTTCAGATACTCCACCGCTATTGCCAAAGATCACACCGGCTCCAGTGGCGAATCCCATGGGCAGATCCATCGATTCAGGTTCCACTCTGGCAAGCTCGATTCCCGCTTCCTTGATCATTCTGCCAATCTCCTGAGTAGTGAGTACATAGTCCACATCGGGATGGCCTGAGGTAGTAAATTCGTCTCTGCCTGCTTCAAACTTCTTAGCGGTACAGGGCATGATGGAGACTACCACCAGATCTTCGCGGCTTACCCCAAGCTGTTCGGGGAGTTGCTGTTTGGCGATAGAGCCAAAGATCTGCTGGGGTGATCTGCAACTGGACAGGTTCTTCAGCAAGCCAGGCAAGCTCTGTTCGGCATATTTTACCCAGGCTGGACAGCAGCTTGTGAAGATGGGGAGGTTTTGACCCTGGGCTTTACGTTTGAGAAACTCATTGGCTTCCTCGATTACGGTAAGATCAGCAGCAAAAGAGGTATCGAAGACCCGGTCAAATCCCATCATTCTGAGTGCTGTGATCAGCTTGCCAGTAGTGAGTTCACTGGGGGGAAGATTGAACATCTCACCCAAGGCAGCTCTCACTGCGGGAGCTATCTGCACAATGACCTTCTTCGCAGGGTTCTGGAGCTGAGACCACACCTGTTCAGTCTGGCTTTTGATAGTTAAAGCTCCTGTGGGGCACACTGCTGCGCATTGACCGCAATGAACGCAATCCACTTTGGCGAGGCTTTTTCCATAGGCTGGGGTTACGATCACACCCTCTCCCCGGTTGGCAAAATCTATGGCTCCAATGCCTTGCACTTCAGAGCAGAATCTTACGCAATCCCCGCAGAGGACGCACTTATTGGGGTCTCTTACCAAACAGGGAGATCCAGTATCGATCTCTTTGGCGGTTCGGGTTTGCCGAAAGCGGATTTTATCCACACCCAGCTTGTGCGAGATTTCTCGCAGTTTACAATCCGGAGAGCGGTCGCACTGAGTGCATTCCCGGTTGTGATTGGCCAGCAGCATTTCGATAATGGTCTTACGCAGCTTGAGGATTTGCTGGGTATGAGTCTTGACCCGCATCCCTTCAAAGGGAGTGGTGGAGCAAGAGGTAACCAGCCCTTTGCCTTCAATTTCGACCAGGCACAGACGGCAGGCACCATAGACACTAAGCTCGGAGTGGTAACAGAACGTAGGAATCTCCACATGGGCTTTACGAGCCAGGCTGAGGATATTGGTTTCCCCTTCCCAGGCGACAGGGCGATCGTTTATATAGATGATTTTCTCGGTATTCATGGTAGTCTCCTTTTAGGATATAGCTTTGAACTTACAAGCCGATACGCAGGCATTGCATTTGATGCAGATCATGGGATCGATCCTGTGCACTTGTTTCACTTCACCGCTGATGGCTCCTACAGGGCAGACCCTCTTGCAGAGAGTGCAACCCCGGCAGGTCTCAGGATCGATGGTAATGGGCGTGAGAGCCTTACAACTGCGGGTGGGGCAGTAGCCAGCCCGGACATGAGCCAGATATTCATCCCGGAAAAACCTCATCGTGCTCAGCACCGGATTGGGAGCTGATTTGCCAAGCCCGCACAAGGAAGTGATCTTTACTGCCTGACCTACTTCGTCCAATAATTCCAGAGTCTCTTCTGTGCCTCTGCCTTCGATGATGTCTTCCAGGAGTTCCAGCATTTGGCGGGTTCCTTCCCGGCAGGGCACGCATTTACCGCAAGATTCGTGTTGGGTGAAGCTCATAAAGTAGTGCGCGATCTTAACCATGCAGGTGGAATCGTTCATCACCACCAGGCCGCCGGAGCCTACCATGGCACCCAAAGCACCCAGAGAATCGAAATCCAAAGGAGTATCGAGATGCTCACTGGTAAGGCATCCTCCGGAAGGTCCGCCAATCTGCACAGCCTTGAAGGCTTGATTGTCGATCTTTCCTTCTTTATTCAGGACACCCCCGCCGATCTCAAACACGATCTCTCTCAGCGTAGTGCCAAAAGGAACTTCGATCAGGCCGGTATTTGCCACATGTCCGGTGAGGGCAAAGGTCTTGGTGCCTGGTGAACTGGCTGTACCAACCTTACGGAAACGTTCTACCCCTTCCCGAAGGACTACAGGTACCAGAGCCAGAGTTTCAACATTGTTTATCACCGTGGGCTTGCCAAAGAGTCCGCTTTCTGCCGGGAAGGGCGGCTTGGGATTGGGCATTCCCCGTTTCCCTTCGATGGATGCCAATAGAGCAGTTTCTTCTCCGCACACGAATGCTCCTGCCCCTTCCATCACGTTGATGGTAAAGCGCTTGCCGGTATCGAAAACATTGTCTCCCAGGATTCCCTGAGCTTCTGCCACTTCGATGGCCTTGCGGATTCGGGCACAAGCCAGAGGATATTCCATACGTACATACACATAGCCCTCATCAGCACCTACTGCCGCGGCAGCAATCATCATGCCTTCGATCACACTGTGGGGATTTCCTTCCAGGATACTGCGATCCATGAACGCCCCCGGATCTCCTTCATCGCCATTGCAGACAATGTATTTCTTGGGGTTATTCTGGCGTCTGGTGAGTTCCCACTTCAGTCCTGTAGAAAAGCCACCGCCACCCCGGCCCCTAAGGCCAGCTTCATGATAGATCTTGCACAGCTCTTCAGCGCTATGTTTCAGATATGCGTCCCGGGCAGCAAAGTAGCCTCCATGACTGATGTATTCAAACATGCTTTCCGGATCCAGCATGCCACATTCCCGCAGAGCGGTACGCTGCTGACGAGCATAAAAGGGGATGTCATCAGGGCCTTTGCAGTGAGTGTTGTCCACCGGGTTTACATACAGGAGACGATCGATGATCTCTCCCTTCACAATGGTGCTATCTACAATAGCTTCAGCATCTTCAGGCTTCACATGGGCGTAGAGGATACCATCCGGATTGATCGTAACTAGGGGGCCCACCTGGCAAAAGCCCTGGCAACCGCTACCGGAGATCAGGACATCGTGGTTGTGGGTTTCATGAGCTTTGAGTTCGATCGATACATCCAGAGAATGCATTGCGAGGCTGCTTTTCAGGGCATTGTAAACTTTCAGTGAACCATTGGCTATACAACCGGTTCCAGCACATACGATGATGCGTTTTTTATAGTGATGCAGGGCTTCCTGATAATCTTCGCGGATTTGATCCAGATTAAGCATTTTCGTTCTCCAATATCTGGTTGATAAGTTGAATCGCCTGGTCGGGGCTTACCTGACCGTGTACGTCTTCGTCCACTACCAGGACTGGGGCCAGTCCACAAGCCCCGAGGCAGGAAACTGTCTCAAAAGTAAACAGCATATCATCAGTGGTAATCTTCTTTTCCGATAGACCCAGCTTAGTGCGAACCGCATCAATCACGGCTTTGGATCCTCGTACGTGACAGGCAGTGCCATCACACATTTTGATGATGTGTTTCCCCTTGGGTTCCAGCGAGAAATGGCTGTAGAAGGTCGCCACGCCATACAGGCGGGCGGGAGAGATCTTCAGCGAAGTGGCGATAAAGGTCAGCACTTCCTGAGGCAGGTAACGATACTCGTGTTGGACGGCTTGCAGGATCGGAATGATCTTGTTGGGATTGAAATCGTGAGATTCCAGGATCTCCAAGACCTTTGTGAAACTGCGTAGGGCTGAATTTTCAGTATTCATCCTTGCTCCTAATCTATTAATTTTTGATTGTTTTTCGGGCGTAACTGTCCTGTAAGGGACTTTCGGATATTGGATACATTGTATGGAAGTGCTTAATAGTCTATAGACTACGCTCCACCGAGCTTTCATGATGCAGCTTTTCTGCCAGCCGGCGGGAAAGAACTGCCAGGGAGGCACTCATATCCACCTCTTCCACGATTATATCGGGAGGTAGATTGAGATGAACGGGAGTAAAATTCCAGATCGCCACGATACCATTTTGAATCATCATTTCTGCCGTGGTTTGGGCTACTTCGGCTGGAACGGTGAGGATTCCTATGCGTACATGCAGCCGCTTGCTGAGATTGGCAAAACGATCCAAACCATAGATTCTGGTGCCGTTTTGGACAGTGCCGATCAGGTCTGGATTTGTATCAAAGGCCACCAGGATCGAGAGCCCTTTCTTGGTAAGCTCCTGATACCCAAGGAGGGCAGTGCCCAGCCTGCCAGCACCTACCAGAAAACATGAAGTATTGTCATTCCAGTTCAAAAACTCCTCGATCGCTTGAATCAGGTCACTGGTCTTGTGCCCAATCTTGGGTACACCCACCACTCCGGTAAGCGCCAGATCCTTGCGAACCTGTGTCATGTGTACTCCAGTGATTTCAGCCAGACGGGTGGCAGAAATCTGGGCGAGACCATCTCTTTGGAACTTGTATAAGAGTTCCAGATACTGGGGCAAGCGTTTCAGGGTCAGAACCGGTACGGAAATCACCTTTATCTCCTTCTTGGCATCGTGTATTCGATACATAAATATCGATAAATCTGTAGCGGCTTTTCTGTCAAGCCTTTTTTCGATATTTATTTATTGATATGCGGTAAGATGTATATATTGCAAGGAGATAAAAGACATCACGGGAGTATCATTGACTGGCTCAAAGCGCCGAGAATTAGTCCTTCCAGCGTAAAAACCAGCAGCATTATGAACTAGAATAGGAGGCTTAAGACTTCAGTTCTTGAGGATTTCCAGCACCCTTTCGAAGATATAGCCTACATGGATGCGGTTTGTGAGATCGAGCTTTTCCACATCGATTTCCAGAACCGGACCATCGTGAAACCCGAGCTTCACCACGTTTGCTCCATAGGCTTTGTACCAGTGGTTCAAGTTGTTGATCTCCGTGAATTGCCAGCCGCCTTCGATTTCCATTTCCCGGCCGCGCTGTTGAATCCTTTCCCAAGCCAGGGAGGGGCTGCCATGCAGTAGAATGATCAGATCGGATGAGGGAAGCTGCCGGTTCACGGTTTGGAATTGAGTAATCAGATTGTCCAATTCATCATCGGTGAGCAGTCCATCGGCATGGAATTGATTGCAGAACACCAGCAAATCTTCAGGTAGGGAGCGGTCTTTCACATAGCTGCCTTTACCGCTTTTGCCCAGCCGTCTTTGTTGGGCTCGCATCTCCAGGAAGTGGAGTTGCAGATCGTAGCAATAGGTTTTTTTATCGCCCAAAAACCTTTCCAGGAGGGGATTCTCTTCTGGTTTTTCATATAGTGTGTTGATCTTGAGGCTGCGTCCCATGATAGCGGTCAGGGTGGATTTTCCCAAGCCTACGTTTCCGGCGATGGTGATCAGTTTTGGGTGTTCGGCCAGGTATTGTTCCAGCTCACGCTCCACATCGATGGCTTTCAGGGTGGCTTCGGTTTGAGGCAAAGTGACCCACTCGCTGATTCCGGGGCTGGAAACTCTTAATTCCAGAGCCTTTACCTGCTCTGCCACGAGGTTTACGGTGCGACGTTGCCATTCTGCTTTGTCCACGGCTTTATCAGCATCAATCACCAGCACGGGACAGCTCACATGGTGCGCTACGAAATCCTCATAGAGGTTGTTGAGGAGCTCAAGGTATTCAGCAGGAATTGCCAGTTCGCTTTCCCTTCCTCTTGCTTTGATGCGTTCCAGGAGGGTGGGCACATCTGCCTTGAAATACACGAGTAGGTCGGGTTCTTTGATCTGCTCCGTCATCAATCTGAAGGTGCGCTGATAGGCGATGAATTCCGGCTCTGTCATATTCTGCAGGATGCGTTGCGCCTTGCCAAAGATGTGATAATCCTCGGCAAGGGTTCTATCTTCCAACACAATCCCCCGGCAGGAATGTATCAGTTTCTGGCGATCGAGCCTGCCATTGAAGAATTCGATCTGCGCCATGAAGGCATTGGCAACTGGATCCCGGTAGAACGAATCGAGAACGATGGGGTTAAATTTTTCCGGAAAGGCATAGACCCCCTCCGTACCGTTTGCTTTTGGATATACAGAGGTAAGAACCTTGTTCAGGGGTGCAGTGCTTGCTGCTTCAATAAAGGTGGATTTGCCCACGCCGATGTTTCCCACGATGCCAATGCGGATGTTCTCCATTTTTGTTCCTCGATGTCTAAGTCTTTCCGTCAGAAATCTGGCTAAGCCCGAATAGTCAAGTGATACTTTTGGGTGTTTTTGGGGAGTTTGGTAGCGGATTGATTTTCTGAGTTTTACCTCGCGTTCCTCTCGAGATCACCTCGAGTACTCGAGGTGATCTCGAGGTGATCCTGAGGTAAACACAAGTTGAATAATCAAATGTCGAGAGGTCGAGAGGTCGAGAGGTCGAGAAGTCAAGGGGTCGAGAGGTCGAGAGGTCACACCCCCGTCGTCATTCCAAGTTCGGACGGTTCGCAGAACCGGCTGAGCTGTCTGGAATCTCCTGAACCACGCAACCATGAGGGTTTCGCCCCTCCAGGGCTGAGTTATCCGGATAGGGGGTTAATCGTCTTCGAGGAGGATATGTTCAGTTTGATACGTGAAATTGTGGCTACCGGCTTTGACGAGATTCTTCAGCTTGTCGGCAATTACTTCCACCTGATCGATGTAATCGATGGTATTGAGGCCACCTTGGGCATCGCACTCGCCTTGCTGAATCTGGTTCAGAATATTGTGGCGCTCGGTGCGGTGCTGTTCGTTGATGCGGCCTTCCATTTCGATGATTTTGTAGGTAAAATCTGGTTTCAGTTCATCCATATAGTCCACGCACAGATCCAGCATAAACATCATCTTGGCATGCAGTTCATCGATCATTTGGACAAAATCCGGGCAGAGTGAATTCTTCTGCGAAGTGATCTGATAATTCAGGATGCGGTTTAGCTCTTCAGTGAAATCACCGACTTTTTCGATATCGTTGACCGTATGCAGCAGAGCTGGGATCTTGCGGATGATATCTTCAGCATTGGTTTTTTCGTTCACTGCGATCAGGTACATGGTGATTTCCCGCTGAAGATGGTCGATGGCGGATTCAATCCTGCTTACGCGCACCTGCTTTTTGTAGTTTTTATCCTTAAAAGCCTCATAGGATACCACCAGAGCCAGCCGCACCAATCGTAGCATTTCGCGCATTTCCTTGAGGGATTGGCGGATCGCCAGATCGCTATCTCCGATCACATGGTAATTCAGGTGTTTTGGTTCGCCCAGAGAGATGGTATCGACTTTGTCTTTGGGTATGATCCTCGTGGCTATCTTTGCCAAGACGCTGGCAAATGGCAGGCAAATCAGGGTATTGAAGACATTGAAGAAAGTGTGGCCATTGGCGATATGACGGGCGATGTTCTCACCGATCAGGATATTGCCAGGGGTTAAGCGGTTGATGATCAATGTATAAATGCCAAGATATGTAAGTATCCCAAAGACCACGGTTCCAAAAAGATTGAACAAAGTATGCACCATTGCAACCCTACGGGCGGTATAATTTGAGCCAATCCCAGCCAGCCAGGCGGTGATGGTGGTTCCGATATTGTCTCCAAAGACCAGGTACAGTGCCCCTTCAAAGGGAATCAATCCATTGGAAGCCAGCACGATCACGATACCCACGGAGGCGGATGAGCTTTGGATCAGCATCGTGAAGATTGTTCCTGTCAGAATGCCCAGGATGGGATTGGAGGAGATGCTTACGATGAAATCGTGGGCAATCTGGGAATCTTTCAAGGGAACAACCGCTGAGGACATTACATTCAACCCAATAAAGAGCAAACCAAAGCCAATTATGATATGGCTCCAGCGCTCCATAGTCCGGCTTTTGCGGATCAGCAGCAAGGTAACCCCTGCGATGATGAAGGCAAAGGCATAATGGCCGATATTGAAGGCAATGAGTTGGGCTGTGATGGTAGTACCGATATTGGCACCCATCACCACGCCTACGGCCTGGTTCAGGGTCATGATTCCGGTATTGACGAGGCCAATCATCATCACTGTGGTGGCAGAAGAGCTCTGCACCAAAGCGGTGACAGAAAGCCCCACCAGGACACCTTTGAGAGGTGTATTGGTCAGCATTTTGAGGATGCGGCGCATCTCATTGCCGGCCACAGCTTGCAGATTATCGCTCATCTTGTTCATCCCGAAGATGAACAGGGCCAGGCCTCCGAAGAAATTGATAATCTGCAGCAGAGTCATGCTATACTTCGGGCTTCATTTGTGGGAACAGCAGTACTTCTTTGATCGAGTCGTTTTCTGTGAGCAGCATCACCAGGCGGTCGATACCAATGCCTTGTCCACCCATGGGGGGCATGCCATATTCCAAGGCTTCCAGGAAGTCTTCATCCACCACGTTCGCTTCATCATCCCCCATGGCTCTCAAGCGAGCCTGGGCTTCCAGGCGATCCCGCTGGTCCAGAGGATCGTTCAGTTCGCTGAAGGCATTGGCAAATTCACCACCGGCAATGATGAGTTCAAAACGATCTGCCAATAGAGGATTTCCCGGCTTGGCTTTGGCCAGAGGGGAGATTTCCTTGGGGAAATCATACACAAAAGTAGGTTGGATCAGGGTATGCTCTACAAACTGTTCGTAGATAATGGCAATCAGTTTCCCTTTGGCGGCACCTTTGGGAAGCTCGAGCTTGTGCTCATTGCAAAAGGTCTCAAGGGTCTCCTGGTCAGCGTTCAAAACGTCGATTCCAGTAGCTTCCTGCACCAGTTCCGGCATGGGAGCCCGGCGCCAGGATCCTGCAAGATTCACTGTATGGCCATGATACACAAAGCTTTCTTTGCCCACAATATCCTGGGCCAGATGTTTGATCAGGGATTCTACCAGTTCCATCATGCCGCTGAGATCACTATAGGCTTCGTATGATTCCAGCATGGTAAATTCAGGATTGTGAGTGCGATCCATGCCTTCATTGCGGAAGTTCTTGCCGATCTCATAGACCCTTTCAAAACCACCCACGATCAAGCGCTTGAGGTAAAGCTCCACCGCTATGCGCAGGTAAAGATCCACATCCAGGGTATTGTGATGAGTGATGAAGGGTCTGGCATTGGCACCACCATAGAGGGGTTGGAGGATCGGAGTCTCGACCTCGAGATAGCCTCTGGAATCCATAAAGCGACGCACTCCTGAAACGATCCGGGAGCGCAGCTCAAAGACCTTACGATGGGCAGGGTTGAGCAGGAGATCAAGGTAGCGTTTACGGTATCTGAGCTCAATGTCGCTGAATTCGTCATAGCGGACAGGTTTTCCATCCACCAGCTTCTCTTTAACAGCAGGCAGGGGACGGATGTTTTTGCTGAGCAGCTTGATGCTGGTGCATTTCAGGGAGTATTCACCAGCCTGGGTGTGAAACAGAGTTCCTGTGGCCTGGATGAAATCACCGGGATCACAGAGCTTGAAGAGGCTGTAGTTTTCCTCGCCCAGGGCATTGTGCTGCACATAGAGCTGGATCTTGCCGCTCTGGTCTTCCAGATTGCCAAAACCGATCTTGCCCTGACGGCGCATGGCCACCAGCCTTCCAGCCAGAGTAACGCTCTGTTCGGAGCTGATCCATGTCTCTTTGTCCTGAAGCACATCGCCAACCATATGGGTACGGGAGCTTTCCACGGGATAGGGATCTATCCCCAGCTCACGAATCCTGGCAAGCTTCTCTTTGCGCAGCTTGATAAACTGATTGTCTTGCATTTAATCTCTACAGGTCTTTGAAGGGGTTGTCTTCGCTGGGACTGGCTTTCTGATTGGCGTATTTGCGCCATTCTTCGTCATTGCGTCCGCGTCCACCGCCGGTTCTTCTGTTGCCAAAGCTTTCTCTGGGCTCTCTGGGACCACGGTCTTCATTGCGGGGACGGCTGGTTGCCACCACTTCATCGGGTGTACGGTCTGTATAGTCAAGCGTGATTCTGTGGCTTTCGATATCGATGGCGGTAACCATCAGAGTAACCTGATCACCTGTCTTGAAGTTATCAGTCTTGCGCACTCTGGAACGAGGCAGCAATCCGGTGATACCATCTTTGATAGTCACAAACACGCCAAAATTGGTAGATGATTCCACGTAGCCTTCAAAAGGCTCTTCCAGCTTTACCTCATCCTGGATATTCGCCCAGGGATCTGGTTGCAGAGCTTTCAGAGAAAGGGAAATCTTTTGGGTATCAGCATCGATCCGCAGGATCTGCACCTGTACGTAATCCCCTTCCTTGAGGACTTCGCGGGGGTGGGACACATTGCGGTTGCGGCTCATCTCAGAAACTGGGATCAAACCTTCCACGCCAGGCTTAAGCTCGGCAAAAGCACCGAAATTGTGCAGTCTCAGCACCCGGCAGTTCACTTCATCACCTTCACGCAGTTCGCTAAGAACCTGGGCAAAGGGGTTTTCCTGCAAGGCTTTCATGGAGAGGGCGATCTTGTCTCCATTGATGGAGAGGATCTTGACTTCTATTTCCTGGCCTTGTTTCAGGATGTCCTGGGGTTTGATCACATGCTGCCAGGAGATTTCCGACACATGCATCAAGCCTTCCACGCCACCCAGATCAACAAAAGCGCCAAAGCTGGTCATACGCATTACTTTTCCGGTTACCACGTCACCAACATTGATCTTGGCCATGGCAGCTTCACGTTTTTCTGCTGCTTCAAGTTCAGCCAGTTGACGGTGAGAAACCACGATCCTGCGGCAGTTTTCTGAACATTCGATGACCATGAAGTCCATGGTTTTACCGATGAAAGCAGATGTGTCATCCACCGGACGGGCAGAGATTTGGGACACAGGACAAAAAGCCCGGGCACCCAAGACGTCAACATTGAAGCCACCTTTGGTGACGGAGTAGATCTTGCCTTGTACCGGAATTTTCTTCTCATAGGCGTCACGAATGGATTGCTTGTCCACATGCTGCTTGGTGAGGCTTTTGCCGACCACGTAGCCTTGTTCATTCTGATCCACAATATAGCCTTTGAGGGTGTCACCGACTGTGTAGGGCAGATTACCCTTATCGTCAGCAAACTCGCCGATTTCGGCATAGGCGTCAAACTTGCCGCCCAGGTTTACAATCATAAATTGATCCGTAATCGTTACAATTGGGGCTTCAACGACATCTCCTTTTTTGATTTCGGATGTGTTTTGAAAGGAATCTTCGAGCATGCGAAGATAATCTTCTTTCAGTTCTTTCAATGCAGCTTTGCTGCTGTTTTCACGCACCTTGTCTGACATAAGTATCTCCTAACGACATTTGAGATTCCCACGTTTTCCAGGGTGCGCTTTTTGTAAAGCATTTTATTAGTAGCGGATTATCCGTAAAACAGCTTGACTAAACCCAAGTATTTCCCGAAATGGCAAAAACTGCACTGAGGATCAATGAGTAGTCTGATTGGATACATACGTAAAGCAAGCTCACACAAGGATATTCCCGAAGCTGAATCGGGCTGGGTGAAGTACCAAACGAAGTGGATGCAGATCTGTGCTCAAGGCAAAGAGCAAGCCCTGCGTAACTTCCCACATCCAAGCCTGGCGAACTCATCAGTATTTATTTTGGGTGATCCAATTCTGCAAGTGCAGGATGACTACCGCTATCCCAAGCCTGAAGACTGGATTACTCTTTTGGCAGATGAGTCCAGGCTGCGCAGCATGGAGGGACATTGGCTGCTGCTGATTGCCTCTCCCGAAGGAGTTACTGCGTACAATGATGATCTGGGCAAGCTGACTCTGTACATCCATGAAGATCAGGATTTTATCTTCTTTTGCAACAACATCTCGCTACTCCGGCGGCACCGTCATCCAGAGCTGGATTTCTTCCATTTTGGCGCATACTGGCATAGTATGTTTCCTTTTTCCCAGCGCAAATATGCCCCCACCATCACCAGTTACTACGCTGATGTTGCCAAGCTGGGCACCGGTGGTAAAGTTACGATCACGCAAAACGGCTACCATCTGCAAGCATCAGCCTGGAAACCCAAAGACCAGGCCCGGGATGCGGAAACGCTGTTTACAAATATGACGCTATTGCCCTTCCGTAGTGGCAAAAGGATTGCTCTGGGGCTTTCCGGAGGAATGGATATCAGGCCCATCCTGGCTATCATTCTGGGGGCTGGATACAAGCCTCAAACCTACCATTTTGGCAATGAAAACACCGTGGATTGCCATCTGGCCAAGCGGATCGCCGCTCGTTTCGGCTTGCCTTTCCGCTATATCAGCTATCAGGAAGCGGGTACGGACTGGGCTCAGGTGCAGGATTATGTGGGCACCCGAGGGCTTACCTTCAATCCGGTAAGTTTTGATTTTCAAGGTTATTACCCGAAGTTGGACAATGATCCTGAGGTGTTTTTCAGTGGCTATTTCGGCGAACTCTTCCGCTTCCGCTTCATGATAGCCCATCTGAAGAGTGCACTGGAGACTTCCGCACTGGATTATCGCAGCATTGGCAGATATTTGTTCAACAATCCTCCTCTGATGTTTATCCCGGAGGTTACCAGGACTATGCACAAAGGTTTTTGGGACGCGCTAAGGGCAGCGGTGCAGCAAATGCCGGATAGCCGGGAAATGCTGAATCCCCTGTGGATGAATCTCTTTTTCGTACGCTACAGCCCACATTGCCGCAATATGCCAAATCTCACCTGGATGGACAATCACGTTACTGATTTCATGCCCTATATGATGAGCTCCATCATCGGTGAGCACTGGCGTTTGGGCTTTTTAAAGCAGCTCAACGAAGGCCTGCACCGGAGAGTGATCAAAGCCCACTGTCCCGAACTGGCAAAATTTCCTCTGGCGGTGGCTGATACGAGCGCTGCATATTCATATCGGCAATATGCCCTGAAACTCAAGATCTGGGCGCAGCATCTGCAAAAGGACACCCCCAACCGCACCGATATCTTTCTGCATACCTTCAAAGCCCAGATTCATGAATTGCGCTCTCAGAGCAGGATCACCCAGGATGCAGCGCTGGATTTGCCCAGGATCGATCAATATCTAAAGGCATATTACGAGGGCGATGTAGCCTATAGAGATGCCATCCTGAGCTTTGTATCCTATGCCTTGGGAAAATGAGCAAAGCTCCCTACACTTCTGCGCTGATCAGTACAATTCAGGAATTTTCCCAATATCCTCGCCTTGCCCAAGCCCTCCAAACCCATAGCCTGAGCCGGAATCTGCATCTGCTCGCCATTGGCAAAGTAGCCTGGCAGATGGCAAATATTGCCCTGAAAAACCTCAGTCCTGAGTCCATTCTGGATGGCTTTGTCCTAACCAAATACGGTCATGTAAAAGGCTCACTGACTAATCTCCAGATCAGGGAAGCGGGACATCCCATACCTGATGCCAATTCCTTTTTACATACCAGAGAAATCCTCACCTGGCTGAGCAGTTTGCCGCCTCAGGATGAACTCATTGTGCTGCTCAGCGGGGGTGGCAGTGCCTTGTTTGAAGCCGTGGAGGTGGATCGTAGTCCAGATGAGGCTGCATATCAAGCCCGGATAACCAATCTGATAAACCTGCACGAAATGCTCTTGGGCAGCGGCCTGGACATTGCTCAAATGAACCGCAGGCGCAGTGAACTCTCCAGCGTGAAGGCAGGCAAAGCCCTGCGCTTCGTGCCCTGTCACAAAATCCCCGTCTTTGCCCTCTCCGATGTGCAATATAACGATCCCCTGGTGATCGCCTCGGGACCCTTCACGGGTGATGATAGGGTTGAATATCAGATCATTGGCGATAATCTATCATTTCTAAAGCAGTGGAAGAGCCATTTGTCCCCAGAATTCCGGGTGCAGATAGCGCGTAAGTTCCTGAGTGATTCAGCATTCCAGACAGCCCGGCACCTGGCAGGATTTGCGCTAAACGCTGCACCGGGAATCTATCTCTTTGGCGGCGAGACTCCAGTAAAGGTAAGAGGATCAGGCAAAGGCGGACGCTGCAGCCACCTGGCTCTGTGCTTCGCAGGGCACATCCAGGGGGATCCATCCATATCGCTTCTGGCTTTTGCCACCGATGGCCATGACAATCTCTCCGAATCCTCCGGTGCCTGGGTGAATGGAACTACCTTTAAACGCATCAGGGAAGCGGGGATTGATCCCATCAATGCGATCCGCAGCAATGATTCCTACCCTGCCCTGGCCGCGATTGGACAGATCATGCCGGATCTGAATACCCACTGCAATGTGAACGATGTGTTTATGGTGGTGAAGTCGAGAGGTTGAGAGGTCTAGAGGTTGAGAGGTCGAGAGGTGTTTTACCGCGGAGCTCTGGAGGGGCGACACAATAATGGTAACAGGACTCAGGAGATTCCAGACAGCCCCACCGATTCTGCGAATCGCCTGCGCTTCTGGAAAGACGGCATGGCTTCATATCTGGTTCGTGTCTTCCCAAAGTAGTATCTGAGTATGCATCGCCTCTAAACTGTTTCTATGGATATACATAAACTCAATGGGCATATCCAGAGTTTTGCATTATATTATCAGTGGAGGTTGAGATGAAGTTATCAGAGCTAAGGCTATCACTGGAGCGTAACGGGGAAAGAGCCTCATTATCTTGCGCCAAAGCCTGCTTTACCAAAGAAGAAGATGGTGCCTGGATTAGCGGCTGCAAATTTACAGTGGGAATGCTCAATGATGAGTTTGCACGGGAAACCAATCCAAATGTTGTAAAGTCTTTCATTAAAGATTTGATCAACTCCCCTTGCGAAATGCCCTCACAGTTGAGATCTGATCTCCAGGCCCTACTATAGCCATCAAAACCGAGCTTCTCATCTGCATGTTCTTCTATATACTTCTCACTCTTATCCCTCCACTTTTCAAATATCTTGTGCCCTTCTTTCATAAAGGCTTCTAATTCCTGTTATGGTGCATGAAGCTCCACAATAAGCCCATTATGCGCTAGATCCCAGAGTGGCAGCGGCTTGTAGCCGCTGAACACAAGCATCCGCAAGATGCTTGTGAATAAATAAAATGCAGATACAAGCTGCATCTACAATCATGCGGCTGTAAGCCGCATCCACTCTAGCATCCGCAAGATGCTTGTGTATAAATAAAATGCAGCTACAAGCTGCATCTACAATCATGCGGCTGCAAGCCGCATCCACTCTTGCATCCGCAAGATGCTTGTGAATAAATAAAATGCAGCTACAAGCTGCATCTACAATCATGCGGCTGCAAGCCGCATCCACTCTTGCATCGTAGTGTTCCGGGCTTGATCCATCCTGAGGCGAAAACCTATGCCGACCCCCACGTGCGTGGGGAATATGGAAAACTCTAGCATACTCACCAGTTACGCTGCAGCCTCTTGATTGATTAATGCCAGAGCTCGCTGTAGCGCCGAAAAAAGCGGACTACCCAAAGGCAGTCCGCTTGATAGGATCGGGCTTAAATAATTACTTCATCATGATCATTTTCTTCGTGCTGGTGTATCTTCCGGATTTCATCCGGTAGAAATACACTCCGCTGGGAAGATTCTGATCTTTGTTATCTTTACCATTCCAGGCCACGCTGTGAGCTCCGGGTGTCAGTTCATTATCGACCAGGGTTTTTACTTTCTGGCCCAGGATATTGAAGACCTCGAGGCTTACATGTCCACGCTCTTTGAGGGAGAATTGGATTGTGGTGCTGGGGTTGAAGGGATTGGGGTAGTTGCCACTGAGGGCAGTTATCACAGGATTTACGATATCATCATTGCTCACAGGAGAGCAGGATCCCATCAGGAAGATGCTGTTTGATACAGCATTGGGGTCATCGGAGGTGATCCTGAGGAAAGCGGCATAAACGCCCTCTTCTGTGGGTCTGAAAGTAACGGTATATTCCTGGAAAGCGCCTGGTGCCAATATATAGGTAAGGTGATCTACGGTAGCTTCATTGGGTTCACCCAGGGTATATGGTTCGGGAAGCTGGAGAGTGCCCATCATGATGGCATCACCAAGGTTGGATAGGGTTACGCTCTGGCTTAGCACCTGATCAGGATAGAGGTTGCCAAAATCCATGGAAGTAGTGCTGATATTGAAGACTGGCACGCCAGGACTTTGCTGTGCAGCGGGGAAGACGATCTCGTCCACCCAGGCACAATCGGCTCCGGCAAAGCCACCGCCATCTTTGTAGTATTCCCATTTATAGGTATTGGTTCCGGCAGCCACCATATAGCTGGCTTGGGAGTAATAGGTGTCGATCCCGCTCCATTGGTTTTTCATCTGGCCATTGATATAGAATCTCAGATAGTCATATCCGGCTTCACTGGATACTTTCTTCCAGAATGAGATGATTCCATCAGAAGGATTGGTGAGGGTTACGGACATGGAAGTGGATTGACTGTTGCCAATCGCAGGAGATTTGGCAGCGGAGGTGTTGTTGTATCCACCCTCACTGATGGTCCAGTTCCCATTGGTAAATCCCCAAGGGTAGTTCACAAATCCGGATTCGAAATCTTCGGCGAGGATGCCGACTACGATGTTGTAGTTATTCAGTGCCAGATATTCACCAAAAGTGCACATAGCAGTGATCTGGATCGTGGTTCCGGCTGGGATCTGGGATGACAGGGCGATTTGATTTACCAGGTTAAAGCTGCTGCCCTGAGGTACGAAATCAAAGTCATTGATGATGGGGAAGATTAGATGATCGCCACCGCTAACCATGATGGTGCCGTGGACTGGGGGTGCATCGGCATTACCGGTATTTGTGAAGGGAATGCTGATCGTAAATAGTTCGCCTGGATCGATGCGGCCATTGTCGTTGCCTTCAGCATCATCGACTTGCATGAAGCCAAAGGCTATTTCGGGAGCCGCAATGGTAAGGCTGCGATTCGATGTATAGATGGATTCGTTGTCCAGGGTTACCACTACGGTGTACTCTGCTACATGCTGATTAGGGACGTTGTTGGCTACTGCAAGTTGGATACCGGTGATGGTATTGCCAAAGGCATTGGCGGGGATATTGGCTACTACTTCCTGAGGGGTTACCACGCTCAGGTATGAATCATCGGTAGTAACAGATACGGTCACACCGGTGGCAGGGTCGCTGCCCACATTGTTCATCTCAACGTTTACTGTGATGATTTCGCCGAACTCAGCTACGTTGTTGTTATTGTCAGACACTGTGGCATTGGTGACGATAATGTAAGGACCATTGGCAGGCAAAACCTGCACGATGCCCAGGTGGGTTTGTTTATTGAAGGATGTGATGGTGAGCGTAAGATCCATGGGTTGATCCGGCAGGGTATTCAGGGTGATGACAGCGTTTCCACCGGCATCGGCGACGGTCTTGCCATAGATGGTAGTGCCATTACTCAGTGTGAGCCAGGCATTGGGCTCGGTGATCACGGAGAAACTGCTCATTCCGATCAGCAGAACAGGATTGTAAACAGCAGTCATGAGGGTGGGGTTCTTGGTTCTTACGACCAGAGAAGCATCACCAAAGATAGTCCAGCACTTGTATTCATTGATCCCGCTGGTTCCATAGACTTCGATCATTTTGGAGGAGCCATTGAAGTATAGGCCACCAATGGTATGTTTGGCTTCGGCTATCAGCAGATCAGTTACTTCGTCCTGTCCCCGCATAGGTGGATTCCAGCCCTGGTTGATGGTGGAGGCGTACATGGCAACAGCGCCGGTGGGATTACCATTGCTGTTGTTGGTAGCACGCAACCAGGCTTCGGCAAAGCAGGTCTGAGACACAAAGTTGCCATTCACGCAAGCTACGGATACGATGAAGGGAAGCATGAAATCATTGGTGAGGTTGTTTACGTTGGTATTATTGAACCCGGTAGTTACCCATGAGGTATCGGAGCCATGGCCAACGTAATTGATGAAGCCTCTGCCATTGTTGACATTGGTTGTTACCATGGCAGCGGAAGCGCCCTGGGCTTGATAGACTTGATCTACAGAGGTATAGCCGTAGCCAAGCAGATCGGTGCGGATGTATTCCATGTGCACCTGATCGCTTTCACCCATATCGCCCTGAGAGCCGCCACCTTCATTGGAGGCGATGCCCATGGCACGTTGCAGCCACTCTGCGCCTACTGCGACATCACGTTCGTAATACACTGATCTGGCTACTTGAGTATTCATTTCGGCTACAGTCTGGGCAGAGAAGCGGCCTACGTAGATATCAGGATAGCTGTCGTTTCCGGCGAGGAGAGCATAGGAGGGATCACTGCCACCGCCACCGCTGGACAGCGATGGAACCTGTGGAGCATCTCCCATGATCTGCACAAACATAAGGCCATTGTTCTGGTCATATTGATTCTGGATATAGGTTTTGATCTGATTGGCGGTGGGACCGGCGACGTCTTTGTCCACTACGTCAACGATATGTCCCATCTGGCGTTTCCAATTTACCCAGGGTTCGATAGCAGCATCAAACATACTGTTTTTGATCACCAGGATGCGCCCCGTTTCTGCCAGGGAGGGGTATTTGGCCTGGCCAAAATTCAGGAACATGTTTTCATAGATACCAGCAAAAGCTGCAGCATAGCTGGTCTTGGGGGTGCTGATAGTATTTACTGTATCCACTCCGTCAGTAGTAATGCTGACGCTCATCCTGGTATATACCCTGGTGATCCCGGTTTCGGGGTAGTAAACAAAAGGCTGGAAGCGTACCGTGATCCCGCGGTAATCTCTCAGGATATAGGGTTCGGTGAGATAGGCGGTTTCCTCAGGATAAGAGCCACTACTTTGATAGAAGCTTCCAAAGCTGTAGGGGACTGTATTGGGATCAATGTTCCGGGTTAGATTTCCCTTGGATGGTGCAATGGGCATGGGAATATCCACATACTCACTATAGGTGGCATTCATCACCATTTTAGCTGTGGGTGGTATGATCACACTGCCAGCCAGGACAGGTACCTGAGGCAATCCAGCCTCAAGAGTCAGTCCGGCATTTTTCACCATCGGCAAATACCAGGTTTGGGAATCTATGGTCACGGTTTCACGGCTGAATGAGCCTAGCGTGAACTCTAAATTGATCTGGTTTGCTGTGCTTTGCGTAAGACGAATATCATTGGGATAATCGCTTACTGATACAAGCTCTGCCCATAAAGCGAAGGTAAATAACAGGCAAAGCAGGATAAGAAGCTTCTTCATCGTATCCTCCACGGTACTTCTGAGTATGTTTTGTTTATCATCTTTCCATTTAAAGTCATGAGTATCATATGTCAAGCTAAATCATTGCAGCTTGGTTCAAACCTGTGTTTGTCATCATTTCATCAGCATCATTTTTTTGCTGGCACTGTAGTTTTCGGTTTCCATGCGGTACAGGTACATCCCGCTGGAGACATTATTGCCCCGGTCGTCCTTGCCATTCCACACGATATGATGATTGCCGGCATTGAGATTTCCATTGATCAGGCTACGCACCAATTGTCCCTTCAAGTTGTAGATATTCAGTTTTACCTTGCCACTGTCTTTGATCGAGAAGCGAATGGTGGTTTCAGGATTGAAGGGATTGGGATAATTTCCACTCAAGTTGTTGATCACGGCAGCAATGCCATCATCATTGGATGTCCCGGCGGTCAGACTCACAGCGATGGTTACCACTGGATTGGCGGGGTCGTTTGTGGTGATCATGATTTCACTATTGATCGGTGAGACGGTAGTGCCAGCCACATAGGTGAGGGTAAAGATCTTGTTGGTAGCGGCAGGGATAGCGTATTGATAGTCGTTGGGATACACTTCACCCATGCTGCTGAGGCCAAATCCCTGAGGGATGGAAATCATGCCAGTGAGGCTTACATTGCCCAGGTTTCTGATGGTAAAGTCCTGAGTAACGGTAGTATTTGGCATTACCTGGTTGAAACTGATGGTTTGGGTGGGGCTGTAAATCAGAGCGAAATTCCCTTCGCCACTGGATGGGAAAGTAATGTCATCGATCCAGGCACAATCGCTGCCGATGGGAGGGATGTCGGATTGATCTTTGGAATATGTCCATTTGAAAGTCCGGGTTCCGGGTGTAACGGCATAGGACATCTCAGCCCAAGCCTGGGTTCCACTCCAGGAGCCTTTCTCGACATTATCAATGTAGAATTTCAGGAAGTCATATCCGCTTTCGGAAGAGACTTTGCGCCAGAACTTGATATCTCCGGCAGCGCCTACGTTCATGGTGACCTGTAAGGATGTATTGCCATAATGGCTGATAGCACCGGATTTGGCGGAGTAGTTGCCGCTGTGCATGTCGGTTGAAACGATAGTCCAGGGAATAGCACTGGAGTTTACCCAGGGGAAAGTAGCAAAGCCGCCGCTTTCAAAGCTTTCCATCACAGCGCCCACGGGGATCACCACACTGTGGTTGATCATCTGAATACCCATATCCAGGGCGATGCCAACCGGAATCACGGTTCCATCTGGGATGGTATTGGCCAGGGTTACGTCAAAGCTGAGGGGGAGAGATCCACCTGTGACCAGGCCGGGAATAAAGAACAGGTTGTTCACCAGGCTGGCATAGGGGCTGTTCATGATCAGCCTCAGCGTGCCACTTTCGACTGGCATGTTTCCAGTGTTGGTGATGTTTATAGTTACGCCAATGGTCTCGCCGGGTTCGTACACGCCATTGCCGCTGGGATCAAACAGGCTGCCAGTAGTAACAGCCACATTGGGAGCACTAATGGTCAGGTTGCGGTTTGTAGTCCAGGTATTGGTGCCGTCTGTGACACTAAAGGAGAAGGAGGCTACGTGTTGATCCGGCACGTCCACATAGATATTGGCAGCAAATACAGAAGCTGCAGTGTAGCTATCGCCAGCAGGGATATTTGGCAAAGTGGCCTGGGCGTTTGTCAATTGAATCCAGGGACTGGTGGTAGTGACTGTAGCCACCAGGTTTTGGGCATTGAGGACGCCTACATTGGTGAAAGTGAGATCCATGGCTATAGTTTCACCAGCTTCGGCTATACCATTGTTGTCCACCAGAGTGATCGGGCTGATGGTAACATAGGGTCCCTGATTCGGGACTACGGTCACATTGGCGATCAAGGGACGGCGCAGAGATCGGGTTGCCACGATCTGAGCAGTGCCAGGTTCGGTGAAAGGTGTGTAAGTAAGGGTAAGATTACCTTGAGAATCGGCAAGCCCTACGCCATGGAGTTGGTTGTTCATGGAAAGAGCGACATAGCTGTAGGGGTCGGCATTGATTTCCATGCTACCGGTTCCCAGGAAGATTGTATCTGGCACTTGCATGCTGTTTTGGGCAGGAATACCCAGATAAGGCACCAGAGAGGGATCTCCCATGATGGAGTAGATCTCCCAATAGTAGTTGATCCTGGAGCTATTTCCCTGCACCACGGCCAGGTTTCCTGCCACGACCATCGATCCCGCAGATCCAGCCCAGTTTTCAAAGGCTTCATTATGGTCATGGAACAAAGCGTCATAAGCACCGAGGGCATTGGCATTATAGGCTGGAGCATTGCCATTGGCAGTCCCTTTGGCTCCTACGCCCCACCAGTAGTCTTCATCCCAATAGGTGCTATTGGTGCCACCAATATAGATGATGCCGCCTTTGTTCTCTGCTCTTAGCCAGCCTTCGGCAAAGCATACAGCGCTGTCAAACTTGCTGGTCAGACAGCAGTTGCCAACTACGAAGGCAGACTTATTAGTATTGTTCAAATTGTTGATATTGGTGATAGTGAAGCTGGGATTCGACCAGTTTGTCACATCGCCATGGGCAGTGTAGTTCACATAGCCAGCGCCATTGGAGACATCATTGATGATAGCGGCAGCGGAATTCCCCGATGCAGGATAGAGATAGGTGTGGCTATTGATGCCATGAGCGGCATTGAAGTAATTCGCAGTCCCATAATTGATCTGGCCGTTGGCATGGGTGGGAGCCCAGCTGGCATCCACGCCTGCGATCATTACGGCATGCCCCAGATAACTATCGTCCGGCATAGTATATTGCTGGTGCATCATGGTTTTGTTTACCTGATTTGTCACCTGAGCTTCCGTAATGGCGGAGAATCTGCCGAAATACATTTCCGGCATGTAGTCTGTGCCTTGCAACTTCACGTAGGGTAAGTCAGTTGGATGGGAACCAGTGACACCGCTGGTGGATGGAACCTGAGCGACGTCTCCCACGATCAGCAGATAGCTGGGAGCGGGGTTATCTACTGTGGCGTTGTTCCACAGGGTTTGCATATATGTCTTGATCTGGTTTGAAGTGGAGCCGATTTCATTGGTGATTCCCAGAATCACGTTGTAGCCTTCGCGCTTCTTCCAATCGATGAAAGGCTGCATAGGAGCCACATAGTTTTGAGGCAGTACTATTACGTATCCGATGGGATAACGCAGTAATGATACTCTTGAGGGTTGAAAATTCAGGATGGAACTGGCAAAATCCCGCTCAAAAGCAGGAGAATAAGTCTTGGCCTTCAGTTCCTGAGTGGCAGCGTAATCACCACCATCAAAGCTGACTTCCACCTGGGCATTAATGATCACTTCGATAGTTTTGGTATCAGGATTGTAGGAAACCGGGACAAAATCCAGGGCAAAGAGGCGTTCGCCCCGCATCATGCCAAGTTCTTCAACGCTGATTATGGGGAAAGTTGTTGATGCCTTGGCATTGTAGAAATCCCTATTGACCACAAAGGCCAGATCTTCAAGGTTTTCACATTTGGCCACGCTTTCCTGGCTGGGCATGATCGGATAGTGAATCCCATACTCATTCAGGGAGATGGCTCGTGTATCAGCGGTTACAATGCGGGGAGTTACAGTAGCTCCCAAGGGAACACTGATGATCCGGCGCATAAGGGGAAGCCCGGGTAAGCCAATTTGATTGGTTTTTGCGAAGTTTGTGGCACTAAGCTCGGTCCAGGATCCTTCCCTGGAGGTAACTTCACGGTAGTTTAAAGCATCAATACTATAGCGAATGCTCAGGCCATCGGCCGAATTGCGGAGCAGATCTACTCCGCTGGCGTTGCCCTGTAGCTTGATAGTCCCGGTATTGGCAGCCAGCAAAGCTATAATGGCCAACAGGAACATAGAAATGAGGTGTTTTTTCATGACCTTTCCTTTTTATCGTTTCACATATTTAATTACTTGTCGTTAAGCAAACAACTGCATTTATATAGTAATGTTATGCAAGAATGAAGCCAAGCCCAATAAAATATCTGGGCTGAAAATGCATCTGCTGGGTTCATCAGTAACTTGGGATTATGTGGAAAAGAAACCACAATTTTAGCCCCTGTTTCCCTTGACAAAAAAGCTAAGTTCGCATTTTCATGAATTTCGAGCGCTGAGTGCCATTTTTCGGGTTTTGAGAATAGGCCTCTAAGCCTCTCTGATGTAGTAATATATTGATTTAATAGATTTAGGAGTATGCGATGTTTTCCAAGATCCGGAAGCGCAACGGACATATAGTGGATTTTGATCGTCAAAAAATCGCCGCTGCGATCCTCAAAGCTGGGACTGTAACGGGTGAATTTGCTGATGATATTGCCGAAGTCCTGACCCTTAGAGTGATGAACCTGGCCATGCAGGTGATCACCAATGATGTACCCGAAGTGGAAGTCATTCAGGATATCGTGGAAGAAGTCCTGCTGGCTTCACCCTACAAAAAGACAGCCAAGGCTTACATCATATACAGGGATCAGCACGCCCGCATTCGTGAGATGGTTTCCACAGCCGGAGTGAAACTCATCGATCAGTATCTGGAGAAGCTGGATTGGCAGGTCAATGAAAATTCCAATATGGCATATTCACTCCAGGGTTTGAACAATTACATCGCTTCTGAAGTAAGCAAAACCTACTGGCTGAATAAGATCTACCCACCTGAGATCCGCGAAGCCCATGTGAATGGGGATATGCACATCCATGATCTGGGGCAGCTTTCGGTATATTGCGTGGGTTGGGATCTGATGGATCTCTTGCTTACCGGATTTTGCGGTGCCGAAGGCAAGATCGAGAGTTCTCCGGCCAAGCATTTCCGTAGCGCCTTGGGGCAGATCGTGAATTTCTTTTACACCTTGCAGGGTGAAGCTGCCGGAGCCCAGGCTTTTTCCAGCTTTGATACACTCCTGGCTCCCTTTATCCATTATGATAAGCTCAGTTTTGAAGAAGTAAAACAAGCCCTGCAGGAGTTTGTCTTCAATATCAATGTCCCTACCCGGGTGGGATTTCAGACGCCATTCACAAATATCACCATGGACTTGTTTCCTCCGGATTTGTACAAAAACCAGCCCGTAATCATCGGAGGCCAGCCTCAGGACAAGTGTTACAGCGATTTCCAGGCTGAGATGAATATCCTGAACAAGGCTTTTCTGGATGTGATGATCGAAGGTGATGCCAAGGGCCGGGTCTTCACATTTCCGATTCCCACCTACAATATCACCAAAGATTTCGATTGGGACAATCCCACTATAGCTCATCTATGGGAAGCTACAGCCAAGTATGGCATTCCCTATTTCTCGAATTTTGTCAATAGCGACATGGATCCCAATGATGCCCGCAGCATGTGTTGCCGTCTGAGACTGGATACCCGCAAGCTGGAAGCCAGAGGCGGTGGCTTGTTTGGAGCCAATCCCCTGACCGGCTCCATCGGAGTCGTAACTATCAATCTACCCCGGATCGGCTTTCTTGCCACCAGTGAAGCAGATTTCTACGATCGGTTGGAACGCGTCCTCGCCATGGCGATGTCTTCCCTGGAGATCAAGCGGAAGATATTGGAAACTTACACTGCCAGCGGTCTCTATCCTTACACCAAGTTTTACCTGAAGAGCATCAAGGAACGCTTTGACCAATATTGGAAGAATCACTTCTCCACGATTGGCATCATCGGCATGAATGAGGCTGTGGAGAACTTCTTGAAAGTGAACCTCGGAGATGAAAAGGGGCGCCAGTTTGCCCTGAAAGTAATGGACTATCTACGAGCCCGCTTGATCGAGTTTCAAGAGCTTACTTTCAATAATTACAATCTGGAAGCCACTCCAGCCGAAGGTACCAGTTACCGGCTTGCGATTCTGGATAAACGTCAGTTCCCCGGGATCAAGTGTGCCAATTGCGGTGGTGACACACCTTTTTATACAAACAGCACCCAACTGCCGGTAAACTACTCCAATGATATCTTTGAAGTGCTGGATTTACAGGATGAACTACAGACCAAATACACTGGGGGTACTGTACTGCATATCTTTGGCGGAGAACGGGTAGAGCATTCCGAGAGCATCAAGACCATGGTCAATGCCATCTGCCATCAATATCACCTGCCCTATTTCACATTCTCGCCTACCTTCAGCATCTGCCCAAATCATGGGTATCTGGTGGGAGAACAGGAGCATTGCCCCACCTGTGGCAAGGCTTGCGAAGTATTTTCCCGCATTGTGGGCTATTTGCGTCCCGTATCGCAATGGAATGAAGGCAAAAAAGCAGAGTTCAAACTGCGCACAACTTTTGATACAGTGAAGCAGATTCGCACACATCACGAGATCGACCAGGACAATCAGTTCGCATGAAGATTGGGGGATTTCAGAAGTTTTCCCTGCTTGATTATCCAGGAAAACTGAGTGCTATTGTCTTCACCCAGGGCTGCAATTTCCGTTGCCCCTACTGCCACAATCCTGAGTTGGTGGACGAATCCCGCTATCAAAAACCCATCGATACGGAATATGTCCTGAGGTTTTTATACAGACGCAGACGCAAACTCAGCGCAGTAGTCGTCACCGGGGGAGAGCCCACCCTGCAGGAAGATCTGATTCCTTTCCTGAAGCTACTCAAGGCCATGCGTTACTATGTGAAACTGGATACCAACGGCACCAAGCCGGAGGTCTTAAAACAGATCACAATGCTCAATCTGGTGGATTACATCGCACTTGATCTCAAGGCTCCGATGGCGCTCTATAATGCAGTAACCAGGAGCGATATGGATATCGCTGATCTGGCCAAATCCATAAACATCATCCGGGGCAGTGGCATAGCTTACGAATTTCGTACCACTTTCTTTGATAAGCTGCTCTCCTGGCGAGATCTCAATGAAATCAGAAATCTCCTCCTGCCTGGAGAAAAGTACTATATTCAGAAATGTCAGTATGGAAACAATCTGGAAGAATTTCCCAAAACCAACCTGAGTCCCAGCCTGGATGAAAGCCAGGCCTGTCAGGAATTAATCTCATGGGGTAGATCACATCAGGTGCAAATCGCCATCCGCTAAGACCCAGGATCCAGTAAATATCGAGGCTCTGCTGCCCCTGGTGCAGAAGCCTTCACGCTATATAAACCACGAGATCAATGCATCCTGCAAAGCCTTTGCAGAGCACCCCGTTCGTATTGCCCTGGCTTTTCCCGATGTGTATGAACTGGGCATCTCACATCTGGGCTTGAAAATCCTTTATAGCATTATCAATAGCCTGCCTTATGCCATGGCAGACCGCATCTATCTGCCCTGGCTCGACCTCCTGGATTTACTCAAAAGTCACGCAATTCCTTTGTTTGGCCTGGAAAGCCGCATGCCCGCTTCCAGTTTTGATCTGTTGGGTATTACTCTGCAGAGTGAGCTCACCTATTCCAATGTGCTGGAGCTCTTGAGCTGCTCGCATATTCCTGTATATTCTAAGGAGCGGGAAGAAGACTTTCCCATCGTCATGGCGGGAGGCCCTTGTGCCAGCAACCCGCTACCCCTGGCTCTCTTCATTGATGTGTTTTTCTTTGGGGAAGCCGAAGCAGGGATAGTCGAGATTGCTGAGGTCTTGCGTAAATACTCCACTCGCTCAGAACGCCTGGCCAGGCTTGCCGAAATCGAAGGCTGCTGGGTACCTGAGTTCGATGCAAGCTCCACTTTGATCCCTCCCTCCACACCCATCCGAGCCCGTAAATACAACCAGTTTCATCAGCATCAATCCCTACACACGCCTCAGCTACTAAGCTGGCAATTGGCCACCCACAACCGCTATGTGGCGGAAATCATGAGGGGTTGCTCCCGGGGCTGCCGTTTTTGTCATGCCGGATACTTCTATCGTCCTGTGCGGGAACGATCTGTGGAGGATATTGCCGCGCAACTGGTGCAGGAAGTGCAGGCCAGCGGTTGGGATGAAGCAGGACTGATCTCGCTCTCCAGCAGCGACTACACTTGTATCAGAGACTTGATGAATACGCTGCTGGCAAGAGTGGACACCAGTAAAACCCACATTTCACTACCCTCCCTCCGGGTAGATAGCCTGGATGATAGCCTCATCAGCTTGATGCAGCGCTTGGGCAGGGAAGGGCTTACCATTGCCCCGGAAGCTGGTTCTCAGCGGCTGCGCGATGTGATCAACAAAAACCTTTCTGAAGCAGAAATCATGCGGGGAGTGGAAATCGCCCTGGGCTTGGGCTGGCAAAAGATCAAGCTGTATTTCATGCTGGGACTGCCTACCGAGACCGACAGCGATATCGATGAATTGATCGGACTGATCGAACGAATCAACAGCCTGGGACGCAAGCGCCTCAGTATCAATATCACCCTCTCACCCTTTACTCCCAAACCGTTTACCCCCTTCCAGTGGGCTGCCATGGCTGCCCCAGGGCTGCTGCTGAGCAGAGCGCAACGCATCAAGGCAGCATTTGTAAAAGCCCGAAATATCAAGATCAAGTATCACACTATCGAAAACTCTGTATTGGAAGCTTGCCTCACCCGGGGTGATGTGGATATGGCAGGAGTGCTATATGCCGCCTGGAGCAGTGGGGCTTGTTTTGATGCCTGGAACGAAGCCTGGGATTACTCCCGCTGGGAAGCTGGATTTGCCAGCGCTGGGATTGATCCGCAGAAGTATCTGGATGCAATTGATCCCCAGGCGGATTTACCCTGGGATTTTATTGATATAGGCGTAACAAAATCCTATCTGCTGGATGAGTATAACAAGGCTTTGGCAGGAGTTGTAACGGAAGATTGCCGGCAACTTTGTGGACAGTGTGGAGCATGTGACGATCGGGCTGTGACTCATAATGCCCCCACCAGCTCAAGCGTGGAGCCGGAGATCATTCCGGAGCGCAAAATCTCACCCCAGATGCTGCAAACCCAATATCGCTACCGCGTATCCTATACCAAAACGGGGCTTTTACGGTTTATCTCTCACCTGGATTGGATGCGGATGCTCTTCCGCCGGATCTCGGTGCTGGATCTGTCAACTGTGTTTACACAGGGTTTTTCACCTCACCCAAAGGTCTCGCTGTCACCACCACTTCCAGTAGGCGTGGAAAGCGTTTGCGAGTTTTTTGATATCTCCTTCCATCAGCTTTACGATCCCCGGATTATCATGCAGGAACTGGGCAAAACCCGAATCCCGGATTTTACCATCACTGCTTGTGATCTTCTGGGCGTCAAAGCAGGAATTCCCGATACCGAAACCCTGGAGATCGAATATCCGGAAGCCCTTACAGCACATATCGAGGCTGCTCTATTGAGCTTTCACAGATCCGCGCAACTGATCTACACCAAGACCGTGCAATCCCGCAGTAAAACCTATGATTTGAAACAAATCATCCTGCAGGCAGAGATTACAGGTGCCAGGGTGGTGATCATCAAAAAACTGGAAAGCCCCTCACTGTATGATATCCTTGCCGCTATACTGAATCTGGACAAAACCGTGCTATATACAATGAATATATGCAGAACGGCCATCGCGTCATAAGCCCTGGCCATCACCATTCAACCATGAAAAAGGAGAACCTATGAAACACATCATCGTTGCCTTGTTACTTGTCGCAACCCTATTGGCCCTTACTGCCTGTGGTGCCAAGCCCGAGAAGACAGCTCAAGCTTTCTTTAAAGCCATGGAAACCCATGATATCGCAGCGGCTAAGAAACTTGCCACTCAGGATTCCCAAGCTCTGCTGAGTATGGCCGAAGGGTTTTTGACGGAGATGACTGCCGAACAAAAAGCCAAACTGGACAAGATGAAATACAACATCATCGAGACCAAAGTAGATGGCCAAACTGCAGTAGTATCTTATGAAGAATGGGAAGCCAGCAGCCCCGAAGCCAAGAAAACCAAGACCTTGAACATGGTCAAGGAAGACGGCGCCTGGAAAGTAAAAGTTGAAAAGGAAAATGGCGGGAAATAGAGCAAAACTGCTCTGGCTCTTCAGCCTTGGTTTATTAATTCTGGGAAGCTCTGCCCCTGCGGGCAGAGCTTCCAGTTTCAAGCCCTTTCCTTTGGATTACGTCCCGAGATTTGATCTGGATGATTCCCAATTTGATGAAGGGGATGTCGTCTTGCGCAAAGGACGCACCTTTGTCTCCAGCCTCATTTCCCTGGCCTCCCCTCAGGATGTATCCCATTGCGGCATCCTGGTGCGGCAGGACAGCCTCTGGCAAGTGATCCACACTATCTCCGGGAAAATCTCAGATCAGGATGGGGTAAGGATCAACACTTTGGATGAATTCATCGCCGCAGCGGAGGATCATGCCATCATCCACTGTAAACCTGCAATCCCCGTGGATAGAACAGCTCTGGTCAGACGTAGCAGATACTATCTGCATAAAAATGCTCCTTTCGATCACAGCTTTGATCTGGAGGATTCTTCCAGGCTCTATTGCTCCGAACTCATTCGCTGTGTATATATGGAAAGTGGAACGGGGGATATCTTCAGCTATCAGACGATTGCCGGGAAACGCATTATCGATATGCAATCCTTCTTTGATCGGCAGTATTTTTGGGTCAGCGAGCCGATTCAGCTAAGTGTAAAGCCGTAAATAGGGTCGAGAGGTCGAGAAGTCGAGGGGTCGAGGGGTTGTCCACAAACAGAGATCGAGGCGTTTGGGTAAGTGGAAAAGTGGAAGGATAGAAAGGTGAAACCCGCACTGAACAGGGAGGTGTTTTGTTCTCAGGGTCGGGAAGCATCGTATTCCCGAGGCAGCGGAACTGCCCAGAAGCCTCTGTCGAGGCTTGAATGTGGAAGCTTCGTCCCGAAGCTTTTTTTGAACGTCAAGATGACATTTCCACATAGTGGCAAGCGGTAGCTTACCACCCCTGTATATGGCCATTTCGAAAAATTCGCAGGCATATTAAATCTGTGTAATCTGCTTTATCTGCGTGCCTAACCTCGCCCTTGTTACCATTACGCTATCAATACGCTATCATTACGCATCAGATCCGAAGTAGCAGCGTAGTGCTACCGGAGTGGTATTCTGTATCCCTTTGAAATGAAACATTCTTGAAAGGGAAAAGGAGTTAAGCCGTAGCCAATTGGGAATAAATTTATCTCTTTTTGTTGCTCAGAGAGGCTTACAATGAGCCGCTTTTTGTGTTTCAGGCATGTACAACGGTCTATTATAGGAACGCCTTGGGGGCAATTCTGCCCCCAAGGCTGATGAATCTTACTTCATTAAGATCATTTTCTTAGTAATGGTTTTTCCACCCTGGCTCAGTGTAGTGAAATATATGCCACTGGCCAAAGGCTTGTTGTTGCTATCCCTGCCGTTGAACTCGATTGAGTGCACACCTGCAGTCTTGGACTGATCGACCAGAGTTTTCACACACTGGCCCCTCACATTGTAGATTTTGATACTTACGTGTTCATCATTGGTGATTTTGAAACCGATGCTGGTGCTGGGATTGAAGGGATTGGGGCTGATCGTAAGCTCAGGTTTGAGCTCTGGAGCCGCTTCACTTGTGGTGGTTCCACCGAATTTTACCATGTAGTAATCCTTCTTCTCACGAATGCATAAGTTTCCATTGTTATAGCTTGCAGTTGCTTCATCCCAGATCATTGGCTGAACAATGCGGACAGGTGCAGCTTTGTCGTCGTAGAATAGCCTGACTTCGATCTCCACATATTCTTCCACACCTTCCACTATATAAGCTGGGACCTCCACGAATGAATCTGTCACTACAGCGGCACCCATACATTCATTGTTGATAAAGATTCCCACTTCTTTGGGCATATCGATCCCGCTGAAATCCATGTAGATCGGGATATATTCCAGCTTTTCTGTATACTTGAAGTAACTGGGGAGTGCTTTTACCAGGGGTTCTCTTTCGGGTGGAGTGCTATTCCAGATAAATGAGGCATTTTCAAAGCATCTCACGACAGCCATGTCTCCATAGCTCAGAGTAGGAGTTCTATATATATCAAGGGCGACTATCCAGGGATATCCAGGTTCAGGCCTTTCACGACAGGCAGTCCAGAACTGTGTTTGGATAAAGTACAGGTTGTCAATGATCGCGGCAAAAGCCTCGGTGAAGTGTAGAGTCTTCTTGATGAAATATCCAATCCAATTGTCATTCACAGTAATGCGACCGTTTGCAGATCGGTATGCTTGTAGCTCAATGGGCGTATCTTCAGGTGTAATGATCCCCGGGGTTGATATACTTATTGGATTAACCAGGCTTTGAGCCATGGTGACTTTGTATCCCTGTTCAGGTCTTATCTCATGATTATCTCCCAGCCATGCTCCTCCTAAACCTACACGAAGTGTTTTTTCCCCTTCAGAGATAGGCTTCCATCTGATCTCGTTGAGCGTATTGATGTTTCGCAGCGGTTCAAAGAATGTGTGTGCCTCGCTGGGATCGTTTACGCTTGGGTTCCACAATCTATCCAATGTAGGGAAACTCATCCATTTTATTCCATTGTTTAGTGTACTGGATGGGAAGTCATAGCGTATATACTCATGAGGGTAACCTTCATACTGGATAGCTCCAATATCACGTCTGTTATACCAGGTAGAAACTAATACTCCTGAGTATCCGGTCATTATCAATGGACTGCGTACATTCGTATTCCAATCCAGAGTATAGGTATGGGCGGTATTGTCGATAGTAATATATGGGTTTCCATACGATACACTGGGAGTATCCAAAAGCAACGATGCTGTCCCAGTCAGTAAAGCATAGAAATGTGAATAGGATACAGGAATGAGATTATTCCCGGTAAGAGTAAGGTTGTTGTTGTTTTGATCGATCACGATGAAGGGAGCATTGTTTGTGCCATTGTAGAGGTTGTTTCGAAACATAGATACGGAGTTTGAAGAAGCCTGTTGGTTGGATAGTCTTTGCAGGCTCAGAATCCCCCCGCAGTTAATGAAGCTATTTCTTTCCAGGGCAGCGTTGACTTTGCATGAAGTATAGAGATTCCCGGGGAACTTGATCTCCAGGGGTTGGAAACTGCCGAAGAAGATGTTTTCGTTTATCGAGCACTCTGTTACAACTCCTTGTACGCCTCCATGCAAGCGGATCGCGCTAGGGCTGCCAGGTGAGGACAAGCCCACGAATTTGTTCTGCTCGATCAGCCAGGTTCCTCGGTTGGTCAGCATTAACGAAGATTCGTAGAATCTATTTCCACACACTTCGACATCCTGTAAGTTGAAATTGTTGGCTGTGTAGGCATTGGCATAAGTGAATTGATTCTCATTCAAAACAATACTCGAGAATTTACCACCCAATACTACTGCTTCGCTTTCGAGGTAATTCGGATTGTGTCGGATGAATTTATTGCCCACGATTTTGGTTGTGCTGCTATTACCTCCAGCGTTAGCATCTATACCTCTGGAAACACCGTAATAGCTTTGGATCATGTTGATGACAGAATATGCCACTTTCAGGGAGTTGATAGTAACAATTCCAGGATCCACTTCGATAGCAACGTGATTGTTGTCAAAGATGCAATTCTCCACTTCCAGTGTATCAAAGTACCCGTATATCCCTGAGGGGATACCGAGCAGGATACCTTTGTTAAATACCTGATTTACCATCTGATTGTGCTTGATTGTTAATCCTCTTACGCTCAGTGTACAAGTGCTGTTGCCTTTCACCTGTACTACCGGCAGTGTAGAATTCAGAGCTGTGATCATACAAGCTTCGGGATTATCCGATATACTCATCAGGGTAAGATTGGTTACCAGGTGAGTCTGGAACGAGACCATGTAATTGATGTCCAGGTTTTCCGTGTAGCAAGATGTGGCATCAAAGATTTTGATCACTACCGCGGGGCTTGTTTGGTTCTCTGGCAATGAATCGTCAAAAGCATGATCGATGGCATCCTGAATAAGTACATAGGGATAAGCGAGGCTGCCATTGGCAAGAATGGGATCAGCGGCCAGATCCACATACAGATCGTAAGCAAACAGAGCATTACATGTAACCAGCAGGATAGCCAGCAACAGCAGCATCCTGCTCATGCGGATGAAGCTGTTTAGAGACGATGGTTTTGCACCGTGTGAAAGAATTTCTTTCATTTCGACACTCCTTAAAGATTTAGTTCTATTAGATGAGTGTCAAAAACCCGGATTTGGCGGCTGCAGTTTTGCGTTTTTATTTCATTCTGATGTGTTTATTTTTCAACAGTAAGCGGGATACTGCTACTATTGTGCTGCTAGTAAGGCGATTAGGGGGGATGCCTAAAAGTGGTAAATATTCAGCTCTGGTTTAGGTATTGATACGCTGTAAGAGATAATTCATCACTACCTTAATACCAGCATTTTCCTTGTTAATGTAGTATCCTGCGTACTCAAGCGGCAGAAGTAAACCCCGCTGGCTACATGTTTACCATCCTGATCACAACCATCCCAGGCCATGGCCTGCTCTCCTTTGGGCAGGGTACCTTGAAAGAGGGTACGTACCTTCTGCCCTTTGAGGTTGTAGATGCTGAGCTCGATTTCTGAGGCTTTGCCCAGATTATAGCTGATCACAGCCAGATCACGGAAGGGATTGGGAGAGATGGACATCTTTTGCAGACCAGGCGCTAAGGCTTCATCCTGAGTCTCCACACCGCTGATGATTACCGTTACAGAGTTTGAGGCTGCCGACTCCACATTGCCATACAGGGCTACTACATAGTAAAGCAGGGTATCGTTTACCGTGCTGTAATCCCGAAACTGCATCAGGGCTGCATCAAAGACATCGGCATAAGCCAGGCCATTGCGGTAAACCCGGTAGCCCGACAGCCCCCTGGGTGCATCAGGCATCTGCCACTGCAATAGAATCTGCTGCTGCCAAAGCTGGGCACTGAGATTGATGGGGCTATACACCGGTTGATATTCGTAAGCTCCGATGTCTATGATGGCCAGGCCATCGCCATCGCCATCCCAATAGCGTTCATTGCCCCCGGCATCGAGAGTGGATTCCATCACTGCCGGCTGCAAACCCATATCGATGAGGGGAGACAGTGCCGACAAGCGGTAAGGGCTATGGCCTTCCAGGGCAAAAAGCGGATCCTGAGCCAGATTGCTACTCTGCCAGATGATCTGATTCAGGGGACTCATGTTGTAGATCCCGCCGGGGCCATTGCGGATGCAATTGTGATCAAATACCAGCCGTCCGGTGACGCCCTGGCTGGAAGAATAGAAGGCGGTGATCTCCGTGGGCAATTGCGGATTCCAGAAGATATTGTTGGTAAATACCGCATTCCCTTGCACGATCAGGGCGGTACTGCCTCCGCTATTGCCGGCAAAGGTGCAATTGCTGACAAACAGGGTGTCGTTCAGGGCAAAGGCGTATGCCAGATAGTTGCCAGCCATCTGCGAGTTATCAACAAAAGCTGAGTTACTAATACTTATGCGCATACGGTCACCATAATCATCAAATGGGGCTATCTGGAATATGCTATTATACCATTCCGGACTGAAACCGGATACATTACTAACACGCAATCCGTCGATATCCACCTCTGCTTCTTCGATCCCATATATCTCTACCCCCCGTGTGAATTCCTGACCACTCAGATTGGTAATTTCTATGTTTCTCATAGTTAAGGTGCCATTTCTAATGCTTGATGAAACCCCAATTTTTGAAACTTGGGAATGAGTGTTTATAATGCTGATATTGCTTAAAGATTGATTGGCATTACGATAGCCACCATAACCATATGTACTGTAACGAGACTCATTATTGATGATGGATACATCCGATATATTGATATTGTCGGAGTATAATGACGATAAGCCTCCTTTTCCATTGATAGCAGTCAATTTTGATACTCCAACGTCATTGCTGTACGCGCTGATAAAAACCGCCTGTATACTCCCCTCCAAATCCAGGATTACTCTTTCTCGGTCTACTCCCGAAAGCCTTGTATAAGATTTCACTGGTATAGCGAACAACTGCTGATTCAGGCTCTTGGAGTAGTAGCCTTCCGCCACATGGATGGTCTTGGGATTCAGCGGATCCGAAGCGATATTGTACACAGCCCGGAAAATGGTCTTCAGGGGCGAGCCCTCGGAAAGACCATCATTGGCGTCATCCCCCCAGGGGGCCACATAGAGATCGTGATTCACCTCAGTATGCACCGTATGCAGGATGTCAAAAGTATAGGGATTGCCTATGCTCTCATCCTGAGGGACAGCGCTGGCATAGAAATTCCAGGGATTGGCCACTGTGAAAGTATCAACCACCACATGAACCTGGTTCACCCAATAGAAATACATATCACTGCCATTGGCAGCTTTGTTGTTGTAGATGCTGCTCCTATTTACTGGGTCAAATGTCACATTGTAGGATTGGGCATTGTTACTGGCATATACCAGCCCCCCTCCTGCATTAGCGTTATTATCCCGGATCGAGACACCACTTAGGGTCAGGTTGCATCTGCTAGCTTGGATGCCACCCCCAGAGCCAGCTCGGTTTTTTGTGATTATGCAATTCATGATTCTGATATTGTTGGTTGATGCCAATAATCCGATCAAAATGCCTCCCCCATAAGTTTCATCGTAGAGATCATCGTAGAATCCTGAACCATTGGTAACAGTTATACTACGGATAGTTGCCAGGGATTCACCATTACGAATCTGGATTACACTGCCATTTTCACCCCCATTGATGATAGTATTGCACTTGTAGCTCAGATCTCCGGTCGTTAGTTCCAGACTGGCGAGAGTGATGTTTTTACCATTGAAGCGGATATTCTCATAATAGGTTCCGGGATGTACCAGTACCGTATCGCCATGTGCAGAAGCATCGATGGCCACCTGGATTTGGCTGTACGGTTGAGAGCCATCCAACCCTACGGGCAGGATAGCAGCATGCCCCAGCCAGGCTATACCCCATAAGGCAAGGATCAGGATCTTAATGCGGTTCATAAACTATCTTCCTCTATTATAACCCCGGTACCGGGTCTCCTCAACCCGGCACCAGGGCTGGTTTACACTACTTCAAGAGCAGCATTTTCTGTACCTTGGTAGTATCTGGAGTACTCAAGCGGCAGAAATATACACCGCTGGCTACCCGCTGGCCATGATCGTCTCTGGCATCCCAGAGCAAACTCTGCAGTCCCTTGCTGCCCATGCCCTGATAGAGGCTTCTTACCTTCTGGCCTTTGAGATTGTAGATACCTATACTCACCATAGAATCTTTACCCATGGTCCAGGCAATCCGGGTCTCAGCTCTGAAGGGATTGGGGTGATTCTGCCTCAATTCGGTGATCAAAGGAACTAAAGAGGAACCCACATGCCGGTTGAAGGAGATATAACCATATTCACCCAATGCAGAGGCCTTCAGAGTGCCTGCTTCAAACAGCAGCGTCTGGGGATTGTAAAGCAAGGGCGCCGGAGCCTTGCAGATGCCTTTACCGGCATAATAAAACATGATCTCAATCTCATCCCCGGATTTGAGCTGATTGGCTGAGTCCGGATAGAAATTCACTGCCACCAGGCTGCTATCCACCACTGCCGCTCCCCGGCATTCTCCCCTTACAAAAAGGCCTGCCTCATCCGGCAGATCCTCAGGATCAAACTCGATAAATACTGGTGTGTAATCCAGCTTCTCCCTATAGCTAAAGTTCTGAGCCAGCTCCCTGAGTCTTGGCTTTTCTGGTGATGCACCAGAGTTCCAATACAGCTCCTCTGGAGCATCCCGCATCAGCTTGATGGCCACCATGTCACCTTCAGACAGGGTGTACTGGTTGGGATCCGTAATCCATGTTCCACCCAGATGCCCATCGACGCGCTTGGTACTCCAGGTCTGGGTTTTGATGCTGTAGATATAGTCCAGATACGTTTCCCGGGAGTTTGCTGGCAATGCTCTACTGAAGGCAGTTCCAGCCCCCAGAGTATGGGGTACGAAATAGCCAATCCAGTTCTCAAAATCAACAGTCGTCCCCCCTGAAGCATATTGTTGCTTGAGCTCCACAGGAGTAGTAGCAGGATCAGCCTTGAATCCATTTACCACCACTGGTGTAATCTGGGAGATATCTTCACGGAACTGGAGCTTGAAGCCTTTGGGTTGGGTAACTTGGTAGTCCTCACTCCACCAGTCGTTGTTTTCAAATATCATACTTCCCGGGGCAGGATTGTAACTCCATCTGGCAGATATAAGTTGATTGTGGGTAGGCGCTAGCTCCATATGCTCTTGGAACAAATACCCAAGCTCATGCCAATGCTGTGTTCCGGTAAAACTCCTGTCATCGACCACAGGAAAGGACAGCCAGAAGATTCCAGGTTGATTAGTTCTAATAAATTCATAAGTCTTATGTTGGTGTGGATAGTACACAGCCCCAATATCCGGCGGAGTGCCATCCGGATCAGTTTGTACTACTCCTCCCAACTCTGGACAACCCTTGTTTATCAAAGGACTCTTGATAGTCTCATCCCAAACAAGAGAGTAGCTGTGTTCGGTGTTATCTATCACGATCTGAGGATTTCCATAGGATACGCTTGAAGTATCCAGATCAAGAGACTGTACATCCGTAAGCATGGTACTGAAATGTGAATATGATACGGGGATGCAGTATTCTCCGGTAAGAGTAAGGTTGTTGTTGTTATGATCGATTACAATGAAGGGTGCGTTGTTAGTGCCATTGTAGAAGTTGTTGCGAAACAAAGATACGGAGTTTGAGGAGGATTGCATGTTGGATAGTCTCTGCAGGCTCAGAATCCCCCCGCAGTTAATGAAGCTATTTCGTTCCAGGGTAGCATTAACTTTTAACGTATGATAGATATATATATCTCCCGGGAACTTGATCTCCAGGGGGAGGAAACTGCCAAAGAAGATGTTTTCGTTTATTGAGCAATCTGTTAGAGGATCTCCTATACCTCCATGCAAGCGGAGTGCGCTAGGGCTTCCGGGTGAGGACAACCCTACGAACTTGTTCTGCTCGATCTTCCAGGTTCCATAGTTGGTCAGCGTCAACGAGGAATCATCAAAAGTGTTTCCACACACTTCGATTTCCTGTAAGTTAAAATTATCGCTGGTGGTTACATTGGCAAAAGAGAAGTGATTCTCATTCAAAACAATACTCGAGAATTTACCGCCCAATACTACTGCTTCGCTTTCATGGATATTCGGGTTGTGACGGATGAATTCATTGCCTATGATTGTGGCCGCGCTGTAATGACCTCCGGCATCTGCTACTATGCCTCTGGAAGTAGTATTATAGCTTTGGATCAGATTAAAGATAGAATATGCCACTTTCAGCGAGTTGATAGTTACAATTCCTGAATCCACTTCGATAGAAATGTGGTTGTTGTTAAAGATGCAATTCTCCACTTCCAGTGTATCAAAGTACCCATACATCCCTGAAGGAATATCGAGTAGAATCCCTTTGTTAACCACTTGATCTACCATCTGATTGTGCTTGATGGTTAATCCTCTTACGCTCAGTGTACAAGTGCTGTTGCCTTTCACCTGTACAACCGGCATTGCAGAATTCAAAGCTGTGATCATACAAGCTTCTGGATTATCCGATATGCTCATCAGGGTAAGATTGGTTACTAGGTGAGTCTGGAACGAGACCATGTAATTGATGTCCAGGTTTTCCGTGTAGCAAGATGTGGCATCAAAGATTTTGATCACTACCGCGGGGCTTGTTTGGTTCTCTGGCAATGAATCGTCAAAAGCATGATCGATGGCATCCTGAATAAGTACATAGGGATAAGCGAGGCTGCCATTGGCAAGAATGGGATCAGCGGCCAGATCCACATACAGATCGTAAGCAAACAGAGCATTACATGTAACCAGCAGGATAGCCAGCAACAGCAGCATCCTGCTCATGCGCATGAGGCTGTTTTGAGATGCAGGCTTTACACCGTGAAAATGAACTTCTTTCATTTGGACACTCCTCTAAAAAACTAGTTCTGATATATGAGTGTCAAAAACCAGGATTTGGCGGCTGCAGTTTTGCGTTTTTTTTAAATAGCAGGATTTTACACCGCAAAAAAACGCATAAAATCCTCTTACAGCCAATCCCAGCTTTCGAAGAATTGATCCACCAGCAGCACTTTGGTGCCGAACTGGGCTTTGAGGTCTTGAATGCTGGCGCCATCCAGGGTGAGGCCTTCGCCATTGAACATGCTTTGCGGCAGAATAAGGGTTTCATGGGGTTTTAGCTTCACTTGAGCGGCGAGATCGCTGAAAGTGATGAGTCCTGCTACCGAGATATGCTCTCCCAGAAAGTCGTTGTTGATTACCAATAGCCTCACGGGGTAGGGCTGGGGAGTTCTGTTAAGATCGTTCACGATCCACTGCATGAGCCGGGCAGCGCTGCGGGAAGTAACCAATGCGGCCGGCGCCTGGCTGTCTCGCAGTTCTCTGCGGAAGCGGGCTCGCATCATCTGGTACTCATTTTTGGTAAAGCGCAGCATGCCGATCCCGTTTTCGATCTGCGGAAAGTCGTTGTAATAACGATAATCGGGTATGTTCTGATTCGCCAGGACATAGAACTCATCGGCGGCATAGATGATCTCAGTGGCATACATGCGGCGCCACTGCTTCACAGCTTGCAGCAGTTTACGGGCTCCCAAGCCATCGAAGGGTTTCAGCGGGGTTAGTTTTTCCCGGTATTTGGTGAGCCCCACCGGTACGATCCCCAGGGAGAGGATGTCAAAATCCGCCAGCATGAGGTCTTTGATTGTGTTTTGCAGGGCAAGGCCATCATTCACATCCGGGACCAGCACGATCTGCAGATGAAAGCTGATTCCCCCTGCGCTCAGGCGGGAGAGCAGGGACATCGGTGGCACGGGATGCCGGGAGCGCATCATGTGCTGGCGCAGATTCGCATCCGTGGTATGCAGGGAAATGTACAGGGGATTGATCTGTTGGGCGATGATACGTTCGATTTCCGCATCCGAGAGGTTGGTCAAAGTGATATAATTACCATACACATAGGAGAATATATAGTCGTCATCCTTTTGATACAGGCTGCGGCGCAGACCCCTGGGCATCTGGTCGATAAAGCAAAAGATGCAGTTGTTCTGGCAGTTTTTGTGTTTATAAGGCTGCACCTCAATCCCCAGGGGACGTCCATCCCGGCGGATGAGCTTCACTTCGCAGACTTCACCACTGGCTTTTCTGAGCTTCAGTAGGATTGTATGTACGGCACTGTAATAGCTGAGGTCAAATTCATCCCGGAGTTCCTGTCCATTGAGGCTGATGAGTTCGTCTCCAGGCTCGAGGCCAGCTTTGGCAGCCAGGCTGCCGGGGCTGATGTCAACTATCTTAAGTGCCATCAGAGCGGTTTGACGGGGATCATCAGGTGAAAACAGCTACCTTCGCCCACCGTGCTGCGGGCATAGATTTCCCCGCCCAGGAGCTTGACGATCTGGTGAGATAGTCCCAAGCCCAGCCCCATCCCGGGGAAGGGACGCGTGATGCTGTTGTCGGCTTGTTCAAAGATATCAAAGATGCGGGACAGTTGTTCAGCCTCGATGCCCACTCCTGTATCTTCGATTTCAAAATGCAGCAGGGCAGTGCCTTCTTTGATCGGTTGAGTATAACAGCGCAAGGTGATGCTGCCTTGATTTGTAAATTTGATGGCATTGGAGATGATGAAGCTCAGCACGCGTTCCAGCTTTTCAGTATCCACTTCCACCTGATGCAGATCATCCTGGCATTTGAGGTAAGCTCTCAGGTTTTTGGCTACGATCAAGGGACGGAAATGGTTCCAGAGCCTGTTCACCATTTCGCGCGGGGTGCAGCTTTTAGGGTTCAAGTGCATCTTGCCAAGTTTCAGGCTGGAGAGGTCCAGGAGGTTGTTGATCATGATCAGCAGTTTTTGCCCACTTTCCAGGATCACATTTACATAATCGCTTTGTTTTTCGTCCAGATTTGTGCCTTTCAACATCTGCGCAAAGCCCATGATCGCATTCATGGGAGTGCGGATTTCATGGCTGAGATTGGCGATAAAGGCATCTTTGATCTCAGTGTTCTGGATCAGTTCCGGGTTTGGGGCTTTTACCGTAACAGTCCCATTCAGGGGCTTCAGGGCGTCCCCACGAGTCCGGACTTTCTTTTTCATGTGTTGCGAATCCTGTCATAGCGGTATTTGAAGCGTTTTATCCCTTCAAAGATCGTCCTCGCCATCCGGTCCTGATATTCACTATTGGTGAGCAGACGCTCTTCCTCAGCATTGGAGATAAAGCCCAATTCCACCAGCACGGAAGGCATAAAGGCACCTCGCAGCACATAGAAATTGGCTTGCTTCACACCACGGTCGTAGGCTTTGGAGCCCACGGTGAGGTGCTGCTGGATGCTGGCTGCCAGGCTGTTGCTGCTTTCTAAATGCTCGGTTTGCGAGAGGTCGCTGAGGATAAAATCCAAGTCATCGTATTTGCTTTTTGCCGTTACCCCACCTTCATAAAGCTCCACCACCTGGTTTTCCAAAGCTTCCACGGCGCGGGCATCCGAGGTCTGGGCTGTGGCGAGATAATAGGTTTCCGTACCATGAGACTTGGAATCTTTGGAGGCATTGGTATGGATGCTTACAAAGAGGTCAGCCTTGCGTTCATTGGCATATTTCGTACGGTCGCCCAGGGAGACAAAGCGGTCATCAGAGCGCGTCAGCAGGGCGGTTACCCCCAGTTCTGTTTCCAGCATGTACTTCAATTTCAAAGCCACCGCCAGGTTGATGTCCTTTTCATTCGCTTTCAGTACCCTGCCCACCGCACCGGGATCCTTACCGCCGTGGCCGGGATCGATCACGATCACCTGCACACTGCGGTCGATGGGGCTGTTGATGGTCAGGCTGCGGCTCTTCACCTCGATATCCCGCTTGAAGTGCATAGGCAAATGCTCGTACAGGAAAAGCGAGGGAATCAGATATTTGGAGCCTTTGCGCAGCAGCGGATACTGCATATTGTAGCTATCCAGCTTGAAGCTGTAATAGGAGGTACCCTCCAGAAAGATGAAGCTCTCTCCATAGATATGCAGGTAAAGGCGCTGGTCGCTGCGGTCGTGCTTCGTAATACTGTGGAAGACCGGACGCAGATCGTCGATATCGACGTAGGCCACGCCTTCCACATGAGTTTCGTTAATGCTTTTGACCTGCTTTTCGCCTTTGATCTGGATGCTGATCGCCGCAGAGGCAGTACTGATCGCCAGCAGGAGCAGGAGGGCAGATGCCAGGAGTCTTTTATTCATAAATCATACCTTACAAATCCTCCCGAATAAAATCAGGAGTCCATTCGTCGCTGCAGGAGAGTTCCTGTTGATAAACCCGGGTAAAGCCCAGTTCCAGGGCAGTGGTCACTACTTTATCATATACAGCCGCGGTAATCCCCCGGCTCAGTTCAGGATATTTACTGGCTTCTCCGGCGGGATAATACTGTGCCATCAGGCTCAGCGGCATACCGGTGCCAAAATCTTCCGCCACCTGGCGTAAAATGTCCTCAGTTCCGGAAATCCCCCGGGGTAAGACCAAAAGCCTTAGTAGCACTCCCTGTGTGGCGATTCCATCCTCATTACACTGGAGGTAGCCTTTTTGGCGTAGCATTTCGCGGATGGCAGCCTGAGCTACCAGGGGATAATCCTCCGCATGCGAATAGCGCCTGGCATAGAGCCCATGAAAGTACTTCCAGTCCGGCAGATAGATATCCACCAACGGTTCCAGAGCTGCCAGGGTTTCCACTTTTTCATAAGCGCTGCTATTCCAGAGCACCGGGATTTCCAACCCCTGGCTACGGGCATCCTGCAAGGCTTCAATGATCTGCGGCGTGTAATGCGTGGGGGTCACCAGATTGATGTTGTGCGCCCCGCGATCCTGTAAGACCAGCATCAGGGTGGTGAGCTCGGAGATGCTTACTTCTCTGCCAAAGCCCTGGCAACTGATGCTGTAATTCTGACAAAACACGCATTTGAGATTGCAATGGGAAAAAAACACCGTGCCACTGCCTTTGGTGCCGGAGATGGGTGGTTCCTCGCCATGATGCAGATCCCAGAGATTCACCTGGGTATATGCCCCAGCGCCGCAAAAGCCGATTGCCCGGTAACGATCCACCCCGCATTCCCGGGGGCAGATTCGGCAATCCAGCATCTGCGGAATCTGTTTCAAAGCCGGAAAGCTCCTGGAAGCAATTCACTCATCGTGCTTTCCACGGTCTCTGTGCGATTGGCATAGATCACAGGGATCTGCGGAGCAAATTCACTGATCACCTGACGGCAGGCGCCGCAGGGAGGGAAGGATTTGTCCGAATCCACATAGATAGCGATCGCGCTAAACTCCCGATGTCCTTCACTTACAGCCTTGAAGATGGCAGTACGCTCTGCACACAAAGTGAGGGAATAGGAGGCATTTTCCACGTTGCAGCCACTGAAGATGCTGCCATCCGGGCAGAGCACAGCACTACCCACCTGATATCCGGAATAGGGAGCATAGGCGTTTTGTGCCGCAGCCCTCGCCACTTCCAGCAGTTCTAATAGTTCATTTGTCATCCAGTATTACCTCCAGATCAGGCCAGGAGAGCCAGGATAATCCCTCCGGCGATCACGGAACCAATCTGCCCGCCCACATTTACGCTCACGGCTGGCATCAGCAGGAAATTGAAGGGATCTTCTTTTTGTCCCATCTGATGGATCACTCGGGCGCTCATGGGGAAAGCAGAGATGCCGCAAGCGCCGATCATGGGATTGATCTTGTCCTTGCGCAGCAGGTTCAAAAGCTTGGCAAAGAGCACTCCACCCGCGGTATCGAAGACAAAAGCGATGAGTCCCAGGATCAGGATGAAGAGCGTTTGCGGACGCAGGAAATACTGCCCCTGCATGGTGCTGGCAATGGTGATCCCCAGCAGGATGGTGATGATATTGCCCAGTTCGTTCTGGGCACTTTTGGATAGGCTTTCCAGGACCCCGCATTCCCGCAGCAGATTGCCAAACATCAAGAAACCAATCAAGGCCAGCGAGGCCGGCACAAAGATGCCCGCGATGATCGTAATGGCGATGGGGAAGATGATCTTCACCGTCCGGGAGACGTCACCGCTATGATAATCCATGCGGATCTGACGTTCCTTTTTGGTGGTCAGCACCCGGATCACCGGGGGTTGGATGATCGGCACCAATGCCATATAGGAATATGCCGCCACCGAAATCGGCCCCAGCAGATTCGGAGCAAAACGATTTGCCACATAGATGCTGGTAGGCCCATCCGCGGCACCGATAATGCCGATCGAGGCAGCTTCCTTGATCGGGAAGCCCCAGGCGGCTGCCACTACGATGGTGACAAAGATGCCAAATTGCGCCGCTGCCCCAAAGAGCAGCATAAAGGGATTCTTCAGCAGCGGGGTAAAATCTATCATAGCACCGATCGCGATAAAGATCAAGAGCGGAAACAGCTCCGTAGCAATGCCAGCCCGAAACAGGATCGTGAGCGGACCATGCTCGCCAATGGCAGCGGACATCGGGATATTCGCCAGGATGGTTCCAAACCCGATGGGCAACAGCAAAGCCGGCTCGTACTTCCGGTTGATTGCCAACCAGATCAGCACCAAGCCCACGAGGATCATTATCACTTGCCTGAGCTCAAATTGCAGGAGCCCGGAAAACATAGCATCCATCAAACATTTCTCCAGTCTAAACGATATTCGGCAGTTTTATGCATTGGCTATTTCTGTCAAGGAAGGAGTTTGGCATTGAATGTAGAATGTATGATGTAGAATGTAGAATGAACGGTGAACAATGAATAAATACCCTCTGCCTTCTCTGCTTTCTCTGTGGTAAAATGAAAATCTGTGTAAACCTGTTCCATCAGTTCAATCTGCGTTCCATTAATTCTACATTCTACATCAATCTCCCCTCATCCCCCTTTTCGTCAGCTCAAATAGATACTCCACTTCCGCATCATCCAATCCCGTACCAAAATAGTGAATCCCACTCTGGCTTTTGATCACCACTCCGTCCGCGCGTCTGTATTTACTCATTTTTTCCAGCCAGGGCGGGATCGCCGCGCCATAATTCCCGGTTTTGCCATAGCTCAGGTGTTCGCTTTGGGCGGCAATTTGCTCCATGATGGCGGCTCTGGTGCCGCAATCGATGCCGATAATGCTTTCCAGGGGGATATTCTGAGCCCGGCCTTTACGGGGCTGGATCACGATCCCCCGAGGCGAGATCTGGACAGTGTATTGAGGTTTATTGCGATTCAGAAACCGGCCCCAAAAGCCCAGCATAGGCAGGAGCCCGATCAGCCCTGCAAAGCCGAAAAACAGCAGCTTCACCTGCCAGGGCGTATGGCTGCGCAGCAGAAAGAGCAGCATTCTCCCGCCAAAGAGCAGTATAAAGAACAAGGGGATCATAGCCCCCCACACTGCCATTCGCGAGAGCAGATCAGGGATCCCGATCGTGATCGTATCACCACTCTGGCTGATCTGGCTGCGCAGATTCGGGGGCATGGTCAGCGGCGCGGTGCTTTGGGAGAGGATGCTGTGCAGTTCGCTTTGGGCTGCCTGAGGCGTGTTAAACTCTTTTGGAGTGAGGGTGCTGCGGTCTTCCAAGCTGATGCGCAGGAAATCCATCAGCATTTCCGCCTGAGCCCGGGTGACGCCATAATCGATGGATCCAAAAATCTTGATCTCATTGCCGCTGCTTTCCGAGACCAGATAGATCAGATAGCTGGCGGCTGTATCCGAATCTCCCGCTTCCATGCGGATCAGGAGTTTGCGGTACATATCCAGATCGTAACTGCTGCCTTTGAGCGGACGCAAGAGTCCCCAGCCCAGCCAGATGCGCCTGTGGCTGCGGTCGATATCCACCCAATGCCTTCCGAATACCAGGGTCGAGCCTACGGCGGTGAAAACCAGGCCCATGCCAAACAGGATCAGCCATGTCCACCAGGGTTGCTGGGCGGCATTGCTCATGGGGATGATCCGCACTGCGGCCAATAGTTGGAATATTCCTGCCGCCATAAAGGGCAGGCCAAAAAGGCTGAGGCAGCCGCCACCCCGCTTCAATTCAAGCCGGTGGGGCGATACTTGGCGGAAGGTTCCCGAGGGATCCCAAGCTGTGGGCTTCTGGGTGGACATTTCCCTGTGCTCCTTTCCTTTCAGGTTACGGGTTATGCGTTATGCGTCATGTGAGCATAATGTCAGGAGATTCCAGATCTCGCAGGATATGCTACGCATCCCCTGCGGTCTGGAATGACGGCGGGGGAGAGGGAGTCCCCATACGCTGGAATGACGGCGGGGGAGAGGGAGTCCCCATACGCTGGAATGACGGCGATCAGTAAATCTCGACAACTCGACATCTCGACCACTCGACATCTCGATCTCTCGACCTCTCGACCACTCGACATCTCTACATCTCGACATCTCGACCTCTCGACCTCTCGACTCCTCGACCTGTTCTATTGAGCTTTTGCGTTATTCATCCTCTTCCACTGCTTCTTCGGCAGTTTCGCGATCGGTTACTTTGATATGCAATTTGGCAACAAGGGCAGGATAGTACTTTTGCACATAATCCCGAATGGCATTTTCGATATCGCCGAATTTATCCCGGACTTCCTGACTGAATCCAGCTTTGATCATGATCGTATCCAGCGCTTTGTGAATCTTCAGCACCGGCTCTTCGCCATAAATCTTTTTCAAAAAGGCATGCAGCGTCTTGTTCATTTCCTCGGATTGGCTGAATTTGCGGTATTGCTTGTAAGCATAATAGCCGGCAAAAGCGACTCCCCCGAGCGTCAGAATGGTCTTCAATGCTTTTTTCATAAGTGATACCTCCTGCTGCTGATATGTTATCCCAATATCTGGTGCCAGGCAAGGGGAAGTTCATCCGAATGTAGAATGTATGATGTAGAATGAACAATGAATAATGAACAGTGAACAATGAATGATGAATAATGATCAGTGAATGATGAATGGTGAATGGTGAATAGTGAACGGTGAACAACACAGCGCCGTCATTCCAGCGCAGGAGACTGTGTGAAAACACTTTCCTTGTTACGATCTCCGACCTCAAAACAGATAGGAATCACCAGGAGCATGAGATTTGGCTGGGAATTTTCCTAATACTGGCAATTCCGGGGAAGAGTAAGGCCAAAATAGAAGCAAGAGAAGCAAAAAAGACCAAGTTATCCTCCCATTTTGCCATTATCATGCTTGTCACTCCATCGAAGCCAAACAGCTTGATCAGCCTTTTAAGGTTATAGGCTGTCGTATATAGGTTTATCTCCGTTTGAACTTTCTTTCGTCCCCGTAGTAGCAGTGGTATCTTTCCCATCCAACACTTAAGGACGCCAAACACGTGTTCCACGATGGCTTTTCTCCTCCTAAGCAGTGCTTTCTTCGTGGGGCTTTGAACTTTCTTGCGGTATTCCTCCACCCATTTTTCATCTGTATAGCGGATAACGGCTCTTCCCTCTTTTCCTGTCATGCACTTTGCTCTTTTGGGACAGCTATCGCAAGTCTGCTTCTTGCATTGATATTTTGTGAGCAATCTATTCTTGTTCTTCTGAATCCTGCCTATGCGCTTTAGGACATTGCCCATCGGACAATAATAGCAGTCCTTCTCTTCATCGTAGCGAAAAGACCATTTACCATAGCTATCTTCGGGATTCTTCTCCTCCCCGATCATTACCAGTGCTTCCGTCTTCCCCTCTGCATCTATTGCCTGCAACGCTACTGTATTGTTATATCCATTGTCTGCCAAAAGGACCGTCGGCACAATATCCATGTTTTCCTTCAAGTTTTGCAGAGCAGGGATCATTTCATTGCGGTCATTAAGCGATTGTGTGACCTGAGCTGAAGCTATCAGCTTAAACAAAGAATCCACGATGATCTGAAGATTGTAACCGGAGAAGCTCTCTTTGCGGCCTTTCATCATCCGGGACTCAGGATCGGTAGGATTGACTTTCCCACGCTTGCTGTTGGATGCATGTTTCTGAAGCTCTTGTAGTTGCGCTTGCTTTGCTTGCAATTCGATGATTTTGGCTTCAATCTTATCCACATTATCCAGAGTACTGGTATCCAACTCATCCAATTCATCTTTGAGATCATTGTGCTGGAGAAGGGAAAAATATCTCTCGAGATCTGCTTCGATATCCTGGAGACTGACTGCGAGCTGCTCGCAGCTGAGCTCTTTGGCTCCGGCATTTGCCTTGATCTTAGTGCCGTCAAGAGCCATTAATTCACCAACTATTAACCCCTTATCCTTCAGCATTTGATTGAACCTGTAAGTCATATTGGTAATGGCATCCTGATTATCCCTGCGGAAATCAGAAATGGTCTTAAAGTCCGGACAGATATTGTTGATCAACCACTTGAGCTCAATATTCCGCTTTGCTTCTGTTTCCAGTTTGCGGGATGATGGAATCTTATTCATGTAGCCATAAACATACAGCTTTATCATGTGCCGGGGATGATAAGCCGGACGGCCCGTTCTTTTTGTGCCCTTGATAACTGAATTGCCAAGGTCTTGCGTGTATAGCATGTTCACCAGCAGATCAATTAGTCTTACCGGGTTATCAGCGCTGATCTGCTCATCAAGGGATGAGATCGTGCTCTGCGTTCTGTCTTCACCAAATATATAGCTCACTGTGTTCTCCATTGCTTCATTTAATTGTGACACAATATTATAAGCTATATTCTTGTCAAGCACTTTCTTTAGTTATCTCACTTTACTTTCAGTATTTTGGGTGTGATAGATTATCCGTTTCAAACATCTCAGAATAGCATCGAGAGTTTTCACACAGTCTCGCAGGCTGGAATCTCCTGACATTGTGCACGCATAACACATAACGCATAACCCGTAACCTAAACAGAACGCAGATGACGTGATCAAACGGATTCATTGGATTTTCCATGTAACGGACCTAGTAGCGTTGGGCTTTAGCCCAGCGACCAGGAGAGACATTCTCAATTCTCCATTATCTCCCCAACGCCGTCATTCCAGCGACCGGGGTCCCCGACAGACATCCTGGCTGTTGGGGTGGGAAGGCTGGAATCTCCTCACTCCGCCGTCATTCCAGCGACCGGGGTCCCCGACAGACATCCTGGCTGTTGGGGTGGGAAGGCTGGAATCTCCTCACTCCGCCGTCATTCCAGCGCAGGCTGGAATCTCCTGAAGGCAGCAGAGGCTACACCCCCCCCAAAAAAAAAGGACCTTAAAGGGTCTATGCTCTTGAACCCAATGCCATTTTTGTGTCGCCCCTCCAGGGCTTTTCCCCGAGAATTACAATGCATCTTGGGGCTCACGCCACCAAGCTATGGGATGTCGCCCCTCCAGGGCTTTTCCCCGAGAATTACAATGAATCTTGGGGCTAACGCCACCAAGCTATGGGATGTCGCCCCTCCAGGGCTTTACGCTAGAGATAAACCTTACGAGGGGTTTCGCTGCGCTTCACACCCTCGCTATACTATTTCGCCCACAAGGGGCTATTTCATCCCTTCATACGTTGAATTCTGTTCACCGTTCACTGTTCACTGTTCACCGTTCACTGTTCACTGTTCCCTGTTCCCTGTTCCCTGTTCACCGTTCATTGTTCACCATTCACTGTTCACTGTTCACTGTTCATCATTCATCATTCATAATTCATTATTCATTCTACATCATACATTCTACATTCTACATTAAACCGTCTTCACCTCGAGATCACCTCGAGATCACCTCGAGTACTCGAGGCCATCTCGAGAGCATCCTGACTTAAACCTGCGTTTTTGTAGCACTTGTGTACCACCTATAAAATCAGAAAACTATTGACAGGATTCCCACTGCCCCTAACCTATGTCTTGTAAAGATTTATGCCGCTCTCAGGGAGGAATGATGCGCAGATTTCTGCTGATAACTCTGCTGATTTTACTTGTTATACCGCTATTTGCCGGACGCAAGGCTCTGGTGATAGGGAATTCCTCCTATACCGATGCGCCGCTGAAAAATCCCGTCAATGACGCCAATGCTATCAGCGGTCTGCTCAGCCAGCTTGGTTTTGTGACCACAGTCCGCACAAATCTCGACCGTCGCAGCTTTGAAGAATCTATCGAGCAATTTGCCTCTACCCTGAATTCCACCGATGAAGCGGTCTTTTATTACAGCGGCCATGGTGCCCAGATCGAGGGTGAAAACTATCTGATCCCTGTGGGACGCGTGTTTCAGGGTGAGACAGATGTCAAATACGATGCTGTGAGCGCAAATAAAGCCACAGAAAAGATCAGCCAACGCGCCGGAACTTCGATCATCGTCCTGGATGCCTGTCGCGACAATCCCTTCCGGGGCTCGCGCAGCGGCACCAAAGGCCTGGCCATCATGCAGACCCGCGAGGGCGGTCAGTTTATCATCTACAGCACGGGCAGCGGTCAAACCGCGGATGACGGCGGCTCCGGCAGTCTCAGCCCCTTTACCGATGCATTTATCCGCCATGCCGTCATTCCCGATGTCACGATCGAGGAGATGATGCGCAACGTAGTGAAGGACGTACGCGCTGTCAGCAACAACAAACAGGTGCCCTTCTATTACGGTAGCATGGAGGATGCCTTTTGCTTCGCTCTATCAGGCCAGGCACCCCAGCCCCGACCCTATACTCCTCCGCCTCTGCCGATTGCTCCCGTCACTCCGGATCCGGCCCCAGCCCTCACTCCAATGCCTCAAGTGCCCGCTCCTGCATCCCGACCCCTACCCCAGCTCAATCCTGGCAGTGCTGAAGGAAATCCCTCCTGGTGGAACACAAAAATGGATAAGAATTATGTGTTTACCTATGGATTTGCCAGGAAAAAAAGTGAGCCAACCTCCGTTGATGCGGCAAAAACGAATGCTATGCTCAGTGCGGCAGCATACCTGGAGATCTATGCCAGGGATTGGCTGAATGAGACATACAAAGATACCGGGATCGGGGACCTAAGTGGCCTGGACGGGGCTGATAAGATAATCCAGGCGATCTCAACGGCATTGTACAAAGGCATTCAAACCGGAAAATCAGAAACCAGGCGAAGCCAGGATAAGCAGTTCGAGACCTGGATTCAGCTCAAAATCCCGATCTCTCAGATTACTGTGCTGCTTGGTAACAATCTAGCTGAAAACCAAACCTTTCAACATGCTCTACAAGCTGAGCGCGCCAAACAATAACTCACCTGCTCTGCCTGATATTCACTCCCTTTGATGCAGGGATGGACGGTGGGGGCAGGATAGGATTGAGTTCACATTATCCCGGATTGCGCTTTAGAGATCGATAAAACTACTCCAAGGCTTTGTGAAGAAATGCCACTCTGATCAGGATATGGACAAGGGTATTATCACAAATATAAATAAGAGCAAAGCATAAGATGCTTATGAGCTCTAGATTTTCTGAACTAGTATCTATTAAGTCAATCTAATCGTGTGTTCTGCGTTTACACTTCTTGCATGAGCATTTATGTAAGGAAAAATACTGTGATCTTTCAAGCTTACTTCATTTCACTTTGAAAATGTCTTTTTTTAATTTGCATTATCTGAGTGTTAAATTCTACAAAAAGTGAATTTGCTTGTTTGTAGTTCTTTCTCTTAAGGCTATCGCCCATATCATCAACTAAATGCAACGTGATATCATTATAGATATCGCTGATCTCTCTTATCTCGAATACTGGTTTTGGCTTGGCAACAAAAATATCCCATTTGTTATATAATTCATTATTAATTACCACTGTTTCCCTTTCATCATCAAATAATATAGAGATATCAAAAATATACCCTTGGATTGCATTAAATGCTGGCACTAGTTGATACGTCTTGTATAGAGTCCTTTTTTCGTGCAAGAATTGTTTTTGCTGAGTTTTTAATGACACCATATAAACGCCAGCACTACCAAGAATAGACCCGACAAAGGCACTAACTATGATTGCAATATTACTATCTGGCATGTATTAAAAATCCTTCCATATATCTTTCATCGTTCTGTACTTCTCAATTGTGCTGATTATGTCATTTAACACAATTACTAGCAATTCATTACTGGTTTCATTTTGAGTAAAAGCAATAAGCTCTTTGAACTGAGCTAGATTGATTTCTCTTCCTTCGATAAATTGCAGATTATTAACTGGATTTGAGTCGTTAAACTTCTTAATGTAATTAACCATGATAAGATTATTGTGGGACTCAATGTATTGCTCAGGAAGTATTAACGAAGTATCAGGTCCTTGAAGTGCATTCAAACAGAAGTTTTTTATCGCGTGTATATGAGATGATACAATACGACCAATGTAACTTTCGTTGCCATATAAAAACCACCTCTTATACTGGCGCTTTACACGTTCTTTATTATTCCATATTGTACTTTGAATATCCTGTATGTACTTCATATATTTCGTATTATACTCATCTATAAAAGCAACTATTAATTTTAAATGATCACTGGCAGTTTTTAAATCGCAGCTGTTCAGGGGCAAGTGCTCTTCTTTGCTCACAATCACACTATGGAGCATAATAAAGAAATCAATATTGATCAGTAATTTGTCAATGAAGACCTCACCCCTTGGTTCAATAAACAGAATTGAGTCCTTTTGAATATCATTTATTGTGTTTAGTGACTCATTCTGAGATATCGTAATTAGATTAGCTTGCCATTTCTTCCTCTTTGTAAGGTTTAACACAGCTTGCCTAACTTCAATTTCTTCAATATTAAATATAGCCTTCATGTGATTAAGTATATTATCGAACAGAACCCCATTAATCCTGTCGTGTGATAAGTAAGTTAGTATTAATCTGTGAATTTCGCAACAACCCTCGAGATATGAATCTTGATAATCATATACAATATTATCAATTAGCTTGTTTTTAATGCGTTCATCCCCAACACTAATCTCAAGCTCTCCCCATATTATTTTCCACAAGTAAGACTCAAGAGTTGATTTCTCAGGATTGATTGGTGTCTTTGCTTTTAAATGATGAAGTGTAAATGACTCGATCATAGATGAAATTGTCCCTGTAAAAAGTCGTAAACTATTATTGCATAACTGGAAAACATCTACACCACTAAGCATTACTGTATGGTTGTCACATATTCTTTCTAAAAAATGTATATAGTTCTTGAAAAACTCGTTCTCATAGAACTCATATCCAACCATTATATGTTTTAGGTAATTAACTCGCTTAGTAAGCATGTTTTTTATGAATTGTGCAACTTCTTCATCATTTACTCCGTTTAGATGTTTCTTGAATTTTGCTTCTTTAGCTATGATCCGAGTAGTGTCATCAAGTGTTATCAACGAAGCATTGATAGTAAACGCGTTAAAGGAATGTAAACGTTCGATATTCTCATTACGTATTGCTATAGTATAATACCAGTCGGCTTTGTAAGGCATTGTTAGATTATGCCTTATTATGGTTTGTCTATACTTCAACAACTGGCCAGACAGAATGGTAAGAATATAAGATGCAGCGTATCTTAAGTCTAGTTCATCTAGATTATCGAAGACAATAGCATATGGCAAATTCGCCATTTTTGTGTCCTTAAAAAATAAGGGCATAACAATCAATAAATCAACTAAGTCAACAGTTTCATCAAATGCTTTGTGCACTTTTCTTTCCGGGTAGCATTCTATTGCGGTTCCAAGATGTTCTGGTCCAGTAAAATTTTCAAAAATTCTGTTTTTCATGGAATCAGAGCTTTCAGTGTGTAGTTTGCCTACTAGATCAAACAATACGCATCTAATCGTATACTGATCATCAACCCGACGATATGTATCGAATAGGGTCTGAGCTTGGGAAGAGATTTGGTCGTTTTTTTTAAACTTCAAGATAGAATCACAAATACTGTCTTTTATAAGTTTATTAAAAAACACGAATGCACCTTGTTCATCCTTGGCTAAGCTCAGCATGTTTGATCGATGATTCATTAGATTAATATAGACGTAGTTACAGATGTGCTCATTAAATAGCACCTTACCGAAGTATGTTGTCTTTCCAGATCCAACTGGTCCAACTATGAATTGACAATTAATTTCAGGATACTGTAATGCTGATTTGTAAGAATCTTCATCATCATGAATCTGATATAGTTCTTTATAGAAGGTTGTTTCATCACAAAAAATGGCAGGATCAAAGTCTTTGCCATCAACAAGATAGTATGAATTGTAGTTGAATATCGCATTTACAATTCGTCTTGGGTAATGATGCCTAAAAACATCTATTGGAGTATGATTTATCTCATGTAGATAATCGCAATGAAGTCTTGATTCGTTGCACCAGGAGCAGTTTCTGTGTTTCTTAGTAAGGGCACATTTCCTGATGATACATTCTTTCGTTCTACAATTACAATCAGGGAATTCCTGACATTCTTTGCAATTCTTACCGCATATTCCGATATTATAATACTCACTATGCTTTAGCATTATCTCTCCTTAAGTGTTTTAATAAATCTACTAAAAATCACTACATATCAATTCAGCCTGCTCAAGTACCAGTTCAGTGGCCTGAGCTTGCTTATCAGGTGGGTATCCGTACTTACGTAAGATGCGCTTGACGATCACTCGCATTTCTGCTCTTACGTTTTCTCGGATAGCCCAATCGATTTTGACGTTATTCCTTACTGATTTTGCGATTTCCTGTGCGATCATCCGAAGCTGCTCATCACCCAATACGGCTACAGCACTATCATTAACGCCTAAGGCATCATAGAAGGCAATTTCATCTTCTGTTAGGCCAAGCTTACTTCCTCTGGAACTCGCTTCCCGCATGTCCTTGGCTATATTGATCAATTCTTCAATAACCTGGATCGTCTCGATTGTCCGATTATGGTATTTAGCTATGGCATTTTCCAAAAGTTCTGTGAATGATCTGGCCATCACGACATTCTTACGGGCCCGGATCTTGATTTCTCCATCTAGGAGCTTCTTCAATAGCTCCACAGCCAGATTCTTATGCTCCATCCCTCTAACATCTGCCAGGAATTCATCAGAAAGAATTGAGATATCCGGTTTCTTGATACCTGCAGCAGAAAAGATATCAAGGACTTCGTCAGTGACAATGGCCTTGGAAATGATCTGCCGGATTACATGCTCGATCTCATCCTGTGAGCGCTGTTTATCTGGTTGGCTTTTCACCAGGGCAGCTTTTACAGCCTGAAAGAAAGCTACGTCATCACTGATCTCAAGAACTTTCTCATGGGGCACAGACAAAGCATAGGCTTTGGTGAGCTCAACTACTGCCTTCACAAAGCGATTCTTGCCATCCTCCAGGGATAATATATGTTCTTGAGCTCTGGGTAGCATAGAAAGCCTTTCTTGTGGATTCCCCAAGACCCAGATTGATCTGTCAAAATCATGAAACATATCACAGCATACTTCATACTTCGCCAGCATCAAGGCTACTGCTTCGTTCTGGTCGATGGCAGTGTGACCCTTGCCACCGCTTTCCGTGTAGTTCGATAGTGCTTGTTTAAGCTGTTCTGCCAGCCCGATATAATCAACTATCAAGCCACCCGGTTTGTCCTTATAGACCCTATTGACCCTGGCAATAGCCTGCATCAGCCCATGCCCTCTCATTGGTTTATCAATATACATTGTGTGCAAGCAGGGCACATCAAAACCTGTCAGCCACATGTCTCTTACTATGGCGATCTGGAAATGGTCACCCGGGTCCTTGAATCTTTTTCCCAGCTCTTCTCTTCTGGCTTTGCTCCTGATGTGCTGTTGCCATTCCACTGGATCACTGGCAGAACCGGTCATAATGATCTTCATTTTTCCCTTGCCATCTTCATCATTATGCCAGCCCGGTCTCAATGTTATAATAGCCTTGTAGAGTTCAACGCATATACGGCGACTCATACAAACAATCATAGCCTTGCCAGCAAGAACATCCTGCCGATTCTCGAAGTGCTTCACCAGGTCCTCTGCTATTTTCTGGAGTCTATGTTCAGAGCCAACTAAAGACTCCAATGTAGCCCATTTGGTCTTTAGCTTTTCTCTACTATCAAATTCCTCACTCTCTGTAACTTCTTCAAATTCGTCATCTATTTTGGGTTTCTGCGCTTCATCGAGTTCAAGCATTGCCAAGCGGCTCTCATAGTATATTGGAACAGTAGAACCATCCCGGACAGCTTGTTCAATATCATAAATACTTATGTAATCACCAAAAACCGCTCTTGTATTTGCATCTGTCAATTCTATGGGGGTTCCTGTAAAGCCAATAAAAGAAGCATTGGGCAATGCATCCCGCATATGCCTGGCAAAGCCATCAATGAAATCATATTGGCTGCGATGGGCTTCATCAGCAATCAAGATTACATTTCTTCTCTCAGACAGTTGCGGGTGCGCTCTTTCACTCTCTGTAGGGAAAAACTTTTGCACCGTGGTAAAGATCACACCCCCGGATGCAGTGGTGAGTAGCTCTCTTAGATGTTCTCTGCTTTGTGCTTGAACTGGTTGTTGCCTCAGTAACTCATGACACCGGGAAAAGGTGCCAAACAATTGATCATCCAGATCATTGCGATCTGTAAGCACCACTATGGTAGGATTCTCCAATTCCTTGTGCAGTACTACCCTTCCAGTAAAAAATGCCATCGTAAGGCTTTTGCCAGAACCTTGAGTATGCCACACTACACCAATGCGTTTATCTCCATTTGGGCTTGAAGCTCGGACAGTTGATTGGATTGCATGTCTCACAGCGTGAAACTGATGATATCCAGCCATTTTCTTGACCAGATTTCCCCCACCGAGGTCCTCAAAAACGATGTAATATCTGATCAGATCGAGGAATCTTTGTTTTTCAAACACTCCCTCCAGCACCACCTGAAGCTGCGTAAGGTGAGTATCATCCAAGCCTTCACCATCTATGGTTCTCCAAGGCATAAACCATTCTTTGCTTGCGGTTAAAGTGCCCACTCTGGCGTGTAAACCATCTGATACCATCAGGACAGTATTGTAATTAAACAGAGATGGTATCTGTTCTTTGTAGGTCTGCAACTGTTGATAGGCAGTCCAAATCGTAGCCTTATCATCAGCAGCATTCTTGAGTTCTATAACTGCTAGCGGCAATCCGTTTACAAAGAGTACAATATCAGGCCTTCGCTCATGCTTGTTTTCTACTACTGTGAACTGGTTAACGGCGAGGAAATCGTTGTTCTCAGAATTCTCAAAGTCGATTATCCGAGCATAATCTCCAGCTATACTTCCATCTTCTCTTGGGTACTCAACCGGAACTCCCTCAACTAAATATCGGTGGAAGGTGTGATTGTTAGTGACCAAAGACGGGGAATCAAGCTTGGTTAACTTACGTGTAGCTTCTTCGATAGCATCGGACGGAATTTTTGGATTGAGTGTTATTAAGGACTGCTGTAGTCGATTAAACAATACAACTTGTCCATAGTTCTCCCGTTCAGATGATACCCCTTCTGGTGCAATATCGAGGCTGAAAACAATAGAGTATTGAATGTTGTCTAACCAAGCCAATGCGGCTTGTTCAATAACTGATTCTGTAAAGTGCTTATTCATCGGTGTTACTTCCCTCAGCACTATTTGAGTCTGGATTCTCTTCAAGTGATCCATCTGACTCAAACTCAATTAAAAGGTCTCTATATGCATCATGATCAATGTTGAATAGAACCTCGCTTGGCTTATATCTAAAATCGAATATCTTAACGGCATCATTTTGATCATCTATCCAATCATTGAAACTACTATTCCTTCCATAATACATTCTTTGATTTCTTAAGCCGATAGGTGTGGCCTTATGCATTCGAAACAAGTAGTTTACAATAACATCTGCTGAGCGGGCAACCATAAGTGCATGATCTCTTTCGATTTGCGAAAAGTAAGCATCACGACCGTGAGAGGCTTCTCCAAACAACCTGCGTAATTCGCAGATACCTTGAATTGAGGTCATTATGCCATTAACCGTCTTTCTTAAAGATTTCTGGGCTTCATTTGAATCATCAACATCCTCAGGAATAATACATACCAAGTCCATAGCTGATCGTATTAAATGAGGTAAATCTGCATTTGCACTATACTCCTGTCCTCTATCTTTTATGATCGTTTTACACGCTGTTTCTATAAGCGATTTTGACAAATCAAAGGCGAGGCCATGGTTTTCAGTTAGTGCCTGTTCAAGAGCACTTACGATTCTCTCTAAATGTACTGCCTCTAAAGGCATTACTTCTCGAACTCCGTGTAAAGTAAATGTCTCAATCTCGTTTGGCATATCAGTTAACTGCACCGTTCAACAATTTGTTCTGCTTCCTTGATTCTAATAGTTCCTGAAATAAGTTTCGTGATTAGGTTATCTCTGATTATGTTAAGTGATATATTTTCATCAACTAACGCTCTATATTTTCCCATGAGGGGAGCTATGCAGGCCCCAAAGAACTTATTTAAACTAATACTAGATGATAACACCTTGATTAATGAAAGATTAGTCTGTGATATCTTAGGTTGCACAGCACCTGTTACATATGGGGTTACAATCAAGTTTTTAAGGATAAGAAATAAATGTTCGGTCGTGACTCCATTCTTGGCTTGAATCACATGGGCATGATTATTAACCCAGAACTTACCCCACACATATTGAACGACGGGATTTCCAGTGGTTGTTATAACAGACCCATCTTCGCCAACGAGAATAAACACTCCATCAAACAGGTAATCGTTTATGTAATCAATTATACCGGCAGCTCCGTAGTATGGGAATGTACCTTTTTTTGATTCTCTTTCAAGGCTTGATAAGGGAATTCTCTTAGAATCAGAAAGATTCATAAGATTTCCAAGCCTACCATATTCCCACCCCTTTGGAATCCTTCCTATTTCTGTATCTACAAAGGAATCAGGAAAAAGAGCTGCAATCTCCGGTTTCAATCCCTCGGGATGCTTCCCAGCAACTTTATCATGAACAGGATCAAAGTCAACAAACCAACTTTTAAAGATAGCTTGGGCAGTTTCCTCCAAGGTTTTGCACATCTGGCGATTTAGTTCGATCTTATCGTCTAAGGCACCAAGTATACTTCCAATAGCACGCTGCTCTGATTGTTGGGGTACGAACTTCTCAATTCTGCTGACGAATTCCCATTTAGCCCTTGGCATTCGAGTACCCTCAGAAGATCGGGTTGATTCTTCAATAAAATCATGTGATGCCATCCAGTAAAATAGGAACTTATTATCAGTTTCGGGTTTACTTCTAACAACCCATATATCTGTGGAGCACACACCATCAAATGGAGCAATAACCACTTTGCGAAAATATGGTCGCAACTTTCCAAACAGAATATCTCCCTTTTTGAATCTGGATTTGGCACTATTAACATCACCGCTTGTTCCATATCCAACAAGACATAAACTTTCTTGAGCAATGTGTTCTAGCCCAATGTAGGGGACGTTGTTAAGTTCTTTAGGATCTACTGTTTCTCTGATTAACTCAGCACATTGGTCAAACCGTTTATTGATCCACCCCTCATTCCCCATATCCAATGTCCTTTAGGTTTTCCCAGATTATCTGATTTAGTTTATCACTCTTTTCCATTTGCTCCTTCAGGGTAGCTGTCAGCTTTGCCATCTTCTCTTCGAAAGGCTCGTCATCATCCTCAAGATCGGCTGCTCCAACATATCTTCCCGGAGTAAGGTTGTGATTATGTACTCTGATGTCTTCAATCGTAGCACTTTTACAGAAACCGGGGATATCATTATAAGTTCCTGCATCCGGGTCTCCCCTCCAGGCATGGTAGGTGTCAGCAATTTGCTTGATTTCATCATCACTAAGCTCACGATGAACCCGATCAACCAGTGAGCCGAGCTTTCTGGCATCGATAAACAGGGTTTGTCCTCTGCGGTCACGGAACTTGCCATTGTTTTTATTGCGTGTCACAAACCACAGGCACACTGGAATCTGAGTGGAATAAAAGAGTTGTCCTGGTAAAGCTACCATGCAATCCACCAAGTCAGCTTCGATAATATTCCTTCTGATCTCCAGTTCAGCAGTGGTCGTAGTGGACATAGAGCCATTGGCAAGCACAAATCCTGCCATACCGTTGGGGGCAAGGTGATGGATGAAGTGCTGTACCCAGGCAAAGTTAGCATTGGATGGAGGTGGTGTTCCATACTTCCAGCGTTTGTCATCTTTCAGCAAGTCGCCTCTCCAGTCGGAGTCGTTGAAGGGGGGATTTGCCAATACATAGTCGGCTTTGAGGTCAGGGTGCAGGTCACGATGGAAGCTATCAGCGTGTTCTTTGCCGAGGTTTCCGTCAATGCCTCTGATGGCAAGGTTCATCTTTGCCAAGCGCCAGGTTGTGTGATTTGATTCCTGACCATAGATGCTGATATCTCCAATTTTACCGCCATGAGCTTCCACAAACTTTTCAGATTGGACAAACATACCGCCCGACCCGCAAGCAGGATCGAAGATCCGACCTTTATAGGGCGCTAGCATCTCAACCAGTAATCGTACAATGCATTGTGGCGTATAAAATTGCCCGCCGCGCTTGCCCTCTGCGCTGGCAAATTGGGAAAGGAAATACTCATATACTCTTCCCAGGATGTCCTTTGATCTATTCTCCTTATCTCCCAGTCCAATATTACTAACCAAGTCGATAAGTTGACCAAGCCTTTGTTTATCCAACCTGGGATGGGCATAGTCTTTTGGGAGAACTCCCTTCAGAGCGGGATTATCTTTCTCAATTGCGATCATCGCATCATCAATCAGTTTACCGATCATTGGTTGTTTGGCGTTGGCCTTGAAAACGCTCCATCGTGCTTCTTTGGGAACCCAGAACACATTTTTCGCTAAGTATTCGTCAGAGTCTTCTGGATCAGCACCATTTTCTTTATCCGCATTAAGAGCTTGGTACATCTCTTCAAAGGCATCTGAAATGTATTTTAGGAATAGTAATCCCAGTACGATGTGTTTATATTCTGCCGCATCCATGTTGCTGCGCAGAGCATCTGCAGCATGCCAAAGTTCTTTTTCAAAACCGATGTTTGCACCGTTGCCATTAGCCATTTGGATAGACTCCCAATACTTATTTGTATTTTTTACAAACCATAGTAGAATGTATATTTGTCAACATAAATATATCCCTAATTCAAGGTATTCAGTCTTGATCATAGGAACAGTGAGTTTATGTACTCCTTAGATCACGGGACTCCTCATCAGGATTTTGGGTGGGTAGGATTTGAACTATCAAGTAGTACTTAAGAGTTGGAATCAGAAACACGATGTAAAAGAGGTGTTTTCTTGAAGATAGCCTCGTTATTTATCTCTGGGGGTTCTGCGTCTTGAAGAGGTTATACGTTATGGGTGTCGGGGCTATGTTGGTTCCAGTATGTCAGGAGATTCCAGATCAAGCAGTCAATGCTGCGCATCACCTGCTGTCTGGAATGACGGCGGGGGGGGGGGGTAATTGAGAATGATGGAACGTAGATTGAACTGATGGAACAGATTAACACGGATTTTGATTTTTGCCACGGAGTAAGCAGAGAAGGCAGAGACTAAATTGAGAATTGAGAATGAATGGAACGCAGATGAGGGATTTTATGAAATGTGTTGACATGATTGATGATCTCGGATTTACGGCATATAATTCTTTCATTAAATGAGGTTATTGTGAAAAAACTCCCATTTATTATGTTTCTGATTATGCTTGCCGCGGGGCTGAGTGCAGCCACTGTAGCTGAAGTAAATACCGCCAAAGACGTTGCGGCTGTGGCATATAAAGATCATCTAAGTATTGTTGATCTCAAAACTGGAGCAGAAGCTACGGTGTTTGCCAATGTAGATTTGACTGCCTACCAATGGGACAAACAGGGGAAAAACCTGTATGCTATAGCCAGCGTCAATATCCCTGGTCCGGATTATTATTCCCCCAGCCGCGATGAAGTACAACTGTATGAGATCACATTACCGGAGGGGAAGAGCACTTTGCTGAAAACCATCCAGGTGCCTACTCCGGAAGAATATGCATACTATGCTTATTCCAACCTGTTTCTGGATCAAAGCGGAAATCCTGTGGTGCTGGTATATTTTAGCGATATCGATTCCCAATGCCTGAAATATACTTACAATGTGGCGTCAAAAGTACTTGGCGCTCCGGTGGAAAAGGACTTTAACAGCTATAGAGAGGGCTACCGGAGAAATGGCCAGGCCGCGATCCTTACCGAGGGAAAATATTACAGCAAGAAAGATCGCTACCAGATGAATCTATACACGCTAAATGCTGATGGCCAGGAGATAGCGGTAACGGATTTAAGAAATATGGAATTCGGAACCTCTGCTTTGGATGAGCCTTTGCGCTACTGTGTCGCTCAGGATAGCAGTTTCATCATTGTAAGCTTTCGCTGGGATGGGGAGTTCAGCCTGGGATGCAGTTACGCTGTTTCAACCAATGATCACACAGCCACCCTGCTTTCGGACCTGGACTATCTGGGCAAGGATTTTATCCCTCTTTTTACCAGCGAAGGCAAAATTCCATTCTATCAACCTACTGATACTTTTAAAGCTGAGATTATCCCAGCGCTGAAATGTGTTGGTAAGAATGGAGTAGTATCTGTTTTGAAGGAATGGCCCAGAGACAACGATGCTCCCCTTTCCATAAAGTTCAGGACAAAATAGCCAGTGGCCATGTACTCCCGGCTGGAATGACGGGGGGTAATTAAGAATGATGGAACGCAGATTGAACTGATGGAACAGATTAACACGGATTTTGATTTTACCAAGGAGAAGGCAGAGGAGATTGAGAATTGAGAATGGAACGCAGATGACTGGATTAAGAGGATTTACCAGGATTTAATAATAACTAATAATACAAAGTGAACGATTGAGTCAACAGGAGAGCAAGCTTCCTCTGTCCATATAGTGGAAACGTCATCATAGTGGAAACGTCATCTTGACGTTTTTGTTTAAATGCTTCGAGGTGAAGCATCTTAGAATTAAGCGGCTACAAGCCGCTTCTACTCTTCAAGCGGTTACAAACTGCTTTCACTCTTCAAGCGGTTACAAGCCGCTTCCACACTTCAAGCGGCTACAAACTGCTTTCACTCTTCAAGCGGCTACAAGCCGCTTCCACACTTCAAGCGGCTACAAGCCGCTTCCACTCTTCAAGCGGCTACAAACTGCTTTCACTCTTCAAGCGGCTACAAGCCGCTTCCACTCTTCAAGCGGCTACAAGCCACTTCCACTCTTCAAGCGGTTACAAGCTGCTTCCACTCTTCAAGCGGTTACAAGCCACTTCTACTCTTCACAATTAAGCGGCTACAAGCCACTTCCACACTTCAAGCGGCTACATGCCACTTCCACACTTCACAATCAAGCGGCTACAAGCCGCTTCCACTCTACCACCCTTCCACTCAATTCTCAATTAAGTCTCTGCTTTCTCTGCCTTCTATGTGGTAAACAAAAGACCCTCTCGACCTCCAGATCTCCCGACCTCTCTGTAGTAATTTTTTTTCTCATCCATATCTCCCGATCTACTAGGCACATAGCCTCTGTTCCTGCCCTTTCTTGCTCCTCTTCATGAAAGATTTTTGGGCTCTGTCAACTGATTTGTCAACCGCAACCAAGTAGAAGGCTATTTCCGGAAAGCCTAAAAAAAACAAAATGGAGAGACCCATGAAAACTACCTTTAAGTATGGAATCGGCACTTACAGCGGTACGATCGACAGCATCACCTTCGGCAGCTACAAAAAGGGCACGGTCTGCATCGCCCGCAAGCATGTGATCCCTCGCAGCACTGAGCAAAATCAGGAGCTGGGCACGATCAGCAAAAACCTCAGCTCCATCTATGCTGATGTGAGCCAGGACTACAAGGACGACCTGAAGACCTACGCCTATCTGTATGGGCAGCGTCACACCCCCAAAAACCAGCTTCCGCCCAAGTCCTACGGGCTCTTTGTGAAGCTGCTCTACATCCTGCAGGATGAGAATAGCGGCACCGTGGATCTGAAGACCCTCACCTGCAACGACATCAAGACTCTCTTCCCGGAGATCGTGAGCGTTGCCGACGCCGTGGAGAATGGCTTTTTGCCACGGGTAGAGGGTGCTGAGCTGCTCGATGCGGAGATGTAGGGGAGGATGAGATGAGCAACCAGATCTCGAAAGTACTCGCCAAGGAACTCGCCACCAAGATCAACCGCATGGTAAATATCCCCCTGATCCGCGAAGAGGATGAGCAGATCTTCTTCGAACTGATCGTCAGCATTCTGCTGGAGCTATTCCTGGATAGTCTGGATGTGGACAAGTCCTGATCATTCACAAACCCCACAAAGCCCGCAGGTTTCATCGCCTGCGGGTTTGAATTGATTAAAACCACAGAGGAAGCAGAGAGAATTGAGAATGAATGGAACGCAGATTGAACTGATTGAACAGATTTACTATGATTTGATTTCCGACGAAGGGGCTAGTGATAGTGGAAACGTCATCTTGACGTTTTATTATAAATGCTTCGAGGTGAAGCATCTACTTTCAAGCGGCTACATGCCTCTTCCACCCTACAAGCGGCTACAAGCCGCTTCCACTCTACCACCATTCTCCATAATTCTCCATTCTCCATTTACTCTGCTTTCTCTGCTTCCTCTGTGGTTAAATGAAAATCCGTGTTAATCTGTTCCATCAGTTCAATCTGGGTTCTTTTGAGTTTAAGCGTTATGTCAGGAGATTCCAGATCACGCAGGTAATGCTTCGCATCCCCTGCGGTCTGGAATGACGGCATTGGGGGGATGGATGTTTGAGTATGTTCCCTTGTCGCTGGGCTAAAGCCCAACGCTACTATGCTCAGCTTGTGTTACACTCTTCCACCTTTCCACCCTTCCACTTTTCAAACATGCCTTCGATCTATGCTATACGACACCTCTCGACCTCTCGCCCTCTCGACTTCTCGACTCCCCTGTGTTAAATTCTTTTGTGTTTCGGTATGAAAATTGTATGATATCAAAGAAAAAAACATCGATACTGGAGAACCCCTAATGATTTCCTGGAAACTGAAGCTTGTTCTGATCTGCGTGTTGCTACTTGGAGCCGCGAATCTGGCTGCGCATGCCGTGCTGCCGGATGATATCCTGACCTATGCCTGGGATCAGCGGTTCACAGAGACCCCCCCGCCGGTGGGTCCAGTGCGCCCTGTGGCAGAATTTGAGCCTGCTTCCCACGTCCTGATCCGTTATCCCCTGGGGATACCGACTGCACTGGTTACCCATCTATCCAATACTGCCCAGGTGATATGCCTGGTGAGCAGCACTTCCCAACAAAATACCGCCACCAATGCCTTCAATAGTGCCGGGGCAAATATGGCGAATATCAGCTTTATGATCGCCGCCACGGATTCGTATTGGACGAGAGACTATGGCCCCTGGTTCGCCTTTGACGGGGCTGGAGATTTGGGCGTGGTGGATTTTGTGTACAACCGTCCGCGTCCCAATGACAATATGATCCCGCAGCTTTTTGCCCAGGCCAATGGGCTGAACTACTATGGCATGAACCTCACCCAGACGGGTGGAAACTATATGACCGATGGCATCAATACCGCCGCCCAAACGCATATTGCCTATAGCGAAAATGGCAACAATCAAGCTAATGTGGACAATAAAATGCTCGCCTATCTGGGCGTCTCGAACTACCTGATCGTCACCGATCCCAATGCCACCTACATCAATCACATCGATTGCTGGGGGAAGTTTCTGGCTCCGGATAAGGTTCTGATCCGCAGCGTTCCCACTTCTCATGCCCAATATGCTCAGATCGAGGCGGCTGCGAACTATTTCGCCACCCACCTCTCGGGCTGGGGCTATCCCTACAAGGTGTATAGGGTTTATACCCCGAACAACCAGCCCTATACAAACTCATTGATTTTGAACAACAAGGTCTTTGTGCCGATCATGAACAGCAGCAATGATGCCGCTGCCCTGCAGGTGTATCGCACTGCGATGCCGGGCTATGAGGTGATCGGGATCACTGGCGCCAGCAATACCCCCTGGGAATCCACCGATGCCTTGCATTGCCGTACGCATGAGATTCCGGACAAGGATATGCTGCACATCAGCCACACTCCCTATCACGGTGAGCATCCCTATATCGATTCCCTGCTCTTCAGCGCCAATATCCGCCCTTATAGTGATATGCCGGTCTATGCGGATTCCGTGTATGTATCCTACCGCATCAATAGCGGCATGTGGCAAAACCAGGTGCTCAGCTATGATAATGGCACGCACTACATGACCAGCCTCGGCGGCTTTGCCCCTGGAGATACGATCCGCTACTATATCCATGCCGCCGATGGGAGCGGACGCAGCGCCAATCACCCCGTCTTTGCCAGGCTCGATCCCCACGTCCTGGTGATGGAGATCGATAGCGAGCTGCCGCAGATCATCCACATGCCCTTTACGGAGATCGTGGATGGAGACGTGCCCATCCTCTTTACTGCCATGGTGTTTGACAATTCTGGAGTAGCCTCGGTGAAGCTGAGATACAAGATCGATAATGGTGCGATCACGGAACTGGACATGGTGCCAGCGGAGAATGGCGTGTATATCATCGATTTCCTGCCCCAATTCGAAGGTTCGCCGGATTTCTTCTATTACAATATCGTAGCTTCTGATCTGGCGGGGAATACTGCTCAGGTGCCGGAAGATGGCATGTGGTACAGTGTGCCGATCTCGGGTGTGGATGGCAGTGAACAGCTTGCTCCAGTCTTTGAGCCTGGATTTGCCAATATCTATCCCAATCCGGTGCGCAAGGGTGAAGAGCTCAGGATCGATCTGAACCTGCCCAAAAACAGTGCTTATACGCTGAGCATCTACAATCTCAGGGGTCAGCAGGTCTTTAGTGAAACCGGAGTATCAGGCAGCCAGGAACTGACATCGAGGCTGTGGAATGGAAGAGACAATCGTGGAAATATCGCCACAAATGGGATTTATTTTGCCCGTCTGGAAACAGCGGGGAAACGCTTTAACCGTAAGCTAATAATAGCTTTCTGAGGCTGTGTTGACAAGATTCAACCCAGGATATGGCAAAGATAGCAAAAAAAGTCTTGACAAGATAAGCTACTCTTACGATCCTGTAATCAGCCTACAGACCCTACATAGAATGCCCTCCGAGCAGTGGGGATGCCGCCCGGCATTCCCCACTGTATTTTTTTTAGCCTGGAATTTGAAGGAGTTTGGATGAAACGGATTTGTCTTTTTCTGCTTACTTTGCTTTTGCTTTGTCCTCTGCTTGCCACCCCACGAGTGGTCTTGCGGATTGCCAATCCCCAGCCTGCTACATTGCAGCACTTTCTGCTCGCGGATGCCGATATATCCGGATACTATCCGGGTGAATATCTGGATCTGGTGATCGCGGAAAGCGAAGTGGCACAGTATCAGCTTGAATATCCCCAGGCTCAGGTTACTCAGACCGAAGCGGGTATGAAAGCCAATCTCACCGGCAGCAGGGATATCCCTGGCTATCGGAATTACCTCACCATGGTGAATGAGCTCTACCAGTATCAAGCCCAATACCCTTCACTGGTGGAAGTATCCGTGCTGGGTACGGGATGGGGGCACATCTATGCGGAAGCCGGGATGCCTGCCTATCAGGCCTTTGATCATCAGATCTATGCCGTGAAGCTTTCGGACAATGTGGGCCTCGCGGAGGATGAGCCGGCTTTCTATTTCGTGGGAACGCATCACGCTCGGGAGCCGATCAGCCTGGAGACTTGCCTGGGCATTCTGGATCACCTTTTGCAGGGCTATGGCTTTGATCCCGAGATCACGCAGATGATATCCAGCAGTGAAATCTGGTTTGTCCCGCTGCTGAATCCTGATGGGCACAAGATCGTGATCGATCAGACCGATGTCTGGTGGCGCAAGAATATCCGGGATAATAACAACAGCGGCACGATCAATACCGGCAGCTATGGCAATGGCCTCGATGGCATCGATCTGAACCGTAACTACAGCTATATGTGGGGCAATATCAGCGCCTCAGACGATATGAATTCCGTTACCTACCATGGTCTCAATCCTTTTTCCGAGCCAGAGACTCAGGTTTTCAGGGATTTCCTGGAAAGCAAGCAGTTTCTGGCTGGAATCAGCTATCACACTTATGGCGAGTATGTGCTGTTTCCCTATGGCTATGCCAGTAGTCTGCAAGGACCGGATGCCTACGAGCTCAACGCTCTGGCCACATCGATGGCTGCCACAATCCCCAAAGTCCAAAACGGCAACTATCTGGCTATGCCCTCCTATTCGCTGTATCCCGTGAGTGGTTCGCTGGATGACTGGGCCTATGGCACCCGCGGCATCTTTGCCTATACGATCGAGATGGCCACCCAGTTTATCCCTCCGGCGGCACAAGTACCCACGATCGTACAGAATCAGCTTACCGCTGCCAAGCTGCTGCTGAATCGCAAGAATCACAAGACCCTCACCGGACACGTAAGCGATGCGGTGACGGGCATGCCTCTGGCGGCCAAAGTGTGGGTGGTGGGTCTGGATGATTACATCGTGCCCCGCACACAGTACTATGCCCGTGAGGATTATGGCAGCTACTGGCGGTTCCTGAGTGCAGGCACACATACTGTGAAGTTTATCCTGCCCGGGTACCTTACGCAGACGCATACGGTTTCTATCACTTCTGATGGAGCCACGGTGCTGAATGTGCAAATGCAACCCAGCAGTCCGGTATTGCAAGGCTTTCACGTGTGGGATTATCAGAGCAATCCCCTCCCAGAGGTACAGATCAGCTTCCCTGATCTGGATCTTCCTACCCTGTCCACGGATGCGATGGGTATGGCCTCGACTGAAGGTTTTTATCCCGGAGATTACCGGATCGTACTTTCCAAGCCCGGTTATGAGACCATCTCCATGCTACGCAGTTTTGTGGGTGGCAATGCCATTTTCAGGCTTAGTAACAATGCCCTGCTGAGTGAGGATTTCGAATCCGGCACTGCCAATTGGACGCTGAGTGGAGCCTGGGGACTTACGCAGGTGAATCCATACAGCGGTTCATATTGCCTTACGGATAGCCCGGCGGGGAATTATGGGATCAATGTGAATAGCACAGCCTGGCTGGATATTCCGATTGACCATTCCCAGGGGACGAACTTCAATCTGCAGTTTTGGGCACGACACAACATCGCCAACGACGGTGATCATGCTATCCTGGCCTATAGCACCAATGGCACAGTGATGAATACCCTGCATGTATTTGCCGGAACCCAGCCCTGGACGCATTACTCCTTTGATTTCAACGGATTGCTTTGGGAGAATGTGAATATCGCCTTCCGCATGGTGACCACCGGCTCCGGATCTGGAGATGGCATTTTTATCGATGATCTGAAGTTTTTTGGCAGTATGAATCCTTCCGAACCCGAGTTTGGAGTATGCCCCGTGGCTCCGCTCAGCGTGCGGAGCTATCCCAATCCCTTTGGTGAAAGCGCGGTCATCAAGCTGGAGGGTCTGGCTTATGCCCAGACCGCACCGGAACTGGCAATCTACAATCTGCGCGGACAACGCATCCGCTCCTTTCCTGCCACGCTATTGGATACGGGCAGCATCACCTGGGACGGCCGGGATGAACAAGGCGTCAGTGTGGCGAATGGAGTTTATTTCCTCAGAGCATTCAGCGGCAATCGCAGCCTTGCTACTCACAAGATTCTGAAACTACAGAGATGAAGACTACAGCCCCTATGGAAAACATACGCATCGAAAACCTCAGCAAGGACTTTGGCGGCTTCACGGCCGTGGACAGCGTGAATCTGGAGATTCGCAGCGGAGAACTCTTTTCTTTCCTGGGTCCCAGCGGTTGTGGCAAGACCACGCTGCTGCGCATGATCGCCGGATTTGAGATCCCCCGCAGTGGCAGAATCCTGATCGGCGATACCGATATCACCGACCTCCCGCCCTACAAACGGGAAGTGAATACCATCTTTCAAAATTATTCCCTGTTTCCCCACATGACCGTCTTTGACAACGTGGCGTTTGGACTGCGCATCCGCAAAGTCCCTACCCGGGAGATCCAGAGCCGGGTGAAAGAAATGCTGGCTTTGGTGAAGATGGAGGATCAAGCCCTGAAATATCCGGATCAAATCTCAGGTGGGCAGAAACAGCGCATCGCCATTGCCCGGGCTCTGATCAACAAACCCCGGGTGTTGCTCCTGGATGAACCCCTGGCAGCGCTGGATCTCAAGCTGCGCCAGCACATGCTGATCGAGCTGATGAACATTCACGATGCTGTGGGCATTACTTTCATCTATGTGACGCACGATCAAAGCGAAGCCATGAGTATTTCCGACCGATTGGCTGTGATGAATCATGGGCAGATCGTGCAGTCCGGCCCTCCTGATGATATCTACGAGCGTCCGGTGAGCATTTTTTCTGCCTATTTCATCGGCGAAACCAATCTCATCTGCGGGGAAGTGACTGCCCTGCATGAGGATTACATCGAGCTGAGTTGTCCGGATGGCACGGGAGAAAACTTTGAGATCGATTCCACTTTTCATTATCCTCCGGTGCCAGGCAAGCAGGTTACCCTCTCGCTGCGGCCGGAGAAGATCGCCATTTCCCGCAACAAACCCCGGGCGCAGGACGATATCAATATCCTCCGGGGTGTGATCGAGGACATCCTCTATCTGGGTACTCATACTCAATACATCGTACGCGTGGGCTTGCTCAAATTCCGCGTCTTCTCCCAACATAAGCGAGTGTATTTTGACGATAAAGCGCTGGACTGGGAAGAATCCGTCTGGCTCTTCTGGCATGATTCTGATACCTGGCTGATCGATGAAATCCCCTCGGATGTCCTATCTGCGGAGGAGCTCAACGAAAGCGGCAATGCCCAGATGCAGCGCTATGTGAAACGGGGCAAGGCTTGAGAAATACCCTCACCGAGCGGCAAAGAGCCGATGCCCGCAAGCGCAATCTGAGTAGCTGGCTGCTCACCACTCCGGCTCTGATCTGGCTGATTGCTTTCTTCTTGATTCCCTATTTCATCGTGGTGATCTACAGCTTCCTGAGCCCGGATATCTATGATATCAAGTTTGTCTTTTCTTTGGATGCCTACCGCCAGGTCTTCAGTGGTGAGTATCTGAAACCCTTTATGCTCTCCTTCAAACTGGCGATTCAGACCACCCTGATCTGCCTGCTCCTGGGCTTTCCCGTGGCCTATTACATCGCCCGGGCTACGGACAAAGTGAAAAACACGCTGCTGATCTTCATCATCATCCCCTTTTGGACCAATCTCATCATCCGCATCTTCTCCTGGCGTATCTTTCTGGCATACAACGGCGTATTGAACGATATCCTCATCTCATCGGGGATCATCACTCAACCGCTGGAGATCATGCGAACCGATCTGGCGGTGATCCTGGTGATGGTCTATGTGTATTTGCCCTACATGATCCTGCCCTTGTACAGTGTCCTGGAAAAGCTGGATTTTACATTGCTGAATGCAGCGATGGACCTGGGGGCAAATGAAGTGAAAGCCTTTTTCCGCATCACTTTACCGCTGGCGGCCGAAGGCATCTTTGCCGGAGTGCTGCTGGTCTTTATCCCGGCCCTGGGAGCGTATCTGATTCCCCAATTGGTGGGCAATCAACGCTCGCTCTACGTGGGGCAGGTGATTACCTACAAGATCAAGAATATCCCCCGCAACTGGCCTATGGCTTCGGCAATGTCACTCACGCTGCTGCTGCTTGTGGCAGTGTTGCTGCTGATTATGTACTTCCTGTATAAACGCCGGAAAAACCGGAGGCTTTTGTGAAGCTGAATCCTGCCAGGATCTACCGGAATATGAATCTCACGGCCTTTACGCTGGTGATGATCTTTCTGTATATCCCGATCCTGATCCTGATCATCTTCAGTTTCAACGATGCCAAGATCATCACAGGCTGGAAGGGCTTTACCCTGAAGTATTACGAGCAGCTTTTCCACAATCCCACCATCGGTGAAGCCTTCCGCAATACCATGCTGATCGCCGGGCTATCCACCTTGATCTCCACGGCTTTGGGTGTGCTGACGGCCTTGGGGCTGGAAAACAAGAACTTCTCCGGACGGAAGGGGCTGCTGGCGCTGATCTACACTCCTCTGGTGATCCCGGATATCCTCATGGGCGTGTCTTTGGCGCTGCTGTTCAACTTTACCCGGGTGAATGCCGGAATGTTTACAGTGCTGATTGCGCACATTACCTTCTGCATATCCTACACCGTGATCGTGATCCAATCCCGCCTCGAGGGCTTTGATTACTCCCTGGTGGAAGCGGCCATGGATCTGGGCGCCAAGCCTGCCTATATCTTCTGGAAGGTGAAGTTTCCCCTCATGATGCCGGGGATCATCGCTGCAGCACTGCTGGCATTCACGCTCTCCATCGATGATTTTATCATTACATTTTTCACCTCGGGACGTGGCTTTGATACCCTGCCCATCTATGTGGAAGGTACTATCCGCCGGGGTACCATCACTACCATCAATTCTTTGTCCACGCTGATGATTGCCTTCACTCTTTTTTTGGTGGTGATCACCAAACGCATCCGCAAAATCCTGATCTCAGCACTGTAGATTTCAGCAAGATGCCACGAACAATCTTTTTTCTGCTGATTCTGCTCTGCACTGCAGCTCTTGCGGCTCAGGAGGCTCCATATCTTTCCCAATACCTGCTCTCCTATCCTGAGACCGTGTGGCAGGCTGCCACAGCTCCCTTAACTTGGGATGCCGGAGCCTGGTTGACCGCTGGGGGAGTGGTAATGATCGGTGGAATCTTCTATCTTACGGACGAGACCACCAACGAGTTTTTTCAGAAGCACAGGACAGATCTCAGTAAGGATATTTCCGGCATCTTCAAACTCGGCGGAGAGGGTAAATATATCATACCAGTGCTGGGACTTACCACAGCTTCGGGATTGCTATTTGATTCTCCCAAAACTGCCGATACCGGACTGCTCTGCCTGAAGAGCTTTATCCTCGCCAATGGCGTATCCCAGGTGCTGAAATATGGTACCCAGAGGCAACGCCCCCGGCATGGCAATGGCAAGGAGTTCTGGAATGGCGAGGGCTGGTCGAAACACAGCGAAGCCTTTCCTTCCGGACACAGCACCGTGGCCTGGTCGCTGGCTCCTATCCTGGCAGCACAGTACAAGGAACAAAAGTGGGTGGCACCGCTGGTCTATACTTTTGCCGCCGGAACCTCACTTTCCCGGGCTCACGACAATGAACACTGGCTCAGCGATGTCTTTGCCGGAGCTGTGATCGGCTATGTGACTGCCCGGCTTACATTAGCTGGCACCCCACGCCTGGCAGTGTATCCCAATGACCGGCTGGATGGCATAACCCTGCAATATCAATTCTGATCCGGGCTTTTTCACCACAGAGAAGGCAGAGAAAGCAGAGAGAAACTGAGAATTACCTCTGCCGTCATGCCAGCGCAGGCTGGCATCTCCAGACATAATAGAACGCAGATTGAACTGATGGAACAGATTCGCAGGATTTTCTTTTATTCACCACAGAGAAGGCAGAGAAAGCAGAGGGATTACCAAACTTCACCTTGGCCGTCATTCCAAAAGTTCATACGATTCGCAGAATCGTATGGGCTGTTTGGAATCTCCTGAACAAAGCACTATCCCATGAGATTCCAGCTTTCCCGCCCAGGGTTGGGCAGCTTCGGCTTCCCAAGGTAGCGAAGCTGCCCAGAAGCCTCTGACGGGGCTTGAATGTGGAAGCTTCGTCCCGAAGCTTCTCAAACAATACATAAAGATGACGTTTCAACTTTGTGGCAAGCGGAAGCTTGCCACCCCTGACCCTATTCGCAGGATTGTCCCCTGTTTCGGTCAGCCATTGCCCGGCTTGCTCAGATACTTCTCAGAACCTGGTGACTTTCTTCAATACCTTTTGCCTGCCATTGTCATACCGGACAAGGTATATACCCACCGGAACATCCTTGCCGCTGGCATCCTTGCCATCCCAGGTGAAGCTGTGCTGTCCCGGAGCCTTGAACTCATTGCACAATTCCCGCACTAATTGCCCTTTGAGGTTGTAGAGGCTAAGTCTTACGCGATCGGCCTTGGGTAGAGTTACCACCAGCCTGGTATCTGCTTTGAAGGGATTGGGATAGATGGTTAACCCAAGCTGGGGAACAGCCACCACCACATCATCGGTATTGTCCACCGCGTTCAGATCATGGATATGCAAACCATACAGACCATTTGTAGTATATAAGGTGTTACCGCTTACACACAGGCCATAAGTGTTGAGGTTCCAGGCATAGGTAGTTAGCAGTGTTGGAGACTGGGGAATACCGATGTCATAGATGCTGATCTCATTCCAGTTGTAATCTGAGGTAAATAGCTGGTCTCCATGTACAATACATGTTTTAACACAGCTGGTCTGATGGGGTGCAATATTACCTATAAGTACAGGATTCTGCGGATTGGAAACATCGATAATCTGCAAACTACCTGAGTCTGCCACATAGGCAGTATTGCCCACTACAGAAACTGATAAGGCCTCTCCAGGAGTATCATAAAATCCCAGCAGCACCGGGAACTGAGGATTTGATACATCAATGATCTGCAGACCTTCATCACCGGCTGCCACATAGGCTATATTGCCCTCCACGGTAACTGAAAAGGCAATACCGGGAGTATCAAAAGCGCCCATTAGCACCGGGTATTGCGGATTGGAAACATCAATTACCTGTAGACCAGCACTGCCGTCTGCCACATAGGTTGTGCTGCCTACTGCAGCAACTGAGTATGCATCACCTGGAGTATTATAAGAGCCCAGCAGCACGGGGTTCTGGGGATTTGCAACATTGATGATCTGCATCCCTGCATAAGAGTCTGCCACATAGGCAGTATTGCCCACCACGGTGACTGAATAAGCATAACCGGGAGTAGCATAAGAGCTTAACAGCACCAAGTTCTGAGGGTTGGAAACATCAATGATCTGCAGGTCTCCATCCCAGTCTGCTACATAGGCAGTACTACCAACTACGGCAAGAGAAAGGGCTGTTCCGGGAGTTTCATAAGAGCCAAGCAGCACTGGGTTCTGCGTCGTGGCAACATCGATAATCTGCAGTCCACCGTGCCATGCGGAAACATAGGCGATGTTTGCCTCTACAGCAATCGATGCCGCACCACCGGGAGTATCATAAGAGCCAATCATCTCAGGTGCTTGTGGATTGGCAACATTTATAATCTGCAGACCTGCATCAGCAACTGCCAAATAGGCTGTACAACCCAATATGGTAACTGACGAAACATAACTGGGGGCCGCATAAGAACCTAAGTGCACTGGGGTATGGGATGTAGAAACATCAATAATCTGCAGACCAGAGAAGTGTTCTGCCACATAGGCTGTATTGCCAACCACGGTAACCGACATTGCCCAGCCGGTAACAGCATAAGATCCTATGAGCACTGGGTTCTGCGGAGTGGAAACATCTATGATTTTCAATCCTTCGTAGCTATCAGCCACATAGGCTGTATTGCCCACAATGCTAACATATCTGGCCCAACCAGGAGTATTATAATAACCAATAAGTACCGGATTATGCGGATTTGAAACATCAATGATCTGAAGTCCAGCCTCATAGTCAGCCACATAGGCTGTACTGCCTGCTACGGTAACCGAGATGGCTGAACCAGGAGTATCAAAAGAGCCCATCAGCACCGGGTTCTGAGGACTTGAAACGTCAATTATCTGCAGTCCAGCACTCCCGTCTGCCACATAGGCGATGTTGCCCACTATGGTAACAGAAAGGGCAGAATGGGGAGAATCATAAGAGCCCATCAGCACCGGAGCTTGCGGATTGGAAACATCAATAATCTGCAGGCCAGCTGAGCATGCCACATAGGCTATACTGCCCACCAAGTCAACAGAATATACCCATCCCTGAGTAGCATAATCACCGAGCTTGTGATATACAGCCCCCAGCGACAATAAAAAGCCAAAAAAGACAATGGATAACAATATCCTTTTCATGGGATCACTCCTCTATTCAGATTTTGGTAAAGCTCGCATTCCTGCATTTCCCAAGGCCCCGGACTCATCTCAAGACGCAGCCTCCGCATGAATAACATAGCTTTGACCTAACTGTCACATTTTGTGACGTATCGCATTTTGTGTCAAGTAAGTTCTTGCCAGGATCGCGTCCATTGGGGTGATGCTTCTCTGATAATCATAAGTACGATTACACTCCTCATTGGCAAGCGGAAACTTATCAATCCTGACCCCTCTTCCGTCAGTCCACAAGTTCAGCAGATTTGCAGTATCGTATGGGCTGTTTGATACTCCTGAACCGAGCAGATGCTGAATCCCGATGATCATTTCTGGTGTTCCCGGGTTCTATTGCGTTGGCATTACGCTGTCATTACGGATGAAGTGCGCATTGATAGCGTAATGATAGCGTATTGGTATACGGAAGGGAAGAATATGGAAAAGATTGTAGAAGCGACATCCTGTCGCTTTAGAGTCAATGCCTCATCCTGAGGCATTTGTTTGGCAAGCTTCAAGATGAAGCTGCTACACTCCAGCTACATCTCCTACTATTTTAGTTTGCATTCCTGGCCATGTGGATTAACCTCTTGTTATAAATACTAAATATGGATGGATAGAATCATGAATAAGATCTCATTACTTATCATTTTGGTGGGCATCATGGCCATGGGATTTAGCAGCTTGATGGCACAGGCTGATTGGCAGAGTGTAACAACAGCAGATATCACGCTGGAATATCGGGTCACCCAGGACAGATTGAATCTGGAATGCCGGCTCACCGGTGCCACCACGGGATGGGTAGCGGTAGGCTTCAATCCCACCTCTGTAATGCGCAATGCGAATATCATCATCGGCTTTGTAAGCGGTGGCAACACGCAGATTCGGGACGACTGGGGCAATAGTAACACGTCACATGTCTCCGATACCAGTCTTGGTGGTACCAGCGATGTAACTCTGATCAGTGGAAGCGAAGCTGCGGGCTCTACAGTCCTGCATTTCACTATCCCACTTGTAACTACGGATCAATACGATCGTCCCCTGGTGATCGGTCAAAGCTATCCGATCATCATGGCACGGGGTGCGAACAATGCAGATAATTACACAGGAATGCACGCTGATGCAGGCAATGCCCAGATTACTCTGATCAGTCCGGTCTCCAATGATGATCCGCTGCTGGGTGGGATGGGAACAGGCGTCCTGAGTGCGTATCCCAATCCTTTCTATGCCTCCACTACCTTGCGCTATAGCATGAAGGACAGCGCTCCTGCGATTTTGAGTGTTTACAATCAGCGGGGGCAATTGGTGCTGAAGCAGGAACTATCGGGCTCCAGGGGTGAAAACGAACAGGCCTGGAATCCCTCCGGTCTTGGTGCAGGAGTGTATTTCCTCAGGCTGCAGAGCTCCTCAGGTGTATCCACCGGCAGAATTACAGTATTAAAGCGTTGAAAGATCAGGGATTGCGGAGTCTGATGGTCCCAGCCCCCAGAGCATTGTGATAGCTATCCAGATCATCGTCGCCCCCACTGGCAAAGATGACAGGATAGCTGGAGCCAACGCTTAGCACGGTATCCCTGGAATCGCCTGAGTTTAGCGGCACACTGAAACGCAAGATGCTGATGCCATCTGCTTCATTAGCAGAGATCAAGCTCACATCGCTGGTGCCTCCCAGGTCTGTGTCAGGAAGGTGGGAGCTATTGGAATCGCCAAAGTCGTCACGGATGGATCCGATACCGGATGTTACATTTCCGATGATGAAATTGGCATCTTTCATCTGGATGCTGGGATTAAACCCCACTGCCAGCCAACCAGTGGTATTGGCTTTGAGTTCGCATTCCAAGAGTCCGCCGGGGATTACTTTGTAGCGCAGGCGAAAGGTGCCGCTCCCGGCAGTATAGAATCCTTCGCCATCGGGAAGGTCGGTATTCGGACCAGTGAGTTCATCCTGTATTGTATTGCAGGAAGCCAGGAGCAGAGCCAGGAAGATGATGATAAGTGCTTTCAAGATATCCTCCCTTAGAATCTTCTCTGGATGTTGAAGCCCAGGAAGAGGTCACTGGAATCTGTTCCCAAAGACATCGTGGCGGGATGGTTCTGCCAGGAATTTGATAGGCTGAACAGAAAATTGTGTCCCCAGGTGCTGTATTTGAATCCTGCTACCCAGCTGTCATGCTTTCCCATCCTGGCTTTTAGCTGAGGAGAAGCGGATTCACGATCCCAGACTGGATAGTATTCGCCCACCAGAGCAGCATCTTCATTGAGCTTGACGTGCAAGGCTGCTCCGCTGATAAATCTTTGATAGTATCCATCATAACCAGCGTTGAGAGTAAGTGTGCCCCGCTCGTTCTGGAGGTTATTGCGGGCAGAGACCAGATAGAGGAAGTTGTTGCGCCTATCCTCAATTCCCAATTCGGCAAAGGAAAACCAGGCTGCCTCAAGCTGCACTGCCACAGGACTGCTGAAAGTGGTGGGCATCCACGATGCACCCAGTTCCACACGTTTCTTGGCTCTAGTATATGATGCTTTAGCCTCGATGTTTTGCCAGATGTTGCGCCTCAAGCCCAAGCTCACATTGGCTCCGGCATTCAGGCCAAACAGACTGTTCCACACGTCCGCATCTACCGGACCCTGAAAGCGGTGAAAGATGCTGATTTCAGCTTCACCCTGGGAAAGTGATGTGGGACTGAGGATCGTAAAACCGCTATCCTGGTATGCCGCCAGGGGAACCAGGAACATTAGTAATGCCAGACAAGCCAATGCTTTCATCTCGTACCTCACTGATCAGTTCAGGCTTTGATGCCCTAAACGCAGCCTTGAGTGATCGTTCTGGAGTGTCAAGCTGAAATGTGTGGGGGAAAGATGATTTTTACCACAGGGAAAGCAGAGAAAGCAGAGAAAGCAGAGGGTGATTATGAATGAATAATGAGTAATGAACAATGAACAATGAACAACCCACAGCCGTCATTCCAGACCGCAGGAGATGCGAAGCATTGCCTGTGTGATCTGGAATCTCCTGACCTATTGGCAAGCATAACTCATAACGCATAATCTCAATAGAACGCAGATGACGGGATTGAATGGATTAAGGGGATGTATTTCTGCCAACCTATCCAACAAATGCCCTCCTTGTTCAGTTCGTGTTTCACCCTTACACTTTTTCACTCTTCCACTTTTACTCTGCTTTCTCTGCTTTCTCTGTGGTACGAGTTCCCTCGATCCCAACTAAATCCTTGACACAGATTCGGGTAAAAGTAAAATGCCGCAAAATCTCTCAGGAACAGGAGGTAAAATTCCATGAGACAGATCTTTACATCTCTCGCCACCGCCGTACATAGTGTGTTTTCGATGCCCCTGAACCTGGGTGTGCCTCAATACTGACAATCCAGATTTAGCCCCTTTATTGGATTAATTTTCACCACACGCGGCATCCATAGCCTCAAAATTGCAGTCACAGGTGGATTGTGCTTTGCCTTCTCCCTGGGCTATTTCAGCGAATCAATCATCAAGACCAAACCAAACAGACCCGTTGTAACCCCTTTGCAGAAATTGGAGAACTATCATGTCAGCGCTTAGATTCGTTCTTAACTATATGAAAAACCTGAAGCTGAAGTATCTGTTTACGGTATTCTGCGTGATCCTGGCAGCGGGATTCAGCTTCATGACGCCGCTTATCATCCGTTTCACGGTGGATTCCGTGATTGGCGGAGCTCCCGCTGAGCTTCCCTTTGGCCTCGGTGCGCTATTAACAAACAGCAGCATTATGCCCATGGTACATAAAAACATCTGGCTGGCAGGACTGGCCATTGTGCTGATCAGTGCCATTGCCCACTGCTTCACCTTTCTCAGAGGCAAGCTGAGTGCCGAAGTCTCCGAGGAGTTTGCCCGCCGCTTGAAGAATAACCTCTATGATCATATCCAAAAGCTGCCCTATAGCTGGCACAGCAAGGTGCAGACGGGTGATATCATCCAGCGCTGTACTTCCGATGTGGAAACCATCCGCAGATTTCTTGGCTCTCAGCTTGTGCAATTGGGCCGGGGAATATTCATGATTGTATTGCTGGTGCCGATCATGCTTTCCATGGATGCCCGCATGACGCTGGTATCGATGGTTGTGGTGCCGATCATCTTCATATATGCTTATGTGTTTTTCCGCCAGGTGAAACACCGCTTCTTGGCTGCTGATGAAGCCGAGGGTTACCTGACTACCGTGCTGGAAGAATCCATGAGCGGGATTCGCATTGTCCGGGCTTTTGCCAGGGAGGATTATGAAATCTCCCGCTTTGAAGCTGCTGCCAATGACTACCGGGATAAATGCCGCCGTCTGATCACGGTTCTGGCTTACTACTGGTCATCCTCAGATGCCTTGTGCCTGATCCAGATCGCCAGTGTATTCATCTTTGGCATCGGCTGGACGATCAAAGGTGAGATCAGCCTGGGAACCCTTCTGGCCTTCAGTACCTACGTGGGTATGCTGCTCTGGCCGATCCGGGAAATGGGCCGGATTCTTACCGATCTGGGACGGGCTTTGGTCTCCGTGGGACGCCTGCAAGAAGTCCTGGATACACCTGTGGAAAGCCTGGATACGGGGCTGCATTTGCCTGCCGGAACCCGCTTGAAAGGGCAGATTGAGTTTCAAAACCTTAGCTTTGCCTATGATCCCGAGCATCCGATCCTGCAAAACATCAATCTCAGGATCAATCCAGGTGAGACGATCGCTATTCTGGGAGCTACAGGTTCAGGGAAATCCACCCTAACAAACCTGATCCCCAGACTCTTTGACGACTATAAAGGGAAGATTCTGGTGGATGGCATAGACCTCAGCGGTATCAACCGCCAGGATTTACGCCGCCAGATCGGGATCGTGCTGCAAGAGCCGTTCCTGTATTCCCGTTCGATCGCGGAAAACATTGGGATTGCTTTGCCGGAGCTTGATCGCGCCAAAGTGGAAAAAGCCGCCCGTGAAGCGGCATTGCATGATAGCATTAGTGAATTGGATGAAGCCTATGACACTGTGATTGGTGAGCGCGGAATTACCCTCTCCGGAGGCCAGAGACAGCGTTGTGCCATGGCGCGGGCGCTGATCCTGGATCCTGCCATCCTTATCTTTGACGATGCGCTATCGGCAGTGGATAGTGAAACCGAACAGATCATCCAGCGCAACCTGCTCTCCCGCAAGGGCAGAGCCACCACGATCATCATCACTCACCGGCTTACGGGTGTGGCTCTTGCCGATCGGATCGTGGTCTTGGAACACGGCAAAATCGCCCAAATGGGCACTCATGATGAACTGATAGCTCAAGATGGAGCATATCAGCGCATCTGGAGCATCCAGCACCAATTGGAGCTGGAGGCAAGCTAAAGGATATTAAAATGGAAGAATATAAAGAAAAAGAATTCAGTACCAGGTTCGACTGGCGCTTGTGGCTCAAGATGCTGGGGCAACTCAGCCGTCACCGCAGGAAGATCATCGTGCTGGTAATCGTTATGGTTTTCAATGCCTTGATCGATACGGCTCTGCCGCTGATGACCAGATATGGAATCGACCACATGATCATTCCGAAAGACTATTCAGGGATTCCAACCTTTGCCCTGATGTACTTTCTGCTGATCCTGTTCCAGTTCATCAACGTCTATCTGCTCATCGATATCGCAGGTCGCATCGAGACTGGGATGAATTTCGATCTGCGCAGCAAGGCCTACCGCAAGCTGCAAAGCATGAGCTTCAGCTATTATGACCGCACTTCCACAGGCTGGATCGTGGCTCGGGTAACTTCAGATGTAAACCGCTTGGGCGACGTCGTGGCCTGGGGGATCGTGGATCTGATCTGGGGCTTTGCCATGATCATTTTTGTGCTGGGAGTGGTCTTCAGCCTCTCCTGGAAGCTGGCTCTGATCTTGCTGGCGCTGATGCCCATCATCGCCTTCATCAGCGTGTACTATCAGGACAAGATGTTCAAGCTGTTCCGGCAGGTACGGCGTTACAATTCCATGATTACTCACGCTTTCGGTGAAGGCATTCATGGTGCCAAAACCACCAAGACCCTGGTTCGTGAAGAAGCCAACCTGCTGGATTTTATGGATCTGAACGAGAAGATGTATAACTCCTCGGTAAAATCCGCTATCACCTCAGCCTTGTTTATGCCGATGATCCTGATGGTGTCATCGCTGGGCACTGGGGTGGTAGTCTGGATCGGCGGCAACGCCGTGGTGGGTCAGGTGATCACCTATGGCACTATGGTAGCCTTCATCAGCTATACCATGCAGCTTTTTGAACCTTTTTCCAATGTGGCGCGGCTCTTTGCCGAGATGCAGCATGCTCAGGCTGCTGCAGAAAGGGTGTTTTCCCTGCTTACCATGGAGCCGGAAATCCTCAGCACCGAGGACTACACGGCAGACTGGCAACAGCGCCCCATGGAAGGCCAGATCAGCATCCGAGACCTGAACTTTGCCTACAAGGAAAACAAGCCCATCTTCCAGAGCTTCAATCTGGAGATCGAGCCTGGCGAATCCATCGCCCTCGTGGGGGAGACCGGAACTGGTAAAACGACCCTTGTAAACCTGATCTGCCGTTTCTACGAGCCCAGCAGCGGCACCATCGAGATCGATGGCATGGACTATACCAAAGTCCCGCTGAAATGGATTCACAGCAATCTGGGCTACGTGCAGCAAGTGCCGCATCTGTTTCAGGGCAGCGTGATGGAAAACATCCGCTATGGCAGATTGGATGCTACGGACGAGGAAGTGATGGAAGCTGCCCGTCTGGTGCGGGCCGATGAATTTATCCAGGACCTGCCGGATAAATATGATTACAAGGTCGGTGAAGCGGGGAACCTGCTCTCCACTGGACAGAAGCAGCTCATAGCCTTTGCCCGTGTGGTGCTGGCAGATCCAGCCCTATTGATCCTGGATGAAGCCACTGCATCGATCGATACTGAGACCGAGCAGTTGGTTCAGGAAGCCATGCATGTGGTGCTGAGTGGACGTACCGGCATCATCGTGGCGCACCGGCTGTCCACCATTCGCCAGGTAGATCGCATCCTGCTGCTGCATAAGGGAGAAATCCTGGAAATGGGCAGACATCAGGATTTGATGCATCTCAAGGGACGCTATTACCAGCTCTACATGAATCAGTTCATGCAGGAAGTAGCGGAAGAAGAATTGCAGAAGGAAGCGTGATTGTTCACGTTTCCCGGGTTAGAATGTTACTACCAGCCAATAGATAAAATCAATAATCAGGGCCAGGATACTCATCGCCAGCCCGGAAAAAGCCATATTGCGGGGTTGACCCTTCATGCCAATGATGCTGAAGATCAACCCCGTGATTGCTAAAACCACGCTCAAGGCTGGGATCATCAAAGTGGTAAGCGAAGCCAGTCCGCAACAGAAACCAATCAGAATCACGTACTTTTTGTCTTTCATACTATCTCCATATCCCCTGGATTCAGGGATTTTGTCTTGCTCATCAGGATCGTGTTGGATCATTAGAACTATCTGATATATATCTCAACCCTATCAATAAGCTCTTGATTGTCAAGGAGTTTTTGCGTGGGTGAGAAAATACTGCTTGACTGATTTATTCATTCAGACAGGTTTGCATCATAAACCAGTCTGAAAGAATCGAGGTAGTCATGAAAGATGAGCTTATCGAACGAGTACAAAGAGATGTCGCCGATGAACAAAAGCACCGCGACGGCATTCCGCAGATCGCTGTGGGCGTGTTTCTGGTGATCACTTCCCTGCTCCTGATGACAGGAAATGGCAACACATTTGTGGTGTTCATTCCCCTCATGCCGATCCTGATCGAGGCATTACGCCGCAGGATTACCTATCCCAGAATCGGCTTTGCCAGGGTGATCGAATCGGGAAAGCGCAGGAACCCCACTTTATGGGTTGTCTTCGCCTTATTGGTAGCTGGAATGGTTGTGTTCATCATGAGGAGGATGAATCCAGAAATCCTGCCTCAAGCCAGAAATCCATATTTCCTGATGATGTGGGCAACGGCGATGCTGGTGATCCTGTTTGGGGTGATATTCCTGACAAAAAGGCGTAGTAAACGGATCATCTGGAGTCTGGTGGCAGTTCTGGCTATTCTGAGTGCCATAGTGATTTTCAGGCTGCAGAAGGATCTGGTCTTCAAGGTCATGATAGCGTTTGGTGGTATCCAGATCCTGTTGGGGGCTTACAGCCTGTATGATTTCATCAAGAAATACCCGGTGATCAAAGATGACGAATGACGAATTGACCACAGAATCCGGATTTGAGGATATTGACCGCATCATTCATGAGCCGGCCCGACTGAACATCATGCTGTACCTATATGTAGTTGAAAATGCTGACTTTGTGTATCTGGTTCACAAGACCGGGCTTACCAAGGGCAATCTATCTGTGCACTTACAGAAGCTGGAAGCGAATGGATATCTGGAAATCATCAAGGAATTCTTGAATCGCAAACCACATACCCTTGTCCGGCTTACTCAAAGAGGCAGAGATGCCTTTGAGGCTTATCGGGAGCGAATATTGAGCCTGCTGCAATAGGACTTGTGTATGGATAAAGGTTTAGCACACTCGCAGACCCGAGATTTGTACTGCTTTCTTACTTGCTTTTGTATGTGAGTTTTAAGTCGTCTTCCCTTCGAGATCATCTCGAGTACTCGAGGTGATCTCGAAGGGAAGACGAGGTAAAACTCTGTTTATCAACCATGTGAGCATTCACATCCCCGCAGGTGATTTCGCCTTACGTGGCAAGCCCTTGCAGGGCTTACAGACTAGCCCTGGAGGGGCGACAGGCCATAGCTTGGTGCCGTAAGCCCCAAGAAGCTATATCCAAACTCATCATTATCCCTTGCCCGGATGCATGGATAGTCCCTTGAAAACTCCCAATATAGACGATTTCAAGAAATTTGTTGACAGGATTTGAACTAATGAGATACACTTCCTGTTATGAAAAAAAAGAAACCAAGCTGCATTACTCAAGCTGAAATCATCGAGATTGAGGAGTTTCGCAAACAACTCACAGAGCTTTCTCAGGAGGAAGCCGGGATCCGCTTTACGCGCCTGCTGGAGCTTTCTCAAAACCGGGATTTTACAGAACATGAACAGCAGTATCTGGATTTACTTTTTGTGCTGGGTGAGTATTGCGGTAGAAACGAAATGATCACTGATGCCCAGGAACTTTTCCTGAGGATCATCGCCTTTGCCAAAAAGCGTAAACACCCTTCTGCCATGCTGCATGCTCAGGCCAATTACGCTATCACCAAAGCTCAGAGTGGCTTCTTCCATGATGCCATCGAAGTGTGGGAAAGCATGCTACAGCAGGATGTTAGCATAGAAATGCAGCAGGGTCTGTTAAACAATCTATGTGTGGGTTTTGGCATGCTGGGGGAGATCAACCGCTCCATCTATTATGCGTTCAAAGCCATAGAGTTTTCCGAACAGCATGATCTGCTCACCAGAAATATATCTCCCTTGATCAACCTTGGATCGGGATATGAGAAGCGGGGCGAATATCAAAAAGCCGTAGAGACTTGGGAAAGAGGATACAAAATTGCCCTGGCGAACCAGCAAATCCGCAATGCTTGCGATACCTGCATCAACCTCAGCTTGGGTTACAACTCCCTGGGCGAAACCGACAAAGCTCTGGAATTTGCCAAGCATGCCCTGAACCTCAGGAAAGAGCATTTCCCGGAGCTCGATTTGGGTATTCCGCTCAATAACTTCGGCTACATCTACGAAACTTCAGGAGATTTGGAAGCCGCCCTTGCCTATTACATACAGGCCCAAGAGTGCTTTGACAGAGGTTTTGATCAGATTGCGCGTGCAAATTGTCAGATTAATATCGCCTCCATTCATGTGAAAACCCACCAATGGGATGCAGCGTTGGCATACCTGACCCAAGCTACAGAACTTTGTACAGAATTACAGCTCCCCAACCTGTTCCTGAAGCTGAATGGTCTCTATGCCGAAGTCTATGCTGGCAAGGGCATGTACAAAAAGGCCTTTCAGCATCAAAAGCAATTGGCAGATCAGCTGCAAAAAAACCTGGATGAAAACACCGCCAATTCTATCACGAAGATGGAAGCTGAATATTACCGCAACAAGATCGCAAGACAGGCTGAGCTCTACCACAAACAAAATATTGAGCTGCGCAAGAACAACCGGATTATCCGCCACAATACCAGGAAACTTCAGCAAATCAATAGCGAACAGCAGGATACTCTGGAAATGCTGAACTGGGATGTATCAGTGATCACTCACGACGTTCGGGCTCCCCTGGCACATATTTCCCAGGTACTTGCCATGATCAATGATGGTGCTTTCCCGGATCGGGAAATCCCAGAATTGCTGCGAGCTTTGCAGGATAGCAGTCAACGCACCTATGGGCTCATCGATGAAATCCTGGATGGGATCCGTCTGCAAAGAACCCGCCTCGATACTGATTTGGAGATCGATACCCTGGATGTAATACCCATCCTCCATTCACTGGTTGGCATCTACAAACCCATTGCCCAGCAAAAGAGTATCAAGCTCGAAAGCCGCTTTGCGGCAGCCACTATGCCCGCGAAGATTGATATCAGTCTCCTGAAAATTGTGATTCGGAACCTGCTCAACAATTCCATCAAGTTCACTCCCGAATATGGCTTTATCCACCTTAGCGCAGATTATCAGGATAACTTCCTGATCATTACCATCCGGGATTCTGGCAAAGGCCTGACCAAATCCGAACGCAGAAACCTGATGAAATCAAAGGTCAGTAGTTTATCCAAGAATACCTGGATCAAGGGCATTGGGCTGGGTTTTTCCCTATGTCAGCAGTCCCTGAAAAGGATGAACGGCAAAATCTCAATCGACAGCAAACCCGGCGAGGGCACAACTTTCAGGATTACCCTGCCTCGTTAGCTGGCATACTGCGCTGCTCTGGGTACATTATCAGCAGTTCATACTGCTATTTTGATAATCACTTTAAGCTGCGTTCAATTTCCTCAGGAATAAATGCCCAGAGGTTTTCCACCGCAATGTGTTCCAGGGCTGTAGCCAGTTCCTGATCGAACCCATCCACCAGGGCTTGAATGGTGGGCTGGACGTATATATCCGGCACTACTCCGATGCCATGAAATCTTGTGCCATCGGGATTCAGGATATACATCCCCGTCCAATAGGCATACAGGTTTCCCGCCATCTGGGTGATATTGATGTTGCCTGTGGTGCCCGCAGTGCTCTGGCCAATGAATATTCCGGCTTTATTTGCCCTTAGCACTTGCAGATAGGTTTCCGTATAGCTGATACCACCGGCTCCGGTGAGAAACACTTTCATGGCATTCAGATAAGGCTCCTGGGGACTTAACATCCACTCTGGATAAGGACTGTAACGCTTGGATTCCAATGGCTTGCCGGGATAGATGTAGTGCAGGTCATGAGAAAAACGAGCTGTATTGGGATCGGTAATCAGATGAGAAATCAGGCTTGTGCCAATGCTGGGGTAGTCCCGAAAATCAAAGATAATCCCCGTGGCAGTGGCAAGTTCGGGCAGAAGCTCCTGCCATTCAGCATCACTCAGCGAGCAGGCATTCAGGTAGAAGACCTTGTCCGTATAGCGGATAACTTTGGCGCTGGAAATCGAATCATAAACCTGGGGATAGTCCTGCATCGGTGTTTGTACGATAGTTTCCTGCCCCTTTGGAGTGCGGAGCGTAAATGTAAGTAATGTATCAGTCAAGGTACGCATGTAAAAAGTGAACAGACGCTTGTATGTATATGCCTCGGTGCCCATTGTGAATAGAGGTTTTTGCTCGTTCATGAGACTATAGAAATCGCTGCCATTCATCTGGAGTACTTCTGATCCGGGCACGATCTGAAGATTGGGATCAAATACTCGGTTTACGATCCATTTGTTCTCAATCAGATCCACTTCAAAGCCGGGCATGAATTGAGGTTCATAGGGATCGATCACCACAGAGTGTCCATCCAATGTCCGAGATGCCATACTCCTGATGCAGCGTTTGTAGTCGTCAAAGCTCTTGGCCTGCAGGGCTTGTCGGACAAAGCTTTCCAGTTCTCCATCCCAATCTACAGGAGTAAACTGCCAATAGGGGAAAAATAACTTCAGATCGTTCCAATAAGCCACCACTCCGGCAGTCCAGGCCAGGGGATCATCCCGCTTGGCTACATCTATGGAACTCAGCGCTGTAACAAGCTCCTGGAAGGCAGTTGGGCTGGATTGGGGATAGGTATGCTCATCATCACAAGGCAGCACCAGAGGGAAACGGCACCGGATATTGGCGTTTAACGCTTCATCCACTACATCATCGTAGTCTGGTTCAGCATCGAACAGGTGGTGCATAAAGCCCAAGGTGTTTGTGGCTGATTGCGGTGCAGGTGACATTGAGAGTACGCGGTTTGAGCCATTGGCACAGAACACCTTCAGAATGGACTTCTCTCACTCGCCAAGCTACAATACGAGATTCAGGATCAAGATAAGGGAGTGGGCGATAACAGCCAAAGTAGTCCTGCTAAGCTGAGTGACGATAAGGTGATTACCCATGTGCTTGATAAAGAGTATCAGGAGCTTCCGCATATCATCCTAACCAACCAGTGCGATGCCTTCCTCTACATAGCCGATGCCAAGATTGAAGGGAACCTGGTGACAATCATGATTGGGATAAGCCAGGTATATACTGCAACTGATCCTTTCTATAAGCTCCTTGCCCTCGCTAAACGATGCCCAAGAGAGAAACCCGGCAGAACTTGGTTAGGTTAAGATAGTTAGTTGATTATCCTTTCTTTCTCAGACAGCAGATCAGCTCCGCCAAACTTAACCCATACTTTAACATTGACATAATAATGATGTTATTATTACTCGCATCATCTTGGTTTCATAGAGGTGTAAAATGAAAAAAACTGTTCAGATCGCAGTGGTAGTAATTATTTTATCGATACTATTAGGAGTCATGGGGTGCAATAATACAACGGAGGACAACAAGGTCGCCACACCAATTTTTACACCTCCTGGTGGAACATACAATCAGCCACAAACAGTATCTATAACATGTGCAACAGAAGGTGCTGAGATAAGATACACTTTAGATGGTAACGACCCTCCATCAAACTCATTTGTATATACTGGCCCCATTACTGCAGAACTAGGGACAATCATTAAAGCAATGGCAATGAAGCCCGGCCATGATGACAGTGACATAGCCACTGCTCAGTATGAATCTGATCATCCCCTTATCATCGGCAATTGCCAAATTCAGGGTACTGCGAACAAAGTCGCTGTTTCAGGAAATTATGCTTATGTAATTGGTAGCTATCAAGGTATAACAATAATTAACATAGAAAACAAGAGAAACCCAGTTGTTGTTGGGTACCATAGTTTGCCAGATACACCGGAATATATTGCAGCCTCCGATAATACTGTTTTTATAACTTATACATATCCGCAAAACCCAGGAGGTACTTGGACAAAACTTACTGCCATAGACGTAACAAATCATCTTTTACCTCAGACTATTGATAGCATTAGTTGGTCGTTGGGTTACGCCACATTTACTGTTAATGGTCAATACGCATATCTCATTGGTTCTTCCCTAAAGATTGTCGATATTTCAAATCCTAACAATTTAAATGAAGTTGGAAGCTGTAGTCCTAGTGCCTTTGGGGCTAAAGATATAGTAGTAAACGGAAATATAGCTTTTGCGGCTATAAATGGTAGCTTTGAAGGCGTTAGAGCATACAATATTTCCGATCCAAATAATCCATCTCAAATAGGTTCAAGGAGTATTGATGGGGCAAATGACATTTACGCTGAAGGCAACTATGTATACTTATCAACTGGTTCGGGAGGATTAAAAATAATCGATGCCTCCACTCCATCAAGTATGACGGTTATAGCCACATGTAGTACTTCCAGTTATTTAACAAAGTCTTCTGATTACATATTCACTCTCGACACATCTCGGGATTTATCGATAATTAATGTAGCCGACCCAACACAACCCCAAGTAGTTCAAAATCTGATTACTCCTGGAGCATCCAAAGAGTTATGTACAAAGGACACCTATTTATATGTAGCTGATGATGATATGGGACTACAAATATATGATATTGGAATGCTGATTAACCATAATCTTCCAGTTATTAAACACAGAACAACAGCTATGTACCAGATCAAATAGTTGATTGGCTTTTGCCTTAAGAGACGTGGGAACACCGCCCGGTGTTTCCCACGTTTTTATATACCTTTGCAGAAAGATGAACGGGTTTGCTTGCAATTTTCGATGATACTTTCTTGCAATTATCGGTGATACTTCCTTGCAATTTTCAGTGATACGCTTGCAATTTTCGATGATACATTTGCAATTTTCAGTGATACAAACTTCCCGATCAGAGCATGCGAGAAATGCCCCATTTTGGTGGCTTGCAATTTTCGGTGAGACGATTTGCAATTTTCGGTGAGACTTTATAGAAATGATGGTAATATAGCATGTTGATATGATTTCTCTTGACAACATTTATTTACTATCAATAGCATCCAGTTAACAACATGCATGGAGGCTAACATGATGAAATCTATCATGGTTATGCTTGTGTTTATTACTTTATGTGCCGCTCTCAGCGCAGAGTTTGAAATGGGTGTAGCGGTCAGGATTGATTCCACGCGCAGCTTTCCTTACAAAGTCTCAGTTCAAAGCGCTCTATTGGAAATGAAGTATGGAATGCATCGTGCAGCTTTGCAGCGTGAATATGCCAGTCTTGGTGGGCTGGGCAAACTTGTGAAGGAAATGCAAGTAGCTAATGGGACTGGCTACGATACTGACCTGGCGGAATCTCTCTTCATGATGTCATCAGCAGCGGGATATCTCCTTTCAGAAGAGGTCTTGAAAGATACTCCCAGATACCCCAAAGGTGATTTCTTCAATATCAAGATGGAGTATCTGGCCAGAGTTCTGCCTGCAGCAAAGGCGATCCCGTCTGCCCAGAAAGCAGAGATCAGGACTGTCCCCGCCAATCCCAAACCAGGGGAGCTCTATAGCCTGAATGTCACTCCGGCTCAGGATGGCTACCTTTACATCTTTGAATTCCGGGATGACTCCACCGTGCGGCTGCTCTATCCTCCTGATGAAGGGAAAAACCTGATTAAAAAGAACACCCTGTTTACAAAGCAGTTAACTGCTTTTCATGCCCCGGAACAAACTAAAGCATGGCAGGGCTTGCTGATCCTGTTATCCAAGACTGATCTGCTGGGCTGGAGGAAATTCCTGACTACCACCGAAGCTCCTGAACACCTGTTTTCCCAGGGACAAGAGTGTTATGGCCTGTTCAAATCCTGGCTGCCCACCTATGATGCAAAGTCCCTGCTGCAAAGCTTCCTGATCCTGGCATACAAGTAAGGAAGAGGGATTTACCAACGCATAAAGCGAATTGATCGAATCAAACTAATGGAGTAAGCCCTGGTGGGGCGATACCAGAATTGGGGACAGCCTCAGGAGATTCCAGCACTCGCAACAAATGCTTCGCATTTACTGCGGTCTGGAATGACGGCGTGAGGAGAGACCTCTCGTCCTCTCGACCTCTCGACCTACTTCAGTTCAAAGCTCCCACGCATTACATAGTAATCAGATAGATACTTTTCATACTTGCTGGTCAGGCTCCAAAAGCGGAAGATGAACATGCGTTTACCTTTGCGGGCATAGTTTGTTTCGGATACAGCCGATTCTTCTCCAGGAAAGCTGGTTTGGAAGCAGAAAGCCTGATCCGCACCTTTGATGCTGATGGAATCCGTAGTAGCTATCACATAATCAAAGTTCAGGTTGTCCTCCAGATAGTCTATGTGGTTCTGAAGTTGGAGCTCAATGAATTCACTATCCGGCAAGGCAGTCTCGGCATCAGTGAGATCATAGCAGCGGATTTGAATTACTGGGGGATCATAGGTTTCTTTTTCGGCAATAGGGCTCACAACCAGGTTTTTGGCGGTGGGATCAGTTCTGTACCAATCCTCCGGGTAGGAGGCAATGTACTCCGGATTGAGTTTGAAATTCAGGTAGCCTTTGGCTAAGACTGGTGTACAGATTAAAACGATGGCAAGCAGTAGCAGAGTTCGATTTAGAACTCTGTGCTTCAAGAGCTTGGATAGCATTACAGCCTCCTTGGATTTGATTGAAGGTTTTCTTTTAGCTACAACTGCATAAGTGCCGCTATCTTGGCAAGCAAAATGTCTCTTAGGATGGCATGCCTTGCTATCAAAAATTGGCTACTTCTTACAAGCTCAGCAAGCTGACTCTCCAATTGGGGGATGTTAACTCAGAACAAGTAGCTGTTTGCCTCTTGGGGATAAATGATTTCCTGTCTCACTCCGAATCGCTGGCAATGATTCGGAAGAATCTCCTGGCTCCCATGATGCCAATTACAACAAGCTGGGGCGAAGTAGTAGAGGTAATATAGTGCCCTGCATCCAGGGGGAAATCCGGGCTCTCACCAGCATAGACTTTGTAGGTGATGCGGTTGATCTCAGGATATGAATTCCCTTCCCAGATCCCTTCCGTGACCGGAGCCCAGGCCAGACGCAATTGGTTCTGACCAGTCTGTTGCAGATTAAGCAGAGCCGGAGCTGCCGGAGGAATATTGTCCACAGAGTATCCACTGTCACTTCCAGAGATCCAATAGCCATTCAGATTCTGATAGACCACCATATAGTCATAGGCGTTCAGAGCGCTGGCAGAAGAATCTGCTGGCGTAGGCACCACCAGGCCGTATTCACCAAAACACAAAGCCGGAACCTGATTCAGAAAATACCAGGTACGATCCTGATTGCGCCAGCAAATCTCTGCTCTCCCTTGTGCCAAAGCATCCTGTGCTTGGGAAGGCTCGCTGATCCAAAGCACGTTGTCCAGCCTTGAGGGAGTTCCCTGCCGCCAGACTGAGTAATAGGATTGAGGATTGAAACTCTCATCGATATCCGAAGCTTTCCAACAGAGGTCAAGCTGATGCCCCTGATCCGGAGTAAAATCTACAGCCTTGGTGATGATGGGCAAGAGGCGCCTTTGATACACGCCCATATCTGTCCTGGTGCCATCTTCATTGGGTGGTTCGGTGGGATCAGCGGTATTGATGCAGGGGGAATTGTACTGCAGTTTCCAGTCGGTTAGATATACAGATGCAATGTCGCCAGTGATTGAAGGCGTGAACAAGGGATGTTGAGAAATGCTGGAGATGAAATTTGAACCGTACATACCGCCGATTCCTACTCCAGAGGATCCGTTTTGCATGCAGCTAAAATTGATCAGGATGTTGTCTGGAGTGGGGGAGGTGTTGTAGATGCCGTATTGATTGTTGCCCCAGATAATCGAATTCCTGATGGTCAGGTTTCCGCTCACGTAGATACCGGAGCCCGTCCATCTCCCATTGTATGCGATATTGCAGTGATCTATCAAAATAGGAGCATTCTCCCCGATCCACAATCCCGTGCCATAATTGCAGGCAATGATCATGTTCCTGAGTGTCCCCATGCAGTTGTCAACAATCATGCCAATGGAATCATAAGAAATTTCTCTGTAATTATCACCGATGATATTGTCATGAAACTGAGTCAGGTCGCACCCCGTGATATACACTGCTGTGGAACCCAGGCCTTGAGAGCTGTTGGCAACGAATTCACAGTGCCTTACGATCGGATTGCCCCCGAAGATGCCAAGAGCACTTACTTCCGATGAAGTAGTATTGTTTGTGATCTCAGAATGCTCCAGGATGAAGGACGAGTTTTCTGCATAGATGGTGCTGATGCTGCCAGAGTAATTATATTCAAAAGTGCAATTGCTCAGCCTGATCTTCCCACAGTTTTCGATATTCACGGCACAGCTGTTTGATGTACTGATCCTGGTATGAAAAACCAGGGTGGAATCATTTGCGGGGCTGATATTGTCGAAGTGCACACCCGACCAGAGGCCTACTGATCCCAGCATCTTCAGAACCACAGGCTGGCTTTCAGTGCCTTGAGACAGCAGCCTGCCCTGCACAATGAGTTTTCTATTGGCTGAGAATTTCACTTCTGTGCCGGGGACAAGCTCCAGCGTGTGCACATCCGGGATGATCAGATTACCTATCACCTCGTGGGTTCCCGTGGGCCAGAGTCCATCTCCCAATGTGTCTGTATAGGTGAGCAGGACGTCATCTACATTCCATCGATCGATGTCATAATTGTTTCCCTCAAAGAAGAATGCCACCCGCGTAGTTTGGGATTTGCCCAGAGCATAGCTGATTGGGACATTTACTTGAGTAGCAGTTATGTCCGAAGATGTGGTAACAGACCACAAGGTAGTCCAATTGACCCCATCATTGGAGATCTGAACTCCTATCGTATGCATATTTGTGTTGCCACTCCAGTCGAAAAACTGATGCCTGAAGCTGAGACTCATATCATGTACCAGGCGAGTATCAATTTCAGGCGAGATAAACCTGCTGATGCCAACGGCAGCAGGTGACCAATAAAGCATCAATTCTCCGCTGGAACCACCTGCATAGTTTGTATCCGTGATAGTCCAAACATTGGGATTGGGTCCGCTAGCAGACCAACCGGCAGGGATATTGGGGGGATTGGAGAAGCTTTCGCTTAAAAGGGTCATAGCGCTCAGCGGCACCATGACAAATATGATAAACAACAATGATACAGTCTTCATACACACCTCCATGAAGATGGCTATCTGTTATCATTTACTTGAATTGATTTTTGTGAAGTGCCATCTCATTGTCAAGCACAATCTGCCAAAATCCTATTTCAGCAGCAGCCCCTTTGTGGTCACGGTGTGGGAATCAAAGGTGAGTTTGTAGATATAAACCCCACTGGGCAGGGGCATTGAGTGCAGATTTCGCTGCACAATTTGCAGATTCGTTGTCCCTTTGCATCTAGACTGTATATCTAGACTGTATACTTAAAAGGGTGACTCTCCAAAAGGTTACTTAAAAGGTTTATAAACTGACACCCAAAGCTGCAAGAAGTGACACAAGGGGAAAGTGGGGATAAGGCTTTGATTGGTGGCGAAATACTATGGACTATCTTTGGAAATGTCCAAGCGCTTATTTGGACTGTTTTGGACTGTTTTGTGACAAGTTTACTGCATATTTGGACGGCGTTTGGACAGGGTTTGGAAAGAGCAGTTGGGTTTTGAAAAATCGAAGATCAGAAAAACCGCAATTGGAGTGCGATTGTGCCAATCAGAAAAGCTCCGTAATTCCAATCTGAGTCTAAAACCAGAACCGGATAGTCTATATTAAATGGTTGGAGGATAATCTGTTGCCTGTGGTGGTCGATCTGCACCTTCTTGATGGTGAGACCATCGTCAGTCCTTACAACTGCAATTTTTCCATCGGCATTTTCCCAGCTCTGAGTGCTCTTGATGACCACGATATCCTGATGCTGGATGACAGGCTCCATACTCCTGCCATTTACTTGAAAGACAGTGTATTGCTTGGGGTTACCAGGCAGGAATGAGACCGGCAATTGAATCTGCCCCATCTGACTCCACTCGTCTTTGATCTCCATCGGAGGTCCGGCAGCTATCTCTCCCACGATGGGGAAAGTGATAGATCGAGTAGGATCGAAGTCATCGTTGGTGATAGGATGCAGGATTGGTGAGACTATGATAGGGATTGAGTTGTCTGGATTGGTTGGGGTTGTGGGTGCTTGATTGGAGTTGATCAATTCCTGGAACTCATCCTTGGCATACATAGAACCATTGCCAGTAAAGAGCCAGTGGAGGTTGATCTGATCTTTGGAGAGGGCTTCTAAGAACTCCGGATCGGGATATCTCTCGTTCAGCTTGTATCGGGAAAGCGAGGCACGGGAGATGCCATATTTACTGGCAAACTGGTAATCCTTGAGGCGCATTGCCTTTATCACCAAGCTAAGGCGCTGTCCGATAGTCGGTTTATTCATCGTGATCTCCATATAGTAACTTTGGCATTGACTATATCCGCATGGCTGCAAGATTAGTTCCAGATGCCATTCTGCTGCAAGGTGGTTTGGAGTCAATACTAAAGTACATATTGTGACCCAGGTGGATTTTAAAGTATTGCCGGAGAATGCGTAAGAAAGCTGGCAAACTCGTAGAAAGGACTTCCCAAGGTTCTGCGCTTGTGGTTGTTAGCACCCTACTAATACATAAGAGAGGTGTAGAATGACTACCAAGAAACAACGCCATGCGGAAGCGCTGAAACGGGCTGGCAAGGGCAATGTCCAAGCGGGTACCCCTGTCCAAGCGGGGGTGGGAATGAGGCTTAACTCATTGATAACTATGATGAGAAGCCAAAATGTCCAAGCGCTTGACCGCATTTTTCAGGATTCCAGATTGAAATGTCCAAGTGGGTCGCAGTTTTTGAAGGACTTGGACATGGACATGAAAGTCGATTTTATCTGGCTACCCATCGATCGGGTGGCCTTACTGATGAACAAGAATCTGAAGACAATCAGAAGAATGGTCGATGCCGGAAAGCTTACGGCACTCAAGCAACAGATACCTACCAAGAACGGAGCCATGATCAAGACCTTTGTGCTGGCGACCGAAGAGATCATTCAAGCGGAGTACGACAGGTTCAGAGATAGCCTGCGTAAGCCGGAGATGTACTTTGAGGAAGTAATCGAACTGGGAGAGCATAGCTACCCAAGTGTATTTCTGGTCTATTACGAGAATGAAGTAAATGCCAATACTGATTGTACTGAGAAAGACCAAGCTCTGCAAACCGGAGGTTCCGATGTATCCCTATAATGGCAGACCAACCGAGGAGTTTCTACAGGATTATAACCTTAAGCTGAGGGAATTGCAGGAACTGATCGAAAGGCAGGGGATGAACCTTCAACTCAAACCCGGTGGCAGATGTGTGGTAGTGCCAGCTACAAGTAAGAATACTGAGACAATAGATAAGAGCCACCTGATCAGCTACAGTCAGCAGTATAATGCCAATACAGTGGACTCAGAAGATACAGAGACCACCGAAACTGTCTATGAGACCTATGAGGACTTTCTGGACTTCGAACGTAAACTCGCTCTGATCCACGAAGTCAAAGACAGTGATATCGTAGTCGACTTCTCAGCAGAATTTCTTGACCTTGCTCCCATAATAGAAGAGAAGCTCATGTTTAAGGAAGAGGCTCAACTCTATGGGAGATTCTGCCAGGAAGTGATCCGTATCTTGAAGGGTGCCTCATCCAAGACCCTAGCCTGGAGGCAAATCACCAAAGACTACAATAACAGTAAGCTGGTGGCAGAACTTCGCTACAAGAAAGGACCTCGTAAAGAACGGGCACTGCGGGAATGGCTACGCAACTACTATGACAACAAGATGGATATGTATGCTCTGCTCCATAAGAGTAAGGGGCAATACAAAGACAGAAAGATCACCTATCAGGAACAACAATACTTACTTCATTTGCTACTCAATCCCAATCGTATCAAGATCGGTTCTGCTATCGTAAATCTCAAACAGATGGCCAGAGCTGGAAGGATAGAGTCAGTTACGCATGAACGTACCTTGAGAAGATGGTGTGAAGAATGGGCTGCTACTCATCCGGCTGAGTGGCATCAAGCCCGGGATGGCAGTAAGTTTGTCTCGGAGCGGATCATCAAGTCCATTCGCAGAGATGATAGCAGTCTGGAAGTCGGACAGGTCTGGGTGGCAGATGGACATACCCTCTCTTTTGATATCCTCAATCCTCAGACCGGAAGAGCTCAACGTATGACCATGATCATGGTGATGGACTGGGCAAGCAGGTATCCGGTGGGAGCATCACTCGCCTTTACCGAGGATAGCCAGCATATCCTGACTGCCTTCCGCAACGGCTTCATCAACTGCTCGCAGTTAGTTGATAACGATAGCGGAAGCATGGCAGTGCTGCCGGAGTATGTGTATCTGGATAACGGCAAGGCCTTCCGAGCCAAGCTTTTTCATGAACGCTGGGAAGAGCATGATCTGAATCAGGAACTGGGAGGAATCTTCCCCCGGCTCAATATAGGTGTGAGGTTCGCCGAGAGCTACAATGCCAAAGCCAAGATCATCGAGCGGTTCTTCAAGACCTTCCAGGAACAGTTTGAGCGGTTCGTAACCACCTTCAGAGGTGCTTCGGTAGATGATAAGCCATCCACATATAGTCGTAACGAGAAGTGGGCTAAGAAGCTTTATGCCGGTAAGCCACCTACTATCGAAGAGACCATGCAGATGATCAACTATTATGTGCGCTACTTCTATGGTGAAACACCGCATGGCTCACTACAGAGAAGGACTCCCTTTGAGGTATTCAGTGCTGCAAAGATAACGCAGGAACGCCAGATCGAGGTATCCAAACTCAACTTCCTGATGATGGCGATGGAGCGCAAGAACATCCGTAGCGAAGGCATCAGGCTGGATAAGAAGATCTACTGGCATCGGGAACTGGTGAATCATGTTGGTCAGTCCTGTATCATCCGCTATGATTACAGCGATGCCAGATGGATTGTAGTCTATGATAAAAATGATGTATTCATCTGCCAGGCTGCGCTTCGAAAGACCCAGCATCCGTTTATAGAAGTCTCGATGGATAAGGCAGTCTCGCATAAAGAACTGAATAAAGAATACAAGGAGATCAAGGGTCTCAGGCGGGAGAAAGAGCAGAGTGCCAAACGCTGGGTATTAAACTCAAGCAAGGCAGTGGACAAGTTGCTTAAACCTGCCAGCGTTGAAATAAGCACCCAAAACCATGAGATTGAAGATAAGCGTAAGACATCGATTTTTACCAGCCCGCCTATGCTGGAAGCACCTCCCAAAGATAGCGATTATATCATCGAGGAGATGACCAGAAAGGCGATGCTGAGACTGCCGAAGCATCCGGATATGCTGAGTCCTGAGGAGCGAGTAAAACTTGATGCAGAAGAGAAAGAGAGACTGGCGAAAGAAGAGATTGAACGGATAATCGATCAGGAGATCAAAGAATCATTCGATAGGATAGGACTTGATTATCAAGGTAGCAACGCTGATACACCGATATCCTGGAAGACTGCTTTCAGTAAGACAGCGAGAGAGTATTACAAATCGGAAGTTCAAGACTCGAATGGAGATGTAGAAATATCGAATAGCCCGACTTCCTTACAAGAGACAGATTCCACTAAGCCAGCAAGAGAACAAGCTGATAATAGTGAGCCTATTGAGGATACCAATACCCTCACTCATGCTGAGTTACTAACAGATAACCAACAGCAACAAACCGAGGTAGATAATGAGCCAAAACCATTCGCACAACTATCCCGAAAAGAATACCTCAAACGCATCGGGATAAACTAATAGGAGGATAACATGAAACAGGGAACACTAGTCAGAACTCAGAACGTGATAGCCGCAGACAAATGCATCGAGTACCTGCTTACACGACCAAAGTTGGAGATGGTCGGACTTGGCTTGCTCTATGGCAGACCAGGCTTGGGGAAAACCACTTATGCCAGCCGGATGGCCTTCAGCCAGGGATATCTCTATCTCAGGCTGGAGGCAACTACCACTCCCAAAGCCTTTGCCTCCAAGCTGCTTTTAGCCCTGTACAAGAGATTTGGCATGGGAGAGTACATTCCATACGGAACAGCTAACGACCTCTTCATGATGTGTATCACGGTTCTGGAGGATCACAAGGATACGATCATAGTTGTTGATGAAATAGACTATGCCTTCCGGTATCCCCAGCTCTTAGGTGTCATCAGGGATATCGTGGATGTGACGACCGCGATTGTTATCCTGGTCGGGATGCAGAATGCCAAGGACAAACTCAATCAGATCAATGAATACTACTTCGACAGATGCAATTTCTTCTATGAGTTCCAAGACCTGCCCAAGAAGGACATAGCCCAGTTATGCAATGAGATCATGGAAATCAAGTTTCACCCTGATATTGTCGACTATGTCCACTTCCACTCATGTGGGAATGTCCGTAAAGCCATGAAGCTTATCCGCTCAGTGGAGGAGATAGGTAGATACAATAACCTCGAAGTAGTCTCGCAAGCTGATCTGAGTGATTGAGGACAAAATGACGAACAAAGAACTTATCCTAAACTTTGTTAGCCAGTATGATCGCCCTTTCAATGCAGAACTTATCTCCAAGCTGACCAGTGTTAGCAAGGAAGCTGTAGAAAAGCTTCTGCCCGAACTGCTCCAAAGCCAGGCAATCAAGCAGATAGAAGATAGTCCTCCAATCTACGTCCGAGCTAACCGCTTTCAAGCCAGGATCGGGTATCAGCACTACAAGGGCTGGACTTTCAGCTTAGCAGATGCTCACAGGCTTCTGGACATCCTGGAACAAGGCAGATACAAGTCCATTCGAGACATAGCTCAAGTGATCGGCAAATCCAGGCAGTGGGTCTATATCTATCTGGAGGCTCTGGCATCAATTGAAGTAGTTGATCTAAGGCAGCACATCTATGTGGTTATCTCTCGCCAAAACGTGCCCAAAATCGGCAGAAAAGTCCAGAAAGGTATATTGGGTCAACTCCGCAGTTTGAATAAGATTGGGTGTTATAGATTGCTGGATTAGATAGCTTTCTTCGAGAAAGAGACTTATTTCATAATGTACTCGCCCAGTTTGGATTGGCTATAATCTCCAAACCAGGCGAGCATTGCACTTACAGCCCCTTAAACTCACAGTTCTCAGCTAATCCCAATAGTCAGGCCTCAGTATCTGGTTTATCGCTTCGGAAAATGAACTTTATCAATAATGAATCATCCTGTCTTTCTGTCGTTATTGCCTCCACGAAGCTGAGCTGAGTGGCATAAGCATGCAAGTATGTTTCTATTAATGGGTAGACACGGCTTGGTATAATAAGTTCAGAGGAAGGTAAGCCCTTATTAAATTCATCATGTAATCGCCGCATCAGGGGATTGACTGAACTGCTAGTCTTACAAGATTTAGTCATTTTCAGAGTCAATATTGCCTAAAGATGATATGACCTTTTTTACAAAAGAACTTGCCGCGCTGATAGCCTCTGGAAGTCCATCCTCATCATCTTCCTGGTCTGAGGATTCATTTTTAAGATCATCGACAACGTCATCTGCAGCAGAATTGCCGGATGGGTTATTCTCATTCCCGCCAACCATATCATAGAGATGCATGGCATGCTCGATCAATTCCTGCATCTGATCGAGGTTCATATTTGCTAAAGTGGTACTGAGCCGGTAAACTGCGTCCGATCGCATGTGCAGCTTGATGGCAGAAATATCCACTCCAAAAATGCTGTCCTCATTCATACTGCAATACTTTATATCTTTGAATCTTGCGATAAACTGGGATGTAGAGTTCCCAGCATCTTTTACGCAAAGCGCTTCTGTGGTAAACACAATACCGGATGCACCATTACTAAAAATGCTGGTATCGTTAGAATCGACAATCTGCTCTTTAGAATAGCGTCCCTTGCATATCGTGGAAAGCATTCTCTTGATGCGTGGCTCATAGCCATCCACGATAGGTTCATAACCCATGATCTGCGAGTATTTCTCGATCATTAAGCTTTTAATGTTATCCATACATACTCCTTCTGGTGAGATTCTCAGGCCGGTTGCCCGTGCCGAATCCATCACCTGAACGGAGTATAAAAAAGCCCATGGACAGATCAGGGGCATGGGTGTTTTTTTATTAGTTAGTGCTTTTTAAGAATAAAGAATCCAAGTTGGTGATTCGATAGTAGATTTCATTATCATCTTAGTAGCGGAAAAATCGAAGATAATATACTGTCATCATCATCGTCGTTGTCATCGACACAGTCACAGTAATCATCATCGAATGTAAAACCACCATATTCATCATATTTACTCCAGACAAGCCATTTTTCTGCTCCCAAATACTTCTGAGCAGTCATTTTTAACATCCAAGTAAAGTTATCGGCATTCTCAAAATCACCGGTTATACAACCTGAGGTAAATTGGTGACAGTTATCGAAGAAAAGGTTGTAGTCCCGAGAATCGCCAACTTTCCCAAAGGCTTCCTTAACAACGCTGAAATCAGCAACAGGACTGGAGTCCTCATCGCATGAAACAAAGATAGTCTTTGCACCGGTAAGCCCTCCCAAACGTTTCAAAAACTGCTCGGGGGATACTTGACGGATTTGTCCATTTCCCTCTAAGTGAATAATCTTGAGATTACCAACATAAACTCCGCTATGGTACTCTCCGCCCACTAAGTCGCATAATAGAATGGAACCAGGAAGAGGAGAAACTCTCTTTCCAGTAACGATATCCAGCACTTTTTTAATATTTACTTTGGGCAATCCTGGTAAGCGAGGGATAGGTGTCTTTGGAAAGAATGGATACCGTGTAAGCATTTTATGCTCCTTTATTTAGCTAATGTTAACTAGCTTAGTTGCGTGTGTGTGATACCTCAGAACTGCCATTGTTATTTTCCAGAACAAATCTTATCTCAATTCTCCTATTTGCAGCATTATCGGGTTGAAGCCCCTTTAACGGTCTCGATTGTCCATACCCTGCTACAACAATTCTGCTGGCCAAGGAATCAGGCAATTCTCCCAACAATACATTTCTTGCTTCTCTGGCTCTGGCGGCAGATAAGGTATAGTTATCATCGTAAACAGCACCATATTTTTGTTTGTTGATCACTGGCTGCCTGACCGGCGTATCATCGGAGTGCCCTTCGATATAGATAACACCATTGGGTAACTTGTTAAGAAACTCCAGCACCTTGGGTTTTGATCTGTTCAATGCTTCCTGAACATCATAAGTTACTAGAGCGCTACCTTTTTCGAAGATTCCTTCTCGAAATATTATTCTATAATTGTCGAAATCGAAACTTGCCATGGTTTCAACATTCTCTTGTTTGAAGAAGCTTTGCATCTCCTGAAACATCTCGGTTACAACTTGTCTTTGAGTTACCAAGCTATGATCTTGTGACAGTCTTTGATTCAGCAAACTTATAGCTTGTTGCATGATAGATACAACCAGTAGCATAACAACCACCGAAACAACAGCTGCCATTAAATCAGATATTGATATCCATTCGCTTCCAGTGTCTTTCAAACTTGATCCTCCACTAAGTGTTTATGTGATGGAATGGACTTGTACTCATTTCCGTCTATGAGGGGTTGTATTTTAGTAGCTACAACAGAAAGGCTATTGCTCAGTTTTTTTACCGCCGTATCCAATGAGATAATAAGCTCCTTATACTCTTCATGGATAACTTTCATGATTTCGAGAGAACTCTTCAAATCACGATTGCTGCTTGAGACGGTTGACAAACTGGTTTCCAACTTATCTTTCAGTTTCTTGAATTCCCCTGTAACCTCTGTGATGTTCTCTGAAACAATATTCATCGACGAATCGAATTGCTTTAGCGAATCATCCTGTCTTTTTACAAGAGTTCCCATGCTTTGATTGAACTCCTCAAATGATTTCTTGATCTGTGATTCCATAGTGGAAGCAGCAGTAGAAATGCCGTTTACGGATTGTTCCAATGATTTTGTCGATTTATCTATCAGGGTATTCATACTGTTAATGGTAGAGCTTATGTCCTGGTTCAATGAATTCAGAATGGCATTGATGTTATCTCTCATCATTGTAATGGTTTCTTTGAGTTTATCCGTTGACGATGATGTCATCTGTGAAAACTCATTTAGTTTTATATCCATCGTACCAGACATTGTCTCCACAGCAGTAGCTATGTTGTTAACCGATTTGTTCAATGCTTCGGAATTCTTTCGAAGGTTTTCGGAGAAACCATCATTCATCTCTTTTACTGTGATACTTAATTCAGTTTTAATACTGCCCAGCACCTCTTTAATGTTGTCCTGCATATTGTTAATAGTTGTGGATAACCGATCAGTAGCCGTCTTCATTGTTTGATCAAAGGTAGTAATCTTGCTTCCCAGTTCTTTTGACATATTCTGCACTTCGTTAGCAATACCCTTTGCCGAACTAGTCAAAGCAGCTTCAGTCTTAACAATATTATCGTTGAAACTGTTATTCATTTTTGATATAGTATCAGTGATAGAACTACTCATATCACCCAGAATGCTTCCAATTTTAGTATCAAGGTTTGATACTACTTCAGCAAGATTGCCTGCTGAGGATTGAACCATTCCTGCAGCGACAGTGATTTTATCTATAGATCCTTGGATGTCTGCGGTAAAGGTTTTAATTGTAGTCGTGAATTGCTTGGTGTTACCTGCGGTGCTATCAGCAAGGTTAATCAAAATCGCAAACTGATCAAAGCATTTGTTCGAGAAAGTTATCAGCTTCGAGTTCTGCGAATCCATTTTTTCCATGATACCAATTGTTTGGCTTAGTAGTGCAGATTTTTGGTCATTAGAGCTATCGATTACGGCTGCAGTATTGTCCAGTATAGCTTTGGTCAGCTTTTCACTGTCGGAAGTCATAGCGGTTTGCAACTTTTCAAACTGCCCAGCAGTGCGGTTTGTCTGTGTATCTATTATGTTAAAAAGGCTTTCAGCCTGAGTGATAATCTCAGATTTTTGGCCATTTGAGCTATCGATTACGGCTGCAGTATTGTCCAGTAGAGCTTTGGTCAGCCTTTCACTGTCGGAAGTCATAGCGGTTTGCAACTTTTCAAACTGCTCAGCAGTGTTATCTATCAAGCTTTGGCGCAAATCATTAAGAGCATCTTGACGTGAACTTATTGATATTTTACTCTGCGCTTCTACGGCATTAGCTATGCTAGAAGTCTGTTTTTCTAAAGCGATATTTAGAACTTCAGTAGTCTTGATAACTGTGGCTGAGTTTTCTCGTATTGCTTGACTAAGTGTTTTGTTATCATCAGCCAAAGTTCTTTGTAGAGAGCCAAATTGCTCGCCTGAATGACTGGTTAATGCATGCTGCAGCTCAACAAAACAACTATTCTGAGCGGTTATTGACGCCTGATTTTGATCGCCAATCATTCTTACTACATCTTGGATGTGTTTATCAATGTTTCCAGAGAAGCTTGTGTAATGAGAGTTCAGTGACTCCCTATGGGATTTGCTATTTTCCTCGAGTTTGTTGATGAGCCGATCAAACAAGCTGGTCATAAATCTATCATCACAATCTTGTTTTGTTTGGTGCTCAACCCTCATTTTACTGATAGTCCACTTTAGCCTCTTGCTTGCATAACCAAGCCTTCCATAAAAATACCGTAACAATAAAAACCAAATAATACCCCAGATTGATGTCTTAAATTGGGTCCCCATACCTTGCAGCATTCCTATCATTCCAGTGAGAGCGTTCTCCATACTGCCAAAACTTGAGCTGGAGCTTGATATTTGATTCATACTTGATGAAATTGTCTGAGCTGCTTGCCCTAGAGACTGGGCTAACCCAAAGAATGTTCCAAGTAGTCCCAAGGTGATCATGATACCTGGCAGTATATCAGCAAGGTGCTCGGGTTTTGTGGCAACAACCTGGCATAGCTCAACAACTGATCCATGCTCTGCACCAATATCATCATCAATTGTAGCACTGGTGTGATTAGTCCAATTCTCTTCCCATGATGTCTCATTAGCATGTTTCCGAAGGGAATAGATTGACCAAGCACTCAGTCCAAGCATTACAATATAAAACCCTGATTGAACTAAATCCAATTTGAAGGATTCATTTATTGGCAGGAACAGTTGGTATATCATTAACTGGCTCCTACCGCAATCGTTGGTATATTCTGTAAGCGTAGCTCTCTATCTGCTCTGAAGATGTTGGCGAAGTCTATTATTAGTTCTCTGTCTTCAATGCATAGTTGTTGCCAGTCTTGTCCAAATTCCTGACAATTTATAATCAATTGACCAACTCTATTACCCTCATCCATCAGGTATCGCTTGTTAACCACGTTATCGTTCCCTTCCAATATCTGCAAAAAACCTTCAGCAGCATCATTCAATATCAAACCTGTGTTAACTTTGTTAGTAATCGAATCAAGCTCGCTGGAAAGTGTATCAATTGATGATTTTAAAGCCTCTATGTCACACTCAGCACTATCTCCATACTTGACTCTTGTTTCGGCTGCCCGTAGTTCTACTTTCTTCTTTGATAGCTCCTTATTCTTTTCTGCCCACTCTTTTTCATGAAGCTCTATCCTCTTTGCCCATGAGAAAAGAAGCTCTTCGAACACAAAAGGCAACAGTGCTTTACCGGATGTCTCCCAAATCACTCTGTCCAATCTGGTAAGGTTTTCATCGCTAATTTCAGGATTCACTCCAATAAGCTGGTTACCAATTTCCAAAATAAACACATCATCTTCGGAGATATCAAACATCTCAATGTTCTGAGATGATAACTTCTTCTCAGTTAAGTCCAATAGCTTGTGAGCAGACCGTAACCTCAAATAGTGGTCAAAATCTACTAAGGAAGCATTATCCTCAAGGTAATCATTGATTTCTGTTCGCAATATAATGAACTCATTGATTATCTTTGCTATATAAATAGCCTTCTGCTCCTGATCGTGCCCAATCAAGTTATCTGATGCTTTGTTCAGCAAGTCACGCCTTTCTTTTGCCTCTCTCCGCTCAACTTCTGTTAGACCTATGTCCCTAAGTTTCTTTGCCTTATCAAGGCACCACTCTACGGCTTTCTGGATTTTTTTGACCACTGGATGATCCAGAACTTTTTCCAGTAACTCGATTGCTACTATGATAACCTGAACAGCCTTCTTTACAATGGGAAAGGGAATCAAATGAACGACTACTTTTAAAACAGGCTTAACAACTGTTTTGATAAAATTCCATACACTTTTAACACCATCCCAAACTTTTGTAGCTTTATCAGCAATCCAATTAACAACACTTTTCGCAGTATCGACTACTGCTTCCACAACATCAGACACAAAACTCACTACAGAACTTATGCAGTCCCCTATGAAACTAAAAAATCCCATGATTCTCTCCTACTATCTATTTAAGCCCAATAGGGCTTTGGTAGTATTTATTTCTGATTTTGTATTTGGGTTCACATATTGGCCTACTTCTACCTGTGCTCGTCTTACTTGTTTGATTGCCTCTTCAATGTGATCCCACCCTAAACAATTCGAAATTGCATTATTGTCTGCTCGGCTTATTGAGAAAACTTTCGGCAAAGCTAAGCGCATAGCTGTTCTGATATCTCTTCCACTTAAACCTCCTGATTCAGCAGCAGCGAGTTCTAAAATCGATTCTACATCATCCTGATATGGTATTGAGGGTATCAAGAATCTCCTCCATATTGCTTTTCTGGCCTCTTCATTGGGCATCGGAATATGTATATGGTAGCTGATTCTACTTTGAAAGGCCTTGTCATAATTCTCAACAAAGTTCGTAGCAAAAATTGTAACTCCATCAAACTTCTCTAGCTCAATTAACAACGTAGATCTACAGGCATTCACTTCGTTATCAATTCCCTGTGTTACCGTTGCAAGCCTCTTGCCTAAAAGAGTGTCCGCTTCATCAAAGAATAACACAGCCTGGTAATCTTTGGCAGTCTTGAAAATCATTTGAATATTCTTTGATGTCTCACCCATAAACTTACTCTCCATATCTGCGAGACTTATGTTGAGGAATGATTGTTCCAGAGTGCCAGCGATTGCTTCAGCTGTCATGGTTTTGCCTGTTCCCGGTCTTCCATACAGGTTCAGACTCAGCCCCGATCCATCAGGATCTACCGCACCAAATCCCCATTCCTTGTAAATGGTTTTGTGATACTTGATCTTGTTGATGGCTTCTTCAATGCGTATTTTGGTCTCGAGATCGAGGATTACATCGTGCTCGATGCAGTACCTTGGTGTCTGGGGTAGTATTTGGTCAGAAATGGGTCGTTTGGCATCATCATGCCGTCCATTGAGTTGTTTCTTCGGTTCTTGTTTGGACGAGATCAAATCATTTTCTTCCATTAAGACTCCTAACTTGTAAATAAATTGTACAGCTCGTACATACTCATAATCTCTTTGCTTGTCTCTATCTTCAGCTCATCCGGCTCCAGCACCATAACCATTGCGCCATAACTCAGCACAAACTTCTTCATCTCGATGATTGAGTTAGCAGGCATTTCCAGGATGAGTGATTTATCCTTAAGTCGAGTGATCTTTTGTGCCGGATGCCATACTCTTTCTGCGATGTAATCCGAGGTGGGAGGAAAGAATTGCAGCTTCACTTGAAATACCTCTCCGGTATAGATGCCAAAGCCACTATCAAAATAGGTTCTGGAATCAAAATCCACCTCATGTTGAGGTTTATCGCTCAGCTTAAGCTTATCCATGCGATTGATGGCAAAGACGATCACCTGATCTATCTTTTTATAGTATCCTGCCAGGTAGAAGTTATGGTTGAAGTACTTGATTGCCAGAGGCGAGACTTTTTTATGACTGTGCCTTTGGTTCTGCACACTATAATAATCAAAAGCGATCATCTTATAATTCAATATCGCCTTAAGCACCAAGCTTAGTTTCTCAGCCACAGTGTCCGAATCAGATAGAGTCCCGGTACCATCACTGATCAATGCTTTTTGGACATCACGGTAGAACTTTAGGATGGATTTATCCAGTTTAGTTTCGATCTTGGTCAGAATGCCTTTTATGCTATCGGCAGTAACCAAGCCCGATTCCTCCCAAAGCTTGCTTGCCAGTGAGAGATTTAGTATATCCTCATAGCTTAGAGTGTACTCGGGTAGACGATAGCCTTGAGTAAAGTAATAGAATACTTGATTCTCGCGTTCCGAATCCTGATCCTCATATAGAGGAAACCCACATGTAGACAGATTGGTAATGTCCCTGGCAATGGTCTTCTTTGAGACACCAAATTCTTTCGCCAGTTCTCCCTTGGATATGCCTGTGAGTCTATTCTGATTTATCAGATGCAGAATATGCCATTGACGATACAAAGATTGGTTACGCATATTCTCTAATCATCCTGCCATCTTGCTGTTACGGACTTTATCTCTCCGCGGATTACTTTGGCAAAATAATCCTCTGGGTCTCCATCGCAGAAAGTTAATTCCCCTCTACGATAAAGCCTGCGTAGCTCTTTGGTGTGTTTTATGAATTCACTTTCTTTGTCGCCATGCTTTTTGCTGCTTAGTTTGAACACGCTATAAAGATCATTATATAAGTCTCTTGCCATAAGCTCTAATTTATTGCATTTGTGCTTCTTATACATCGGCATCATATCAAATCTCCTATCATGAAATCTTATGATCTGCACTGTAATACACTGTATGGACAGATTAGGGGTATAGCATTAAACTTGAGTCTATCGTACTTCATGTTTGGAATAGCAAGTAACAAACTCATAGATAACCAAACCTGTTCATTCTTATCGAACTCCATTTCTTAGACGCGACCAGACCATTTATAATTATCCCAAACATCATTACAAATATCAAGGCTAATCCTTTGGAGCTGTTTCTGGTAGATAAGTTTTTACCACTGGGAGCTACAAAGCTAATAATGAAAGCAACAAAGAAGATACTGATTGGGAGTTTTACCAATATGGACAAGATAGTTTTCCAGATGTTGCGATTATCCTGGTGAGTTTTATAGACTATAGATGCCAATACTATGGCTTCAATAACACCTACGAACCAGTAAACTACTATCATTGTTCCCGATTCCAGCTTCAATAACATAGTGCAAAGTATCAGAATCGCTACTGGAACAAGCACTAAAAGAAATACAAACCCAACATCAGTATAATCTCGATACACGGTTATCTTCTTCATAAATCCCAAGATCACGCCAACAACCATTATTGCGAGATAAACGAATATCCAATATTGTTGAATCACTTCAAGCATTGTTTCTAGGTCTAGGGTAGTTTTTAATCGTCTCTACTGCTACTTTGCCGCATTCATAAATGATCATCGCATACTTAGTTTTTTTCATTTTTTCTTCTTCAAAATCAATTCGAATCGCAACATCAGTCTTACATCGTGCATTGTCTTCTATTTTATAAAGATCAGCATTCAATTTACTTTCAATAAAGGCTTTTACGTTATCAAAGACTTTTTTCTGCAAGTCCTTTATTTCGGTTTGTAAAGTGTTTTCTCGACCGCCGGTATAGCCAAGTCCCCATACTAAAGTGTTCTTTTGAACAGAGATGGAAAGCACACCATTGTCTAAGTCTGCCAAGTCAATGAGCTTCGATCTATAGCGATTCTTGGGATCATGGTGTCGGATAAACAAGTATTCTATTCCAGCATCAGCTTCAGATTCCTCTTCATCTTTGGACTGGTCAGAACTAGATGATTTGCTGCTATGAGGACGTGGACCTTCAAGAAATGTTTCATTATCTTTTTGCAGCCTTTTCAGGGCATCTTTTCCAATATCATAATAGCTTTTCAGGTCGTTTTTTAAGGATTTCATAAAAACTAACACCAAAACAGGAATAGCTACTTGAGTTAGGTTAATGATGGACGAGAGTATTTCATTTGTATCGAATCTTGAATTGACTAGCAATCCGACTATTGCGATAACACTCATAACTCCCAATAGAATCGTCAGATTCTTTGTGATTATCTCTTCATGAACGTTTTTTTTACCCATTTTCAGATCTCCTTTTCTAAGCTATATTCTTTATAATGTTTATTACACATCCAACGCAGCCCCATTATCTTTTAGCCATTGCACCTGCTTCTGATAATCCGGGACGATCTTATCCACTTCATTCCAGAAGTCCTTGCTGTGCCGTTTGTGTTTGAAATGCGCTAATTCATGCACGATCAGGTAGTTGATCACGCTCACTGGTGCCATCATGATCTTCCAATTGAAATTGACCTTGGGTCTATTAACTGAACATGAAGCCCATCTATTCTTCAGATCGATGATTGAGACGGCTTCCACACTGATCCCCATCATATGCGCAAAGCGTTGCACCCGGGGTTCGATAAACACCTTTCCACGATGGCGATAGAATTCCTTGAACATATCTCTTAGTTTCTCTTCAGAGCCTTCCGGGGCATAGAAATGCCTGCCCCTGAACTGGATACCCTCAACCTCATCGCTATATTGCAGATAGTAGTTCCTGCCAAGATAGAGGAAGGATTGCCCATTCACAAGTTCCCGCTTGATCGCTTTCTCATTCAGGAGCGCACGCTTTGCCTGATATTTGTGTATCTTATACTCGTTTTTGCTCAGCAGGTTTTGCACCTCACTATCGCTTGTCCCGAGTGGGACAATCACTGTAATTGAGCTATCTCTTTCGATGTAGATCGATGCCGTCTTTCGCTTGCTATGTTTCACCATAATCTTATAATCGAGGCTCATGAACCCCTCACCTCAGCTTCCCGTTTATGCGCCAGATTGATCAGCTCTGCCGTCAGCTTGGCTGCCACTTCCTGCAAGGGTTCAATCCCGCAGTACTCTAGCTCGTCTCGGATATCGCCTTCCAAGCGTCTGCGTTCATTAGGCTTCTGCCAGAAGTTGGGTATAGAAAGTGATTCTTTGATCCTGCTATAGATAAATTCTGATAACTTGGCAGAATCCCTTGCATCCTTGCTGTCAACCGCAATCCCTGCTTCCATCAGCATCAAGTCCAAAAATGGCATCACAGGACTCTCCACGATGCCCGCTTCATCAGCTCTGCCTTTGCCAATATCTTCTCTCAGTTTGGTCAGTTCCTCGATGATTCTATCCCAGTGTTCCTTATACGAATCCAGGATCTTCTGTAGCCGTTCATGGAAACCCGTATAGAGAGCAGGGTCTTTCTCCATATTCACTTTGATGTGCCAGCGGATGG
>DAOSEN010000001.1:562756-570663 GCA_035363155.1 Candidatus Cloacimonadota bacterium | reverse complement strand
AGTAGTTTACTCTTCATGATTATCTCCTTACTTCATGATGGTTAGTTTGGTGGTGGAGACTGTGTGCCCATGCTGGAGCTGGCAAAAAGAAATGAAAAACACATTCGGTTTTTTTCATAATCAGTACTGCGGAGGACCAGAAATTCGCCTCTTTATCTGGTTACTCTGCTTTTCCCGAGAGGGAAGAGCAGCATCCGCATTATCCTTTATTATAGCATATAGTTACATGGACTTACATTATTGGATGTGTATGTGGCTGTCAAGAAAAAAAGTTTGGGAAAGTCGAGAGGTCGAGAAATATTATTTTCACCTCAGAGGAGGCAGAGGCAAAGTGGAAGAGTGGAAGCGGCTTGTAGCCGCTTAAGAGAAGAAAGGTAGAAGCGGCTTGTAGCCGCTTAAGAGTAGAAGAGTGGAATAGTAGAAGGGAGTGACACACACTGAACGAAGAAGTAACTCGTTGAATAGGATTTTACTTGTTGGTTATAAATCCGTGCTTACCAGGGAAATCAGGATAGCCGTCCTCTTTGCGTCGCTGTTCATACTCGATTCCATTACGCTATCATTACCCACTGCATCCGTAATGACTGCGTAATGATAGCGTATTGATATCAAGGGCGAGAGGTGAGATTCATCTTCGAAAACAAAGATGAAGCAGAAGAGGCGAATTGCATTAGTACGTGGTAATCATGTTATGGTTTTATAAAGGCTATCCAATGGTTGGCTCAGATCTCAGAGTCTATAACAGTCTTAATCACCCAGGAAGCTGCCATCATTCCCATTATGGCTGGCATATAGCTTATGGAGCCGATGGTCTTTCGTTGTCTGCCTCTTGGCACGATTATCTCTTCCGGGCTATCAGTATCTTCATCAGGGATCAGGGGTGGTTCAGGGGTAAATACACAAGGGAAGTTCACTTTTACTCCCCTCCGGCGCAGGAATTTCCGTACCCTCCTGGCCAGGGGGCAGGCATGGCTTTTTTCCAGGCTGGCAATCTGAATCTTACTCGGGTCCAGCCTGTTTCCGGCTCCCATCACGGAAATGAAGGTTTTCTCCAGGCGAGCCAGATCTTCCAGCATCCCGATCTTGGGCCCCAAACTATCGATAGCATCGATGATGATATCCGCATCACGTAGGATCGATGCTCTGTTTTCACTATCTATAAAGACCTGATGGGTAACTACTTCGATCTCTGGATTGATCTGCTTTGCACGCTCCTCCATGATCTGAGTTTTAGGAAATCCGATTGTAGGGTGCAAAGCGATAAGCTGCCGATTGAGATTGGTGGGGCCGACCACGTCAAAATCCACCAGGAGCAGTTTTCCAATGCCGGCTCGGGCCAAGGCTTCCACCGCAAAAGATCCTACTCCACCCAATCCAACTACACACACGCAGGCAGATCTTAGCTTGCTCATGGCTTCTTTGCCGATCAGGAGTTCTGTTCTGGAGAGATCTGCAAACATCAGGGTTTGTGCCCGGTCAGGTTCTGGTAGTTTTCCCATTGAATCCGGTGCAGCAGATTCAAATCCAATCCGGTAAGGTGGGAAGTCTGCTCAATTACGTTTATCAGCCTCAGAAGAGGGTTACTTTCATTGGGTTTTAGATAGTATTGAGTGATGTCAGTTTCAAAGAGGTAACGTCCACCAGCCAGAATCCCGGCCAGCAGATCATGTTTGTCTTCTTTCAGAATCCGGTTGCTGATTGTGAACCAAGTGTCCAGGCTCAACAAACTGCGGTAGGCCTGCAGAGATCCTGCATACCCGTGGATAAGGTATTTCAGAGGATACTTACGCATGATCTCAAACGCTTCCTGCTGGTGTCCTACAATGTGCAGAACTACTGGCAAGCCGAACTCAGCAGCCAGATCCAGTTGTTTGATAAACAAGGCTTTCATCGTGGCAATATCAGGATTACTACGATCCAGACCAATCTCACCAATAGCCCAAATCTTACCCTGCTCACACAAGCGTACCAAATCATCAAATTCCAGATCGCAGAGATCGAATGCCGGATGAATGCCAGCACTATAGAGGATGTTGAACTTCTTATGATGCTCATCATACCATGGCAATTCTGATCTTTGTAAGGCCGAGGAAAGGTAATGTCCTATGTTTTGCTCAGCAGCTTCCTGGATAGGGGTTTCCAGGGGTAAAACCTGGCTGAGATTGGCCAGATGGCAATGCGCATCAACGAGTTTTGGCATTTCTTCCCTCTTTCCAGATCAGTTCTGCCAGCAGGGCGTACTTCAACAGAATGCTGGTGGCAGCCATTATGCAGATCAAAAGACCTCGCATTCCATCCCGAAACCCGCCTTTAACCACATAGAAATGCAAGAACTTCCAGCCAGGACGAAACAGGAAATGCCACCAATGCACTCCCAACCCTCGATCATGCATATCCTGAGCCTGCCAGGAAGCATATCGGATCATCTTCGTGAAGTGCTCCGCGAGGGAGCCGATCGGATCATGGATCAGATAGACTGCAGGTTGCACAAACTTCGGATGTTCCAGCAGGATTGAAGCATGCACCCGTGATGATTGCTTGTATATTGCTGCTATTTCGGTCTTCACCAGGCGTTTGCCTTTGCTGCTTATATAGTCCGAATGGGTCAGCAGTTTCCCCATAAACATCGTTCTGATCTGGAAAATGAAACCATCATGAGTTGCGTCTTGAGTTGTGAGGATTCTGATGATCTCATCCTTCAGTCCATGAGTACAGATCTCATCCGAATCGATGATGAAAGTCCACATCGTCTTCACGCGAGCTATGCCCCAAATCCGTTGTTCGCGGGCATTGGTGTACTGGTGTTGATAAATTGTTACGTTGGGGTAGCTTTCCAGTACCTTGAGAGTGCCATCACTGCTGAATGAATCCACTACCACTACCTGAGGGCACCAGGACAGGCTGTCCAGGCAGGTTTTGATGGTGCGGATGTTGTTTTGGGTGAGTACGAAAGCGGTCAGATCAAGATTCATAGCTGCCCATACACTCCTGATAAAACCTGATCAGGTTTTGAATCTGCCTCTCCATGCTGTATTCTTCCCGAATCTTTAGTACCCGATCCCTCAATGCCTGGTACTCTGGCTGGCCCGAGATCGGGACTGTATTCAAGCTGGAAAGCGGCATACCCACTTCATTGGCATTCACGAAATTGCGGATTTCATCCAGGGAATCCTGCACCAGAATGGGTAATCCAGCGCACAGGTAATCGAAAGTCTTGTTTCCAAACGCATAGCGGATGGCAGGAAGCTTGGCTGCGATGCTATCCTGAAACATCACCAGGCCATAGTCCATTGCCGTCATAGCCTTCATCAGTTCAGCATAGGGCAGCTTCTGATGCAGTTCCACGGCGGGAATGGCTTTGTATTCAGAAAATTCTTTGCTATTGCTGGGAAAGAGATGGATACTGAAACGCTGGGGATCAAATTCTCTCAAATGGGCTGCCAGATAGCGGTGATCACTGTGTTTTTCAGCAATTCTGCCTTGAAACACCAGATGGATTTTCCCATCCTGGGTCGATAGTTTGGGGAGGAAGTCCTGAGTATTCACAAGCAGGGCAGCAGGATAGTAATTGCCGAAGACCAGCCGCCTGGGTGTGAATCTATAGTGCTTCATCGCCTCTTCCATATACATAGCCGAGGGGTAGATCACGCCTTGGGACTCTTCATTACAAGTGCGCTCGGCGGCTTTCTCACGACGCGACAGGTGATGTTTGAAACTCATGAAATCGTGACAATCAAAGACTACAGGCACACTCAAATTGGCTTTGATGATGCTGGCACCCAACACATCAGGTTGATTGTGATAATGGATCAGGTCAATGGCTTTGTCACTTACCATTCTTTTGATTCTATCAAGTAGTCTGAATCTGTATTTGAACCGGGTGAGGGATTTGTAGAAATTATCGCCGCGACCATAACCTTCGGTGGGGCTTTTATCCCGATACAGCAGATGCACTTCGATTCCATTGTTGTTCAGTGCTTCTGCATACTTGATGTTTCTGATACAGGGAGAACTGTCCTGGATGAATAAAACTCTGAGGGTCTGGGTTTTATTGCTCATGTAGTCTTGAACTGTAGTTTGTATAAGGTCTGATACCGGGGATTGGAAGCCAGGAGGTCATCGTGTGAGCCTATGCCTACGATTCTACCATGTTCCAATACTACGATCTTGTCTGCTGCCAGTACTGTGCTCAGGCGATGGGCAATCAGGATCACTGTACGGTTGCGGGTAGCCTCGTCGATGGCATCCTGCACCTTACGTTCGCTTTCTGTATCCAGAGCGCTGGTGGCTTCATCGAAGATCAGGATGGGGGGATTGCCAACGATTGCCCTGGCGATGCAAAGCCTCTGCCTTTGGCCTCCTGAGAGATTTGTCCCCTTGGTGTCCAGAACCTGATTGTAGCCTTCGGGAAGCTGTCTGATGAATTCGTCCGCATGAGCAATCTGCGCAGCAATTTCGATATCTTTATCCTCTACGGAGGAGAAAGAACCATAAGCGATATTGTCTCTGATACTACGGGTAAAGAGGATGGAATCCTGGGTCACCACGCCAAAGAGTCGTCTCAGATCATCAAGTTTGATTTTGCGGATATCGATGCCATCGATCTGGATTTGCCCTGATTTTACTTCATACATCCGGTTCAGGAGATTTGCCAGAGTGGTCTTACCACCTCCACTGGCTCCCACCAATGCGACTTTTTGCCCTTTGGGGATTGTGAGGTCTATGTCCCTCAATACATATTGGTTGGGTTTGTAATAAAAGCTGACCTGGTGGAATTCAATGCTCTTGTCAAAGCTTGGTTTGGCCACAGCATCGGGATCGTCCTGAATGCTGGATTCCTGGTTCATTACGAGAGCTATCCGATCCAGGGACACTACTGCTTTTTTGATGTCTGTGTACATCTGAGTGATCATTTTGAAAGGATGCAGCATCGAAAACATGGCAAACAGGAAGGCTGTGAAATCACCCAGGGAGAAATTCTGGGCAGGATCCAGGATCATGGCACCACCAATGATGATGATTACTACACCAGTGATCGTGGAATTCATCTCCGAAAGCGGAACATTTAGTGCCGCATAGATCTGGGATTTCTGCCATTGATGCAGATGATTGCGGTTGATTTTGTTAAAGCCCTGATACTCATGATCTTCCTTGCGAAATGCCTTTACAATCTTGATGCTGTTCAGTACTTCTTCCACGATACTGAACATGGCGGAAATCTGGGTTTGGATGCGTTTTGAATACTTCTTGATCTTTTTACCCAGGTAGCTGATGGTCAGCACCAATACCGGCACGATCAGGATCGTATATAAGAACAGCTTTGCATTCAGATACAAGGCAATCCACATATATACAGCCACAGTGGAGATGTCCCGGATAGTATTGAATACTGCATAGATGAATTGATTGGAAACAATATCCACATCATTCACCATGCGCACAATGGCATCGCCCACCTGGTTCTGGTTGTAAAACTCCAAAGATTGGTTCAAATATCGCCGGAACATATAAGCCCGGATATCACGGATCGTTTTGCCCCGCAAGACAATGAAACAGGAGCGGTTGGCAAAATACGCCAGATTTTTCAGCAGGATCAAGACCACGATCAATATACATAACAAGTACAGAAGTGATACTGAATCACTCTTGAGCATCAGCTCTTTCAGGCTGTCCCACAAAGGCCCCAAATCACTCACGGAGCGCACTCTCCAGAGTGAGCCAAAGCTCGCCGTAAACTCATTTACAGCATTGCCCACAGCTCCAAGGATCTGGCCAGAGGTGGTGTATAAGGCTGCAGGTTTATTGGGATTGAAGACATAATCGAACAAAGGAATCAGGATCGTGATGCTGACTCCGCTGAATAGCGCAAACAGCAGCATCGTAACGAGTCCGGCAATAATATGCTGCCAATAGCGAAACATCATCTTGTAGAGCAAGATGACGTTGTTGGTGCGCTTTTCCTGAGGTTTATCCTTCTTCATACCGCACCAATAAAAAAAGCCAGCCTTAGCTGGCAAGAAAAAAAGTGGCACGCCCTTAGGGATTCGAACCCCAAACCTTCTGATCCGTAGTCAGATGCTCTATCCAATTGAGCTAAGGGCGCACTGAGGCGTCATGATTTTCCAGGCTGGGTTTCTGTCAATGAAAAATGCTGTGAATTGTGCTGAGTCTATAGCAAGTTGCAACTCTATTCATTTCTTATACAGATATGTCGGTTGCTCACAAGCAGGATCATAACAAATGATCTTGCGATCGTTAATTCTTTCGATAAGATATACCCTCATTCCGGTATCATGATAAAGCACGAGTAAAAGCTTGGCATTGTTGTTAATAAGGATTTCTGAGTAAGAGTAGAATATGTTCCCTGTTCTGAAACTGCTACTTGTTACACCCAAAGCCCATCCTCCATCCTCAGAATACCAATTGCCTTGGAGATATGAGGGAATCCGAGATAACTCTTGCCAACTGCCAGGATAGATTTCAGAGAATAAGAAGGACATAGAGATGGCTAATAGGATGATCGTTAGAACTAAGTGTTTCATTTGGAACTCCTTAATCAGTGTGATTTTCTACATATCATCGTATATTCCTCGATATTGAGGTTGTAAAAGGTGTATGAACTTGTCAGGTTTGATTAACATGGTTGGCTGACCTTCAGCATGAGCATAGCCACTATAGACAGCGACCAATCCCTCGGGGGTCAAAGCCAAATCATCCGGATTGAGTTTGTAATCATTGTCATAATCCCTCCAGGGGATTATATTCCGCTTGTATTCTGCTATTAGCATCCGGTTGAACTCATCCTGCTTGCCAGGCTCGATCAAAGACATGATTTCGATTTGATTGTACTTTTCGTCAAACATCGCATAGTGAACGTAATCGTCCCCATTTGCACCACCCCAATACCCCTTGTGATGGGTTTTCATGGTGATGACCTCCGAATTCAGGACTACTTCAACCGCCAGGCTTTCCTGCATACAGCCCATCTTTGTGGTTTCCTCTGTGGCCAGCCATGAGTTTAGGGTATAGTTTGCATAAGCGGGATAATCGGCTTTGAACTTCTGGCGAATATTCGCATCGTCCTCAGTGCCATTATGAGCAAGGATGAAAATCTCATCATCGAGCCAATCGACTAATTTCAAGACAGTTTTATCTTCGGAGCGAAAAACCGGATACTTCAAGTAAACAGAGAATTCTCCTCCTGATAGGGCAATCCCTCTGGCATCAATAGTATTGTAGAAATAATGCAGTGTATCTGGTAATGCAAACGCCTTATCGGAGTATAGTGGATAGTATTGCATAGCGGAACTCAATGAATCTGGATCAGATCTCTTACATGAGCCAGTAAGCAGTAGTAGGGTTGCAAGCGTAATCGCTACCCATGTTCTGTAACTCGGTTTGTTCTCTAAACTGCTGCTATTCATGTATGATTTCTGCATATATTTGCGATTTGATGTTCATGATTTTCCTGATATCACCAAGATGATAAGTGCCCGGGTAGAACCCAGGCACTTACCATTAAGTCATTTGATACTATTTCATCATCAGCATTTTTCTGCTGGATATGACAGAATCAGCTTTCAGAACGATGAAATACACTCCGCTACTCACTTCATTCCCTGAGTTATCCTCTCCATTCCATGCAATCTGATAAAATCCCGGAGTTTTCTGAGCATCCACAAGCATTTTTACTAGTGCACCTCTTGAATTATATACTCCCATGATCACATGACTTGGATTTTTTATGGAATACTCAATAGTAGTAGTTGGGTTAAACGGATTTGGATAGTTGCCACTTACTACTGTGGCAATCGGTATAGCAGAAGGGTCATCATTCGGTACTGCAATTATATATACAGCCGTAGCCGTCGAACTTGGAGTCCAACCAGTCTTAAAGCCCTTGGCTT
>DAOSEN010000001.1:0-562656 GCA_035363155.1 Candidatus Cloacimonadota bacterium | reverse complement strand
TCGGATACGTTCCACCTGGAGGGTTAAAGGCAGGTGTTGCTACTGTGCCGGTTATAGTGTATACAGCCGTAGCCGTCGAACTTGGAGTCCAACCAGTCTTAAAGCCCTTGGCTTTGACAGTTGTTGTTGAACTGATCGTGATGGGAGACGAATACAAAGTTGATGACTCTGTTGGCTCATTTCCATTGGTTGTATAGCGGATCTGGGCACCACTTGTGGCACAAGAGATTGTTACAGATTGTGATGTCGGATACGTTCCACCTGGAGGGTTAAAGGCAGGTGTTGCTACTGTGCCGGTTATTGATAAAGGAATAGGAGAACTTATATTGTTTACTTCATTGGGTTCAGAAAAGTTATTTATTCTATCTGCCATGATAAATAGATATCTGGTACCCGGAGAGTAATTAGCTGGAATGGTGACTACTTTGCTTACCTGAATATTACTCCCTACCCAAGCAGTTGGTTGTACATCCTCGCCTAAATAAGTATCCTCACCTGTTGGTCCACTAAAATTTGAATCCATTGAGAGATATATTCCAGTTCTATTTTGTCCGATTCCTGCGGTTCCGATGTTCAAAAGATTGTATGTTACAGTAACTGAATTCCCTTGATTAACTGAAGTTGGGTTAACACTACCGTTCTGGATAGCCAAGTCAGGCTCTGATTCCACAATCGTTATAGATGTCAATGGTGATGTGTTGTTGCCTTCGTTAGATTCATTTACCAGACCAGTATGGTCGGTAACAGAATATACATAATATATTCCAAGTGTCAGATTTGTAGGCACAGTTAAAGTTTTCGTTAGTGTCCTATTGACACCCGCATTTATTGATGATTCTGTAGAGAGTGCCAATCCAATATCATCGGCGTCCCCTATATTTTGATCATTTGACAAACAAAACCAAGTAATGCTTGTGCCTGCCGATGCTGCACCGGTATTCCGTAATCGATAAGTATAATCAAATGTCAACCCTGTATATGCTGTCGTTGGATTTACTGAAGTCTGATCGATTGTTAGATCAGGAAGTGAAGGTGTGGTTTCTTTTGTTATCAAAATATCATCAATAAATGCACCTGCATAATTACTAAGGCTTGCGTCTGAGCTAAATATGAAAACTATCCATACACTACTATCACCTAAGAAGTTCTGTCCGGTCAAACTCTGAATCTGGGCACTGTTGAAAGACTTGTTAGTCCAAGATGTACCAAGGTTTCCTGAAATGCTCTCCAGTGTATACCAGGTATTGCCATTACCACTTATTAACAAATGCAGAAAATCGTAATTTTGCTCAGTATAGCCTCTAATCCAATAACTTATGGAAAAACTAGAAGCTCCGCTTAAGCTAAAAGGGCCATACTTCATTTGAGCATTCATATTGTCTGAATACGCTCCACCACTAGGATTTAATGATGTATCGGCACACCATGCTGCCCAAGATCCGGTCCGAGCTAAATAGTTTTGGTCGTCCCATGTTGGAGAACCAGTAACTGTCCATGATCCTGAAGGGAAAGCTCCCTCGAATGATTCGTTAAGTATAGTAACGGTTTCCCTCCCCGTTACATAATCACCCTGGTTGTTTCCACTGTCTGCCGGACTTATAACGTTGTTGCTTTTCTCAGCAGAATAACAGGGATTGGCTCCTTCCTTCACATTCTCATGTTCTGCTAGTGCAAATACATGGATGACTGTCAGAATCATAACGATTAAGAAAATGATTTTTCTCATAACTTTCTCCTTACGTTATCGTTGTTTTGTTGTGCCTAGGATGCATTACCTGAGCCAATCCTGCAAATATCATAAAGACTTGCTAAATTGTTATTTAGATATGATCCGCCATTTAACCCTAGTAGCGATTTTACCCCAGCATCATTAGATTATGGCCTAATTCCATACTTCTTCATCTTCTTAATCAGATTCGATTTATCAAATTCTATCGCTTTTGCGGTTTGAGTAATGTTGCCATTATGCTTAGATAAGGCATTGATAATAAAGGCTTTTTCAAACTCCTGCTGTGCATGGTGAAAGGAGTTTGGGTTGGCAACATTCTGGTGCTTATGAGCCTGATCGTTATCGGGGTGTAAATCCACTACCGTGATATGGTCGTTTTTGGCAATAATTACCCCCCTTTCAATGGTACTTTTCAATTCCCGTACATTGCCTTTCCACGGTTGTTCAGAAAGCCATTGCAAAGCTTGAGTAGATATTGGTTTGGGGGGCAGGTTGTTGGCAGCGGAAAAGTTGTTCAGGAAGTAATTCGCTAAAGCCGGAATATCTTCTGGTCTTTCCCTCAGAGGAGGGACATGGATTTTCATGGTGCTGATTCTGTAAAACAGATCTTCCCGAAACTGCTTCTCTTGAATAGATTGCTGTAAATCCCGATTGGTGTCGCAGATCACTCTGGTCTTGATTGTGAGTTTTTTGCCGCCGATTTTTTGAACTTCACCTTCAGATAAAACCCTCAGCAGCTTGGCTTGCACATGAAAGGGAAGCTCTCCAATCTCATTTAAGAATATAGAGCTTCCGTCAGCGTACTCAAAATAGCCTTTGCGAGCTTTAACGGCATGGGTAAATGCCCCCTGTTCATAACCAAACAGCTCCGCTTCCATCAGTTCATTCGGGATTGCTCCACAGTTAACGGTGATCAAGTTCTTCTCCGAGACCTTGCTGAGTTTGTGGATTGCCCGAGCTACCAGCTCCTTGCCGACTCCAGTTTCTCCGGTAACAATAACCGGAGTATCAAACTTGGCAGCTCTGATGATGTTTTCGTACACACTTTGCATTACTTTGGAAGTGCCAACCATTCCAATTGCTTTAATCGACAGTTCCTTATTTCGTTCTTCCAGCTCTAGTTGGCTCTCCATTGCCATTATCTTAGCCATGATATGTTCCGCAGGGATAGGTTTTTCTATAAAATCCGCAGCTCCGCACTTTAAGGCGCGGACAGCATCTGGAATATGTCCTTCCCCAGAGATCATAATCACTGTGGTCTCGGGGTGGTTTTCGTGAGCATAATCAAGCGCTTCATATCCGTCATTTAAAGATGGGAAGCATAAGTCCTGAAACAGAATATCTATTCTGATTTGCTTCAAACAGCTAATGCAACTACTCAACCCATTGGCAGTGTACACTTTGTAACCTGCCGTTGCGATAACGCTGTGCATGAGTTCACAGAAAACCTGATCATCGTCGGCGATTAGAATAACTGGTTTCTTCACTGGGATTCTCCTATTAGCAAAATGGATACTGTGGTTCCGATACCTTCTTCACTGATCAGTTCAATCTCGCCGTGCATTGAGCATAAAATCTTCTTCACTTCTGGTAATCCTATGCCGGTCCCGCTTTGTTTGGTAGTGAAGAAGGGCTGCCAGATATCAGTAAGATACTTTTCAGGTATTCCGATGCCACTGTCTTCAATCTCAATCAAGACTTTATTATCAGTACAAGCGGCTAGGGATACTCTTAGTGTACCACCATCAGGCATTGATTCAATGGCATTTGTTAGTATATTGATCATCACTTCTTCAAAGCGGATAGGTTCTATCAAAGCAGGTAATGAAGCCAAAGACCAGTCTTTAATAACTTCGATATTGGCAGGTATCCGAAAACGACTTATGCTGTTTTCCAACCAAGGTACGATGTCAATTTCTTTGAGTTGGTATTCTCCCATCTCGGAAAAGCGTTGAAAAGCCTGGGTAAATCTCTTGATCCGGTCAACTTCAGTTCTTATCATTTCTCGTTTGGCTGCTTGTTCGGCAGGGTCTGGATTGTTATCTAAGATGCTGAGAGCCAGCAGGATGTTGGATATATGTCTTCGAACGTGATGTGAAAGCCGTCTGGAAATCTCTGCCCATTGGACTTTCTCGGCATTGCAATCATTGAGCTTTTCCGGAGCAGTGAGCATAACCATGATTCTGCATGGGAAGTAACAGATTCTATGCATGATGACCTGGAACGCAAGCTCAGAATCGGGGCCAGAACATACACTCTTGGTTGTTGAGACAGCTCCACTATGGCAAAATGCCATTATCTCTTTATACAAACCTTGGTGATGGCTGGATATCCAGTCAAGATCAATTCTTTCATCAACCTGACCATCTTTAAGCATGGATAGCATTGCTGGGTTGATCTTAATGATGTGATGCTTAGAGATGATCATCACGCCTGTTTGAGTTTGACTCAAGAATATGGCTTCCCTGTTTCTATGTTTAGCTATCTTAATTCCCATAAGAATCAAGGCAATTAGCATAAATCCAAACAAAACTGGGAGCACTGATACAATCCACTGCCAAAGTAAAACATTCCAAGGTAAAAGGACATAATTGTAGTAGATTATCCCTGTGTGACAGGCGATTGCGATGCGCTTGGGTTTTTCTTTGCCGTTCAGAATGATTTCAGCTTGAGTATCTTCATCGTTGGGGAAAGGATTCTTGATCCTTGCTTCCACTTTAAGAGAGCTGTTCAGGATGATAAACTCATTATTACCGCCAAGTAGCAGAATCTCTTTCTTGTTATCGTTGTTGATGTCCTCTATGCTTTCAATCCGTCTAACACTCATGTTCAGATCATGCTTGACCGTTTGAAGGTCTTTATTAAGTATGATCAACCCATTCTGCTTATTGCTAACAAAGATGTATTTCTCATTTGACTCATCTAAATTCGTAATCAGAGGTCGGAATTCTCTTGATATTGAAGTTTCAAATTCATAGCGTTTCTCGGTGACAAACTGACTCCCACTGGGCTTTATTATATTAACCGAGTTTTTGTGGTTATCCGTTCCCCATGTGTGGTCAATACGGATGATATCATATGTTCCGTCATTGTCTATATCGATGGATTCCAGTAGAACTTGCCCATAGCCATCAAAGCACTTTTCAACATAGATCACTTCGCCTTTTGTGTTGCAAGCAAAGATTCCAGGACTGTGGTCGGTAGTGCCGTTAATAGTACTTTGATTATTCTTTAACGCCATAGTTGATGCAATCAAGTCTTTCTTTCCGTCCAGATCGAAATCTTCGTAGATCAAGCTGGAAATATTGGCTGCGGTATCGAGCTTCCACTTTAATCTTCCTGACACCAGGTCAAAAACATAGATACCTCTCGGGTTCGATCTAAAGGCATCTGCCGCCAGACACACTAACTCGATTTCATTGTCGTCATCTATGTCTTTTATCAACACCGGGGTAATATTCCCAACCCATTGATAGTTGGGATTATTGGCTAATGAGTCCGTTCGTTCTATAGCTTGGAAATTGTATGTTTCGCGCTTTAATCTCTTTTCCCAGATATACTTGGTAGCTTGCAGATAGACTTTTTTACCGTCATTGAAACTGTAGAACAGCCAATTTGAATCATCGTATTCGTTGTAAACCACCTTATATGACCAAAGTGGATGAGCTAAGGTAATCTGGCTGAAATTATCAGTATTTTGATTCTTGATCAGGAAGGGCTGGCAATTGTTTTTGTATTCCTCAACCACCAATAGCTCAGCGACTTCATCCTGGCTCAGATCTACGAAATCCCAATACCGCATATATCGGTCTGGGTTTATTGACCTGTCAATGACAAGTTGATGCGAAGGGGATGCAGGATAAAAACGGCATCCTTGCATAACAATCAGTAAAACAACTACAACCAATAGAATCCGCACTCTCATTATCATCCTCTTGAGGCTTTAATCATTGCATTTCTAAACATGGAGTAAGACCTTCAGAATCTAAAAACCCAGTATATTCTAATTATTTAATGAAAGCCAATTCTGTCAATAGGAATTTGCGTAGTATCATTGCGCTTGCTGATCTGTTAGTACACATAATGAAGCCTTCGTAGCATAGGATTGATGAGCCAGAAAGGCACAAAGATCTACTTTGTACGTATATGACGGATTGAGTTGTTACTTATCATTCCAGGTTTCTTAATTCTGGGCTAGCAGACTGTGAGGTAGACAGTCTCCAGACTGTAAGAGCAGTGAATGTTAGAAATGTGTTAACTGGGCACCTATTGTGCATTTTGTACTTCCGACTTAGTGAGTTAAATGACTGGTCTTCAAGTCACCTTCACCTCGAGATCACCTCGAGTACTCGAGGTGATCTCGAGGTGAACGCGTAGTAAACCTCAGTTTATCAATCAAGTACAGATCAATGATAAATAGAGTCACAAAGTACATTCTGGTATCAACCTAAAATCCAATGCCTGGCACGAACTGGAGACTGATCAGGACTGAGAAAAACCTTGACGGGATATGGCTACAAAACCTTAATGAATGGTAGAATACTGATTATTTCATTATGATATGGAGGAAATGATGAAGCTGACATTTTTGGGTCACTCGGCCTTTCAGATAATTACTGACAAGGGTGAACGCATTTTGATCGATCCCTTTCTGGATAGAAACCCGCTGGCAGCGGTAAAAGCTGGAGATGTAAAGGCAGATTGGATCATCCTGACCCATGCGCATGGTGATCATTTGGGCGATGCGGAAAAGATCGCCAGAGGAGACACCACGATCATCTGTGTGTCCGAACTGGCCTCATATCTGGCCAAGCGGGGTAGAAAGGTTCATGCCATGCAGATCGGCGGAGCGCATGACTTTCCCTTTGGGCGGGTGAAGCTTACCATGGCCTTGCATGGAAGCATGACTCCGGACGGTCAATATGGCGGCCTGGCAGCAGGGGTGATCCTGCAAATAGGGGAGACCACACTCTATCATACTGGCGATACAGGTATCTTTGGCGATATGAAACTAATCGGCGAAATGCACCGCATAGATTGCCTGATGATTCCCATTGGAGGGAACTACACGATGGATTCCGCCGATGCAGCAATGGCTACGGCATGGCTCAAGCCCGCATTGGTGATCCCCATGCACTATGACACCTTTGAGGTGATTCGTACCGATCCGCAGGTCTTTGCCGGGATCGTGGAGGCTCAGGGGATTGCCTGCCGGATTTTGCAGCCGGGAGAAGCGCTGGTTCTGGCTTAGCCCTTGAGAGCTTTCAGGGCTGCCTTGTAGTCCGGTTCGTGGACAATATCATCCACCAGTTCCCGATACACAATCTTGCCTGAGGCATCGATTACAATCACTGCCCGGGCCAGTAGTCCCGCCATGGGTCCATCGGCAATCTCCAGACCGTAAGCCTTGCCAAAATCACGATTGCGCAATTCCGAAAGGGTAAATACCTTGTCGATCCCTTCAGCTCCACAAAAGCGACCCAAAGCAAAGGGGAGATCGCGGGAGATGCCCAGCACCACAGCATTTTTCACCTTGGCAGCCTCGGCATTGAATTTACGGACACTCATGGCGCAGATGCCGGTATCGATGGAGGGATAGATATTCAGCAGGATCTTCTTGCCGGCGTAGTCGCTGAGGCTGTGATCACTAAGGTCGTTGGCAGTGAGGATAAAGTCCTTGGCTTTAGTGCCGATGCGAGGCAGAGAGCCTGTGGTATTTATGGGGTTTCCGTGTAGTTTTAGTTTGGCCATTTTATTCTCCTTTTTGTAACAACAAGTTTACATACTTTATGTTTAATCTTTCCGATCCTGTAGGTTGCCGTCATGCCAGCGCAGGCTGGCAACTCCTGAGACTCTGATCTATCGAGGAGATTCCAGACAGTCCATCCGGTTCTGCGAACCGCCTGGAATGACGGAAAGAGGGTAGACACGGTGTCCTGCCCATTCCATCTTCCCAAGCAAGTATAAGCGATATCTGGGGCAGGACAAACAAAAAGCGGAGAGCATTCACTCTCCGCATCAAGATATTGGTAGGATCCGGCGATCTAGAAGAAGAAAAGCTTCACCAGGATCGCAATCAAAACGACCGAATTGACAAAGAGCCAGATCGTGAGCCGATTGGCAATCGCCATATAGGTATCACGGTTCTGTTGGATCTTCTTCTCCAGGCGCACCATAAAGTGCTCGATATTGGCGATCTTCTCTCCGGTTTTATCGGTCTTGCGGATGTTGTTGTTGTGGTTCATGTCCCTGTGGAAATGACGCATCAATTCAAAGATGATGGGTATGAAGGCAGGGATGAACTTGTTGAATCCTTTTGAGGCCATCGGAATCTCCTAGAATCTATAACCCAGATTGATGTAGTGAGTGGGATCCAATACACTATGATAGGTGAATGCATAATCCAATTGGATGCCCTCTACCATGAAGGAAGCACCGGCAGAATAAGTGGCAGGATTTTGATGCACACCAAAACGGATGGTGAGTGGTTCCAGGAGCTTGGCTTCCACGCCGCCCATGAATTCAGTCTCGGCAGCAAAGTCCTTCTTCAATTCAAAGCTCGTGGTGACACCATCATAAGGTACATAAGCAATGCCCAGGGCAAGCTTATTGGGCAGATCAATCTGATTTTCAAAGCCCATCTTGGCTTTGTTCAGGTTTGTAACCGCAAAGCCCAGCTTGGTACGGCCATGCAGCAAGGCTGTAAGCCCCAGATCCACGCCTATGGCGCTGTCGTCATCTTCACCGTAAAAAGCAAGGTTGTAGTAGTTTATGGTGTATCCCAGATTGATCTCGGAATGAATGTCTTTTTGCAGGACAAAGCCATGAGCCAGGCTCAGGATTTGCTCGCTGGACAGCGAGACATCTTCAAAATCTACATCCAGCATACGAGCTCCAATTGCCAGATTACCCAGCTTGTGTGGAAGTTCTGTACCGATGGCAAGAGTTTTGAATTCGGTAAATTTCTGGCCGTAGAGATTGGCAAATCCGGCTTTTGCTTCAAACTTGCTACCCACGATGCCAGCAGGATTGTAAAACAGGCTGTTTACATCATCGGCTACACCAGTGAAGGCTCCACCCATTCCGCGAGCCCGGGCTGAGGGCTGATAATCGTCAAACACTGCCAGCAGCATAGCAGCAGGAATCAGGATCAGGCTGATAATCAGTATCTTTTTCATCTCTATCTCCCTCATTTCATCCTGGATTTGATCACGACCGGTTGCACAGCGCGTTCGGTCGCTCCGGTGGTACGGTTTACGATCTCAATATGGCAATAGTACACGCCTGGAGGAACGAGCTTCATATTGCTATCGCGTCCACTCCAGTTGAGTTCTTGAATCCCGATGGGATTGGTGATATTCTCATGTACAGGAGTGGCAACCAGACGTCCCTGGGCGTCGTAGATTCTAATCAGGGCGCGGGCCAGGAATCCAGTCTTGGTGCCATATTGGATGTTCAATTTCTCATTCATGGATGGGTCAAAGATGTTCTGTGATTTTGGTCCCGTGCTGGTTACTGCACCTATCGATAGATAAGCTACGTTGCCGGTAACCTTCACAATCAAGCGCCCGCCGTAGAGGCTATTGATGGATGTGTCTCCACCTGCGCCAGAGTAGATGAAAGAGCTTAGATTCATGGCGATATCACCATAACTGATGGGTTGGAAGATCAGCTTGACCAGCAGGTTATCCTCCTCCAAGGCAGAGAAAGCATCCTGAGCTGTATAAGTAAGCGTGATTACATTGCCGGTGATGTCGATGGCGGGATCAACAGTGGACATTGTACCATCTATCTCCACACCCTGGAACAAGGCTTTGCTCTGATCCACGGTAAAGGTCATGGTATATCCATTAATGTTCCATTCGGGTTTTACCTTGGTCGTCCAAACCTTCACTTCCACGTCTTCATTGATGGGAGGAGTGACGGTTTCGATCTTGATCGAGGCAGAAGCCACGGAATCCACCCGGATCATATCATTGATATCCCTGGGATTCACTTTCCAGCCTGCGGAGCCATGATAATCCACCATGCCCACGATCTGGTACCACCATTCATTGAGGGTAAAGGTAACAGGATAGGTGCCCGGATAGAAAAATCCATCATCCAGCATAGCCTGAACATTGCTGGTATCAGCTATCTTGACCTGCCCATAACCATCGGGAACGGTCTTGATCTGCACGTTGTTAAATTTCACCATCACGCCTTCGTATTTCTCTGAGATCGCATTGTTGAAGGGTATCTCAGATGTAGAAATCTCAGCAGGAGGGGGCAGGGGATTGCCACTGGAGATTACGGTCACGTTGCTCACATCTACAAGCTCGGTGAGAGTGTAAGCCCAGTAGTCTGCTTGTTTGTATTCATCCACACGTCCAGTGAGTTGAACACGATCTCCTACTGTAACTTGCGAGTAAGAATTGCGGTGATAGACCAGCAACCCGGACCATGGTCCACCAGCAGGATCACTGATGTAGTAGCTGGTGGTGGGAACCTTGGCGGTTACAATTCCTTCCACGGTCACTATCTGATTGTTGTAAGGGGAGTATCCATTGGCGGCCTCGGTGTACTGGATATCGTAGCAGGTAAGCACCTGAGCCGAAATCCCCACAGTTAGCATGAGGCTGAAGAGCAAAATTGATATACCTTTCATTTATATCTCCTCGGTATTCGTCATCAATTCATTATCATCCTGCGGCTGGGATTCCAGCACTGGTGCAGGGGCATCTTTGATAAACAGCATATCAATGATCAATAGGCTTACAGCGATAAAGATCGAGCTATCTGCCACATTGAAGATTGGGAAGCGCTGCATGATAAAATCTGGAAAATCTACATTCACAAAATCTGTGACTCCACCATAGATGATACGATCGATCAGATTGCCGACCGCTCCACCCATGACCAGGCCGAAAGCCACCACCTGGATGCGATGCACGCTTTGATACAGCAGATAAAGGATAAAGACCAGAGCCACTAAAGTGATGATGATAAATATGATGCGGTTGGTGGCAGGATTGCCGAATCCAATGCTGAATGCAGCACCGGTATTGTTCACATGAGTAAGCATAAAGGTATCGCCGAATACTTTGGAAAGCACGGGAATGCTCTCATGCAGCTCCAGATTCAGGCGCACCAGAAGCTTGGTCACTTGATCTGCGACCAGGATCAGCATCATAATCAGGTAGGCGGGTTGTGGGTTTGGTTTATTCATCTCTTATCGTCTTTGTTTGCGTTTCTTTTCTTCCATTTTGCCTTTGCATTCTATACACAGAGTAGCGTAGGGGATTATTTCCAGGCGGCTGTCCGAGATCAATTCTCCGCACATCTCACAGTTTCCATAGTGGCCATCCTGAATCCTGCGCATGGCATCATTGAGCTGGCGGATCTTGTCACGCTCGCTTTCCATCATCATGACAGTATGTTCCATCAGGTTTGTATCTGAGCCCTGATCGGCTTGATGATAAGCGTAGGACGAGAGGTCACCGCTGCTTTCACGAGCTCCCACACTTTGCTCTTTATTGATATTCTCGACGTATGCCACGCTTTCCTGAAGCTCTTTGCGGATCAGGTCTTCGAAGTATTTCAGTCTTTCAGCTGATAGAGTTTTGGCAGCCATATTCATCTCCTGTCTTTACTCTCATTATATCAATTTGCCACCTATAAAGGCTAGGCATCCTGTGTCAATAAAAAACTACTGCAGTCCCTGAACAAACTCGCTGAGGATTTGTTTCAAGTGGGCTCCAGAGATACCGGCATGAAGCTGAATCTCTTCCTGGGAATGGGCATCTTCATGAAAGAGATTACTGTAATTTGTCACGATCGAATAAGCCAGTACTTTGAGTCCGGCATGACGGGCAGCTATTACTTCGGGAACGGTGGACATACCCACCACGTCCGCACCCCAAAGCGCAAACGCGGCACATTCAGCCCGGGATTCCAGGCTTGGCCCACTAACAGCAATGTATGTACCCTCAAAAGTCTCGATTCCCAGCCGGGCAGCGATGGCATTGCACTGCCTGCGATACTCCGGATCATAGGGTTGGTTCATCGAAGGGAAGCGTTCGCCCAAACCTTCGTCATTGGTTCCGATCAGGGGATTCACCCCCATGAAATTGATGTGATCAGTGAGTTGCACAATGGCACCCGGGGGCAATTCCTTACGCAGGCTGCCAGCGGCATTGGTCACGATCAATTGCTTTACTCCCAATGCAGACAATACCCTCACCGGGAATACCACCTGGGACATCGGATGCCCTTCATAATAGTGAAACCGTCCTTGCAAAAAGAGCACAGGCCGAGAGCCCAGATCGCAAACCACCAGATTTCCTTTGTGGGAAGGGGCAGTACTATTTGCAAAACCGGGGATTTCATGATATGGAATGTTGATTCGGCAAGGAAGACCATCCACCATGTCGCCAAGTCCGGTTCCCAGAATAACAGCTGTCTCAGGGATCACGTCCAAACGGGATTGCAGCCACTTTGCGGTCTCGAAATAGGTCATGCCCGATTTTCTCCATCTACGGGTGGTTTGTTCACGATCTCCTGTTTGATCTCCTGGAATTGCGAATCCAGAAGATGCTCGCTATCCTTGCTGAGGAGCGGATCTTTGCTGATGCGATCCTGGAAGGATTGTAACTCCACCCGGAACTGCATGAGAAACTGGCGTTTCTGCTCTTTCATGGCCAGGTATTGATGCTCCAGCACGCTCAAGTATTGCTTGGCTTCGTTGATGGCACGTTTAGCCTTCAGTTCCGCCTCATGAATGATGTTTTCGGCTTCCTTACGGGCGTTGGCGATGATATCAGCCTTGGTTTTTTCGGCAAAGACGAGGGTGCGGCTGATGAGTTCTTCACGGCGTTTTAGATCTTCCACAGCACTGGAGGCCTGCACAGCTTCCTGCTTCACTTCATACTGCATCTGTTCCCGACGGGCGAGTTCACGCTCTTGCTTGTTTTGCAAATCTTCCAATTCACCGGCGACTTGCTCTAAGAATAAACGAACTTCTTTCTTGCTATAGCCGAACATCTGTCCGGAGAATTCCTGATGTCTTATATCGATAGGGAATAAGGGCATTTACTATTCCTCCTGAGTTAAATAATACTTGAGATTATCTGCGCCGCAATTCTGAGCAACAGATAAGCAATGATCGGGGAAAAATCCAGGCCCATATTGGGCATGATTCTCCGGATTGGCCCCAAAACCGGCTCCGTGATCCCAATTAAAAAGCGGTAGATAGGGTTGCCGGGATCGTGAATCACCCAACTGGCGATAACTCTGGCAAAGATCAAAAGATTGTACACCTGGATCAGGCGTACGATGAAGATCAAAAGCACACCGCTGGGAGACATCTTAGTCCAACACCTCGTGGCAGTTACGGCAGCGGGCTTCATAGGCCTCAGTGGAACCCACCAGGATCTGCTCGCCTTTATGAACGGTTCGTTGAGTGCGATTGGCCGGATTCCCACAGGTCATGCAAATGGCCAGATTCTTGGTTACATATTCGGCAATCGCCAGCAAGGCGGGCATGCTGCCAAAGGGTTGACCCTTGTAATCCTGATCAAGCCCTGCCACGATCACGCGATAGCCCTGATCGGCAAGATCATTGCAGATACCTACTATCGATTCATCGAAAAACTGCGCTTCATCAATGGCGACGATTTTGGTGTCATCTTGCAGATAAGTATAGATTTCCGAGGCCTGATTAATAGCGATCGAGGGGGCCTGCATCTTGGAATGGGATACGATGTTATTTGCATCATAGCGGTCATCGATGGCGGGTTTGAAGACCAAAACTTTCTGTTTGGCATATTCAGCTCGACGAATGCGGCGGATCAGTTCCTCGGTTTTGCCACTGAACATACTGCCGCAGATCACTTCGATCCAGCCTGTCTTTTGGTTAATGATATTCACAATTTTCTCTCCCAAGGGGAAAACTCCCAATTTTACCAAGCTCAGTGCCAGCCCCTTTTTGTCAATTAAAACTCTATAGCATCCAGTGCAGAACTATAGATTTAAAATTCAGAGGTCAGATAGAAACCAGTACCATTCTCTTCCTGATTCGAAATACGCTATCATTACGCACCCATTACGGATCGGATGCGTAGTAATAGCGTAATGGAATTGAGAAGGGAGGGCACGCAGATAGCGCAGAGGACGCAGATTCAATTGGAACGCAGATTGAACGGATGGAATGGATTCCAAGGATTATGCGGAATGTTCGGATTCTTAGTTTACCAACGCATAAAACGAATTGACCGAATCTATAGAGAAGCATGTTTCCCGATTCTACATATCGCCTTCATTCCAGCGCAGGCTGGAACCTCCATGGCCTCTGCTTTAGTTCAGGAGATGCCAGCCTTCCCACCCCGACAGCCAACAATTGTCTGTCGGGGACCCCGGTCGCTGGCATGACGGTAAAAGGTAGCCCTCGATCATCGCTTGACGATGACTTCTCGACCTCTCGACTAATCAATACAGATGATGTGCCAGAATTCCCGCTGAGATTGCTACATTGAGTGATTCCATGGCGTCGCTCATGCCGATGCTGAGGGTTTGATTTGCCTGAGACAATACTTCGGGACTGATTCCATGTGCCTCTGAGCCCAGGACATAGATGGTCTTTCCCGGCTGTGGCCGGTAGTCTTTCAGAGTAGTCTGGCCCTGCATATCAAGGCATGCGATACGTGCTCCAAGCTTATGAAGCTTATCCGGTGATACTTCCTGCCAGGGAACCTTGTAAACGGCTCCCAGGGAAGCGCGGATCACTTTGGGAGAGGAAATTTCGCAGGAATCAGGGCTGAGCAGGATGGCTTCGATTCCAAATGCTGCTGCCAGTCGGAAGATCGTGCCTGTATTGCCGGGATCGGCTACATTGTCCAGATAAAAAGCGGTCTGGAAGTCTTGCAGCACAGGCTCTGGCACCCGAAAGAGTCCAGCCAGGTGGGGGGGATTGATCCCATCACAGATACGGGAAAGTTGATATCCTTCAGCCTGATAGCAGGGGACACCTGGATATTCGCGGGGAGGGGTGGCTTCGGTAGTATATAGTTCCAAGGGAAGGATTTTGTATTGCCGGAGTTGGTGAAACAGGCGTTCACCCTCGATGATAACCAGTCGTTTTTCCTGCCGGAATTTCTTCTGCTTCAGGCTGGCGAGTTCGGCGCACCTGGCTTTACTTAGCTTTTCCATCTTTACTCCTTATACATTTTCTTTGAAATGACTTGATATAGCGGGGCATGGGGCAAAGCCCCATCCAATATTGGGCGGTGGGCTGGGCAGGGATTATGTCATTTCAAACCCACAGCTATATTACAGATTCGGTTGGCCCTATTGAGCCACAATTTCCATTTATTGTATTGATGTCGTTCATATTGTTTTCACTTTGTCATGCTCAAAACAGGTGTCAATATTCATATTATGGGATCGTCTTTTTTATCAGTAATCTACGAACTTATCCACAGCGCATGTGGATAAGTAGTATATGGTAAGTGACTGTTATATATGGCAAAGCAGGATTGTCTCAAGATTTCCACAAAACTTATCCACCACTTATCCACATCACCATCAAGAGCGTTATTTCAGTACAAGATAGTGAATTTAGTGGTTAGGATATCCTTGCCAATATTCAGCTTTATCAGGTAAACACCTATGCTCAGATCTCCCAGTTCCGGAATCAAATTCAGCAGGTAGCTTTTGTCACAATCGCCTACAATCACAGTTCCCAGGTATCGCCTGGCCAGCAGTTGACCGCGCAAATTGTAGATTCTAGCGGCGATCGGCTTGCCTTCTATATCTTCATGATACCAGATCAGTCGAGCGGTGGCTGGATCTGTAACTGGATTGGGAACCACTCGCATGCGGCTGAGGGGTTTACTGTATTGATAGGTGCCGCTAAGGGGCTGAGATTCATTGCCGGATTGATCTATGGCATAGAGGCTGTAGCTGCCTGAACTGCTGATCTGCACTTGAATCGAGAGTGTCGAATGATATCTTTCGAAGTAATGATAACTGGTGCCAGCAGAGCTTTCCAACCGGATGTACAAGGAATCAGGGTCCACCGGTGCTGTGATCACCAAAGTAAGAGTATTGAACAGGATGCTTTGAGTCAACAGGTCTGGAGTGAATGGTGAAACATTGTCTTCACCAAAGGCCTGATTTACTACTCCCAGCCAACCAGTACGGGCAAAGATTAGAGGAGCATAGCTTTGCCAGGTGGCAAAGTTCTCATTTTCATAGTTGTAGGGGATTTTTGGGAACCAGATTCCGGCGGTACCGATCCCGGTTTCCAGATCGATATTGGTAAAGGCTGAGGCTACTACAATCTGGTTCCAGAGGCTCAGGAGTGTTTCTGCCTGGGGAAAGGGCACAGGATGACTCACCAGCCGGGTGAGAAACTGTCTCAGATCGATCTGAGAAAAGCCTCCGCTGTCCATTTCAAAGAGTCCCTGGCGGATATCCATCAGCTCTGCAGCCCGGCTGCGTAAGGTGGTGCAGAAGCTTTTCCAGCCCTGAAAGAAGTCATTCAGGAGGTCTGTACGGATGGCTGAGCAAGTGGTATTGATGTGTCCGCTGGAGGGATTGTTGCTGCCTCCGGGCAAGTATGAATCGTTGTAGAGATCAGGGATTTGGGCTGCTAGCTGTTGTGGGCTTTGATTCAGAACAGGTATGATCCTGGCATAGGGAAAGCCTTTTACGGACACGAGGTCGGAAGAGCCGATCACATAATCCGTAAGGGTGCGGATCTCATAGATGGTCTCGATCTGTTGCATGCTGCAGCCATCGAAGAGCAGGATGTCCAGATGCGGAGTTCCACTCAGGGCAGAGAAGAGCTCGCCATTTGCCACTCCGATCACACTGCCGGTATCGTAGTCCGGGGCAATCCATTTGGAGCTTTTGAACCAGCCATCTGCATGTGACCAGATGATCAGCATTTTGTGTTGCGCAGGATAAGAGCTAAAGCCCCAGTTCACAAAGTCTTTCAAGCTTTGCGGAGCACCGCTGTCGATGATCCCGAGATTGCCCACGATGGGGGAGGTGATATTGGGACTGCTATCGGGTTGGATGCGGTAGCGCTTTGCTCCAATGGAAGGTAAATCCACCTGTACGATCAGGTTTGTACCAGGGGGCTGGGCTACGGATTCCATCTGATTGATGTTTTGGATGGCATAGCTGGAGAGGTCGTTGTCCGCAGCCATATAGACCAGCACTGTCCAGTTCGATGCTTGTAGGGAGGCAATGCTGCCCAGCAAGCTCAGAAATAAAGAGATAATGAAGCAGTAGATGTACCGCCTGGAGTGCAGATAAGTGGATTGAACTCCAGGCGATACAGCGCTTTGAAAAAGCATGTTTATGGCTTTAATACGGATATTCTTTTACGGTTTCGGTTCCGGATAGGACACGGATTCCCCCCTGGCAGAGGGCTTCCATTTCCTTTTCTCCAGGATACAAATGCAGGGGAGCGATGAATTCGGTGCGGTCTCGAATGGCATCTACTATGTGAGCGTTGTAGACCAGTCCGCCACTCAGGAAAATACCGTCTACCTTGCCTTCCAGCACCGTAGCGCAAGCGCCAATTTCTTTGGCTACCTGATAGCACATGGCGTCCTGGATCATTTTGGCTTTCTGGTCTCCAGCTTCGATGCGCTGATTGATCTCAATGCCGCTGTCGGTGCCCAGATAGGCCATCAGTCCGGCAGTTTTGGTGAGATAGGAGGTAAGTTCCTTTTTCGTGTAGTTGCCACTGTAAGCCATGTCCAGAAGGTCACCAATGGGTAGTGCTCCAGCCCGTTGAGGGGAGAAAGGTCCCATTCCTAAGAGAGCATTGTTTACATCTACCACTCTGCCTCGTTTGATGGCTGCCACTGAGATGCCCCCACCCATATGAACCCCGATCAGGTTTACATCTTCCAGAGCTTTGCCCAATGATTTGGCGATCAATCTGCTGATGTAGCGGATGTTCAGAGCATGAAAGAGGCTCTTACGTTCGATCTCGGGAATTCCTGAGATACGGGCGATGTCATCAAATTCATCCACTACCACGGGATCAACGATAAAGCCAGGAATGCCCAGCTCTTCGGAAATGGCATTGGCGATGAAAGCGCCCAGATTGGAAGCATGAATGCGTCCCCAGAGGCTGGGGTCTTTGAGATCGCGCAGCATATTGGGACAAATCTTCCAGGTCCCGCCTGAGATCGAGCGCACCAAACCGCCTCTGCCCACTACGGCATGCAGACTGTCCGGACTTACGTTGTTTTCTGCCATGGCTTCCAGCACCAGAGTCTTACGAAACTCATATTGATCGATAATGCCGCCGTACTTGTCAAGTTCTGCGGGATCATGCCGCAGCGTCTTTTCAAACAAGGGAGTAGTATCATCGAAAACTGCGATTTTGGTGGATGTGGAGCCGGGGTTGATGGCGAGAACACGGTAGGTCATATTTCCTCCAGGTTAGCATTTTTATATTTTCAGCAAGGTCTGAAACGGGAGTGAAATTGTCAATCAGTTTCTGTAGGATAGTTTGCTAAGTGTTTGTATTTTTAGCTTGCCAGAATAGCCGTGGCAAAAAGACTGGCAAAAAATATCGGGAGATTATCATGATAGAATTAGAAAAAAACGGCTGCATCAGTGATGCTGAACACAATCACGACTGCAATTGCGAGGGTGAGGATTGCTCTTGCGAAGATCATTGCGGTGACGAAGCAAACATCATAACCCTGGATATGGAAGACGGTACTCAGAAGGATTTTGAAGTGCTGAACATCATTGAAATGGATGGTGCTAATTACATCGCTCTGGCTGAATTGGGAGCCAATGAATATGACATTCTGCGCTTTGTGGAAGTGGAAGAAAACCTGGAACTCAGTATCATTGAAGATGATGAAGAATATCAGAGAGCAGCAGATAGGTTTAACGAGTTGTTTTCATCCGAAGACGATATCGACATGACCTCAACAGAAGAATAAACTAATCAAGTCCAATATCAATTATCAAGGGGAGTGTTTACAAACGCTCCTCTTTTTTTGTATAAGAGGGTTTAGTGTTCAGGCCGCTTATCCTGTTTTTCCTTTGTTGCATACTAAACAACGGCGTGATTACAGAATGCTTGTATTAGTTCCCCTTCCGGGTATATATTTCCAGATGGTACTTTGCGATTCTGCGGCAGAGAGTGGATTCAGACATATTCAGAAGGAGCGCAGCTTCCTTTTGTTTACCCCCAGCTTGCTGCAGAGCCATGATGATCTGTTCGATTTCAGTTTCAGCAGAGGTTTTTACCATATTCCTGGAATTCCCTTCCTGTCCGGCAAAGGGCAGGCAGTAGATCACGTCCTCATTCCAATCCTGGTTGGGCAGCAGGATGAAGAGGCGTTCCAGCATGTTACGCAGTTCCCGGACATTACCTGGGAATGAATAGCTCTGCATTCGGGCAATGAAAGCCGGAAAAATCTCAGGTTTTCTCTGATAGTTCAATTGGGCCAGCAAGCCAGCAAAGTGCTCTATCAGCAGGGGAATATCCTCTTTCCTGCTCCGTAGAGGCGGGATATGGATTTCGATAGTATTGAGGCGATGAAAGAGATCCAGCCTGAAGAGGTTGTTACCAAGCATTTCTTCCAGCTTACGATTCGTGGAACAGATTACACGGCAATCTACAGGTATCTCAGCCGTAGAACCCACAGGAGTCACCTTGCGGGTTTCCAGGACGCGCAGGAGCTTGGATTGCAGTTCTTTGGGCATATCTCCGATCTCATCCAGAAACAAAGTGCCATGATTGGCCTGTTGAAAGAAGCCCTTATGATCTGTAATTGCTCCCGTGAAAGAGCCTTTGCGATGGCCAAAGAACTCACTTTCCATAAGGCTGGAAGTGATGGCAGAAACATTCACGGCAATAAAGGGGCCACTGGAGCGGACTCCATTCATGTGGATCAGATTGGCGATCACTTCTTTGCCGGTTCCCGATTCACCGGTGATCAGTACACTGGCCACAGGATGCTGGGCAGCCAGCAGCGCTGTCTCCAATACTTTGTTATACTGCGGACTCTGGCCGATAAATTCAGTTCTTACCTGTTCATTCAGCTTCGTTGCGAGGCGGCTGAAATCTTCTTTTACCTGATCTAGCCTGGAGAGCTGGTTGTTTAGTTCACGATCGTATTCCACAGCCTTTTCATCCAGAACTTTGCTCATGTATTCCTGATACAGAGGGCTGATCTCTTTCAGCAAGGCTATGGCTTTGGGGTAGTCTTTCTTGAGTTCATAATAATCAGCCAGATTCAATTGAGCGACGATTAGCTTATCAAACCGGCCGTTCTTTTTGAAGAAGTTCCGGCAGCCTATCAAGAGCTTTCGGGCTTCTTCAGCCCTGCCCATGCGCAGCAGGAGATTGGCTTTGTTTCCTTCATTTTCTTTGATCATGTTTGAGTCTTTCAGAGCATGGGCAATGGCTTCCGTGCGTTCCAGATAGTCTAACGATTCATCATATTTGTCCAGAAAGCGGCATGCACCTGCCAGATTGCTATAGAGCTCAAGCTGATATCGAGGATCATTGAATCCGATTGCAGTGGCAAAAGCTTCACATTCTTTCAGCTTGTCGTAGCTTGATTGATATTGGTCCTGCCTCAGGTGGAGAACTCCCAGGTTGAAGAGCAACAGAACTTTGCGTATGTGGATTTGGTGGGTTTCAGCGATCTGGATACCTCGGTTCAATACATCCACAGCATCGTCAAACCGCAGCAGAATCGAGTATAATGTAGAGAGGTTGTTAATGATCAGAAGCTGGCGATTCACATCGTCACTGGCAATGGCAAGTTTAAGCGCATCAGTCATATAGCCCAAGGCTTTATGATGCTCTCCGGCGCGATAGTGAGTGGTGCCGTAGCTCATTAAAAGCTGCATTTTGATATCATTATCAGTTAGCTCATCACATATCTTTTGAGCGCGGGCAAAACTCTTGAGGGCATTGGCTTTATCTTGATTGTTCTGAAAGAAAATCCCCAGATGAATCAAGATTTCAGCGATCATGCGATTGTCCCTTGAGTTTTTTGCCGCTTCCAATGCCACATCGAGATAGCCTTTCAATACCTTGCCATTTTCATCTGTACTGCCGCATTTGCCCAATACGAGATTACACTTGGCAATCAACAGGTGATCACCATCCAAAACTGCATTGCTCAGAAGTTCCAAGGCCAGAGCTTCTGCTTCTGGAAACCTTTGCATAGTGACCAGGGCTCGGGCTTTCAAGTACAGTAATTGTTCCCTCTGAGTCTGGTTTAATTCCAGGGCAAGCAGCTCTTCCAATCTTTGCATAAACTGCATGGGATCAGCTTCAGTAAGCTGTTCCAGGAGCTTGAGAGTTATTTCATCAATCTGCTTTGACATTTTCTTCCTCTTCTGCATCACACTCATGGGATTATTTTAGAATCAATGATAATTTACTACGTTCAGGCCGTAGAGCAAAGACATATTCAGACAAAACGTATCGCGATCCTGTATAGAATAATGCTATCCATGCAGTTAAGAACTATGAAACAAATTGCAGAAATCTTGCAGAATGAAATTTCATTCTGAGATCGACGTCACCCTGAAATCTGCAATAATTCCAGAATCTGAGCTAGGTGTTTTGTAAAATGCTGTATTTTAATAGACTACGAACGGCAGATTTTCGCTCTGAATTGGCATCAAATGTGCGATTTATATGAGAAAAACCAGGGGAAATGGAACTATGAATAACAAAAACCATGCTTACAGGTATCCGGAACCAAGGCTCAGTGCGGTGTGTGACAAGGTATTAAAGCCCAATGGAAACGGCTTTGCTGGCTTTACTGTGCTATATTCGGATAGTGATTTCGAAAACTATATCTTGTTCTTTACTCAGAAGACGCATGAGGCAGTGGTTGCCATAGTAAATGCCAGACACCAGCAGTGGCTGGCAACTATGCAAATGAAACATACAGAAAAAAACACGCCAGTCAGAAGCAAAAGATGAGAGCATCGATATGTTTCTCCATCTGAATCTGCTTGTTATGGGCACGTTAATCTGATGGAATGCAGGTTCGACTCCTGATGATTCGCAGTTTTGAGAATCTCCCATCTCAAGTTAGTGAACAACGTGTGCATTGGGATGGCTGGGATGCCAGAGGAAATATCTGTGGATCAGGCGTTTACTACATACGCATGCAAGCGGGAAAGGAGACCTTCTACCGCAAAGCGGTACTAATGAAATAACTGAGTTACTACTCCTAAATCCCCCTGGGCTGCCTGACTTTGGGTAGCCCTTTTCTTAGCTATTTTGTAATTGCTTTACCAGCTTAGTTTTACTTCGTCTTCCTCTCGAGATCACCTCGAGTGCTCGAGGTGATCTCGAGGTGAACGCGAGGTTATCCTGGCTTAATCCATTGACATTCAAACAGGTGAAAAAGTGGGTACGACACATTGGTCTCGGCAAAATCCCTTGACGGAAATTCAAGCTTTCCAAACATGCAATGACAGATGGAGTGATGTCATGAAAGCAGATTTGATCATAGTAAAAGCCGCAGCGATAGTGACCATGGCTTCAGGCGGCAAGCCCAAAGCCGGAGCCCAGATGAGCGATGCCGGAATCATCACTGATGCCGGGATTGCCATCCACGATGGAAAAATTATCGAGCTTGGATCCAGTGCGGAGATTGAGGAAAAATACGAATGGAATGAGATGATCGACGCCAGCGGCAAGGTGCTCTTGCCTGGCTTTGTGGATCCGCATACCCATCCTGTATTTGTCCATACCCGCGAAGATGAATTTGCCATGCGATTGGCGGGAGCCAGCTATGTGGATATTGCCAAAGCTGGTGGAGGAATTCTCTCGACTTTGCGGAGCACCAGAACTGCAGATTCTGATCTACTCTTCAGTCTGGCCGCAAAACGCATCCGCAAAATGATCAGTATGGGCACTACGACTCTGGAAGCTAAAAGCGGATATGGTCTTGATACGAATAGCGAATTGAAGCAGCTTGAGGTGATTGGCAGGCTGGCTGCAGAATTGCCAGTAGATATCGTAGCTACTTTCATGGGTGCGCATGAGTATCCACCTGAATATAAATCCGATCATGAAGCTTATATAAACATTCTGTGTCATGAGATGATTCCTGCTGTCCGTCAGCAAGGGATTGCCAGATATTGTGATATCTTCACCGAAGCGCATGTGTATAGTATTGATGAATCCAGACAGGTGCTCTCTTGTGCCAAAGCGCAAGGCCTGCAGCTCAAAATGCATGCGGATGAGATCGAACCCATCGGAGGAGCGGAGCTGGCAGCAGAATTGGGCTGTGTATCTGCCGATCACCTGGGAGCAGCATCGGATCGAGGCATTACTGCCATGCACGAAGCCGGAGTGATCCCTGTGCTCTTGCCTGCCACCTTGTTTTCACTAAGATCTAAAAGCTATGCCCGGGGTCTGGATATGATCGCCGCAGGATTGCCAGTAGCAATAGCCACGGACTTCAATCCCGGAAGCTGCAATTGCGACAGTATGCCTTTTGTGATTTCCCTGGCTTGCCTGCAGATGGGCTTTAGCCCTGCCCAGGCTCTGGCTGCGGCCACGATCAATGCCGCCTTTGCCATCGGCATGCAAGATCGGGTGGGATCCCTGGAAGTAGGTAAACAAGCGGATATCACGCTGTGGGATATTCCCGGAATCAATTTCATTCCCTACCATCTGGGCTCTTCGCATCTGGAAAGAGTGCTTAAAAATGGCCGTACAATCTTCGTAAACAACACGATATGACTATGCAAACCGGAATAAATAGCTACCGCGTATTGGAACATATTCACCAGTCCAGACGCTTTATCATCTACAAAGCTGAGGCAGTTCTCAGTGGTGAGATAGTTCTGATCAAGACTCAGGATCCTACCCAGGTAAACGACAAAGCCCTGGCGGACAGCCTGGCTTCGGAAGCTGAAGCTGCGCTGAGGCTGGAGCATCCCAATATCCGCAAAGGTTTGGGCATGTTTCAGGAAGGCCTGAATGGCTATTTTTTGGGGGAAATGATCGAGGGCAGAAACCTGGCTGTTGTTCTAAGCGATGCCGAAGTTTTGATCTCTCAAGAGCATATTCTGGGCTGGACTACAGCCCTCGCAGAAGCTTTGCAATATGCTACCGCGATGTCCTATCCGCACCTGAATCTGAATCCCTACAATATCATCATCACTCATGATCAACAATTGAAGGTGATTGGGTTTGGCAAATCCCGTGAAGCCTGGCAGAATTCGGAGATGAATGTACGCTCTGTGCATCCGATCATGTATGTAGCTCCGGAAATGTATCAATCCCGTCTCTCAAATCCCAGAGCAGACATTTATTCATGGGGAGTGGTGGTGTACCAGATGCTGTGTGGCTCGCTGCCCTGGAGGATAGATCGCTTTTTGAGTCCTGAAGGACAAAAACAGCAGAGTATGTCCCGCAGCATTATCATGCCAGAGATCCTGGGCAAAGAAGTTCCGGATTGGATGTTTACTTTACTGCTGAGTTGCTTGAAAAGCGATCCCCGGGAAAGGCCTTCGCTCAGCGAGCTTATCAAGCTGCTTTCAGATCGGGGAATCAGCAATTTTGTCAGCTATGATAAAGAGGATTTTACTGAGCTCAATCAAGCTGCTGAAATAGATTCTGTTCCTGTGGCTGAGGAGACTCCTGCTCCATTGCCAGAATCCCAGGAACCAGAGGTTCAGGCTATCGAAGATGAGATCTTGCCAGGTATTTATGATGAACTGGAGCCAAGCCCTCTGGAACCGGAAGAGACCACTACTGAGCTTCAGGATATCGTCCTGCCGGATGATTTCGAAATCCTGCAGAATCCAATGTCAGATCACATCCCGGATGAGATGGAAGCAAAGCATACTCAGGAGCCAGTGTTTTCGATCCCTGATGATCAGGAACCAACCATTTCCTATATAGAGGATCAAGCGCCCGTCATTTTCAACCTAGAGATTCAGGAGCTCCGGGAAGAGCCCCAAAAACCCTTGCCACCTGAGCCTGAACCGGAACCCAATATTGCAAAGATAAAACTTGATGAACCGGAGCCAGCCTCTTCTGAGGTTCAGCATAAACCTATAGAAGAGAAGCCAGAACCTCTACCTACTCAGGTGAAACCAGAACCGAAGACGGCACCGGACTATTCAAGATCCCGTTATACCCCTCCTGATCCTGAAAAAGAAGAGATCCATTCCCTGCAAAAGACCTTCAGGATCATCGTCATCATCAGTATCTTTATCATCCTGTTTGTGATCACCAAATATGTAATTCTAGCCCCCCGTCCGCATTTTGATACGCTCAAGGAAAGCCAGGAAACTGATGAGGTGATACCTGTAGTGCTGGAGGACAACAAAGCCATTCCGATGATAACGGTTCCCGCAGATACATTGGTGATGGGAAGTATAAATCCAGAAGCTCACGACAACGAATTCCCGCTAATAATCGTGCCTATGAGCTCCTTTATGATCAGTAAAACAGAGATTACCCAGGCCCAATGGAATATGGTGTATGACACCAATCCATCGCAGTTTAAGGATCCTGACCTTCCTGTGGAGAATGTAAGCTTCTATGAAGCGGTAGAGTTTTGCAATGCAAAAAGCCTCAAAGACGGTCTCAAGCCCTGTTATGACTACGCGGGCAGCGATATCATCTGTGATTTTCAGGCAGATGGATATCGTTTACCCACGGAAGCGGAATGGGAGCTGGCTGCCAAATCTGGCCTGGGCAAGAGTTTTCAAAGATTCAGTGGATCGGATAATGCCGATGAGGTGGGTTGGTCAAATTCCAATTCTGGAGGCAGATCAAAGCCTGTAGCCAGCCGGAACCCCAATTCATTGGGAATCTTCGATATGAGTGGCAACGTCTATGAATGGATCTGGAACTGGTATGCACCTTATACCTACAATATCAATAGCACTTTCCGTGGCCCTGCCAATGGCACAGATAAAGTGATTCGAGGGGGATCCTGGTACCACAGCGAAGATGCCATGCGCACTACAGCCCGCAGCTATGCCAAGCCCTTCACGAAAAATGGTTATACAGGATTTCGGGTAGTACGCAGCAGATAACCCTCAGTGTGATTGCTGAGCTTGCCTCAAGCAGTATGCCATGTCCTTCTCTTCACCTTGGATCACTCCAGGACTTCCCAAGCTTCGCGTGGGTTGTGCCTGAGAGGATGAAATGAAGATTAGCAGGGGTAAGAGACAAAGTAGTTTGCTATCGACAGAACTATTTACTTGACTGAAAAGCTGCATCCCAAGACCCTGAACCACAGTATAAAAATCAAGGTGAAATAAATGACGTTAAGAGAAATCGCCCACCTTTTGGAAGGGGATGTACTGTATCCTGAGGCAGATTTGGATCGTGAAGTTCCTTGTGCCTTTGCTTCGGATATGATATCCGATATCCTAATGTGTACTAAAGAGCCTACCTTGCTGCTTACAGGGCTTACGAACAATCAAGTAATCCGGCTTTCGGATATGATTGATCTCAGTGGCATTGTGTTCGTGCGAGGCAAGAAACCACTGCAAGATGTGATCGAAATGGCTACTGAACGAGGTTTACCCATCATTAGTACCAAATTCACCTTGTACCGCTCCAGCGGAATCCTGTTTAATGCCGGTCTAAGAAGCTGCAAGATCTGATCAATGGCTGAATACTGGTATATTGCTGATCATCTGGACAGTAGTGTCCGGGATTCATTTTCCCGTAGTGATGAGTCTGAAGTGAGCCTGGAATTCAATATTCCCGAGAAGGATTTCAATGCGGCGGGGAAGGGATCTGCGGAAGTAAAAAACCTGCTCAAACGCTTGGGGGTGGATTCAGAAATCTTACGCCGGATAGCTGTAGCATCCTACGAAGCTGAAATCAATGTGGCAGCCCACTCCTTGGGTGGCAGCATGACCAGCCTGGTCTATGACGATATGATCCACATCCGTTTCGAAGACAATGGCCCTGGAATTGCTGATATCGAACAAGCTATGGTGCCGGGCTATTCCACCGCCGATGATCTTGTCAGAGAGCTGGGTTTTGGAGCTGGGTTGGGACTTCCCAATATCAAAAAAAACAGCGATGCCATGCATATCGTTTCTGAAGCAGGCTCCTCAACTCTGGTTGAATTCATCATAAATTTCGTCTGATTACTTATGAACAAAAGCGATAGTAAATACTTTCATGCCATCCAGATTCTGGAGGACAACTGCACAGGCTGCACAGCCTGCGTGAGAGTATGCCCTACAGAAGCGATACGAGTGCGAAACCGCAAGGCTTCGATCGATCCCAACCGCTGTGTGGATTGCGGGAATTGCGTCACGGTGTGTGAGTTTCATGCCATTATTCCTTCCAGCGACCCCCTCGATGTGATTCACAAATTCAAGTACAAAGTTGCGATTATATCATCCAGTTTCTTCGGACAGTTCAGCGAGGATGTTACCTACGGCAATGCCAAACAAGCTGTGCTGGAGCTGGGCTTTGACGAAGTAGCCGAAGAAGCTATGGTCACGGATTTTATGATCTCCATGATTCGGGATTATATCAGGGCAAATCGTGATAAACGCCCGATCCTGAGCAGTAACTGCCCCACTGTGGTGAGATTGATCCAGGTGAAGTTTCCTTCCCTGTTGCCAAATCTGTTTCATCAAGAGGCTCCGATGAGTATTCTGACCCGCTATCTAAGGGAAAAAATCGCTCATGAGCAAAAGCTGCCGGATGATGAGATCGGCATCTTTCTCATAGTGCCGTGTGTAGCCCACGTAACAGCCGTACACCAGCCGGAAGGCGCATACAAACACTTGCAGGATGGTGCATTTTCCACGGGAATGATCTATGGTAAGGTACGAGAGATCCTCAAGAATATCCAAAACCATCCTTCGGAAATAGATACCTATCCTAAAGGCTTGACCTGGGCTCTGTCTGGAGTGCAGGCCGAACTGGTGGATTCCGACGACATTAGGGCTTTATCTGTGAATGGGGTGGAGAATGTAATGGACATCCTGTCGAAGGTGGAAGACCATTATCTTGATCAATACGATTATATAGTTCTGCGCAGTTGTACAAACGGCTGTGTGGGCGGTTGCCTGAATGTGGAGAATCCCTTCGTGGCCATGAGCAGGATCAAGAAATTGATCAAAGAAGGCAATGGCAAGGAAGTACGGGTAGAAGCATTGGAAGAGCTTTACCATGAGGGTGAATTTGCCGTGGTTCCCCTTTCTCCCCGTCCTATTATGGAACTCGACAAAGACATCAAGAAAGCTATCCAAAAGATGAAACGTATCAATGAATTTCTCACTATGCTGCCAGGCTTGAATTGCAGTGCCTGCGGCAGTCCCACTTGCTATGCCCTGGCGGAAGACATTGTTTTGGGCAAAGCAACCCTGGATGATTGTGTGGTATTGATGCGAAATCAACCCCGGGATGAAGAATAACCAATTAAGGAATATAGATATGCTGAAACTCTCTGATTTTATCAAAGCCATCAATGCTCAAAACTGCACTCCGGCACTGAATCCGGAAGCAGTTGAAATCTCTGGAGCTTATGTCTCGGATATGTTGAGCGATGTTATGGGCTCAGCCAAACCAGATCAAGCCTGGATCACGATCATGAAGCACCTCAATGTGATCGCAGTAGCCTCAATGACAGGTATTCCGGTGATCATTTTCTCCAAAGGGATAGTGCCGGATGCTACTGTGATCGACAAAGCCCTGGAAGAAAACATCTGCCTCATCAGCAGTGAATACTCCACCTTTGAACTTGCTGGCAAGCTCTATCAGATGCTTGGTTGATCCACAACCCGATGCGCACTTACCGCGCTGACCTCCACATCCATAGTGTCTTATCCCCTTGCGGTGGCTTGGAAATGTCCCCCACAGCATTGGTAGAGAAGCTGATAGAGCTTCAAATCGATTGGTTTGCCATTACGGATCATAATAGTATGGCCAATTGCCCAGCCTATGAATATGCTGCCCAAAGGGCAAATCTGGCTTTTACCTGGGGAGTGGAGATTCAGAGCGCTGAAGAAATCCACTTACTGGCCTATTTTGATTCTCCTGCTCAGGCTCAAGGCTTTGATGCAGAACTGTATAGCTCTCTGTTGCCCTTGGATAACGACCCCGAGTATTTTGGGGATCAAGTTATCATTGACGAAAATGAGAACATTTTGAAACTGGAGCAACGTGCACTGATAAATTCATCTATATGGGATTTAAGCATGGTGGTACAGCGAGTATCAACCTACGGGGGAATCGTGGTTCCTGCGCATATCGATGCGGAAGTGAACAGCATACTCTCCCAATTGGGGTTTTTACCGGCAGAACCCAGTTTTGACCTACTGGGAATCACATCAGGGCTTGATCTTCATGAATATGAGAAAGTGCATCCAGAACTGGCTGGTAAGGCTTTTCTGCGGTCTTCTGATGCGCATTACCTGACGGATTTGACTGATAATGTGAGCGTTGTACAAGCTGAAGCAGCCACTGCCAGGGAGTTACTCCTGGCCGCCAGGATGGATTCTGGCAGAAAGATTGTAAATACATAATGAATGATATACAAGGAGGAGTTATGGCTCCCGTAACTCAAGACCAGACTGCATTATATGATCGCCTGGCCAAGGTGATTGAGGAGAAGCTGGAATTGCGCAATCCCCTGATCGAGATTTTGCGCATTGCTCAGGAAATATTTGGTTACTTACCCGTCGAAGTACAGGAATTCATTGCTGAGAAGATGAATATCCCCGCCAGCAAGATCTATGGCGTGGTCACATTCTACAATTTCTTTTCCATGAAGCCCCGGGGAAAATACACGCTGAATGTATGTACCGGAACTGCCTGTTTTGTGAAAGGCGCACCCCGGTTGATTCAGATGCTTTCCGAACATCTGGGTATCGCCATGGGTGAGACCACTCCCGATGGTTTGTTTACTATGAGTGCTGTCCGCTGCGTGGGGGCCTGTTCTCTGGCTCCGGTTTTTGTGATTGGTGAAGATACTTTTGGCAGGATTGACAGCAAAGACAAGATCAAAGAAATCCTTTCCCGATACGAATAGCAAATCATGCAAGATATCTCATTGCACCTGTTGGACATCATCGAGAATTCGGTGCGTGCAGAGGCAAGCCTGATCAAGGTGCGCGTGATTCATAACATCACCAAGAACCGGCTCCGGATCATCGTGGAAGATGATGGTACCGGCATGGATTCGCACACTTTGGATATGGCTCAGAATCCCTTTTACACATCCAAAGCCGAACGAGAAAAAAAGGTAGGGCTGGGGATTCCACTCTTCAAGCAAAATGCAGAACTGGTGGGTGGAACCTTCAAGATGGCCAGCGAACCTGGTTTTGGCACGGTTTTAACTGTAGATCTGACGCTCGATCATATTGATCGCATGCCGCTGGGGAACCTGAAAGATACGCTCTTGGGCTCCATTGTTGGTCACCCCGAAGTGGATTTCTTTATCCATCTGATCTACAAAGACAAGGGAGTGGAGCAGTGCTTCCACTTCGATACCAAAGCAATCAAGGAAGAACTGGGGGATATTCCCCTCACATACCCCGATGTCATTGAGTACATCGATCAATCATTACAAGAAGGAATACAAAATACAAACATGGAGGATGTCTGATGAAAACACTGGCAGACCTTAAGAAAATCCGAGAAAAAGCTCAGGAAGAAATGAAACTTCGTGGCGGTAACGTGCGTATCAAGATCGTGGTGGGGATGGGAACATCCGGGATCGCCATGGGTGCTCGTGAAGTAATGAAGACTTTCCTGGAAGAAATCGCAGCCCGCAATCTTACCGATGTATTGGTAACCCAAACCGGTGAGAAAGGACTGTCGTCAATGGAACCAGTAGTTGATCTCATCGAAGAGGGCAAACCCAAAGTAACTTACGGAAACATGAATCCGGACAAAGTGAAAAAAGTGGTGGTCGAGCACATAGTAAATGGTAGAATCGTCTCCGATTACGTTGTCGCTACCGGCAACTAAGCAGGAGGATTCAAAATGTCTCTGAAAAGAATTGATCTATTGATCTGTTGCGGATCTGGCTGTGTATCTGCCGGGGCGCTGAAGATCAAAGAACGCTTCCATGAAGTGCTTGCAGAGCACAAGCTGGAAAGCGAAGTGAATATCATCGAGACCGGTTGTATGGGACCCTGCGATTACGGTCCGGTAATGGTCATATATCCTGAAGGCATCTTTTACAAAAAAGTGAACCCTGAGGATGTAGCGGAGATAGTCACAGAGCATTTTATCAAAGGCCGTCCGGTCACCAGGTTGATGCTTCAGGATGAAGAGAAGACCATTGCTGCCCAGAAGGACGTTCCCTTTTATCAGAAACAGGTGAAGGTAGCCTTGGAAAATTGTGGCTACATCGATCCTGAAAGTCTGGATGAGTATATAGCTACAGGCGGATACGAAGCACTCGGCACTGTTCTTACCACGATGAAGCCCCAGGATGCCATCAATGTAATCAAAGAGTCTGGTCTTCGCGGTCGTGGTGGTGGCGGATTTCCCACATATATGAAGTGGCAGATGGTTCACGATAACAAGAGTGACCAGAAATACATCATCTGCAACGGTGATGAAGGGGATCCCGGTGCCTTTATGGATCGCTCCCTTTTGGAAGGTGATCCACATCGGATCCTGGAAGGGATGATGATTGCGGCTTATGCCATGGGTGCTACTGAAGGTTTCTTCTACATCCGGGCTGAATATCCTCTTGCCATCAAACGCATCAAGCTTGCTATTTCCCAAGCCAAGGAAGCAGGTCTGATGGGAAAAAATATCTTCGATAGCGGCTTTTGTTTTGATGCCGAAGTTCGTACTGGAGCCGGAGCTTTTGTCTGCGGTGAAGAAATGGCACTGATCCATAGCATCGAAGGCCAGCGTGGAAATCCCACTCCCAAACCTCCGTATCCAGCAGTTCAGGGACTTTGGGGAAAACCCACTGTCGTGAACAATGTGGAAACCATTGGTAATATCCCTACCATATTCCTTAAGGGAGCAGAGTGGTTTTCACAGATGGGTACCGAGAAATCCAAAGGTACCAAGGTCTTTGCCCTTACCGGCGATATCAAAAACACTGGTCTGGTGGAAGTGCCCATAGGCATCACTCTGCGTGAGCTGATCTTTGATGTGGGTGGCGGCATGATCGGCGAGCACAAGTTCAAAGCTGTGCAATTGGGTGGTCCCTCCGGTGGATGCCTTACTGTCGAACACCTGGACGTGGGTGTGGATTATGAGAGCCTGAAAGAACGCGGAGCCATGATGGGTTCCGGTGGCGTGATCGTGATGAACGATGAAAAGTGCATGGTAAACGTTGCCAAGTTCTTCATGGATTTCTGCGTGGATGAATCCTGCGGAAAGTGCTCACCCTGCCGGATTGGACTCAAACAGATGCTGGATATCCTGGAAAGAATCACTTCCGGTCATGGGAAAGATGGAGATATCGAAGAGCTGCAACGCATTGGCGAATCAGTCAGCAAGCTCTCTCTCTGCGGGCTGGGACAAAGCGCTCCCAATCCTGTGCTTTCCACCATCCGTTATTTCCGGGATGAATATGAAGCCCATATCCGCGACCATAGTTGCGCCACCAAAGTATGTCTGGATCTGATGCATTTCAATATCGACAAAGAAAGATGCATCGGCTGTTCATTGTGTGCCAGGAAATGCCCGGTTACCTGTATCACGGGTTCAAGGGATGAAAAGTACACCATTCACCAGGTAGATTGCATTAAGTGTGGCAATTGCTTTGATGTATGCCCGGTCAAGGCGATCGACAAGATCCCCGGGATGCATCCAGAAGTGGTTTCACAGAACCAAAAACAAGCAAACCAACATGAAGAATAAAGGGGAGATTATGTACAAAGAAATATGCTCCAAATATGCCCCAACCAAAGACAATCTGATCTATATCCTCCACGACGTGCAGGATACCCACCCCCAACACTATATTTCGGAAGATGCCGTGGAAGCCATTGCCGAATATCTAAAGATACCGGCAAATCACATTTATGGTGTGTTGACATTCTACTCGATGTACTCCACCACACCCCGCGGAAAAAACATCATCCGGCTGTGTGAATCTCCACCATGTTACATCAAAGGTTCAGACAACGTACTGCGTAAGCTGAAGACTCTCTTGGGTGTAAACGTTGGCGAAACCACGAAAGATGGTCTGTTTACCCTCGAGCTTTGTGCTTGTTTGGGTGTATGCGGAAATGCTCCCGTGATGATGATCAATGATGATGTATATGGCGATCTTTCCGACGAAAAAGTGGAAGAAGTCATTGAGAAAATCAGAGGGAGGAACTAATGAAGTACTTTCGCTCCCATGTTCTGGTAGGCATCAATGAGACCTCGGTAGCCGCCGGGGTACATGCCTTCATCAAAGCCCTTCGCAATGAACTGGCAGTAGCCAATCTGGCAGACGAGATCAACGTCCTGGAAACAGGTCCTCTGGGTTTCTTCGGCAAAGGCATCTGCGTAAGTATATATCCCGAGAATGTGAATTATGAAGCCCTGAAACTGGAAGATATTCCAGAATTGGTGCACGAACACTTCCTCAAGGGGCGTCCTGTAGCCCGTTTGATGCTGGATACAGGCAGCAAATTCAGCCCTAAATTCAATTATGATAGCAGAATAGTGCTGCGCAATTCCGGTATCATCGATCCGGAAAGCATCGATGACTATATCGGTGCCGGTGGTTATGAAGGCTGGGAAAAAGCCCTTACTCAGATGCAGCCCAAAGAGATCGTGGAAGAAGTAAAGAAATCCGGTCTTCGTGGACGTGGTGGTGCTGGATTCCCCGCTGGCGTGAAGTGGAGTTTTACCGCTCCTCTGGATGCTCCGCAGAAGTATGTGGTAGTAAATGCCGATGAAGGCGAACCCGGTACTTTCAAAGATCGTCTGATCATGGAAGGTGACCCGCATCAACTGCTGGAAGGGATCATGATCTGCGCCCGTGCCATTGGCGCAACCAAAGCCTATATCTACATCCGCGGTGAATATAAGCTCTGTATTTCCCGTCTGGAAAAAGCCATTGAACAATGCCGTGAGTATGGTATCCTGGGCAAGAACATCTTTGACAGCGGATTTGATCTTGATATCGAGATCAAGATCGGTGCCGGAGCTTATGTATGTGGTGAAGAAACCGCTTTGATCGAATCTCTGGAAGGAAACCGTGGTAACCCCCGCTGGAAACCGCCGTTCCCCGGAGTACAAGGTCTCTGGAAAGCTCCAACAGTGGTAAATAACGTGGAGACCCTTGCTAATGTGCCTTTCATTATTGCCCAAGGAGCGGAAGCCTATCTGAAGTTTGGTACCCCGGAATGCCCAGGTACCAAAGTATATACCATCCTTGGTGATGTGGCCTATCCTGGACTTTGCGAAGTGGATATGGGCACTACTCTGCGTACCATAATCAATGAATATGCTGGTGGTATGAAGAAAGGCTTCAAGTTCAAAGCTGCTTTGGTAGGTGGCGCAGCTGGCGTGATCCTGCCGGATAAGTTGCTCGATGTCAAGATGGATTTCTCCAGCCTGAACCAATATGCTGCCGTGCTTGGCAGTGGCGCCATCCTGGTGATGAATGAACATCAAAGCATCGTGGATATGCTATGGAGCATATTGCGCTTCTTCCGTCATGAATCCTGCGGCAAATGCGCTCCCTGCAAAAACGGTACTCAACAGCTTTATCGCCTGATCACCAAAATCAAGAAAGGCGAAGGCACCATGGAAGATGTGGAACTGATGCAAACCATTGCTGAGACCATGCTTCAGACCTCGTTCTGTGCCTTGGGCCAATCACCAATTATGGCGATTCGCAGTGCAATCGAAAACTTCCGTGATGAATTCATCGCGATAACCCAAAAATAAGACAAGAGGAATAGAATTATGGCTAAAAATGTCAACGTTTGGATCGATGGTCATCACCTGGAAGTTCCCGATACCATGACCATCATCGAAGCTGCCGATAAATACGGGATCTATATCCCCCGGCTGTGTTATCACCCCGATCTGCCACCTACAGCAAATTGCGGTGTCTGCGTAGTGGAACTCTCTGGCAATCCCACTCCCAAACGCGCTTGCTGCACACCTGTAGCCGAAGGCATGAAAATCTCTACCAATAGTATTAAGCTCCGTTCATATCGCAAGACCCTGATCGAGCTCATTCTCTCCAATCATGATGTTGTATGCCCCACCTGCAGTGCCAATAACAAATGCGAACTGCAGACCCTGGCCAACAACCTTGGCGTAGACCCGGATGCCTTGCCAAACATCCTGACCAAGAAACCCGTGGATCACAGTTCACCTTCCATCGTGCGGGATCCCAACAAGTGTATTGCCTGCGGCCGTTGTATTACTGTATGTAATGAAGTACAGACAGTGTATGCTCTTACATTTGCGGATCGTGGCATCGATGCCGAAGTGGATACATCCTTTGGTCTGGGTATGGCAAATAGCCCCTGCGTGAATTGCGGACAGTGCACAGTGTATTGTCCCACCGGTGCATTGCGTGAAAGAAGCGAAATCGACGCTGTGTGGGAAGCCATTCTCGATCCTGAAAAACACGTGATCGTGCAGGAAGCTCCTGCCATTCGCGTGTCTTTGGGTGAAGAATTTGGTTTGCCTTTGGGCAGCATCACTGCCAAAAAGATGTATGCAGCACTGCGTAAGATCGGTTTTGACGCTATTATGGATACTAATTTCACTGCTGACCTTACCATCATGGAAGAAGGCACTGAATGCGTGACCAAGCTCAAAGCTGGTGAAAAACGTCCGCTCATTACTTCCTGCTCTCCGGGCTGGATCAAATTCATGGAAACTTACTATCCGGATCTTGCCGATTGCGTTTCCACAGCCAAATCCCCCATGAGCATGTTTGGTGTGCTTTCCAAGACCTATTATGCTCAGGAACACGGCATCGATCCTGCCAAGATCGTTTCAGTGGCGATTATGCCTTGCACAGCCAAGAAGTTTGAAGCCCGCCGTCCGGAAATGCGTGATAGCGGCTATCAAGATACCGATTTTGTGCTTACCACTCGTGAATTCTTGCGCATGATCAAAGAAGCTGGTATCGATTTTGCCCACATCAAAGAAGAAGATGCCGATGATGGCATGAGCTTCTACACAGGTGCCGGTACCATCTTTGGCGCTACCGGTGGCGTGATGGAAGCTGCTATCCGTTCTGCCTACACACTGGTGACTGGTGAAGAACTGGAAGATATCGATATCGTAGGTGTGCGTGGTCTGGATGGCGTGAAAGAAGCTACCATTCCTATACCTGGATTTGGTGATCTGCGTGTGGCAGTGGCTCATGGACTGGGCAATGCCCGCAAAGTCATGGACGCTGTACGCGAAGGCCTCAAAACCAAAGGTGAATCCCCCTGGCACTTCATCGAAATCATGGCTTGCCCTGGTGGATGCGTCGGTGGCGGTGGACAGCCCTATGGCAACGACATCGCTTCCAGAGCACGTCGTGGCCTGGCTCTTTATGAAGAAGACAAGTCCCTGCCCGTACGTAAATCCCACCACAATCCCGAAGTCAAGAGGATCTATGAGCGCTTCCTGGAATCGCCGAATTCACCTCTTGCGCATAAACTCCTGCACACTCACTATTTCAAACGCTCTATCAATAGCGGCAAAGTAGTGGAAGAAGTAACGCATAAACATCACTAAAAATCCCAATATCATAGCAAAGAGGCGGTCTGATGACCGCCTCTTTTGCGTGTATAAATAAGTCGAGAGGTCGAGAGGTTGAGAGGTTCAGGGGTTGAGAGGTTCAGGGGTCGAGAGGTTCAGGGGTCGAGAAGTCGAAAGGTCTTTGCTACCACGCCGTCATTCCAGCGACCGGGGTCCCCGACAGCCTTTTGGCTGTTGGGGTGGGAAGGCTGGAATCTCCAAAATATGCCGTCTTTCCAGCGCAGGCTGGAATCTCCAAAATACGCCGTCTTTCCAGCGCAGGCTGGAATCTCCTCAGCCTCTGCTACTTTCAGGAGATTCCAGACAGCCCAGCCGGTTCTGCGAACCGCCTGAACTTCTGGAAAGACGGCAAAGGGGTGTTCACCGTTCACCGTTCACCGTTCACTGTTCACCGTTCACCGTTCACCGTTCACTGTTCACCGTTCACGCTCAATTCTCAATCAATCTCTGCTTTTCCTTGAGTAAAAAATCCTGTTCATCCTTCTAATCCAGTCATCTGCGTTCCTATCAATCTCAATTCATCTACGCTATCATTACGCATCTGATCCGTAATGACTGCGTATTGATAGCGTAATTCATAGCAGGAAGCTTCAGAAGGGCTCGATTCTGAGGGATGAATCCTCATCCAGATCCAGAAGATTATCTTATGTAGTACCAGCCGGGATTGTTCACTGTGCAGATAAAGCTATTGCCCACTACTCTGTATTCATTTGCCCAGCTATCTGTGCTGAAGTTTTCTACTCTGGTCAGGCTTTGAACCACACCATCCAGACTTCGGTAGTATAGATTTGCGGTAGATATCTGCGCAACATCATCCAGGGGAATATAGAGATAGGGTTCCTGAGTAGCATCCAGGATATTGTAGAACTCAGGAGTCATGTCGATTCCTGCGGCTGTTTTTATGTTCAGCAAATATGCAGATAAGACTGAACTTGCTCCGGGAACAGATTCGAGCTTCACTAAACCGATCCTGGTGCCCAAGGGGATGCCATTTGTAATGAAAAAATGCGGCAGCACAAATTGAGCTTGATACAGCGATACAATATGATCCCTCTGAGCATTTGTAACTAGGGTAGAGATCATGCTGTGGACGTTGTTATCCGTATATGAAGTGTATTCACCATCATAAGCGGGAAGGATTCCACAATAACCTGAATCCACGACAAAATGCCAGGGATCCAGAGTGCTGCTGCTTTGATATGGGTAAAACCTGTAGAAGCCATTATTTTTCTCATACACGATGATTTCGTTGCGGCGCTGCTTTTTGAAGTACATTGCAGGCATGAAGGTTTCATAGAAATCCGCTGAAGAAGCTGTAAGGCTTAATACTGGAGAGGTTTGCGAAAGTGAATATTGATTGGCGATTATCCCATAAGGGTCATCCGAGGCGGTTTTCCGCAAAATGCTAAGTGTGGCAGTCGTTCCTGAGGCTGCATTTCCTGAAGTATAGAGGTAATTATCACCCATCATGAAGTTCATTTTTGGGTAAACCCTGATTGTCATGGGATTGGGGTTGTTCAAGACAGCACTGATCAGCTTTCCCGAGGTGGTGGGCGAAATGCCAAGAGTTTGGTCTGCATAAGTATATGTTGCATACCCAACCGTGTCGCTTTGTAATAGGACTCTGATGCTGGGATAGCTTGGCTCAAACAGGATCAAATCATGGACTACCGGCACTTGTTTTAATGCCATATAAAACCCATCCGGGACATCTGTTACGCTGTTTCCAGCACGATAAAAGGCATAATCCACGATTTGACTGAGATTGCCAGGAGAATAAGGTTCTCCTTTGAACCAGGGATGTTGAAGTCTTGTATTTGAAGATAGATCGATGTGAGCTTTGTTGTAACTCTTTGTTCCGTTGTGGTTCCAATAAATGTTCACGGATTCGGTTTGGAGGTACTGGATTTTCTTGGCATAGGGGATGTCAAAGCTACTGCCGGACATAGAAATATTACCACAGATTACTGTCCCTGATAGAGCCAGAGAAGCGTAGATCCAGCCGTTGATCATGGTAAATGTATCTGCACTATATGAGCTATCCGGAGTTTTGTATGTCACTCTGTCTTCGTTACTATCTCGATAGATGGTCATGAGTATTTTGTTTGTTGAAGATGTGAATCTGCTTTTGTATCCAAACTCAATGTAGTTCTCTACAGGTAACTGACGGACTTGGCTCGTGCCCTGCCAGAATGTAACTCCAAAGCTCTCCAATTGTCCATTGTATGTAAATGGTGTTCCGGATAGATATGTATCCTCAATAGCGCTTAGCGATGGATCCAGATCAATCTTCATGCTGTATCCATTCAGGCTGAGATCCATGAGGTCAAACCAATATCTGTCCAGATACACCTGCCTGAAACTTCCATCCAAAGGCAGCGTAAGCACGTTCTGGCTGCTAAGTGGGGTTACGAAACAATAGGTGCCACTCCCCAGGATAAAGCTGTATGTGTCCTGGTCCGAAACACTCCAATTGGGATTGGTAATATCGCCTTGTTCCCAGGCGCTCACTTGAGTTCCATTGATTCTGATCCACTGCCGCTCGAAGAGCTTGCGGGCTGGTTCTCTGATCCTGATCAGGGCAATATCGGCGGTGGCTTTTTGGGTGGAGACCATGATGGGTAATGAGGACAAGCCAAAACTCGGATAAAGGGTGGATAGGTTTTGTTGAACGGCTGGGGATAGATCATTTTGATGGACTTCAATCCTTCCAGCGTTACTACAATACTCTGCGGGGAAATCGAAGGCAATCTGGGCATTTCCGGATGCGATAAGGGCGTGAGTTCGGATAGTATTTGTAAAAATGATGCCAGGATTGGCTGTGTCAGCAATGTTATAAAGCCCTTGTTCACCAGTACCATAGACTGGCGTCCAGGCTCGGTCTCCGGTGAATCTTCCCACTTCAATCGGATTTGCAGTAAGGTAGCCATCCAAGACCACGATATAAGCATTATCAGAGGGTAATGTCTGTGTGTATATCCGCATGATAGGGTTATCTGCCTGTAAATCAATGAACTGGCTATTGCGACGAATTCCCATGTAGTATGTGTCTCTCAGTTCGCTGAAATTACTGGAAAACCTGATGCTGTCTCTCAACGCAATGCTCTCTCTGCGTTCAAAGATGATCTCGTCCTGATAATGAATCAGCGAGTCTGCAATACTCTCCATTGGGATATACAGATATGCATTGTCATTGCCCGATTTGATCAGGTAGTTTGCATATTCGGATACTACATTCCCCGTGTTGTAAAACTCGCCTGCCAGATCAGGGGGTAAAAGTGAGTTTTCCCGGATGTTGCATGCAATTAAGGTTAGAAGCGAGATCAAGAAAACGAAGTATTTCATCAGTAATACACACTCATTGACCCATACAACAGGTTGCTTTTATCATCCTTCCCTCTTTGGTACAAAGTATAGAGCCCACACCAAGGCAGGGGATAAAACTCCAAAGATACTCCCAGGCTAGCATCGGAACGATCGTAACTATCTATGACGCTGCCATCAAATGCACTGTGCCAGGTATCTTCACCAATGTTGACATGCATGCCCAGTGTACTCTGCCAGAGCATTGGTTTGGAGATGGAGAAATTATGCACACTGAACCTACGATCGCCAGAGGGGAAATCACTATCCGTATATACCCAGGAAATTGAGTAATCTGCCTTGATGTCTCTCCACTGAAGCCTTGTGCCACAGCTAAGTTGCTGTACATCGAAGCGAGGATACTGCGAGAAAAAAACAGACAGCGAAGGCCTTACGAATACCTTACCTGGATGAAGCTTGGCCTGCAATTGGGCAGCCACTTGATTGGCGGGATAGGTATTGGTATCGTCTGATGTCAACCGATGGGCTGAGACTCCTAGTTCAAAGGCATAGATTTGTTTTCTTACACCTATTCCCATCATATGACGATAGGTTTTTCCAGATATCCGAAAGTCTTCATATCCTGCTTTTAACTTCCAAGTGTTTACTCTCAGATCTTGATTGAAGCCCCACAAGTCTTTGGTAGCGTTCGTACTCCCATAATACATACTGGTAGATGCCTCCAGGTGGGCTACAGGCATCTGAGTGCCTGACAGCGAATTGGCCATTCTTCGATAGCGAATACCCAAAGTTTGGTCGTCTAAAGCCGTGTACGAATCTGCCAAACCATGGTAGGCGATGGGTTTTAAGATGTAATCATCAAAGCTGTGATGAGCAGCCAAAGCATAACGTTCTCTGGCTTCGGGATAGCGTTGCAGCAATAGCAAGGCCAATCCGGTCTGTATATGGTAGGCAGCAAAAGCAGGATTCTTCTGCAGCTGACTTTTCATTATGCGATACGAAGTGCCGGGCTTGCTTAAACTGCTGTAAGCCCAAGCCAGCCCAGCCCAAGCAGCATCACATGCAGGATCGGTTTCGGTGATATTCCGGTACAGCTCTAGCGCATATTGAGGATTGTTCTGCAACATCAACTCATAGGCACGATTCAAACTGGGCTGGACATCTACTGAACTAAGCTGAATGTTTGGGAGAGCACTATCAGCTTCCTTGGGAGTAATTGCTGATACTACTCCTGATGTCAAAAGGGACATCAGGATGACCGCCAGAATCTTCATTGTCCCAATATTGTCGCGTATTCTTTGACTATAGGTGAGTCAGGGTAGTATTTCACTAGTTTCTGATAATGTTTTTTTGCGTTTGTCACGTCTTTGCTGAGGTAAAGATTGTTCACCAGATATCCTCTGGCTTCCATGTCCCAGGGAGTAATGTTGATGATGGCCAGATAATAGTCTGCTGTAGTCTTGTAATCCTGTTTCATATATGCAGCGTAAGCAGCTTTACTCATTACCGTAGTGTTTTGGGGGTATTGCTTCAGGATTACATCAGCATAGGCCAGAGCGTCTGTCCATTTCGACATGGCCAATAGGCAGTTCAGGATTCCAATTTGGGCATCCTGAGTAGGGAAGATTGAGTTTGACTTTTGATAATCTTTTAAAGCTTCATTGTAGTTTCCCATAAGATACTGAAGCCATGCTATCCTCAGGATATAGAACTCATCCTGACCGTTATTCCCAGATAGGGATTGCATTATCTCCAATGCGCGGCTATAATTCCTGGCGGATTCAGCATTGTATGAGTCTGTAATGGTTGGCTTTACCTGAGCCCCAAGAGCAACCCAAATCGTGATAATCGCGACCAATATCAAGCTAAACTTCTGCATTTTTCACTCCTTTTGCATGTAGTATCGTTTGAGAATTCTTGCATATCCTGATACTTACTATCATATTGTTTTTCTCCAGGATTACTTCACCGTCCAAGCTTCCAACATTAATTCCAAGGAGCCGATAGTTAATCCTACTGGAGATAGTGATGTTTTTCCCATGCTCTTCCAGGGAGCTGATGACTATTACCCTCATGGGTTTACAGATGAGGCTAAGGATCAGCACAATTTCCTTAATAAACGGGTTTAAGCTCAATGAATAGGGAGGTTCATCCCTCCAGGAGACATTGCCACCATTTACATAGGGTAATCGTGACAAGATTTGAGCAAAGGCAGAAAGGGCGTTGGATCTTCTTCCTTTGAGAGACAGGGCGTTGAATATTCCTTGATAGACACTGAATTCCAGTTCGCTATGGCGGGAAGAGGTGATTGTGAATCTGCCATAAAGATCCAGACCAACTTTCCACGACTCGTTCCATTGACTATGTTTACCCGAAACCAGAAAGCTGTTTTCAGCAAGGTTTTGCAGGCACATCATAGTCTGTAAATGTGCTTCCGGGACCAAAGTGGAAATGGTTTCTCCCAAGCTTGGGACTCCCTGAGCGATGAACATTGAAGCTCCAGACTTCTCGTGCACCTTGTAATTCACAAACTGACTGTATCGTGTTTTTGACCCAGCTTCTACTCCAATCTGGATCTGGAAGTGTAAATGGGGAAGTGGGGAGCGCCCAGAATTGCCTACCAGTCCGATTCTATCTCCTTGATTCACAAAGTCTCCAGGTTTCACCTTGATAGAGCCATTCTTGAGGTGAGCATAAAAGCTATAGAGTCCAAATCCATGAGAAATACAGATGTAATTGCCCCAGTTTTCCCTTGTGTTTATAGCTCCGATAGGATTGTCAGGCACACCATCCATTACTTTGGCAATGTACCCACTGGCAGAGGAGAGCACAGGTTTTCCAAAGCTATAGTAATCTCCCAGAGTGGATTCCAATTCAACAAAACGTTTACCTTCCTTATCTGTGATCTCAAAATCCCAGGCATAAGCCCAGTCCAGTTTATGGGTCTGATCGCCATTATGCCCCTGAGTTACCTGCCATGCTCCAGTAATAGGTAAGCTGAACTGCGGAATTCCCAATGTGCTAAATCTGTAATATCTTTCCTGATAGACTTGCAGAGCTCGTTCAGGATTATAAACCCCAAAGTCGTTCATAACTGGCTTCGTGCTTACCAACCTGAGCCGCAGTGAAAAGATCACCAGCAAAACAACTACATTCAAAGGGAATGCGAATACTGGTATTGCTAATGGTGTGTACAAGCCAGTGTAACTATTAAAATGATAGGACAGACTGCTCAGCAGTACTATCAGTAGATAACCCAGTGCAGTACTGATTGCAGCAATCACCAGACTGGTTTTACCAGGTAAAAGGAAAACCCCACCAATGGCCAGCATAATCAGGATGCCATTGAATCCCGGATAGAACATACCTGTATTGGAAGATAACCCCTGAGCTTGCATCAATATGTAGCTGATCGTCCATCCCATCAGAGCCAGACCCAAGCCTATCCTTGTGATAACAAGCAGAGCCAGAGCCACAAACACTCCAGCCAGTACGGTTGGTGAAAAGAAGACAGATCCCATGGATACGAAAAAAAGGCGCCAGTACTCGCTGAGATGGGGCTCCCAATTGATCAGAACAAGCTTGTCAAATGGATAATTAGTTAGCAGTCCGTTGCGGGCCATGTACTGCCAGATTATTATTGCCACTATCGAAAAGGCAAGGCTCATGGGTGGCAGACGGAACCATTGATTGAACAGGTAACTCAAGACAAAGTACAACAATAGGGTGCCAATGGATGTCAGACAAATGATGCCCATATACATGAACGGCGAATGGGCTATCATCTGGCCAGGGTAATAGTAACCTAATGCCAGGCTGATGATCAGGCTGTTAAAGGCGGCAACTCCACTCCGGGATTCCCAGCTTTCCCAGCCCAGAATACGTGAAAATAGCAAAGCTGTGAGCAAGCCTAGCATTCCCGATAATCCAACTATCGGACTGGAGAATGTCACCAGAAGCAGGATAAGCCCCAGAAGCACGGAATCCGAAAATAGTGTACAGGCATAGCTGTGAGGTATAGCCAGTATCAGGTTGCCGGCTTGGATCAGAAAGCGTTTCATATATTTCTGAGGTGCTCAGGGATGTATTCACGATTCCGCAGATCAGATAGATCTTCTTTGTTGCGGATTAGTTCCACATCTCCAGTTTCCGTGATCAGGCACACATTGGGGCGATACTCGATAAACTGCATCCATTGAGTTACATTGTATGCTCCCACTGGGGAGATCAATACCGTATCACCATAATACAAATCCGGGAAGGGCGTAGCCGGACGGATCACATCGATATTCATGCACAGCGGACCAAAGAAAGCAGTGTTTTGATAGGTGCCGGGGAGTGGTTTGGTAGGCAATACTGTCTGTTTATACCACCAGGCTGTGATGTTGATGTTTACTCCAGCATCCAGAATCACGGCTCTTTCTCCGGTAGGCAGATTCTTCTTGCCGATCACACTACTGATCAGATATCCAGCCTCATCGATCAATACTCTGCCCGTCTCCAACATCAACCGGGGAGCGTGCTCACGCACAAAAGGAGAGGAATTGAAAGCAGAACCAATCGCTTCAGCATATTGCTCAAACGAGGGAGTGGCAATCTCACCAGGCGTATATTGATTATGCAGTGTATTGCGGCTGGCAAATCCACCGCCGAGATCGATTACTTCCACGCATACATTGAAGTCTTCCATGATCGTTTGCGCCAGTCCCAGCATTTTGCTGGCTGCCCAATAATATGCTGAGGCATCCAGAATAAAGGTACCGATATGAGTATGCAGCCCCTTCAGTTTCATTTTGCCACCGGAGACCATTCTCTGTATAGTCCGGTAGGCTTCACCATTTTCATAGTTAAATCCGAATCTTGTCCATTGAGGCGAGATACCTGAATCCATGTTTACCCTGATGGCGACATTAGGGATGGCATCCAGTTCCGTGGCTATTTTTTCGATCAAATACAGCTCTTCCAGGTGGTCGATGTGGATCATCGCACCTTCGGAGATAGCAGTTACCAGTTCGTTCCGGCGTTTGGCAGGGCCATTGAAGATGATCCGATCAGCAGGGACTCCCAAACTGCGCGCCATTTCATATTCCATGCCGGATACCACCTCGGCCATGGCTCCTTCCTGATGGTAGATGCTGCAGATTGCAGCCAGGTAATTGGTTTTGTAGCTCCAACTGATATCAGAATCAGGATAGTGCATTCGAATCGTATCCAGGAGTTTACGGTAATCCCGACGGATTTTCTGCTCCGAGAAGACAAATAGCGGCGTGCCATATTGGCTCACAAGGTCTTTGATCATAATGCCGTCGATATTGTCTTTGTGGCGGACAACGCTGGTGTGGGCATATTTATTCAGATTGCCGGCGGTGTTTCGTTCAATAAATGGTGCTGTATATGGTTTTTTCATTGATCCTCCGTATTGATCAATTCTCCGTTTACGGAGAGTTCGCCCATCAAGCCGATGTTTGAGATGATATCTTCGGCATGGCGGATAAAAAGTGTCCCAGGCTGGCAGGATGGCAAGGGCTCAATGTCCTGTCCCATGGCTAGTAATACTGTCGCAGCGGGTTGGTTTTGCCCACTGCCTTCCGCCAGGCGAACCCAGGCAGGAAAGCGGGGATTGATCTCGATCAGATAGAATTTCCCGTCTTTACCCTTCATGATTTCCAGTTCACAAGGCCCTCTCCATGAAAGGGCTTGGATGATCTTGCGGGCAAATCTCTCCAGCTCTGGATTGTTTACCACTACTCCTCCGAAGCCTTTACCCTTATCTGTTATCACCAGTTTGCGCTGAGGGACGAGTCCTATGCAATCACCCTTGCCGTCACCCACGATTACCACATTGAATTCATCTCCCAATACCTGTTCCTGCACGATTACAGGCAAGCCCCACTGGCTTTGCAGATTGTGAAAATACTTGATCGCTTCGTCCAGATTGCGGGCTTTGTATGCCTCATAGAGCCGGCCTTTGACAAAGACCGGATAATCCATCTTTTTGTCGAGCTTGATGAGCTGATCTACACTATCAATGATGTGAGTAGGGGGGATGTCCACTCCCAAGGGGGGAAAGAACTGGCTGAGCTTGATCTTGTCCCGCAGGTTGAATTGCTCTTCTGAAGGTAGAAATGTATGAATTCCACGCTCCTGGAGTTCGGTAGCCAAGCGGATATAGAGAGGTATTTCCGAATCCAGGGTGGGGATGATAACGTCGATCCTGGTTTTGCTAAGGATATAATCCAATCTGGCGAGGAAAACATCTGCTCCGGTGGAGGGATAGGAGAGCTGGTAGATTTCATCCGCCAGCCCCGGATAGTAGATTCCGCTTTCCAAAGCATCATAGACCAGTCCGATGATCTTGCCTGAGAAACCGGCAGCGCGAATGCTGCGAATCACAGGTACGCCAGGCTGGGGATTGTCGCCGGTTTTCAGTCCTGTCACAGCAATAGTAATATTCAGACCACTGAGATCAGGCATCAGACCTCCACCAGGTCCAAAGCCTTTAGCATGGCTACAAAATGCTCGTAATCACTTTCTGCATACTCCGGTGCAGTGTCGTATTCTTCCAAAAGCCCCTTCAAGACTTCCGTCCTGGGTGTGCCAGTCTGTAGTTTTTTTAGAATATACAAACCGGTATCGTTGACAGTATAACTGCTCCCATTTTCCGGATCGAAAACGAAGCCGTTTTTACTGATGGCCAGAGCCGCCAACCGTTCATATCTCATTTATAGCTCCTTTACTGGATTATCAAGCCTGAATCTAACCAGTTAAACAAATAATGAATATCTGTCAATGCAAGATTTATGCCATACATTACAAAGGTAATGACCAAACCCTGAAAAAAATTATCAAACAGTAGTTTATCTACTCTGTAGAAGCATCTCTGAGTAATCTTGTTTCTTCTCTCGCTGCAAAAACGCTATCATTACGCTACCATTACGCATCTGATCCGTAATGCCTGCGTATTGATAGCGTAATTCAAACCAGCAAGAATCACGATGCATCAGGGACGATGAAAACTATTCAGATGAATGGCTCTCACTCGGGTCGAGAAGTCGAGATGTCGAAAGGTCGAGATGTCCTTCCCCCACGCCGTCATGCCAGAGACCGTGGTCCCCGACAGTCCGTTGGGGTGGGAAGGCTGGAATCTCCTGCACATGCCGTCTTTCCAGCGCAGGCTGGAATCTCCTGAACATGCCGTCTTTCCAGCGCAGGCTGGAATCTCCTCAGCTTCTGCTTAACTTCAACAGCCTATCCGGTTCTGCGATCCTCCTGCCCTTTTGGAATTACGGCCCAGTGCTGAATCGGGACGCTTCCCACCCTTGGATTCCGGTCAATTCGTTTAACTCGTTGGCAAATATAACCCGTGCAAATCAGTTCAATCCGTGTTCTATTGGCTATCTGTGTCATCTGCGGAATCTGCGTGCCTAACGCACCTCCGTGAAATCCGTGAAATCTGGATCATCTGTAAATACAACCGTGGAAAAAACAAAGCAAAAAAATTAAGGGAGAGCGGCTTTCCGCTCTCCCCCAAGGATACCAGCCTCTCGGGCTAGAAATGGGCTTTGAGTTTGTCCATGATTTTGTCTTTCTGAACCAGGCCAACAATCTGGTCTGTGATCGCGCCATTTACGAAGACAAGCAAGGTGGGGATGGACATGATGGAGTATTTTCCAGCAATTTCGGGACTCTCGTCGATGTTTACTTTGACGATCTTCGCTTTGCCTTCTACTTCGTCGGCTACTTTTTGAATGATGGGCAAGAGGGCTTTACAGGGACCGCACCAGGGCGCCCAGAAATCTACCAGTACTGGTATTTCGCTTTGGAGCACCACTTGCTCGAAATCAGCGGTCTTTGCTTCTGTGATAGCCATGATCGCCTACTCTTCGACTACTGCAAGGATGTCGCTCTTGGAGAGGATCAAGAATTTGGTTCCATCAAGCTCAATTTCGGTGCCGGCATACTTGCCATACAGGACTTTATCGCCCACTTTTACGATCTTTTGCAGGTCTTCATCTGTGCCCACAGCGATGATTTCAGCTACCTGGGGCTTCTCTTTGGCTGTATCAGGGATGATGATCCCACCAATGGTTTTCTCTTGTGCGGCGGTGGCAATCTTCACCACGACTCGATCTTCAATCGGTTTCAGTTTCATAATAACCTCCATTTCGTATATATGATTCCTAAGATTTAGTATAGTCGAACGGGTCAACTTAGCAAACACAATTTTAGACTGCTAATTTTTGTCAAGAGGAAACCGCAGGTCGAAGTTGTACTTTGTAACTCTTGAAAGTTTGCCAGATTTGGTTAAACGGATCTTCCTGCATGAATCTGCTTGACAACTAAAGCCCTGACGATAGGTTTCCTCAAATGATTCTTTATAGCGGGAGCTTAATATGTCCCACCATAGTGTCAAATCTGCCTATCGTAATCTGCAAGAGCGTTTGAACCGTTTTCCGCAGGGGGCTCCGCCTTCTGCGACCTTGTATAAGATCCTGCAAATTCTGTTTAGTGAAGACGAAGCCCAATTAGTAGCGATGCTGCCCATCAAACCCTTTTCAGCGGCGGAAGCAGCAAAAATCTGGAAAGTACCGCATTCTCAGGCTCGTCAGACTCTGGAAAAGTTGGCGGGCAGAGCAATTCTGGTGGATGCTGATTTTGAAGGAACTACCAAATACACGCTTCCACCTCCCATGGCAGGATTCTTTGAGTTTTCGATCATGCGCACCCGGGGTGATATAGATCAAAAGCTGCTCAGTGAGCTCTTTTACCAGTATTTGAATGTAGAGGAGGATTTTATCAAAGACCTCCTCCTGGGTAGCGAGACCAGGATGGGCAGAGTATTTGTTCAGGAAGAAGTCCTCACCAACGACCAAGCTGTGCATATCCTGGATTTTGAAAGAGCCAGCGAAGTGATCCGTACTGCCACGCACATCGGGGTGGGGATGTGCTATTGCCGGCACAAAATGCAGCATCTGCATCAAGCTTGCGATGCCCCCATAGATATCTGTATGACTTTCAATACCGCCGGAACATCACTAATCAAAGCGGGTTTTGCCCGTGAAGTGGATGTCTCCGAAGGGCTGGATTTGCTGCATCAGGCCTATGAAAACAACCTCGTGCAGTGTGGTAAAAATGTAAGGCAAGGCGTGAATTTCATCTGCAATTGCTGTGGTTGCTGCTGTGAGTTCCTCGTAGCTGCCAGAAAGTACGGAGCCTTGCAACCCGTTCACACTTCGTCTTTTATCACCAGGACCGATGCATCTGCCTGTATTGGCTGTGGCAAATGTATCCAGGCTTGTCCCATCGATGCCATTAGCATCTTAGATGATGTTACTTCGGAGCGTAAACATGTATGCATCGATGAAAGTATCTGCTTGGGCTGCGGAGTATGCGCTCGGGCTTGTCCGGTAAGCTGTCTTACTTTAGAGCGGCGACCGGAAAAGATTGTTACGCCTGTCAATTCTGTCCATCGCGTGGTTCTGATGGCTATTGAAAAAGGCAAATTGCAGAATCTGATCTTTGACAATCAAGCCTTTGCCAGTCACAGAGCTTTGGCCGCCATTCTCGGCGCTATCCTCAAACTGCCTCCCCTGCAAAGGGCTTTGGCAAACAAGCAATTGAAATCGGTCTATCTGGAAAAACTCTGTAGCAGGATCAAAGCGTAGCATGTTCACTATCTTCCAGTATTGTGTATGATGCCACCAAACACATGGATCACCACACGTTTGAAGGCTGTATTAAGATGGCAGAATCCCTGCAAAAACCAATTGACAAACCCTATGCGATATTCACAGCGTCGCAAAAGTAGATAACCCAAGCCAAGGAGCTAAAAATGAAAAAAGTCGTGTTGATTTGCATGTGCATATTGATCCTTCCCTTGTTTGCTGAGCAAGCTGAAATCGAATCACTGGCAAGAGAATTCTATCGCCTGAACAGTCCCATGGAGAAAATCAAAGAAGATATGGCGGGGCAGATGGATATGCTATCCAACTATATGGGTGGAAAGCAGCTAGGAGATGAAGATTCTCCATTGTCAGAATCAGACCTGGAACGTACCAAAAATCTGATCTCCAAGCTCATGGATGATTTTATGGACTATGATGCATTGGAAGATCTCAGCGTCTCGATCATCGTAACCCAATACAGTGTCAATGAGTTGGAATCCATCATTGCCTTTCTAAAGAGTCCCGCCGGACAATCATACCTGATGAATTCAAGAATACCATCGAATTATCTGACTCAAGCCACTAAGACTTACTTTGAACAGAAATCCCAGGATGAAAACTGGATTATGAGTTTTATTACGACTCTTTTCGAGGAATTTGGGCTGAATGATGAAAGTCTGGACGGTTATCAATCTCCCTCTGATGAGAATGGCGATTGGGATGATTGGGGAGATTGGGCAGTGTCCGATACTATCGATGGTAATTGGTGGGCTGATAGTGATAGTGTGGATTATGACTATTCTGAGGATACTTGGGAAGATTATTGGAATACTCCGGCTCCTGTTAGCATTACCGGTAGCGGTAAGATCCTGGATTCCCTGGTTGACATTCAGTATGTGATGAATAAGCTAATGCCTGCTTTCAAGCAGATTTACACGCAATTAGATGCTTACACCGAGGAATATGGCGGTTATCCCAATGAGCTGAACTGGAAAAAGATCAAGAAAGTGAAAGGCTTTGATCTCGAATATGAACATGATTCCTCTTTCCTACGGGCTACGAGCAATGCCAAATATCGAACTCCGGGAATTGAAGTAATCTATTACCTGTTCGACAGTAGCCTTTGGATCAGTATCCCGTATAATCAGTAAGCGATTCTAAGGCGTTATCATCCTAGAAGTAGACATTTTTCAGGTGTGTATAAGAGCTCATCTGGCTTCCAGATTATCAACTCAACTTGGAATCATGTTAATACTCGATGTCACAAATGTCTTGACAATTGATCGCACTACATATGACTCGTATCAACGTTTTGAGGTAATATGCAAATAGCACACATAATGACCTTCAAGGCTTATCCTACCCACAAAAGAAGGAACTGATGCTAAATGAATTATCAGCAAATATGATGCAAGAGCTTGATGCCCAGGCCGAATTCAATCCACCAAGTGTTCTTGAGCAAATTGAACACTACATAGAAAGTGATTTTTCCGCTCAGGATTGGAACAGGATCATGTATTTCAAAGGGAAAGCCCTCTATACCATGAACAAAGTCAAAGAAGCAGAAGCAATCGCGGTGGATTGTATTCGGAGATCAATAGTTGCCGCAGATTTCTACACTCTGGTGAAGTGCTATGTATTACAGGCAGTAACTTGTTATACGACGGATCATGAAGATCGGATCGGACCCTTGCTGGAAATGGCGGAAGAATATGCAATTGAATCCGCGGATTATGAGCTGATTCTCCATGCTCTATGTGCAAATCTGTATTTTCTGAGGCGCAAATCTCAGTTTGAACAGGCACAAAAGAAGGAACTCAGAGTCGTAGATCTAATCAAACGTGTTTCCCCATCCTATACTACTGCAAGTGCTTTGGGCTGTCTCGCTGCACTGTATATTGATTTATCAAATTGGAATCGCACGATCGAATATTATATGCAAGCTTTGGAACAAGCACAAGCATTATCTTTGGACTCCTACCAGTTAAGCCTGCTAAATAACCTTGGATCAGCGATTTGCAGAGTAAATGACTATCCCAAAGCAGATAAGATTCTGCAGCAAGGTTTGGCACTCGCCAGGCAAATTGGACATCAGCAGCAGGTTTTCCTGTTTACCTCAAATCTCGGCAATCTGAAGATTCAAGAATCCAAGTATCAGGAAGCCATTGCCTATTACGATAAATGTATGAAAATCCTGGAGAATGTGCCCCAAAAACCGCCGCTCCTGATGATTGACCTCTATAACAACTATTCACTGTGTTACTGGAAGTTAAATCAAACTGATAAATCGCTGAGTTATATTGATAAAGCCATTGAAATTGCCCGTGACTGTGGTCTTGAACGCGATTTAATCCAGATTGAAGTGAATAAAACCAATCTGTTGGTGGAAATGGGAGATTATAATGAAGCCCTCACCATTGTCCAAAGAGGGGTGAAGTACTATAAGAAAGCCAAAGATTTGCACCAGTTGATTTGGGTGTACAGATTGTTGGCACACATCCATCACCTGCGCAAGGATTATAAGAGAAGCTACGAAACAGCGCTAAAGCTTAATGATATCACCGATGATTATATCGCCGAAATCCAGAGAAAGGAAGTAGAAGCGAGTACTTCAAAAATCAAAGTGCAAGAGACCAGCAGCCCGGAATTCCGTGCCTCACATTATTCCCTGGGCAGGATTGACCCGCATCATGGCTTCATCGGACGCAGCAAGGCATACCACACGGTTGTGAATTCTGCCTTGTTAGCTGCCCAACATCCGAATACCAGCGTCTTGATCCTGGGGGAATCCGGTACCGGCAAGGAGATTATCGCTCAAATGATTCATCGAAACAGCTTACGCAGAAATCAGGCTTTTGTTCCGGTAAATGTGGGAGCACTCTCTCCTTCCCTGGTTGAAAGTGAGCTTTTTGGGCACATCAAGGGGGCATATACTGGTGCCGATACACCTGCGAAAGGCTTCTTTTTGCAAGCAGACAAAGGAACGCTCTTTTTGGATGAGATCACTGATATGCCTTTTACCGTGCAAAGCAAGCTGCTCCGTGCCCTGGAAACCAGAAAAGTAATCGCTGTAGGCAGCAGCAAAGAAACACCCTACGATAGCAGGATTATATCCGCCACCAGCCAGGATATCCGAACCCAGCTTTCAGACAGCCAGTTTCGCCTGGATCTGTTTCACCGGCTGAATACCATTGAAATCTTTATCCCGCCCCTAAGAGAACGGCAGGAGGATATTGAGCCCATCTTAACACACTATGTGACGCACTATGCCAAAGAACTGAGTAAAAGCATCCCAATGATCGATAATTCTTTATTGGAGATGCTCTACGCCTACCCGTTCCCCGGAAATGTGCGCGAACTGAAAAACATTGTGGAGCGGATGTACATTCTTAGTAAAACACTCCGGTGGGATGCTCAGTTATTGTATGAAATCAATCCCTACAGCTTTGCTGCTGAGAGTCTGAGCTCGCAATCGGAATATGATGAGGAAGATGCCATCGTAAAAGCCCTGATCAAAGCCAAGGGCAAACAAAAAACTGCTGCCCTGCTTCTGAATATGTCCGAAGCAACCCTTACCCGCCGAATCGTAAAATATCAGCTCCAGCAATATACCAGAAGGAACAAGTAAACCCAAACTCATCCTTAAGCTCTTCTGAAAACCACGTTCTGTAGATTTCATTTGAAATTTCAACAGTAGGGGTTGAAACGGCCAGTTTTGAAATAACTCCCCATTTCCGATTTTCTCTCTTTTGCTCATCTCCTTACTGATTAAACAATTACGCCAATATCTCATTTTCCTGCTTGTGGAATAGCTATGGCACATATTGAGCTAATGAAGACAACAAAGCGCGAGACCAAACGGCAGGCGGTCAGCCCGATAGTGCCAGCCCTCGATAGTGATGGAAACAAGGCACTCGGGTTTACAGTCTATTGTGGTGATGATTCTTTTTATAACGTCATGCGTAGCTATTCCGCAAATGATTATGAGCAAGTCCTGCAAGCATTAACGGAACAACGCAGACAAATACTTGAAACCCAAAAAACAAAGGAGAAAAAATGAAGAGATTAAGCTTCATCAGCCTATTTATCCTACTAGTAGCAACTTGCCTAAGTGCCGTAACCGTATCGTATGATTTTAACGATACCAAAGATTTGTTTACCTACTTCAATCTGCCCGTGGAGGGGAATGTTACCAATTCTTTCTCAGGTGGCATTGGAGACACAGGTGCCGTTTTATTTCCAGGAGTACTGGAGTTTCCGTTGTTCCCGATGGGGCAAACCCGCGTTATCACATTAAAAAATGGCATTTATCTTAGCGAGATTGATGAACCTGTAACTATCACCGCTCACATCAATAGCTTCCAAAATGGTGGATATGCTGCAATGGGATTTTCGTCAGCCAGTTCGAACACAGCTGCCCCAAAGTGCCAAATTACAAACGTTCCAGCCGTGGGGATGCAGTTTTATAGCAGTGGATACTCCTTTTTCAATAACACAAGTGAGTACATCGGAAGTTACCCCTCAGATATTCCCCTGTCTTGGTATAAAGTGATTTATACTTTGATTCCCCGGGGTGCTGATCTCTATGATGTAAGCTATGAGCTTTGGCGCACAAATCAAAGCGAAGGCTTTTTGTTTCTTCAAAAAAGTGGAGTTTATAGCTTCACCAATCCGACCATCAATGATGGGCCGGTGTATCCCTATTTCGGCATTGATGGACATCGGGTATCTTACGTGGATAACTTCACGGTCAGCTATCCTGAAGAGGCAACCTTGCCGGTCACAATGTCTTCTTTTACAGCCACTGTAGCTTCTGAAACTCAGATTTACCTGCAATGGACCACAGAATCAGAATCCAATATATTAGGATACAATGTATATCGCTCAGAGGATTCGATCATTGCCAATGCCATCAAGTTGAATCCAAGTTTTATTGAGGGAACAAACACTTCCAGCCTTCACACTTATCACTTCACTGACTTTGAATTCGAACCGAATACTTCATACTACTATTGGGTGGAATCGACGGAACTAAGTAATAATAGCAGCTTCTACGGTCCTGTGAGCGTGTTGTCTGGTGATTCGGAAGAAGATGCTCCACCTATTGAGATCGATGGGAATACTGGAATTGTCAGGGTGTCGCCCAATCCTTTTTCTCCAAACACAGATATATCATACAAATTGAGAGAGACTGCCCATGTCACTATGGGTATCTACAATGCCAAAGGTCAACTCGTGAGATCACTTGTTAATGGCACCAAGGATAGTGGGAATCACTCAATCAACTGGGATGGGAAAGACCATAAAGGCACTCGTTGCTCAAACGGTATCTACTATGCTAGAATGCAAGCTGGATCCGTAAATTCTTACTATAAAATGACACTTATGAAATAAACACCAGATCAAACCCTTGCATTAATGCATGTGTCGATCGAGCCCCATGTTTACGGGGCTCGATCGTTTATTATTCATATCTTTATTGCTTATGATAGTTATCACCTGGATCACTCAAGCTCATCCCAAGCCCCGCTTGGGATGAGCTTGAGTGGTGTAGCAGGGGTCCAGGTCAGACGATATGAGGAAGCCACAACGTATTGCTCGTCTATTAGTATGTTTTCGAGACCGTGCCCATTATTAGAAGCTGAGTGATAGGGTTTCTACCTGCCTTTTCTGTTCGGGAACCTGTGCTTAGACCGCCTGCTGCACAATCCTCCTCCATGTTCGTGACAAATCTGGAGGGGGGATTTCCCCTCGCATCAGATTTCAATTGACAAGGGCGGGCTGGATAAAAGTATTACTTTACCGAGATTTGTAAAGGTGGAGATACGATGAGTGCAGTGGCACAAAGCCTCAACCGACTGATGGAGTTTATCGGGAAGGAGCAATTGATTGAATCCGGAGACAAGGTCTTGCTGGCTTGTTCCGGGGGAGCTGATTCTACAGCAATGCTGTATCTGTTTTCCAAGCTCAGACACAGCATGCATCTTAGCCTGCTGGCAGTGCATATCAATCATCAATTGCGAGGGGTAGAAAGCGATGCAGACGAAGCAGCAGTGAAATCGCTTTGCCTCAAGCTGAATATTCCAGTGATCGTCAGACGGATCGAGCTTGATTCGGCGGCTGATCTGGAAAACCAAGCCCGTAAGAAACGCTTTGCTGTATTCAATCAAATCCTGGAGATTTACAAATTTGGCAAAGTCCTCCTGGCTCATCATGGCTATGATCAAGCGGAAACCCTGCTGATGAACCTCTTTCGGGGAGCAGGGGTAGCTGGTTTGGCAGGAATCAAACCCCGAAGTGGAAACGTGATCCATCCCATGCTTTGCTTCAACCCGGAAGAGCTACGCGAAGTATTGAAAGAAGCAGATATTCCCTGGCGTGAAGATGCCACAAACAATGACAACCGCTTCCACCGCAATCGCATGCGCAACGATCTGCTACCTCATTTAGAGATGAATTACAGCCCCAATCTCAGAGCCCGGCTGGGGCAGGTCGCAGAGCACATGAATGAAGTTGACCGCCATTTCCGCGATCGTGCTAAAGCCAGCATGAAGAAGCTTTGCCTTGATAGCGCTACTCACAAAGTATGCCTTAGTATTCCGGGAATCCGAAAGCTCAGTACCATTGAGCAATACTATGTCCTGAAACTATCCTGGAGCCAGATCACGGGGACAGAAGCAGATTTCTTTCGCGTGCATCTCGATGAACTGCAAGTTCTGATGGATGCTGACGGTAGTAAATATATAAACCTGCCCCATGGAGTATATGCCAAAAAGCAGTATCATGAGCTGATCCTGACTACCCGCGCAGAAGACATTTACACCCAAAAGAGTGAAGCCTGTGCCGTGGACGCTGACCGCGCCCGAGTAGCCTGTATGAATTACCGTTTTACTTTCAAGTATCTGAAAGTCCTCCCCCAAAATGCCAAAGAACACATTCCCCTCACTGCCATCATAGATGCGGACAAGATTTCATACCCCTTCAGTATTCGTCCGAGGAGGGCAGGCGACCGTTTTATGCCTTTGGGAATGCAGTCCAGCAAGAAGCTGAAAGACTTTTTCATTGACGAAAAAGTGTCTAAATACGACAGGGACTTGATACCTATCTTTGATGATGGCGAGAAGCTGTTTTGGGTGGTGGGTCATCGTGTGGACGAAAGAGTACGTTTCACATTAGAGACCCAGCGTTATCTGATGATCGAGGCTGAGCCCATTGAAGAAAAGCCCAAACGGGCTGCCAACCGCAAGAAAAACATGCGAGGATATGATGAATTCGATGAATTGTGATATTTCCGCGGTGCTGTTTGACGAGCGCCGTATCCAGACCCGGATCAGAGAAATCGGAGCTCTGATCAATAGTGACTACAAGGATTCAGTACCCGTGATTATCGGAGTACTGAAAGGTGGCTTCATCTTTCTCAGTGATCTGGTGAGAGCGATTACCATCCCTGTAGAATTGGATTTTCTGGCGATTTCCAGCTATGGCTCAGGAACTACAACCAGTGGTGTGGTGAAGATCCGCAAGGATATCGATGTAGATATCTCCGATCGTGATGTGATAATCGTGGAAGACATTGTAGATTCAGGGCTTTCCCTGCAATATATCAAAGACTACATCTGGAAACACAAACCAGCCTCCCTGCGCACATGTATCCTGTTGGACAAACCTGCTGCCCATAAGATTGAAGTAAGCTTCGATTATGTAGGATTTGAAGTGGGGAATGAATTTGTTGTGGGTTATGGGTTGGATTTTGGCGAGCGCTATCGCAACCTTCCTTATATCGGCATCCTGAAGGAAGAATGCTATCAATGAAAAATCTTGGACTTTCTATCCTGAGCCTAATCTTTCTGCCCCTGGGGGCACAGGCTGTTCCAGATTCAATAGCGGGTGCTGCAAGTAGGGTTCCAGACGTTTTCGATCAATTTGGGGTATTTATTAATTGGTTTATCTATGCCATACTCCTCATTTCTGTCATTAGCCTGTTCAGAATGTATATTGTCAAGCGCAGAGGGCAAAAGACTGATGGAGGTTCTACACCCAGGCTGGATCTCAATGGTCAGCCAACTACCCCTCCTGCCCGGAAATCGGCTTTTTCCCTGCCTTTCGTGCTCATCATTATACTCCTGGCAGTGATTCTATGGCATACATACAATGGTAATCGAGAGACCATCATCAAGGAAAGCTACAGCAATTTTATCTCCAGGGTCTATAGTGACAAAATATCTGCGGTGCAATTTACTGATAGGGATATTCTCTATGCTGATCTTGCCAAACAGAAGTATCAGACAGCTTTGCCCTTCGATGATCCGCGGCTGGTGGATTCACTCGTTGTAAGGGGGATCAAAGTATCCACAGCTAAGCCTCCGCGCTGGACCGGTTTGATATCATATGCACTGCCCTTTGTCCTGTTGATTGTGTTCTGGCTCTTCATTATGCGAGGCATGACGAATCAAAACTCCAAGGCCTTCAGCTTTGGTAAAAGCAAAGCCAGGCTGCATGAAGCCAGTAAATCCAAGATCACATTTCAGGATGTGGCTGGTGTGGATGAAGCCAAAGAAGAGCTCCAGGAAATCGTTGAATTTCTCAAAGATCCTGGCAAGTTTCAGCGTCTGGGGGGCAGAATCCCTCGTGGAGTTTTGCTGGTAGGACGTCCTGGAACAGGTAAGACTCTGCTTGCTAAAGCCGTATCAGGAGAAGCAGGCGTACCATTCTTCTCAATTTCAGGATCGGATTTTGTGGAGATGTTTGTGGGTGTTGGCGCTGCCCGAGTAAGAGACCTTTTCGAACAAGCCAAGAAGAATGCACCTTGCATTACCTTCATCGATGAAATCGATGCAGTGGGCAGACATAGAGGTACAGGTCTGGGTGGCGGGCACGACGAACGGGAACAAACCCTGAACCAACTCCTGGTGGAGATGGATGGATTTGAGCCCAATGAAGCCGTGATCATCATCGCCGCGACCAACCGTCCCGATATTCTCGATCCAGCTCTATTGCGTCCAGGTCGTTTTGACCGTCAGGTGACGGTTGACCTTCCTGATATCAAGGGCAGAACTGAAATCCTCAAGGTTCACTCCGCCAAGGTACCCCTGTCTGATGATGTGATGCTGGAACTGATTGCCAGGGGAACACCTGGTTTTAGCGGGGCAGATCTCGCCAACCTGGTCAATGAAGCAGCCTTGATTGCCGCCAGTAAGAATAAAAGCAGCATCCAAATGATAGACTTTGAAGAAGCCAAGGACAAGCTTACTTTGGGTAAGGAAAAAAAGAGCCGGGTGATTCCCGAAGATGATAAACGCCTGACAGCTTATCATGAGATAGGGCACGTCTTGACCAGCGTGTTTCAGGATCTGGTGGAGCCGGTTCATAAAGTGAGTATTATTCCCCGTGGCTTTACAGGTGGTGCAACTCACTATCTGCTGAGTGACAAGACTGGGTACTCCCGTAGCTATTTGAAACAGTTTCTTACCAGCTTGCTGGGAGGCAGGGCAGCCGAAGAAATTGTGTTTGGCGAATTGACAACCGGAGCCGGAAACGATCTGGAAAGAACTACCGACATTGCTAAAAAAATGGTCTGCTCATGGGGCATGAGTGATGCCATTGGACCGATGACCATAGGCAAAGAGCAAGGTGAAGTGTACCTTGGTAAAGAATTGGTATCCCGCGATATCTATAGCGATGAAACCTCCCGAATGGTGGATACTGAGATCCGCACCATGATCTCGGATGCGCATCAAAATGCTATAGCTATCCTCAATAAACACAGAGAATTACTCGATCTGCTGGCTGGAGTACTGCAGGAAAAGGAAACCCTCGGTACAGATGAGATCTTCGGTATGATCCTGGAGCATGTCACTGAGACGGAAAGAGCCATGATCGAAAAGAAATTTGACAAAGCCCGGGAACTCCGCTTTGAACACAGTGAACCAGAATTGGAAGCAAAGATCTCGGATATTGCCAACGAGGAAGCTCCTCAGCAACCAGGAGATAGTGAAGATGAGTAGTACAGAGCAGGTATTGCACGGCACGACGATTATTGGCCTGTACCGCAACAAGAAAGTAGCTCTATGCGGTGATGGTCAGGTAACGTTGGGAAATACAGTGGTGAAATCCAATGCAGTCAAGATCCGCAAGATCTTCGGCGATAAGGTTATTATCGGTTTTGCCGGAGCCACTGCTGATGCCTTCTCACTATCAGAGAAATTCGAAGAGAAACTGAAAACAAATAAAGGCAACCTGCGCAAAGCTGCTGTAGAACTTGCCAAGGAATGGCGGCAGGATAAGTACCTGCGGCGTCTTGAGGCTATGCTGGTGGCAGGAGATCATAGTGGGATTCTGCTGATTAGCGGAGTGGGTGATGTGCTTGAGCCAAGTGATGGGATCGTAGCCATAGGCAGCGGTGGAAACTACGCTCTGGCCGCAGCCCGAGCCCTGATCTCAAACAGCAAACTCAGTGAAGCAGACATTGTCACAGAGGCAATCAGGATTGCATCGGAAATATGCATTTTTACAAATAACAACCAAGTATTAGAGGTTTTATAGTGACCGATCCTCAAGCTCTTACTCCGATAAGGATAGTTACAGAACTGGATAAATACATAATTGGACAAAGCGCTGCCAAACGCAGCGTTGCCATCGCCCTGCGCAATCGCTGGCGCCGTCAGCAAGTCTCTGGTGATATGCGGGCTGAGATTATGCCTAATAACATCATCATGATCGGACCAACTGGAGTGGGGAAGACAGAGATCGCCCGTCGTATTTCACGTTTGGTGGGTGCTCCATTTATCAAAGTAGAAGCATCTAAATTTACCGAAGTGGGTTATGTGGGACGCGATGTCGAATCCATGATTCGAGAACTTATGAGCTACGCTGTGACCCAGGTCCGAGCCCAAATGGTGGATGAAGTGGGTGAAACTGCACGCTTGCATGCGGTAGAGAGAGTATTGGATATCTTGATTCCGAAACGCCGGCGCAAGGATGATCAGATAAGTGAAGAACAGCAGCAGAGAGAACAACGAACCCGGGACAAGATGAAAACCAGGCTGCTGTCTGGAGCGTTGGACGATAAAGAGATCGAGATTGAGAATGATACTGATGCCAATCCCAGCTTTGAGATCATGACCAATCTGAACATGGAGGCTTTGGATTTTGATTTCGGTGAAATTCTGGGTAGTATCCTCCCAGGACGAGGGAACCCAAAGAAGATCAAAACAACCGTTGCCAATGCCCTGAAAAGCTTTACTGATAAAGAAGTATCACGTTTGGTACCCAAGGATGTGGTGGCAGAACGAGCCAAACAACTTGTGGAAGAAAACGGGATTGTCTTCATCGATGAAATCGATAAGATTGCCACAGCAGAAAAGCATAGTGGAGTGGATGTATCCCGAAGTGGCGTGCAAAGAGACCTGCTGCCTATTGTGGAAGGCAGCAAAGTGCCAACTAAATACGGTGTAGTAGATACTCAGCATATCCTCTTCATCGCTGCCGGTGCTTTCAATCTGGCTAAACCCAGTGACCTGATTCCGGAGTTACAAGGTCGGTTTCCCATCCGGGTAGAGCTTAATAGCCTCAGTGAAGCTGATTTTGTGCGCATCCTCAGCGAACCGGAGAACGCACTTACCAAGCAGTACATTGAGCTTTTTAAGACAGAGAAGGTAGCGCTAAGCTTTACATCTGGAGCAATTGCTGAAATTGCCCGTTATGCAGCACTGGCCAACGAAAGAATGGAAGATATTGGGGCTCGGCGCTTGCACACGATTATGAACACGTTGTTAGACGATTTTCTCTATGATATGCCTACTCCAAAACTGAAGAAGGTAAGCATAACCAAACAGATGGTATCCAGCAGATTAAATCCCGTAATCGAGAGTGAGGATCTCTCCCGCTTCATTTTGTGATGTTCGGATTTCTAAGGCGAACCTTTGTTTCACTATCGATTCGGAATTACCGGCTCTTCTTTATGGGGCAGGGAATTTCTTTGGTGGGTACCTGGATTCAACGTACTACCATGGGCTGGTTTGTGTATCGCATCACCGGCTCAGCGTTGTTACTGGGGCTGGTCAGTTTTCTCTCCATGATTCCCTCGGTGCCCATATCTCCTTTTGTGGGTGCCTGGGCCGACAGATGGAACCGGCATCATACTATCATTATCACGCAGACAGCATTCTTTATCCAGAATTCCCTCCTGGCGATCATGGTATTGGGAGGCAGGATCAATCAAAATGTTCATTATCCGCTCCTGATCTTTGCCTTATTGCAAGGCATCATCGAGGCGGTTGATGCTCCGATCCGGCAGAATCTGGTGATCGACCTTGTGGGAGATAAATCCATGATTCCCAATGCGATTGCAACAAACAGCGCGATGTTCAATGCTGCCCGCTTGGTTGGTCCTGCCCTGGGTGGGTTTCTGATCATTCTGTTTAGTGAAGGGATTTGCTTTGCCCTCAACGCATTATCATATATACCCGTGATTTTTACTTTGTGTCTGATCCGCATCGCATATCCTGCCATTAAGCCAGAGAGAGATTCAACCCTAAAGAAAATCCTGGATGGCTGGCGCTATGTTTACCGCAATGTACCTATCCGCTTCCTCCTGGCCAATCTTTCTATCTATACCCTGTTTGGTATGAGCTATACTACTTTGATCCCAATCTTTGCCAAGGATATTCTCAAAGGAAATAGCGGAACCCAGGGTCTTCTAATGTCCACAGCGGGGATTGGGGCTCTAACTGGCTCTTTGATCCTGGCTTCGAGAAAGAGCATCAAGGGAATGGTAGAGAGACTTGTCTATATAGGTTGTGGGGTGAGCCTGGCTATGATGGTTTTCTCCAGAAGTCAATCTCTGCCGTTTAGCATGTTCATGATGTTGTTTATCGGTTTTGGTATGATGATGACCATGGCTACAACGAACACCTTGATCCAATCCATAGTCTCAGATGAGATGCGAGGACGGGTATTAAGTGCTTACACAATGGCATTTATGAGCACTTCACCATTCGGAGGATTGATTTTAGGTGCCCTTTCCAGCAAGATCGGAGCTCAAAGCACGATGATGATCTCCGCAGGAATATGTATGCTTTGGTCGCTTGGAGCATTGAAATATGTTCAGCGGTTCAGCCGCAGAATTTTGCGGATGCTGGTCTTAAATGATAATGCATCCATCTACAGGGCTCCTCGCATGAGGCTGGTAAAATGAGGAAGGTCTTCTTTCATTTGGGATCCAGAGTTCCTGACTATCGCTCTCTAATGCGAGATCAGAAAGATTTTGTACTTGGCGGTAGACTCATTCCTATTGAGAGTCTGGTGATAGCTGAGCAAACTCATTCAGCGCTTGTTCATAAGTGCCAGCAGGATGACAGTGGAGCAGGGATTGGCAGTCATCCCCAAATCCCTATAGCAGATGGTTTGGTTACGAATCTCACCGGGCAATTCCTATTGGTTCGGACAGCTGATTGCACACCTGTGATCCTCTTTGATAATGAAGTCAGGGCTGTCTGTGCTGTTCATAGCGGGCGTGAAGGCACAAGAAAGAACATTGTGGGACAGGCAGTAAGGACTATGGTACGCGAGTATGGGTGTATTCCCCAAGCCATCAATGCATATATTGGGGCTGGCATCTGTGAGGATCACTATCAAGTGAGTGAAGAGATCTATCACCACTTCAATGAGAGCTTGATCGGGATGAAGCTTAGCCCCTGCAAGAACAATTTCCGACACCTGAATATTCGTACTACTATTTTCCAGCAACTTATCTTGGCAGGGATTCCCTTCCTCAATATCGAAAACGTCTTTGAGTGTACATATGAAAACGAGGATTTTTTTTCCTATCGTCGTGATCAAACCAACAACCGGCAAATAAATGTGATCGGGATTATCGATGAATAAAATACTGACCAACCCCAGGGGAAATGTGATCCTGGAACTTAGGCAAAAACCTGCTTCGGCCTGGTTGATTATCAAGCGTAGCGGGCATTTGGTAGATGAACAGGATATAATGAACCTGATCGAAGAGGCAGGGATAAAAACGGGCTTTGATGAAGCTTTGAAGTATATCCAGGACAATTCTTTAGAGCGTGAGTATGAGGTGCCTTTTCCCATTGCGATCAGCAATCAGGACGGTTCTGATGATACTCCCAAGCTTCATTATCATTTTGATCCCCAGCCTATTATGGAGTTCTTTCATACCCGGGATATTGGGATCCTGACTGGATTGGCTTATGTGAATCAGGGAGATGTAATCGCCGGATATTCAAACAATATATTCGAGCGTAGCAGTTCAATCTATGATATCTTTGGCGAACTGATTGTTCCAGCTAATCTTGATGATACTGGTGCGCTGGGAATTGTTGGAGAAAATGTATGTTATGAATCAGGTGAGTTCTCTGCTTTACAGACTGGATATCCATATTTGAACGATGAGGGGAAGATATGCATTCTCGACCGGCTGTCATTTGATGCATCTACCTGTAGGGAAAGCTTCCGCACTCCACTAGCTTTGGAGATCCATGGTGATATCAGAAACTGCTATCTGGTTTCGGGCAGCGAAATAGTCATTCATGGCAATGTAATATCCTCAAGCATCTATACCAATGGAAATCTGGTGGTTTCTGGCAATATCGAAACCTGTCTGAATCCAGGAATTCAAGTTCTGGGCAATTTATCAGTGACCGGCATTCAATCCTCAAGAGTGCTTGTAAAAGGGGATATTCACTTTAGTTCTCTAATCATGGATTCTACAATAGCTTGTGATGGAGAGATCATCGGAGATCAGGAAACATCGTGCATATCAGGAGGGTTGTGCCAGGCCTTCAATAGCATCAGCATCGCTACTGCCGGTGATAGGGATGGCACCGAAACTGAGATTGAGATTGCCATCAGCCCCTTTTATCGGGCTATGCTGATGCAGATGACCAAGGAATTGATTCGGCTTCGCAGTGAGGGCGATGATGCTGCGATTTCCGAATTGCAGGATCGCATCACAAGGTGCGAAAACGAATTGGATAATCAGTTAAACGAGTTTTTACAAGGTAGTAGATCGAACCTAAGATCGGTTCGCATTAGTTCCGATGTGTTTGCTAAAACTACTATCCGCATCCTTAAACATACATACCAAATCAAGAATCATCAGCAGGCTCTGGAGATTTTTGAGAAAGAATAGCTTTCATCTGGAGAGTAAAACCAAAGTGGAGATTATATGAGTTTCAGAGCGATTCTGGTGCTAATGGCTGTAGTGCTGATCACGACTCTTTTAGGGGCACAGGAACCGAGTTTTCCAAGGGATCCTGCCATATCGCCCGATGGTAATGAAGTGTGCTTTGTTTTTGACAACGACCTGTGGGTGGTGGCTTTCAAGGGGGGCACAGCCCGTAGAATTACCAATACCACTGCTTCAGAGTGGGGGCCAAGCTGGTCTCCCGATGGGAAATGGATTGCCTTTAATTCAAACCGGGAAGGACAAAGCTATCCATACTTGATTTCTTCTGTTGGTGGCGAAGCACGTGTAATCATCCGGGAAAGCTATAGCGTATCGGATTGGTACAACGATAGCAAGCATCTCCTGGTAGTAAGAAACAGCTATGAGTGGGGTTCGTCTTTTTACAAATTGCCGATCGATGGTACCCGCGCTACTTTGATTGGTGAGTTTGGTGATCGTTTTGCCAGCCTTTCTCCAGATAATAAGAAGATTGTCTTCCAACGGTATGGTGATGCGTATCGGGAAGCTTACAGGGGCAGCCTGAATGGTGATCTTTGGATGCTGGATATCGATTCAAAGAACTATACCAGGCTCACGACTACAGAGTTTACAGAGCGTTATCCACGCTACTCACATCATTCAAATTCACTGTTCTACTGCTACTCTGATGGAGATCGCTTTCAATTGACCCGGGTAGACAAGATGGATTTCTCCCGCCCCTTCAAAGTGAGTAACCTGCCCGTCTTTAGCGCTCGTGATATCTCAATCGCTAGAGCGAACGACAGGATTGTCTTCGAGCATTTCAATGAGATCTACAAATACGACCCCACCAAGGTTTTCGGTGATCGGGTTTCTAAGCTGGAAATCAGGCTTGGAGAAGATAACTGGAAAGATACTCAGATCAGCAGAAATATGGTAAATGAGCTTGATGATTTTACTGTATCGAGCGACGAATTGCTGGTAGCCTTTAACTACCTTTACGATAGTTTTGTAATGCCACGGAAGGGTGGTATCCCACGCCAGATTACTCGTGACCATTCTGGTTATGCGGGTATGCATTTCATCGATGACCGCAATCTGATTATCCGCAAACTCGCCAATGGCAAAGAGCAGCTGTTTACTACCAAAGTAGATTCTCTGATGGAAATGGTGCCTTATGACTGGTTTGGGAAAGACAGCCTGGAAGTCGAGAACGTCATGCAGGATCAGAATGGGCGCTGGACTGTGCACTATCGTGATTATTGGCGCAGCGGTAGGATTGCCATGGCTGATTCAGGATTTGTGAATCTCCGGCCGATGAATACACCCTGGGTTGTAATTTCTAATTTTGCCGTGAATCAGGCTGGAACCCATGCAGTGTACTCTATCATCAGGGATGATAACTACATGCGGGAATTGTATATATATGATTTTGCCACTCAAACACATCGTAAGATTCTCACTGATGATGGATGGATCAGCTCGATCTGGTGGAATCAGGATGAACGCTCATTACTCATGACACGTAATCGAGACATTTACCGTCTGGACTTGGTTCCCCGTGATGAATACGAACTTGATGTGGACAATTGGACAGAGATCTTCTCACCTCCCATTACCAAGAAAACAGAAGAAGAAAAGAAAAAGCCGACAGAGAAGACAGAGGATGAGACCGATGAGCTTGGCTTGGATGAAGATGAGTATGTAATCGACATCAAGCTCTCAGATGAAGATGAGTCCGAATCCAGCGCAAGCGATGAAGAGAAACCAATTGTCCAGCCTAAACCTGTAGAAATAGAGTGGGAAGGCATAGACAAACGCTTTTATCCAATCATCACAGGTAGCAATACAAACCAGTTTGTGGTCAGAATAATCAGTGATTCCACATTTCTTTACATAGATAATCCCTGGTTTGGGGATTCCAATACGTCCTTGAAAAAGGCAAACATCTATGGTAAGAACATCAAAGAAGAGGCCAATCTTGGCAAAGACGCCAACAGCTCTTTCAAGATGGTGGGTACCACGCTGTACTATCTGCAGAAAGGGGCTTTGAAATCCTATAATACCTCTGGTGGCCAAAGGCGCGAGATAAGGACTGTACTGGATTATACATACGATACCAAAGAACTGAATAAACGTGTCTTCGAACAAGCCTGGGGTGCTTTTGGCAACAACTTCTACGATCCGGATATGCACGGTAAGGACTGGAAGCAAGTATATGACTTCTATCGTCCTTATGTGGAAAAAGCCAGGGATATAGATGATGTCGCCACGATCATAAACGAGATGATCGGAGATGTTAATGCCTCGCATACTGGTTTTTATCCACGCGCTGAGGGAGAAAGAAATGTGAAACCGGCAGCTTTCCTCGGTTTGGATCTGGATTACTCCAGCATAAACTCGGATGGTGTGAAAGTTGCACGTGTTTATCCCAATACCCGGCTATCAAGTTTTTACAAGCTCAAAGCGGGGGACATTATTAACAGCATAGATGGAGTTCAAGTAAACTCCAGAACTCCCATTGATTCTTTATTGGCAGGCAAAGCAGGCAAGCAAATTCGGCTTCAAGCTACGATTTCAGGAGATGTTAAAGATCTGACAATCCGCGCCTTAAGTGGCCGAGAGAATTATGACCTGTGGTATGCTTTTAAAACGAACCGCAGCAGAGAACTGGTAGAACAGCTATCCAACGATCGTTTGGGATATGTGCATATTCCTGCCATGGGTAATGAGAACTACAATACTTTCGTCCGGGATGTATTCCGAGATAATCACGATAAGGAAGCATTGGTAATAGATGTACGCGGTAATGTGGGCGGCAGAATTCATGACATGCTTATAACCCTGCTCTCAAAACAAACCTATGCCTATTCCACCAGTCGCCGCTATAGCCGGGAGAAACGCCCAGAACCTCTGCGTACAATTGACAAACCGACTATCGTTCTGGTTGATGAACGCTCCTTCTCCGATGGAGAGATTTTCCCCATTGTTTACCAGGAAGTTGGACTTGGAAAAGTCGTCGGAATGCCTTCTAGCGGTGCTGTGATTGGCACTTGGGAGTATACTCTGGTGGACGGATCCTCGATGCGTATGCCTGGTAGTGGCTGGTACAAGCTGGATGGCACCAATATGGAAGGAACTGGAGCCATGCCTGATATAGTAGTGGAAAACTCATTGAACGACTTACTGTCAGGACAGGATAAACAGCTTGAAAGAGCGGTGCAGGAACTAATGAAAGAGCTCAAATAGTATGGAAAAGATGGAGATCAATAATCTCTTGATCAGAGTGCAGGAATTGCAGAAATCAAACTGGCTGCATGCCTTGCATCTGCTGTATGAAGCCAAGGAAAGATATCCTGAAGATCCCAGATTGTCCATTGCCCAGGCTGAGCTGTATCTCAGCAGGATGCAGTATGAGAAGGCACTGTCAAGCTATATCAGTGCCCTGGCTATTGATCCGGGGAATCAACAGATCCTCGTGGCCATTGCTGGTTGTTACATGGCTACAGGTGAGTACAGGCTAGCCCTGGCATATTATCAAAGAGTCGTAAATCCAGCAGATGAGTTGGTTTACAATATTGCTCTTGCCCAAGCCTTCCTGGGGAAACATTATGATAGCATTGAGTCTATCAAGAGGATATTGCCTCGCATGGACAGGCATCCTTTTTTATACTTTATCATTGTAGAACAGCTGTATCGGCTGGGTAAACTTGATGAAGCGGTGGAATACCTTGATCTTGCCTTCTCCAAAGCTGGATCTCATACCCAGTTGTATCTCCTGGCAGGAGTCATCTATGGCCAAAAAAACAACTGGCTCAAAGCTTATCATAGCTACAAAACTGCCGACTTACAAAACATGATCGTCAATCCAGATCATCTGATGCAATATGCCAAAGCTGCCCAGAACATTGGCCTGCTGGATAAAGCCAAGGAAATCCTCATGCGAGCGATTCACGCAAATCCCTATGTAAGCGAAGTATATGCAGAACTCATCAAGATCCATCTGGAAGCGGGGGATACAGAATCTGCACAATTGGTGTTGAAACTAGCTCAAAGCAAAGTAACAAGAATGAGCCCTGTACTCAAGCTGTTGCAAGAAAGGCTAAGAGATAGCTGAGATTAGTTCGAGATACCTCTGTCAGCGTGGATTACAAAATCTACAAACACTGCCTGTTCCTGGCTTAGCTGTTTGGTTTCGGCTTCCTGCAAGGCTTGAGTCGTATTGAGTCCACTACGATAAAAGAGGTTGTAGATTTCCTTGATCTGAGCAATTTGTTCAGTGCTGAATCCCTTGCGCATCAATCCTACGCTGTTTAGTCCCACTGTCTGGTAAGGATTCCCCTGTCCCCGGGAGTAGGGTACGACATCCTTTTTCACCGCTGAAGCTCCACCTACAAAGGCATGGGTTCCAATATGCACAAATTGATGCACAGCAGTAACTCCTCCGATTGTGGCAAAATCATGCACATGGACGTGTCCGGCAAATTGTACTACATTGGCGATCACGCAAAAGGAACCAACCTGGCAGTTATGGGCGATATGCACATATTCCATGACCAGGTTGTTATTGCCTATCACGGTATCTTCTTCCAACTGATTACTGCGGTTGATAGTGGCAAACTCACGGATCGTGTTGTTGTTCCCAACTCTTAGTTTTGTGGGTTCTCCGGCATACTTCAGGTCTTGGGGATCAGTTCCCAATACCGCATAAGAGAAGATCTTGTTCCCTTCGCCGATAGTGGTATGACCATCAATCACTACGTTGTTATGTAGCTTGTTATTTTTGCCCAGCACGACGTTTGGTCCGATCACGCAATAGGGTCCGATCTCGCAGTTCTCGCCGATCACAGCCCCAGAATGTACAATTGCTGTTGGATGAATAGTACTCATTGATTTCTCTCCATAATCATAGCCATGAAGTCGCCTTCGGCTACCTTCTCTCCATTTACCAGGGCTTCACCATGCATCCTGGCCAGTGAGCGCTTCAAGGATATCACTTTCAATTCGTAGCGCAGTGTATCTCCAGGCATAACCGGCTTGCGGAATTTCACATTATCAATGGAAGCAAAGTATGCCACATGATTCTGAGGATCTTCCAATTGATTCAGGAGCATAATCCCTCCCGCCTGAGCCATGCCTTCGATGATCAGTACTCCCGGCATGATCGGGTGTCCAGGGAAATGTCCCTGGAAAAATGGCTCATTGATGGTTACGTTCTTCATCCCGGCAATGAAATCACCTGGGACAAATTCGGTAATTTTATCTACCAGCAGGAAAGGATAACGGTGGGGGATAATCCGCATAATAGCGTTGATATCAAACACTGCTTCAGTGCTTTGTTTCTTCTGGTAGATCTGTTGCAATTCCTGTTTCTTCTGGATCTGACGCAGTTTCTTCACTAGCTCCACATTGGTTTTATGGCCACTGCGGGCAGCCAGTATATGGCCTTTGATGGGCATGCCTAAAAGGGCTATGTCACCTAGTAAATCCACTACTTTGTGCCGGACAAATTCGTTATAATAACGCAGAGGATGGCTGTTCAGGATCCCTTCGGATGATACAGTGACTTTATCGTGATAACCAAAAACACTCTGCAAATGAGCCAGTTCATCATCACTGATGCCAGGTTCTGCGATTACCAGGGCATTTTCCAGCGAGCCACCTTTGATCAGACCCATTTCTTTGAGCTGCAGGATTTCTTTGATAAAGCAGAAGGTCCGGGCTCCGGCGAATTCTTTTTCATAGATATCCATATTGGGTAACCAGGTGTATTGAGTACCCAGATAAGGGTGTTTGTAATCTATCATGAAGGTGACCTTGAGTTCATTGGATGGTACTATCACGACATCAACATTATCTTCAGGGGCAGAAAAGCTGATGGGACCATCGATCTCAAAATACACTCTTTCACTATCTTGCTGGACGATCCCGGCTTGTTTGAGAAGATTGAAGAAAACTATCGGACTACCATCAGCCACGGGAGCTTCGGGTCCGTCGATCTCAATCCTCACATTATCGATATTCAAGCCTTTAATGGCGGAAAGTACATGTTCTATGGTACCCACTGTAGCACCATTGGTGCCAATCGTGGTGCCCCTTGAGATATCCACTACATGGTCGATATCTGCAGGGATTTCAGGAGAATTTGGTAAATCTACCCGCACAAAAAAGATCCCATCTTCATTGCCAGCCGGTTTGAACCTGATGGTCGAAACTTCACCGCTGTGCAATCCTATCCCAGTGTAGGAGACCTCACCGCCGATAGTATGCTTATAATCCATTCTTATCTCCTTTGCTATTTTGCCAGGATTTCAACAGATCTGGCAAGTACCTTTGGGCTACGATAATCCTTTTCATGGTGCCGGCATCCAGAGCTGGTGAGCCAAAGAACTTGGCTCCATCCGGGATGTCGGATGTCAAGCCGCTTTGTGCCCCCACCATGGCGCGATTGCCGATTTTTATATGTCCGGCAGCACCAACCTGTCCGGCGAGATAGACAAAATCTCCCACAATCGTGGAACCAGCCAAGCCCACCTGGGCGCAGAGGATGCTATGTTCACCAATCTTACAATTATGGCCAATCTGAACCAGATTGTCGATCTTGGTTCCATTTCCAATTGTCGTAGAACCCAAAGTAGCCCGGTCTATAGTTGTATTGGCTCCAATCTCCACATCGTCACCGATGCAGACATTGCCTACCTGGGGGATCTTTTCCTGTTTGCCACCGATAAGCAAGTACCCAAATCCATCTGCCCCAATCACGCACCCGCTGTGGATGATACAGCGCTTGCCTATCTGAGTATCATTATATAGGCTCACATTTGCATACAAGTGGCATCCTGCTCCTATCAGAGAGTTTTTCCCGATCGTGCAGTTTTCATTAATTCTAACCCCTTTGCCAAGGGTGCAGTTTTCTTTTATCACTACATTTGCCCCGATGGCAACCTCTCCCTCAAACTTGACAGAAGGGTCGATAATGGCGCTGGGATGAATCCCATATTCCAGGCTCTGGCTATCTTGCGTCAACCACCAGGAGACCAGGCTTATAAAAGCAAAATACGGCTTATCCACGATCAATAGAGTCCGTTGCGGCAATTTGCTTTGCATGGCTTGATTGGTGATGATCAGGCCAGCAGGACAGGCAGATACGGCATCAAACAGCTTGTCCTGTTCCAGAAACACTATCGAGTGCTGATTAGCTTCGCACGGCTCACAGACGTTATCGAAACTTAGTGAGAGATCGCCCTGCCAGATCCCGCCAATAATGGCAAGGATCGCTTCGGGTTTGATGGCACTGGAGAACTTCTTCATTGCTTATGGCTTGAATGTATCTTCGGGTTTACCCATATCTTTGAACATGTCTTCTTTGAAATCATCACCAAAAGCTGGCGGAGGAAATTCCTGTGAATTGGGATCCTGAGCATCAGGCATGGAAGGTTTGATCGTGTCCTTATTCAGTTCCTGCAATACTTGCTCAGTGATATCGATCGATGGTGCTGCATACAGGATAACTCCCATGCTTACATCCATGATCATGGTGTACTTCTCATCTTCAGCAATTTTCTTGATGATGTCATGAATCTTCTTAGTAAGGGGATCGATCAATTCACGATAACGCTGTTCAGCTCTGCCATTTTCACCAAAATACTCTTCCAGAAGGCGTCCAGCTTCGCTTTTTTTGGTATCTATTTCACCTTGTAATTGCCTTTTTGTAGCTTCATTGATGGAGAGCTTACGGATTTCGAAATCACGCTCCATACGCTTGATTTCTTCATCCAGGGTGCGTATCTGATTTGTCCAATTCTGTTTGTCGAGTTGGAACAGGCGGGAAATTTCAGCTATCTCATTGCTGTCCAGCAGAACCCTATCCGTATTTACATAGCCTAGCTTGGTTTGCTGGGCATATACTGCTCCCAGAGCTAGCAGGGCTATTAGTAGAATGCATAATCTTTTCATGGTCTCTCCTTGGTTATGGACTTTAGTTCTCGATCCTGAAAGCAGGATCCAATACTTTTACAGCCCGCACGTCGTCAACCCGGCGCACAGGAGTGCTGAGGGGAGATTCATGCAGGATTTCGGGATTTTTCTTACACTCATTGGCTATCTCGATCATAGCATCAGCAAAGGCATCCAGGGATTCAAGGCTTTCAGTCTCAGTGGGTTCCACCATCATCGCTTCAGGAATGATCAGGGGGAAATAGATCGTGGGGGCATGGAAACCCTTGTCTAATAACCTTTTGGCTATATCCAGTGTGGATATTCCCTGTTCTTTCTTCTGCCAGGTGCCATCTGCTACAAATTCATGCATGCAGTATTCATTATGCTGGATATGGAAATAGGGTTCCAGCCGTTTCATCAGGTAGTTGGCATTGATGATGGCATTTTCACTTACGCGTCTGAGCCCTTTGGCTCCCAGCATCTTGATGTAGATGTATGCTCTTACCATTATGGCAAAATTGCCGTAGTAAGTATGTACTTTGCCTATCGAAGTTGGTTCATGGCGATAATCCAGGAAGTAGCGATCATCCTGTTTTGCAACCATAGGTACTGGCAAATAGGGAACGAGTTTCTCAACCACACCTACCGGGCCGCATCCAGGGCCTCCGCCACCGTGGGGAGTGGTGAAGGTCTTGTGCAGATTGAAATGCATGATGTCAAAACCGATCTTGCCTGGCTGAACAATGCCCAGGAGGGCGTTCAGATTAGCACCATCCATATAGATCAGGGCGTCCACGCTGTGCATGATTCCGGCGATTTCTTCGATCTGGGTCTCAAAAAGACCCAGCGTATTAGGATTGGTGAGCATGAACCCGGCTGTGGTATCATCTACGAGTTCTCTCAGGCGTTCGATATCACAACGGCCGTCTTCCAGAGACTTTAGCTCTACTACCTCAAAGCCCACCAGATTGCAGGTGGCAGGATTGGTGCCATGAGCGCTGTCAGGAATGATGATCTTGGTTTTGTGATTGTTGCCTTTGGCTTTGTGATAAGCGCTGATGATCTTGATGCCAGTGAATTCACCCTGAGCTCCGGCAACTGGCTGCAGAGTTACATTTGCCATACCGGAGATTTCGGCCAGATCTTTCTGTAATTCATACAATAGTTCCAGCGCCCCTTGAATAGTGCTTTCTGGCTGATTGGGATGCAGATTGGCAAAGCAGGTGTGCCGTACCAGGCTTTCATGCAGCTTGGGATTGTATTTCATGGTGCAACTACCCAGGGGATACAAGCCTTTCTCGATGAAGTGATTCTTGTGAGACAGTGCTATATAGTGGCGCATTACATCCAGTTCACTCACTTCAGGGAGTCTGGCAGCATTGGTGCGTAAATGCTCAGCGGGCAGGATGTTATTCAGCGGAATGTCAATATCCCGGGGAGGAAGGGTCACACCTTTGCGGCCTTGAGAGCTATGTTCAAAGATTGTTTTAGACATGGCTGATCTCCTTCATCGCTGCAATGTAGCTGTCAATTTCCACCTTGGTCTTTTTCTCGGTAACCGCGATCATCAGTTCATTTTCGCCGATAGCGATTCCGGCATAGATGCCGCGGGGGAGCAGCTTGTCAATTATGCCTTGGGCAGGGATAGGTGTTTTGAGCACAAACTCTTTGAAAAATGACTGGTTGGGATTGGCAAGACTGAATCCTGTCAATTTCACGAGTTCTCCAGCCAGATAATGAGCTTTTTGTGTGGATTGGGTTGCCACCTCGATCAGCCCTTCGCGTCCCATCAAGCTCATATATACTACCGCAGCTAGCGTGCACAGGGATTGGTTTGAGCAGATGTTTGAGGTTGCTTTTTCGCGGCGAATGTGCTGCTCACGGGCTTGCAGAGTGAGGGCATAGGCGCGTTTACCATCTTTATCCAGGGTACCGCCGACAATGCGACCGGGCATCTGCCTGGCCATATCCAGTTTGGTGGCGAAAAAGCCAAACAAAGGACCACCGAAATACATGCTATTGCCCAATGCCTGACCTTCACCTACGACGATATCGGCATTATATTCAGCTGGGCTTTTGAGGATGGCCAGCGAGATGGGATCCACACAAGCGATCAGCAGACATTTGGGTTGGCTGTGCACCAGCTCTGAGATTGCCGTTGCGGCTTCGATATTGCCATAGAAATTTGGTGATTGGACCACTACACTACCGATGCTATCATCCAGCATGGTTTTCAGGGCAGCCAGATCTATTACACCATCACGTTCAGGCGCAAACAGTAACTCCACTCCCACACCTTCAGTGTATGAACGAATCACTTTCACATATTCAGGATGGATTGTGGCAGGCAGGATGGCCTTTGGCAGTCGGTTTTTGCGTACTGCCATCAGAATGGCTTCAGCAACTGCACTGGCTCCATCATACATGGATGCATTGGCGATTTCCATGCCCGTGAGCTCGCAGATCATGCTTTGATATTCATAGATGAACTGCAAAGTGCCCTGGCTTACTTCAGCCTGATAGGGAGTATATGCGGTGAAAAATTCTGGTCGTGAGACGATGGTGTCAACTGCAGCGGGAATGAAGTGATCATACACTCCACCACCGAGGAAGGAATTGGCATTTTGGACACAGAGATTACGGCAGGTCTGGCTCTTAATTTTTTGGGTGATCTCCAGCTCAGAGAGAGGTTCATCCAGCTTCAGAGGCTCTTTGAGGCGATATTTATCGGGAATCGCGGCGATCAATTCATCGAATTCCGAGATTCCGATCTTTGCATACATCGCCTGTCTATCTCTATCTGTATTAGAAATATAGGGCATTTGGGCTCCTTATTAGGTAAACGAATATTTTTCTTTACCCCAGACAAAATAAACAGGAGTTTGTGTCAATGGAATTCTTGTGTCAATCCTGCTCTACGGCCTCTTCGACACAAGACGAGTTGGATCCAGAGAAATACACATCGTCCGGAACACCGAATTCATTCGGTCGGTCGAGCCAGATTCATCTGGTACAGGCAGATAGGGGGGGGCATGTTCACCGGAAAAATCCGGCGTACCGACCGATTGAAACCGGTGTTCCGATTGAGCGGATTAGATGGCAACGTCCTAGTTTACTTCAGACCCGCAGGGTTCGAAAACCCAGCGTTACAACAGACTGAAAGACTATGTTACATCATGCGCTGCACAGAATTCCGGCTCAGATAGTGGAAAACAACTGCTTGTTATCTACTGCATTGTCCAAGTGGTAATTACATCAGGATAATCTCGAGATCACCTCGAGTACTCGAGGTGATCTCGAAGGGAGGACGAGGTAAAACTCAGTCCATGTAGTTAGTACGGATTTGCTGTAACCAGCATATCCGGCTACATCATGAACCAAGCTCCATCACTTGATTCAAGTGTTCACCAAGCCTGAAAAGGCATCATGACGCCCAAAAAAAACTTGACCATATTTCTGTGGTGTGTACAGATGTTTTTGTCACGAATAACGTTCCATAAGAAAAGGTGCAACAATCTGAATTTGGAGGAAAGATGAGGACCCTGCTGATCTTCATGCTTTTATTAACTATGACTACCTGGGGCTGGGCAGCCCGCAAAGCGCTGGTGATCGGAAATGCTGATTATAGCAGCAGTCCGCTGCGCAATCCCATCAACGACGCACAATTGATCGCTTCCACTTTGAAGGGCTTGGATTTTCAGGTCACATTGATTACTGATGCCGATCTGCAGCGGATGGATATGGCATTGAATACCTTCATCACTGATCTGCGCCCCGAAGACGAGGCGGTGTTTTACTACAGTGGTCATGGGGCCAATTTCAATGGAGAGAATTATCTTATTCCCATTGGCAGAGATATCCAGGAAGATACGGAGCTCAAATATCATGCCTTTTCCAGCAATCTGGCTTTGGAGCGGATGCAACGTGCCCGAACTACAGTGATGATCCTCGATGCCTGCCGGGACAATCCTTTCCGGGGTGCACGTTCGGGTAGCAAGGGTCTCGCAATCATGCAAGGTAAAGCCGGCAGCCAATACATCATTTACAGCACCGAACAGGGAAAGACGGCAGCTGATGGCAGCGGTGCCAACAGCCCTTTTACAGAAAGCTTTGCTAAACATATACAGTCGCCGGAACGGATCGAAGACGTGATGAAGAAGGTCACGCTGGAAGTGAAAACCAGGACCTATGACAATCAAATTCCCTGGACCGCTGGCAACCTGATCGAGGATTTCTATTTTGCCTTAGCAAGTCCAAAGACAGAGAAAGCAACTTCACCGATTCTGCCTCAGACTTCCAGCCTCGCCAAGCTGACCGGAAACATCAGAATCACTACAGATTTTGAAACTGAGATCTTTATCAACCGCCAATCCCAGGGCATTGCCAAGCCCGGATATGCGCTTACCACCGGGGCATTACCAGTCGGAAGTGTTGTGGTTGAGTATTTTCAAGAAAATGCCAAATACGGCATCCCGGTTGAAATCTCAGACAATAAAACCAGCCCCCTTGGTCTCAGCTTCACTGACCTGCAAAAAATTAAAAGCTCCTTGTCGGTGTTTACGCTCAAATCAGAGCCCAATGCTGCTAGTGTGCAGATCTTGGGTTATCAGGGCATCAAGAGGAAGACCCCCTTTTACATATATGATCCGGTTTCTTCAAGCTATCAAGTAACCCTGTCTCAAGCCGGATATGATGATTTGAGCAGCGAAATTAAAACCGACTCAAGGGCTTCCGGGGAAGTTACTTTGAAACTACAGGCTCAGTTTGCTGATTTGATTATCAGCTCAGAGCCCAGTGGCAGCTTTGTTTGGCTGAATAATAAGGTTTGGGGCGCTACCCCACTCAGCCTGACAGGTCCAACGCTGGGCATAAGCCCAGGTAAATACTCGCTCAGGATCGAACCTCAGGACAAAGCCTATCTCCCGGTGATTAAAGACCTGGTGCTGCAGGCCGGTCAACGCTATTCAGAGAAGGCTGTTCATAAGCTCAGCACGGCTATGCTCAGCTTGAGCAGTGATTTTTATCCTGTAAATATCTATCTCAATGGCGTGTTGGCCTCGACCTTGAAACAAGCCGAGAGCTTTCAGATGGAATCGGGAAACTATCAATTGCGGGTAGAGCCAAGTGGTAAATCAAGTATCCCCCTAAAAAGCCAGGAAATGGAGATTAGTCTCGAAGCCAGTGAAACCAGAAAGATATCTTTCCGTTTGATTCCGGAACAGGCTATGCTTTGTTTTGTGGCCAATCGTGATGATTATAAGGTGTTGATCTCGGACAGCAGCAAAGGGAATGCTCATAGTATCAAAGGGAATTCCTGGACTGGAAACCCTGGTGTATATTCGGTACAGGCGGTAAGCTGGGGTAATTACGTCATAGCCAAGGAACTGACTTTGCATGAACAGGGGCGTGTGGAGCAGCAGCTTGATTTTGAACCTTTGCCCAAAGAACTAATAAAGCCATACCAAAGCTGGAGAATTCATAGGAAAATCAGCCTCGGCACTATCGCTTTGAGCCTGGGGCTCTCGGCACTGTCCTATTATCGTGCCGATCAGGCCCATCAGGATTACATCGCTGCTGATTCTCCCTTTGCAGCCCAGGCTGCCAGAACAGAATTCGAAAGCTCGCGTAACCAGTTCTATGGCATCTGCAGCCTGAACCTGCTTTCGGCAGGATACTACACGATAGCGCTGATCAATGTCCAGCGAGCTAAAAACAATGTCACTCAGGAAATGTATTCCCGCCTTGGGAGGAACCCATGAAGGTAGCACTTATCATTGCTCTCATAGCTGTAGCTGCACTTGTCTCAAGCTGCTGGAAGATGGATAATCCCTTGGATCCGAATAATTGGTCTCCCGTACAGATGGTGCTCATTCCCGGCGGCAACTTTGTTATGGGCGACACCTGGGGGGAGGGGGATCCAAATGAACTTCCCACGCAAAGCGTGACTTTGAACTCCTTTTATATGGGCAAGTATGAAGTTACGCAGGGTGAATGGCAGGTAGTGATGGGAACCAACCCTGCTTCGAAAAATGCAAAAAGAGTCAATTATCCTGTGTGTAATGTCTCTTGGTATGCAGTTCTGGAATACTGCAATCTGCGAAGCATAGCTGAGGGGCTTACGCCGGTTTATAGCATCTCAGGTTCTACGAACCCTGCCGACTGGGGAAATGTTCCTGTAATAAGTACGAGCATCACCTGGGACGCAACCATTTGCAATTGGAGCGCTAATGGCTACCGTTTACCGACTGAGGCTGAGTGGGAATACGCGGCCCGTGGTGCTTCCAACACACCAGATTATATCTATAGTGGCAGTGATGATATCAATGCCGTGGCTTGGAATTCAGTAAATTCAGGAGGCACCAGCCATCCTGTCGGGACCAAAGCACCCAATGGTCTGGGGCTTTATGACATGAGCGGTAACCTCTATGAATGGTGCTGGGATTGGTATGGTAGCTACAGTATAAGTCCAAGCAGTATCCCGACCGGTCCTGCGATCGGGTCGCACCGTGTGGGACGTGGTGGGTACTGGTACAATAGTGCGTACTATTGTCGGGTGGCAAATCGGAACGAATTCAGCCCGAACCGTAGTGACAACTTTCTCGGCTTCCGGCTATGCAGGGCAGGTTCGCAACTTTAAGGATCTTACTTTTTAACCTTAACTCAGATGTGCGAAATGATCACTGGGCAAAACATAAGTACCGTAGCTCCCGCAAGCCTAGCAAAAGAGCTTATTGTGGCTATCCGGTAATCTTAGAATACTCAGGGGTACAGTAGGAAAATCCCACTGCATGCACAGATTGCACAACGATTAAAAACCTCCATATACAATACATCGAAAGAAGATCTTGACAAATTGATTACAAGATTATTGTTGATAAACGCACTAGCCAGTAAAGCAGGCATGATGGATAATGCGAAGGAGCAAGGTAAAGTATCATGAGTTGGAAAGACTACATACCCAGTGATGTTGCAGATTTATACGAAGTCTATGATCATAAGCATGCTGCAGCAATACTCTCAAAGGAATTTCCTATAGAATTCACAGAGATCTGCAATGCTTTGAGGGAATTCAAGTTTAGAGTAAAAGACATCACAACAGCAGGTGGCAGTGAAAGCAACATCCCTAAAATCATGACCGACATTCTCCGCCCCCTTGGTTGGAATGAAAGAAATCTTCTGGCTGAGTTATCAGTATATGAAGTAAAAGGCAAAAACAAGACTTTTTGCAATACAGTTTCACATGGATCCCATAAAGTAGACTTCATCAAGAATAGAGTAGCTTTCGATCTGGAATGGAATAGTAAGGATCAAACTTTCGATAGAGACCTCTATGCTTTCAGAGCTTTCTTTGATTACAATAGCATAAGTGTAGGAGTTTTGGTAACCAGAAGTAATACCTTGGATCCAGTATTCAAGGAATTAAGGATAATGGCTAAATACGGGGCTAGCACGACCCAAATGAATAAACTACTTCCAAGATTGGAAGCAGGAAGAAGTGGAGGATGTCCTATCTTGGTATTTGGCATCACACCAAACCAGTTACTCATTGATAAGAGGAGGGAAGAATGACAGTTGTTGATGATTTCACTAGTTTTGTGGGCGATAACAGATATTCTACAATCCTTGCCGATCCTCCCTGGCAGTTTAAAAACAGAACAGGAAAGGTAGCACCAGAACATAAAAGGCTATCAAGGTATCCAACTCTTCCGCTTGAGGAGATAATGGCAATTCCGGTTCAACACGCAACTGCAGAATCAGCACATTTGTATCTGTGGGTACCAAACGCACTTCTCGCTGAGGGAATGGAAGTGATGAAAGCTTGGGGATTTACTTACAAGACTAACCTTGTCTGGTATAAAATTCGCAAAGACGGTGGACCAGACCGCCGAGGTGTCGGCTTTTATTTTCGTAATGTCACTGAATTGTTATTGTTTGGAACAAAAGGGAATAAGGTAAGGACACTGGATCCAGGCAGGTCTCAAGAGAACATCATTGTTTCTCAAAAGCGTGAGCATAGCAGGAAACCTGATGAGCAATACCAGCTAATCGAAGCCTGTAGTTGGGGTCCATTTTTAGAGATGTTTGCCCGGGGAAAACGACCCAATTGGACTTGTTGGGGTAACCAAGTTGAAGATTATTATCCTGAGTGGAAGACTTATAATAATCATTCTCAGACAGCTAATTCACAGATAGAGATTTTCTTGCAGAGTTAGTTCCCATAAGACGATACTCGGACTCAGAAAGTCACATATCTGAACCAGTGTGTGTGATTACTTATGGATTTCTCTAATAATCATAGTTTCGCATTGCCATTTCAGTAACATATGTGTTAGTGCTACCAAAAAAATCCTTGCCTTATCCATGCGACTTAAAAATATGGCAAAAATCAAATTCCGGCTATGAATGCTATCATAGCCTAATGGGAGTGTTAATGCGGTTAAAGACCTTTCCTGGGGGTGTCCATCCCCATGATGAAAAGCATTATTCAGCCTCAGCACCCATCACCATCTTTCCTGCCCCGCAGCGGGTAATCATCCACATGTCCCAGCATATCGGAAGTCCCTCCGAACCCATAGTAAAAGTGGGGGATGAAGTATTAGCCGGGCAAAAGATTGCCGAAGCCTCAGGCTTTGTATCCATTCCCCAGCATGCCTCCATCAGCGGTAAGATCACCAAAATCGATAAGTTTCCGCATCCCTGTGGAACGATGTCCCTGGCAGTGGAAATTACCCGGGAAGGTGAAAATCAGAGCCTGGAGTTTGCCGATACGCCAGATTATGAGGATCTTCCAGTGGAGGAGATGAAAAGGCGGGTGAGTGAAGCTGGCATCTGCGGTATGGGCGGAGCTGGATTCCCTTCGCATGTAAAATTATCACCTCCACAGGATAAGCCCATTGATACGGTGATCCTGAATGGAGTGGAGTGCGAACCATATCTCACCAGCGATTACCGGCTCATGCTGGAAAAAGGTGAAGATATCATCCAGGGACTGAAGCTGATCATGAAGATGGTGGCTGCCAAACGTGGGATTATCGGAATCGAAGCCAATAAACCCGATGCCATTGAACTGATGGAGAAGCTCTGTGCCCGTGGGGCAAAACTGGAAGTAGTGCCCCTCAAGCTGCAATATCCACAAGGGGCTGAAAAGCAATTGATCTTTGCCGCCACCGAACGTAAGGTTCCCGCTGGGGGATTGCCGATGGCGATAGGGGTGGTAGTCCAGAACGTTGGTACTGCCTATGCTATCTACGAAGCCATCCGCTATCAGAAACCACTGCTTGAGAGAGTGATCGCCGTGACGGGCTCTCCTGTGGCAAAACCCATGAATCTGCTGGCTCCGATTGGAACATTGTATTCCGAACTGGTTGATTATTGTGGCGGAACCAAAGAGAAAGTGGGGAAGATCATCTCCGGTGGACCAATGATGGGCTTTGCCCTTCCAGGGCTTGAAGCGCCGATGTCCAAAGGTAGCAGCGGTTTGGTGCTCTTTGGCGAACAAGCAGCACGACAGATGGCAGAGCACAATTGTCTGCGCTGTGCCCGCTGCGTGGATGTATGCCCGATGAATCTCCTACCCTCCGTGATTGCCTCCGCAGTTAAGTATAAAAACCTTTATATGGCTGTGAAAGCAGGACTGAATGACTGTATGAAATGCGGAAGCTGCGCCTTTGTCTGCCCAGCCCAGATCAGGCTGGTGCAATGGATTGATACAGGCAAAATCCGCTATGCTGAAGCTCAGAAAGCAGCGAAGAAATAGGAGCGAAATAGAAATGGATAATAAATACATAGTATCACCAGCTCCCCATCTGCATGATAAAACAAACGTCAAAAACGTAATGTGGAACGTCGTGATTGCCTTGACTCCCGCATTGCTGTTTGCCGTATATTACTGGGGCTTCCGGGCTTTGCTGCTTACCCTTACAGGGGCTGTGGCTGCTGTAGTAACAGAAGCTATCATCCAGAAGCTCAGAGGTGTCCCTATCGCCGTGGCCGATGGCAGTGCTTTCCTTACAGGAATGCTGCTGGCCTATAATATTCATGTGGGGGCTCCCTTGTGGCTGCCCATCGTGGGTGCTGTATTTGCCATTGCCGTGGGCAAGCAAGCTTTTGGCGGATTGGGTAACAACCCGGTCAATCCTGCTCTCTTGGGACGTGCCTTCCTTTTGGCAAGCTGGCCTACGCTGATGACCAATGGCTGGGTAGCAGCCAAAAACGGTGTCATCAGCGGTATGAACAACCTCTCCAGGATTGCCACTGATCTTCAGGGTTTATCCCCCAAGGCATATGAATTAGTAACTTCTGCCACACCGCTTAAAGTGGCACAAACCCTGAGAGATACTACCTTTGTGGCAGATATCAATGCCCAGGCAGGTGGCTTGGATCTGGGACGCCAGATTTTTACTAATCTAACTGAATTGGATACCATCAAGAGTCTGTTTTGGGGCAATATCGGTGGTTGCATTGGTGAAGTTTCAGCATTTGCCTTGCTTTTGGGAGCCATTTACCTGCTCTATCGTAACATCATTGAATGGCGGATCCCGCTATTCTACATTGGGACAGTCTTTGTCCTCAGCTTACTCTTTGGTGGCATTCCCGGTAGTGGCACCTCTGTATTGGTGCCATTCTTCCATATCTTCGCCGGCGGTTTGATGTTGGGAGCATTCTTTATGGCCACGGACTATACGACTTCGCCAATTACCAAAAAAGGCAGAATCATCTTTGGTATTGGCTGCGGCCTACTGACCATTGTGATTCGTCTGGTGGGCGGTTATCCAGAGGGAGTAAGCTATTCCATCCTGTTTATGAACGTATTTACTCCACTGATTGACAAGATGACTCTGCCGAAAGCGTTTGGGAGTGTGAAAAAATGAAGTACTACATAAAACTTGGATTCATCCTCCTCATTTTTTGTGCCGTTGCCAGTGGAATACTGGCTTACATCAATTCGCTGACTGCTCCAGTGATTGCAGAGCGGAAAGCCAAAGAAGAGATTGCCACCCGGGAAAGCTTGATTCCTGATTCTGATTTTGAAGAACAGCAAGCCCCCGGTGGTGAGAAATACTTCATCGCTCGTGACAAAGCGACTGGAGATATTAAGGGTTACACCTTCATTGCTGCCCAAACAGGATACTCCAGTGTGGTTCAAACCATGGTGGGGGTTGACAAAGAATTCAACGTGATCAATATTAAAGTGATTGACCAGGCTGAAACTCCAGGCTTGGGAGCAAACTGCACGTCTGAGAGTTTTACCGGGCAGTTTGCTGGGTTGCCAGCCAGCGAGCTTGCTGTGGATAAGGATGGTGGCAAGATCAAATCCCTTTCCGGGGCTACCATCACTTCCCGCTGTGTGGCAAATTCGATTCGGGAGATGGTAAAAGCATTGCAGGCAGCCATTGCAGACGGAGGTGCTAAATGAGCTTCGTGAAAGAACTTAGTAAAGGGATAATCAAAGAAAACCCCATCTTCGTAATCGTCTTGGGGATGTGTCCCACTCTGGCAGTGACCACTTCGGTAAACAATGCCTTGGGAATGGGAATGGCAGCTACTTTTGTGCTGATTTGCTCCAATATCATTATCTCGATGATCAAGAATGTCACTCCTGCTAAAATCCGGATTCCAGTGTATGTCGTAGTTATCGCATCCTTTGTGTCCATAGTGGATATGGTAATGGCAGCCTATGTGCCGGATTTGCATAAGAGCCTGGGGCTTTTCATTCCCTTGATCGTGGTGAATTGCATCATTCTGGGACGGGCTGAGGCCTTTGCCAACAAAAACAATGTCCTAATGAGCATCGCTGATGCCATTGGCATGGGGCTTGGCTTTACGCTCTCTTTGGTCGTAGTATCCACGATTCGGGAGCTGCTTGGGGCCGGCACCTGGCTGGGTATGCAATTGCTACCCAAGAGCTATGATCCCATGCTGGTTGCAATACTGGCTCCTGGAGCCTTTATCACCCTGGGCTTCCTGATGGCTCTGATGAATATGATCAAGGAGAGAAAATAATGGGCTACATCGGCGAACTGTTTGTGATGGCGATGACGGCCATCTTCATCCAAAACTTTGTATTGGCAAGGTTTCTGGGTCTTTGCCCCTACCTGGGTGTATCAAAGAAGCTTGATTCTGCCTTGGGTATGGGCATGGCGGTGATTTTTGTCATGACCCTGGCCAGCGCTATTACCTTCTTAATCAACAAATACCTGCTGATGCATTATGGATTGATGTATTTGCAGACCATAGCCTTCATCCTGACTATCGCTGCTTTAGTGCAGTTTGTGGAAATGGTGATTCAGAAAAATGCCCCAGCTTTATACAAATCCCTGGGTGTGTACCTGCCCCTGATCACAACGAACTGCGCTGTTCTGGGTGTAGCAATCCTGAATACCAAAGCCATGCGCTCAGATGGCGTAACAGCTTACGGTTTCCTTGATGCAGTGCTGAATGGCCTGTTCAGCGGTGTGGGTTTTACGATCGTGCTGCTGGCTATGGCGGGAATCAGGGAACGTCTGGAACTGGTTGAAATTCCTAAAAGCATGAGGGGTATGCCCATTGCCCTGATTCTGGCTGGAATCATGGCCCTGGCGTTCTATGGCTTCATGGGCTTCAAAATCTAAGGGAGGAGATGATGTATATACTGCTTGAAACCGCGTCGATGATCGGAACCATCACTGCTCCTGTACTCATCATTGGCGGGATGGGATTGGTCTTTGGTCTGATCCTGGCTGTTGCCTCCAAAGTCTTTGAAGTAAAACTGGATCCTCGTGTGGAAGAAATCACGGCAGCCTTACCGGGTGCAAACTGTGGCGCTTGTGGTTTGGCTGGGTGTGCTGGCTATGCAGACTCTATCGTGAATAATGGCGAAGAGATCAACAAATGCGCACCCGGAGGACCTTCGGCAGTGGAGAAAATTGCCAAAATCATGGGTATGCAAGCCAGCGCCATGGACAAGAAAGTGGCAGTAATCCACTGCACCAGCGGTGGATACAAAAACACAAACTGGAAATACGCTTATGAGGGGATTGAGTCCTGCAAATCAGCAGTGAACATATCCGGGGGACCCAATGCCTGCTCCTGGGGCTGTATCGGATACAATGACTGTCAGAATGCATGTGTGTTCGATGCCATATCGGTTGATGAACACGGGATGCGCTGTATCGATTATGGAAAATGTACAGCCTGTGGCGCTTGCGTGAAAGCTTGTCCCCGGAGCTTGATTGCATTGGTGCCTATCAATCGTAATGTGTATGTTAAATGCAGTTCCAAGGACAAGGGACCGGAAGCCCGTAAAGTTTGCGGTAGTGGATTGTCTTGCATCGGTTGTGGGATCTGCAGCCGTAAATGCCCAGTTCAGGCTATCACTATAACCAACAACCTGGCTCGGATAGATTACGAGAAATGCATCAATTGCGGGGTCTGCGCCACAGCGTGCCCTACCAAAGCTATTCAGGATTTGCTCTGTGGTCTGCGCAAGAAAGCCGAGATCAATCCCGAAACTTGTATTGGTTGTACGATCTGTGCCCGGATTTGTCCAGTTCAGGCAATCTCTGGCGAGTTGAAACAGGTTCATTCTGTAAATCAGGATACCTGTATCGGCTGTGAGAAATGCGTGGAGAAATGCCCCAAGAAAGCGATCTCAATGGTTTAGCATAAAAAATGTGCCCCTCCTGGGGTAGGAGGGGCACAGGATTTAGACTTAGGAGGTTGCACACCGTGGCTTTGAGCTGCCACATTTGCCGGGAAGGGGGGACCGGCAAGGAGTCTGACTGTATATAGAGCAATTCCTGAGCCAATTCATCGTCATTGTGTATATCGTTGATATACAGGATATTGTGATTTCTACGTGGATACATGGAAGGGCTGATATGTGGAACGCCAGCCCCAAAGTGTGGAAATGAATCCACAAATTCTTCCCTGTTACTATTACTCTATCATTACGCACCCTTTACGCACTTTGTCCGTAATGAGTCCGTAATGATAGCGTAGTAAAATCGGGGAGGAAGGCTGCTTAATCTGATTAGGTGATGTTCAGTACCACTCTTGCACATCCCAAGCCCGGCAGGGAATGACTGTGAGAGGATCAGGAGATCTTTATGGATGATTTTCCAAGATTACACACTCGCTAGCCTATGACACCTTAACAATGAAACTTGAGGCAAAAAAAATGACATAACCCCGATTGGCAGGATTATGTCATTTCTATCTAGTAGATGTTCTATTTCAATTTCTTGAGATTGTCCAATTGTGGTTTGACGTGCAGTTGATAGCATTCCGGGCATACCGAGTGAGAAAACAGGGTGTCTGTGTGCTCTGAGATATAGACTTCCACCTCTTCCCAATAGTTCTTGTCTGCCCTTACTTTCTTGCAATAGGAACAGATGGGAAGCAGCTTTTCCAGGGATGAGATCATTACGGCAGCGGCTTCCAGTTTTTGGCGCATTTTTTCTATACGGAGCGCAGATTTCACTCTAAGCACAAGCTCGAGATTTGAGAAGGGCTTGGAAATAAAATCCATGGCACCCAGCTCAAAACTTCTGCGCAAGGGTTCCATTTTCTCATCCATGGCAGCAGCGGTTATCATGATGATGGGGATATTCTCCAACTCAGGGTTTTGCTTGATCCATTCCAGCACCTCATAGCCGCTGAAACCAGGCATCATGATATCCAGTAGCAGTAGATCCGGGCAATTGTGCTTTACATCGTCCATCATAGCTTTGCCGCTTTGATACAGCCCCAGATTGTGAAATCCGGCTTGGTTCAAGAGCGTTTTTACCAGCTTGAGATTGATCTCGTCGTCATCAGCTACATAGATCAGCATGTCCTTGATATCTTCCATCTGATACATAAGATCTCCTATCTGAGCTTACTACGGTTTTCGGAATAGGCAAACATCTCTTTCAGATCTTTGAACCTGACAAACAGCTCGATAGCTTTGGCAAGCTGCTTATCCTGAGCTAAGGTTATCCGGTAAGCATCGGAATCGCCATACACTTTTCTGACCAATTCGCTTTTAATAGTGTTTTCGATATAGGCTCTGGCACTATCCAGATCAGCAGGAGTGTATTTCACCCCATCCTTGGATGCATAGGCCAGGAAATCGTTCATGATCTTATCTGTAATTACTGGGTTCTTGGACACCTGATGATCATGATCTACCAGGTAATCCACGGCAAAATTGAAGAAGACATTTTTGCGGCGGAGTTCGGCAGACAGATTGGTAAGGAAATCATTCTGGATATCGATATCAGGAGTGATCCCTCCACCACCATAAACAATCCGTTTATTGGCGGTGTAGTATACTTGATTGTGGTTTTCCTTGTCCTCTTCAGTCAGTTCATCTTTAGACACTTCCTGCCCCTTGTACAGCTTGTCATTGCTTTTCTTGTGAATACAGCGTCCGCTTTTGATATAATAGTAGGAGGTAGTGATCTTCATGCCATTGCCATTGGTAAGGGGAACCAATTGTTGAACACTGCCTTTGCCAAATGTGGGACGACCTACCACGAGACCTTTATCCCAATCCTGCAAACTACCGGCAAAGATTTCTGATGCTGAGGCGGAGGCTTCATTTACCAGCACTACGATGGGATAATTCCGTTCTTTGGTATTGTAACGTGTATATAGAGATTGATTGATGTTACGGCCTTTGGTTTCCACCACCAGTTTATTCTGGCCGATGAATTCATTCACTGTATCAACCGCCTGATCCAACAGACCTCCGGGATTGAAGCGTAAATCTATGATCAATCCTCTGATGCCCTCAGTTTCCAGGGCTTGCAAGGCGGTGCGTAGTTCTGTGGTTGTGTTTTCATTGAATTGGCTGATACGAAGATAACCTACTTCATTATCAAGCTTGAAGCTATAGGGGATGCTTTTAATTTTGATAGTTTCACGTACGATGGTGAATTCCAGTGGTTCTGGAACTCCGGGTCTGGATATGGTGATAATCACGGTAGTGCCTACATCACCACGCATCCTTTTTATGGATTCATCCGTGGAGAAGCCTACTACGCTTTCGCCATTCACTTTGATAATCCGGTCTCCGGCGGTAATACCCATACGGTAAGCGGGAGTTCCTTCAATAGGAGATACGACCGTGATGTAATCCCCGATTTTATCGATCTGGATACCCAGTCCACCAAAGGATCCTTTGGTACTAACGGTGAAATCCCGGTACTCATCGGCGGTGAAATAGGTTGTATGTGGATCAACCGAGCCCAGCATGCCCACGATGGCTGCTTTGATCAATTCCTCGTCGGAAAGGTCGGTCACGTAGTTTTGTTTCAGTTTCATCAGCACTTCACTGAAGAGCTGCAACTGACTGTAAACATTGCCAGAGGATGAACTGCTTTGGGCAAAGGCGCTGGTGGCGACTAACAGCAATATGGCAGATAAGATCCACATGCTGGCGATTGTGATCAGAGCCGTACGTTGTTTATGTTTCATGCTATTCTCCTATAAGAACCGTGAGAGATTGAATAATCTGCCGGTGAATTTGGTCTGGATCATCCAACCCATTTAACACCAGAAATCTTGAGCTGTATTTTTTGGCAATACTTAAATAGTGCTGCCTTACCCTTTCATGAAAGCTGATGTCTTCCTGCTCCAGGCGATCCAGAGTCCTGTCCTTGATCCTCAGTAATCCTGCCTGAACTGGAACATCCAGGAGCACAGTAAGATCGGGCTGAGTATCAAAGGTTGCCATTTTGGTGAGTGTTTCGATCATCTGCTCGTCCAAGCGGCGGGCTGCACCCTGATAGGCATAGGTGCTATCGTAATAGCGATCGCAGATCACGATCTTACCTGCAGCAAGCGCAGGAAGGATTAGCTCCCCTGTATGTTGAGCCCGTGACGCGCAATACAGCAGAAGTTCGGTGGCGGGTAACATTTCAGCGTTGCCTGGATCCAGCAGTAGAGTTCTAATGCTCTCGGCGATGGGTGTCCCACCAGGCTCACGAGTAGTGATATAGTCGAGCTTGTGCTCTTTGAGGTATTCAACCAGCATGCGAACCTGAGTGCTTTTTCCACTGCCTTCGATGCCCTCAAATGTAACAAAGATGCCTTTCATTGCCACTCCAGTCTAAATGATGGTGTCATGCTTGTAGTGCTTGTCGTCCCGATCAGGATGATCGATCAGGAAATGAGCGCCACGGCTCTCTTTTCGCATTAAGGCGCTACGAATCACAGCAATGGCTACGATTGCCATGTTCCGAGTCTCAATCACTTCCTGGCGAACCGCATTATGTTGGTAGAAATTGTTGATTTCATTATAGATGTTTTCCAGCCGGGACAGGGCATACTTCAACAAGCGTCTGGATCTTCTGATGCCTACATAGCCCTGCATGATAGTCCCGATTATCTCACGATTGTGGCTGATCACCACCCATTCATTTTCATTGAAGTTCTCCATGATCCGCCATGGTGGGATCACAGGAAACGCGACAGTTTCGGTATTGGAAGGGTGATTGCCGGCATTAAATGCCACTACAAGTGCTTCCAGGAGAGAGTTTGAAGCAAGGCGGTTGGCACCGTGCAGCCCAGTACAGGCTACTTCTCCTGCCGCAAAGAGATTCTTAATATCGGTGAGCCCATCTATAGTGGAAAGCACTCCACCGCAGAAATAATGTGCAGCAGGAGCTACCGGTATTGGTTCCTTGGTAAAATCGATCCCACGGGAGAGCAATTGACTGTTGATATAAGGGAAGTGCTCTCTGAGTTTTGACGCTGGGACATGGGTTGCATCCAGCCAGCAGAATTTCTCTCCGCGTTTTTTCAGTTCACTATCTATAGCCCTGGAGACAACGTCTCTGGGAGCTAGATTTTCCCGATGGTGGTACATCTGCATAAAGGGAGTGCCATCAATCAGTTTCAGGATTGCGCCTTCACCTCTCAGGGCTTCCGTGATCAGGAATGTATCTCCCTCTGCGCACCAAAAGGCTGTGGGGTGGAACTGCACAAATTCCATATTGGCAAGACGACCGCCAGCGAGCCGAGCCATGGCCATGCCATCACCGGTGGCGATATCGGGATTGGTATTGTGGGCATAGATCCTGGCGGCACCGCCAGTGGCAAGCATTGTTTTTCTGGCAATGAAGACATCCACCTGGTTTGTGGATGAGTCCAGCACGTATGCACCCCAACACGAGATGCCTGGAACAAAACCTTCATCATGGACCACATGGTGCTGGGTGATCAGATCCACTGCGATCCTATTCTCAAAGATGTCTAAGGCTGGATTGTCTTTGCATTTAGCTATCAGTGCCTGCATTATCTGATGGCCGGTACTGTCTGCAGCATAAGCTACCCGACGGTGTGTATGCCCACCCTCCATGGAAAGAGAAAGGTTTTCCAGGCGACGGTCATAGGTATCGTCGATGCGGGTAAAATCCGTTCCCAGATCCATCAAGTATTGGATCAGCTTGGGGCCTTGTTTGATGATCTGCCCGATTACGGATTTCTTGCCCAAATCTGCTCCGGCTTGATATGTGTCCTCTATGTGTTCATCAAAGGAATCTTTGGCATCCAGAACCGCAGCTATCCCTCCCTGAGCATAATCCGTATTGCAATCGAAAAGACTGCGTTTTGTGACAAGGGCTACCTTTCCGTATTTGGATACTTCCAGGGCGTAGATCAAACCAGCGATACCACTACCTAAGACCAGGAAGTCATATTTGTATGTCATTATAAAACCCTACCCATCACTAAGGCGTCTTCAGGAGGGGATTTGTAGTAGCCCTTCCTGATTCCAAGTTCTGTGAATCCGGATTTATGGTATAGACTTATCGCTTGTGCATTGGACATCCTGACGTCCAGGAAGAATTTCCGGCATCCCTTGGCAGCCAGCTCGTTCATGCTGTTGTTTAGCAGATATGCTCCATTGCCTCTGCCGGTATAGTCCGGATCGATGGCGAAATTCAAAATAACTGCTTCATCGATGATGAAATGATAGAGGATGTAGCCGATCAGGATGCCACCCAATTCCAGAATCCAGCTACTTTCTTCCGAAAGACCTGTAAAGGCTTCTGCCGGCCAGGGGTCTGTAAATGCTCTGGATTCGATTCTCACGATCTCAGGCATATCACCGAGGCTTAGTTTGCGCAGAATACGGTTCATGATCTACATTTTTTCAGGAGCAGAGATTCCCATCAGTTCAAATACGATCAGCATTACATTCTTAACTGCCGTCAAAAGTAGCAGCCTTGCATGCGTGAGTTCTTTATTCTTCAAAGAGACAATATGATACTGGGCATAGTAGCGATGTAACAAGGCAGCAAGCTCTTCCAGATATGTAGCCAGTCGATGAGGCTCGCGATGAATGGAGATCAAGGTAAGTAACTCTGGAAGGTCATTCAGCTTTTGAATGATTGCAAATTCTTCCGGTTTCACCAGCTTCTGAATGAGTTCTTTCTTGAAGTGCTTGGGCCAGATCTTGTCCTTTTTGGCTTTTTTGATAATGCTGCAGATCCTGGCATGGGCATACTGGCAATAATACACCGGATTCTCGTTGTTTTGCTTGAGAGCCAATTCCAGATCGAAATTGAGATGTGCATTGGCTTTGCGGGCAATGAAGAAATAGCGGGCAGCATCTTTGCCAACTACCGAGATCAAATCGTCCATAGTTACAATTTTGCCAGCTCTCTTACTCATTTTTACCCGTTCACCGCTTTCAAAGAGGTTCACTTGCTGCAGGAAGATGATCTCCAGCATATTGTCATCATAGCCCAGCGCTCGGAAAGCTGCTCTGATCCTGGGAACATAGCCATGATGATCCGGGCCAAAAACATCAATCAGAGTAGTAAATCCGCGTTGAATCTTGGTAAGGTGATAGGCTAAGTCCGGAACAAAATATGTGATCGAACCATCAGACTTCATTAAAACGCGGTCTTTGTCATCTCCATACTTCGTACTGGCAAACCAGATGGCTTCCTCTTTTTCATAGGTGCAATCAGCTTCAGTCAGGTAAGATAACACTTCTTCTACCACACCCTCAGAACGCAGGGTTTTTTCAGAAACCCAACCCTCAAACACGACGCCGAATTTCTCCAGAGAACTGCGTTGCATCTCCAGCAGTTCGGACAAGGCGAATTCTTTGAGACGGTCGATCCTGTCTTTTTCAGTCATCATGAATACCCGCACACCTTCAAGGGCATTGAGCCTTTGAGCCAAATGTTTTACATAGTCTCCATGATAGGCTTCATAGGGAAAATCCCCAATCTTTTCGCCCTGTAACTCGCGTAGACGTAGTTCCAATGACTCTGCAAGGATATCCACTTGATTTCCGGCATCGTTTATGTAAAACTCACGGGCAGGCTCGTAGCCCACATACTTCATTACTCTGTAGAGGGTATCGCCAAAAGCGGCAGCCCTAGCAGAAACAATGTTCAGGGGCCCCGTGGGATTTGCCGAGACAAATTCCAGCAGTACCTTTTCTTCTTTTCCAAAATCCGATTGGCCGTAGGTCAGCTCACTTTTGTAAATATCCCAGAAGGCTTTCTGGTACATGGCAGGAGAGAGATAGAAGTTTATAAATCCCGGTCCGGCAATTTCCACTTTCTTGTAGTCTTTGTTTTTCTTGAGTTCTTTGATCAGTGCTTCAGCCAGGATTTTGGGAGCCATTTTATTGGATTTTGCCAGAATCATGGCGCAGTTTGTGGAGTAATCACCATGATCCGTATTATTCGGGATCTCTACAGTAAACTCTTTGTCAGCTGAGATTCCCAAGCCTTCCAGGCATGCAGTAATATGGCTATGTATGGTTTCTTTGATCATTGTGCATCCTCGGTTAGTATACGGGACTTCACTTTTTCAAATAGCTCATCGATCTTGTAATGATCACGGGTTTGCGGAAGGAATATATGCACGACCACATCTCCGATATCGATCAAAATCCATTGTCCGTTATCAACACCTTCTTTGCTCAGCACTGCCAGGTGTTCCTGCTTGGCCATATCCAGCAAATGGCTGGCTATGGCTTTGTTGTGCACATCGGCTGTGCCTTCACATACAATGATTATATCCGTATAATCTGTCTTACCCTGCACTTCATAGGTGCGGATGTTTTCCGCTTTTTTATCGGATAGCCATTCAATGATGGCCTTTAATTTGATATTGTCTTGCAATATCTCCTCCACGGTTCACTTGATAAATAGCTCATAATCTCTGCCGACTATGATATCAAAATCGGCGTTGTGATATTCGTTTATAGCACTGGTCCAGCGCTCAATACCAGTCATTTTCTGCAATCTGGCCAAATCCTGCATATCACCTTTTCGCACTACAATCACAGATTTATCATAGATCGGCTTGGGAGTATCGCCCAGGCTCACAACTTCTATGTTTTTGTGCGATATAGCTGCTGCAAATTCTGAGGCCAGTTGTTCATAGCCACATCCATTGAGAACTACCACCTTGATTGCTGGTAATTGATCTTCGGTGTACTGGGTAGGTCCAGTATCTGTCTTGAATCCTCTGAACAGGATGAAAGCTACTAAAACCAGCACCGCTAAAGCCACAATGACGTATGGTATCCAGCGCTTTGGGGACAAGGTTTTTTCGGTATCGTTTGTTGTCAAATCCAATGGCTTATTCCTTAGGAATTAGTAAGTTGTTGAATTCGGTCTGGAGCTTTGCCAAAGTAATATCAAAAGCTTCTGGAATCACCCGCTCTCCTGAGACTACAGTCATAAAATTGCTATCACCTGACCACCGCGGAACCACATGAATGTGTAAATGGTCTGCAATGCCTGCTCCAGCGGCTACACCCAGATTCAAGCCAATATTGATACCATCACACTTGTAAACGCTCTGTAGTGCTTTTTCACAATAGCGGAGCAGAGTGGTGGCTTCCTGCCAGGTTTGGTGGGGTAACTCGTTGATCTGGCTTGCATGTTGATGAGGGACCACCATTAGATGTCCATTGTTATACGGGTAACGGTTGAGCATTATGAAACATGATTGCCCTCGGTACACTACAAGATTGTCCTGATCGGCAGTTGAGACGCTGGCACGACACAGTACACATTCACCCGGCTTCTCGCTCAGGATGTAATCCAAACGCCACGGTGAATACAGGTATTTATCCTTCATAATCTTCGTCGTCGATCACGTGTTGAGCAAATTCCAGGATCTCGTGTTCTTTGATATAGGCATTCACGATTACATTGAATCCCTGCAAGATGCTGTCATTGCAGATCTTGGCATTTTCAATATAGCAATTGGGGCCGATCGAACTGGCGGATTCCAGAGTGGTCTTACCTTTGATGATGCTACCCTGATGAATTTCCACATCAGGTTCGATTATCACGTCATCACCGATATGGATAGTATTGGGATTATGCATCAGTACACCACTATTCAGCCATTTATTCCGGATCTTATTCAGATAAAGGTCTTCCAGTTCAGCCAGTTGCTGTTGCGAATTCACCCCAGAGACCTCCATGTGGTCTTCGAGGATCACATTTGAGATCATTTTACCCTGTTTATACAGGATGCTGATCGTATCTGTAAGATAGTATTCCTGTTGTTCATTTTGATTGGAGATCTGGCTCAGGGCTGAAAACAACTCTCTGGAATCAAAGCAATAGATACCAGTATTGAATTCCTTTATCTGCCTCTGTTCGACTGTTGCGTCCTTATACTCCACGATTCCACACAGGGATCCCTGTGCATCCCGAAGCATCCTGCCGTATTTTCCTGCATCAGGAAGAATAGCGGTGAGAACCGTACACGCAGCCTTGCTGTTTTGGTGTTCTGCATACATTCTCTGTAATGTATTGGCTGTCAAAAGAGGTACATCTCCGCAGAGGATGAACACATCGCCATCAAAATCTGCGAAGCTATCTGCTGCCATAAGAACGGCATGCCCGGTGCCAAGCTGTTCATTTTGCTCATGATACTCGATCCTGTCGTCTTCATCCAGGCAAGCAATGACGGTTTCTTTTTTCCATCCCACGATTACGCTTATCTTGCTGCAATTCAATTCCAATGCAGTATCAACCACCCGCTGGATCATAGGTTTATCTGCCAGGGGGAAGGTTACTTTGGCACGCTCGGATTTCATCCTGGTGCCTTTACCGGCAGCCAAAACTATTGCTGCTAGTGGCTTCATGTGTTTCCTCCAGTATCTGGTAAGGCCTTATATAGTTCAGTCATTGTTTTATGCAAAACCGGATGCACCGCATCCGGTACAAGTTCACAAAGTAGTACTAAGGCAAAATCCCGGTTGTGAAAATCCGGATGGGGGATTGTGATATTGGCTTCCTGGATCACTGTATCCTCTGCCAGGAGTATGTCAATATCGATCAGGCGGGGTCCCCATTTCACAAATCGAATCCGTCCCATAGTGCTTTCAATATCAAGAAGTCTTGCTAACAACACACGAGGTTCCAGTGGTGTATCAAGCTCCAGGACTTGATTGTAAAAATCATTCTGATGTACATATCCGTAAGGTTTGGTCTGAATCAGGCTGGATTCCCTCAGGATTCGAACTTCAGGAATCTCAGCAATCAACTCCTGAGCTTTATGTATCATAGCTTTTGGTTCTTGCAGATTGGCTCCCAGGATGATATGGTAAATCACTATCTGGTCCTTGTCAGCTCCACTTCTACGTTGTCCAAACTGCCCTGAATGGCAACGGCTGGTTTACGAATCCTGATCGTTACTGAGACCAGCAAATCATAATCGCTGAGCAGTTTGCTGGCAATGGTATTGGCACAGCTTTCCAGGAGGTGAAACTGGTGGCTTTCCATGATTTCCCGGATATCAGCATAAACCTTCGTATAGTCTACAGTATCTTCAAGACTGTGGATTTCGGCATCCTTGCGGTCATCAGTCTGGAGGATAGCAGATACCACGAATCTCTGTCCCAGCTTACGCTCCTCGTCAAATACACCATGATACCCATAAAAAACCATTTCATTCAGTCTGATTTTCATAATTTTCTCGCTATTCTGACTTCCAGTTTTTTGCCCCAATGCCTATCGCAGAAATGGATCAGGACAAAACTCCCGGCCATGGCAGCAAAAGCTACCAGGATGCCAGGTAACTCGCCCAACCAGGGCTGTGCGATGAGATAACCTGCCACAAGAGCGAGCACAGGCAATCCAAAGATCAGCATACTGGCTAATACACGCCCTGAGGGAGATATCTCCAGTTCGACAAGATCACCTTTGCTAAGAGGAATATCTGATTCCAAATGAAAGACCGCCGGAGTGGATTTGCTGAAACAAAAGCCCCGCATGGAGCAGGATTTACACCCACCTCCGCGCTGTATTTCCACGGCTACCCGGTTTCCCGTAACCTCTGTGACTATGCCCTGATCCTGGATATCTTCCATTCATTGTCCTTTGATGCGCTTGATGATCTCTGTAGTGGAAATACCATCCACAAAAGTAAGACTATGCACTTTCCCGCCATTGGCAAGCACGAAATCTGCACCTACGATTTGGTCGGTAGTCCAGTCACCGCCTTTGACCAGAATCGAGGGGCGAATAATATGGATCAAATTGAGGGGTGTATCTTCTTCAAACAAGCATACATAGCTTACTGATTCCAATGCAGCAAGTGTGATCATCCTGTCTTTCTGAGGGATAATCGGACGCTGCGTCCCCTTGAGCCTGCGCACCGAAGCATCGCTATTGATCCCCACAATCAGGACATCACCCAGAGCCCGGGCGTCCTCCAGGTATTGCACATGACCTGCATGTATCAGATCAAAGCAGCCATTGGTAAAAACAATACACTTTCCCTGCTGATGGATCGTGTCAGTAAGTGTAGCGAGTTCCGCTGTGGGGATGATTTTATCTATGATCATTGATGCTATCCATGATTTCCGATGGAGTGGCAATGGCGGTTCCGAGTTTGCCGCATACGACCGCAGCAGCATGATTGGCGCAGATTACTGCGCTTTTCAGATCCCCTCCGGCAGCGTATGCTGCCGCAAGGATGCTAACCACCGTATCTCCAGCCCCAGACACGTCAAAGACCTCCCGTGCGAAGCTGGGGATGTGCAAGCGAGCCCCACCAAAAGTGTAGATGCCGTGAGCACCCTTCGTGACGACAAGGTTCTTGATTTTCATGCGCTTACATAAAGCTTCCGCTGCTTGGATGAAATCTGCTTCGGTTCTGAAGCTAAGTCCCAGATTGGTCTCAAGTTCCTTGAAGTTTGGCTTGAAAATATCCACTCCTTTATAGCAGAAGAAGTTGTGCTGCTTGGGATCTACGGCCACTGGTACTTTGTGTTTACGGCAGAGCTCCAAAGTGGCATTGATTAGCGAAGTGGTCATGAGACCCTTATTGTAATCTTCAATGATTAGCAGGTCGTGCTCTGGGATCAATTGCTGCAGCTTTGAGATCAATGCAGCCTCTGTAGCTGGCTGGATATCTTCAGTGTCTTCAATATCGATTCGGACGATCTGCTGGTTGGCAGCCCCAATTCTAGTCTTAAGCGTGGTTTTGCGACCTTTGTCCTCTACGATGCCAGAACTAGGCAGCTTGTGTTGCTTGAAGAGCTGCATGATGCCTTTGGCACTGCTATCTTTGCCGATCACTCCTACGGGTGTCACTTTCGAGCCAACCGCGGCGAGATTCAGGGCTACGTTTGCAGCACCGCCCAAGCGGTAACTCAGCTCCGCGATTTCCACCACCGGGACTGGTGCTTCGGCAGAGATTCTATGCACTTTGCCCCACTGGTAGCAATCCAGCATGAGGTCGCCAAGAACCAGTACTTTAAGGGTTTTGATCTTATCCAGCAGTTCTTTGAAATCCATGTTTACTCCTAAGCCTTCAGGGGATAATCTCCATTGAAACAAGCATAGCAATAGTCTTCAGCTTTGCTTACGCAGGTTTGCAGATCAGAAATGCTGATATGCTGGATGGAGTCCACACCTGCATAATCCCGGATTGCATCAAGTGACATCCGGTTGGCGATCAGTTCATTGCGGGTGGGAGTATCGATCCCATAAAAACAACTGTGAGAGACTTGGGGACTGCCGATCCTGAGATGAATTTCGCGGGCACCGGCTGTTTTGATAAGCCTCACAATCTTACGAATGGTCGTCCCGCGGACAATGCTGTCATCGATCAAGACCACACTTTTATCCCTGAAAAAGTTTGGCAGCAGGTTGAATTTTTGGCGGACGCTTTCATCCCGGATGGTTTGCTCAGGCTTGATAAAAGTTCTGCCAATATAGTGGTTGCGGATCAGCCCCAAAGAGAGCGGAATCCCGGATTCCTGACTGTAGCCCAGGCCAATGAAATTCGATGAATCTGGTACTGGAACTACATAGTCGGCCTTTAGACCTTTGTCCTGCCGAGCCAGGGCAGCGCCGAGATTTTCCCGGACTCTATATACATCTTCACCAAAATGATAGCTGTCGGGACGGGAAAAATAGATATGCTCGAAGATGCAGTGTTGAGGTCTTTGGAGCTTGCGGTAAAGATTAGGATCATTCTCGAGAATGCGAATTCCATCGTCACTTACCTTGATGATTCCGGCCGCGGGGATTTCCTGCCGGTCAGTGATCTCCAGAGTATCCAAAGCCACGCTTTCAGAGGCAACCACGACTACACCCTGAGGAGTTTTGCCCCAAACCATAGGTCTGATGCTGTGGGGATCGCGGAACATATACAGGGCGTCACGAGTGCACAGCACAGTTGAGTAGGCGCCTTTGATATCCCGCATGAGGTTGCGAATGGCTTCAATTATGCCTTCCCCTTTGCGCATCACTTGATAGGCAATGTATTTGACCAGGAGTTCGCCATCGTTGTCACTCTTGAAATATACGTTTTCGCCTTCCAGAAACTTCCGCATTTCCTGATAGTTTACGATGTCTCCATTGGAAGCCAAAGCATAGGAAGGGCCTGATAGCGTATCTACTAGATGGGGCTGGGTATTGAATTCTGTGGCTGAACCTTTGGTGGGATAGCGTACATGGCCGATGGCGATACTGCCTTTCAGGGTTTGCAAACAGTCCTGATCAAACACCTGCTTCACCAGTCCCATTTGCTTTCTCAGCCGGATTACCTTGCCATCGGATACTGCCATGCCGCAGCTTTCCTGTCCCCGATGCTGGATTGAAAAGAGGCCGATAGAAGCCATTAAGGCTGCATCAGGAGTGCCAAAGATGCCGATGATTCCACACATCAGTGTTGACCCTTTTTTGTAAATGAAATCTTGTTTTCTGTGCCGTTTCTCAGTCTCTGGATGTTTTGCTTGTGTTTTCCGATAATCACAGCTACTACAACAACCACGACTGCAGCCATAATACCCCAATTTGCCATTGCACTCTGGTAAGCGAAATAGATTAGGGAAAGCCCCCAAACGATGGCTGCGATGATCGAACCCAGAGATACATACCGGGTTTTGTATACAACGAGGATGAAAACCGCCAGCGCCAGGGGGATGCTCAATGGTGCCAACGCCAAACCTACTCCGGCAGCAGTGGCCACACCTTTTCCGCCCTTGAAGCCCAGCCACACTGGGTAGATATGCCCCAGGATGGCGATCAGGCCACAGATGGGTACCATGACGTTGTCCAGGCCTAAAAGACTCTTAGCGAGCAGCACGGAAACTATTCCTTTGATCATATCCAGGATCAATACCAGCACACCCACCTTGGTACCAAATTGTCTCAACGCATTTGTAGCACCGATATTGCCGCTGCCTTTGGCGCGGATATCAGTCTTGAACATCAGTTTGGCGAGTATCCATCCCATGGGAATGCTGCCCAGCAGGTAAGCCAGGACAGGCATGTAATATCCAGCGTCAATCATTCTCAATATCCTCTTTGCTACGGCCTTTGAAGATCAGCTTGATGCTTACTCCTTCGAAGGAGAAGGCTTCCCGTATCTGGTTGTGCAAAAACTTGCGGTAGTTCTCTGTAATCAGAGCCGGAGTATTGCAGAAAAAAATGAAAGTAGGCGGCTTGACGGCAGCCTGAGTAATATAGAATATCTTCACATGGCGTCCGGTAGGATGGGTGGGAGGCCGTTTGGCGACTACGGTATCCATGAAGCGGTTGATCTCCGAAGTGGGAATCCGTTTCTCGCTTTCCTCTTCGATCTTTACCACCGTCTCCATCAAGCGGTGAATCCGCTGATGCGTCTTGGCAGAAATGAAGATTACCGGGGCAAACTGCAGAAAAGGCATCTGATAATGGAGTTCTTTGATGAACGTACCTGTGGTGCCAGTCTCTTTTTCCACCAGATCCCACTTGTTGTAAACAATCAGAATCTCTTTCATCTTACGCTTGGCATAAGAGGCGATCTTCAAATCCTGAGCGGAAATCTCTTCATTGGCAGCCAGCACCAATACCACGATATCGCATCTGTCCACCGCTTCGATGGTGCGCATTACACTGAAGTATTCCACCCCGTAAGTAACCTTGGTTTTACGTCTGAGCCCTGCCGTATCCACTAAAGTATATTCTTTGCCATGATAGCGGAAAGGAGTATCGATGGCGTCCCTGGTGGTACCGGGGATTTCTGTCACGATCTGCTTGTCTTCACCCAGGAGCAGATTTACAATGGAGGATTTGCCCACATTGGGCTTACCTACCACGGCAATTCTCGTATTGGAGGTCTTAGCTCCCTCTTCAGCAGCGTCCAAAGTACCTGGAATCAGGCTGAGGAGTTCATCCAGGAAGTTTCCCGTATTTCTGCCTTGTGAGGCTGAGATCGGGAAAGCGTCCCCGAAGCCAAGCTGCAGAAAATCATAGATTTCCCACTCAAACTTCTCGTTATCCGCTTTGTTGGCGACCAGCATCACTTTATCCCGATGCGGGAACAGAATCTTTGCGATTGCCTTGTCCAGATCAGTGGTTCCGGTCTGGGCATCCACCATGAAGATGATCAGATCACTTTCATCGATAGCCAGGATCGCCTGATGCATGATCATCTTATCCATGGGTTCGTCACTATCATAGACGATTCCACCGGTATCAATCAGCTTGAAAATCTTGCCGTTCCACTCCACGTCTTCATACTTGCGGTCCCGGGTGATTCCGGCTTCGAAATCCACGATCGCCACCCGTTTGCGGCACAGCCTGTTGAACAGGGTCGATTTCCCCACATTGGGACGTCCCAGGATCGAGACGATGTATTTTCTCATTATTGCTGCCTTTAACTGCTTTTTGTTCCAGCATTTTGACAGTGCTGTTTTTGTCAATGGCAGCGTTTGGAAGGGCTCTTAACTTACCTCTCTTCTTTGGTAAAGGAAGTACCCAAGGGTGATGAGAACAGCGCTCACCAGGAAACGAAACAGGGTGCCCAGACTGAATATTGCAGACCAAGCCTGTACTTTGAGCTCTGGTGGATTACCAAGCCCTCCCACGAACAAGCCGGTGGGCTTTACAATGCTCCCCATGATGTAATCCAGAGGGCCATAAAAATCCATCTGAGTAAAATGGCCTAAGATCTCCAGAGCAATGATGATTCCCAGGATAGTCATGACCATGATCAGGCCGGATTTGGTTTTGCCCAGACAACCAAAAAACCATTTAATCGAAACAAGTGCTACATAGGTGATACTGGCAGCGATAAAGCCCTGAACTGCAGCAAAAGTCCCGCTGAATGGACCTGGAAAGCCCAGAAAGGTAAGCAAAAGACCAATTACCATACTGTTGATTAGCACCAGCCCCAAGGTGAATGCCAGTTCGCATCCATATAAAAACAGGACTTTAACAGAGGCAATTTTGATCAGACTAACTGGTTGAGAAAGGTGGAATATCTCACATTTCTTCGCATAGTCCTGGTTCAGCAGGTTGTCTACCAACCCAGCTCCGGCAATGATTGCCGCCCACACCAGGATCATAGAACTGATGAAATTTGCTTGCCAGATTCCGGTTGCGATACTGCGAGGATCTACTGCTTGCAGGTTTATTCCAGTGCTGATACTACCCATCTTGGCCCAGCCAATGAGCACTGCGATCAGGATAAATGCATAGGTGCCAGCCAGAAAATACGCTGGGATCAGAAATACATGTTTGTGTGTACGATATTCTTTGATCAATAGAGTTTTAATCTGCTGCATTGGTTCCTCCTACCACTTCCAGAAAGATATCTGCCAGTTCGGGACGGGAGTACATTGCTCCCTCGATTTCAATAGTGCTATCCAGGATAGCGCTTACAAAGCCCATAGTGGTATTCACTACTTTGGGTTTATGAGCCAATAGTTCTTGTTTGCGCTCCAGAGGCAGGCTAACCACTCTCAAGCGCTCTTTGAGTGTCTCTACTTCTTCATGCAGGACGATCCTGCCATTGTCGATGAAGATGATCTCCTGCAGCAGGTTTTCGATTTCTTCCACTTGATGGGTGGAGATAAAGATGGTGCGCTCTTCATTGAAAAACTCACCCAGGATGATATTGAAAAATTCCTTGCGGAAAGCGATGTCCAGTCCCAGGGTAGGCTCGTCCAGGAGCAGATAGCGCACATCCAGAGATAAGGTAAGTAGCAAATACAGCTTGGTCTTCATGCCTTTGGAGAGCTTGCCCACTTTTTTATCCAGCGGTAAGCTGCTATTGGCAAAAAGGCGGTCGCTACGCTCCGAATTGAACCTCGGATTCAGTCCTTTTACATATTCTATGGTCTGGCGCACTGTGAGGCGTTCATCCAAGCCGCTCACATCTGGGATAAAAGCCACTTGTTCGAATACTCTATGATCTCTGTGTTGCAGATTGAATCCATCCAGATGCACTTCTCCTTCGTGATTCAAAAAGCCCAGCATGCAGCGCATCAAGGTTGATTTTCCTGCTCCGTTTTTACCCAGGAGGCCAACGATCTTACCCCAGGGTAATGTTAAAGAGACCTGATCCAATGCCTTGAACTTGCCATAATGCTTACTGAGGTTCTTCACCTGGTAGGGGATGGGATTGTTTTCAAAGACTCTTTCGTAATCTGTCATTTTGTTTCTCCATATATTCTCTTAACCGTGTTGATGATTTCTCCGGACGGAATCTCCAGCCCTTTGGCCAGAGTGAGTGCCGGAACCAAAGTCTCTTCCACGAAACTGCTCCTGCGGCTGGCGATAATCATTTCCCGGGCCTCAGGGCTTACAAATACCCCGATCCCACGCTTCTGATAGAGGATTCCCGCATCCACCAGCGCATTGATGGCATTGGCAGCCGTAAGCGGATTGATCCGGTATTCCTGAGCCATTACCCTCAGCGACTTCACCGGATCATCTTCTTTCAGCACCCGCATCAGGATCTGCTCTTCGATCTGGCGCCGAAGCTGCAGATAGATGGGCAGATCATCTCTAAAAGCTTTCATAACACCTCCTTAACATTAGGCTTGGAGTTACTGTCTTGGTGTTGTGGTCAACTAAAACAGTGCGGTGGTTTGAGTCAAGCTTTTTTTTTATGATCAGGTTAGTTTTTGATTTCAAATATTGAGGGACAGGGGGTTTGGAAACATGAGAAATGAGGGTAAAGTGTTTATAATTAGGGAGATGTGGTAGATTGGGAGGTTTGGAAATTTTTTATGAATTTGGGGTGTGTGACAAACGGTTTGGAAATCATGACAGGTGGTTTGGAAATAATTGTGACAGGGGGTTTGGAAAATTAGTATGAGAAATCCTTGAGGGATTTGAGGATTACTTCGATGAGGAATCGGCGTGGTTTAAGTTCGTGATTTTTCATTTTACGAGCGATAGCTCAGGCGAGGGAGTGGTAGCGATCGGCGAGATTTTGTTGCTTTTGAGAGAGTTTGCTTTGGAATTGAGGCATACTGGTAGTTTATGGGGCCGACGCAATGGATAAGGTGCAGGATATCGGCATTGGAGAAATCATCGGGATCGGGCTCATCCTGAGAGGGATAGAGGACAGAGGCAATCAGGGCAGGAATGCAAGCCACAGGATTGACAGAAGAGGATTTAAGCTCGAAGAGGCGAGATTCAGCGAGCTTGAGGAGGAGCCCGAGGAAGCAGGTGATTTCGAGAGAGACAGTTTTTTGGGATCGAGTATGATAAGACACTTCATGCGCACCATCGGCGACGACTCCGGAGTAAAGGAGGTTAGAGCCATGATAAACAAGGGCGATAAAAGTATGGAACCCAGCTTTGACTTCACGTAGAGAACCCACCAGGATGGACTGCAGTGTGTTATCCATGAGCATGGTCACTTTGGCGGAGCGGGCTTCCTGGCTCCAGTAATCGATACCGGAGAGGCTGAGCGGATCGATCTCGAGCTCCAGGAGGGAGTCGGATTGGTAGATGATGGTAGTGATGCGTTTTATTATGAGTTTCATGATGTTATCCTTTATCAAGCGTCAAGATGACGCTTCTACCTTGGCGGCTTCGAGTTCCTGGCGGTTCTTAATGCACTTGATGTAGCTATTGAAGACATTGTAATCGAACCAATCGGCATAACGCTCCAGGACTATCCTATCCACGGCGAGGATGCGCTGTTTGAAGGCTTCGGGGATGGTATCCCATTCTTCTTCCATGCCAAGGCGGTTGAACATTTCCAGTTCGTCTGTAGAATCATCGTCTTCGAAGTAATCGATGATGTATTCATATTGTCTCACATCTACATCAGTAGTCATTCTTGACACTCCTTTTGAAACATATTGATCTGATAACATCATAACCTTCCCGTGAACTTTTGGATCAAGATTTTGCATGATCTTTTCGATCTGTTTGGGATGAAAAGTTTTAAGGCATTTCTTGTCAAGGCTAAAAACGGCAAAATCATGATACTGGGATCCCCTCAATTCTCTAACCCTGGGATCCCAGACATAGAGATTGAGCGTGCGATCGCGGGCAGAGATGGCGAGTCCCATCTGTTTGAGTGGGTTTTTTAGAAGAGAAGAGACCTTAGCCATGTATTCGACCTGAGTAGAGACATACAGATCCAGCGAGGGATCGTACAAGGTTGGATTTATGGTGAGATTACAATATAAGCTTAGTATCTCAAGGTGTCCAGAACTACCTTAATCTGTTGTGTTTTTGCACCGGAAGTTGCGCACACAGTTGCAAAACCCGTGGAAGATGGCACAAATCCCTCCGAACAGGCAAAACAAACCCCAAAACAAGGGTCTGCCCACAATTCCCATCAGGCTGGGAGTGCTGACTGGCAATAGATACAGTCCCCAGGTGATGAGGTATGCACCTACAACGATGCAGGCATGCCCCAGGATCACCATTGCTTTGCGGTCTCGTTTCCATCCGGTGTAGATCAAAGCCAGGCCGATTAACCCCGAAGGACTGATGATTGCAGCCCTGGATAAAAAACAAAATGCATAAAACAACCAAACCTACACCTAAGATTATCGTGATATAACTTCGCTTTGGCATATCTTTCTCCTTACTATACCGACCCAATCATTGCCTCATTAGCCAATCCAGACCACTAAGAAAGCTGGTTTTATCGATCCGGTGTGCTCCCTCAAAGCTATCCATTTGCACATCGAATTTCTTGCTGATCAGGTAGTTGTGGGCTTCTTCTCCTGAGCTGTAACTTACGATATTGTCCTGAGTGCCATGGCTGATATAGACTTTCAGATTTGATGCTTTGTCGATAGTTGCTTCCCCCACGATTTCCGGCATCAACCAACCTCCAAAAGCCATCAAGGCATTGAAGGTCTCAGGATGAGCCAGCCCGATATTGTAGGTCATGAAACAACCCTGGGAAAAGCCGAAAAGAATAGTGTTCGAGAGTTTATGTGATTTCTGGATATCACGGGTGAGATCTACAATCGCATCTTTCAAGCCCATGAAGGAGCTTTCCTGCATCGGGTCTTCAAAGCTCAAGGATGGGGTCCAGCTATAGCCAAAACTTGTGCCCATATCCATGCCATAGGGAGCTTCCGGAACAAGAAAGATGATGGGTTTGTCTCTTAGTATGCGTGAAATACCGCCGAAGGCTGTAGCTTCATCGCCGTAGCCGTGCAAGCCCACCAGGAGGGTACATTCCATCTCCGGTGAGTAATTTGCAGGATAGTAAATGCGATAGGGCAGATAGGTATTGATCCTGTAGTAGCGCAGTTCACCAGCAGTTTCAGCCTTTCTGGCAGCCCAGACTAGCAGGCTATCCATGGTAGCGATAAAATCCTGGCTGTCACGGACACTGGTAAAATCAGGATCACCCGAGATATGATTAAGATCTTCAAATCCAGCCTTATATGCGAGTTGCAAAATGCTGGAGGCGTGAGTCGCCTTGCCCAGAAGACCATAACAACAGGCCAGATTGTAGAGAGCAGAGGCATCTCCGGGCCTGGCAGCCAGATGTTTGAGATATAGACTTGCTGCTTTTTCGTAATCAGCTTCCTGATACAATGCAATGGCCTGAGCTGAGAAATCCTCCAGGGGAGTGGAAAGCTGGGTGATGATTTCGGGAGCATAGATATCAAGATTGGCAGATGGCTGGGCCCATAGAAGGCTGATACCCCAAGCCAGGCACATCAGAAAAAGTACTTTACGCATTAGTGACTCCTCTTACTAATATCATGGATTTACGAACCTCATGATACACCATGGCAGGATGATTCTATTTGTCAAGCGCTTCCTCAGTGCGGATGATCTTCTACAAACCTGCCCGTAAAAACTCCAATGCTTTTTCAAGCTCAGGATCACATCCATGGATAACATCATCCAGTGTTTTTATTACCAGAAGATCAGGGCTTACTCCCAAACCGAAAAATCTGCTTCTATCAGTATTCTGGACCAGGAGGCCGGTCCAATATACTTTCAGATCTCCGGGAAGCATCGTAGATACTGTATTGCCATTTGCTCCCGCACTAGACTGACCGATGATGGTTCCCAGCTTGTTATGCTTTATGACCTCGAGAAAGCCTTCACAATAGCTTTGCGAATCACGACTACTAAGGACAATCAGTTTAGCACTTAGATGCGGTTCTTTTGGCTCCAGACCCCAAACAGGAGCATCCTCATTGAATCTGGGCAACTCTTCAAATGGCCTGATCCACCTTTTAGTAATGCAATATCCGCTGGTATCGGATTGGATAAGAAAGTGTCTCAGAATATCAGGAGAGACATAAGGATAGAGCCTCAGATCCAGGATGATGCCTTTTGCAGCCTGGAGTTCTGGCATCAGGGCAGTGATTTCAGCGTCTGTGATGCTATATAGATTCAGATAGACGATGCTGTCCGGGTAAGTAATATACTTTTCCTCACGTATTTTGAGACGATGGCTATCGTAATCTCCGAATACGACTTGTTGTGTTATACTTCGCATTTCTGGGGTTTTGAAGCGAAAGATTGCCAATGAATCAGGATAATCCCGCAGATAAGCCCGAAAAAGCCTGATATTTGTGGTTTCGGGATTTGAAGAATCATATAGAGGGCGGCTTTCATCCATGATCTTCTTGAAAGATCTGCCATTCATGTGTGTGACTTCAGACCCCGGAGGAACTTTCAGGCTGTTGCTCAGCACTTTGTCAACTATCCATTTCCCATCCAGCAGTATTACTCCAAAGCCCGGGATGAGCTTATTGCTGGCTGGGTCTCCTATGTAAGCATGGCCGTCCTGGGTTTTAGAACTCAATCTACGCAGAGCTTGCTTGTACTCTGCGAAAGATTTTGCCTTGATTACCCGGCTCAGGCATAGGGCAAGCTCCTGATCCCAGTCGCATTGGTCGTATTCGAAATAGGGATAGAAGAAATTGAGTTCATTCCAGTACTTTACTATACCAGCCAGCCAGTTGCCCCGGCTATTGCGATCCTCTAAGTCTACAGGCTCAAGGTTCTGTACCAGATTCTTGATTCTCTCTTGATCCATGAGGGGGTAGGTGTGTTCCAGGTCGCACTCCAGAACCATGGGAAAGTTACATCTGATGCCGGAGATCAGTTCTTTATCCAGGCGTTCTCCCCAGGGCAGTTCTTCAGGGAAGATTTTATCCACTATGCCCAGAGTAAAAGGTTTATCTGGTGAAGCAGCACAGATCTTCAGCATCGTCGTGCCTTCATGTTCATCCACCAATGCATCCACTTTGGGGCTCAATACTCCCATATCTGGTGCCAGATTTACACAAAGATTTTGGGGCAAAGAACCCAGTATATCATTTGAGAAACTCGTGAAGTAAATCTGTTCCCAATCCTCACTTGTCCATTTTTCCACTTTAAGATCGTCCAGCCAGAGCAGTTCGAAATGGGAGAAAAACATCCAAAATGCGCCACGATCTTCATTTTTGGGCTCCAATACATAGCTTTTGGATGTCCATCCATTTGAGCATAACGAATCTTTGACACTGACCTCTTTATACCCCAACATGATCCAGGTATTATCGGGATCTTCCTTTTCTTGCTTGATCCTGAACGAAACACGCAGTTTTCCTGCCTCAAGGTCAGGATCATTTAGTTGTGGACAAATCCATGTCCAGAGATAGGGGATCTGATCATTGGGAAATATCTTGATGGGTCTATTTGTTCTAATTGATCTTTGCAATGGGGATTGGGTATTGTTGTTATAGCCCAGGTATTGCCAAAATGCTTTTCGGCTATCGGGAGCACTATCTTTCACAAAGTACTGTTTTGGCGTGTTTGTGTATAAATCAAGATCATATACTATAGGGGAAAAGAGCTCTTGGAGTGCCTTGGTCAGAGACTCATGATCTGGCATGTTCATTACCCGCATAGACCCATAGGCAGCGAATTTGTCCCAGTCGATTTCTTGAGCTTCATCCCCTGGATAAAAGTGTTTTACATATCCCCAAAGCTTGGTGAAAGCCACAAGATTTTTTTGCTGCTGCTTCTGTGAGACACCTGCTAACATAGCCGGAGCCTGGCAGAAAATGATCATTGCCATCCACAATAAGCTCTTCATCAATCACTCCTTCATTACTGCATGGAATAACCTGAGTGTAGATTTTTACTAAAAGCACTTCGGTCGCAATATAACAATCTGTCAATGTAAACTTGGAAACTCCAGGAAGGGATAAAGGGGGAATGCTGATTGCTTGATTCGGGATATGCTTTTACTTTCCCTATTCCAATGCTCTTCCAAAGGTAAGCACTGTAATGGTATTGTTAATAAATGCAGCAGGGCAAACCATGTCAGGTACGTATCATATATCCTGTTCCGGGGCATGCTACGTGAGAGCTCTTGCATTACTAAGTGGTTGATAGTAGGTTTTCTGAGAGTCATCTGAAACAAGAGCAAAGAAACACCAAAAAAAGCTTGACCAAAACTCCCTATGCTATGCTGTATTGATTTGGATATCATAAGTCAGCGATGTTGCTTCTGGATAGTATAAACACTGCTCAAGATTGCAAAGGTGCTGATCAGGGATATGCCAAAGGAGAAGCGATGAAAACCAGAAAGCTGATTTACTTTCAATTTTTAGTGATAACCTTGATTCTATTGGGTATGATTTCTTCCTGCAAATCCACGGGACCGGAGGATAAGGATGAGTACTTTCTGTATGGCTCCGTGAAAGACGAAAGTGGAAATCCCATCACAGGGGCAGATGTGTTCATTTTATTCAACACAGGTTACCCTACAGTATCAAGAGATGATACCCTGGAAGTCGAACTCAGCAGTTTTACAGCAATATTGACAGCGCAGTACATGGTGAAACTCACTTGGATTACTGAGAGTGAAACAAACCTTTTAGGGTTCAGATTATATCGTTCCGAAATAGCTAATCAGGCCGATGCCGTATTGATAACACCTACTTTGATATATGGCACAAACACATCATTCCAGCAAGTTTATAGTTTTCAGGATAATGAAGTAATAAGCGAAACTACTTATTACTACTGGCTTGAGTGTGTATTCATGTCGGGATCGGGATACAGTACGTTCCATGGTCCTGTGAGTGTATATGTCGAGGCTCCTGATATTCCTGTATTGCCTGAAGTTCCCATGGTTCACAGTCCCTATCCCAATCCTTTCATTAGCTTAACAAATATCGGAGTTGCAGTTCCCGCGGATATTACTGCAAATGTTATCATCAGCCATCCCTGGTATGGTACAGTGAAGACTTTTGCTCCTATTAATCCAGGAACTTACAACCTGCGCTGGGATGGGAAGAATAACGATGGTGATTTTGTGGCGAATGGGCTATACCAGGTCAAAACATCATTTTATGATAGTTCGGATCACTATCTAATAGGTTTCACCCATAACTTGTTGATTGTAAAGCCAGACCTGATCAATCTCCCCAATCAGGTGACTGATAATGCTGGCTACAAAATTCCCCTGAAGAAGTTCTTCCAGCCAGGAATCGATTTTACAACTACAGATGCGATGGGCAATGCCTTAGGCATTTTTCAAATGCCCGGTAACCTCAGTATCGTAGTAAGAAAAGCCGGATATCAGCAGCTTTCGCAGCAAGTGGAGATCACGGATTTTGATAAAGACTACAGGTTGGATCTGACTCTGATATCCACACCCTGAACATGTCTTGGGACTATTAGTATTGGTTTTCACACACACCGGGGACTCTGGATAGGGGAGAGTTTTTACAGCTCCTTATGTTTCTCCGCGATCAGCCGGGCCAGGTCGCTCAATTCCTGCAGGGCAGGTGCTTTGGCTACACCCTTGCAGATTACCGAGCCCAGGACTTCCACCTTTAGATTGGACACCAGGGGCAGGATACTTTCCACCACTTTGGTCGCCCAGCCATAGGAGCCAATCACAGCGGCATAACGGGCTTTGGGTTTTATGGCATTAGCCAGGATAGCGGCATTTGCCACCAAGGGATGGGGGCCTACGTGCACTGTGGGGCTGCCGATCACAATCGTAGCCGCATCCACCAGCGCCATGGCCAGCTTGCCAATATCTGTTACGGCCAGGTCGAAGAGCTCAACTTTTACACCCTGACGGATCAATTCCTTGCTGAAATAGTCAACCATTTTTGCGGTGCTGCCATGCATTGAGATGAAGGGGATTACCACCTTGTTTTGAACCCTATCCGAAACCCAGTCTTCATACGCGGAGAGAATGATCTCAGGATGGTTCCAGATCGGGCCGTGGCTGGGAGCTACCAGATCAAAATCCAGCTCCCGGATTTTCTTCAGATTTGTGCGGATCATGGCTCTAAAGGGCATCATGATCTCGGCATAATACCTTTTTGCAGCTTCCAATACCGCAGGGTCGCCATTGTCATAGAGTTCGCTACTGGCTGAATGTGAGCCCAGAAAATCACAACTGAACAGAATGCGATCTTCCTGAAGGTAGGCTACCATGGTTTCCGGCCAATGCACCCATGGGGTGTATACAAAGCGCAGGGACTTATCTCCCAGAGATATGACTTCGCCATCTTCCACCGTGCGGATTATGGCAGGCTCCAGCAGCAGGTGTTCTACCAGCAGGTCTTTAGCCTTGGGAGAGCAAATCACTTCCGCACTGGGAAACTTATTCAACAAGATAGGGATGCTGCCTGAATGATCTTGTTCCGAATGAAGTGTAACTATATAATCGAGCTTGTCCAACTCTTCCAGATTTTCCAGGAAAGAATCCGCAAAAGCTGGATCAACCGTATCGATCACCGCTGTTTTGGCCGAACCCTGCACCAAATATGCATTGTAACTTGTGCCATCAGGTAGCGGAATCAGCGAATCAAACAGCCGTCTTCCCCAATCCTGAACCCCTATAGCATATACTCTATCTCGGATCATTCTTGCATTCATGCTAATCTCCTTGTGTTTTACTGACAAGATAAGCAGTACAGTGAGATATCCCAGTAAAAAAGTATAGTATTTGATCCTGCCAGGATCTATCTGGCTACCAGCACCAGAGCTTGTATTTTGGTTATAGTAAGAGCCCTGATTCCCTTAGTGCGCCAGGTCAGTAGCCCAAGTCCTGGATTCGGTTATTCATAATCGTGCAGTTTTCAAAGACAGCCTGAGTTTCATCGTTGATCAGGGTTTCCACATTGTTGTTGAAGATGGAGCAGAGTGAAAACCTGGAAGATGAATCTGTAGTATGAATCAGACTCGAAGAGAAGTATCCTCCATCGCTTCGGTTGTCCCAGATCAGACAGTTTTCAAAACTCACATTGTGGCTATTGGTAAATTCTAAAGGGTCATACTCCCCGTTGTTGCGCATCTGGCAATATTTGAACTGGATATCGCTGCTGTTGTACAGCGTCATGATCGAATAGCTGCAATCCCGGATTGTGGTATATGCACAGGATAAAGCATTAGTATCGAGGATGTTCAGCCCCTGTGTACCGCAGCCCCAAAGATCACAATTGGCGATTCGCACGTTTTTGCAATACTCAAAGCTCAGGACGCCCCCAGTGCAATAACCCTCCACATCATGACCACAACTCAGCCATTCCAGATCAAGATCCTCGCAATTTGTGAACCATATCACATTGGCATAGCTGTATGGAGTGAGAATCTGAGCCATGGTGTCCTCTGGCCCCATAATCCTGAGACCTTTCAGATCATGAACCTCAAGCTGCACTCCATCATATGCCCACGTGAAATTGCAATAGGGAGAAAATTCCCCGATTTTCTGATCTGCAAAGCTGATTGCCGTGCCCCAGGGGATATCGATGTAAATGCTGGTATTAGAGGCGAGGGCACGGAGAAACTCATCTGTAGTAGTTACTGTCACTTCCCGTCTGGATACTTCAGCTTCAGTTCCAGCCAGACCCGGGCAGATTATTAGCAGCAGACTCAGGTATAAGAAAACTAAGATACTTTGCTTCATGATATCTCCTGTATAGGAAAATTTGTTTCAAAATTCTGCCGGGCTTCAGCTTGTCAAGTATCTTCGTGGCTGTTGGAAATCAAGTGAGATAAAACTGCTTGAGCATGATTTCAATGTAAATAATACTTGACATAATGTTCGGCATACCATACATTGACCCCAGAAACATACATACCCTCGCCACATAGTGCAAGGAAAGGAGAAAACAATGTTACCCCAACAAAAAGAGGCTCTGGGCACGCTGATCTGCAGTGTCCTGTTCACTGTGTTACTGGCTCTGGCAGTTCCGCTTTTTGGGTCTTATCGGTCGGAAGCGATTCTAGTCTTGTTTGTGCTTTTCATCGTCACATTGTGGGTGGTTCGCAAGATCACAAAGCTGACTTTCAAGTCTCTGGACGAAATGGACAAGACCATCCGGCTGCAGGCTGCAGTGATCGCAACCCACGCCATGGGAGCTACGATCGCGCTTTTTGCGATTTCACTATACTTAATCTATCGTACTGCAATGCTAATCCCCGCATACCTGGTACTGCAAATGGCGATGTATAGCTGGCTGGCTTTGTATCTTTCCTGGTCGGGCAGTATCCTGATCCTGTATCGCAAGGGAGCACTGCATGTTTAACCGCGAACCCCGCATCACCAATACCATCCGCAGGCTGCGCTTTGAGGCGGGGGAGATGACGCAGGAACAACTGGCAAGCCAGGTGGAAGTAACCCGCCAGACCATTATTGCCCTGGAGGCAGGGAAGTATCTGCCTTCGCTACATCTGGCCATCAAAATCGCCCGGGTCTTCGGCAAGCAGGTGGAGGAAGTCTTTATCGTTGAATAAATCGCATCTCTGCAAAAATCCTTGACTAAAACCTGCAAGCATTGTGAAATGTCTTTATGAACAAAGAGGTTGTAATGAACTACACATGCTATCCAAACATACTCATAGAAATCAGAGATTACCGTTTGTTAATAAGCAGGCTGATGCTGCTGTTTGCTGTGTTAATTCTATGTGTCAATGGCTTTGCCACTGAGATTGATGCATCCTGTTTCGGCTTTGGCGAGAACATGATCAAAAATTACGCCCAGGGGAACTGGAACGAGTCTGAAACAGATCTGTCGTTTGGTTTCAACAAGACTTGGAGCTTTAGCTTGCCTTCTGAGGGGTGGGTGCATAATACCTACCAATGGGTTCAGAATGCTCCTGGTTTTCCTACTGCGAATGTGTCGGCCACTTACGAACAATACGTGCTTGGCTATAATTCCAGCGGGACTCAGTATTATTACTATAATGGTGATGAAATCTTCACTTTAGGTTATACTGGCTCTCCTGATCTGGTCTGGGATCCTCCGGTTCCTTACGGATTACCGCATAATTATCTGGGAAAAACGTGGACTGGAACCCATAATTGGGCCTACGGAACCTACACAGTAAGTGGCTACGTCTTGTCGGAAGGACATGTAAGCACACCTTTGGGTACTTTTGAAGCACTCCTGGTTCGCTATCATTACCAGACCGACGTAATCTCATATTATGTGTATCAATGGGAAACTGGGAGGTACGGGATCATAGCCTATGCGAACACCCTCAATGAGGGTATGCTCTATGTGCTGGAGGAGGGGACTCCCAATGCGGCCTCAGATAGCGTCCTGGAGGCTGTTCCGCTGAGGGCTGTTATCGGTCCCAATCCTTTTAGGGCAAATCTATCCATTGCCTTGGAATCCAAGCGTAATGAATTAGTAAATGTGGGTATTTATGATCTTCGAGGAAGGTTAATTGCCCGTAAAGAATACTCTCTGCAAGGAGGATCTGAGTTACATCTAGATTTGGATCATGAGTTTACCTCTAAGGCTGCGGGTATATACTTCATTTCGATTAAAGCCGAAACGGAGAAGGTTATTCATAAAGTGACTAAACTGCCATAAGAAATAAGTGAAGTTTCTACTACTGGTGTGAGTAACAAGTAGCTTGGAATGACAAAGTATTGGAGACTTCAGAGTGGATGCCTCATCTTGAGGCATTGTTTTAAGGAAGCTTCGGGACGAAGCTTATACATTCATGCTTCGAGACGAAGCATCTACCATGCCCCCTATTGCCATTACGCTATCATTACGGATGAGATGCGTAATAAGTCCGTAATGATAGCGTATTGCGATTTGGAAGGAAGCTCTAAGTAGTTAAACATAAAAACTAACACTGATTATTGCATGCTATTAACAAGGCAAGGGACAAGCTCAGACATCCATATCAGCAGCCTTGCATTGTGTGTTTTGAGTTAAGATTGTCACCAAGAGTCTGGCCACAAAAAAAACCGGGCGGAGCACATTCACTCCACCCGGCGATAAAGAATAGGTTTGGGTATTATTTAGCTATGGTCAGTTTACGTTGCCAGTGCTTTCCGTTTTGGCTCAGTCTCACGAAGTACATTCCACTGCCAGCGAGGGCGCCTTGATCGTCCCGGCCATCCCAGTAGAGCAGATAATTGCCTTTATCGGCATTTGCTTCTTTGAGACTGCGGACTCTCTGCCCCCGGAGATTGTACACCTCAATCCGATATTGTCCTTTGGTCTCCAAAGCGTAGGAGATCCGCGCGCTGGAATTCATGGGATTAGGTGAGATCAGCGAGATGCCAGCCACAATCGGTACTGAGGGGCTATTGCCTTGATTGGTCTGGATAGTCGCCGTCACGGGACCGAAGAAATCACTGCTATTGTCATAATATACAGCTTCCAGCCAGTAGTAATAGGTGTTTCCTGGGAAAACTTCAGAATCTGTGGCATTGTAAACCACAGTTTGAGAGCTGTTGTTTGCGGGTTGCAGGCTGCTGATTCGCTCTGCGGAGGCAAGCTCGTTCAGAGTGGCACGATACAGGTAAAATCCGGCAGCATTTGTTTCTGATTGAGTTACCCATTTGATGTCCACTTTACCGCTGGTGTTGGCTGTGGCAGTGAAAGAGCTGAGTGCTACAGGAAGGGTCTCATCGTTGCCCAGACCGATGGTGTAATATACATCCGCTCTGAGATTGGGAAATTCATCGGCAGTGAAAGTCACCTGGCGGGGATTGTTGGAATTCCAGGAGCTATTGAGGGGTTCACTCTGGTTCGATACATACACTTGAGGCCGATTTTGCGCTGTCCAGTTGAAATTGCCATCTTCTGCGGCAGTCCAATTCAGAGTAACGCGTTTGTTCCCATTAAACTGACCCTTAAGGATCCATTTACGGTTCACGAATGCGCCACTATTGGGGTAGGCATGGGTCGTGGCAGTAAAATTGTACATGAGCACGCCATTCTGGGCAATCTTGACGCGGTGTACGGTGGGGCTGTAGTAGCCATCGATGCCGGTAGGAGGTTCGATATATGCTATCTCGCCTTCGATCACCTGCATGGTTCCGGTCACGGTGATAGGATTGGTGATTTCCACTCCGGCGGGATTCTCGATGATCAGATTTATCACGGTATAAGGATCCGGGCTGGTCACGAAATTGCCAGTTTGCTGTGGTTCTGTGCCGTTGTACACGTAGGTGGCATTGGAATTGTAGTTTCGGATTGTCACTCTTACACTGCCGGTATTTCCAGTGGAGGATAGGCCTTCGGGATGGGTGGTAGCCACTTGGGAGCCATCCTGCATAGTGAATGTGCCAGCACCGTAGTAATTGGCATAGATCACGCTATTGCCCAGATTCAGGCTGCTACCACTCTGAACGATTACTTCCTCGCGGATACTGATATCCTGGGAAAGAGTAACGGACTCGGGATTGGCAAATACAATGCTCAAAGCCATGGCAGGCATGGTGGTTCCAGTGATTTGGGGAGTATCGCCATTGAAGGTGAAATGTGCTCCGGCAAAGCTATTGCCTTCTGACAGATGAAGAGCTTCATCCACGCCGCCGGGATTGGCGATGTTGATTACACTGTTATAGTTTGCATTGAAACTTCCAGAGCCAGAGACAGCACCATCGGGGCCGGATGTGAATATGGCAGGATTATCGACACCTGATGATGCCATTGTGATTTGCAGGCTGATCTGCTTTCCAGTGGCGGTATTGATGGTGCCATTGTTGATCAATTCACCATTTGCCTGGATGCTCAAGGCGGAGTTCTTGACAGTGGCTGTCATAGTGCCATTGTTTACCAGTAATCCCTGGGGGGCGATATATATATTGTCAAACTCCATCCGGGCTGCCGGAGCCAGAGTAAACACGCCACCATCCATCACGCGGAAGCGGATGCTGTTGCCGTTTCCAGCAATGATAATATTACCCAGTACGGAAAAATTGCGGTACAGATCCGTTTGATGACGAATATATAATGTCCCGGTAAAAGGGGTTGCGGGTAAGGTAGTGGCATTTACCCAAGTATTGCCATTGTGGAATTCCCATCGCGCCAGATCATCGAAATTCCCTGCCCATTTGGTTCTATAGTCTCCAGCTGTCTGAGCGCTAAGGTTCAGCAGGCAGAACAGAATTGTCGCTGCCAGGATCGCTATTCGCAAGCGGGAATCAAGTCGTGTTGCAGATCTGAAATACATTCATACCTCCTTTCGTTGGTTTTCTATTAAAGACCAAACCAAAAAGGGGGCAAATGCTGTCAAGTGCAGAATTCAGATGCGTTTTAAGTCAGGCAAGCAGGCCTGTAGAATTCTCTCAACAAAAAGGGCGGATAAGAGACGAGGCAGAGAAATGTTAGCTCGAAATTCTGAATAGCATTACTCCGGGAAGAATTCATCAAAGTCTGAATCATAATATGTGGCAACCAGGTATCCACTCTCATCATAACCCAGGCTCAGGCTTCTGCTGTTTCCCAGATCCCAGAAATAGCATTCCTCCTCATCCAGATAAATCCATTCATCTTCGTGATAATACTCTGCCCATTCAAAGACCAGATCCATGATGTCTTCTTCTTCCTGAGGGTTATAAGTAATGATCCAGCCTACTACGGCAGAATTATCAGAACCCAGTACAAGCAGAATGGAATCTACATAATCATTATCCCAGGGGATGAATCGGGCTTCATGGTCGGCTTTATAATCCAGATAGAAAGGATACTCCCAATTCTCAAGGGCTTCCAATTCATACTCGTAGCTATCATCATAGGAGATATCGAACAAACCTGTTTGGGCACTAAGGGAGAGGGCAAGCAGTAGAGCAAAAACAAGCAAATACAAGTGTTTCATAGTGTTATTCCATCCATATTTAATATTATCGCTTGGATAGAACATATAAGCAGCAAGTCAAGTAAAATCTGAAAAGACCATTGCACATGCTTAAAACACAAGAAACGACTCATTGTAAGTAACTCTGTGCGATAAATATAGGGTTAATCTATTCCCACCCACCACCCTTATTGTATGGGTAGCTGTCCCATGCCCCGATTAATCAACGGTCTTTCTGAGTAAAAAAGCCAGACCCTCATGGTCTGGCTTTTGAAAGGTAAATGGTGTGTCTGCTATTCGAATCTCAAGATCAGGAATTGGGGGTTTTTGTTGCGGTCGATTACATAGAGGCGCATGGTTTTGCGGCCTTCGGTATCCATGGTTTCTTTAGCAGATGCCAGTACCGAGCGGAATTCGTTTACAGTATTTACTTCGGTGCCATCGATGGTGAGGATTACCACTCCAACCTCGAGTCCGGAACGGGATGCAGGTGAATTGGGATCGATGGCGCTAACCACAACGCCTTTATCAGAGGTCACGCCCAGGCGCTTGGCAAACTGGCTGTCGGTATTTTCCACGCTGATACCAGTAGCTACCGTGCCTTTACCATTTTTATTATCGGCAAGGGCGATGCTGTCTTCCGGGAAAGCGTCCAGCACGATGCGCAGGGTGCGTTCTTTGTTGGCTCTTACGATCTTAACCGGCACTTCAATGCCGATCTTGGAGGTAGCGACAGCTATTCTGAATTTTGCTACATTGGGAACTTTCTCGCCACCTAATTCAAGGATGATATCGCCAATCTCCAGACCAGCTTTTTCTGCAGGTGAGTCCTTTTCCACTTTGGATACCAGCACCCCAGCCACTTCTTTCAGATTGAAAGATTCCATGATGTCCGGAGTGATTTCCTGAGGCTGGATCCCGATATAGGCACGAGTAACTTTACCACTGGCGACAAGATCATCCACCACTTTCTTGGCCAGATTGATGGGGATGGCAAAACCGATGCCAATACTGCCTCCGCTGGTACTGGTGATGGCGCTATTAATGCCGATCACTTCACCGTTAATATTCAGCAGGGGACCGCCGCTATTGCCGGGATTGATGGCAGCATCGGTCTGTATGAAATCCTGATACACAGGTGAATTTTCCCCAAAGTTCATGCCTGATCTGCCCAAGGCGGAGACCACACCCAAGGTTACGGTACGGTCAAGACCATCGGCAAAAGGATTGCCAATGGCGATTGCCCACTCACCAATCTCCAGGATCGAAGAATCACCCAGGGGTGCGACAGTGATTTTCTCGCCTTCTTTAATATTGATTTTGATCACTGCGACGTCGGTATTGGGATCCAGACCCACTACCGAGGCTGTGTAGGTTACTTTATCGGCAAGTGTGACAGTAATGGTTCCATCCCGGCCCCGTTCCACTACATGGTTGTTTGTCATGATGAAGGCTTCCCGGGTTTTCTCATTGTATTCATAGATGAATCCGCTACCCATAGAGGTCACAGGACGCTGTTGCTGTTGTGGCTGTTGGGGAAAGAAAAAGCGGAAAAAATCGTCATCGAAGAAGGGATTGCGATTACTCTGGACGGTTACTTTGGCTTCCACACGGATTTGTACTACTGCTTCGCGCACATTGCGAACCACCTGCACCACTGGGTTTGGGGTTTTGGCATCCACCAGCGGAACTTTGGCGCTGGCGCAACTGGTCATACTCAGTACTGCGAGCAACAGGACAAGACTTTTCCATAGTTTCATAGATAACTCCTGTGTTTCATTGAATTAGATAAATACAAAAAAATACAAAAACACTACTCCCCCTCATCCTGTCCTATAAATAATATACCATGTGGGGCAGAAAAACAAGCAAGAAATCTTCGATTAAGACTTCTTTATTTATTCCTAATGAAATCCTAACATTACTCCAGTATAAGATAGGCAGAACTGTAAAAACAAGGAGTAAACGATGCAGAAAATTACCTTACTGATAGTATTGATCGCTTTGACAGCAATGCCTGTCCTGGCGCAGGAGACCAAGCTTAGCGGGGAATTCTGGGGACGCTGGACCCTGGAAAATGGAAAAGTACCAGCCGATAGTACAGACGCATTACTAAAGAACTATCTGGCTTTAGATCGTGGATATCTGGGCTTCGAGACCAAGTTTTCGGAATCTACAAAAGCCAGATTCACTGTGGATATGTTTTCTACTGATTTGCTCGAAGATGGGGCAGGTCTCAAGCTGAAATATGGCTATGTGGATTTTGCCAATCTGACCCCAGTGCCCGATCTTACGCTCTCTGCCGGTTTGCAGAAAGTGTACTTCGGCACTATCTATGACTGGACTTATGCGTTGATCGGCAAAGCTCCCTCAGATGAATACAAGATTACCAATTCTGCGGATTATGGCATCACCGCCAATGGCTATATACCCAATGGTATGGGTGAATATGCTTTTGGCATCTACAACGGCAAAGGCTACAAGAAATTTGGTAAAAACCTCAAAGACAATACCAAATTCTCATATCTTGCCAATCTGCGCTTGACCCCAGTACCTGGAATCACGATCGGGGGCAGCTTCATGTCCAACAGCGTGGAACGGGAAAAATCACTCACGACTAATGCCGTGAACGATAAATACCAGGATCAGACTCTGATCGATGCTCTGGCGCGGTTTGCCTATGGTCCCGTGGATCTTTGGGCTGAATATCTGATCAAAGATGTGAAGCATGCCGATGCCTTTGCCAGCAAGGATTACAGTGCCAAAGGCCTGATGATCATGCCCAGTATCAATCTGAAAGATATCACTGGTTACGATGTTCAGATCCTGGCTCGTTATGATTCCTGGGATGAGAGCGAGCGTACTGACAGCAGTAAAAACAAGCTCACCGCCATTACCGGTGGAGTGAATTACAATTTCATGCACGATGAGCACATGAACCCCAAGATGAATCTCCAGCTCAATGTAACGAGCAAGACTCATGATGAGGACAACTCCGCTGCAGCATACATGAATGGACTCAAAGACGTAATGCAAGTAATGATGCAGCTTAAATGGCGCTTTGCCAATACATTGAATTAAAGGAAAGAACAATGAAGAAATATCTGATAATCTTACTGGCCATCATGGCCATCCTGCCCGTCTTTGCTCAAAAGACTATTACCTGCTCGGGTTCAACCACTGTGTTGCCAATAGCTCAGGCTGCGGCTGAAGCCTTTATGGATAAGTACCCCAGTGTGAATGTGTCGGTACGTGGTGGTGGAAGTGGTGTAGGCATCGCTGCCTTGCAAAATGGGACTATACAAATTGCCAATTCATCCAGAATGATCAAATCAAAAGAGCTGAGCCAGGCCAAATCCAAAGGCATCAATCCCACTGGTTATGCTATCGCGAATGATGGTATTGCAGTCATCGTTCACAAGAACAATCCTGTTACTGATCTCACAGTAAAACAAATCCAGGATATCTATACCGGCAAGATTAAGAATTGGAATCAGCTTGGCGGTACTAATCTTCCCATCGTAGTGATTTCCAGAGATGTGGCATCAGGTACTTTTGAAGTGTTCAATGAAAAAGCTCTTAAGGGTGCCAAAGTAGATGCCAGCGCTCAGATGCTGGCCTCAAACAATGCTATCGTGAATACTGTCAATACCACACCCGGCGCTATAGGTTATGTAGGTCTTGGCTATGTTAGCAGTGATGTGAAAATTGTGTCGGTTAATAAGATTATGCCCTCTGCCAGGACAGTAAAAGATGCTTCCTACTCCCTTTCCAGAAAGCTCTATATGTACACCAATGGTAAGGCTACTGGCAATATCGCCCAGTTCTTAGGTTTTATTCAAGGTGCTGAAGGTCAGAAGATAGTGGAAAATCAAGGTTTCATCCCCCTGAACTGATTCTCCCATAAGGACAAGAAGTAAGGACAAAGCCCGGGTTGTGAATCAAGCAATCCGGGCATATTGCTTTGTGAATAAACAAAATAGGGAGCATTAGCTTTTGTTAAGAAATCTTGTTTGGACAGAATGCCCAGACTCCCTATCATGATCTCTGATAACGAAAAAGGAAACTACATGAAGAGACTCAAAGATGCTCTGTTCCAGGCCCTGGCGGTAATGGCAGCCTTGTGTGGGATAGCTGTGCTGGCAGGGATCATATTCAGCATATTCCATGAAGGCTTGCCCATCTTCAGACATGTAAGCCTGCATGAATTCCTGTTCACGACAAATTGGTATCCTACTCACGAGCATCCGCAGTTCGGCATTGCAGCTTTGATTGTGGGCTCTCTATCAGTAACTATCGGGGCTTTGGTGATAGCAATTCCACTGGGCTTGGGATCGGCGATCTTTATCTCTGAACTGGCAAGTCAGCGCCTCAGAGAGATCACAAAACCAGTGATAGAGCTCCTGGCAGGGATCCCATCCGTGGTATATGGTCTGTTTGGTATGGCTTTCCTGGCTCCCGCCATTCGGGTATGGTTCAATCTTGATAGTGGTTTGAATCTCTTTACAGGGTCTATCATCCTGGGGATTATGGTGGTTCCGATCATCTCAAGTATGAGTGAGGATGCCCTTTCCAATGTTCCCCGCAGCCTGAGGGAAGCCTCTTATGCGCTGGGAGCATCGAAGTGGGAGACGATCACAAAAGTGGTAGTCCCAGCTGCCCGCAGTGGAGTATTGGGCTCAATCCTGATGGGTTTTGGCCGGGCAATAGGCGAGACCATGGTGGTTTTGATGGTGGTAGGTGGTTCAGCCCAGTTTCCCAAGTCCATATTCTCCTCGATACGCCCCATGACCAGTGCCATCTCTGCTGAGATGGGAGAGACCGTGATGGGTGATATGCATTACCAATCCCTGTTTGCGATTGCTATAATCCTGTTCATCATCACCTTTACTGTATCCCTGATATCAGAGCTGATCGTGAGGAAGAAATGATTACCGTACGCAAGCTCAAAGAATCCATCGGACTCAGTGTGATAGGGATTATGATGATCCTGACCGTGGGCTTTCTCCTGGCGTTCATATACAGAATCTTCTCTCAAGGATTCAGTGTTGTATCCTGGGAGTTTATATCTCAATCCCCCCGCGATGCGATGACCGAAGGCGGGATTTATCCAGCTTTGGTTGGTACCTTCTGGCTCACCTTTCTGGCGGTTTTGATCAGTGTTCCGATAGGTGTCTTTACTGCTATATACTTGAACAACTATGCCAGGCCCCGCTGGTTTGTAAGCACGCTCAAGATCACGATCAACACTCTGGCTGGAGTGCCCAGCATAATCTATGGACTCTTTGGTATGGCTTTGTTCGTGAATATGCTGAAAATGCAGGTTTCCTTGATCAGTGGAGCTTTGACGCTTGCAGTACTGGCCCTGCCGATGATCATCAATGCTTCCGAAGAAGCTCTGGCCAGCGTGCCCAAGGATTACATTGATGCTTCCTATGCCTTAGGAGCCAGCAAGCGACAGACCGTGCAAAGAATCCTGATTCCCACTGCCTTGCCGAACATCCTTACCAGCATTATCCTGGTAGTAGGCAGGGTAGCAGGAGAAACGGCGCCTATCATGTTTACGGCCGTAACCTTTTTTAACCGCCAGTTACCCAAATCCATCCATGACGAAGTGATGGCGCTTCCATATCATATTTATGCTCTTATGACCGAAGGCACGAATCCAGCTAAACAGGTGCCAATCGCCTATGGATCTGCCCTCGTGCTGATGATGCTGGTACTTATTGTAAGCAGTACAGCCCTAATCCTACGATATCATCTGAGGAAGAAAAGACAATGGTAAAGATCAAAACAGAAAATCTGAATCTGCATTTTGGAGACAATCATGTTCTCAAGGATGTGAACATCTCCATCAAAGAACGCAAAGTGACAGCAATCATCGGTCCCTCAGGATGCGGGAAATCGACGCTACTGAGAACCTTCAACCGTATGAATGACTTCGTGCCTGATCTGAAAATCTCAGGATCTGTGCTGTTGGGGGATAATGACATCTATCAGAACAAGATCGATCTCTCCAGACTAAGAGCAAAGGTGGGAATGGTCTTTCAGAAGCCCAATCCTTTCCCCAAGACCATCTTCCAGAATGTAGCCTATGGATTGGTCATACAAGGGAAGCATTCACGTTGTGACATCCATACCAGAGTAGTGGAGAGTCTCAAGGCTGCCTGGCTTTGGGATGAAGTGAAAGATCGTTTGAATTCTCCGGCGATGTGCCTTTCGGGTGGGCAACAGCAGCGGCTTTGTATCGCCAGAGCTTTGGCAAACAGTCCCGATGTCCTCCTGCTGGATGAACCCACCAGTGCGCTTGATCCCCAATCGACTGCCAAGATCGAAGAACTCTGTCTTGATCTTAAGGAAAAAGTGAGTATCCTGATTGTAACCCACAATATCGCTCAGGCGGGGAGGATTTCAGACTACACTGCCTTTATGTATTTAGGAGAATTAGTGGAGTTTGGCGATACGCCACAAGTTTTTACAGTACCCAAGGATAAACGCACCGAAGCCTACCTCACTGGAGTGTTTGGTTGAGCATGGGTATTGCCTTATGGCAGCTAAGCCATTATAATATCAAAGATAAAAGATAGGAGAAAACATGCAGGAACATAGAATCCAGGAATTGAAAGCCAAGCTCTTGGAATCCGCAGCGCTGGTTCAACAGATGCTGTCGCTGGCCATTGTGCAGCTAAATCCACGGGAGAAAAGCAGCTTCGAACAAGTGATGGCTCTGGAAACCCGGGTCAACGAACTGGAATTAAGCATAGATACATTGGCGATCAATCTGATAGCGCTGTTTCAACCCGAAGCAAAAGACCTGCGCCGCATCATGATGATGTTTCGCATCAATAGTGATCTGGAGCGCTTGGGAGATCAGGCTGTCAATATCGCCGAAAGCGCCAAACACTTGCAATCCTATGAATTGGATTTCCCGGAAATCTGGCAGATGCAGGAAGCCACCATGGAAATGCTGACCAATAGTATTACCGCCTTCCTGAATGAAGATACCGATGCAGCCACAGCTGTATGTGCCAATGACAATATCATCGATGACTTCAATCGCGCGGTATACGACAGAGTCTTAGCCGGGATCAAGGCAGAGCCCGAGCAGGCGGAGCGCTATCTGCATCTGCTTCGGATCGCCAAAAACCTGGAGCGCATCGGTGATCTGGCCACCAATATCGCCGAAAACACAGTCTATCTTGCCTTAGGTCTGGTAATCAAGCACAATCAGGATCAATAGATGTCCAAGCTGATATACATTATTGATGACGAACCGGATATTCTGGAACTTGTGAGCTTGAATCTGCAAAAGGCCGGATATGAGACCAGGTGCTTTGAACGGGCTGAGGCACTTTATACTGCCTTAGCGGAACTGAAACCTGATCTTCTAGTCCTGGATCTGATGCTTCCTGATGCAGACGGGATGGAGATTTGTGCCAGACTGCGAAAAGATCCAGACTTTGACAAGATGCCAATCGTAATGTTGACTGCTCGTGTGGGAATCGAAGATAGGATTGCCGGCCTTCATGAAGGGGCAGATGATTATATTACCAAGCCCTTTGCTGCCAAGGAATTGGTAGCCAGAGTGCAGGCTGTACTCCGCAGGATCAAGTGGCAGACCGCTGTGGGGGTCTATGAAATTGCACCAGGTCTCAAGCTGGATCTCAACCGCTTTGAAGCACATCTGGATGGCAAAAGGCTGGATCTTACCCTCACTGAGTTCAAACTCCTGCAACTTCTTACCAAACGTCCGGGTTGGGTATATACACGGGCTCAGATGCTGGACTATTTGTGGGGCAATGACAAAGTAGTAATAGATCGTACTATCGACGTGCATATTAAGAATCTACGTGACAAAATCCGTCCCTGGGATACCTGCATTCGTCCCATCCGGGGCATAGGCTACAAGTATGTTCTGGAGGAAAGTGGTGAAGAAGCATAGCCTGCTTCCTTTCCTCATCAACATCATTTCCATAGGAGTCTTTGCAGCCGCCATCATCAGCTATCTGGAGATTCATTATCTGCTGCGTTATACTATGCTGCTAGCTTTGGTTTACGCCCTTGCCTACATCTCACACAGGAAGATAGTAAAACCCATCCGTGAGCTTACACAGGTGGCAGATCTGATGGCAAAATGGGATAGCAAAGCCAGAATGCCCGCTGGGCAGAGATGGGAAATCGCCCAATTGGCTGAGTTCTCAAATCAGATGCTGGAGCGCATGCGCCTCAGTATTGAACGCTACAGGCAAAACCGGGATGAATTGCAATTGATCCTGTCCTCCATCGAGGATGCTCTTTGGGTTCAAGATACTGATGGCAGGATAGAGCTTACCAATCCTGTCTTCAATCGGCTGTTTCCCTTGCACGAAGATGAGCACAATGTCTTCTGCTGGGAAGTAATTCGCGAGCCGGGAATCCTGAGGATTATCCAGGAGATATCCACTCAACAGAATCCCCGCATCAGCGAAGTAAGCATCAATGGAACCCAATATCTGATCTCTGCTTCTGTAAACCGCGATGCAGGGAAAGCCATTTTCATCATGCAGAATATCGATGAAATCAAAGCTGCTGAACGCATGAAGAAAGATTTTATCGTGAACGTAGCCCACGAACTGCGCACTCCCCTTACCGCCATCAACGGCTTTGTGGATGTGCTCTCCGAGGAGACCGACTCCTCAAAACAGCGCTATCTGAGCATCATCAAGAATCACACCGCCCGTTTAATCGCTCTGGTTTCTGATCTGGAGGATCTCACTAAGCTGGAACGGGCTCCACGGCTGGATATTCAGGATGTGAATCTAGCTACATTTATGGACAATATTTATACCCTGTATGAGGCTCGTCTCGGGGAGAAGCAACTCTCATTGACCATAGAAATCGATCCACCGACCCTCAGAGGCAGCTTCGATCCTTTTCGCATGGAACAAGTGCTCATCAATCTGATCGACAATGCCTTGCGTTATACTGAACACGGTGGAATCACGATCAGACTGTATAAAGCACGCGGAGAGCTGATTCTGGAAGTTACCGATACCGGTAGTGGAATCGAAGCAAAACACCTTAGCCGGCTCTTTGAAAGGTTTTACACCGTGGATCAATCCCGATCCCGTGCCCGTTCAGGTACTGGCTTGGGACTTGCCATCGTGAAGCACATCGTCCACTCCCATGGCGGAAGCATCAGGGTAACAAGTGAAACAGGCAAGGGCACCACATTTCTGATTCAGTTGCCATGAACCGTCCTATGACTGAGAACCAGATAGTAAACGAATACTTACCCCTGGTGAAATCTATTGCCAGAAAGTATAAGGGGATCCCTCAAGAGGATCTGATTCAGGAAGGACTGTTAGGACTGATCCAAGCCTTCAGGAAGTTCGATCCAGCCCGGGAAGTTAAGTTTTCCACCTTCGCCACATATTACATCCGCAAATACATCCTCAAAGCTGTGGAGCTCGAATATCATAGCACAACTGTGAATAGTGCACCCGAACAACCACAGGTATCTCCTGGCACCATCGATCCCGAGTCAGTGGAGCTCAGCTTGCCAGAGCAAATGCCGGCCCTCGAGCGCCGGATCATCATACTCAGTATCGATGAACAGAAGTCTTTGAAGGAAATCTCCGGCATTCTACAGCTTCGGGTGGAGCAGGTACGAATTCTGCGGGATAAGGCTCTGAGACGTTTGAAACATACATATTCTAAGCCTGAATAGCTGCAAGTCCCTATCTTATCCACTTGGGCAGTTCCTCTCCAGGTCATCCCTTGCCGCGCTTGGGATGAGCAAGGGAGGACACACTGTATTCACCCAGATAGCGGTTCACAGAAGATCATTATCGTGCTTATGATCGAGTCTTAGAAGTACTGCAAAAAGTGGAAGTCATTACTGGACAACGATTCCGCTATCTGTGGAGAGATGTCAACAATGTGCAGTACAAAAAAATACAAAATAATCAAATAAAAGACTTGACAGTATCAGAACCCTGCATCAATGTCAATTCAAGCTTGAATTCATCAAGTGAAATGATTCATATATCATGATTTGAATATCATAGGGAGGAATTATGAAGACAAAGTTTTTGTTGTGTATGGCAGTATTGATCCTGACATCAATCGTTGCTTATGCCCAGCAGTCAGTTTATTTCGATGGTACTGGAGATTACATCACTCTAGGCAGTAATCAACTCAATCAGGGGATGAATGGCGCTACTGGCCTTACTTTGGAAGCGTGGGTTTATCCCACTGCATTAAGAAACAGCGGAGATACACAACGTAATGTAATTGCAGACTTTTGCCTAAGTGGTAGCTTTTCCATGGTAATGTTGTATCTTAGAGAAAATGGCAAAATCAGATTTGGTGGACGTAGTCAATCCGCTGATAGTTTTCAAAATGTAGTAACAGCCAATGTAGAAGTTGCTATCAACGGATGGTATCATATTGCCGGGGTATTAGATTACACCAATAAAGCAATCTATCTATACGTCAATGGTTCATTAGTAGCTTCGCAAACCACTGGAGTCAGCTTTGGCAGTAATACATACACATCGTCAGGAGGCAGTCAAGAATTCATCGGCGTTAACCAAGGTCTATCTGCTCAGCAGTACTACCAGGGATACATTGATAACATGCGGATTTGGTCAACTCCACGTACCCAAGACGATATCCAACAACAGATGTATGCTGATACTCCAGAGCAAACCTACCTGCTGGGTTTCTGGAAACTGGAGGGAACCGCAAATGACAGTTCCGGAACCCCAACCTACAATGGTACTTTGATGGGAGACGCTGCTTTTCAAAACACAGGGATTGTACTTACAAGTTTCCCCACCACCCAGGCTAGTGGTCTCAATGCCACAAATATCGGAGTAAACAGCCTTACCGTAAACTGGGATAATGGCAATGGAGCCCGACGGATCGTAGTGATGAATACAGAAAATACCTTTACGAATCCCGTAAATGGGACAGATCCATCAGCCAATAGTGTGTGGCAAAACTCAGGTCAGCAAGTAATCTACAACGGCACTGGCGGTTCTGTGCCCATCTCTGGATTGGATCCTGGAACTAAATATTGGTTCAGGGTTTATGAGTACAATGGCACCGGAATTTCACTGTCTATTTGAAAACAACAGCCGTGAACAATCCCATCGAGAGCGATGAAACCCTACCCATCGAGCTTTCCTCGTTTACCGCCAATTTCACGGTGAACAACCTCGTGGTCTTGCATTGGATCACCCAATCCGAGACCGAATGTCAGGGTTACTACATTCTTCGTAATACTTCCAATGATCTCTCCAGCGCTCAGATCATCAGTCAGTTGATTCCAGCGCACAACACATCAGATCAGCAGGTTTATACCTACAACGATACCGAAGTCTTCGAGAGCGGGATGTATTACTACTGGTTGCAGGATATGGATTTCAATGGTGGGTACAGCTATCATGGCCCGCTCACAGTGAATGTGGGCTACACTCCTGGCGATGACCCCATCCCCGGGATTCCTTTTGTGGCTGGCATCAAGAAGATTTATCCCAATCCCGCCACCATCAACACCATCATCAAGTATGGTGTGGAAACCTCCAGTGAAGTGCAGTTTGAGATCTACAACACCAAAGGCCAATTGGTACGCTCTTTCAATCAAGGCATCAAGGATCAGGGCGATTTCAGCCTGATCTGGAACGGCAAGGACAGCAAAGGTTCGCATTGCCCCAGCGGCATCTATCTGGTCCGCATGCAGGCTGGCAAGCTGGTCTCCAGTTCCAAACTGATGCTGGTAAGATAAGAACCAAATCCCTCCCTATCAAATAGCGCAGCCCGGATATCCTCCGGGCTGTTTTGCATGTTTATAAACTCCCTCTCCTCGCGATCGCCGTCATTCCAGCGACCGGGGTCCACGACAGACAAACGTTGGCTGTTGGGGTGGGAAGGCTGGAATCTCCTCAGCCTCTGCATTAGTTCAGGAGATGCCAGCCGCGCTGGCATGAGGGCAAACGGGACCCCTCGACCATTTGCCCCCCATTCCACTACGCTATCAATACGGACATTGTGCGTAATGGGTGCGTATTGATAGCGTATTGCTAACAAGTGCGAATCCTCAGATGCATAGAGATTGACAGGAAATGCCTGCCCGCCAGATTGTAATCCCATGGAGACAAAAGCTGCAAATCAAGATGCGCTGCAAACCTCAGTGAAGTTTGTAAAAGGGGTGGGGGAGCATCGTGCCCGCCTCTTGGGGAAGCTGGGGATCAAGACGGTATTGGATGTGATGGAGTTCTTTCCCCGCAGTTATATCAGCCGGAAGGTCAATCCTGCCCTGGGCGAATTGCGCATTGGCGAAAGAGTAGCACTCACAGTTATGATTTCCTGGGTGGATACCAGATCCACTGCCCGTGGCAGGAGCATCCTCAATATTGGCGTTTCAGACGGTCAGATCGGCTTGATATGCTCCTGGTTCAGCTATCCCCCCAGTTATGAGAAGCTGTTTCAGCCTGGCAGGACAGTATGGATAACTGGTACTTTAGGTGAATTCAATGGACAATTGCAGATATTGCATCCTGATTTTGAGCTGCTGGATGCTTCCTCGGAAGAGCTGGATTTCTGGCGTGAACGTGAAGTACTGCCTGTCTATCCCTTAACCGAAGGCATTACCCAAAACTATCTGCGCAAGCTGGTGCTGCATGTTTTCTCCCTGTATGCTGCCCAGATCACCGAAACTCTCCCCGCTGAGATCATTGCCAAACACCACTTTCCAGAACGCAAGGCTGCCTTGCAGAAAATGCACTTTGCCCTGGATTTGCAGACTGCAGATAGCGTAAGAGCCAGATTTGCCTATGAGGAACTCTTCTATTCGCAAATCCTGTGGGCTCGGCATCGTGCCAATCATGATGTAAAGGCATCGGGAATTGTCTTTGAGAACAAACGTCAGCTCACAACAGAACTGAAGCAGAAACTCCCCTTTGCTCTTACGGGAGCACAAATGCGGGTGACCCGCGAAATCTTCGCAGATATGACCAGTACGAAACAGATGTCCCGGCTTGTGCAGGGGGATGTGGGCAGTGGCAAGACTATCGTAACGCTTTTTGCCATGCTGCTGGCGGTGGAAAACGGTTATCAGGCAGTATTGATGGCTCCTACTGAGATCCTTGCAGATCAGCATGTTCACAATTTTCAAAAGCTGCTTGAAGGCATGCCTGTGAATCTCATCCTGCTCAAAGGTGGCAATTACAAAGGCAAGGTGGATCAAAAAAAGCAGATCAGCAGTGGCGAAGCCCAATTGATCATCGGTACCCACGCCTTGATACAGAAGGATGTGGAGTTTTATAAATTGGGATTTATCGCGATCGATGAGCAGCATCGTTTCGGGGTGGAGCAAAGAGCTCTTTTGGCGAGACGTGAGCCTCATCCGGAACTGCTGTATCTTTCTGCTACCCCGATTCCCCGATCCCTGGCTCTTACTCTGTATGGAGATATGGAAGTGAGCCAGATCGATGAAATGCCACCCAACCGTAAAGAGGTGATTACCTATATCCGTTCGGATCGCAAACTGGATTCGGTATATCAGGCGGTGAGAATGGAACTGCAAAAGGGACGCCAGGCATATTTCGTCTGCCCCTTGGTGGAAGAAAGCGATAAAGTGGATCTGGTGGATGCAGAAAGGTTGCATCAGCATCTCAGTAAAAAGGTTTTCCCGGAATTTCCCTGCCAACTGATCCATGGCAGAATGGCAAATGCCAGCAAAGATGAGATTATGCGAAGCTTCAAAGCTGGTGAGATCAAGGTTTTGATCTCCACTACCGTTATCGAGGTAGGTGTGGATGTAGCCAATGCTACAGTGATGGTGGTAGAGCATGCAGAACGTTTTGGCCTGGCGCAATTGCATCAACTCCGGGGCAGAGTGGGCCGTGGTGCAGATCAGGCTTTTTGCTATTTGATCGAGCATCAACCCCTGAGTAGTATGGCAAGGGAGCGTCTGGCTACCATGAGCCGTACCAATGATGGATTTGCTATCGCAGAGAAAGATCTGGAGCTCAGAGGGCCTGGAGAAATGTTTGGACATGAACAATCCGGTATGCCCCAATTCAGGTTTGCCAATCTGGTGAGAGATCAAATCGTCTTACGTCAGGCTCGTGAAGACGCCTTCGAGATTGTCCGGTCTGATCCGGATCTTACAAAAGACGAACATGCTCTGATAAAAAAGATGTATCAGGCTAAGTACTCCCAAAAAGAGGAACTTATTCTGTATTAGTGTCCGATGTAGGGCAAAAAGGGCTTGACGATATGGGCAAGCTGAAAACCATGCAAAAAAAACTCCTGAGGTTATTATGAAAAAGCTGATTCCTTTGATCATGCTGATCATAACCTGCGGTATCCTGATGGCCGTGGACTTTGATCCTTACTGGAATCAATCACGCACTGTGATTGGTGCCTTCACCAAAACAGCGATTCCCAATATAGATGGCAAATTGGACTTTACTATTGTCGATGGAGTCGTTCATACAGGTTTTGCATCTTTTGACGAACTAGCCAGACAGTATCAAATCGTCGATTTGAAGCAAATGCATACCTATGTAAAAGTTCCAGAATGGAATGACAATGGAATCTACCTGCAAAACTGCTATCGCATCATGCTGGCTTCTGATGACAACATCAAAGAAGCTATGCTGGCATTGGCCAAGAACGAACACTTGGTGTTTGCCGAATATGAAGGTATCAACCGCCAGAAATTCGTTCCCAATGACCCTATGTTGCCTTCTCAGTATGTACACCCCAAAATTCAAAGCTTTGACGTTTGGGACTACACAATGGGTAGCCATGATGTGGTGGTGGCCATTACCGATAGCGGTGTGAAGTGGAACCATCCTGATCTGCAAGCCAATGTCTGGATCAATCCCGCTGAATCTGCTGGTATGTCGCTGGATTGGGCAAACGGTTTAGTGCTGGGTGGAAATGGACAGGATGCCGGTGAAGGCGGAGGCAAGATCGATGATTTGATTGGTTGGGATTTTTGCGGAGTGCAGTCTCCTGCCCAGCAAGATAATAACCCGATTCAGAACTTTGCCACAAACGATCATGGAACTCACGTTGCCGGTTGTGCTGGCGCTGCGGGTAACAATGGCATCGGTGTGGTTGGCACTTCTCCCAATGTCTCGATCCTGAGCTGTAAAGGCTCTTTTGATCTTACTCCTTCCACTGGTGTGATGTATGCCTACGATCAGGTGAAATATGCTGCCGAAGTAGGCGCAGATATCATCAACTGCAGTTGGGGTAGCGTGGTATCGGGTACTTCCCAGATCAACTATGCTAATTCCCAAGTGAACTATGCTACAGCATTGGGCTCATTGGTCGTAGTCGCCGCTGGCAACGAAAACACACAACATAATGCAAACTATATTGACATGCCTGCTGATGCGTATAATGCCTTGTGTGTGGCCGCCACAAACTCCAGTGATACTAAGGCATCGTTCTCAGATTACGGCGAATCCATCGATATCTCAGCTCCAGGTGAGGGTATCCTTTCTACAGTGATTGCTGGCAACAGCTACCAATCCTACAATGGTACATCGATGGCCAGCCCGATCGTAGCAGGTATAGCAGCCATGGTCAAATCCATGCATCCCAATCTGACTCCCGAACAATTGATGAATAGGATCATGATGACTGCTGATCCTATCGATGATCTGAATCCAGGCTACGCCATGCAATTGGGAACAGGTCGTGCCAATGTCTATACTGCTGTAATGTATGATAAGATTCCCAATGTCAAGCTGCAGGGCTATACACTCTCTGAATTCAGTGGTGATTCTGATGGTGTTCCTAATCCCGGTGAAGTAGTGAACCTCAAAATCCAATTGAGCAACGCAGTAACTGGAATGGGCGTGTTGTGGCAGAATGCTACCAATCTGATCGGTACCCTGAGATCCCACTATCCAGGAGTTACTGTCATTGATTCTGTTGCTACTTTTGGTACTCTCTATTCAGGTTCAGACATCATCAACGATGCCAGCCCCTTCAGATTCTCTACTACTGCTTTGATCCCCATGGAAGCCATTCCTTTTGAATTGGTACTCAGTGCAAATCAAAGCTCAAGCTATCCATTCCACAAAGTACTGCCGATCAGCATCACGCTCAATCTGATCCAGGCTGGGTGGCCTTTTGAAGTGGGCGGAACTCCTACTTCATCCCCAATATTGTATGATGTGAATGGCGATAACAAGAAAGAAGTGATCTTTGGTGATATGCTGGGCAATGTGAATATCGTGAAGACTGATGGTGAAACCCAGTTAAGCGGATTCCCTCTGGCTATGGGCAGCAATGTGATAGGTTCGATAGCCATGAGTAACATCCAATCTGACCAGCACTTTGATTTTGTTGCCAGCCTGCAAAACAACAACATCGCTTGCTTCAATTCCAACGGTTCGCTTTTGTGGAATGTGCCTTCAGGTGGTACACTACGTAGCGGTCCAGTAGTAGCTACGCTGACAAATCCATCTCAGCCCAAGATTATTGCCACCACTCAGAATGGTTTATTGATTGCCTTAAATGCAGATGGCACACCCATGACAAACTTCCCAGTAACCTTAGGTGGTGCTTTCCTGGCTCCTCCTGCGGTTGCAGATCTGACTGGTGATGGCAATCTTGAGATCATCGCTGTGAATGCATCTGGTACTTTGTTTGCCGTCAATGCTCTTACCGGGCAGAGTATCACTGGATTTCCTGTAACCCTTACCGGTGGCAGTCAGAATGCCATCACGATTGCTAATATCGATGCTGATCCTAATCCTGAGATTCTGGTATCAACCAGTACTTCAGGATATCTTTATGCTATCAATCACGATGGTACTATTCTGTTCCAAAAGACCATTTCAGGTCAGATTCGTACCAGTCCGGTGGTTGCTGATGTCAACAATGATGGCGTCAAGGAAGTTATTCTCATCAACCAGGCGGGTACCGTTTATGTAACAAATGGTGCCGGATTGGATCTACCTGGAACTCCTGTTTCCATAGGCGCAAATGTGGAATGCACGCCGGTAGTAGCCAGATTTGACAATGACAACTATGCCGGCATCATCTTTGGTGATAACTCAGGGTATCTGCATTCAGTACGGGTCAATGGTGCCGAATCACCCAACTTCCCAATGTACTTGGGCGGCAACATGAAGATATCAGCAGCTTTGGATGATATTGACCGGGATGGTGATCTGGATATAGTGATCTCGAATTTCAATGGATACTATGTGGTTGACATCAAGCGTCCGGCACAGAAGATTGAGTGGGCATGCTATCTTGGCACCTACAACCGTTCGGGAAACATCTATCAATCCACACCCAATCTGGATCCTATCGGTATTCCTCAGACAACCATGCTGAAAGGTGCTTATCCGAATCCCTTCAATCCTACCACCAATATCGGCTTTAGCCTGGCTGAACCATCTGATGTAAGCATCCAGATATACAACCAGAAAGGTCAGATGATCAAGTCCCTCTTGGCTGAATACAGACCTGCAGGTGATCACTCCGTAGTTTGGAATGGTACAGATGAAAATGGTCAAAGCATGGCCAGTGGCATCTATTACTTCCGGATGCAATCCGGCAAGTACTCCTCCACCCGTAAAATGATCCTGATGAAATAACTTGTGTTATAAGGCACGCCTTGGTGAAAGCATCACTTGGGCGTGCCGATATTGTCTTTCAACAATCATAGATATCTGAAGTTACATCCATGAGGTCACAGATAAAAAGACTGCTCTTTTGGTTTCTATTAGTCTGTAGCTTGAATAGCATCCTGCAAGCTACAAATCCTACCCGGGCGATGCTCTATTCTGCACTGCTGCCTGGAGGAGGACAGATCTACAACCGTGAATACGTAAAAGCGGGAGTAGTGATCGGTTTGCAGGCCTATCTGACCGGACTGGCAATTTATCATGACAACAAAGCTGACGACTACAAAAAGCTAGCCTCAAATACCAATGATGCATACTTGCAGCAGTTATACAAATCCCGTAGTAATGAGTTTTCCGAGAAGCGAACCAGCGATTTCTGGTGGATGGGTGTTACAGCCGTACTGAGTGTTTTGGATGCTTATGTGGATGCGCACTTATCGGATTTTGATGCAGAACGAGACAAGCTACATCTGAGATTTACTGAAGATAAGATCTATTTCGAGCTAAGGTATTAGCAGATAAAGGACATAACAATGAAGAAAGCACTGATTGTGTTTGTGGCAATTCTATTGGTGGTGGTGGCTCTACAGGCGAAAGGGCTCACAGTAAGGGAATTTGAGCTGGAGATCTGGCGCAGCACAAATGCAGAACGCGCCAAGTATGGCGTGGCACCTCTGGCATATGATGAGAGTTTTGCAGAATTGGCCAAACTGCACAGTAAAAACATGGTAACGAAGAAGTTCTTCTCGCATCAGGATCATCTGGGCGATTTTGTGGCCGAACGCAAGACCCGTTACCTCCCCAATCTGCTGGTTACCAGTATCGGAGAGAACCTGGGAAAATTTACCAATAGCGCCAAAGCTTTCTCGCCGCAGGAGTGCGTAGCAGGATGGATGAATTCACCTGATCACCGCAAAAACATCCTGGATCCAGACTATACTCATCTGGGCATAGGAATCATCATCATCGGCACGGAACTAATGGCTACCCAGGTATTTGGAACTCCGATTGTGAGGCTGAATTCCAAGCTCCCCAAGAAGCTCGATCCCAAAAAAGCCTATATCCTGAGCTTCACATATTTATCTAATAAACCACTGGATACCTTCAAGGGCACCCTGGTCTATCCTGATCCCAATGTAGCGCATAAAATCTCTGACAGTCAGGAAATGCTGGGAGCACAACCAATCCCAATCCAATGGAAGGATGCTCAGAACCTTCAAGTAACAGTACCATTTACAGCTGGAAAGGGGAACTACAAGCTCTGTTTTGGCTGGAACGGGGGATACTATCCCGAAGGGATCAATCTGCTTATAAAGTAAGCTCTACAAATACCGGACAGTGATCCGAGCCCATGATATCCTGCCTGATGCCAGCAGCAGTGATGAGCTGCTGATGCTCTTGATTTACAAAGAAATAGTCGATCCTCCAGCCAATATTCCGGGGACGGGCTGCGGCTCTGTAGCTCCACCACGAGTATTGCTGCGGGGAGGGATCAAACATGCGAAAGGTATCCACCCACCCGGCAGCGACGATTTTATCCAGCCAGGCGCGTTCAATAGGCAGAAAGCCTGAGTATTTCTCATTTTCCTTGGGATTGGCAAGATCAATCTCTTTGTGGGCAGTGTTGTAATCTCCTGCCACCAATACAGCTTTACCGGTACGGCGTTTAGCCTCCATCACTTCCAGAGCGCGATCATAAAACCTGAGCTTATACTGCAAGCGAACATCATCCTTCTGACCATTGGGGAAGTAGATATTGAAGAGAAAAAAATGCTCATATTCGGCGATGTTGATCCTACCTTCAGTGTCGAATTCCTCTACCTGGAAAGCGTCTTCAAAGCCCAAGGGCTCAGGTTTACTGAGCAGCAAGGTTCCTGAATACCCCTTTCTTTCGGCATGTGACCAGTATTGGTGATAGCCTTCCAGATTGGAGATCTCCTCTGGGATCTGATGAGCCTGCAGCTTGGTCTCCTGCAAGCCAACGATATCAGGCTTTTCCTGAGTAATGACGTCTGAAAAACCCTTAGTTAAAACAGCCCGCAGTCCATTTACGTTCCAAGACCAGATGTTCAGTTTCAAGTCTACCTCATTTATTAGTATTCAATTAAGATATCTTCATAGAAATCGCTGTACCAGTTTTCATCCAGGAGCCAGGACCAGGTAAGCAGTTTCCTCTTTTGTCCGGAAGGCTCATCACCCTTTACAGATTTGGGTTTGGCAGGCAGGTGGAGCTTGATTTCAGCAGCAATATCAAATAGCGACAAATTCTCCTGCTGGCGCTCGTAACTAAGGAGCTTAAATCCTGGGGGATAGAGGGTTAATAACGATTTCTTCTTCTCTTTACTGAGTCTGATAGCATCCATATCTTCGGCCCGAAGCACTTGATTGAGTTTGTCCAGATCAGTGAATTGAAACTCAATCACTTCACGATAGTTGATTTCGGATTCGGTGCTGTCCACTATGGTTTTGTATGACAGCAGTTTATAGCCTTTGGAGGTTTTCAGCTCTTCAACCATGCCCCCAAAAGCCTCGCTGATGCTGAACTGCATGCCTTCATTACCAGCCGAGATCGGGTAATTGATAAAGAAATCCATCCTGGCTTTACCACTGCCGTTCTTCTTTAGCCAGATTTCATGCTTGATATCCATCTTGCATGCCGTAGAAAAGGCTGAAAAGAGTATCACTGCCCACAACAAGGCAGATTTCACGATCTTATTCATACTCCATCTCCATGTTTTGATACTTATAAAGTAACTCATTTCATGTATTAGTAAAGGGAAATGTGACATTTCATCCCTTGATCCCAGCACCCTGTCAAAACGCTAACATTACGCATCCGATCCGTATTGACTGCGTAATGATAGCGTAAATGGAACAGGAGCCTAAGTAAGTTTCTTGTCCTTCAGCGAGTATGTGATGTTCACATATCTGCGTTGCCATTTCAAAAGGTGCAGGGCATGAGTGAAATCGGCCATCGTGATTTTTATGAAGGAGTAGTCTGTATCATCTCCATGATCCAGAGTTACTTGCTTGTTCTCCACAGCCTTTCTCAGTGCTACCATGGCTGCTTCCTTGGCCAGGAAAACGATCTCTGCCGCAGAATAGCCCACCACGGATTCTGAAAAGCTAAATAGATCCACATCGTCTGCCAGAGGCATATCCCGGGTGGCAATCTCCAGCACTCTTTTACAGCCTGGCAGAGTAGGCTTTCTGATCTCCAGCTTGTAGTCAAAACGCCCTGGTCTCAGTAATGCCGCATCCAGGAGGTCAGGTCTGTTGGTTGAAGCCAGCACAGTGATATTTCCATAGTCTGTGATGCCATCCATCAAGGCCAGAAGTTGATTTACCACGGTAGCATACCACTTGGCAGATTCGCCGGAAAGCCTGGTCTGGGCGATGGAATCGATCTCATCGATGAAGATGATCGAGGGCTGGAACTTCCGGGCTTCATCAAAGATATCGTGCAGATTTTGTTCGGATTGTCCGAAATTCTTGTTCAGGATATCCGGCCCCGCCACAGGGATGAAATGAGCTTTCACTTCGTGCGCTATAGCTTTGGCGATGAGGGTTTTACCATTTCCGGGATCACCCCAGAGCAAGATTCCCCGATAGGGTTTGACACCTAATTGCTCGAACAGCTTGGGTTTGAGCAGGGGCAGTTCGATCATGATCCGGATGTTCTGGATTATGTCGTCCACACCTCCGATATCGGCAAAACTGGTTGCGGGGACAAATCTCAGATAGCCAGCATCCGTGGCCGTTTCATCTTTGAGGTGCATGCCAGGCTTGGTGGAATTGGTAAAAAGGCCTTCCTGGGCATCATCCTCGAAGTCTGGATCATTTGGGGTTCTATGTCTTACGTTTACAGGTTCCCAATGTTTGGAACTACCGGAAAGATAATCCTTGAATACGCAGGCCCAGCTATTTGTATCTTCCATGTGAATCAAACGGGGAAGGGCAGCTACATATTTGCGGTAAAACTGGCTTTCAAAGACAGGGCAAAACTCCAGCCCCATGTCTTTGACGATCACTTCCAGGGCTTCAGTGAGCAGTTCCCTGCTTACCCTCCATGTGTTTTTATCCATATACGAGCCATACTGGTACCAGTACCTGGCATTTTTATCGTAGGAAGCCCGGGTGTGGTGTAGGATAATCCCCCTCAGCAGCCGGCAACCCCAGCAATCCGAGCTTTTATCGTCACAATAGTTGTCTTTGTCTGTGGCATCCATGTATTTCATGTGACAATTGGCTATCTCTCGCTTCTCCGGCCACTTGAAATCATTGATGGTTAGCTCCATCCCATTATGGAGAAATCTGGTGTTATCCCAGTCTTTGATGAGATCCATTAGTTTCACAAAGTGCTCGAACTTGTTTGTCACTTCAACGTTGCTGGTTTCTATGTTATTGAAGATTTCTCCCTCTTTTACAGGATAGAATCTGCTGAATCTTGAAGCAACTTCCTGAGCAGCACGATACTCCAGCACTGCTTTGCGGGCAAAGCGAATTGTGAATAGATATTCCATATTTACCATCCCAAGGATAATAGTTTTTGCATATTGGTGAGGGGATTCGTGTCAAGACAAATCTTGCAGACATGGGCAGAATGTTTTACATATCGTGTGAAGATATCTAAGGCTCGTGCAAGAATGCGCTTGGATCCAGTTACCTCCATTCCCCATGGCCGGACTGGATGCTGGTCAGATAGTTTCAGCTTGACATCAAGGGGCTTGTCGATGAGTATGGTTCACTTCATATACGATATTATACCAAGGAGATAACAGATGAATTACTTTCTTACTGAAGACCAGCTTGAAATGCAGGAATTGGCTCGCAGAATAGCCAACGAAAAGATGAAGCCTCTCTCGGAACATTACGACCAGGAAGGCATCTTCCCTTGGGACATAGTGGAAGTAATGCGCCAAAGCGATATGTTCGCCATTTTGATACCTGAAGAGTATGATGGGATCAGCGGAAAAGTAATGGATCTCGCGGTAGTAACTGAAGAGCTGTGTGCTGTGGATGCTGGTATTGCCCTGGCTTTTGGAGCAACAGGATTGGGGATGTATCCTATCCTGATCTCCGGAAGCGAAGAACAGAAGAAGAAATACCTGCCCATTATCGCCGCTGGTGAACAGCTTTGCGCTTTTGCGCTCACCGAAGCCAATGCCGGTAGTGATGCCGGAGCCATTGAAACAACCGCTCGCAAGGAAGGTGACTACTATATCCTGAACGGTACCAAGCAGTGGATTACCAATGGTGGTGAAGCAGGGATCTACACAGTATTTGCCATGACAGACAAGACCAAAGGCCCGCGGGGCTGCTCCTGCTTTATCGTGGAAAAGGATACTCCCGGATTCAGCTTTGGTAAGAAAGAAAACAAGATGGGCATCCGTTCCAGTGCAACTCGTGAGTTGATATTCGAAGACTGCAAGATTCCGGCTGAAAACCTCCTGGGTCGTGAAGGTACTGGTTTCATCACCGCGATGAAGGTGTTTGATAAATCCCGTCCCATGGTGGGTGCTCAGGCGGTAGGTATTGCCCGGGGTGCATTCGAAGCTGCAGCACGCTATTCGCAGCAGCGCCAGCAATTTGGCAAGCCCATCTCCAGCTTCCAGATCATCCAGTTTATGCTGGCGGATATGGCTACTCAGATCGAAGCAGCACGAGCTCTGGTCTTCCAAACCGCAAAAATGGTAGATGCCGGGATCAAGAACTATTCCAAGGAAAGCGCAATGTGCAAATACTACGCCTCGGATGTTGCAATGAAGGTGACCACTGATGCAGTGCAAATCCTTGGTGGTTATGGCTATATGAAAGAATACCCGGTGGAAAAGATGATGCGCGATGCCAAGATCCTGCAGATTTATGAAGGCACAAACCAGATCCAGCGCTCCATCGTAGCAGCCAATATCCTCAAGGAATTCTAATGCAGGATTGGAGCAAGGAATTCCCTGTGGCCATCACGATCTGCGACAAGGATGGAATCATCACTGAAATGAACGATAAATCCTGCTCTACCTTTGCCTCCTATGGGGGCAGGGATTTGATCGGCAAAAGCATCTACGATTACCATCCTCCGCATTGTAACGAGATGATCCGCTCGATGCTGGCTACAGGTAAGCCGCATAGCTATACCATCGAAAAGCAGGGGAAGAAAAAACTGATCCATCAACAGCCTTACTTTTTGGATGGTGTGATCGCCGGAGTGGTGGAGATGTCCATCGAATTGCCTGCTGATATGCCACATTATGTCCGAAAATAAGAACCTGCTGATTCATACTTGTTGTGCGCCCTGTCTGATTGCCCCTTATTACGGGCTCGTCGAGGCAGGGCACACTGTTTCAGTATTCTGGTTCAATCCCAATATCCATCCGCTATTAGAGTATCAAAAACGACGGGATGCCTTGCGTGAGTTCACTGTCAAAGAAGGAATACCCTTGATCGAGCATGATGATTATGGCCTGGTGGGCTTTCTGCAAAACACGCTGGAGGATATCTCGCAACGTTGTGCATTCTGCTATGAAACCCGCCTTGAGGCAGTGGCCAAAGCTGCCAAAGCAGGTGGTTTTGAAGCATTTTCCACGACTCTGCTCTACAGCCGCTATCAAAAGCATGATATGATCGTTCAGATCGCACAGCAAATGAGCATCAAATACGGCGTGGATTTCTTTTATGAAGATTGGCGGGTGCTTTGGAGCGATGGCATCAGGCTGTCCAAAGCGGCAGGAATGTACCGTCAGCAATACTGTGGATGTATCTTTAGCGAGGAGGATCGCTACCGTGAGCAAGTATCAGGAAATAAAACTAAATAAACTCAAAACTTACAGCATCGCAGCCCGCCCCAGCAAGGTCAATACAGCAGATTTTGCCCAATCCGGAGCCGTGGACATCACTGGCTTCATCGACAGCCTGCCTGATATTCTGGCGGCTCATGATTTGCGTGCTTTGATCGCAGCACTCAGGGAAGCCAAAGCCCAAGGTAAAGCTATCATTATTGGTATGGGTGGTCATGTGATCAAATGCGGCCTGGCACCCCTCATAATCGATCTGATGAAGGCTGAGTATGTATCCTGTATCGCTGTCAATGGTTCGGTAGTGATTCATGACTATGAAATTGCCATGTATGGTCAAACCTCTGAAGATGTCTCCAAAGCCATGGCTGATGGCTCATTTGGGATGGCATTCGAGACTTCCTATGGGATCAATAATGCGATTACCAACGCCAGTCAGGCTGGTTTGGGATATGGAGAAGGGATTGGCAAAGTGCTCCTGGCGAAAGCACCCAACGCGGAGCTGTCCATCCTGGCTATGGCATACAAGCATGATATCCCCGTAACAGCTCATATCGCTGTTGGCACAGATATCATCCATCAAACCCCTTGTGCTGATGGCAAGGCTATCGGGGATTGCTCTCTGAGGGATTTCCGTATCTTCTGCGATCAGGTTTCCCGCCTGGATGGGGGAGGAGTATATCTGAACCTGGGCTCGGCAGTTATCCTCCCGGAAGTGTTTCTCAAAGCCCTTACTGTAGCCCGTAACATCACAGGTAGTGTGAAGGATTTCACAACTGCCGTGTTTGATATGAACATGCATTACAGGGCTCGGGTAAACGTCTGCCAGAGGCCTGTGGAGACCGGAGGTAAGGGCTATTACTTCATCGGGCATCATGAGATCATGATCCCGCTCTTGATCAAGTCTTTGCTCTAGGCTCTATTACTATCTCTACCGCTTCGCCGTTACATAGTAGAAGCGCTTGCATTGTCCCTCAACCAGATTGATCTGCAATTCATAAGCAGTGATGTTTTCTGCCAGGATATCCCAGTCGTCACTATCAGGACTGTCTGCTACGTAAACTGTGTAGGAAGTGGCAGTTTCCACAGGGCTCCAACTGATTCGCAGCTGGGTGGGTGAAAGCTTTGTCAGAGCCACATTCTGAGGTATATCAATCGTGTAGTAGTAGAGGTTCTGGCAATTCGCATCATACCAAGGCTCAAAATCAACGATGCCAGCGCCTTCCTCATTGTCCCAGATCGCAGCGTCAATCACATCAGGATCCAGGCTGCCCCAATATACATAAGGTGCGCTCTTCGGGTTGGCAGTGTAATTACGCAGGTTCAGAGTGTTGCCATAGATCCGGTTCCATTGCGAGGGTTCACTGCCAAAGTTCAGCGTACCGCCATAATGCAGGACTCCTGTACCAGTGAGGGCAGTGATGGTATTGTTGACTAGATTCAAGGTGCCATCATAGTGGAGGATTCCGTTGCCAGCGCTGTCAAGCTGGCAGCTATTGAGGGTTGCATTGCTGCTGCTATACTCTATCTTCAGGAGGTTGTGATTACTGACACCTATCCGGCAGCCAGTGAGGTTTACGGTGCCTCTGTAGATATAGAGAGCGCAGAATTCTTCATTGGGAGTATGGTTTTCATCCAGGCCGGCGTTCAGGATCTGCGTGTAGTTGAGATTGCACACTGCGTCAGGCTGGTAGATTCTTAGGCCTTTCCAGGTGCTGGGTGTTTCGATATTGAGCCCTTTGAACACAACCGGGTGCTCTGCTGTGCCCATTGTGTTCAAGGCTCCATAAACCATGATGCGGGGTTCATTCTGATACAATATGTAATTATCAAACACGATCTGTGTGCCTGCCACCATATTCAAGGTAACCCAATCATTCACCTGGATAGAGCTTGATGTTCTGTATGGATAGCCAAACTGTGGCCAGGTAGCATCATGGGTCTGAGTGGTTTTCCCCAATCCCACAAAGGGAGTGCCGGGATTTGTTATGGTCACATTGGCAAATCTATCCAGGATATCCACTCCGGTATAGATAGGCCAGGTGCCGGGATTGGTGATGGTCAAGCCATTCACACTGAAAGTGTGATTATACACATCACTCACAAAACCAGCCGCAGCCACATCAACGATGCTGAGATTGCTAACGGTTAGGACTTCCGCACTTTGCTTATCCAGACACACAAAGCCATCCCCATAGCTATATTGGATCAGGCTATTGGCAATGCTAAGGCTTGAACTGCCGTTATCAGTAAAGGCTCGTCTGGCACCATAGGTTTCCTGGGCTCCACCATAAAGGATTTGGCAATGCGCAAAGGTGCCACTGCCACTACTTACCAGAAATCCCAACCAGTAGTTTGAGCTGGAGGGATAGCGGGTAAAGACAATTGGTTCCGAGGCTGTGCCTGTGGCATTCACAGTCCCATAAAAACTCATGGGGCGATTGTCTGCAATCCAGAATATACAGCCTGGGTCAAAGCTCACATTTGAGCCCCCATTGCCGATGATGCCTTCTTCACAGCGATAGGTGTAGCCATGATTGGCAAAGTGAACAGTGCCATTGATGCCGTTGTAGCTAAAGAGCCGGATATCGTTGTTTGTGTTACCGCTCAAAGTGATGTTCTCAATGCATCCGGCCAGCATGGGCAGAATCGAGATAGGATTTCTGAGGCAGTTCGTGATGCTGAGTCCATTGATGCTGAGGTTGATATCTCCATCATTGCACCAGAAGCCATCCGTCCGGCAGCCATTGATGACTACATTACTGATCTGCACGCTGTCTCCACTGCCAATGTCGTGACAGCTGATGGCTTGGGCGTCCACATTGGTGATAGTGCAGTTCTGCATGATCAGGGAATTAGCTCCGGCATTATCGATAAAGGCATTGTCATAACCGTACTCATTTCTGAGCCCGCAGTTGTTGAACTGACAGTAGGCAAAGCTGGCATTGCTGTTATTTTGGAGATAGATGCGATCCCAAAAGTACTCAGCTCCTGCTGGGCGGTCGAAGATGATGGGATTCTCTGCCGCGCCATGAGCCGTCAAAGTGCCTGATACTTCCAGGCTTCTGGACTGATCAAAGTAGAACACCGTGCCAGGCAGGAAAGTTACATTAGTATAATTTACATATAGAGGTGAACCACTTATCTGATATGGATAGCCGTGATTGGCGAGAGTCTGGCTGACCAGGTACCCGCCATTCAGGAAACGGATTACATTGTGGGCGTTATTGGTAAGAGTAAACCCTGTGATTTGATGTGCCCAATTCGCCGAAACACTTACAGGAAAAGCGTTGCAGCCATTCACTGTAAGTCCATTGATCGTGAGATTGTATCCAGAAGCATACTGAAGCACAGCGTCCATACCACAGCCATCGATGCTGAGATTGTTGATTACCACATCGTCGTTATCATTATTATAGCTTTCCAGGACAACTGCCCGGCAATAGGCATCGATGATTTGGGTATTCTCGATCAACACCGTATCAGCCCGGTAGATCGTGAAGGCATCCTGGATATGGTTGTATTGGTTGCTGCTGGCGCAATGCTCCAGAATGCAGTGGTTGAAGTGAGCGTAGCTGGTACCTTCGTTTAGATAAAACCCACGCCAGTTTTGCGTGGAACCAGGCAACCTGGTAATCCGAATGGGGTCTTCAGCCGTGCCCACTGCATTTATAGTGCCATTCACATAAAACCCCTGTGAGTACCCCATCTGGATCACACAGCCAGGATCAATCGTGAAATTGACCCAATTTACATTGATATCAATGCTTTCGCACACATAGGGATAGCCCCAATCCCGAATCGTAGTATCTCTATAAAGGTAACCATTATTATGAAGAAAGATACGGTTGTGTGTGTTATCTGCCAGGACAGGCTGTTCATCCAGGAAGTCCAGCAGATTGGCGGGGATTTGCAGCGGTCTGCCGCAACCTGTGATACTGAGATTCGTGTAGTCCAGGAATGTTGCACCATTCACGATGTAAAGGCCAGTTCCCGGACAATCCTCAATGTGAACGTTGTTCAAAGTGAGGTTGAATGCACTGCTTCCAGTTACAACGATGCCATCTGATGTGCCTCCAGGGATAGTGGTATTCGAGATGCTGAGCGAGGCGGCATTATATGTGGATATCACAGGTTCCGGTCCATATTCAGGATAACCGCAGCGATTGAGCTGACAATAGTCAAGCTGCGCAGAGCAATTGCTATCCAGGCTGATGCCTTTCCAATAGTAGTCGCCTCCGGCATTCATGGTGATGGGTAATAGCGCCGTACCATTGGCAGTCAGGGATGAACCTCCCTGGAGAATTATCTTGCCATATTGCGGTAAGCGCAAGCCCACTCCCGGCTGCAGTGTAAGCACAGCTCCATTATTGAGGTTCAGATTTCCCAGAGCATAGTAGGGTAGGCTTCGATAAGGCAAAGTGCAGCTTGAATAAAGGTATGATTCCCACATCGCCAGCATGGCAATTCCTGCCCATGATACACTTACTCCTGTAAGAGTGGCATACTGATAGATGCTGGCGTAGAGGGGATAGGAACTGCTGTGATGCACAGTGATCCCCGTCCAGGTCAGGGTTGGATAGCTGCCTTGCTCGATGCTTACACCCGTCTGGCAGCCATCCACAAACACGTCATTGAGACTCACGGTACTCCCAGGATTACCTCCCACGAGGCTGCTCTTGATATAGACACCGCTGTAAGCGACACTCGTGATATCAATATCATCGATATTAACTGTGGAATTGAAGATGTAAATCCCGTGGGCATTGATCGTGGTGGCAAAGCTTGAATTCAGGATGTTGATCGTGCCGGAATTCTCGATCCGCAGCAAGGCAGTGTTATCTCTCGAACGGCTGAAATTGCAATGATTAAAGGTACTGCCCTCGGCACCATTTAAAAGAACTCTGGTGTAATGCTGATTCGTTCCATCTGAGTAGAATATGATCGGAAGAGCCGCAGTGCCCACTGCACTGATCTGCCCTTGGATTTCCAGGCTGGAGCCATTTTCAAACATGAGATTCACGCCAGGCTCGATGGTGAGCGTAACTCCATCCAGGACACGGACATTTCCCCTGATTTGATGCGGGTTGTTGGACATCAGAAAGGTGGTATTTGTGGAGATATCACCCGTGATGACTATGGCTGCGGGTAAGGCAATTACAAAGGCGATAATAAAACAAACCAAAGCTAAAGTCTTTTTCATGACTACCTCTAACTATATTCATTTTGTATTTTTATGCTATGCTACCTGATAATAAAACTTATTCTCCATGAGATTGGTTTTTGTGTCAAGAAAAGAATGGCTGCTCCATTCCCAAAAAGAAAAAGCCCTTCCTTGTTCAGGGGAAGGGCACCAGGATGTTTGGGAGTGTTGTAAAAATCTATTAGAAGCCGAACCAGGGGCCGACTGTGAAGTTGAATCCTTCAAAAGGTGTCTTAGGGGAGTTTTTCACGCCGAAGGTCTCGCCGCTCATACCTCTTACTCTCCAGTCTTCGGTCAAAGGCAATCCGTAAGTATAGCCCACTTCAGCTCTGAGACCCAGCCAGCCTAGCAGTCTGTACATCACTTCGGCTCTGGGTTGAGCTACCAGATAGCTCTTGCTGATCAGGAAATGAGTGTTGTTTGAATTTGAGATAGTTCCCGGGAGAGTATTCCAGTCGTAAGCAGCATTGGAATTGATGAATTCCAGTTCATGGCTACCACCTCCGATCAATACTCCCAGAGATGTGATAAGGTCTTTGGTGAGAGGGATTCTCTTGTCCAGAGTTACGCCACCAAGGGTGTTATTGTATCTCAGCCAGATGCTGTAGTCTGAACCCGGAGTGGGATTGTCGGTTTTCTTCACATCTTCGAAGTTAGTAACCTGACCGCCGATGAAAAAGCCCTTACCAACTGGAAGTTTGCCACCGATGCCCTGTTGAAGGACGCCAGTATCACGGAATTTATCGAAGCCGATATTGGCATCTGAAACCAGATCATTTACGTCTGTCATATCAATATGGAACCACATGGGTACCCAGGTGCCGCCACCATAACCACGGCTGAGGGTCTTCTTGGTGGGGACTTTGGGCAAGCCACTTACATCAGGTTGACTGCGTGAGCCCATGGTCATGTCCAAACTGATGGTTTCACCGGCTCTGAAGATGGAGAGATTGATCACATCACCTGCTCTGAGGGACTTGCGTATTTTCTCGAAGGCAGCATAGTTCGTGGCTTCTTTGCCAGCCAGAGTCATGATGATATCATCCTCTTGCAGGCGATATTCCCAAGCGGGTGAATTCGGAACAATGCCGGTTACCAGCACACCATAGGTTTGCTTGTATCCCAGTTCCTGAGCTTTTGGGAAAGTGAGGTCTTCCACATAGATGCCAAAATAGGCGGCATCTGGGGATTCTGGAACGACAGAACGGTTTATGGTCATCTTGGTATTGATATCATCCAGGCCTTTGAGTTCCATTACTATTCTGCGTTGTTCTTTGATGGCATTTTCGATTTCTTCGTCCGCAGGCTGGGCAATCAGTATACCAGTGCTTACTATTACAAGGGTTAAGATCAGTACGAGCTTTTTCATCTTTCTATCCTCTCTTTTATCAAAGTCTGCATATAACTATGCAATTGTTCCGCCAAATCGACTCCAAAGGGTAATGGTATGGGAGAGATGATGTTATAAAAAGAGAAAGGGGTAGCGTTGGCTACCCCCTATATCAAAGTGATATGGCTCTATATGATTTTGATTTAGAATATCCGAATGTCTGCTACTTGATCAGCATCAGCTTCCGGGCAGCAGTGTTTTTCCCTTGTTTGGCCTGAATGTAGTATATACCGGTGCTCAAGTCATTGCCAAAGTCGTCTTTGCCATCCCAGATCAATTCTTCAGTGTCTTTGAGCAGGGAAGGGCTGAGGGTTCTTACTCTTTGGCCTTTGAGATTGAAAATGCTGATCTGAAGAGTTGCATTTTTGTTAGCCAGCTTCAATGGGATTTTGGTATTTGACGAGAAGGGATTGGGATAGTTTTGTCCCAGGCTGAGCGGCTGGAGTGCCGGGCTGGTGGGATCATCAACGCTGCTGGGCTCCATAAAGATATTGTGAAACACATGGTTGACCAAAGCCCGGGCATCGAGCTCCAGCATATTGTAAAGCGGGAAACTGAGGATGATGGCTTTGCCCTGATCATAGTTTTTCATGATAGCGATGGGATCTCCATTGAACTGTCCCTGATTGGTCTCATCGCCATAGTCCGAGCCATAGGAATAGATATTTGTGGCATTGGTCGTGGCATTCAGGGTCTCAATATGAAACAGATGCCCATTCAGGTTTGCCGTGGTTTTATCATTATCCACGGTAAGCTGAGGGAAGCCATTGACCCGCGGATTGGCATAGCGGAATCTTGCGGCCACATTGTAATCCGTGGACGCAATACCCAGTACAGAGGAAAGATAGCTGGTAGGATCGAATGTCGCAGGATAGGTTGTATTCAGAGCAAAGCCAGTGGTGGGATGGTATCCTGTATAGAGCAGTTTGCCTCCCATAGACATATAGGCTGAGAGGGCATCACGGATATCGAAGGGATATGCCATATCGGCAAAGTCGTTGCCATGCCACAGAATCGATGAATAGATCCCGATATCTGCCAGGCGCAAGGGAGCCTGAGCCGATGCCAGATCAAGGCTTGTAATGGTTTGGAAGTTATTCATAATCCGCTCATAGAATTGATCTACCTGTTCATCCGAAGGCTGGAGCGGATTGGTGCCGGCAAAATCCTGAGTTTCATCCACGATCAGGATGCCGCTGTTAAGAGTTACAGGCCGGGTTTTCACAGAAGTGGAGAGAACGCTTTGATTGCCGCTCAGATCAATGGAACAAACCCGATAATAGTAGTAATAATCCGGTGATCCGATCACATCGTAATCGTAATAGACCGGGCTGGTAACAGGGTTGGGAGTGATCTGAGCACCTGTCTCATCCGGGCTTTGGGATCTGAAAATCAGGTATCCCGCCAGATCCAGTTCTGTATTGGCTTCCCAGAGCAGGCGAACCGAATTCAGATAGGGCATATCATTGAAGTTTTGAGGTGTCAGCGGAATCAGATTGGGGGTTCCGGAGAAATGTACGGGCAGGCTTTCATCGCCGGAGGTGCTGACTGCCGTGAGCTTCAGATAGTAGGTTTGTCCTGTGGTTAAGCCGTTTAGCGTGTAAGAATTGCCCATTACTACCACGCTACTGCTCAGGTTTTCAGGATCAGTACCATAATATAGCATATAGTAATCGAAATCAGGATCAAACACACTGGACCAGGAGACTTGCAGGGAATTGCCTTCGCCCGTGTCAAAAGCTACTGGATTGAATGGGGCAGAAGGCATCTTCGCATAACTCACAGCCGTAGCCAGTGAGGCTCTAATAACTTCAGCGCAATACACAGGATCGATGTTTGCCGTGATATCCAGATCAGAATGGTAATAAGGGCAGAAATCCAGTTCAAAGTAGTAGATGACAGGATATCCGCGTTGCCAGAACGGATGGCTATCGCTGCTACCGCTGTTCATAGTGCCAAAAAATGGGGTGAGATTTGTGTACTGCTGCATGATCAGTGCAGCTTGAGTGGTATGGTTTTCAAAACCGCTATAGGGCATCAACCGAACCCCTGTGCCACCGTTGTTATTGTTGGCGATCATGTCGTGATTGATCATCAGCCGGATATTCATATTGTTATCCAGGGCATACTGAGCATAGTTCTTGGCGCCCCAAAGCCCAAATTCTTCAGCGGCAAAGGTGACAAAACGGATCGAGCATTTGGGCTGATAATTAGCATTGGCAAGCACCCTTGCCATCTCGATTGCAGCTACAGTACCGCTGGCATTATCATCTGCTCCAGGGGCAAACACATACGGAGTGGTATAGGTTACAGAATCATGATGACCACCCACGATGATGTATTGATCCGGGTATATGGAGCCGGTGATGGTGGCTACTACGTTGTATTGAGTCGTGTTATTCCAATTGAAGGAAAATAGCTCAGCATTTGTGATACCAAAGCGCTGGAACTGGTTTTTGATCCAGGTGGCAACGGTCAACCTGTTGTCTGCCAGAGCATAGCGGGTTTGCATGTCCTGCAAAGCCTGAATGAAGAAAAGGACGCTATCTGCTGAAACCTGGGATACCAATTGCTGGATTTCAGTGCGGGTTTGCTGGATGGGATTCTCATTGTTGTATGTATGGCTGATCCGCATGGGAGTGCGTTCCAGGATCGTAAAGGGGTATTTGATCTTTTCCCGAAGCTGGACATCGCTCAAAGAGCTCGAATAGAGCACTTCATGCCCCATATCCAGGAGGATTTCACCATGACCTGTCAGGGCTGGAAGATCTGAACGTTTATATATGGTAATCAGATAAAGCGTATCGTGCTGGCGGCTTTGCGGGAGATATGTCCATCGATATCCGCGGGTAGCTGTACCTTCGGGAACCCCGGCGATCACGTAGTTTTCATTGTAATGATATACATCTATGCCGCTACCGCTGATCGTGGCCACGTGATTGCGAAGGCTGGTCTCTGCGGATAATGTTTCTGTATTCAGATACGCCAGTGGTATCCTGGTGGCAGATAGTGCGAGTGCTGCCAGGCCCAATATTACTAAGAATAAAAGTTTCTTCATGATAACCCCTTTAAGGTAGATTACATCCTCAAGGTAGCAATTCCTGTTCCCTGTGTTGAGAAAACTTCTCCCTCCTTTCTTTCTCTTAATCTACCCTTAATCAAGCCTTAATCAAGTCTTAATAGTTAAGGCTTGATTAAGGCTTGATAAAGGGAGGATAAACGCCGGGGAATGGGGGTGAACCTATTAGCAATGTGTGGTCTTTCCTGATTGGAGAGTCTGGAGAGTCACCCTTTTAAGTATACACCCCAATGAGTTGGTCATCATCCCTCATAAAAGGATGAGGTTTATTGATACATGGATTTATTCTTTTTTTAGTTGACTATTTTGGATGACACTATCGGTAGCTTGCATAAAGAAAACCCAAATTGCAAAACTCCCCTTGACAAGAAAGAATAGATTGTTAAATGCGAATTCCTTGCATGATATCCAAATAAACATGTAATAGATGGAGGAACTAATGGCAAGCAAGAGCAGCGCTGCTTATTACAGCGATCTCAAGGCCATGTCTCCGATTCGCGCAATCGCCGAGACATTGATGAACAGTCACCTGGTGCGCAAAATCGATATCCGTGAAGCCTATGAAATGGCCAAAAATCAGCCTGGAGTCACAGTCACTGATTTGCCCATGTATCCGGAGTTTGTCAAATTGCACAATCTTCCGGCCGATGCCAAAGTCTTGAATGACTGTCATGGCAATATCATTGGTCGCACCGCCAAAGCCCGACGCTTTTATCACCGTCTCAATAGCTCGCAAAAGAACAAGCTGGAAGGTGATTTCCGGGAAGCGGTCTGGCAGATGCAGCACTATCCTTTGATCAAAGCGGAAGCCATCCTGGGTATGGATCAGGATCTGATGATCAAAGCTACCTTTATTACGACCGAATCGGACGTAGTGAATGTGTACAACTGGCTCCTGAACTTTGCCCCCTATGAGCAGCTAGAGGCTCAATACGAAGCGAGCCCCGAACTGCCAATCCAGGATGTGATTCTGATCGCCTTCAATGAATGGACCTGCGATGATGATTTCTACAACAACGTTGGCGCTCCGCAGCTTGCCTTGGTGGATGAAAAGCACAATGTGATCGTGAATCTGGGTATGCGCTATTTCGGTGAACGCAAAAAGGGAACTCTTACATTGGCCTGGACTTCTGGAATCAGGATCGGAATGGCTGCTTGCCATGGAGGGATCAAAGAGATCGATTTTGGCACCTGCAAGGACAGCTATTACCACAAATTCGGCAAACGCTCCATCGCTTTTTACGGACTCTCCGGCACCGGAAAATCCAGCCATACCAATTCACATGACAATGGTGGAACCTTACCGGAAGGATTTTCCAAGGTTGTATTGCATGATGATGCCTTCCAGATCGATCTGGAGAATAAAATCTGCCGGGTCTGGGAACCCACCCTTTTTGATAAGACCGATAGCCGCCCCATCGATCATCCAGATTGGAAGTATGCCCTTGGTGTGATGAACCATGCGGTTCTAAATATCGATGGCAAACGCCTCCCGGTAGGACAGGATTTGCGCAATTCCAATGGCCGGGCTTTGCTGGATCGCAGCCTTTTGGGTAAATACGTGAACCGTTGTGCCTTCCCGAAAGCTCTGGTGTGGCTGATGAAGGACAGTGTCTTGCCTCCAGTGCTGAAGTTGAAGGACAAGCATCTTGCCATTGCCATGGGTGCAGCCCTGATGACTCAGCGCAACCGGGCTGAAAACGTGAAGGAAGAAGAACTCAACAAGCTGGTTTTTGAACCCTTTGCCAATCCCTTCCGCGTCTATGAGCTCTATCGTGACGTGGAAGCCTTCCTGCATGTAGCGGAAAACGGGGCAGATTTCTACTGCTTCAATTCCCGCGGCTATTGGAAGGATTCGGACGACTCTCTGGAAGCTATTCCCCTGAAAACTTCCCTCACTCTGCAAACAGCACTGCTGACCGATCAGGTCGAATGGGAAGATTGGGATCTTTTGCCTGGAGCAATGATCCCTACCAAGGCATCTATCGACAAGATTCTGCCAGGTTATTATGATAAGTACAACCCTGCCCTGCGGAATAATATGAACGATTACATTGCCTTGCTGAAAGATCGCTTCCTGCAACGCCGCGACTTCCTCGCCAGCAGCGACCTCAAAGAAAAGCCAGAGATCCAGGCTGAACTGCTCAAGGTACTGGAACTAAAAGCATAATCAACCACTTCTAATAGAATACGGGACGACTTGCGTTATACTGGTTGTCCCGTTTTCTGATGACACAATAAACCTTGACACAATTGAGCATGGAATACAAACATGCCACAAGACTTTTTTTATGCATGGAGAACCTATGAAAAAGCTCGGTACAATTGTTTTACTGCTCTGTCTGGCTGGATTGATCTACGCTGCAGATCAATCCTCAGAATTCCTGCAAACCACTTTCCCAGAATCACGCATGAATGATCTTCAGGATATCCTCTTCAGCTTTACCGCATTGGTTCCTGCGCAATCCCTGCAGGATTATGGCTTTGCAAATATCCGGGAGTTGAATGAAGCGAAGCCCGGCATTCCTTTGAAGCTCTTTGAACTGGATCCCCAGATAGCCTTGAGATTCAAGCCCGAAGGAACAGTTTTGGATATCCTGACCCCCACCAGAGAATGGTTTGTCCCTGTGCACACATCCTCAGGCATCAGGGCTATGCTCAGGCTTGCAGAAGATGGGAAGGGAGGTTTCATAGGTGTATCTTTTGGATATGTACCTTTGGCGCGGGGATTTGAACAGGCTGCTCTCGATACTCGGATCGAGGATAAAGGACCTGCAGTTTTGGTGATCAGCTATCAGGCCAATGAGTTCTTTCTTGCCTTTCCAGGCCAGGATGCTGAGATTTTGTATCCATTGTCATCGGAGTTCAATGTGAAGTATGGCATAGATGTTTATACCCAGATCCAACGGATAATTCCCAATATAATGAATAATCTGCAGCAGGGGTATTGAAATGAAACGCAGCCATATAGCTCTATTCGCCTTGCTCATGCTCTCTCTATCTGCCCAAGCAGTCATCCTGGATATTGATCAGATCTTTCAGGAAATGACCAATTGGTGTTGGGCTGCCACCTCTCAAGCGGTGCTGCGCTATTATGGACATGAGCTTACTCAGACGCAGATTGCTGAATACGGTACAGATGGGGCCAATGAATGGAATTGGCTCTACGGAGAAACAAGTAATCCCACTCGTCGGGGCATAAACCTGATACTCTACCACTTCGCAGAATTGGAAAGTGATGGCTCCGACTACAGCTTCTCTTACGATCAGGCCAGTTCCGAGATCAACTCGATGAAACCAGTGTTTGTGAGATGGGGCTGGAATAGTGGTGGTGGTCATTTTGTGGTACTTAAAGGCTTGGAGAACACTACAGCTTATCTGATGGATCCCTGGTACGGGCCTACTATTAATACTTTTAACTGGACTCTGGCAGGGGGTGGACACACATGGACGCACACCCTGGCGATGCAAACTGCACCGGTGGGCAATGAGGATCCTGTGGCTCCTTATGTGGGTCTGGAATCCTACCCTAATCCTTTTCACCAGTCAGTATTGATTGTTTCTCCTGAAAGATCCAATCCGGACGCTCTGCGGATCTACAATCTCAAAGGGCAGCTCGTGCGTGAATTGCCTGCCCAAAAGAATCAAAGCAATGGCTACAGCTATAGCTGGGATGGCTTGGATGCGTCAGGAAAGCAGGTTGCAGCAGGATTGTACCTGAGTAGAATAAAAGGGGATGCAAGCAGCCAGACGCTAAAGATGCTCAAGCTCAAGTGACGTTTCTTAGCCATTGGGAATGAATATTGCTTTATCATAACACAACAATTCACGAAATATTGTGGGAGGTGGTTAATGCGACAGAGATATTCTCCGAGCCTGGCATTAGTCTTGGTGTTAATCATGAGTGTGGCTTTTTGCTATGCCCAGCAGGGTAATATTGAGTATTGTGGTAGTTTTGCCAATCGGCTGGGTAATATCGCAGGAATAGCATCATCAGGGTCATACTCATTCCTGCTGAATAACTTTAGTGGTATGGACCGCAATATCAGCGCTTTTGATGTATCTGACGTCATGAATCCCCAGTATCTATCCAATCTTCATCTTGAAGCAAGCGAGTATGCTTATTACAGCGGAATATGCGCATCTGGGAATACATTGTATGCCTTTACCGATGATGAATTTGAGATAATCAATATTAGCCAGCCAAGCAATCCAGTGAGTGTGAATACTATCAGCCGCCCTGGCTCATTCAGGGGTGCTGCAGTATTTGGAAACTATTTGTTAACCTTGTATACATACACGTTGACAGCGTGGGATCTTACCAGTCCAATCCAACCCCAGGCCATCGATGCTATCGAGTGTCCCGAAGCTTACGCAATGTACCATAGTGGGAATAGAGTGTACATCCCACTTAGCGGTGGTGAGTACTCAATCATTAGTCTGGATAACCCAGCCGATCTGCAATTGCTTTGCACAAACCAGGCTCCCATTAGTACTACACTGGCTGGAGTAAGTGGGAATATTCTGTGCTTTGAGTCTATCAACTCGGTGGAAATCTATGATGGCTCACAGATCAATAATCCCATATATATTGGTTTCATCGAGGCCGGTCCCAATACCTTCGTGACCGATCTAATAATTCAGGGATCCTGGCTTACCGTGAGCTTCTTCATGGAGTATTACCATGGAGGAGATGCCTGGCACACTATATATGATATCAGCAATCCTAATGTTCCTAATCCAGTTTATCAGGTGACAAACAGACCCAATGGAGTTGTCTTTTCTGATGGCGGCAATAGAATGGTTTTTACCAATACATTCAGTTTCAGGTTTGTGGATTTCGATCAGGTGCCAGCCGTTGGTAAGCAGATGTACAATACTTTCATCGACAGAATGGCAGCCGCTGACGGACAGGTGTATGCATACCTTTCTGGAGCAGGGGTGGTTGCTTATGACCTCAGTGATCCAAGTTATCCCCTTGAAGGCGATAGAATTGATATGACGGATCTCAATGCTATGCAGATCAGTGATGATTTGCTCATCACTTCACAATCCCATTGGACAGATTCGTCTCAGGAATATCATACCCCGAACATCATCAAACTGCACGATGTATCGGATCCATACAATATTCAGACCATCAGTGAATTCACCTGTCATGGATATGAGTACCCTACCTCTGAGATTGGGATCGATGGATCCCGGTTGATGCTGAACAATAGAGGGGCTGGAGTAGCAATCTATGATATCAGTAACCCTCTTACACCTGTCCTGGTGCACTTTCTGAATGATGATTTCGTGAGTGTATCCTGTGTCCTGGAAGGTTCTTATCTGTATCGGGCGGCATACCGCTATGACATTGGCTATGTGATCCAGATTTATGATCTTGAGTCTGCTGCAACCCCAACTCTACTTGGAAGTTTTCCCATTGGCTTTGAAATTCTCCGCATCCGTAAACAAAACAACCTGATCTATGTGGGCGGAAACAGCATGATGATCACAATCCTGGATGTGGGCAATCCTCAACTGCCAGTGCACTTTGGATATCTATATGTGAGCTTAAATGTGCAAGATATGATTATCAAAAACCATGCTTTGATTCTGCTGCACAACTTTTCGATGTCTATCTACGATATCAGTGATCCCCAGAATGCAGATATGGTAGGGGAATACTCCTTTGAGCAGAACCCCCTGTGCATGGCTGTAAGTGGATGTTACACGATGGTAGGTTTGCCTCGTAAAGGATCTGTGCTTGACTGCACTGCTGCTTTTTCCGAATGCAGCAACCCAGAGACTGATCCCGAAATTCAGATTCCAGCCCTTTCTCTGAGATGTTATCCAAATCCTGTTCGTGATCAGATGACACTTAACCTGAAGCTCCAAGATGCTTGTGCAGTGGAGTTCAGCCTTTACAATGCGAGGGGACAGAAGCTTGCCAGTTTGCAGCCCGCAGTTTACAAGTCAGGAATGAATAACCTCAGCCTGAAGGACTTCACAGATCAATGTCCTGCCTTATCCTCCGGAGTCTACTTCATCCGGGCTCGGGCGGGTAATCAATACGCCAGCACCAGATTCGTCCTTCTGAAATAGCTCTTGACCGATTCATCCTATAGATTTCCCTGCCCAGAAAACAAGGTCAGAGGATAGATGAAGCAGGAAAAACGCTATTTTGCCGTAGTGGCAGGCAGCTTGGAAAAGCATGCCCGGGCAGAGCTGGAGGAATTGGGAGCCGTGGTAAAGACGGAAGTACCCCGGGGTCTGCATTTCACTTGTGACCAAAGGACTCTTTACCAAATCCTGTACTGCTCCAAATTGGTTCAGAGGGTTTTAGAACCCCTGCTCACTTTCCCCTGTCACAGCAACAAATACCTCTACCAACAAGCCCACAAGAATCTCGATTGGGCATGCATGTTCGCTTTGGACCAGAGCTTTGGCATCGATACCAATGTATCAAATTCCTTCACCCGCCATTCACTGCATGCGGGGCAGATTCTCAAGGATGCCATCTGCGACAGCTTCAGAGACAGATTTGGCGCAAGGCCGAACTACAGCAACAAAGCTCCAGACCTCTTATTCAATCTACACATCCGTGATAATTATGTACAAATCTCACAAGACCTCCTGGGAGTAAGCATGCATCAGCGTGGATACCGCCGGGAAAGTCACGAAGCTCCATTGCAAGAGACTCTGGCCGCAGCGATCATCAGGCTCTCAGGCTGGAATGGCGATACCCCACTGCTGGATCCCATGTGTGGCAGCGGAACTCTTCTGGCCGAAGCCCTGATGCACTATTGCCAGATCCCAGCCGGTTTTTTCAGGGATAACTATCGTTTGAAGTATTCGCCGGGTTTCAATCAAGCCCTATGGAATGAGATAATAGAGCAAGCCAATGCCAGGATTCGGGAACTGCCCCGAGGATTGATACGGGGATCAGACATCGCAGAGAGCAGCATCATTGCAGCTCAGACCAATCTGTCCCTGCTGCCTTCAGGAGGCAGGATAGAGCTCAGAAGATCCAGATTTCAGGATTTACCAGTGGAGAGAGGCTTGACTGTAACCTCCAATCCTCCTTATGGAGTGAGGATGGAAGCACCGGAACGGATCAACAATCTTTACCATGATCTGGGCGATTTCCTGAAACAGAAATGCCCTGGCAGCACTGCTTACATCCTCTGTGGAGACCAAAATCTCGTGAAGGAATTGCACCTCAGGGCACATTGGACTAAAGCACTGAAGAACGCTGATCTGGAAACCAGATTGGCAAAGATCGTGATCCGCTGATGCTGATCAACAACCTTCTGTTACTGCTAACTGCAGCCATTTGGGGTTTTGCCTTCGTTGCCCAACGCAAAGGCATGGAAAACCTCGATCCCTTTACTTTCAATGCCCTGCGTTTTGCTCTGGGAGCCATCTGCATCAGACTGATCAGTCGTGCCAGGAAGCCAAAGAGCATGCCTTTTCCCTGGCTTCTAGGGATTGTGCTCTTCTTAGCGGCTTCCCTGCAGCAATATGGAATGATCTACACCTCGGCAGGGAATGCAGGATTCATCACAGGACTATATGTGGTTTTTGTACCCCTTTTGGGTATGCTGAGGTGCGAAATGCCTGGACTGAGGACAGTTCTGGCAGTGGCTCTGGCGCTGTTGGGCATGTACTTGATCAATAGTGTCAGTGATCTGAATATGTCTGTTGGCAACCTGCTGGTACTGATTTCAGCCCTGCTTTGGGCAGTGCATGTACTGATGGTGGAACGCCTGGTGAAGGTTTACCCTGTGCTGGAACTGGCCATAGCGCAATTCTCGATCTGTGCAATCCTGAGTGCGATTGCAGCCCCTATCAACCATTACATTGTGAGTGGCACATTTATCTGGGATTCAGGATATCCCGCTGCTATTGGCAGAACGCTTTTTCCCCTACTCTATGGTGGAATCCTGAGCGTGGGAATAGCCTATACATTGCAGCTCAAAGCACAAAAGAAAGCCAAAGCTGCTCATGCTGCGATCATTCTGTGCATGGAAGGGGTTTTTGCGCTGGTGGGCGGATATCTGATTCTAAAAGAGACCATGGGTTCCACGACTCTGGTGGGAGCAGCCTTGATGCTGGGAGCAATGGTAACCGTTAGTTTGGCCCAAAAAAGTGATTGACAGAAACCGCCCCGCTAAATTTCAGTGCCTAAACACGATGTTAAATTTCGAAACTTGAGGAAATATAAATGGTTTTATACACGATAGCCCTGATCGTTCACGCTCTTATCTGCATCGCTTTGGTGCTGGTAATCCTGGCTCAGACCTCCAAAGGCGGGCTGGATTCCAACCTTGGCGGAGCAGCCATGAATGTCTTCGGCGGTAGCGGTGCATCCCAGTTCTTGAAGAAATGGACTCAAATCCTCGCACTGATTTTTGCCGCATCATGCATTCTTTTGGCCTTCCTGGTCAAAGACCTGCGCAATGCTGGTCTCAGTGACGTACAAGAACGTCAGAAGAAGCTGGATACCACCGAGCAACCTGCTGCCCCAGCTCCTGCAGCACCAGCAGCTCCGGCTGAACCAGCGGCTCCTGTCCAACCTCAATAGATTTATAAGGCAGAAGTGGTGGAATTGGCAGACACGCAAGACTAAGGATCTTGTGCCTGTAACGGGTGTGCGGGTTCGAGTCCCGCCTTCTGCACCAAATACATCAGCACCTCCTTCGTGGAGGTGTTTTTTTTTATTGTGCCGAGGAGGGATTGTAAGCCGTCAAGGTAGCCCAGTCAGACATCTCCAGAATACACCGTCTTTCCAGCGAAGGCTGGTAACTCTTTAGCCTCTGCATTAGGTTAGGAGATTCCAGCCTTCGCTGGAAAGACGGCGCTAATGAGGAGATTGCAGCCTTCGCTGGAATGACTGCGCTAATGAGGAGATTGCAGCCATCGCTGGAATGACTGCGCTAATGAGGAGATTGCATCCATCGCTGGAATGACTGCGATAATGAGGAGATTGCATCCATCGCTGGAAAGACGGCGTTGTTATATCTCATCCTCTTAGTTCTCTGCTTTCTCCGCTTTCTCTGTGGTGAAATCCTTTTTGCATCTCAACTTCTCGACCACTCGACCTCTCGACCCCCATTCCCAATACGCTATCATTACGCACCCATTACGGACTATGTGCGTATTGCCTGCGCAATCATCCCGCAGTTCAATTCAGAGTTTATATTAGCTTCAGGAGGATGTGTTTGAAATTTAGATACTGAGGGAAGTCTTCAGGCTTCCAGGACGAGATTCTTTTGCTTGCGAATCTCACCAGGGCTAGGGATGTGAATAGGTGCTCCGGTCTCGAAATCCATGCCAGTGTAATACATGCAGGTGCTGATTGTCATCGGTGTGGGGGTAAATTCCTGCACTTGTTCCACTTTGAGGCGATGTTTACGGAGCCAGTCGCGAAGCAGGATAGCATCCTGCATGGTGGTACCGGGGTGACCGATGATCAGATATGGCACTATCTGACGCTTCAGTCCCGCTTTCTTTACTTCTGAAAAGAAGCTTTTGGAGAATTGCTCGAAGCTCTGTACAGCGGGTTTGTTCATGAGCCTGAGGACGCTGTCGGAACAATGCTCGGGAGCCAATTTGAGCCTGCCCCCGGTGTATTTCTGTGCTATTGTGGAAATGTATTTTGGGCTGTTGAGGGCCATATCGTGACGAATCCCGCTGGCGATGCCGACATGTTTCACATTGGGCAAGGCAGAAATCCTGTCCAGGAGCCGCAATTGCCGCTCATGATCCATCACGAGATTGGGACAGATCTGAGGAGTGAGGCAGGAGCGTCTTTTGCAGGTGGCAGGAAAACCGAGCTTGCAGGATGAACCATACATATTTGCCGTAGGGCCGCCCACATCACTGATTGTTCCTTTGATGTGACCAGCCTCAACGAGGATGGATTTCTCACTACGAGACCTAATGCTTCTGCCTTGATGCACGGAGATGGCACAGAAATGACAGCCTCCATAGCAGCCCCGATGGGATGTAATGCTGTTTTTGATCTGCTCCCAGGCGGGAATGGTTTTACCTTGATAGCGGGGGTGTGGTGCATTCATGAAGGGCAGGTTGTAGATCCCATCCAGTTCAGCGCTACTTTGAGTTTGCGCCGGAGGATTGTGCCTGATCCACCTGCCGCCGCTGTATTGGTAGAGACACTGCTGTTCATGCCGGGCAAAAAACGTCCGGTTCATATCCCGAAATACTGCTTTATCTTGGCAGCTATCACTATCAGGGAGGATGCCTTCCTGCCGATTTGGTGGCTCAGCAAAAACCACAGTGCCGGGGATTTCTGTGAGTTCGGAGCTCTTTGCTCCGGCAGCAAGGGCTTTGGCGATTGTTACGATGGTCTTTTCCGCCATGCCATAGGCCAGGATATCGGCTTTACTATCGCTGAGTATGCTGTTGCGAACCTTATCCTGCCAGTAGTCATAATGAGCGATGCGGCGCAGAGAGGCTTCGATTCCGCCGATGATTACAGGTGTGCCTTTGAAGAGCTTGCGGATCATATTGGTATAGATGATCACGGCACGATCCGGCCTTTTCCCAGCTATACCGTCTGGAGAATAGGCATCGTTATGCCGCAGCTTTCTTTGGGCAGTATAGTGGTTCACCATGCTGTCCATATTTCCGGAAGTGATGCCAAAACATAGATTGGGGGTACCCAAAGCGGTGAAATCCTGATCATTTTTCCAGTCCGGTTGAGCGATAACGCCTACCTTGAATCCTGCCGCAACAAGGGTTTGCCCGATAATGGCAGTCCCAAAGGAGGGATGGTCTATATAGGCATCTCCGCTGAGCAGGATAATATCCAGGCTGTCCCAGCCCAGGGCTTGGGCTTCTTTCCGGGTAACGGGGAGAAAAGGCATCAGATTGGGGATTAAACACAAAGGGCGCTTATATGATCAAGCGCCCTGGAAAGTGCTTCAGGGTCAGACGTTAGGGATTGACTCTGATGATATTGATTGCTTGCACGCCCTTATCGGTTTCCATCAGATCAAAATTGACCATTTCATCCTGCTCGAGAACTTTCAGCTCACGGGGGGAGTTTGTCACGATGGATTTCCAGTGGACGAAGTATTCTTTGTTGTCGTCGGTAATAATAAAGCCATAACCTTTATTTTTATTAAACCACTTCACTTTTCCTGTCATGTGTACCTCACAATGTTTGGATTTACCAACATTATACACTCATTATTTCCGTCAATAGAAAAAAATGAGGGACTACTTAATAGTGATTGTATGGACTATGGGGAGATTTTTTTATTGACTACTTTTGGCGCTTTCCTATATTGTGCTGAGTGTAATTAATCAGATGAGTGAGGAGGTGGTATGAATGCCAGAATACTTCTCGTGGATGATGATCGTCTCCTGAGGGAAGTAATTGGTGATTTTCTGGTCGCCAAGGGCTATTACGTTGACCTGGCGGAAGATGGAAATCATGCTCTGGCAAAATTCAGCCCCGGAAAATACGACCTGGCACTGATCGATCTGGTCATGCCTGGGTTAAATGGGCTGGAATTGATGGCAAAAATCATGGAGGCTGATCCGGATATTTTCTGCCTGATCATGACAGGTTATCCCACAATCGATTCCGCATACAAATGCATGATCGACGGCGCATCGGATTATATAATCAAACCATTTCAACTCATGGAACTACTCACCGTAATCGAGCGGTACACCAAAAAATGACTTATGACCTCCAGCTCCTAAACGTGGCAGATGCCTTCTCCGAATGTGTTTCTTTGGGGAAAAGATATTATGGGAGCTTGTGGCATAATCCGCTGTTCATGAAGGAAGTGGCAAGACTCCACAACCTTGCAGCCTATCAATTGATCTGTCGCAAGGGGCAGGAGGTGGTGGCGGTCTTACCGCTGTATGAAAAAAGCTTTCTGAGCTATCGTACTCTGGTAAAGCCCGTATCTTCCTACTATCAGGCTATTTGTTTCAAATTTGAGGAAGAGAGTTCTGAGGCCAGAAGGCTGCTGGATACTCTGTCGATTACATCTGATATTGCCAGATTTCTGGATTCCAAATACAAGAAGTTGCAGATCACTCTTAGTCCAGAGAATCTGGATACCAGGGGCTTTCTTTGGAACAGTCTGAATGCCCGGCCCCTCTATACTTTTCGTCAAGTGGTTTCCGAACCTCTTAACCCGCTCAGAGATGAACGGGAGAAACTGAAAAAAGCTGAGCAGGAAGGTTACCACTTTGGAGAGGAATATGTGCCCAAGCGGTTCTTCGAACTGCAGAAAGCACTTGATGGCAAGAAGAACAGAGCTTTGGGAGTAAGCTATAAGGGCTTGACGGGCTTGTTTAATGCCCTGCATCAAGCGGGTCTGGTACGGCAGTTTAACTTGTATCAGGGGAAAACCATTGTGAGCTCAAACATTCTATTACATGATGGGGGAGACGTGGCTTTTTCCATATTACGGGCTACAGATGCTGAAGCTTTAAAAAAGGGTGCCAGCTCCTACCATAGTATGTGTTTGATCAAGGCAATGTCGGATAGTTGCCGGATCCTAGATTTCTGTGGAGCCAATGTGCCCGATGTGGCAAGATTCAAAGCAGCCTTGGGAATGGAGCTTACGGCTTTCTTCCAGATCTATAAATGAAGGTGAAAAGTGGATAGAATCGCAGTTTTGCTGGGTGGTGATTCTCCGGAACGGGATGTCTCGCTGGTCAGCGGAAATGAAGTAATCAAAGAACTGACAAATCTGGGTTTTGAACCAATTGGTATAGATCCAGCCGAAAGTAATTCTGTAGACATGCTGCTCTCCAGGTTGCGGGATCTGAAGCCTCTTCTGGTATTCAATGCTCTGCATGGTGGTAATGGAGAAAATGGTCAACTGACAGCAGCACTGGATATGGCTGGTTTTACTTGCACAGGCTCGAACTACAAGGCATCCTGCCTGGCCATGGATAAATACATCTCCAAGCTCCTGGCAGGTGCTGAAGGCCTTCCTTTGGCAAGGCATATCCTGATCCGGGGTGACCTATTGGGAGACTATCAGGATCCTGTCGATTATCAGGGTATTGTTACTGCCCTGGGTTTGCCAGTAATCGTGAAACCCAATGATGCTGGTAGTTCGGTCGGAATTAGCAGAGTAGAGTCTTTGCATGAGCTGAAACCTGCAGTGTCAGAAGCCTTGCGTTATTGTAATGAAGTACTGCTGGAGGAGTATATCGAAGGAAGAGAGATTACCGTTACGATTTTGGATTCAACAGCCTTGCCGGTGGTGGAAATCAAACCCCTCAACGGCTGGTATGACTATACAAACAAATATACCAAAGGGAAGACCGAATATCTTGCTCCAGCGCCAATCACAGAAGCTGAGAAACAATTGTCGCAGCTCTATGCTGAGCGCATCTTCAAAGCTCTGGGGTGTTCTGGATACGCCAGAGTAGATTTTCGGCTCAAAGCGGGAGTACCGTATTTCTTAGAAGTAAACACACTGCCAGGGATGACTCCTCTGAGTCTTACCCCAATGGCAGCCAGGGCAGCAGGGATTTCGTTTGGAGAATTGCTGTCCCGGATTATCAATATATCATTGCGAAATTAATGGAGGAACAATGAAAAGAATCCTTGTTATCATAGTTGGTGCTTTTTTGGCTGTATCGCTGTGGGGAGCTGGGTTATCGCTCTCTTTCAAACCCCAAAGTGTGCAAGTAAACCAAATGAGCACTTTTAGTTTTGATCCGATGAACCCAAGTTCACAGCCTGTTATGACTACTCTTAGAATTGATAGCACTATTGATCAGAAAATCGAAATGCAGTTACGAGTTCAATGGAACAATACTGATCTAATCGTACCACCTGCATTCTATACCAGCATAAACTCTGTGGGTCCTGGCAATCCGATTATTCTGACTAACCGCGATTTGATCACCAATCAGGATAGTGAGTATTTCACTGGTAACAACAACATTGAAGTGATGGACGTTGTAGAAGCAAATCCAGTACTGGAAAATGCTGTGTTTTCTGGCTATTTTCCTGATGGCGCTTTAAAGATCGTTATCGATATTCGCCCCCAGGGGGTCAGAAATTGGGAGCAAACGGGAACATTTACTATCAACATCAGGAATGCAGGAGCAGTATTACTTAGCACACCTGGTGTAAGAATTGGGCAAACCCCTCCCCAAATCAGCCAGAAACCAGTATCCTTTCAGTGGAATGCTGTTAATACCGGATTCAACGATCAAAAGCTGATTATCAGAGAATTTCCCTCGAGCAATCCTCCCACTGCCTCTACAGTATCCACGAGCGGAGCAGTAGTGTATCAAACTGATTCTGCTCAGGGAGTGAGTACTTCCAGTGGGTTCTCTGAGTATTTGCCATTTGTCCCGGGTAATTATTATGCCTGGCAGGTGTATGTCCCTATCTTCGATGAATTCAATCCCAAGATCATCAGGAATAATCCTCCCCGAACTTTTCGGATTGAAAGCCCCTGGTTTGTGTTCCGCTTTGCCGCAGAAGAAGCTGGAGATACATCAACCAATGATCTTCAAGCCACTCTTAGCATGCTGGGCAGCACTGCCATTCAGAGCTTGCTGAATCTGGGTTATACACCTACCGGTGATGTGATCTTTGAAGGCAGGAGATATACTGGCCAGGAAGCTTTGGACCTACTTGGAACCCTGGTGGGTAAACAATTCACCGTGCGTCTGACGGACTAAGGAGGGGAACATGAAAAAGCTTATATTGATCGTCGCAATACTCAGTGTAATTGCTCTGGTTTTTGCTGCTGATGCAGTAGCATTGCTGTCTGCTTCGAAAGGTAAAGTGAATCTGGAACGTGCCAGTAAAGACATCAAGTTCAAGACAGGTGAATTGCTGGAAAACAAGGATCTGATCCGTACCGGTGCAGAAAGCTTTGCTGCGTACAAGTATGTGGATGGTTCTTCCACAATCAAAGTGTTCTCCAATTCAGTCGTTTCTGTGAATGCCACTCAGGGGACAGGTACTCTGGCAAAAAGAGTGAATGTAAACAAAGGCAGTGTGCTTGCTCAGGTCAAAAGTGGCACAGGTGCTTTTACAGTTCAGACGCCTACCACCGTCGCTTCCGTGAAAGGCACAGAGTTTTTCACCAAAGTGGATGATCTTGGGAACAGTCTGTTTGTAGTAACTGATGGAGAAGTGGAAGTAAAGGTGCTGAGTACGGATGAGACAGCTTCCGTACCTGCTGGTAAAACTGCCTCGATAAGCGCGGATGGAGAGATTGAGGTGCGTGAAAGCACGGAAGATGATACCTCCGCTGTAGAAAAAGAAGAGACTCAATCCTCGCAGAATACTCAGCCCAAACAGATGAGAGTACCTGTATTGGATACTACCGGCAGAACCAGATACATTGAGATTACATACTAAGAGGTATGAACATGAAGCGTTTATTATTGCTGTTTATCCTTGCTTCCGCATTAAGCCTGTGTCTGGGAGTTACGATCATTCATGTTCCTCCCACTGGCTTTGTCGCTGATACAGATGCAGAGCTATTGATTGAAGTAACCCAGTCAGACGAGGACGTCGCTGAGATTTTTGTTCAGTATAGAGTGATAGGCACTGAGCCCTGGATTCCTGAACCCATGAAGCAAGAAGGGGAAGGCTCAGTTTATTGGAGAGGGATAATTCCCCGGACAGTCCTGGTAATGCAGGAAGTGGAGTATTATTTTGAGATCAAACATAGCAGTGGCCAGAGCACTCTGGTACCTCCAGATGATGGTCTTACTCCACGTTACATTCTCAAGCCCAAAGCTCCTGAAGGAAAGCATACAGAAGGTTTTGTCCTTCTGTCTGATGAGCCTGTCATCACCACAGATGATGGCTATGTCCTGGCTGTAGGTTTTATGAGCATAGCTGAACAGCTTGATCCTGGTTCCATCACTCTTTGGGTGGATGGCAAGGATGTCACCAAGCAGGCTTTGACCAGTGGCTCAACCATCGTTTATCGGGAAGATAAACCCCGGGCAGGGACCCGCAAAGCCATGATCGTGGGTAAAATGGCGGGCAAGGATGTATACTCCGATACTTGGGAGACTCAGGTCAATCAAGGCTCCCGCAGGAAAGCCTTACCTTTTACTCTCAGGGGTAGTGCCAATTTTGCCTCAAACGTATATGGAGTATCGGATAAAGACCTGGCCTTTGGAAATAACGAAAACGATGCTGCCACCTGGATGGATTTGTACGGCACATACGGAGTTATGGATGTACGTACAAACCTGTATATATCCACATTGGAAAGCAAGGATCGTCAGCCCGTAAACCGCTATACCTTTGGTCTGCAACTCCCCAGTCTGGATATTTTCGCTGGTGATTACTCTCCTACCATGGGACAATATACCATTTCCAACAAAAACATCAGAGGTGTTTACGCTCATCTATATACAAAATACCTTTCCATAGCGATGGTGCAGGGTGAATCCATGCGCAAGATTGCCATCGATGAAGATCCTGTAAACAACATTGGCTACAGCGGTACTTTCCGTCAGGAAGCCATTGGCGGCAGGATTGCTCTGGGCAATGAAGACGGCATGCGCTTGGGTCTCAGTTTCTCCAGGCATAGAGATCTCCGCAGTTCGCTGGATAAGAAGTACTGGTGGCAAGAAGACGATCCGGCAACAACTGATACCGATGAAAGCCTGTATCTTGTGAAAGCTCAGGATAACGCTGTAGTGAGTCTTGATGCCAGGCTCAGCACCATGGATAACAACCTTATCATGGGTTTGGAAGCTGCTGGTAGTATCCTGAATAAAAACACGTTGACCGGTGTCTTTACTGCTGATGAAATCAGTGATTATGTTGATATGGATCTACCTGTAGATCCTGCTGATTTTGAAGACCTGTTTGTGATCAATAAGAACATGGAGCCCTTCCTTCCCAGCCGTGCCAATCTGGCCTGGAATGCCTATGTTAGAGCTTATGTGCTGAAGAACCTCATCAACGTTCAATATAGCGAAGCAGGCAGTGCCTTCAATGCTCTGGGAACTTATGGTCAGCTCCTTGACGCAAAAATGCTGACGATCACAGATCAGATCAGTTTCGGCAGATGGTTGTTTATCGCCGGTGGATTGTCGCTCACTGAGGACAACCTCATGGAGCATAAGAGTGAAACCAATAAGTATCAAAACATCTATGGTCAGGTTCTGCTCAGATTGCCCCTGATGCCGTATCTGAAGGCTTCATATCAAAGCAACAAGGGTGAGAACGAAGACAATCCCGATATTATCAGTGTTTTCGAGCCCTATCTCAGGCAATCTCAAAACATGACTTTCGGGATCGGTTACAACTTTGTTCAGATCCCCTTTGTGCCTTCCCAGCTTGATATCAGCTACAGAATGGGTGATGATAATAGTGAAAAATCTTCTCTCATGGTCACTGACAACTTGATGAATGGATTGAATTTCACGATCAACAACCGTTTTGAGACAATACCACTACGAACCCAGATCAACTACTCACAAAACAAGAACACAAACCAGCTTGATCCTGCCAATTTACAGGAAGTAACCAATTCCAATATCTTCCTCAGAGCGGATTACGCTCTGTGGGCAAACCGGATCAAACCCTATATTTGCATCAGAAATACCAGCCTGAAGGGCGATCAGGATCCTCAAAGCTTCAACTACTTTACCCTTGGAGTAGAAAGCTATCCGATCAAAAACATGACAGTTACTACTGATTTGATCAGTAAGTTCTACAAAAACGACAATGATAGCAGCAAAGACTACGATTCATTCACCTGGCGGTTTATGCTGACTCACAGATTCTAAAGTCCTTTCCAGAAGCCTTTCTTTGCCACCGGTTGCCCAAATGGTAAAGAAAGGCTTCACCATTTAATCCAGTATTCATTCAGGAGGTTTCATGCGACGCTTTAGTGGAATTGTCTTTCCAGTTGGCATACTGATTCTCATCAAGTTTGTTTTCCTTTTTCCCCTATTCGATTCTTTGGAATTCAAGGCTCAGGACACTATGTTCAGATTAAGAGGACCCAAAGAGGTTAGTGGGGATGTAGTAGTAATAGCCATCGATGATGAGACTTTTTCAGCTCTGAATGAAACCTGGCCTTTCCCGCGTGAGTATTATGCCAAACTGATAGAAAACCTGAATCAGGCTGGAGCCAGATTGATTGTTTTTGATGTGGAGTTCACTGAAAACTCCAATCCCGAGAGCGACGAAGCCCTAGCAGAAGCAGCGGCAAAATACAACAACGTAATCTTTGCTGGCAAGGTTCTGCATGCAAAAACCCCCAGAGACCCCAGTCAAAAGCTGACCCCGATCCAATCGATCATGCAAAGAAATCTCTCCTGGGGTGTCGTAAACATGTATTCCGATATCGATAATGTGATTCGAAAATACACTTTATACGAAATCCATGACGAGAATCCTGTGTATAGCATCGGAGTATCTGCTTTGGCAAATTACCGGGTCTATCAGCCCGATTGGGATAAACACATCACCATTGACAACGAAGGACTCAAACTCACTGACAAGAAGATACCCCTGTATCAGCACAACAAGGCCCTGATCAACTACTATGGACCTGCGCATACATTCCCACAATACTCACTATCGACCATTCTCGATGATGATACCATGGCAATGCCGGGTTACATGGGATTTGAGATGGATGAATTCTATGAGGTTCTGGCCTCAGGGGAATTGAAGAACAAAGTAGTACTGATCGGAGCATCGGTGGATGAACTGCACGATAAGTTTCCTACTCCTTTTGGAGGTGAATGGACTCCAGGAGTGGAGATTCATGCTAATTTCATCGAGATGGTGATTAATGAGGACTATCTGGGAGAAGTGAACCATCTGCTGTATCTGCTGATCGAACTCGTGATGCTGATCATCATGTGGTTTGTTTTCAACCGTTTGAAACCACAATTCTCGGTAGTATTGTTACTTTTACTGATAGCCGGACAATTTGCCCTGGCATATCTGGTCTTTATCAGGATGAGTATGCTTGTTCCGGTAGTCCAGACCGCGCTAGTTCTGGTTCTGGTCTATGTAGCATCAGTTGTAAGTCACTATCTGGCTACGATGAAAGAGAAACGCTATATCCGTAGTGCATTCCAGCAGTATCTGGCTCCCGAACTGGTGAATGAGCTGCTCAAGAATCCCCAGAATCTTACTTATGGTGGCTCATTACAGGAGATTACCGTGTTGTTCTCAGACATCCGTTCTTTTACTACTTACTCTGAAAACCACACTCCCGCTGAGACAGTAAACATCCTCAAAGAATACCTTACCGAGATGGTAAAAATCATCACTGTCAATCGTGGCATTCTGGATAAATTTGTAGGTGATGAAGTGATGGCTTTGTTTGGTACACCTGTTCCAACTCCGGAACACGCCCTAAATGCCTGTAAAGTTGCCTTGCAGATGAGAGATAAGATGACAGAGCTTCAAGCTCAATGGATAGCCAGGGGTCAGGAGAGTTTTGAGATTGGCATTGGTGTGAATACAGGCCAGGCCGTGGTGGGAAATCTGGGTAGCGAACAAATCTTTGACTATACCGCCATTGGCGACACTATCAACCTGGGAGCCCGGCTGGAATCCATCAACAAAGAGTATCAGACTGCCAAACACATCATCATCAGCGAGTTTACTCTGGAACACGTGAAAGATCAGGTGGAAGTTCGTTATCTGGACGAAGTAAAAGTGAAGGGTAAAAACAAAGCGGTTAAGATCTACGAACTCATTGATCTGAAGCCTGTAAGCTCATAGAGCTTTTTGTTTGAAATGACATAATCCATACCCAGCCCACCACCCAATATTGGATGGGGTTCTGCCCCATACTCCGTGAAGATTATGTCATTACAGTGACAGAATCATAGACCACTTGCCCAGATTAGTTCATCCAAGGGATCTCCTGATCCACTCCTGGTCATCCCATGCCCGGCTTGAGAGGAGCTGGGGAGGCCAGGCAAGAGAATTTGTCCCATAAATTGGATACAGCGATCAGGAAAATTTGGATTGACCTAAAACAAAGGATTTTTAAACTGCCACAAAAGACAAAACAGAGGAGTATCAGGTAATGAAAGTACTGAAAACATTCCCCGAAAAATGCATTTCCTGCCATGTCTGCGAGAGCACTTGCTCCAATCTTTACTTCAAACAGGATGATGCCAATCTGTCATGCATTCAGATCCATGACGAAACCAATCCCCCGGATATGAACGTATGCAATCAATGCCAGGTTTGCGTGGCTGCCTGCCCCACCTGCGCCATTTCAGTGAATAGCAAGGGAGTCGTGATGATTTCCCGGAGCTTGTGTATCGGTTGTTTGATGTGTGTGGCAGTATGCCCCACAAATTCCATGCGCAGTGCCCTGGGCAAGCATAACCCTTTCAAATGTATTGCATGTGGCGCATGCGTAAAAACCTGCCCGGCAGATGCCTTGAAAATAGTGGATGAATAAGGAGATACAGATGAACCGGAAAGTACTTGCCGAATACCGTTATGAGCTCAAGCCAGTGGAAAAGGGCTACAATCGCAGAACCCTATATATAAATGTAGGCTCCAAAGAGATCAAATCCAAGCCCGTCACCGATATGATGATCGAGAAATTCGTGGGGGGCAAGGGCTTTGACCTTTACCTCATGTGGCATGGCGTCAAAGATGATACCAAATGGAACGATCCTGAAAATGAAATCTGCATCTCTTTTGGCCCTTTGTGTGGCAATACATCATACCCTGGAAGTGGGAAATCCATCGTAACCACGATATCTCCTCTTACCGGGATTCCCGTGGATTGCAATGTGGGCGGCCACTTTGGTCCTTATGCCAAGTTTTCTGGCTGGGATGCCATCGAACTGCAAGGCAAAGCCGATGAGGACGTGATCGTCTATATCGATGGCGATAAGGGTCTGGTGCAGATCATGACTGCTCCTGATGCCGAGATCAACAGCCACATTCTGGCTGAGCGTCTGGTGCACGAATTTGCCGATAATGAAGATAAGCATCAGATGGTGTCTGTAGTTTCCACTGGTGAAGCAGCCGAACATGTACTGATCACTTGCCTGAACTTCTCTTTCTGGGACAAACGCCGTAAGGTTGCCCGTCTCAAACAAGCCGGACGCGGCGGAACCGGAACCGTATTCCGTGATAAAGGCATCAAGGCTCTGGTAGTAAAATACTCCGGCCTCAATGTCGATACCAACAATCCTGTGGATCTGCCAACCCTGCAAAAAACCGGATTGAAGCTGCACAAAGAAATAGAAGCCGGAGACGATGATCAGTGCCGGATGCATCAGGTAGGAACCGCTCACCTGATGGAGATTATGAACGATTACGACCTGCTGCCGATCCGCAATTTCAAATATGGACAGATGCCGGAAGCCGAAGGCTTGCATTCCCGTGAGTTTACTGCCCTGTTCACTCAAGGTATGGCCGATGGCTGCTGGTATGGCTGTTCACTATCCTGCTGCAAAGCCGTGGACAATTTCAAGCCCCGCACCGGTCCTTACAAAGGTATGCCCGTATGTGTGGATGGTCCTGAATATGAAACTGCCGCGGGTTGCGGATCCAATATCTGCATCTGGGATCCCAAGGATGTAGTGGAGATCAATTTCTACTGCGATACTTACGGAGTGGACACCATCTCTTTTGGCACCAGCGTAGCTTTTGCCATGGAATGCTTTGAAAATGGCATTCTGAATCTTGAACGTACTGGTGGTCTTGATCTTAGCTGGGGCAACGCCGATGCAGCTTTAGAAGTGCTGCACCAAATGGCACGTGGAGAAGGCTTTGGCGTTACTGTAGGCCAGGGTGTTCGCCGAATGAAAAAGATCTTTGCCGAGCAGTATGGGGCCGACCCGCAATTCCTGCAAGATATTGGCATGGAATCCAAAGGGCTGGAGTATTCACAATATATGAGCAAAGAATCCCTGGCTCAACAAGGCGGATACACTCTTGCTCTGAAGGGACCTCAGCACGATGAAGCCTGGCTGATTTTCATGGATATGGTGAATAATCACATTCCTACATTCAAGGATAAAGCCGAAGCCCTGCACTATTTCCCGATGTTCCGTACCTGGTTTGGCTTGCAGGGGCTATGTAAGCTTCCCTGGAATGATATCGAACCAGCGGACAATGCCCAAACCGAAGAACCAGCCAAAGTTCCTGAGCACGTCCAGAACTATGTGGATATCTATAAAGCCATCACTGGAAAACCCATGGATAAACACGAACTGATCCGCCAGAGTGAAAGGGTTTACAACTTCCAGAAGGTCTTCTGCATGAGGATGGGTGCTGGACACAGGGAAGGAGATTTGCCTCCATATCGTGCGGTTGGTCCTGTTACCGAAGAAGAATATCTGTCCCGCCAGGAGCGTTACGACACTTTGCTCAAGGATAAGATTGGTGTGGATCCCACCGGGAAGAGTACTGCCGAGAAGATGGATATCACCCGAAAATACAGGGAAGATCAATATCGCCAGCTTGTGGATGCAGTTTATGATAGAAAGGGCTGGACTCCCGCAGGAGTGCCGACTCTGGAGCATCTGCAGAAGATCGGAATGGATTTGCCCGAAGTAATCGAAGTAGTAAAAAGACACTTATAAAACACCTTAGACCTCTTGGAGTCCATGCTGCTGTACTTGCGGCATGGACTCCAGTTGTGTTTAACTGAAGTAATAATCCTATTCATCCCTATCATCCCGTCATCTGCGTTCCTAGTCATTCTCGATTGAAATACGCTATCAATACGGATGAGATGCGTATTGACTGCGTATTGATAGCGCAATTCGAGTTTTCATTTGACAGATAAGCGGAGTACAAAAAGACTGCTCTCGAAATGAAGCCGCTTGCTTCTGCCTTACTGCCCGATGGTGCGTGTAGGGCTAATCAAGAGTATAGAAGACAAGACATTATATTACTGTGAAGCAGGCGGAGTTTCCAGAAAAACTGGAGATTTCGCCTGTTTTCATTTCCGGTAAGAAGGAGGTTCTTATAATCCGGATTAAACGTGGTAAGGCAAAAACCAAAGAGGTGGTGCCAAAGGAAAGGATCAATAATCAGATTACGGCGGACAAAGTCCGTTTGATTGGTTCAGATGGCAAACAGGTGGGTGTGGTCAACATCCGGGAAGCTCTGCGTCGCGCTGAAGAAGCGGAACTCGACCTGGTAGAGATTTCTCCCAATATCGATCCCCCCGTATGCCGAATTTTGGATTTTAGCAAATACTATTTTCAGAAAGAAAAGAAAGCCAAAGAAGCCCGTAAAAAACAGCACGAAGTGGAAGTGAAAGAGATTAAATTTGGTCCCAATACTGAAGAGCACGATTACAACTTCAAGAAAAACAATGCGATCAAATTCCTCAAGCAACACAACAAAGTGAAGTTCACGATCCGCTTCCGCGGTCGCCAGATGGCGCATAAAGAGCTGGGATACGGGGTGTTGGACAAGCTCAAAGAAGATCTTGCCCATATCGCTGACGTGGAAAGTGAACCCGTAGCAGATCGCAATCTGCTATCCATAGTGGTCACTCCCAAAAAGGACATTGAGCGCATTCTTGGCAAAGATGCCAAGACCGCTGAGCCCGCTGCCGCTGAAACAGTGGCTGAACAGCAGGAGCCTGTCACTCCCGAAGTAGCAGAAGAGACGGAAGAATAAAGTAAACTCGAAGCCATACCATCCTGATCCGGGACAGATTCTGCCCTTGTCAGGATGGAAACAGATAGAATAAACAAGGAGATATAAACATGCCTAAGATCAAAACCAATCGCTCTGCCGCCAAGCGTTTCAAGCTTACCGGCACCGGAAAGATCGTGCGTCATCATGCTAAAAGCGCACATATCAAGACTAAGAAAAGTCCCAAGCTCAAACGTAACCTTCGTACCAGCGCCATTGTGAATAAAGCTGACGAAAGTAGAATCTACCGCATGCTGGTAATGTAAAGGAGAAGACAAATGCCAAGAGTAACAAATAATGTAGCCGCACATCGCAGAAGAAAAAAATACATGCTCGCCGCCAGAGGCTATTTTGGCCGCCGGAGCAAGACTTACCGCGTTGCCAGACAGACTGTGGAACGCGCCATGGCATTCGCCTTTGCCCACCGCAAGCTGAAAAAACGCCAGTTCCGCAGCCTTTGGATCACCCGTATCAATGCTGCCTGCCGCCTGAACGACATGAGCTATAGCAAGTTCATCAGCGGACTGCACAAAGCCAATATCGAAATCAACCGCAAAACCCTTGCCCATTTGGCCTGGCACGATGCAAGCGCATTCAGCCGTCTGGTGGAAATTGCCAAAGGCGAATAACGAATACGCACTCCGCATTCAGATCATCCAGAAAAAAGGAAAATTGATTTGCAAGATCAGCTTGATAGACTCCTGGGCGAGGCTAAAACTGAGATAGAAGCCTGTAGTACCCCCAATGATATTCTGAATACCAGGGCAAAATACCTTGGTAAGAAAAGCGTTCTGAATGAGCTATATGGCCGGTTGAGGGAGCTTGATCCCGCATCCCGACCTGCCTTCGGAAACCAGCTTAACAATGTGAGAAGTGAGATCGAAGCACTGTTAAACAGCCGAAGTGTTGCCCTGAAAGAAAGCTCATGGCAGAAAAGCAGTGTGGATCACGATCCCAGTATGCCCGGAATCAGACCCCGCAGAGGTGGATACCATCCGCTCAGTATCATCCGCAAAGAAATTGATGATGTCTTTATGAGCATGGGATTCGAGATCGCTGAGGGATTGGATATCGAGGATGAGTTTCATAATTTTGACGCTCTGAACACACCTCAGGACCATCCTTCCCGCAATCTGGCCGATACTTTCTATGTGGAAGGTGGATTACTGCTCAGAACTCAAACCTCCACTGTGCAAATCCGTGTGATGGAAGCTTTTCCGCCTCCGATCAGGATTATTTCTCCTGGCAGATGCTATCGAAATGATAAGCCTGATCCCTCCCACTCGCCGGTATTCCATCAGGTGGAAGCCCTCGTGGTGGACAAAGGGATCAGCCTGGCGGATCTAACTAATACTCTGCAGAGCTTTGCCGGGATCATGTTTGGAACTCAGGTGCGCAGCCGCATCCGTCCGCATTTCTTTCCTTTCACAGAGCCCTCAGCAGAAATGGATATTTCCTGTGTGGTTTGTGGCGGTTCTGGCTGCCGGGTGTGCAAACAATCCGGATGGCTCGAAATGGGTGGAGCCGGTATGGTGGATCCTGCTGTGTTCCAAATCCTGGGAATCGATCCTGAGATCTACAGCGGTTTCGCCTTTGGTCTGGGGATAGAACGTATCGCCATGCTGAAATACAACATCCCAGATATGCGGATTCTGTTTGAAAACGATCTCCGCATGCTGCGTCAATTCCGGGGAGTGATATCATGAAGCTGAGTTTATCCTGGTTGCGTAAATACATCAATATCCCTGAAGACGCCCACACCCTGGCTGAGCTTCTTACCTTTGCCGGAATCGAGGTGGAGGATATTCAGCATCTGAATGCCATGCCTGAGACAGTAGTCACGGCTCGAGTCGTAAGTGCTGAAAAAGTTCCAGATACTGATCACTTGCAGCTTTGCAGGATCGATGTGGGTGAATATCCACATCCTGAAAAGGATGCTAAGGGTTTGTTGCAAGTCATTTGCGGAGCCCCCAATTGCCATAGTGGGATGATGGCTGTGATTGCCTTGCCAGGTACTGATCTGGGCGATCTACAAATCAAAAAGGCTAAGATCCGCGGGGTGGTATCCAACGGAATGCTCTGTTCAGAACGTGAACTGGGACTTTCAGAAAATCATGCCGGGATTATCGAACTCCCGCCTGACACGGTTCCGGGAGTATCGGTGAATAAGATATTGGAGCTTCCTGATGTGGCTTATGAGCTTGAGATCACTCCCAATCGTAGTGACCTCCTGAGCTATATCGGAATTGCCCGTGATCTCTCCGCCAAGCTGGATCGGGAGCTGATTCTTCCAAACGATCCAGATTTGCAGCCCTCAGGCTCAGAACTAAAATTGGGACTCACAAATCTGGAACCGGAGCTTTGCCCACGCTACACTGCCCGTGTAATCAAAGGCGTTAAAGTAGCTGAATCACCTGATTGGCTAAAAAATGCCCTGGTTAAGAACGGATTACGCCCTATTAATAACATCGTGGATATCACGAATTACGTGCTCCTGGAGACCGGGCATCCGCTCCATGCCTTCGATTATGATAAACTTGCCAGCAAAGATAAAAACCAGGGATATCCTGATATCATTGTAAGAAAGGCTTTCCCGCAGGAAAGCTTCCTGGCTCTCGATGGCAAGACTTACGCTCTGGATGGGGATGAACTGGTGATTGCAGATGGAGAAAAAGCCTCTGCCCTGGCTGGGATTATGGGTGGTGAACACTCTGCAATTACCGGACAGACGAACAATATAGTATTGGAAAGTGCAGCCTTCCATCCTGGATCAATCCGCAAGACCTCATACAAGCACAAAATTACTTCGGATTCATCCTACCGCTTTGAACGTCATTTAAGCCCTTTGTATGCAGATAGAATCAGCAGAAGAGCCACTGAAATGATCCTCGAACTGGCAGGTGGAGTGCTTTGCGGTGATATTCATGATGACTATCCTCAGCCCCAGCCTGAATACATCCTGGGAATTCGTCCTGATAAGTTTGCAGCTTTGATAGGCTATAGTCTCAGCGGAGATGAAATCAAGACATATCTTACCCGGCTGGGCTTCACTTTTCTCCAGTATGGCAATTTCATTCCTGGGAAGATCCTGGATATCAATGCTGTGTTTTGTCATCATGCTGAGGAAATGAAGCGTGGTGTAACGGAATTCACGGAACTTGATGATTGCCAGCACAGCCTCTATTTCCGGGTTCCCGGCTATAGAGTGGATGTCTTCCGGGAAGCTGACATCATCGAAGAACTGGCACGTCTGGCAGGTTACGATAAAGTCCCTACTCCGGCACCAACAAGCCTGATCATGGATCGGCATGCATACCGGGTGCAGAGGCTTATGACAGATTGGGTGGTATCCTGTGGATGCTATGAGACCTTGAATTATAGCTTTACAGATCCAGATCAGATGAAGCTTTTGGGCTATGCACCAGAGCAATTGAATCTGGTGTCTCTGGTTAATCCCCAGAGTTCCAATCAATCGGTGATGCGCTCCAGCCTGATCCCTCAGTTACTCACAAATCTGGCTTACAATCTGAACCATGGCGAAAGAGACGTTATGCTCTTTGAAATGGCTAAAGTGTATCTCAAATCCACAGCTGGAATCACTGAACCCCTGCGGATGGTAGCTGTATTCTCAGGAAAGATCAATGAAGAGCATTGGCAGGATAAACCCCGAATGGTCAATTTCAGTTGGGTGAAAGGCTGCTACGAGACTCTCCTGCAGGATTTGGGCGTACCCTTTCAGCAAGAATCTGCCAAGCTGCCTTATCTGGTTTCCGGAGATAGCCTTCAATATGTATCCGGAGATCGCAGTTTGGGCTATTTCGGCAGGGTGAATCCCCGGGTTCTGGCTGCTTGGGGAATTGATACCACAGCCTTGAAACAGGATGTCTGGGTACTGGAATATGCAGTGGATCAAGTGGTGGACGCCACAAGGAACAAAGTCGTCCAGTATGTGAATATACCTAAGTATCCAGCCGTTACGAGAGATTTGTCTTTCCTGTGCCCTACAGCCATAAGGTATCAGGATCTGCAACGAAGCATTCCCGAGCTGGATCGCAGCCTGATCCGGGAGATATCTGTCTTTGATGAATACAGATCAGACAATATCCCGCAAGGATATAGAAGCCTGAGCCTGCATATTATCCTTCAGGATCAAGAAAAAACATTGACAGAACAACGCATTGATGACCTGATGCAAAAAATCGTGAAATACCTAGAAAACCAATATCAGATAAAGATGAGGTAAATGATGGAAAGCCCAATCGTAAATTTACAAGAAAAGATTCAGAAATTGATAGATCAGTACACTGCGGATAAGAAAGTGATAGCCGAATTGAACCAGCAGTGTACTCAGCTTACAGAAGAAAACATGCAGCTTATGACTCAGATTGATGACTATGCCAAACAAAATGGTGAAAGCGACAACGCCTTTAAGGAATTGCAGCAGGAACATGAGAAGCTGAAAGCCAAATATGCCGAATTGCAGTCTGTATTGACCGGAGTTGAGAGCTTTGCCGATGACGCCATCAAGAAGATAGACGACATCTTCCCTTTGATTGAGGATAAGGGCTAAGCTCATGCAATCGGTAGAAGTGGAGATCTTTGGCAGGCTGTTCCGTCTGCGCAGCGATAATCCCACTATTACGAAGCAATTGGCTGCTGAGATATCAGCCCAGTTGACCGAACTCAATGAGCTATACGAGAATCTGGATTTTCCCAGGTTGCTGCTCCTCAATAGCTTGCAGCAACAAGAACTTTTAAGCCGTTTTAAGGAAGAAAACCAACAGCTCAGATCTGAACTGGAACGCTTCAACCAGATGATCGAAAAGATTATCACCGTATAATAAGTTGCCTGCAGAATTCGTGATATGGATTGCAATAAAGCCACTCTTATGAGGGAAGTCGAGCCATGAGTAGCATGCGTGCCGGCCAGTTCCGGATACATAAAGCTTACAAGGTAGATTTCCACCTGCAAACTTGGCTTTCAAAAAGACAAGCATACACGGTTCATGCGGGCGTTTAATTCCGCTGTACAAGCGTAAATAGATTGAACTAAGGATTGAATTATGACAAGCATATACATTGCTGGTGGGGCAGGATTAGCAGCAGGTTTTATCATCGCCCTGATTATCTATGTAATCCGGCGTAACACAACTTTCAAGCTCATTTCCCAAGCAAATCAGATTGCAGAAGAAATGCGCAAGGAAGCTAAAAATGATGCTGAAAACGCCAAGAAAGCCGCCCTGCTCGAAGCCCGGGATGAATGGTTCAAACAGAAGCGTATTCTCGATGAAGAAGTGAAAGAAAGACAAAGAGAATTGCGGGCTCAGGAAAAGAAATACAACGAAAGGCTGGGCAGCCTGGATAAAAGACTGGATTCTCTCGAAAAGAAAGAGAATAGCCTCACTGAGCAAGAGCGAAAGCTGAAAAACAAAGAAGATGAGATTGCCCAGAGAAAACAGGAATTTGATGAAATCATTAACCAGCAAAAAGCCAAGCTGGCTGAAATTGCCGGATTGAGCCGTGAACAAGCATTGGCAGGATTGAAAGAAGAGCTGCTGGCAACCGCCCGTCAGGTGGCAGCCAACGATGCCAAACTCACCATAGAACAACTGAAATTGGACGCCAGTACCAAGGCAGCGGAGATTCTCTCCACGGCGATTCAACGCATGGCAGTAGATCATGTGTCTGAAACCACTGTTTCAGTAGTATCCCTGCCATCAGATGAGATGAAGGGACGTATAATCGGTCGCGAAGGGCGTAATATCAGGACTTTTGAAAAGGCCTCAGGAGTTGATTTGATCATCGACGATACTCCTGAAGCGGTAGTATTGTCTTGCTTTGATCCTGTGCGCCGTGAGATTGCCAGGTTGTCCCTGGAGAAATTGATCTCGGATGGCAGAATTCATCCTGGTCGGATCGAGGAAGTGATCTCCAAAACGACCAAAGAGATGGAAGAGACACTGGTGAAAATCGGTGAAAAAGCTGTCCTTGAAACAAACATCCATAATATCTCACCAAACTTGATCAAGGTCCTCGGACGTCTGAAATACCGCACCTCGTATGGGCAGAATGTATTGCAGCATTCCATCGAAGCAGCATGGATTTGTGGAATTCTGGCCGCGGAATTGGGTCTGGATCAGGAAGTAGCCCGTCGGGCAGGATTGTTGCACGATATAGGTAAAGCCGTGGATCACGAATTCGATGGCACACATGCCATTATCGGCGCAAATCTGGCGAGAAAAAACGGAGAAGGCAAACTAATCGTAAATGCGATTGAAGCGCATCACGAAGAAGTAGAAGCACTATCCGTATATGCTGCTCTGGCGCAGGCTTCTGATGCAATATCAGGGGCACGTCCTGGAGCCCGTAGAGAAATGCTGGAAACCTACATGCAGCGTCTGGCCAAGCTTGAAGAAATCGCCAACGGTGTGGAAGGTGTGAATAAATCCTATGCCATCCAAGCTGGACGAGAGCTCAGAATCATTGTAGAGCCAAGCATCGTAGAGGAAAATCAAACTCCTCTTTTGGCCACAGAGATAGCATCGACAATAGAAAAACAGGTTCAATACCCTGGTCAGATCAAGGTAACCGTGATACGAGAGACCCGGCAGATTGCCATGGCTAAATAATGATCATTCTCTTTTTCGGCGATGTGTATGGAAAGCCAGGCAGGCTTATATTACAACAACACCTGCCTGACCTAAAATTGGAACACAATGCCGACATATGTATTATCAATGGAGAGAATCTGGCCGATGGCAAGGGTCTAACAGAGAAGGTAGTAAAACCTCTGTGGGATTGCGGTGTGGATGTGATCACCGGAGGCAATCATCTCTGGGATAGGGTGGAGGCGATTGAGTTCATCCAGAAAGAAAGCCGAATCGTGAAGCCCATGAATTACCCAATGGCTGCTCCCGGGCATAGTGTCTGCAAAATAGATAGAGGAGATGTAAAGCTGTCTGTGATTAGCTTCACAGGGCAAATCTACATGCCTCCCTGTGATTCACCATTTACGGCTTTTGCAGACTTCTACAATGCCCAGGGAGAGTCTCCTGAGCCTTTGGTGATAGACTTTCATGCTGAATCAACAGCGGAGAAAAGAGCATTTGGCTGGTTTGTGGATGGTAAAGCAAGTGCCTTATTGGGTACGCATACTCACATCCAGACAGCGGATGAAGAAATCCTGCCTGAAGGTACTGCATACATCACAGACGTGGGGATGACAGGTCCTCATGATAGCGTGATAGGCGTTCGTAAAAACATCATTGTAGAGAAAAACATCAATGCTGTGCCAATGCGTTTTGAAACCTCAGATAAAGGCATGCAAATCAATGCAGTAGTGGTCGATATTGACGAGACCAGTGGATTTGCCCGAAGCATTCAGAGAATCCGTAGAAACGTGGAGATCTTATGACCAGAGAACTGAGTGGAAAGCCCATAGCCATTGCTTTGAATAAATTAGCACAACAACTGATTGATGATCACAATATCTCTCCAATGATGCTTCTGATTCAGGCGGGAGCAGATCCTGCCAGTTCCTATTATGTGCAAAGCATTGGCAAAGCAGGAGCAAAACTGGGATGTGAAGTTAGACTTCAGACTCTTCCAGAATCCGTCTCAGAAACGGAACTGATGGAGTTCATTGATTCAGCAAATAATGATGATGCCATCCATGGAATCATGATCCAAAGGCCCCTACCGAAGCAGATAGATGAAAATGCTGTTAGTTTCAGAATCAATCCAGATAAAGACATCGATGCCTTGCATCCCGTGAACTTAGGGAAAATCATGCTGGAGACAGATGGTTTCCTTCCCTGTACTCCTGCAGCAGTTTACTATACTCTAAAGTACTATGGAATTAAGCCATCAGAAGGTAAAGTTGCCATCCTGGGGCGCTCCAATGTGGTCGGGAAACCGCTGGCCAATATGCTGCTTTGGAAGCGGAAAGATTCAAATGCTACAGTTACAGTGTGTCATAGCAGTACCCAAAACCTGACAAAAGTTACTCAGGATGCAGATCTGCTAATATCAGCAATCGGTAAACCTGAGTTTGTAACTGCAAAGATGATCAAACCTGGTGCCATAGTCATCGATGTGGGCATCAACGAAATTACAGGTCCTGATGGAAGCCTCAGGTATGTAGGTGATGTGGATTACCAAGCCTGCGCAGCCATATCCAGTGCTATCACTCCAGTGCCCGGAGGAATAGGCAGGATTACTACCAGCGTACTCTTTTTAAATCTGATCAAAGCTGCCATGCTGAGCAGAGGCATTAATAAAAGTATTGACGAATATATAGACTTGGTTTTAGATGAAAATAAGTAATAATAACAACCTGAAGTTTGGGAGGACCGATGCAATTTAAGAGTTCTAAACTCTTGACAATAGCAATGTTGTTGATCACAACAATGCTGGTGTTATCAGGATGCGGTAAATCAGGAACCCGCTTTTCAAACATTGCCCCCACAATATCAATCACCTCATACGAGGGATGGGATAATAGCTACGCAGCCGCTGGATATGATACAACCCTCACATATTCATTTCAACAGAGGATTTACTGGCATGCAACTGATCCAGATGGCGTGATCGCAGGTTATGCATTCAGAGTATTGGATGAGAACCACAACCCAATTGCTAGCCCTGGATATCAGTTTATCAGTACCGCAGATGACGATTTGACACCTACCGATCTTGTAACTTTGCATGGAGCCAAACGTGGATGGGTGGTTCATTATCTGCCCGGAGCTGATCAATCAATTCCCTTGAGCGATCCTGCTGCCCGCAGATCAATCTGGACATCGCAGAAGTATGCAACTGTAAATTTCCCCTCAGCTGATGAGTTTGGCAATCCAATGGTGAAGATTTCATATTTTGAAGTAGTAGCCATTGACAATCGTGGCGCTATCACCGCTCAAGCTGCCTGGAGAAAATTTAGAACTCAATCCGAAAAACCAATGTGCACCATTAATACTACCAAGGGGAATCCCAATGGTGGTGATGTGGGTTCGGGCATCAAGCTTAGCTTTGCCATGATTGATTATGATCCCTTCATTCCTTCCATACCCTACAGATTTGAATTCAAAATGATGAAAACCAACAATCAGGGTGTGACTATTCCCGGCACTGAAACAGCCTGGCACAATACTGATGATCAGGCAAAATTCAACGAATACAAACTTACAGCCCGCACTCAACCTCTTGCTCTTACTTATGATTACGAAGGGAATGTAGCAGTGTCAAAAACCAAGATTATTGCCCGCGCATACGATATGGCTGGTGTGGTCTCGGAATTGGATACACTGTTGTTCAGAGTTAGACCCGGTTTCAGCCCCAGAACTTTCATTTATCCGACCAAAACCCTTGCCTTAGGTGACAACCACTATGAAGATTGGGGTGATGACTCCACCAAAGAGATACTGCCCTATTCGATAATCAATGGTCAGCAGAGATATGCCACTCCTTTCTTCAGAACTACAGAAGGAAGATACACGGCTGTTTACAGTCCCAATCTGAAGATCTATATTCGTTGGGGATGGTGGGGTGAATATGGTAACATCTCGTCAAGTGGTGCTATTACCTATTCCGATAACCCTATTGAAGCGCCATACAACAAGAAAGTGGATGTTGCGCTGGATCGAAACACCCAAAAGAACTACTTTAGCGAGATTACTCACTTTGACATACGCTATAATGGCGAACCATACAACTTCCCGCCTTTTGCCAATTCCATTGCTACTCATGATGACGGCACCAGATGGCTGAGAATACCTGTTACATCACCTTTAGGCCAGACGATTGTGCTTACGGGACTTCCAGTGCCTCCATCAGCCGGACCAGGTACGCATGTGTTTGAAGTAAGCTGTGTGGATATGCAGGATGAATATGATCCGATTCCTGCGGTTTTGGAATTTGATCTAATTGCTTACAAAGCTCCTGCTCAAAGAAGCGGGATTCTGGTGATCGATGATGATCCTCATCATGCGGCTAATTCACCTGGAGCCTTGGTTAAAACTAAGTATGAAAACATGTTCAGTGATCACACTGATGTCACATTCATAAAGAATACTAGATCTATTGATACTCAAGTGGAAACCGTGGGAACCACCAAACCCGACGTCAGAGGTCGCCACCTGGCATTCAGTGAGCTGATGAATTACAAACTTGTAGTTTATCACAGCGACAATCCTGGTAACTCCGGAAATCTGGAGTATGAATCTGATGGACTTGCTATGTACCTGCTTCGCGGTGGAAACCTGATGATATCACATACTCACAAACTCTCAGATGTGCTCAGCGGGATATCCAAAGACGGGATCAGAACTACTGTGATACGCCATATGGGACTTCCAGACCAACCAGTGTTACCTTTCATGAGCAACAGCCTTGCTACCAATCCATTTTTCCACAAAGCAGTTGGTCAACTTGGATACAGTGATGTGAATCTTCAATTTGGCGATCCTGCCAGTTTCAATACCGTAGTTGAACTGCGTAAGGGACTATCTGCTGTTGCCTGGTTCCCTGAGACTACTGGTGAAATCATCTACACTCTCGGTTGCAAGCCAGTAGATTATCCTACATTCCCCCCAACTCAAGCTCAGTTCAACAACTACAATGGGAAACCAGTAGGAATTAGAAAAACCAATCCTGGGGCAGGTAAGGTTTATACCTTTGCATTCCCACTGTCCTATATGTTGGATTCTCAAGCTAAGGCCCTGGTTAACAAGGTCGTCAGCGAAGTGATGTAACCTAATAGATATTAAACATATAAGAAAACCGGCTTCCTCATCCAGGAAGCCGGTTTTTTTAACGAGTTGCCAAATAGCTCAGACAGAGATTACTTCTACCACTTCAGGAATTTCTTCTTTCACGATTCTCTCTATACCTGCTTTCAGTGTAAGTGTGGCCATAGGACAGCCATGGCAGGCTCCTTTCAGGCGTACTTCCACCACTTTGTCTTCTCTAATGTTGATTAGTTCCACGTCTCCGCCATCGGCTTGAATGGCAGGACGAATACGATCCAATACGGCTTCGACCTTTTCTCTCTCGATCATGATAAGTCCTTGTTTTGTATTTTCTCCCGCGTACTAAGATAATAGAACGCAGGTATGATTACCAGAGTAAGGAATGTGGAGACTATCAGACCTCCGATGGATACTATACCCATGGACATTCTCATTTCACGACCGGCAGAACCGATTCCCAGTGCCATAGGGAGCATACCCACCACAATGGAGATTGTGCTCATTACGATGGGCTTCAGCTTCATCTTTCCGGCTTCCAGCAGGGCATCATGAGAATTATAGCCTTCCTTGCGTTTCACATTCACATAGTCTAATATTAATATAGCGTTGTTTACGACAATGCCAACCAGCATAATGATGGAGAGCATGGAAATCATGTTCAATCCGATTCCTGAGAAGAACAGGGCCAGGATCACGCCGATAATGGCCAGAGGGATAGTTGCCAGGATGATCAGTGGTTGACCAAAGCTTTCCAGGATAGCAGCCAGCAACATATAGGTAAGCAGCACAGCCAGGAAGAAGGTTCTCATCATGTCACTTACAGTATCATTCAGCATCTTGGCGTCTTCACCCCAGCGGATTCTGTATCCGGGCGGAAAACTTATCTCGTCCAGTTTGGATGAAATCACAGCGTTCACCTTACCACTGGTATATCCCTTGGCAAGATCAGCCGTGAATTCTATTGATTTGGCTCTATCAACGTGGATGAGTTTACTCACACTGGGAGCAAAATCCATGTCCACAAGTTGTGATAAAACATAGGATTGACCATAGATGACGACCGTGAGATTCCTGATCTTGTCGGGATGGTCAATTTCCTCTTCTTTCAATGAGAGTTTGATGTCATACTGGTTTCCACCTTCTCTGTATGACGTCATGACCATGCCTTCCACACTGCTGCGCAGGGCAAGTGCCAGGTCATATACTGTGGCTCCCATCGCTGCCATTTTGTCACGTTTGGGATAAAGCGTTATCTCAGATCTTCCGGCTCTGGAACTTGTATCCAGATTGATGATCCCGGGGATATCTGAGACTTTGTTCAAGACATCTTGTTTAAGGGATTCCAGTACTTCCTGATCAGAGCCCTGAATGAAGAAATCTATGGCTGAATTCCCCATCCCCATGCCAGCTTGGGCACTTACCTTGATTCTGGCATTTGGGATATCTGCCAATTCTTTGGTTAGGATGTTTACCATGTCAGCGCTACTGTGGTTTCGCTCCTTTTGATCTACCAATTTTACATCCATCGAGGCAAGGTTTGTACCGGTATTGATGAAGCCCTGAGATCCCAGATTGCTGATAATATGTTCGATCTCTGTGAACTTGGCAGTGCGCTGATGAATCGCCTCAATGACGGCTGCTGTCTCATCCAGATTGTATCCTTCCGGCAATTCAACCGTGATCGTGAGATTACCCTGATCCATTTGGGGAAAGAGCTCCAACCCCAGAAAAGGCACCAGCATGAAACTGGCGATTAGCATTATGAATGTAGCCACGATAATCCCAATGCTGGATTTCTTGCTCTTCAACACCAGAGTTAAGAACTTCTGATATCCGTTGGAAAAGCGTTCAAACACAGCATCGAAACGCAGGCCAAACTTACTGTCATGCTTGGCCTCAGGGATTATTATCGAAGCCAGCATGGGAGTAATAGTGAAGGATGTGATCAGCGAGAAGATGGTCGCAAAAGCCACAGTGAGGGCGAATTCCCTTAAGAAGCTTCCCACCATCGAAGTCATGGCTGCCATCGGTAGAAACACCACCAGATTGGTAAGGGTGGAAGCGATCACAGCCACCGCTATTTCTGAAGTACCCAGATGCGATGCTACTTTTCTGCTTTTACCCATGTCTTTGTGCCTGAAGATGTTTTCGATCACCACCACTGAGTTCGTTACCAAAATACCCACCGCAGTAGAAAAGCCCATCAGTGTCAGCATGTTCATGGTAAAACCAGCAAGCTGCATCAGCATAAATGATGATATGATAGAGATAGGCATGGACAGTGCAACAATGATCGTCGAACGCAGATCGTGCAGAAACAGGAACAGCACGAGTCCTGTCAGGAGGATTCCCATCAGGATATTGCTGAGCGTATCATTCACAGTCAGGCGGATGAAATCACTATCGTCCCGGATTACACTGAGTTGTACGTTTGGAGGCAGGTCTTTGTTGATTTCTGGTAGGGCAGCCCGCACCTCTTTGGCGATATTGACCACGTTTCCATCTGATCCTTTGGTAACCGAGAGACGGACAATATTGTCTTCCACTTTTCCCTTGGGAACGTTGAAATATACGGATCTTTGTCTTACTTCTTCACTTCCATCCGTTACTTCAGCCAGATCGCCCAGTTTCTTGGGGCCAAACATTGTAGGGATTTCGGTATTGATAAGATCCTCTACGCTGGAGAATTCCCCTTTAAGTCTTACGGAATACTCCTGAGACCCTTTGGTGAAATTCCCCGCTGGCATGTCCATATTCTGCGCAGCCAAGATTTGATTCAATTGTGTGAGGGAGAGGCTGTTCTGGTAGACCACCCGATCCGAGAGCTTCACAGCAATTTCTCTTTTACTCCCTCCGGACAGGCTCACCTGAGCCACACCCTGAATTTGAGAGATACGTTCTTTCAGCTTGGTATCAGCCAGCTCGTACAACTCCCGATCTTCGAGATTTCCTGAGAGCACCAGATCCATGAACGGAAAGCTGCCAAAATCAAACTTCTGGACGCTGGGTTTTTCGATCGATGTAGGTAGTTCTCTTAGTATTGCATCTACCTTGTCTTTCACTTCGGCACTGGCGACGTTTACGTCTTTAGTGAGTTGAAACGCGATCACAATAATCGACACATTCTCCAGAGAATAGCTCTGGATGTAATCGATTTGAGCTACCGTAGCGATAGCTTCTTCGATCTTGGTAGTAATCTGTGTTTCCACTTCTCTGGGGCCTGCGCCAGGATATATGGTCTGGATCGATACATAAGGCAGTTCCACATCCGGCATCAGGTTCAATGGCATGCCCAGATAGGCGATAAAACCAAAGACCACAAACACCAGAATGGCCATTGTGACCATTACGGGTCTATCTATGGATATTTTTGAAAGAAACATGCTAGTTCTCCTGGATCAAGCGGATCTTGGTGCCTTCCACCAGAGATTTGATCCCATGCGTGATGATCTCATCGCCTTCAGCAAGCCCCGAGACCACTTCATACTCCATCTGATTATCCAGTCCAGTGGTGATCTGAACTCGCTGGGCTGTGCCATTCGCGGCTTTCCAGACATAGTAGTTCCCGTTTTCAGAAACGATATGATGACGCTGTACCACGATAACATTTGGTTTACGCAATACTTCGATGCCAATATCGGCGGTCACGCCATAACTAATATCCTTCCGGTATCCTGGGAAGACTGCTTCAATTCTAAACGCCTTGGCATTCATATCCATAGCCATGGAGATCATACTGACCCGGCCTGTGATCTCATGTGAATCCCACTTCGCTGTCACTTTGGCACCTTTCTTCACTTTGGCAATCTCAGATTCAGGAACCATTATGCTGGCCTTGTAGCCATCGGTTGATGCTACTGTAAAGAGGTCTTTACCGGGAAACACTCGTTCCGAGGGATTCACCATAATCGCAGTGATCACTCCTGAAAGCGGAGCCCGAATATGAATCATCTGCTCACTGGCTTCCAGATTGGCTTTGGAGACTTTGTATTGGGTCTGCACATTCTCATAATCCTGCAGACTGATAGCTCCCTGCTCATATAGCCTTTGCATGCGGTCATGAATGGCGCTGATACTGCTGAAAGCTGTCCTGGCTTGTTCATATTGTGCCGCAGGAGTATTGGCAGGGAAACTCACGATGATATCTCCCTTGTTGACTCGATCACCTACTTTGGCGGTGATTTTGGTGATGATATCGGAAACCATCGCCTGGGGCGTAGATTCTTCAATGCCGGTAAGAGTAGCGTTGTAACGCAGAATTTGCTCGAATGTAGTAGCTGTTATCTGCTCTGTACGCACAGGCAAGCCCAGTTCACTTTGCAGTTGTTCCATGCTTTTGGCGTCATCCTGCTTTTTCTTGCAGGAGATGAGAGTCATGCTTACAAGTACGGTCATTATTATCAGTAGGATTTGTCTTTTCATTTTATACTCCATTTCTTAAAGAGGGTTACCGATGGATTTCTGGAAATCTCTTTCGGCTGCGATCACTTCAAAGATAGCGTTAAAATATTGCAGCTTGATGGCAGAAAGCATGATCTGGGCATCAAACACTTCCAATTGGATCCCCACCTGGTTTTCATATCGAACTTGAGCCAGTTCGAGGCTGCGTTCCGCCAGGCGGATGTTTTGCTGTTGAACTTCATAGTTCTGCCAGGCATGCTCCAGTTTCTGATGGTTTTGTTTGATCTGCAATTCGATCAATTCCTCTGCATCACGCTGTTGCAGCTTGGCCTGGATCAGGTCATGTTTGGCATAGTTACGTTTTGATGTGTTCGATAATCCTGTGAACAGGGGGATCTGAAAGCCAATCCCCACTGAGAACCTGCTGCCAAAATCATCTCTCTGGATGGCCAGTTCGTCGGCAGCGGTGTATAAGGAATAATCTGCACTCAGGGCTACATTGGGCAGGTAATTGCCTTTTTCGGCATTATATTTGATCTGCATGATCTGAGTACTGATATCCACCAGTTCCAGTTCAGTTCTGTTTTTCTTGCCTGCCGCCAGGGCATCTTCGAGGCTGATCTTGAAGCTCTCAGGCAAGACAAATTCACCATCCGGAACTACATCAGGATCGTCGGTGCCGATTTGTTTCCGGAACGCTGCCAGGGCAAGCTCATACTGGTTTTGAGCAGCCAGGAGCTCAGGCTGCAGCTTGGCAACTTCCAGCCTTGCCCGCAGTAGATCAAATTCCGATACCTGACCTTCCTGATTGAAGACTTCCACTCTGTTCAAATGCCGCTGGGCTGTCTTCAAGCCCTCTGCCTGAATTTCTGCGAGCTTGCCTGCCAGAATGGTCTGATAAAACAGCTTGGTGGTTTCCAGGATAATTTGTTCTTCAGTGAGGCTATAGCGCAATTTCTGCACACTGCGAAACCTATCCACAGCTTTGATTCCATTGATCAATTTGCCGCCCAGAAACAGCACTTGATCCATCTTGAGCTGCAAGGCCAGAGAGCCTTCATTTTTGGGCGAACTGGGGATCATACTGGAGATCATGGCATCCATTGCTCCAGCCAGGATGTAATCATTGTCACTGGCGGTAGTATCATCCAGATAGGAGCTGATGCTGCCAAAGCTCGGTACAGCAGAATCCGGCAGATAGGTCTTCGACAAGCTATATGCACCTTGCAGGCTGAGCTGGGGTAGCAGGTTACCACGCACATCCTTGTAGGTCTCATCAGCTTTGAAAACGTCTTCTTTGGCCATCAGGAGGGTTTTGTTGTTGCTTTTTGCCATCTGGAGGCTTTCTTCCAGACTGATTGCGCTAAGAGATAATCCCAGCGCTATCATGGTGATCAGCAAAAGGGGTCTTTTCATTTTCTATCCTCGTCTTATTATTCCATATAGGATCAGATTGACCAGGGCTTCATGGTCTTTCTCGATTCTCTTCAACATTTGTTCAATATCTGAAACTTCAAACCGGAGGTTACCCGGCATGAACCAATCATGAATCATCTCACAGATTCGGTCGATTGAGATGGCTTCGGTCACCTTTCCTTCCGCTAAGCCGCATTCCAGAATCTGGCGCAGGATCAAGAGCATTCTTGCTTGACTGACCTTGCGGTATTCGTCTATGCGGGAGATATAGCTGAACGGTATGCTTTTCAGGCCCTCCAACAGGATTGGCATGTTCTCATAAGCATACTTCATAGGCAGGGAGATGTATGCCTTCAATTGAGCCTCAAAGCCTTTGGTCTGGGCAATATGCTCGTGCAGGGCGGCGAAGAATTCCTGGCTCTTGCTGGATATAGCTTCCATGAACAGCTCTTCCTTGCTGGTGAAATAGTAATACACCGTTCCCTTGGCGATATTAGCCTGGCTGGCTATCTCATCGACCGAGGTTTTTGCATAGCCATACTTGGAAAATAACCGTATGGCGATTTCGATTATCGTGCTTTTTTTATCCACATCTTTACTCATATCATTATACTCTAATTACCTCACACATTGTCATTTAAGCGGCAGTTTGGTTTAGCCTGCGTCATATTTGGCACAGCTAAAGAGCTGTCAACAAAAACTGACCATCTGAGAAAAATGGTCAGGTATAAGGTGAAATATTCTCCTGAATCGTGACATATCCCAACATCCTGTAGAAGCTGTCTGTTTCTTCGACGTTCCAGATCTCGCTCTGCTTTGAATTACGCTATCATTACGCACCTATTACGCATCGGATCCGTATTGATGGCGTAATGATGGCGTCGTTTGTAAAACAAGGTTGGCAAGTCCCTCTTGACATAAATAATTGTTATGAATACATTGAATTCAGATCAAAAACAATGGATTACGGTTTTACATTGACTTTTTTGGGGATACAGACTAATTATTAGAATGGCATTTAGCCTAACATGATTAAAGGAGATCAGATAAATGATCTTTTCAAGGTATTGTAGTTTTACCCATACCTGTATCGATCCGATAAACAAGGGATTACATGCTAAGAGCAAAAATGTTCTTATGCTTGGAAGTAGCATAATGCAATCTTTGCTTTTGTTTGTATTTTTTTCTGGGTTTTGCAATTGCTTATCTGGAATCACTACTTTGTATGTACCACAAGGATCCACGAATGTAGATTTGCAAGATATGATAAACCTTGCTTTACAAAACTTGGGAACAGAAACAGAAGCGGAAATCATTATTGAGAGTAGTGTGATAACCATACAGCCGGATTATTCACTTCCAGATCCGTACTCATTTTTTAATAGCTTATCGATTAATATTGGCGCGTCAAATCTGGACAAGTTGAATATAAGAGGGGAAAGTACCGCACAGCATGCATCAATAATACTACAGCAAGATAATGTTTGTCCTGATCCTCCATTAACTTTGTTTACAGTAATAGGCAACACTGCCGAAGACAAGGAAGTATCTTTCCAATATCTTACTTTGCAGTATGTTGGAACTTATGTTAATGTGGTGGGTATAGAAGTGGAAAGTGGGCTTGATAAGCTCATCGTAGAATCATGCATGTTTTCAGACATGGGAACAGGAATAGCACTAATAGCTCCACCATATGAAATCACTGCCGTGCAGAACACTAACATATACTCAAATGTGTTTGTGCCGAGTGAAAGTCAGCCAGCATTGTATTTTCGCCCGTTTTTATTGAATTTTAAAGGTTCTTCTAGCCAAACTCCGATAAATGCCAGTATCATAGTAACCAATAATACAATTAGCGGTTATCCAGCCTATTGGGGAGATATCAATATGTGGGGCGGCGATAATGTATACTTGGATGTTTCTGAGAATTACTTCAGGGATTCAATCGATAATAATACCTCTGCGAATCTGGTTATCAGTTCGTATGGAACTGGTAATGTCATAACTGATGTTCAAAACAATGAGTTTATAAATGGCAGGATTTTAATCCAGGGTTTGTCAGGAAATGTGAAAAACAACAAATTCTATACACTTAATAATCGTACCCTTACTAATCAGTTAGATCTCGCGGCAGTTACCACAAACCAGAACGTATCGATACACTCAAATAATTTTTCTGGGGCTTGTCAGGCTGCGATTAAAATTGCACCAATCGGAGGTTTTCCAGAATATGCTACATTATCTGTGGCAATAGACCAGAATTCGTTTATAAACTCAGGTCAAGCCATTCGTATAGATACTCAACCAGATTATCTAAATGGTCCCTCAATCATCAATTCCCTCAAGAACAACTTATTTGCTTGTGGCGGTGACCCTTTTTCTGTACTGCCCAATCCTGGTACTATAACACTTGATCCTCCGATAGTAGTATCGCATTGTTTTTTCCTGAACTCATTCCCCAATAATAGCTCATTTCTTGTCGATCATCTTACATGCATTTCGACAAGTTATCCCGGCATAGTTCCCGAACCTGAGAATCATACTTATTCTCTTAAGTGGGACGAAACCATGCGTAGCCCGCTAATACTGAAGGGCTTTGACGACAGGTATAACGAATACATAAATAATTACCCGGATATCGGAGCTGTGCAGTACGAAGAACATCCTCATCAATATATTACTTATACCTTTCCTGCTGCCAGTGACAGAGACGGAATCAAGTGGATGAGCTTCCCTGCTTTGGATAGGATCTATGGTGATGAGGATATGGCTTACACTTTCTTTAATCCATTACGTGACAATTCAATTCTAAGATCAATTTCATGGAAGATTCTGAATGACCCAATCGACAATTTGCAGGTTTTTAACAATGAATGGGATGGAACAAACCACACAATTCAGCCTCAGGTGGGTTATAAGATACAGATGAGCCCAAGTTTGCTGAATCCAGTAAGTATCTCTACACCAGCTATCAAACCCGATCCCAGCCAGCCGATTACTTTGAAAGCCAGGAGAAATCAGCGTAGTGACATCCCTGACAACGAGAACTGGCTTGGCTACTTCGGGGATGTAACTGCACATCCATTCGATGCTTTCGCTGGGATATTGGACAACCTGTGGTTTATCCAAGCCCAGAACTGGACACTCGCAAGGCTGTCCGTGAGTCTTGGAAGCCCGTGGATATCGATCGGGTATCCCGGCAGTAAGACACCAAGTTTGAAATATGGGGATATGGTAATAGTAAAGTGTTTTGAAGATGCAGAATTTATTTGGAATGAAGATGCTCCAGAATCTGAGCCTTTTATCAGAGAGAAACCATTAGCATTCTCCTTTACGGAAAAGATGGATTACATCCCTGTATATGTGGAGTTCAGCGGAACAGAAATACCCAGGGAAGCAGCAGTGTATCTGGAAGGTGTCTGCAAGGGTGCTGCTGTGGTGGGAGGCAATAGTGTAGAGATTCTTGCCTATATTCTAGAAGACCTTGCCCCCGGCATGGAGCTTGAATTAAGAGTGTATTACGATACCAAGGCCGTGTACAACCCCATTCCCCGCTACCAAACCTGGAACATGGAAACCGGGCAGTACGAAAACCATGCTCTGATGCTGAAAGAGCGTAAGCCTTATTACATGCTGAAGATGGATGCGGACTCCATAAATGACACCCCTGCACCCAAGCTGTATCTGGGTAACTATCCCAATCCCTTCAATCCGGATACTACCTTGCGGTTTAGCTTACCCGAAACTGCGGATGTAGCTCTGGAGGTTTACAATGTGAAGGGGCAGAAGATTCGCAGCCTGATTCATGGCAGCTACCCCGCTGGCACCCACACCTGCCTGTGGGATGCCAAAGATAATACAGGCAGCAGCGTAGCCAGCGGGATATATTTTGCCATGCTATCCTATCATGGAAAGCAGAAAAGCCGTAAGCTGTTACTGTTGAAATAAAAAAAGGAACCCTTGGGTGAGAAGGGCAAGGCTGCTCCTCTCACCCATATATAAAACGGAAAGATTATGAAACGATTCACCCTCCTGATAGGCCTGATAGTAAGCACCTGCCTGAGTGCTGCCACTTGGATCGTAAAGCCTGATGGCAGCGGACAGTTCACCCAGATACAGGCGGCCATCGATGCCTCTGCACACTCCGATAGCATCAAGGTGTACCCTGGCACCTATATGGAAAACATAGATTTTAGCGGTAAGAATATCTTTATCTACAGCCTGGAATATACCACAGGTGATCCGGCTTACCGGGATAGCACCGTTATCGATGGCAACCGCAGTGGCTCGGTGGTAAAATCCGTTGCCGCCACCACCAATTGTGGGATCTATGGCTTTACCCTTCAAAACGGGAGTGGGGACAATAGCTACTACGAGCAATTGCTGTTATTGAGTGCTGGTGGGGGGCTGATGATTAAGAACGCCCAGCACTTCACCATATCTTCATGTAATATAAACAATAATGCAGCTTACATAGGAGGCGGGATATATCTGTACTATGCTATGGTGTATATGGATTCCTGCATTATAAGGGACAGTTTTGCTACTCTCGGGGGAGGATTGTTCATAGGTATCTTTAGCAGAGTGTATTTTGATCCGATCTTGCGCTCCAGTATATTTAACAATATTGCAGGTCACGGGCAAGACATCCTGGCCAGTAGCACAAGGTTGGATTTGGAGGTCTATCTGGATATGGGAACTGTGAACTATCATGATAGTTACTTTGTGCATTATGCAAAGGGCCTGCTTTCGGATACAGGGAACCTCTTGGGGGTGGATATTCAAAGGGCTTATTTAGCTCAGATCAATGCCGATATATATGTGGCTCCTGAGGGTAGCGACCTGAATGATGGCCTTAGCCAATCCACTCCCCTCAAGAGTATCTTCCGGGCTATGCAGATAGTGCAATCCGACAGCCTGAGCCCCAATACGGTTCATCTTGCTGCCGGAGATTACTCAACAGAAGCAGGCCAGTTCTTTCCCATAGGCTTGAAATCCTTTGTAAAGATACAGGGTGCCGGGATTGGGAACACGAACCTGATTAATTCTTGTTATGATACTACGATCCTAGGTCAGCGTATTCGCAATCCCGTGATAGATGGTGTGAGCCTGCATCAAGACAACAATCCGATTATCAGAAGCCCGATTATTTATTCTAGGGTTGTGGACGGGAAAACGAAAGATGTATATTTGCACAGCATCGCATCTGCTAATACAGGAGGTATTTACTTAGGCTCAAGCTCAGATTACTATTCAAACTGCATGCTGGAGAATGTAACAATATTTGATCAACATACATTAACGGAATCCGGGTTGTTTGCACTTGTAGTAGATTTGGATGTAGACAGGCTGACGATTGAGAATTGCACTGTTACTGGAGGCGCGAATGACCTCCCCAGTTCCCTGTTCTATTTCAGAAGTAATAAACTGAAGATGAAAAACTCTAAGATCGTAAACAATACCATCATCAACAATGAACCCAATATCATGGCTGTAGGTTTTAATGGCGAGGAATCCACCCGCGAACTGAAGCTGGATAATGTGTTGGTGGCAAACAATCAGACTGGAGGGGGGGTACCTGTATTTATCGCAAACTTTAACGATAACCCCGGCATTATCAATAACTGCACCTTCGCCAATAACCGCGGAGCGAACTATGGTACGCTGTTGAACGGGAATTTCATCGTGAACAACTGCATCTTTGACAATAGTACTCCCCTGCAGATCGTTAGCGCTGGGGAAAGTTCGGTGCTAAGCTTCAATAACAACTTTATCAGCAACTACCCCAGTTCTACCCTCTTCCAGGCAGTAAACAACGTTAGCTTCAATGATGTGGTGCTAACAGGTGACCCCGGGTTCAGATGCAGTGTAGCAAGTGATCCGCTTAGTTACAGGCTTGCGGATGATTCCATTTGCAGGGATAGGGGAGACACCACGGGCTTGGAGCTGCCGGAAACTGACCTGGCTGGGAATCCGCGTATTTATGGCTTCGAGGTTGATCTGGGCTGTTACGAATGGACCTATCCTATGAGCATGGAAGAAGACTTAAGCCCTGGAGCAATTCAACTGGCTGCTTTCCCCAATCCCTTTTCGGAGCATTATACTCTTCTGTTTAACCTGAAGCAAAGGGTGCTCCTGAACTGCGAGATATTCAATGTGAAAGGACAGAGGGTAAGAAGCCTGGCAGATTCGCATTACACTATAGGAGATCACATGTTGGTATGGGATGGTTGTGATAATGCAGGAATACAGCTTGGTAGCGGGATATACTTTATCCGCATGCAATTAGATGGTAGAATAATAGCCACCCGCAAGATGATTATGACTAAGTGATCTTACTTGCCACAATAATGATCGGACAAGGGGTCGATATCGTTTTAATGCAGATAAACTGGCGTTGTACTACAAATATCTATTGACAGAAAAGCAGCCTCCAAGATTAGTGACCAAACTGTTGCGGGGTGTAGCGCAGCCCGGTTAGCGCACTGGTTTTGGGAACCAGGTGTCGGAGGTTCGAATCCTCTCACCCCGACCAGTGTTTCCTGCAACGCAGTGGGCGTTTAGCTCAGTTGGGAGAGCGCTTGCCTTACAAGCAAGATGTCAGGGGTTCAAGTCCCTTAACGCCCACCATTTTCTTTTGAAGGTGACAGATGAAAATAGCGATCACAGGTGCCAATGGTTTCGTCGGCAGTAATCTCCTCAGATACTATCAAGACCTGGGTCATGAGACCGTCGCCATCATCCGCAATACAGCCACTCTTCCCGCTACAGGTGCGATCATCCGAGAAGTTGACTATTCATCGATAGATTCTATCAAAGCAGCCCTTTCCGACGTAGATGTCTTGATCCACAATGCTGGCAAGACCAAGGCTTTGAACCATGAGGATATGCTGGCTGCCAATGTGGGGATTACCCAGCGCGTGGTGGCAGCGGTAAATGCCTCTGAGCACCCTATCCATCTCATTCTAATCAGCACCCAGGCTGCCTCCAGACCCTCTGTGCACGGTATTCCCGTGCAGGAAAGCGATCCTCCTGCTCCTGTGACTATATATGGAAAAAGCAAACAACGCGCCGAGAAACTGGTGCAAAATAGGTGCATAAAGCCCTGGACGATCATCCGTCCCTGCTCAGTTTATGGAGCAGGGGACAGAGATTTTCTCGAGCTTTTCAAGCTGATAAAGCTGGGTCTGGTAGTCCAGATCGGGCACGAGCCGCGGGAAATCAACATGATCCATGTGAGGCAACTGGCGGAGTTCATTGCGCTAACGATGCAGAATCCTGCCGCCTGCTCCCAGATCTTTTTTGCCAGTGACACATCTGTATATACTCAGGCTGAAATCGCCAGTATCATTGCCGAAGTGATGGATCGTCAGGTGCAACCGCTTGTATTGCCCGAGGCGGTGGCGATCCTTGCCTTTCATGCTGCTGATCTGTATGGCAGAATCACGCATCGAGAAATGCCCATGAATCGGGAAAAACTCAAAGAAATCCTGGCTCCGGGCTGGGTTTCGAGCCCCACCAAGGCAAAACAGCTACTGGGTTGGAATCCTCAAACAAGCATCAAAGATCTGATCCAAGAGACATATCAATGGTATATAGATTCTGGCTGGCTGTAGCTCTGCTATTGGTTTTGACAGGGCAGCTTGGTGCTCAGGCGGACAGCCTTGAGGTAATAGCTCCGGCTGTTCCTGATCCGGATTTGTCTTTGGTGTACAGGGATGATCTGCTGAATCTGATTGCTCTCAAGGATAGAAATGCCTTTCCCCAGGACTTTTCTGTGGATTACAGCCGCTACATCCAGCAGAATCCCAGCGGCTATTATGAGCATCTGAATCAGATTCTGGGGCTGAATTCAGAGATCCCGCATCTGAAGTATCATGGCTTCGAAGTGCCTGCTTCTGCTTTCAATCGTGCTCTCTATCTTGCCAATCAGCGTATGTATCATGATCTGGTAGTGTCTGGCTATCAAACTGACGCCACTCAGCAAGTGTATCCATATCCTATGCCTGTTTCCCGGCTTACTGGTTCTTTGGGTGATTACGATAACCGCTATGTGAATGCAATGCTGGCAAAAAGTGAGGTCTTCGGTTGGCGCAGCTCAGCCTTGAGATTTGATTTTACTGCGCAAAACTCATATTGGGCGGATACACCTGCTTCCCTGAGCGCTATGAGATTCTACGGAGAAGCGAAGCTTGCCGGACTCGATTTTGCTCTTGATTATTCTTCATACAAACGAGAAGCCAGCATGTATGAATTGCTGCCGCAGTACTGGCAGAATGTGAATTTTCCCTTGTCTCACGATCTTCAACAGTGGTATCTGGCAGTGTTATACGCCAGGCTCAAGCTCTCTTATCTGAATACTGATGAACAGGGGAAGAGCGCTTTCTTTGCTAAAGCACTGAGCACCCAAAGCCAGCAGATCGCTGTGGAAAACCAATTCGAATTCCCATCAGGTGAAGCCCTGCTCCGCTATGAATATGCCGATATCAAGCGCAACTATACAATCAGCAGATCTTACAATCTGGAATCCTACCAGCACCTATTGGGGCTTGACCTGAATGCTAAATATCCTTTGCTCCTGAATGTCAAGGCGGAGCTTTTTGATTGGAAACGCATCAGAAGCGGAATCGATCTGGGGCTGGGCTTGGGGTCTGTTCAGACCGGAGCTTATGCGAGGCTCTATTCTGGCGCTGATGAACCTCTTACATCTGTTACAGATATTTTTGCTGCCAATGCCACCATGCCAGTGCCATACATCTATACTCCCTCGGAATATGGCTTGTATGGACTGTATATCCGGGACAATCTCTCTGCCAAGCTTACGGCTGGTATGAAGCGTAGCGAATTGAGCCTGCCTTCTGGAACCAGAAAAGAGGATTTGCTGGTAGCCCATCTGGCGGCAAAGTGGAATCCGCATTGGGGAGATTGGGAACTGCTGGTGCAACCGGTGTGGAACTATCAGCAGTATAGTCAGAATCTGATGGAAGCTCCTGAGTTCAGCTTTCGCAGCGATCAGGTAATAACCCGTCACCTGGAGCATCACAATGCCCTGTCGCTAGGCTTGAGTCTGTATGGGCATTCTGAGTTTTATGCTGCCAATGTGGCGATGCCATATCTGATCGAGGGCTCTACTCTAGTGGATGTTTGGGCTGGGGTCAGGATCACGCGTCAGTTCGATTTTGCCGTCAGCCTGAAGAATCTCTTTGATTCTGCTTTGTATGCTGTGAATCCAGTTCCGGTATCATTCCATGCTTCTTTGAAGTGGTATTTTCTGAACTAAAGCTACTTGATAAAACAGATACGCAGTAGTTATAACTCCGGATAGACCGGATAACCACTCACAAGGATATTGTCTCCCAAGCGCTTATATGTGATATCACGTAGGGTTATTGCTTGATTGATGCTCTCGACTGGTGCATTGCGCAAAATAGCTTTATCTCCCCCCAGGATGCGATTGCCATAGAAGATCAGGGCTTTGTCCACCAATTGGGCTTGCCAGAAGGCCTCACTCAGCTTGTTTCCTGCTTCCAGCAATACTGAGTACAGATTCCTTTCATAGAGCACATTCAGCGCTGCATGGAGATCCAGACAATCACCTGATCCAGAGACTTGCTGAAGCTCGCAGCCCATCGCTCTGAGTGCTTTCAGCCTTGATGCATCCGCTTCATGGTACAGAATCAGGCTGGGATACTGCTCTGCACTGCGGGCAAAGGCGGAATCCAACGGTAAATCCAAATGCGGATCCAATAGCACTCGCAGGGGCTGTTTCGCTACCTTAGGCAGTCTTACATTCAGCATGGCGTTGTCGTGCATCACACTTCTCACGCCAGCGAGTACAGCTTCCACCTGCATCCTGACTTTGTGTGTATAGCGACGGGAGGCGGGATTGCTGATCCAGCGGGCACTGCCATCCTGCGCTGCATATTTGCCATCCCAGGAGAGCGCTGCTTTCCAGATCACAAAGGGGCGTTTGTTCTGCACATAGCAAGTATGGTACTCGATCTGCTGCCGGATGATGGATTCAAAGCCTCCATAGAGGACTTCAATCCCTGCTGATTCAAGCTCCTGAAAGCCTTTGCCTGCGACCAGAGGATTGGGGTCGGCAAGGCCCGCAACCACGCGCTTGATGCCAGCGGCAATGATGCTTTGCGTGCAGGGTGGGGTCTTGCCATAATGGCAGCAGGGCTCCAGAGTCACATACATAGTGGCACCACGGGCTTGGGCTCCGGCTCTTTTTAAGGCTACCTTCTCAGCATGATCGTGTCCATAGGGCTGAGTATTTCCTTCAGAGACTACTTTGCCATGTTTCACGACGATAGCTCCCACAAAGGGATTGGGAGAGCATAAGCCCCGGGAGCGTTCAGCTACCTTGATGGCCTGCCTCAGGAAGGCTCTATCGGTAGAGTTCCAGGTTCTTTCTGGCGTTTTCATAAGTGGGATGCTGTTTGAGCAGTTCTGTCCAGATTTTGAGCGCATCTTCCTTGTTGCCCTGAGCCAGCTGGCAGATGGCAAGGTTGTTCGCAGCATCGGGATTCTCTGGTTCAAGTTGGGTGATGGCTGCATACCAAAGCTCAGCTTCGGAGTAGTGCTTTTCCTGCAGATACAGAAGCCCCAAATGCATGTAGGGCGGGGCAAAATGATTGTCCAGAGCGATGGCCGTGAAGAGATCGACCTTGGCTTTGTCCGGTTGCTTGACCAGGAGCCAGTAAAGCCCTCGATAGTAGTAGAGATCAGCGCTGTCAGGATACACGGGCAGCGAGCTTGAGATTATGTCCCAGGCTTTGGCATCTTCGGCATTGCCCAGAATGGAGGCAATCTCCTGATGCAGCTTGTTTTGGGCGAAATATGCAGAAGGATTGCCAATGATTGATTGCCGCACCAGCCAGGAGTCGTTGCTTCTGCGCAGGACTAAAGTGCATTCGTGCTTGTGATTCAGCTCAACAAATACCAAAGCTTGCTCGCCATCTTCCGAGAGTCCGGTATGGATATAGTTGTATTGCTTAAGCTTGCGAAACAGGGGGATGTTCGAGACTATCTCCTCATAGCGGGTGTCCAGATCAGCCAGAATAGAGTCGTTTCCGGTTAGTTCCCGGAGCAAATTGAACTCCATGGCAATAGTGCGATTCAGGTACAGAGTAGCAACGGATTCAGGGTCTGATGCGATCTTTTCGTCTTCAACGGCGATATCCAGCTTCTGCATCAGATAGTTGATGGGGAATCCGGGTGGGTAGCGGTATCCACTCAGCCATTCCAGGGTGCCAGCCTTATCCTCAGTTGCTTTTTGCAGCGGGGATTTGCCATCCAGAGCAGGGTTGCTATGGCCAATCCAGATATCCAGATAGCGTTTCATGATGTCCTGGTTTTCGTGTTGATTGTCAGCTTTGAATGCCATAATTGGACTGTCCGCATTCTTCACAGGCGCATAGGGACAATCAGAGGGGCATCTGAGGTCGATGCGCAGGTCGTTGCAGCACTGCCAGCAGAGCCCTTTCTTGATCCGGGGGCACATCCTGAGGGCTCGTTCAGAATAGCATTTCTTGCAGCGGTCTGGTCTGATCAGATTGAGCATGGAGCCTCCGGCATGGGGGGATTGAGGCGTTTGAATTCTGATCTTCGGATCAATTCCTGTACCTTTTTTACCTTCTCTGGGGCAAATGAGTCTAATGAACTTCCCTGCTTGATGGCATAGAGGATGGCATCCAGAATCCTGTATTCAATTCCCATCTCAGCTTCATCAGTCTGATCCTGCCAGAGGTCGGCCGTGGGTGCTTTATTGATGATGCATTCAGGGATGTTCAGGTGCCTGGCCATTTCCCACACCTCGGTCTTATAAAGCTGTCCAATGGGTTCTATCGCAGCGGCTGAATCGCCATATTGAGTGAAGTATCCTGTCATCAGCTCGCTTTGATTGCTGGTTCCCACCACCAGGGCACTATGTTTGGCGGAGAGATCAAAGAGCACGCTCATTCGCATTCTTGCCATGAAGTTGCCTCGTCTCAGGGGATCGGCATCAGGTTCAAGCTGCTCGAAATAGGCATCCACCATGGGGCTGATATCCACGAGGAGTGTCTGAATGCCTAGAGTCTGACACAGCAAACGACCATGAGCAGTGCTGTCGGGATGGCTGTCACGATAGGGTAAAAGAACCCCAATTACCCGCTCTGAGCCCAGGGCTTGAACTGCCAGCGCAGCAGAGAGAGCGCTGTCGATCCCACCTGATACTCCAATGATATACCTGCCAAAGCCGCTGTGGGCGCTGTAATCGCGCAGGAAAGCAGAGATCCTGTCAATCTCAGCTTGATAGTCCAGTTTTCGCATAAAAACGCTCCTTGATGCCTTTGTCACATTTGAGCCACATGGCATAAAACACGGGGAAAATCGTCAAGGGAAATGATTTTCTGGCAGGCTGGAATCTCCACTCACAACGCCGTCTTTCCAGCGCAGGCTGGAATCTCCTGAATGGAGCAGAGGCCAAGGAGATGCCAGCCGTCGCTGGCATGACGGCAACTGGGAGCGGAGATGCCAGCCTTCCCACCCCAACAGCCAACTAGTTGTCTGTCGGGGACCCCGCCGCTGGCATGACGGCAACTGACAGCAGGAGTTTTGGGCTCAATCTTGTGCTCCCCTCGTCTCCTGCTCCACTCACGCCGGACAAGGGAGGAGCACGAGTGGCTCTGGACATATTCATAGTCTGTGATTTACCTAAAAATGTTAGCGATGTTAGCCAGAAATGCCATAGTTACGTCTCAATTTATAATCCCTATATTGAGATATAACATTAAGGAAACTGACTAACATCACTAACATTGGGGTCATATTCACAGGATGAGATGGTCAGAACCAGAAACGGAGATAATCAGCATAATAAGCATAATAAGCACTATGAGAACCCCGGGAAAAGAGGGGTCAGGTCTCTACAGTGCTTAATATGCTTAATATGTATATAATTCATTTATATATATACTATATTATTACACTATAAAGAGTTACACCTCCCCTTCCGCCCGCAAAACCCACGCTTAAAATTAGCTTAAGATTGCTTAAGATTCCCCTCCTGAGTCCATCTCCCATCCCGAGACTCCAGGGAAATTCCCTTGACGAAGTGGATGAGGAGTATAGCATGGATTCCAATAGGAGATTCAATTATGGATAGACATACAACAAACCCAGCGCGGGGAGCGCAAGATGATTTCCTGAGAGAGCTTGTAGCTTTGAAATGTGAAGAGCGTATCCCAGGTGCGATGAGGTTTTTCAAGACAGGTAAAGGGCAATATGGCGAGGGAGACTTGTTCTGGGGCATCTCTGTGCCCAAGCAGCAGGCTCTTTCCAGAAAATACTACAAGGCAATAGAGCTCCATGACTATTCGCAGCTATTGAAGCACAGTGTCCACGAAGTTCGGCTAAGTGCTCTGATGATGCTGGTGTATAGATACCAATCCTCAAAACCTGAGCGGGAAGAAGTCGTAAACCTCTACAGGGCTCATTTTGACTATGTGAACAACTGGGATCTGGTGGATACCAGTGCCGCCAAGATTTTGGGAGAATGGCTGTGGGAGAAGGATCATCAGGAGCTTAAAACCTTAGCCCTATCAGGCCATCTCTGGCGTCAACGCATCTCCATTATAGCCACTCATGCCTTTATCCGCAGAGGCTATTTCACGACCACTCTGGAGCTCTCAGAGCTGCTGCTGCACCATCCTCATGACCTGATTCACAAAGCCGTGGGCTGGATGCTGAGGGAAGTGGGGAACATTGACTTTCAGGCGGAGTATGCCTTTCTCAAACAGCATTACCAGACGATGCCACGCACGATGCTGCGCTATGCTATCGAGAAGTTTGACGAACCACTGCGGCAGGATTTTTTGAAGGGTAGAATCAATCCATAATCTGCTTTGTTACAATTGACGTATCATCTGTAACATCAAGGCACCAAAGTTACTACCCGGTAGAACCTCTGTACGGCGCTTATCGGCGCAGTCCAGCTACAGGCATCAAAGGTTCCGCTGAGATCAGGTGTAAATGGTCCAGCGGGATTGTCTGAACTATAGACTTTGTAACCTGATGCATCATCCACGGCATTCCAAACAATCCTGACATTGCCACTTTGGCGTGTGATGCCAATCCCTGTAGGAGCAGGTGGGAGAGCAACATCTTCCCAGGAGATCCGATGCTGGGCAGTTTGCAGATTCACATCCGCGAAGAGCAGCCAATCCTCAACCACGCTGGCATCTGATGCACTACGAGTCAATTGCCAGCTTCCGGAAGTAAGGGGACTGCGGGTATAGAGCCTGTATTTATATGCCGGCAGAGACGAGGCATCAAGATCTTCAGTAGTGGTGCAGCGCAAGCTGGCAGTATAAGTGCCGGAGTTGTAAGTATGGGTAATCCAGCTTTGATTGTCAAGCGCTTGCCTGTTGCCAGCACCGTTTAAGCGTGTAACTGTGATGGGAGCGGGATTGACGATCTCAGAGAAGGCAACCTGCATGCCAGTATTGGTAAAAGTATAGGGCACTCCTGTCACAGCAGGAGTGAGCGTGTGTGAAGACCCTGCACCGATCAGCACTTCACTCTGGATCCGATCTGTGGGTTCACTGCCGTTCAAAGCGCCATGCATGCTTCCTTTTTGATTCCAAACCTTGGTGCCGGATGCTTCATCCAGGCGCAGGTTTAGTGCCAGAGCAGGATTATCGGGGCTTTGCCAGAGGTGCATGTTGTTGCGGATTTGTTCCAGGCTTAGGGCTGAATTCCAGATCCTGAATTCATCCACACAGCCTTCCAGCGCATAAGTATTGTCCATACGCAAGCCAATCCTGAAATCAATTGTAGTGCTCTGCAGAGGCTGGCTCATGGGATTGTTTCCCTGCTTGGTCAGGGACACTTCCACGCCATCTATATACATCTTCGCATAAAGGGTTGCGGGATCATACACGCAGGCTATATGCTGCCATACGCCGGGAGTCAGGATGTGGGCAGGGCTATCCAGATAGACTTGAGTAGTGGGGATAAAGCGCAGGCCATTGTTCATAGTAGTATGAATTTCCAGCTCTTCATAGTATTTAGCGGTCAGGAACTGAATGGATGAATTGCCATTCCATTTGAACCATGTTTCCAGGGTTACGGCAGAAAGGTTTTGTAAAGGTGGGGCAGAGGCAATACTGAGGTATTCTCCGCTGCCATCGAAAGCGACAGCTCCATCGTAGACATACGCAATCGCTGTGCCAGCAAGGGGGATGATCGTATCCGTGCGGGTGAGATTGTCTTTTACCAATAGCGATGCTGAGTGATTCCCTTCCCGAAGTGGATGGTAGGATACGTCTATCCAGGCTTGATTGGTGCTGAGGGTAATGGGGTAGCTATTGCCATCAGAAAGGACGAAGCAATCTGCATCATCGCCGATGATATCTACCAAAGTGACCATGAGACTGCTGCCACCGATGTTTGAGAGCGTGAATCGTGTGTTTTCTGAGTTGAAACCGATTAGCGTAGCCGGAAAGTTCGCACTGGGCGGATTCACTCCCAGGATAGGCTGAGCCAGGATGTGCAGGATGTAGTCCTCAGTTTCTCCAAAGGTCAATACTCCACTGGGATTGTGACTTTGGCTATTGGTATGTATGCATTGAATACGCATTCTGTAATAGCCTGAGCTCATGCCCGGAGGGATAGGGATCGTGGTGGAAAATCCAGACCCATTCCAGGTCAAATCCCAATACTCACCCTGTGTGTTGTTGAAGAGATTATCCTGATTCAAATCTACCCAAACGCGGATGCCTTCAGGACCATAGCCCCCGGTGAGATAGACATAGAGAGGCAGGTTTGAGCCTGAGGTTACAGAAGTTGAGAGCCCCGAGTAATAGGTATAGCTGTTCCAGCCACTTTGATTTGAGATACTGCCACAATCCACCCTGTTGATGTATAGTGAGCTATTGGTATGCCTGGTGGTACTATAAGCCTGGGTAGTGAAATTCCAGCCAGGAGACCAATCCGAGATGCCCACGCTGTTTATGCCTCTCACCTGCCAATAATAAGGAGTAGAGGGATTCAGGTTGTCGCACAGCCAGGAACTGCTGGAGACCGGATAAATGCTGCCCGTACCGGGAGAAGTGCCGATCATGATCTCATAGCTGGTAGAGTTTATTCCAGTCCATGACAAAGCTTCGTAAGTGCCAAATCCTGTAGTTCCGCTCACTGGACTGGGAGAATGAGGGATTCCAGGGCTATGCAGCTGGATCTGTACGTCATCGATAATCCAGAATCTACCTGCATCATTATTATCCCACACACTCAGAAAACAAAGCCTGAAATCAGTAGTCCCAGCCCATGGACTGAGATCGAAGGTTTCAGTTCGAATGTAGGGAGCTAAGGAGGTTACATCTGCCATATCAACCCATTCAGGATAACTGGCAGAATCAAAGCATGGACCAAAGGGATCGTTGTATAGGGGAACATTGTAGGCTCCACTGCCCATATAGGAAGATTCTGGCAGCAAATAGAAATACTGCCCGCCGTCTGTGGAATAAAGCACATATCCATGATCTTTTTCAGCATCCATCAGGCAAAGATGCTTGAAGCTGAGGTAGGCCCCGGTGGTGGTAGCAAGATTGTGTGATCCTGTTTCAATCAGGAAGCTGTATGTAACTGGCATGTTGATATTGCCGATAATGTAGTTTTCAGGTGTTTCACCCGTGGGGAGGCGCATCCAGGGATTGTCTCCATTGATGTTGGCAAACTGAAAGGCCTCAGTTTCGAAGTTCTCATAAAAGGGAACAGGAAGTACCCGGGGTGCTGTTGTGAAAAAATACAGAGGAGTTTGGCTAAACCCAATTTCTGTGGGTCCTTTATAGAGAAGTGAATAGTAATATGTGAGCCCACCAGCGAGGGGAGCAGGAATGGTGTAGCTGCCTTCACGGATATCAATACTTTGATGCCATGGGTAAAGCAAACTGAGATTGTTTGGATCCAGTCCAAACATAATGTTCCAGGATCCTGCCCAACTGCCATCACCCCATCTCCAGGTAAGCTCTGAAGTATCAGGATCGACCCCTGTAGCTCCAGGTGGGATATTGAAATCTGATGGGGCTTCAGTTGAGCTTACTCCAATAAACTGTCCCGAGATGCTGAAGCTGTAATCTCCCATGAGCGTATTGTCATTCTGGATCAGCAGATAGCGTTGGGAACCATCTGGTACTGTGTAGGTAATCTGGGATTGATATACGCCGTCCACAAGGTTGCTGATTACCGGGTCAATCGAGCTGTTAAATATAGCGATTCTGGTGTAAGGGGGAGCGTTCAGAAGTGTAATCACCAGTTCATCACCAGGGAAGCTCTCTATAGTCCACCAATCATTGTCGGAATAGACATTTCCGAGGAAGCCTGTGTGAGTACCATTATCACACCAGGTGACCCCTGTGTCTCCAGGTAAGTTGTTGGGTTCAGTTTCAGGCACCGCCATCAGGCTCACCGCTACAAGAGCAAAAATAAACAAAACCAAAAGCTTCATACGCATGGTTATCTCCTAAAATCTGGAATTCGATCACTTAGTTTGATTCTCACATCCATTATCATCAGCAGTAGCTGTGATTTGGGTGCAACACACTATCATCAAAGGCTGGATTATGTGCTAAATACTTTAGTGATTAATTCATGTCAATAACAAAAATCACTGTGTTTATTATGCTGGCTTTGCAGTCATACTGTTAAAAACATTGGGATTCACTTGACACAAAAGAGCCTCTTTTTAATGATGTAAAAAAAACAAAATACACAAATGGAGGAATCCAATGACCATTCATGATTTCATGGCAAAGGTCGCAGCAAAGAACGCCGGAGAACCCGAGTTTCTTCAGGCAGTAAAAGAAGTTGTCGAAACCGTATGGGATGTTTACCAAAACAACCCACGCTTTGTGAAAGCCAATATCCTTGAGCGTATTGTCGAGCCCGAACGCGTAATCTTGTTCCGTGTTCCGTGGATGGATGACAAAGGTGAAGTCCATGTAAACCGTGGGTTCCGCGTCCAATTCAACAGCGCCATCGGACCCTACAAGGGTGGTCTGCGCTTTCACCCCAGCGTAAATCTCTCCATTCTGAAATTCCTCGGATTTGAACAGATTTTCAAAAACAGCCTTACCACTTTGCCTATGGGCGGTGGAAAGGGCGGAAGTGATTTTGACGCCAAAGGCCGTTCGGATGCCGAAATCATGAGATTCTGCCAGGCTTTCATGGCTGAACTTTTCCGCCATATCGGTCCCAATACAGACGTCCCAGCCGGCGATATCGGTGTGGGCGGACGTGAAATCGGTTACCTCTTTGGTATGTATAAAAAGCTCAACAATGAATTCACCGGCGTCTTGACTGGCAAAGGCAGAAACTGGGGCGGCAGCCTCATCCGTCCTGAAGCTACAGGCTTTGGCGTAGTATATTTTGCCGAAGAAATGCTCAAAACCAAAGGCACCAGCTTTGAAGGCAAACGCGTAGCTCTTTCCGGCTTTGGCAACGTAGCCTGGGGCGCTGCACAGAAAGTGAAAGAACTGGGCGGAAAGGTCGTAACCATTTCCGGCCCTGATGGATACATCCTGGATGAAGATGGACTCGATGACGAGAAGATCGAATACTTGCTGGAGCTGCGTGCTTCCAACAACGACCGCGTGATCGACTATGCCGAGCGTTTCCCCAATGCCAAATTCTTCGAAGGCAGACGCCCGTGGGAAGTGAAGGTTGATGTAGCAATTCCCTGCGCAACTCAGAATGAACTGGATGTAAACGATGCCAAGGCTCTGGTTGCCAATGGCTGCATGTGCGTAACTGAAGGTGCAAATATGCCCAGCACTCCTGAAGCTGTGGATGTATTCCTCAATGCCAAAATGCTCTTTGCTCCTGGAAAAGCTGCCAACGCTGGTGGGGTAGCCACTTCCGGACTGGAAATGACCCAAAACTCCATGCGTCTGGACTGGAGCCGTGAAGAAGTGGATCAGAAGCTGCATGGCATCATGCGCAATATCCACGAAGCCTGCCGTGTAAACGGTAAGCAGCCCGATGGCTATGTGAACTATGTGAAAGGCGCAAACATCGCTGGTTTCCTGAAAGTGGCAAACGCCATGTGCGATATGGGCCTCGTGTAAGAATCAATCAAACTATAAGAGATAAAAAGGTGGGATGAATATCCCGCCTTTTTTTTGTGGGATGGATTCGTATTGGATTGGACACGTCCCCGTGTCCGTTTGTTCTGGATTGGACACGTCCCCGTGTCCACGAGGCCGGAGGCCGAGCCTTTCGAGCCCCTTCGGGACTCCGCAAACGAAGACGTTTGCGATCCAAAAGCGCAGGGTTCGAAAACCCTGCGGTACAACAGACTGAAAGTCTATGTTACAACAGACTGAAAGTCTATGTTACAACAGGCTAAAAGCCTATGTTACGCGGACGTTTGCGATTCAACCCCCTTCGCTTATACCAATCCCCCTATCACTACGCAATCATTACGGGTGCGATGCGTAATGACTGCGTAATGCCTGCGTAATTCAATCAGGAGCCAAGCAGGGAAGAGCTATCCAGCCCAGTGCCATTATTTCGTATGGCAAGCAGGGATAAGACACTTATACTTTCTTAAAACACCAGAAGATGGAGGAATCCCATGAAAGTAGTACACTACGACCAAGTCGAACTCGAGCCAGTCTATGCTGAAGGCGCAGAAGGTGCCCAAATCCGATGGCTGATCAGCCAGAAGGATGGTGCTCCGAATTTTGCCATGCGGATGTTTGAAGTCGCTCCCGGCGGCCATACTCCCTATCATCAGCACGATTGGGAACATGAGCTCTACTGCCTCTCCGGTAAAGGCGCTCTGGTTACCGAACGCGGCGAGATAGCCTTTGCCGAAAATGATATAATGTTTGTGGATCCAGGCATGATGCATGCCTTCAAAAACACTGGGGATGATACACTTAAGTTTTTGTGCCTGATTCCTCATGAACAGCCTGTAGTGAAGAAAACCCTGAATCCCTTTGCCGATGAAGTGGCAAACAACTGCTAAAGGATTTTTCATATGAACGACAAGAACAAAAAATACCTCTATGATTTGCTGAGTGCAGTAAGTCCCTCCGGATTTGAAACCAAAGCCCAACAGATTACCAGGGCATTCCTCAAGGGTACCTGTGATGATATCTCCTCGGACGTAAATGGCAATTTGATTGCCTTTAAGCGTGGCAGTGGTGAGAAGAAAATCATGATCGTAGGCCATGCCGATGAGATTGGCTTTATGGTAAATTACATCGATGAAAGCGGCTACCTGTATGTAAAAACACTAGGTGGGTTCGATGTAAACCTGCTTTCCGGACTGCGGCTCGATATTCATCATGAGGATAAGATTGTCAGAGGCGTGATCGGCAGAAAACCCATCCACATGATGAGAGGTGAAGGTGATACCGCCAAACTCAAGCTGGAAGACATCTGGATCGATATAGGAGCCAAAGATAAGAAGGATGCTGAAGACAGAGTATCGATCGGCGATATAGTGACATACAGCAGTCATATTGAAGAGCTTTCTGAAGATATCATCATCAGTAAGGCTACAGACAACAAAGTAGGCGTCTATATAGCTGCCGCTGTGATGAACGAACTCAAAGGGAAAAAGCTCAAAGCCAATTACTATGCTGTGGCATCAGTGGGCGAGGAAACCACCATGAAAGGAGCTCGTACCAGTTCCTACAGGATTCAGCCTGATATTGCCATTGCCGTGGATGTGACCTTTACTTCGGATATCCCGGGATCAGATAAACGCACTCATGGTGAAGTGAGTATCGGCAAGGGTCCGGTGCTGGCTTTGGGAGCTGCTTTGCATCCTGCCGTCTGTCAGCGTTTAAGGGATCTGGCGAAGAAGCATGATATCCCCTTGCAGATCGAGATTGCCACCTCTCGTACTGGTACAGATGCCGATGCCATCCATGATCAGAGACATGGTGTAGCCACGGCAGTGCTGAGCATTCCGAATCGCTATATGCATTCTCCCAATGAACTGATCAGCCTCAGCGACCTTGATAATGCAGTGAAACTCCTGGTGGAGTTTGTCAAAAGCGTGGACGATAAATTCGATCTGATCCGCTAAATAAAACCTCACAGAATTGTTATGCAGAACCCGGAAATTATCCGGGTTTTTGCTTATGTAAAAGTGGATTCGACACGTCCTCGTGTCACCGAGGCTGCAAGCAGAGCACCTTCGGGTCTGAAGTATGCAAGGCGTTAGAATCTTCCTCTTATATATGTTTCCATGAGTGCTTGTATCTGTCTCTGTAATTATCAGGTAAGCGTTTTTTCTACCCCTCACCCAAATCCTCTCCCACAAGGGGTGTGGCCTCCAATACTGCAACATGCTTAATATCTTCTCAAACTGAAAAACAAGAATCAACGAGCATGATAGTAAACTGACCATAAACTACTTGACGGAAACCTGTTTTTTGTCAGTATGGAATCCCGTCTGTTGATTCTCTTGCAGACGCTGAACTAGCTAAAAACAACATAAAATAAAAAATGACTTAGGAGAAACAATGGACTTGATGCCATACGCCGAACCATGGCGTATCAAGATGGTAGAGCATGTAAAAATGCTCAGCCGCGAAGAGCGGCTGGAGAAGATTACCAAGGCTGAGTACAATCTCTTCAATCTCGCTGCTGAAGATGTGTATATCGATCTCCTGACCGATTCAGGTACTGGTGCCATGAGTGCGGATCAATGGTCTGCTCTCATGCTGGGAGACGAAAGCTATGCCGGATCAAAGAGTTTCATCAGAATGAAGCAAACGATCCAAAACCTCACTGGATTTCCCTATGTGATGCCCACTCATCAGGGCAGGGCAGCAGAAAACGTGCTGTTCTCTGTGATGATCAAGCCCGGGGATATCATTCCTGGGAATACTCACTTCGATACTACCAAAGGACACATTGAGTTCCGAAAAGCCACTGCTGTGGACTGCACTATTGCCGAAGCGGAAGATCCTACCTTGATTCATCCTTTCAAAGGGAACGTTGATATCACCCGCCTGGAGCAAACGATTGCAAAGTATGGCGTGGAGCGTATCCCATTGATGGTGCTTACGATCACCTGCAATTCCGGTGGTGGCCAGCCCGTATCCATGCAAAACATCTCGGAAGTGAGTGCTGTCTGTAAGAAACATGGTATTCCTTTGGTCTTTGATTCTGCCCGCTTCGCTGAGAATGCATATTACATCAAAACCCGAGAGTCTGGTTATGAGCATAAGAGCATCAAAGAGATTGTGAAAGAGATGTTTACTTATGCTGATATCATGACCATGAGTGCCAAGAAAGATGCTATCATCAATATCGGTGGCTTCATTGCCATGCGGGATGAAAAGCTCTATCGTGGGTGTGCTACTTTCAATATCATGTTTGAAGGCTATATCACCTATGGTGGAATGAGTGGCAGGGATATGGAAGCCCTGGCTGCTGGTTTGATGGAAAGCACAGAATATGACTATCTGCATGCCAGAATCTCTCAGGTGGCGTATCTGGGCAACCTGATCAAAGCTGCAGGAATGCCTTTGATCGAGCCTTTTGGTGGTCATGCCGTGTATGTGGATGCCGGAAGGTTTTTACCTCAGATCCCAGCTCTGCATTATCCTGCTCAGGTTTTGGGTGTGGAACTCTATGTGGAAGCAGGAGTAAGAGGTGTAGAGATTGGTACTGTGCTGGCTGATCGGGATCCGCAGACCAGAAAAGAACGTCCGCCCAAACTGGAACTCCTGCGCCTGGCCATACCGCGTAGAGTCTATACAAACAGCCACATGGAAGTTGTGGCTTGGGGTTTGAAGCAAGTATGGAATCGTCGTGACAGCCTGACAGGGCTCAAGATCAAATACGAAGCCGAAATCATGCGGCACTTTACAGCTACTTTTGAAAGGAGATAATATGCCAAAAATGATGTTATTAGGAGACGAGGCCCTGGCTCAGGGTGCTCTTGATGCAGGGATTTCCGGGTTCTACGGCTATCCTGGAACACCTTCGACAGAAATCATTGAGTATGTACAGCGGTCGAAGCAAGCCATCCAAGCCAATATCCACCGCACCTGGTCGTCAAATGAAAAGACCGCGGCTGAATCGGCTATCGGGATGAGCTATGCCGGCAAGCGCACTATGGTGACCATGAAGCACGTGGGTTTGAACGTAGCTGCCGATCCCTTCATGAATTCAGCCATGACAGGAGCTAATGGTGGTTTACTGATAGTAGTGGCGGACGATCCCTCCATGCATTCTTCGCAAAACGAGCAGGATTCCCGCTATTATGGTCATTTTGCCATGATCCCTGTCTTGGAACCTTCCAATCAGCAGGAATGCTATGATATGGCATTCTATGGCTTTGAGCTTTCTGAGAAATATCATATTCCTGTGATGATCCGCCTTACCACGCGTCTTTCTCACTCTCGTAGTGGGGTAGAACAGCGGAATCCACTGCCCCAAAACAAGCTGCAGAAACCTGATGACCTCTTTCAATTCATGCTCCTGCCAGCAGTAGCCCGCAAGAAGTATAAACAACTGATTGCCAGGCAGGCAGACTTCATGCAGGAAGCCATTGATAGCCCTTTCAATCACTACCAACTGGAAGCCAAAGACTTCAGCAAAGGGATTATCGCCACAGGTCTGGCTTACAACTATCTTCGTGAAGTATTTGGCAGTGAGGAAATCCCTTATCCGGTGCTCAAGATATGCCAGTATCCCTTACCCATCAGCAAAGTGCACGAGCTTTACAACAATTGCGACAGCCTCTATTTCTTTGAAGAAGGAATGCCGATTGCCGAGGAACTGGTGAAAGGCCCTGCATTCCAGGGAATGAAACCCATTCATGGCAGGCTGGACGGCACTTTAGACCGCGATGGTGAGCTCAATCCCAATAAAGTAGCAGCAGCCCTGGGCATGCCAGCCAAGTTTGGTAAAGCCATTCCTGAGATCGTAACCGGCCGTCCTCCGGCGCTGTGTGTCGGCTGTCCTCATTCAGACAGCTATCTGGCTCTCAATGAAGCTGTCAAAGAATACGGCAGAGGCCACGTCTTCAGCGATATCGGCTGCTACACCCTTGGTTTTATGCCTCCCTACAATGCCATCAATTCCTGCGTGGACATGGGTGCCTCGATCACCATGGCTAAAGGTGCTGCGGATAGCGGGCTGTTCCCATCGATAGCTGTGATTGGCGACAGTACCTTTGCTCATTCCGGGATCACTGGTCTCATGGATTGCCTCTTTGACAAATCCAATGTGGTAGTAGTTATCCTGGACAATTCGACCACAGGCATGACAGGTGGACAGGATTACACAGCTTATGGCAAACTGGAAGAGATATGCCTGGGTTTGGGTGTGGAAAAGGAGCATCTGCGGACTTTCATCCCCTTCAAAAAGAACTTTGAGGAGATGGTGCAGATCTACAAAGAAGAAATTGCCTATGAAGGAGTATCTGTGATCATTCCCCGTCGCGAATGCGTGCAAACCCTGAAACGCAAGCATAAAATGGAGGTGCCATCATGAAAAAGGACATCATCTTAGCTGGAGTGGGCGGACAGGGCATCCTGACCATAGCCACCATCCTGGGGCACGCAGCGCTGGCACGAGGCTGGCAATTGAAGCAAGCCGAAGTACATGGTATGAGCCAACGCGGGGGAGACGTACAATCTCACCTCAGGCTTTCTGATGCTCCCATCTGGAGCGATCTGATCACGCTTGGTGATGCAGATATGATCCTGTCTGTAGAACCCATGGAAGCGCTCAGGTATCTGCCTTATCTGCGTTCTGACGGTTGGATTATCTCAAATTCCAATCCCTTCAAAAACATACCCAATTATCCAGAAGAAGAACTGGTCTATGCTGAAATCAAATCAGTGAAGAACCACATTCTCTTTGATGCCGATGCCGTAGCCAAAGAGATCAAGGCTTCAAAATCCATGAATATCGTTATCCTTGGTGCAGCGATCGATAAGCTGGGATTTACCCAACAAGAAATCGAAGACTCTATCAAAGCCATCTTCTCCCGCAAGGGTGAAGCCATCGTAGAGGCAAATCTGAAAGCCCTGCAAGCCGGGATCGAAAAGAAATAACCACACCTCAACAATATGAATAGGCGGGGGATATTGTCCTCCGCCTTTTGATATGTTGTACCGGCTCATCTCTTCCATCTGTTGCTATTCTCCTGCTCCTCTCCCACACAACCCAAACCCGGCTTGGGATGTACAGGAGTGACTCACAGGCTTAGGAACTGGTGCAAGCGTTAGCCACACTTGGTTTGATGGAAGTCATTAGTAGCCCAGACCCAATATCATCCCCACGAAGCTTTCCTGATCACGATTCATGCCCACTCTCACTCCTGCATTTATCTGTCCGGCATAGAACATCCCAATCTCGGCAATGAGTTCCAAACCTGCCGAATATTGAGCATTGGCTTTGGTGTTTTCAAGGGGTAGCCCGGCATCGAAGAACACTCCCATGGCTATGTCATCAAGATAGACCTGAGGATTCCAGGATCCCTGCCTGATCTTCCAGAGCGGGAAATACAATGTATTTCGCAGGGTAGCACCCTTATTGGCTGCCAATTCATTATCATAACCACGCAGCGGATAGAAGACATCATCGTAGTCTGCATCGGGGTCATAGCCCAGATTGATGGTCGATCTGAACTCAGATGCTCTGGTAATCTGTGATCTCAAATTCACCTGAGCCTGCCAGCCCAAACGGTCACGATCCGATTTCAGGATTTCCTTGTTTTCGATCATAAGTGACTGAGAAGTGCTGGCTTGCAGCGAGTTGTGCGACATGGAGAAACTCAGCATGGGATAGAGTAGCCGGCGCTGGAAATTGTCCCAAGCCTGATAACCAAAGCCAGCATTGACCTGATTCAGGCCATAATTCACACGATTGAAGAGATTCACATATTGGAAGGCACTGAAGCTGCCTTTATCCACATTGGATACACTAAGGCTCTGATGCACAGGAGAGAAGAAGCTATTCTCGATGCTAAAATCCACATAGGTCTTCTTATCATGAGTATCATAAAACCCTGATACCTGCCATTGCGGGAAATCACCCACCGCATCGCTGCCAACCAGGACTGCACCGATGGCAAGGCTGTCACCATTCACTTCTATAATAGGTGTGCGCAGGATCCTGGGACTCAGCATGTGCAGGATATTGTTCGCATATCCACCCCGGTTAACAGGGTAGTTTCCCAATACAGGTGCATCAGTGACAGTCTGAGGATATTGAAACGGGGCGGGTAAGCTGCGGGTCTGCCTGGGGGTGAATGCTTTGGTATCCAATTGGTCTTCATAGAGATCGATGCCATCCCCATTCATAGCCAGAAAGTAGGTCTTGCCATTTTGCGTTGTCACTGGAGTCCTGATATCAGAACTGCCAGTGTATTTACTCCGGGATTTGGAGGCCAGATCATACTGATACATACCCAGTTCATTATCATACACCGCACTATAGATGAGCTTGCCATTCTGGATATCAGTGAGGGTTTCGGTGGCCTCGGAATCCACTACGCTTAGGAGAGTGTAGTCCTTCAGGTTCAGCTCGTAGATGCTGCTATTGCGCCAATAGTCACGTGCATTCACAAACATTCTGTTTTCGACGGGGAAGAACCCATGGATCAGATATTTGGTTTTGAAGAGTTCCTGGGTCGATCGGCTATCAAGAGAGTATTTCTTCACGATGGAACTGCGGTAATCCGGAGTGTCTTCACTGAAGATGATACTGCCATCAGGCATGGGGTGGAAGGCTCTGATTCTACCGCTCAGGAGCTTGTTGGGAGCGCTGCCATCCAGATTTGCCATCATGATTTCGGTGATATAGCCATAACCATCGTTGTCGCTATTGGCGAATCCCCGCTTCAGTTCATAACGGCTGTAATACAGCTTGTCGCCATGAACATGGAATCCGGCTGGGAATTCAGAGCTTTGGCGCAGGATTTCCCTGCCAATATTGGTGCTGGGATTGTATTGCATGATGCTGTTTCGGGAGAAACTGCTACTGGGTCCGGTTTTTTCCACCAGTCTTCTGGTGTAGTAAAGCTGACCATTGGCTTCACTGAGATTGCCCTTTTCCCATCCATCATAAGTAATACGCTGCGTGGGAGCTTGCCAGGGCTTGGCTTTTTCGCTTTCCTGCCACTCGGTCCAGAGTGTGGTGAGTGGCTTCCCGTAGGTATTGAGAAACGCCTTATCCAGAGCCAAAGCTGGCATCAAGCCATTCAGATATGCCTCAATGCGGGAGGAATTGTCTTCGAACATCAGGGAAAACTTGTCCTCACCATAGGTTTTGGAGAGATAGCTGAAGAAGCTGCCGCCAAACACATAGTAATGCGCCAATGGTGTATCCTGAGTGTAGTAGGAAGCCTTTGTGGGGGATGGTAAGCGGTCTTCATGGGCAAGGGCACTGATGATCGAGGAATAGTGTCCGCCATTCATGCGTCCGGCATTGGGGGAAAGCTGAGATTCACCATAAACTGTGATCCCTTCAGTGATCCACATCGGCTGATGCAGACTTACATATAAAAGATTGCCAAAGATCGAACGTAGAACCCTGGGAAGTCCGCCATCTTTGGTAAGCTGGAGAATATGGATGTATTCATGGGGGCCGACAAGCTGAAACCAATCCTCACCCATCGACAATTCATCTGCAGTAGGCACATAGCGATAGAGGGCGATCATTTCGCCTACCGGATTGGCATAACCATTGATGAGATTGCCCATGTCCTCGATTTTCACTGCCAGACGGGGGTATGAATTGCCTGTAAGTTTCTCTGTATAAAGGCGGTAGTGTTCCAGAGTCTGAAGCGCATGATAAGCCTCATTTTCACATCCAGGCTTGTAATACACCATAAATTTATCGGTCGAAAGCGTCTTCCAATCAGCCCAGGCAAACAGCCCGGCGGGTATCATAAGTAGCAGCAGTAATGTCAGCAACAGTGTTTTATTCATCTTAGCATCCTCAGGATTGTCATGTTTTGAAATCCAAAATGTGAAACATAAGGTCACTGTCAAACATTTTTGTGTTTTCCTAAGCCTGTTTTGAATGTAGTACCTCTTCTGAAAGACCGTTGCACATACCTGAAACTCAAAATGCAACTCATTGTGGATCTCTATGTGCGGCTATAAGGGAAAATCTATTCCCACCCACCACCCTTTTTGTATGGGGCGCTGCCCCATACCCCGATAAATCATCAGTCTTTCTGGATGCCATTAGTGATGTGCTGTTTAGTTGTTTGCACTCTGTGAAATCCTGGTGCATCCCAGGGCGCTGTTACTACGCTCTCAATACGGACGTGATGCGTAATGGGTGCGTAATGATAGCGTAATTCAAAGCAGAGCGGAGGAGAAAAGCCTTGACAGAATCAGGCCCCACCAGAAATTGCTCTTCACGATGAGTGGCGAGATAGCTCAGCCGGTAGAGCAGAGGCCTGAAAAGCCTTGTGTCCCCAGTTCGATTCTGGGTTTCGCCACCATTTTTTTTGTCCTGAAAACGGCGGAACAGATGTTGATGCAATTCCACAATAAATCACAATAGCGCAATTCATGGTGAATTTTCCCCTTTACATGAACCTCAAATCAGTAATACATGTTCTATATCGTCGGGCAGATAACTGCACCTGACTCAAAATAACTCTGATTACAGGAATTACAGATGATCAAGATATTGGTGATAGAAGACGACAACAGCTTCCGCAACGTGCTGGTACAGATGCTGACCAGGGCTGGATATGACGTAAAACAAGCGGGTGACGGCAATCAAGCCGTAGAAGTATGCCGTGCTTTTGAGCCTGATTTGGTACTCACCGATATCATCATGCCGGACAAGGAAGGGCTGGAGACTATTCAGGAACTCCTGGGCATATCTCCATATATGAAGATCATCGCTATGAGTGGCGGTGGGAAGTTCGGCCCGGATAGTTATCTTCCCCTGGCTCAGAAGCTAGGTGCAAAGGCTACTCTGCAAAAGCCCTTTATGCGTGAGGAATTGCTCAGTACGATAGCCGAAGTGCTGGAAATGGACTAAGCGTCCAACAAACCTCTTATAGCCTCTAAAATATGATCCTTTCTCAGATCATAAGAGAATCTCTCACATAGTCTCTGCGCTATTTCCTGCCGGTCAGGTTCTACAGCCATGGCTTGTTTGAGAGTTTGCGCCAGGTCATTCACATTTCTGTTTGCAATGATAAAACCATCATCCTGAATCACAGTAGGGATTCCAGCCACATTGGAGCCTATGGGGAGGCAGCCGCATGCCATCGCTTCCATCAGGGCATTGGGCATTCCCTCAGAAATGGATGCCTGCACATAGATGGATGCTTCTTCCATCAGGGCAATGCTTTCTTCATGGGGGATAGGGGGCAGGATTACAAGGTTGCTGATGCCTGATACACTGTACTCCCTGTCCAGAGCTGCCATCCACTCAGGACTGATCCCCACGCAGACAAACACCCACTCTGGAAACAGGGGCGCAACCTTAAACAGCAGATCAAAGCCTTTGTTCATGACATCCTGATAGCGGGGGGTTCCGCCTACGCAGAGGATCATACGCTGGCGTTGGCTGGAGATAGTGCTATCGATATATATGGCATTGTGAATCACCATCGCTGGTGTCTTGAGTCCGGGAATCAGGTTGTAAACCCCTTCCCGGTGTCCAGAGGGCTGGTAATAGGTATTGCTGGAGCTTAGCAAGGCTTCATGATTGGCGATCATCAAATCGCAGTTTTTGAGAGCATAGCGGGCACAGAATCCTCGAAGGGGATTGGCATAGACTCCATAGCCAAACTCAGGATAATGCACTGCATCATATCCACCGATAAAGACCACACTCTTGCGCTTCAGCAGGCGCGCAATTGCTACCGCTATGGCACTGTGATAATCCGCAAACCAGATCAGTACAAGCTCCCAGTCCCGATGTCTAAGCATGGAGATAGCCATGTTCAGAATTCCCATCAGGTATCTGTTGCGTCCCAGATTCTGGTTCAGGCAGAGGGATTTGAGCTGGTGCTGGCTGGATAGGATCTCTTCATCAATCTGCATGAAGGTGCTATTGGTGGGCTTTACAAAGATCAGCTTCATTGGGTTCCCAATACCTTATTGAAGGTGTCAGCCAGGAGTTTGGTGGTCTCACGTCGTTCAAAGCTGCGGATCAAGGGCCAGCTCGGTTCGGGCTTGAGTTGCTTCTCCTGCCAGGCTGTATAGATCTCCATGAACCTTTGGGCGATGTCATCAGTGCTCTCATTATCAGCGATATAGGCTAGTCCGCTGTCCTTGAGGATTTCGGCGCTTACGCCCTGGGGATTGATTACTGCCCAGATGGGTTTGGCAGCCCTGAGATACTCAAAGAGCTTGCCTGGCATTTCGGCATCGCTCTTGGCTCCCGGACCTGAAAACAGCCACAATACATCGGCATTTAGCAAAGCCTGGATGGTTTCCGGATGGGGAAGATAGGCATGTAGAACTACCATTTGGCGGATCATGGCATTGTCTTCAAAGCCTCTGAAGACAAATGAGGCGAAGTTCCTGCCATAGATATGGATTTTTATTCGGGCGGGATCAATCTTTCCCTCGGTAGCAAGATCAACCAGTGCCTGCCAGATTTTGCCAGGATGCCGGCGTGCAAATAGTACTCCTGGATGCACGATGTGCAGGACGTTGGAGTCTCTCTTGGGTGAAGGAGTGGACACCGTAAAATCCTCTTCATCATATGCATTGGTGATCACAGTGAATTTGTCCGCGGGCAAGTCCCTGTATAGCTGCAGAAAATCCTGTTTGTAGGCCTTGTTCACGACCGTAATATGATCTGCGGCTTTCAATACCTCATGTTCCAGATGCCTTTCTATTTGGGAGAATCGGGCTGGGGGAGGGTTGTCAAGACGGCTTTGTCCCAGGCTCCAATCATCACGAAAATCGACTACATAGGGGATCTTGTAGCGCTGTTTGATCCATTTGCCTAGCAGCATGGGAGAAAAAGGCGGACCCGAGATATAGACAAGATCGATAGTTTCCTGCTTCAGGATACGTTTTAATCTGGCTTTGGCAAAAGGCAGCCACAGAATCTCTGCATCCGGGATCAGGATATGAAACATGATCCAGGTAACAACCTTAGGTAGCCTTAAGCCCCAGAACACCTTGTAGAGCCAGTGCGCGTCTATCGTGAAGCAGTGGTGAATCTTCTGCCCTGAAGGGATATCTGCCCTCAGGCTATGGTCTTTGGGGTGTTTTACCAGCGCTGGAGAGGCAGTAAGCACAATGCTTTCCCAGCCCTGCTCGGGGAGGTACTTGCTGAATTTCACACCCCTCTGCACCCCTGAGCCACCTACAGGTGGGTAGTAATAGACTATGTAGAGAACCTTCTTCATTGGGAATACAATACCGAAAACCAGAAGGGCTTGGCTGTGATCAAGAGGTGGTTCACGCCATTCACGGCTTTATTGAGGATGTTTCTGTTTACCATAAAGCTGGTGCTGCCACAGGCATCGCATTTAGCCCCTTCATGGGGAGCAAACCATTGTCCCAAAAGCTGCTGGCGCAGTGTAAGCAGCAACGGGAAGCTATCCTGCGAAGGGGTTCCATAGAGCCTGGCTTGCAGGTGATGATACTCAGGCAGGAGCAGATTGTTCAATCTGGGTATAGATATGGACTGCACGTGCCCATAAGCATGATTGACAAGACCGCATCGGGCGCATTTGTACAGGTGTCTCTGAAGTTGTTCCTGATTGGGCACGCTGATCAGGATGTATTTGCGGCTCAATCGTTTAAGCTCCCTGATTCCTTTGTGTAAGGTGCTGGTATCCAGGTGCTCCAATACTTCATTGCACATCACCAGATCAAAGCTGTGGTCGGCACAGGGAATACTTTCTATAGAGCCAAGGATGCTGGAGCATTTCAGATAGCTGAGGGCTGCTTCCGAGGAGTCGAGTCCGGTGATCTGAAAATCGCTGCTCAGCTCATTGGTGATGATGCCATTGCCACAGCCCACGTCCAGGATACTGTTCACATCCTTGGGGATCAAATCACGGATGGTTTCCAGGCGCAGAGCGGCATTATTGCCCTTGTCATAATCTTTCCAGGTCTCATCCAGATGAAAATTCATATACCCATCCTCTTCTTTATGTCTTTCAGGAAGTCCAGCCCTAAACTCACATCATAGGGCAGTAATGCTCCGGAGATTCTGCTGAACAGCAAGTAAGTAGCAGAGAATAAAGAGCCGACCAGAATCATCCGCAGAACTGGCTGTGAGATGCGATGCTGCAGGATCAGACAGGGGATTGCAGCTAGCACGGCGGATAGCGCTGTCTTAGCTATCTTAATCAAGGGAAATAGCTTCTGCAGGCGTAGCTTCAATATAACCTTCATTTGCGCAAGATAAATAATTACTGATATCCAGGTTACGATCACTGTAGCAATAGCAGCCCCTTTCATGCCCAGGGCTTTGATCAGGATGTAATTCAAGACAAAGTTCAGGCAGAGGACTATGGCTGAATTGATCATGATGATCCTGGTCTTGCCCAAAGCCTGGAACAAGATGCTGTATGTAGCAATCCTGAGAGGCAGGATTACCAGGTATATACGGAAGTATAAGGCTGCCTCTGCATAGGTGGCACCATACAGGAAAACCATAATCTCCTGCGCCAGAATGTAGAAGATAGCAGTCATGGGGAAGACCAACAGGGCGTTCTTCCGCACAGAACCACTGTATGTATCGTAAAGTTGTTTAGGAGTAGCAGCACTGAGATTGGGGAGCAGGATCGCATTCACCGAGTTTGCCAGAATCCCTATCAAGGGGAGTTCCATGGCGCCCACCGAGAAGATGGCAAATTGCTCTGGGGTGAAGAACCCAGAGATCATGAGTTTATCGAGCTGGATACTGAGCATTCCCACCACTGATGAGAGTCCTAAAGGTACACAATATGCCAGTTGAGAGCCAAAGCCCTTCAAACTGCCTGAATGCCATCCCTCATTGTATCTGCGCAGCTTGGTCTGGGCATACACCCATTGCAGGAAAGCAGATACCACCACTGCTGCAGTGATGAAATGCAAGTCCTTCGTGAACACGGCCACGCCCAAGACCAGAACAAAATCTGCGGCTATGGCAAATAGCGTGAAACGAGCTGCCTGGGCTGGTTCCTTGAGCCCTAGCATGATCGTGCTGTAGATTTGCGTGATAAACATGAACAGGGGATACACGCAGTAGATGATCAGTAGTGAATTCAGAGCCGGATTATTGAACCTGCGGGCAAACTCAGCTTTGGTGAGCAGGATCAGGATCGTAAACGCCAGAGCCAGAATTGAGATGACGTTCATAGTACGGGTCACAATCTTTTTTTGCTCTGCCACTCCACCCGCTTTGGGCAGGAAATACATCATGCTTTGCGGAATCCCAAGCAGGAGGATAGTTGAAAAGGTTGTATAGATCAGGAACAACTGCCGGTAGGAGCCATAATCGGCTGGAGTGAGGATTCTGGCCAGGGCGATGCCGATCAGGGTCTTGATGAAGAAACGCAGGAAGTCTGCTGCAGTGAGGAGGCCGGCTTGTTTGGAGAGTTCACTCACCGCTCAATTCTCCCAAGATCACAGGTATAATGTATTCATAGGGATCAGCCTCATTGCTGATATGAACGAAGTAAACTCCTGCCGTTACTTTCTGCCCTTCCAGACTCCTGCCATCCCAAAAGTCCCTGTTTTCTCCCCTCAGATAGTACCGTTCACGATGATACAGGATAGTCTCGTCCAGATCCTTCAAAGTAAGTGACCATCTGCCTTCATAGGGTATGACCAGGTCGATGATATACTGTGTAGAGGCGGAAGTGAAGGTTGCATCGGCTGGTGTTTTGATGGCTGGTTCAGCGACTTCAGGCGTCCCCTCATCCTGATAGGCAAGATTGGCAAGATGATCCAGGGCATTGCCTGCCTTGAGACCATCGTAGCTAAACAGGGCTATCCCTCCGAAATCACAAGCCCGTACATAGTCTATCCTGCGATTTATGTGCGAGATATTGTATTGAGGGCTATCCCATGGCATCAGGCTGCGTCCTGCCGCATCCCAGGCTCTGAGACCTATCACAATGGCATCGTCCTTATCCAGGGTCTTCAAATCTCTCAATTGGGTCTGAAAGGCGTCAAAATCCAAGGTATAGGCCATTGGATAAACTCTGTCCAGAAGCCCTCGATTCATCCAGTCATACCAATCCTGAGCATACCCGATTCGGGCATCAGAGATGGATGAAAACACTGCGGCTGAGAGCAGGAGCTTGGGATTGATCTGCTTCAATCTGATCGAACAGCTCTCCACAAAGTCGCTTACTTGCTTGATCCGCCAGTCATTCCAGGCCAGGGGAGGATGCTCACGATTGTAGAGCTCATATCGTTCTACCGAGATCGGATGGTATCCCCAGGTGCGATTTGGATAGCGGATATAATCCAGATGCAATCCATCCAGATCAGGATAACCCTCCACGATATCGCTGAATATATCCAGCAAATACTCCTGAACCTCGGGAATACCCGGATCGATGAAATAGCCGAATTGCTCTGAGGTATTCATCTTGTTTCCAGCCTGGTCATTGGTGAACCACTCGGAATGGTTGTTATATATATAGTTCTGGCTTACCAGACGCGGTTCCAGCGGGGTAGCATTGAAGACGATTACCCAGGCATGTACTTTCAGACCCAGGATGTGAGCCTTTTCAAGTGTATAGCTGAGGGGATCGAAGCCGTCATTAGCGAGGATATAGCTGCGGGGTTCGGGATTGTAATAGTTGTTGCTGAGGCGATTTGGTGTATATAGCGCATCGGAGCGATAACGCACTTCGAGCAATACTTCATTTTGATTGTTATTGTATGCTGCCAGCAGGGCTGTATCTATCGATTCCGGTGTCTTCATACTCCAGGGGGGAATCCATAAGGAGCGGATTTCGGCTGATAAGGATACCCATATCAAAAGCAAAAGCACAAGGGAGAGGATAGTTCTAGGTTTCAGGGCTGAACTCCACTACTTCTGTTTCCGCCTTGCCATCCACAAAATGTACCTGCAAGCGGTCGCCCAGTTTGAGCTCATCTCTGCTGCGGATCAAGCGGCCATTCATGGTGCTGAAAGTCCAGCCTCTTTTCATTATATGATGCGGAGAGACGCTCTCGAGGATCTTGTTCAGAGCTTTGAGGTGAGTGCGTTTGTCTAAGATGGCATTAGCAATAGCTTTGTCCCGTGCCTCTTCCAAAGCCTCAAGCTCTTGTCTGTCATGCATTAGCCTGCCCTTGATCCTTACTTCCAGGATCGAGGCTAATTGCCTTTGGTAGAGGCTCAGGCTCTGGCGGGGAGCCTTGATCAGATTTTTGCTGTTGGCCAGGATCATGGCTGCATAGTCGTAACGCTGACGATAGCCCAGCATTTTGCGCTCAGGGTGGTTGGCAGCCAATCTGATCTCGAGCATGGAAAGCTCCTGCTTCACAGACTTGAGCCTATGATCAGCATGCAAATGCAGCCTCTTACGAAGTGAGGCCAGATAGGAGAGCAGCTCTGCCTGGTCAGGCACTACAATCTCTGCTGCTGCGGAAGGAGTGGGAGCCCGCAAGTCCGCCACGAAATCCGAGATGGTGAAATCTATCTCGTGTCCCACGGCTGATACCAAAGGGATTTTGGATTTGAATATGGCGCGGGCAAGAGCTTCATCATTGAAACAGAACAGGTCCTCTTGAGAGCCGCCGCCCCGGGTGAGCAGAATCACATCCACAGGCTCGTATTCATTGAAGTATTCGATGCCTCTGATCAGCGTTTGGGGAGCATCCTTACCCTGCACAAGGGCTGGATAGACCAGCATTTCCACAGGATAGCGGCGGGAGATCACATGCTTGATATCCTGCAAAGCTGCTCCGGTGGGGGAAGTAACGATCCCTATCCTTTGCGGGTATCTGGGCAAAGCTTGCTTGTGGATGGGGTCAAACAGCCCTTCATCCTGGAGCTTCTTTTTAAGCTCTTCAAACTGGATCTGAGCCTTTCCCAGCCCCGATTCCTGCATGCTATACACATTCAGATTGTAAGTTCCGCCCTTTTCAAAGACGGTCAGCTTGCCATTACAGACTACCTGCATCCCGTCATGAGGCACGAAACTCAAACGGAAATTCACATTCTTGAAGAAAGTGCAGCGCAGAGTGGCAAAATCATCCTTGAGATTGAAGTAGATATGGCCGGAACTGTGTTTCACATAGTTTGAGATTTCACCGATCACATAAAGCTGATCAATACCTGTCTCAATCACCTGCCTGAGATGGCGGGTGATTTCGAAGACACTGAAGATTACTGCATTTTCCATATCAGGGCAGAAAATGCCCAGGCTCGTTTTTTGTCAATGGACTATGCTATTGGCATTCCCCCATTTTTAATCCAGCCTTATCTTCAATTGCCAAAGATCTCGTCTTGCTTCGATGCTATGTCTTCGCTTATACTGAACGATCATACTTATACAGGTGTTCAAAACATCGCTGATCCTATAGTAGATAAAGTCTTTGGGCTTTGCCCAGTCCTTTTTGATGTACTGAAGCAGTTTAGGGAAGCCAAGCGCTAAGATGTGGATGTAGTCTTTGCACTTGTATGTGAAGTACAGGGCCAGAGCCATGAAAGCGTTGAGGTTCTTCATTCCCTGATAGCTGGCCAGGCGCATGCTTTCCCACTTCATGCTCTGCTTCATCTGACGATGCACTTCTTCGATAGACCAGCGTTTCCGGTAAGTGTCCATTGCTTTAGCGATGATCTCGGTTTCTGTCATAGTGGGATCATTAAAGTCACATAAGAGATAGAAGTCCTTCCCTTTGCGAGTTCCATTTTGGTACTTGCGTACCACCACCAGGCTTACCTCCACGCTGTCAGCATGCTTTCTATAATGATCTTCAGTTCGAATTGCAATTCTGCGGGTCGCACAACAGAAGCTTTCATGCTTCCGAGTGCCCGGGAATTCATACTTGAAATCCATCTTTTGAACGATTTCCTTGAAGTTTACTTCAGGAATGCCTTCCTTAACAGCCCTGGTTCCCATTCCCCGAATCACAAAAGAGACTCCGTTATCGACCAAAAATCCGATCAGTTTGCGATCATCGTAGCCTCGATCGAACACATAGGTGCCCTTACCACAAAATGTCACTTGCTGATCAATTATCTTGTCCTGCAATACCTGCTTCCGACTGTCGATCTCCATACCGGATGAGTAAAGTATGCTGCTGGCGGGCAATAGCTTATAACCGTCTTCCCGGGGTAGCATAGCCATGATGTTGAGCAGCAGATAGCCATTAGTATTCTCCCCCCTACTCCCGTTGTGTACCAATTGGCAACCTTCCATCTTTCTGGCATAAGGCTTTTCGATATCACTCTCATCAACTATGAACAGGGTTTCTTTGGTTACTTGCGGCTTGATCAATCCCATGATGGTTCTATCGATTTCTTCGGCCAGACCCTCTCTACGCATGTTACGGTATAAACGTTCACTGGTCTTCTTCGTTGAGACCTTGTCCATCAGCATCTTGGCGATGTTGTGGAGGGACGGAGATCCGGTTCCACATAGACCCATCAGCATGTCATAGTAGAACTTTTGTACGGGTCTGGTTTGTCCATGGCTAACTTTTTTGCAGAACTCGGCTAATTTAACTTGCACAAAACTGCGGGTTTCATTTACTGTCTTACTCATATCGACGCTCCTTTATTGTCGTTTTGGTAGACCAACATTATTAGGGGCGTCGTTTTTGTAAAGATATTATTTGCAATTTATTATAATATGTTTTTGTCCTATTTTCCCTCGGTTTTTGGCTTCGTAATACGCTTTCTGAAGCAAGAAAAATGAAACTGAATCATTTTTGCCGTCTATGGGGTTTAGAGCTTAATCTAGTGCCATAATCAACTTCCTGAAGTCATAATCCACAGTTTATCTTAGTTTACTGCCGCCATCATGTGGATAAGTCTGAATCAAGATTCGAGAAAACCAAATCCTTAGACATTTTCTGCATCTAAATGTGTATAAGTCTTGTGGTTATCCACATCATTTCCCGTTTTTTTGGGGGTATGCCTGACTATGCTACAGGTTCAGAATCAGGCTGGCAAGGCTCCGTTTCGGAACATGATGAACCTCGTTTGCATCCCGCCAGTATTCGATATCCCCATCGTCTTTGATATCTTCGATTACCACTTGTTCAGCGGGGACGCCCAAGGCGATGACGAGGAGGATCTCCAGGCCTTCAGGGATATTGAGACTGCTATGGATTTTTTCTCTATCCACCGAGGCGATGATGCAGCCTCCATAGCCCATCTCCACTGCGCCCAGAAGGATGGACTGGCAGGCAATGCCGGCATCCAGGTAATGGAACTTGGTGCAATTTTGGGGAGAGAGCAAGATGATATAGCCCGTGGGCTGCTCTCCCTGCATGGGACCATCCCAATTGCGGAGGTAGTTCGCCCATTTCAGGTGGGGAAAGACCTTTGCGCATTCGTCTGGATCATTCACCAGCCAAAACCTCAGATTCTGAAGATTGGCAGCGGAAGGAGAGCAGCGCGCCAGTGCAACCATCTGCACCAGGGATTCTTTCGCAAGCGCTTTGGCTTGATCGAATTTGCGGTAACTCCGATTGCGACATACGAGGTCTTTGATCATGATGCCTCCCACAAAAATTCATATATGCTGAAATAATAAGGATTCAAGCCCCCAAAGCAAGGAAAATCAGCAGCAATGTACCGGCGCTCGCCGTAGCGCCGAAAGAATAAAAAAGAGGGGGGAGAGCAAGCAACCTCCCCTGTCGCAGTGTGAAACTGGCGATTGAAGCCGGGCTTTTGGAACCCGTTACGGGTTATGAGCGGCTGAATTCTCTCCTGTAGGCGTCTGAAATCATTCCTGTGATTCCGCATCATGATGGGCACGAGACCCATAGAGTTCAGATTCCCTTGATCAGATGGTGCTTTTGCAAAACGAAACAATTGCCGGCAATTGGAAAAGTCATCTTGATTTGTGTTCAGTAGCACAGACCGGAGAAAACACTTGACGAAATAGCGCCAATCCCTGCTCCATGTAATTTAGAGAATATTACTAATGATCATCATATAGGAGACAGTATGAAAAGAGCCTCAATAGCTTTAATCATGATGCTTTGGCTGGTAGCTGGCTGGAGCGTGATCACTGAAACTGCCTCTCTGGAGAATTTCCTGATCCGGAGCGAACCAAACTGCGCCTACGACAACTGGCTATCTCATATTGCCGAGGGGATAGCAACTGCAAACTACAACATCTATGCCCCTTACGACAGGCAAACCAATGGATTTGGAGATTTCAGAATCCCCAGCACAAACGAGCTCACAGCCTGGGGCAACATCGTTGACCTCTTCCTGGCAGGGCAGTTGGATGCAGCTCAGACCGCCGTCGATGATGCCGGATTCCCTTATCAGGTGGTGATTTTCAATGATACCACGACAGGCAGAACCTATCATCTGCTGAGAGAAATCCCCAGTCCTGCCTATTATGATGACAATGGAACTACAGAGCTGTATGATGATGAAAACGGAGCTTTTGCCTATGGGTGGGGCTTGTACATCCACAATCCCCAGGGAACCAGACCGATCATCATCACAGTTCCCCATCCCAATGACGACTTTCCCACCACTATCATGGGTTATGATGCGCTCACAACCTGGGATGCCAATTTTATGTTAGTTGCTGGAGCCGGCAGGGAAGTAAAATGGACTAATATTCCTCCTTACAACAATTCCAAGTCTATCTCCGATCCCACCCGTTATGCTGCCCATCCATACAATACCTCATACAAGAAGTTTGCCGACAAGATCAGAGCGGATTATGGCAGAAGGGAGCATTCTTTTCAAGTGCACTCTTATGATTGGAACGCACATCAGGGATATACAGACAACCAGATCTCGGCTGGCTACAACAAGCTCTGTCCAAACCTTCCCATCCGCGATCTGAGCAGCCGTAAAAGCGACATTCTGAACAGAGGCAGCCACCTCATGATCCCTGCCAATACGATTGGTTTACACGAGGATGTCTATCTGAACCAGTACTATTCCGTGAACTACTCCATCCACGATTTTACCTTTACGGATGGTGAAAATACATACCCCGTGAATGATCAGGTCGATTTGCCAGCCTACTCCCAAAACCAGCAGATGCTCTATACCCTCAGCGGCTGGAATGACTACGATAGTTTTGAGCCCTTTTTCCATCTTGAGATGGATGAACTGCCCAATGCCTATGACGAGACCATGAATACCTACAAATGGTTTTATGGCTGGAATGAAGCGCTGGGCAGATGGGATTTTGACAATCTCTTCACCAATTTCCGTCAGTATTACAGCCGTTGGGTAGTAGATCTGGACAGCCTCTGGGATGAAGTCTTCACCATGAATGACAATCTGGCGCCCAATGAACCCACCGATCTCACTGTGGTGAACCAGTCCTTCAACTTTATCACTTTGGGCTGGACCAAGACAGATTCATACGATTTTGACAGCTATGAGGTTTTGTATGCCACATCGCCGATCGGAGCCAGCAATTTCCAAATCTTCGACCGCAACAATGCCAATTACCTTGCCTCGCACGATTGCCAGCAGATCAATGTAACCGGGCTCAGCAATACCGCCACTTATTACTTCAGAGTAAGAGCTCGGGACAAAAATGGCAATCTCTCGCCGATGTCCAATGAAGTGACCACCATCCCCGCCCCAGCGAATATCACTACCTTTACTGCGCATGGCATGGATGAATCGGTGCGCTTGTACTGGACTCTGGGCAGCAGCAGCAACCTGCAGGGCTTCAAAATCTTCAGAAAGCCCCAGGGCGGGATCTTCCAGCAGATCGCTTCCTATGAGACCAATCCCAGCCTGATGGCAGGTTTTACTACTTATGAGTATTGGGATAATGCCCTCGCCAATGGTGAAGCCTGGACTTATAGAATCACGATGATCAATAGCAACGATGTGGAGTTTGTCCACAATGTTCCGCTGACGGCTGAACCACGCCGCATCTATAGCCTGCTAATGAACAATGGCGGCATGATATCCGATGAAGTGCAGTTTGCGATAAATCCCGGGGCTACTGATGGTCAGGACAATTACTACGACGTGTCGAAGGCCAGCCCCGGTACAAACTATGTATGGATGGCTTTTTGGCAGCCTTATTGGGGTTCGAGCGGTACCCAGCTTCAGCGTGAAGTGAAAGCTGCCTTTGATGTGAATTCCGATGTAAAAACCTGGACTTTGAGGGTGAGATCAGACCAATTGAACATCCCCCTTACCATCAGCATGCTACAGCCACCGACCCGAACCGAGAAGTTCTATCTGTATGATGGCACCACTGCCACCTGGCACAATCTGCAAACCGGTGCCTATCAATTCATGGTGACGAATACGAATGTGCGCACCATGACCCTGTATTGGGGTAATCTGCAACCACGGGTTACTCCTAACCTGATGGTAAATCAGGTGTTACAGGGTGGTAATTCAGTCTCTTTCGGCTGGAGCAGCCAGAATTCATTCCTGATCAGTCACTTGAACCTATATCTTAAGAACGCAACAGACTCACTGGCAGTGCTGATGAACGCCAGCCCCAGCATGAACTCATACTCCTGGGTGATCCCGCAATCCACATCACTGCCCAGAGCCAGGCTGCATATCGAAGTGGTGGCAACCGATGGTGTGAGAACCACATTCGTATCCTCCTACACTCATGCTATAGTTCCACGCATGAATCTGCATCTTAGCGATATAGGCTGGCAAACCAGGGCAAATCCTTTTGTGGATGCCTATCCAAGCGTGATCGAAGTCTTTGGTGAAGGCTCTACTGCCTTTATGCCGGATGGCGCAGGAGGCTGGGCTCCCACAGGAGATTTCCTCTCGGGACAACCATATTGGGTAAATGGCGGCGAATATGTATTCTACAGCACTACTTCTGGAGTCCTGGGTGGGGAGCAAACAGCCATATTGACCCCAGGCTGGAATCTGGTCGCCAATCCTCATCTGTGTGCTTATGACGTATCTTCATTGCGCTTCACCATCAATGGTACTTTGTTCCGTTACAGCGAGATGATCGCTCAGCAACTCATATCCCGAGGCGTGTATGTATATCGGGGTGGCAGATTCGAGCTGGTTACCACTATCGAACCCTATGAGAGCTTCTACATCAAGAGCTATGCTCAGGCAGCTCTGGAAGTGCAAATCAGCTTCTATCCCTATTATGAAGCTCCTCAGATCATTCCGCCCAGTCCGGGATGGGAACTTACCGTCACCGCCGTGGGCTCAGATACGGATAGCTTCAAGATCGGAGCAAGTGCTATCGCTACAGAAGCTTATGACTTCCGCATCGATCTGCCCAAACCTCCAGCCAAGACCCTTTTCCCTTCCACCCTTATCTACCTGAATCGCAGTGATGACCCCACTTTCCTGGATGCTCAAATGCAAGAGGAATACCAGAGCAATTTCAGTGGCGACGCGGTACAGAACAGAGTGTGGAATTTCTCATTGGATGTGGCAGATACCAATCCGGTTCAGCTCAGTATTGCAACCTTGAATCTGCCTGTCGGATGGACTGTCTGGTTCGTCCTGGATGGCGTTGCCAGCCAGATCACCAATGGGAGTGTGTACACCTTCAATCCACCCGCAGCAGGCACCTACCATGGCCACATCCGCATCTACAATCAGCCGGTTGCCAATAGCGACCTGGTTCAGGTTCCACTTAGCGGCCTCAAAGCCTATCCCAATCCCTTCAATCCCACCACGACCATATCTTTCAGCACCACCACGGCGCAGGACGTGAGCGTAGATATTTACAACCTCAAGGGACAGAAGGTCTATACCATGCATCGGGGCTTGCTCAGTGCCGGCATCCACACCCTCACCTGGAATGCCAGAGACGACAAAGGCATGCAGGTAGCCAGCGGCATCTACTTTGCCAGAGTGCGCACCAAAGGCTCGAATTCAACCATCAAAATGGTGCTCATGAAATAGCCCATATCAACACCTGATAAAGCTCAATCAAGGCTCTGCTTCTTACATGAACGCAGAGCCTTGCTGTATTTGGGCGGGATAACATGCTTTGATAATGAATTCTCGTAGTGATCTCTCTCCTGTTTGCACTGCGCTGTCATTACGCTATCATTACGGATCGGATGGGCAGTGATAGCGTCTTTAGTACCGGAGCCATGTACCGGCGCTATGTACCGGCGCTCGCCGTAGCGCCGTTTGGGTTTTACCACAGAGAAAGCAGAGACAAAGTGGAAGAGTGGAAGGGTGAAAGGTGAAACACACCCTGAACATAGTAGCACCGGCTTTGAATGATCAGCTGTTGTAACATAGGCTTTTAGCCTGTTGTAACATAGGCTTTTAGCCTGTCGTAACATAGGCTTTTAGCCTGTTATCCCCTCTGGTTTTCCAACCAGGGGGGACAAAAAAATCAGGACGCCGCAAGCCGGGACAAAGTGCGGAGCACGGAACGTGTACAAAGGGCTCGCCTCTGTCCAATCCATCACAAAGGTGGCAGTGAATACTTCTCCTTGAGCATGAAGAAATCAGCGTATTTGTTCGACAATGCCCGTTGCGGGCAATTCCACCAGCAGCGCAGACAGAATACGCATTTATCGCCAAAGATCACCTGATCATCCTTCAAAGTGATGTTCCTCTCCGGGCATTGCTCTGCGCAGAGACCGCATTTGATACATGAAGTACCAGCTATCCAGCATGATGACATCTGGGGCAGACCTTGATTCTCCAGGCTGTTCAGCCTGGTCATGAACCTCTTGACAGGGTTATCAGGCAATTGGTGGAATTCACGCTTGCAAATCTGCTTCACGCTTTGCTCTGCTTTGCGGAGTGACCTGTTCAATCTGTGTTGCAATGCTTTTGGACTCAGCTTGAACATCATGTTCGCCGGCATAGAGTAAACTGCCTCGTGCACCATCCGCCAGCCCTTGGTAGCAAGTGCCAGGCGCAGATTGTATGAACTTCCACAGATGCCCAGATAATTCCCTACTGTACTGAACAGGAAATACCTGGCCTCAGAACGGCAGAGGCTGGAGACAAAATCAAAAACAATCCTTGGAGCTTCGAAAGCATGAATCGGGTAGCCCAAGCCAATCAGATCATAAGCATGAACATCCAGAGTTCTCTTTTTTAGGGTTAGCTCCTCAAGGGGGATGATCTCGCAGTTCTTTCCGGAAGCTTCAAACTGGCTTTTCAGGTATCTGCCGATGTATTCGGTGTTTCCAGTTCCGCTGAAACAGAGGATGGCAATGTTTAGATATTCACTATCTGGAAAGCGTGTCATTTTGTTATACTCCTTTGTGCTGTTCCTACTTAAGATATGTATGATAACAATGTCTTGGATGACAGCAGCTTAGTTCGTATCATGCGGCTAAGTACAGCCAATAGATCGTAGTTTTGCTAATTGTCAAGATTTCTCACGTATTGTTCAGCCAAACTTTTACTTGACAGGATAGTCCTTGAGCCTGATGCTTGAAAAAATTATCAAAATCGTAGGATGAAGATGCAGGATAATGAGAAAATTCTGGCTTTGTTGAAACAGGAAGTCTTTCCGGCACTAGGATGTACAGAACCAGCAGCCGTTGCTTTGGCGGTTGCTTATGCGGCTCAGGCCTTGCCTGCCAGACCCCAATCCGCAGAAGTATATGTGAGCCCCAATATCTACAAAAATGGTATGGGGGTGGGCATCCCCAATACGGGATTGGTGGGTTTGACCATCGCTGCAGCCTTGGGAATGGTGATCCGTAATCCTGAAAAAGAGCTGGAAGTCCTGGCAGACCTTAGTCCTGAGCAAATCGCTGAGGCGAAGGCATTGGCTGCCTCATCAGCGGTAAAGATAGCCTTCAAAGCAGTTGATGACAAAGTATATATCGAATGCATCCTGTTCGATGGGCTGAATAGATCCCGCGCTATCATCAAAGGAAGACATTCCTGGCTTGAGCATCTGGAGCTCAATGGCATTACCATCCTCCATCAGGAGATTGGGGCAGAGGGGTCTCCCCGGCTTATAGATTGTAACTCATTCAAACTCAGGGATTATTACGATTTTGCCAGCAAGGTGGATGTATCCCTGCTGGAGCAGTTTGATATGGGTGAAGGCTTGAACCTTAAGATTGCCGAATACGGTCTCCACAATGCTTCTGGAATCTCGGTGGGGAAGATGCTGAAAGAGCAGATTGAAGCTGGGATCCTGGGCGATGACATTCATCATCATGCCATGGTGCTTACTGCGGCTGCGACAGATGCCAGAATGAGCGGTTGCAACCTTCCCGTGATTGCCAATACAGGAAGTGGCAATCAAGGACTTTCAGTTACCTTACCCATCATTGCCGTTGCTCAAAAACTGAATCGTCCCCGGGAAAGCATGCTTCGGGCATTGGCGATGGGGCATTTGGTAAGCATCCACATCAAGAACAAGGTGGGACTGCTGTCCTGCCTCTGTGGTTGCCTATCAGCTGCCGCTGGAGCTGCCAGCGGGATCGTAATGCTCTTGGATGGTGATTTTCTCAAGATCGAATATGCCATAAAGAATATGATTGGCAATACCGCCGGAATGGTGTGTGACGGGGCCAAGGAAGGATGCTCACTCAAGGTGGCGACCAATACTTCTGCCGCCGTACAGGCTGCAATTCTGGCCAATATGGATCGTTGCATCTCTTCAAACGATGGGATCATCGCAGCAGATTTGGATGAGACGATTGAAAACCTGGCGGAGTTTGTCTCCACAGGTATGCAAAATGCCGATCCAACTATTCTCTCTATCATGATTAATAAAAACAATAATAAAGAGGCAAACCATGTCTGACAATGTTTTTCAGGTAAGTCTGGATTCCAGCTTGCCACCAGATCCTGTCTTTGAACCCGGAATCCGCAGGGCTCCGGATCGGGGCTGCAATCTCAGCCGCTCAGAACAAAAGCTGGCGGTCAAGAATGCTCTACGCTATATTCCTGCTGAGTTACATGCGCAAGTAGCACCAGAGTTTTTGGCAGAGCTCAGAAGCATGGGCAGGATTTATGGCTATAGATGGCGTCCTCAGGGCAAGATCTTTGGGCGCTCCATCGATAGCTACAAGGGCATTACCGCCGCTCGTGCCATGCAGGTGATGATCGATAACAACCTGGATTTCAATGTGGCATTGTATCCCTATGAGCTTGTTACTTATGGAGAAACGGGACAGGTGTGTCAGAACTGGATGCAGTACCTTCTGATCATGAAGTATCTGGAAGTGATGCGTGAGGATCAGACTCTGGTGGTAGCCAGTGGGCATCCTTTGGGGCTCTTTCCTTCCCGCATCGAAGCTCCCCGGGTGATTTCCACCAATGGTCTTGTGATAGGGAAATGGGATAACCCAGATGAATTTAAGCGCCTAACCGCACTTGGGGTGGCAAATTATGGGCAAATGACGGCTGGGGGCTGGATGTATATTGGACCCCAGGGCATAGTCCATGGCACCTATATCACACTCCTCAACGCCGGACGCAAGTATCTCGGGATCCCTGTGGATCAGGATTTGGCTGGGGTTCTATATGTATCCTCAGGTCTTGGCGGAATGAGCGGGGCTCAGGCGAAAGCAGTAGAGATTGCCGGGGGCATAGGAATCCTGGCTGAAGTGGATTACAGCCGCATCGAAACCCGCCACAATCAAGGCTGGGTCAATAAGGTTTCCAGCAATCTGGAGGAGATATTCTCCTGGGTGGAAGAGGCCAGACACAGCCGTAAGCCTCTATCTATCGCCTATCATGGCAATATTGTGGATCTTTTGGAATACATAGATACTCATAACATCAAAGTAGAACTGCTGAGCGATCAGACCTCCTGCCATGCTGTGTATGAGGGAGGTTATACTCCTGCGGGAACCAGTTTTGATGAAGGGCGCAAGCTACTTGCTACAGACCTGCCCCTGTTCAAAGCGAAGGTAGATGAATCCCTGATCCGGCATTTCCATGTGCTCAAGCGGCTCTGTGCCAAGGGCTCCAGATTCTGGGATTATGGCAATAGCTTCATGGCCAGTGTCTTCGATGCTGGAGAGCACAGTATCGCCCGGGATGGAGAGACCACAAACGATGGCTTCATCTGGCCTTCTTATGTGGAAGACATCATGGGGCCGATGTGTTTTGATTATGGCTATGGCCCTTTCCGCTGGGTTTGCCTTTCGGGCAAGGAAGATGATCTGCGTAAGACTGACAAAGCTGCTGCAGAATTGATAGACCCCAAGCGGAACTCCATGGATCGTGACAACCATCACTGGATCGTATCGGCAGAAGAAAACCGTCTGGTGGTAGGCACCAAAGCCAGGATCCTCTATGCTGATGAAATGGGTAGAGTGAGAATAGCTCTGCGCTTCAATGAGATGATCAGGCAGGGGATGATCGGTCCAGTCATGCTGGGCAGGGATCATCATGATGTATCTGGTACAGATTCACCGTTTAGAGAAACTGCCAATATCCGGGATGGCTCAAACGTCATGGCTGAGATGGCTACTCATTGCTTTGCCGGTAATGTGGCACGTGGCATGAGCCTGGTAGTGCTATCCAATGGCGGAGGCGTAGGCATCGGCCGCAGCATCAATGGTGGCAATGGCATTGTCCTGGATGGCAGCCTCCGAATGGACGAGGTGATCAGAAAGGGCTTGTCGTGGGATGTGATGGGTGGCGTGGCTCGCAGAGCCTGGGCAAGAAATGATGGCGCTATCGAAACATGTGATAAATGGAACGCAGACAATGCTGAAATGGGCGCTATCACCCTGCCACAACCAGTAAATGATGAATATCTTGATAGTCTGATCTGAACGATCAGAAAGGAAGTTGGTATGAACCAGCAGTTTTCCAAGTTGATGAAATCAGAGGGTTTGTCTGATCCGGTGATTCGTACCTTTGCATCATATTTCGACAAACTGGCTCAGGGTGAGGCTGGATTCATCAGCAAAGCAGAGATCAAGCCTCCAGGCGGTAACAATGTGGTTGAATATGAGGCCATCAAGTCAAATCCCCGAACCGACCTCTTGAAACAAACTGTTGTTATCAAGCTGAATGGTGGCTTGGGTACCAGTATGGGGCTCTCGAAGGCAAAATCCCTATTGCCCGTCAAAGGGAATATGAACTTCCTGGATATCATCACCCGTCAAGTGCTTACTCTCAGGGCAAGCACCGGGTATGATGTGCAACTGCTGTTTATGAACAGCTTTGCTACCGAAGCCGACACCCTGGCGTATCTGGAGAAATATCCTGATCTGTCCCGTCAGGATTTACCAATATCCTTTGTTCAAAACAAGTTTCCCCGCATCAGGCAACAAGACTTGATGCCATATTCAAATACAGATGGTGAAAAGAACTGGAACCCTCCGGGACACGGTGATATCTATACTGCTCTTAGTTCCAGTGGACTACTCGACAAACTGATTGCCAAAGGCTATCGCTATGCCTTTGTATCAAATTCAGATAATCTTGGCGCTACAGTCGATACAGCTATTCCTGCCTTCATGGAAGAGCATAATGTGCCATTTCTGATGGAAGTGTGCGCTCGCAGCCCTATGGACAAAAAAGGTGGGCATCTGGCTGAGGATCATGCGGGACAGCTTTTACTGCGTGAGATTGCTCAATGCCCTCCTGATGAACTGGATGAGTTTCAAGATATTGAGTATTACAAATACTTCAATACAAATAACCTGTGGATCGATCTTAAGGCTCTGGAATGGCATCTGATCACCAATGACGGGCTTATGATCCTGCCCATGATCGTGAATCCTAAAGTGGTGGATGGAACTCCTGTGTATCAATTGGAAACAGCCATGGGAGCAGCTATCGCAAGCTTCAATAATGCCAAAGCCTTGCTGGTTCCCAAAGACCGCTTTGCTCCAGTGAAAAAGACCAATGATCTGCTGGCTATCTGGTCTGATGCATATGAACTGAATGATCAGTATCAGATTCAACTGAAACGAGGCCTGGCAAAAGCTCCTTTGATCGAGCTTGATGAGAGATACTACGGCGATGTGCAGAAACTGCAACAGCACTTCAAGGGCATTCCCTCATTATCGGGCTGCAAGGAGCTCAAGATCACAGGGGATATCACGTTTGGAGATGATGTGGTATGCGATGGCAAGGTAAACATGCATGCCGAGATCCCTACTATAGTCCAGAATCGTCTATTAACGGGCGAACTTAAATACACTTTGTAAGGAGCTGAGATGGTCTCCAAAGCGACTAAGATCAGATTGGGTGTGTTCCTGGTATCAGGTTTCTTCCTGATCCTCCTGTTTGCTGCTGCTGTAGCGGGGAATAGGCTATCCAGGAAGTATGATGCATATTACATCCAGTTTGAAAACTACCCTGTCAGTGGCCTTCAGGTAGGAGGCGCTGTAAACTATCAGGGTATCAAAGTAGGCAGGGTGGAATCTATCAAGATCGATCCCCAGAATGTCCGGAAAGTGATTATCAAGATCAGCGTGGATGCTGGTACTCCCATCAAGGTAGATACTGAGGCAGTACTGAGCCTGGTGGGCATCACCGGCTTGAAAGCTGTGGAGATCAGAGGCGGAACCAATGAAGCTCAAAGGCTGAAACCTGGGAGTTTCATCAAGTCTGGTTCCACGATGCTGGATGACATCTCGGATCGGGCTTTATCGATTGCTGAGAAGATCGATATGATAGCAGCCAACATCGGTGAAATGACAGATGAGGAAAACCGCCGCAATATCTCTGAAATCCTGAAACAGACGAGCATGATACTTGAAGCTACCAGGGAGAATCTCACCGCTACCCTCACATCGCTCCGCAATGTAGCTGATAACACAGCCGATCTTACCGGAAATGTAAGCAGCAACCTGCAGCAGGTTACCGATAATCTGAGCAGAAACCTGGACAAGATTTCAGATAACCTGACCTCAAATGTTGATCGGATTACGAACTCTGCCACTGCTAATGTAGATAGTCTATCCAGTGTTACCAGGGTTGCCTTGGAGACTCTGGCAAATTCGCTGAATTCCGAGCTTACGATTATCACTGCAAGTCTTCAGCGCAGTCTCAATGATATTACCGAACAGAGCACGGCCTTGATGCAGGATACAAGGTTCCATCTGGGGAACATTGGTACGAATACAAACACCCTGATCCTGGACAGCACACGCAACATAAACGATATCAGCAGCAACATTAATAAATCCCTGGAACAAGTGAATCATGTCCTTGCCACCGCGGAACTGGATAGATTGGTGAACAACCTTTCTACCTTGTCAGAACAGCTGGCTCAAGCCAACCTGAAAGATGTTGCCGGCGATCTGGCGCAGACCATCAAACGGATTGGCGTCCTGGTGAATACTCTGAACCGTACTGTCACAAGGAGCCAGGACAACATCTCTGAAACGCTTGAGAACCTGAGAGATGCTACAGATAATCTCAATGAATTCTCAAGACAAATTACTGAAAACCCATCTTTGCTGTTACGTGGCAATTGAGAGGGAAGATATCATGAAAAAACTGCATGTCATATACATAGGAGTTTCACTAATTGCTCTCTTTCTGAGCGGTTGTTTCGGTAAAGTCAACAGGACTCAGACAAATTACTACGTGCTGGATTACCAATCCAGCAGTGAAAGAGCCGAACTGAAGATGAAAACAAACAACGGCAAGGTGCTGTATGTAATGAATACCAATCTGAACCGCACCTACAGCCGCAATCAGATCGTGGTGAAAGAAAACTTCTACAAGGTTCGCTACTTACCCAATGATCTGTGGGCAAACAGGCTGTCAGACGCTATTCCCAATCTCATTACCCAAAGGCTCCGAAGCTACAATATCTTTGGCTCTGTATCCAGAGATACTGGGGAAACTGATCCTCATTTCTATCTGGAAACAAGCGTGATGAACCTGGAGAAGATCGAAGGATCAGAATCCAGGGCGTTTCTGAGGATGGAATTTGCCCTGCGGGACAGCACCAGTGAGAGAGTAGTATTGTACCATAGAAATGAACGTTATCAGCCTCTGTACGACGACTCGATAGTGTATCTGGTGCAAGTGTTCAACAACATGATCATGGAGGAAACCAATAGCTTTGCTGCCCAATGCATCATGCATTTCACCGGCATGCCACTAAGAACCAAAGCTACAGATATTTCGACTCTGTCAGCTCCTGCAAAGTACTACTATGAGCAAATGGAGGACGTCGAATCTCACAAAGTATATGGCGAGTTACTGCTGAAGACTATTTCCGAGACCACAAATGAGATGCAATACAGGCTTGAACGAGTAGATTCCCTCAATACCAAAGTATCGGAAGAGCTGGGTGAGCTCAATCAACCCATCCTGCTCATTCCAGGCAGGTATAACATCACAACCGGCCACAATAGTGACATCTTTCTGTCGGTTGATGTGTTCCCCAGGCAACGCACTGTGGTCAATCCTCAGTGGTCTGAGCTCAAAGTTCAGATCTTTGATGAATCAAAAACACAGGTTAGGCAAATCTACGATCTCTGGTTGAATACCAACGATGAGTACGGATACATCAAAGTAGGCTCTGATTTTAGCGTGGGAGATGAGGAGCATGGAATTGAAGACAGGCTCTGGCTTTTACCTCCAGGATCTTACATGCTGACCTTTGGTGGAGCTTCATGGAGTGATCTCAAAGATTTTGCCACAGTCACACTCTGCGAGGGAGAAGCCAAAGTAATGACCGTGATCGTGGATCCCAATAGTACTGGCAGTATTCTGATCGGTGCTGGTGTATTGGATGATGACTTGGGTTTGGGCACCAAGCGCATTCACCGTGGTGCAATCCACGGCAATGTGAATTTCTCTTCCAGCAACGAAGTGGCTCAGAATGATCCCACCTTCAGCTTTACCCTGGCTGGTCAGCTTGATAATTCCCTGGAGCTGGATCTCAGGCCTTTCCACTATGCTCTAAGGAGTATTTATGATATTGGCGCCAATGTATCTACTGGGACGGATTTCAGGGTAAGCCTGGATCAATATTCACTGCGCAATACCCTGCTTTTTTATCCCTGGCCCAGAGACAAGAAGTTCCTGAACAACCTGGCTCTGTATGGCAGGGGTGATCTGGCAACTCATTTCTGGGACGAGCGAACCTACTTCTCTTCAAATCGCAATTTCATCATGTATAGCTCGGAAGGTGACGAATTATACCGGGATACGAACCGGGATTATGCCAAGACCAAGATAGCTTTCTACCCACTCAGGATGAAAGAAGGTACCGGAATCACCTACAGAATAGCCCTCAGCCCCAGTTCCTGGCTTAGCCTCAGAGGTGGTTATGGCTGGCAGCAGGATATCAACCATCGCTCCTTCGGCCTCACTAATACCAGCGTGGAAGGAGGATTGACCTGGGATAACTATCATGAAAACAGCGACAGCTATGCCAAAGGTATTGAGAGTACCCTGATCCTTTCTGCAGTGAACGTCCTGAGGTTTCTATCCATAAACTCCACTGTGGATGTGCTGTTTCCAGTTGAAGAAGGGGAAGTGAAGCCAAGATTTGACAATGAGAACAGGATAAACTTCAGGATCTACCGCAATATCTCCATAGACCTGAGAGTGAACCTGAAATATGATGAAAACATCAACCCCTGGTTGGTTTACGATTACAGCACCTTCCTGAGAATGAGCTTATTCTATTAGTATCATGAACAATCGGGTAGTCAACAACACACTGATCTTCGAAGGTGAGCTCACCCAGAAAACCGCCAGACAGGCCAGCGAGCAGGTACAACTGCTGCTTAAAAAGCACAAAGTCAATATGCTCGATCTGAGTGGCATCAGTAAAATCGATAGTGCCGGAGTGGCATGCCTGGATGAGATTCATGCCCTGATCGGGGCTGAGAGTGCCTTAATAATTTTCAGTGGTGTATCGGATGAAGTTCAGGCGGTGATCAATACCTTCAGTTCCCTAAAGCTCAAGCAGATAGCTCCCCCAACCCAGGCAGGCTTCTTCGAAAAAGTAGGGGAGAGCTTCCTGCAAAGCTGGAAAAGCATGGTGGAAGCCCTGACCCTGGCCTCTGAGATAGTATATTTCAGTGCTTTGGGTATTTTCAACCGGCGCAGCCAGCGCAAAGGCTCGTTCACCCAGCAATGCATCTTGCTGGGCTCCCAGGCCTTACCTATCGTTGCTTTGCTATCCCTGATCATTGGATTCATTTTATCCCTTCAATCTGGGGTTCAACTCAAGAATTTTGGGGCAAATGTCTTTATTGCCGATCTTCTGGCTATTACCATGGTGAGAGAGATGGGACCCTTGCTAACCGCCATCATCATGGCTGGCAGAAGCGGCAGTGCGATAGCCTCCGAGATCGCCACAATGCAGGTAACCGAAGAGATCGATGCCCTCAGGATGATGGCATTAAATCCAGTACGCTACATTGTGGTTCCGAAGTTTCATGCTTTCACCGTTGTCATGCCTATCCTGGTAGCTTTCTCAATCCTCGTTAGTGAAATAGGTGGCATGATCATAGCGGTGGGATTTCTGGATTTATCTCTGGAAACCTTTGTTACAAGGTCGATAGAGATTATTGCCCTCAAAGATCTGATTATCAGCTTTGGCAAAAGCATCTGGTTTGCCTGGGTCATTGTAGTGATTGGATCCTACTATGGATTCCAGGTCAAAGGCGGGGCAGAGGGTGTGGGGAAATCCACCACTGCCTCAGTAGTGGCTTCAATCTTCGCCGTGATCATGTTTGATGCGGTGTTTAGCCTGATGTATCTATGAACGTGACCGCATCTCCCGTAATCAGCGTCAGAAACCTCGTGGCAAAATACGAGCAGCAGACTGTCCTGGATGGTATCTCCGTGGATATCATGCCTTCCGAGATCACGGTAATCCTGGGTGGAAGTGGCTGCGGGAAAACCACATTACTAAAAAACATCCTGCGTTTGTATGAGCCTTATCAGGGTAGTGTGAAGTTTTGGGGAGAGGAAATCCTCAGTATGGACGAAAAGTCCTATTCAGAAGTATTGAAGCGGACAGGGATGCTCTTTCAGAATGGAGCGCTGCTAAATTCCATAAGCATCTACGAAAATGTCTCTATTCCCCTGGAATTGCATACCGATCTGCCTCACAGCATCATTGACAAGATCATTCGGGTAAAGCTCAACTTGGTTAAGCTGGCAGAAGCTATTCACAAATACCCTTCTGAACTCTCCGGAGGCATGAAGAAACGGGCGGCACTGGCCAGAGCCCTGGCGCTGGATCCAGAAATACTCTTCTGCGATGAACCCTCAGCAGGCCTTGATCCGCTCACATCTGCTGCCCTGGACGAATTGATTCTGGATCTGAAACATCAGCTTAAGATGACCATTGTGATCGTGACCCATGAATTGGCGTCCATCCATCGCATCGCAGATAAGATTATCTTCCTGGATTCAGGCAAGATGCTCTTTTATGGAACCCTGCAGGAAGCCCAGCAAGCAGGTATTCCCCAGATCGATCAATTCTTCAAAGTAGGACGCTTTTGATTCTATCCATCATCGTAGCGATGACGCCAGACCGGGTGATTGGTAACGCCAACAAAATGCCCTGGCACATCCCTGAAGAACTTGCCTATTTCCGCAAAACCACGCTGGGCAAAGCTGTTATCATGGGCAGAAGCACCTTTCAATCCATCGGTAAAGTACTGGATCAGCGCCAGAATATTGTATTGTCATCTGATCCTTCATTGTCAATGGAGGGGGTTCAGGTCGCGGGAACCCTCGATGCAGCGATCAGACTGGCAAGAAGTGACGAAGCGTTTATTATAGGAGGAGCTAGCGTTTATGAGCAGGCGATAGGATTGGCCGACAGACTCTATATTACCTACATTCACCAGGATCTAGTAGGGGACAGGTATTTCCCTGAGATTGATGATAAGAAGTGGGTGAAGACATCTGGCCGGGAAGAATGGTCGCAGCAAGGCATCAAACTCGAGTATGTGATCTACGACGCAAAACACCATCCAGCAAGGGATTCTTAGTATATCCATCCTGATAGTTGCAGGATATCACCAGAGTCTCTCCAGATCATCCCGAGCCCGGCGTGGGAAGAGCAGGATAGGTCTAACTGATGTACCGGCGCTCGCCGTAGCGCCGAGAGAGTCCTGTACCGGCGCTCGCCGTAGCGCCGTTTTTCACCACAGAGAAAGCAGAGAAGCAGAGACAAAGTGGAAGAGTGAAACCCGTTGCTACTATGCCCTGTCTATTCAAAGAAATCCCCAAAAATCCAATGAATCCTGTCATCTGCGTTCCATTGTCGGCGCTTCGGCGAGCGCCCGTACGAAACACGCCATCACTGCGCATCCGATCCGTAATAATAGCGTAATGATAGCGTAATGGAAACAAGGGCGAAGTTACATTCATTAGAGCATGGGCTCAGACCCATACCCATGAAACACTCAGTTGTCGGGATCCATTGAGTCGGCTTGAATAGCGCTCAGCTTGGCATACAGGGTCTTCCTGTCGATGCCCAGTTTCTTGGCAGCCAGGCTTTTATTGCCATTCACCAGAATCAGGACATCTTTGATATAGTCCGCTTCCACCTGGGCAAGGGTGCGTTCAAGATCAGTATTGGGCATGATGCAGTAGCGCATATAGTCTGGCAAATCGGATTCTCTCACCTGACCACCGTCATTCATCACAACCAGCCTGTAGATGAGGTTTTCCAGTTCGCGGATGTTGCCTTGCCAGGGGTAGTGCATGAGTCTGTGCATTACTGAATCAGAAAGCCTGGGGACCCCGAGACCCAGTTCCCGGGAGTATTTCTCCAGAAAATGAGACACCAGCAGGGGGATATCTTCAGAGTGCTCCCTCAGAGGAGGGATGTTAATCTGGAGCACATTGAGCCTGTAGAACAGGTCCTCACGGAAACTGCCCTGTTTCACACACAGGCTCAGGTCTTTGTTTGTGGCGGCAATGATCCTTACATTCACTTTCCGGGGCTTGGAGGAACCGATCATGGTAACCTGTTTATCCTGCAACACACGCAGCAGTTTTACCTGCATCATCAGAGACGTTTCGGAGATTTCATCCAGGAAGATCGTGCCTCCATCCGCAGTAATGAAATATCCCGCCCGGGTTTCGGATGCACCTGTGAACGAGCCTTTCATATAGCCGAAAAGTTCTGCTTCCAAAAGGGTTTCTGGTATGGCACCGCAATTCACCGGAACGAAGGGGGCTTTACTTTGTTTGGAATGGTAGTGGATGGCTCGAGCGACCAGTTCCTTGCCGGTTCCGCTTTCTCCCTGAATCAGGACAGTAGCCAGATTTGTAGTGGATTTCTTGATGCTGTCGCACACTTTCTGGATGGCTTTGCTATTGCCCACCAGCCCATACTGGGGCTTGTTGTTCAGCAGTTGAGGAGTGCGCTCCTGAGTTTGTCGTGCCTCATTGATGGCTTGAAATAGCTCTTCATCGGTAAAGGGTTTGCTCAGATACCCTTGGGCTCCTACCTTTACTGCCTCTACAGCGCCTTCAATGGTGGGATAGCCGGTAATCATGATCACTCTGATCATAGGATGTTGAGCCTGGACATGTCGGATCAGGTCAAGACCTGTGAATTTGGGCATCTTAAAATCTGTGAGGATGATGTCTATCGCTGTGTGAGCCAGGAGCTTGATCGCCGAATCCACATCCGGGGCAGTATATGATACATAGTCTCTGCTCTTGAGCTTACGTTGCAGCATCTCCAGAGTGTCGGGATTATCATCCACGACGAGGATTTTGATCTGTTTAGCGTTCATTGGTCATTTTTAGCCGTATGGTGAAGGTAGTACCCTGTCCAGGAGTGCTTTCCACATCAATGGTACCGCCATGACTGCTGATGATGCCATGCACAACTGGCAATCCCAAGCCGGTGCCTTGATCTACATCTTTGGTGGTGAAGAAGGGGATAAAGATTTTCTGCAGGAGCTCGGGATCCATGCCCACTCCTGTATCGCTGACGATGATATTGATCATGTCATCTACCACCAATGTGCGAATCGTTATCTCCCCGCCTTGGGGCATGGCCTGCATGGCGTTTACAGTGAGATTTACCAGTACCTGATGCATCTGGGAAGCATCTGCCACGATCTCAGGTACGCCAGGATCAAGGATCCGGGTGATCTTCACATTTTGTTTTGCACAGCGGTTTTCCAGAAAGTAAAATCCTTCTTCGATCAGTTTGTTGAGGTTGACAGACATCATTTTGGGTGGGACTTGTCTGGAGAAAAGCATCAGTTTTCTCACTACTTCACGGGCATGCAAGGCAGAGGCAATGATCTTTTGCAGGTCTTGCTGTGCTTTTTCGGGAAGAGGATAGTCGTTTTTGATCAGTTCACCAAAGCCTAAGATAGCGGAGAGGGGTTCATTGATTTCGTGGGCTATGCCGGCAGAAAGCTGCCCGATCGTGGCGAGACGGTCTGCATGGCGAAGTTGCTCTTGCAAACGGGCGTTGTTTTCTTCGATGCTCTTGCGTTCCAATACCAGAGAGAGCTGTTGGGCGATGGCCTTCAGCAGTTGCTCCTCTTCGGGCAGGAATTCCACTCCATCTGCTTCGCTGTAGAAGATTTCAATGCGTCCGCGGTTCTGGTAGTTTGAAAGGATATCTGTAGCGATGAATACTTCACTGACTTCCAGTGATTCCGAAGCAAAGACCTTGTCATCAAAGGTGATACGTGTAGTAACCGAGGAAGGATATTGCATGGAACGGGGAATAACCTCCAGCACCATGTTCATAAACTCATCAAAACTGAGGTCATTGCGATTTGCCAGGTCGGTGATCTTGTACAGGCAGGTAAGCTCTTTTACTCTTTCCCGCAGCGCAAAGATCGTCTCAGCACCGCTCATGGCGTGTTTCTCGTAATCCATCTATCCTCCCAATTGTGCTCAAGCCCCGCATATCATCAACACACGGGGCTTGAACCATTATGATGTTATGTTATATAAGTCCTTGATCCATCATGGCATTGGCAACTTTGATGAAGCCAGCCACGTTTGCGCCTTTCACATAATTGATGAAACCAGCGTTTTTACCATGATTTACACACTGCTCGTGGATGGCAATCATGATGCCGTGGAGCTTTTGATCCACTTCTTCACGGCTCCAGTTCAAGCGCATAGAGTTCTGGGTCATTTCCAGACCAGAGGTAGCTACGCCACCAGCGTTTGCAGCTTTGCCGGGACCATAGAGAATCTTGGCTTCCAGGAATACTTCCACGCCTTCAAGAGTGGTGGGCATGTTTGCACCTTCAGAGACGCAAATGCAGCCATTCTTGACTAGTGTACGGGCTTCTTCGCCATTGATTTCATTCTGCGTGGCGCAGGGTAAGGCAACCTGAGCAGGAATCTTCCAGGGTCTTTCACCTGGGAAGTATTGTACGCCAAACTCTTCAGCATATTCACTGATTCTGCCTCTGCGGACATTCTTCAGTTCCATCAGGTATTCCCATTTCTCGCCTTTGATGCCATCAGGATCGTAGATGAAGCCATCGGAATCGGAGGCTGTAACGACCTTGCCACCCAGTTGATTGACTTTCTGAATGGCAAATTGAGATACGTTTCCGCTTCCGGAGACAAGCACAGTCTTGCCTTCAAAGCTTTCACCTCTGGTTTTTAGCATTTCTTCGGCGAAATAGACAGTACCAAAACCTGTAGCTTCAGGACGGATCAAGCTTCCACCCCAATCCAGGCCTTTTCCGGTGAGCACGCCTGTGAATTCGTTCTTTATCTTTTTGTACATGCCATACATGAAACCAATTTCACGCTTGCCAACGCCAATATCACCAGCCGGGATATCTGTATTGTGACCAATATGGCGGTACAGTTCCAGCATGAAGCTATGACAGAATCTCTGCACTTCTTCATCTGATCTGCCTCTGGGATTGAAATCGCTACCGCCTTTTCCACCACCCATGGGCAGGGTTGTAAGGCTGTTTTTGAAGATTTGTTCAAAGCCCAGGAACTTCAGGATTCCAAGATTCACACTGGGGTGGAAGCGTAAGCCACCCTTGTAGGGGCCGATCGCGCTGTTGAATTCCACACGGAATCCACGATTGACCATCACTTCACCATTGTCTGTGTGCCATGGCACGCGGAAGATGATGATTCTTTCGGGTTCAACAATACGATCCAGGATCTTGGCTTTCTTGTACTGGGGATTTGAATCATAGACATCCCAGATGGTTCCGACTACTTCAGTAACCGCCTGGATAAACTCAGGTTGATCAGCGTTCTTAGCCGATACCTGATGCAGGAATTCGTGCATTGTCATTTCACATACCTCCTGTGATTTTTTTTCGCACGTCTATTTGGTTTTCGTTTTACACACAATTATTCTCTTTTAATGACAGCGTTCTTTCCGTCAAATAAAATCTTTAGGGGAGCAGGTGTTTTTTTCACTTCGAAGTACTTACCCTCGTCTATCGAGACCAGACCATCGATCCATTGCCAGTCCATGTGGTCTCCCGGATGATTGTCCCTTACAGTAAGATAGGCTACTCCCATGCTGAAGAGATTGTGGAAAAAATGGCTGCCATGGCTGGCTTCGATACTCATATTGGGCAGTACTACTTCTACTATGACAGCTGCACCAGTGATCTGGCTCCATACTACCGGGATGCCCAGAAACCGGTCTGAAGATCCCCAACGGCCTGGGGCAATAAGGACATACTTCTGGTTCTGACTGCGGAGCATTGCATTGATTTCATCTATCTCCACTGCCATTTCTTCTGTTTTCACTACATTGAAGCGTTCTGGGCTCAAGTATACAATAGTATCTATCTGCTCCTCAATATCGCTACCTAGAGCATATGAAGAGAACAGCAGGAGCTCATCCTTCCTGTTCAGGTATCCTTCCAAGGGCTCACTGTAGAGCATTTTGTTAACAGAGATAGGGCGAATCTGCAGGAGATTGAAGGAAGAGTCTCCTTGAGCATCATTGATATCAAAGGCAAATTCAATCTCTACTTCGCAGCCCAATACGCTTCTGCCCAGCTCCAGGAATTCACTGATGAGATTGGGCAGAGGGTAGGTCTTGTAATGCAGGAGGTTCCGGTATGTTACTACTCTGGGTCCTTCAATATACTTGCCACTGAGGAATTCCTTGTTCTCATGATCCCATACTGATGAGATTACTTCCAGATTGCTTTGCATCATTTGCTGTGAAATGCGTACTTTTTGCAGCGATGCAGCTTCTCCACTTTTGAGATCAAACACATTCTCAGAGGGAGCCAAAGCATAGAAAGAGCGTTGGGCATTCTTTACTATATCCACGGCACTGAACATATCTTTATTGGGATACATGGGGCAGAAGGCAAAGGTGCGCTCTCTTTCCACTGCGGTCTTGCCCAAGCCCGTGGAGAGGCTTACCACTCCATCTTCGTGCTTCATGCCTGTACCGGGATAATAATTGTAGGATTGCGCTACCCCAGAAAGCAAAGGGTAAAAGTACTCACCATGCCTGGAACCAGCTACTTTCTGGATGATCACTGCCATCTTTTCTTCTCTGGAAGGGATGTTTAGCGATTCCCGGTACACTCTGGCACTCTTCAGGAACATGGATGAATAGACCAGCTTCACAGCCTCTATCAGCTGACACAGGCGTTTCTGAGGCTCAGGGTGGCTATTGGGAATGATAAACGTCCGGAAGACTCCTGCAAAGGGATTGGTGATATGATCTTCAAGTACACTTGATGATCTCACGGCAAGCGGGAAATCGCAGAGTTCGATGATCCTTTCCAGGATACGCAGAGTATTCAGTGGGATCTCAGATTCCAGGAACAGACGATCAAGCTCTTCGTCAGAAAGTCTTTCCAGAGCCTCGATGTCACGCAAGGGAGGGTTGTGCTGCATGAATTCATCAAACACGCCAGTAGCCAATACTGCAGCTACAGGCACTGATATACTAACCCCAGGATACTTGGCACAGATATCACTATAGCGGTTCAATACTACATTCAGGAAGGCCAGACCCCGCCCTTTACCGCCAATGGAATCATCACCGATCTTATATATCAGAGGAAGTCTGAAGTCTGCCTCGTCACTGAAATCCTGTATCTTTTCCCTGCGTCTATAAGCTATCAGCGATTCCAGTGCTTCACGGAGATGGGCGCGGATGCTGTCTGGTTCTACATCGATGGGTATCCCAGCCATGAACTGGCATAAAGCTACTTCAGCATGTGTGGCAAACCAGTGCTGAATATGGCGGTTTCTCCAATGAAAGCTGAGGGATTCATCCGGGATTTGCTGCAGGGCAGAATGGAAACCTATCAGAGAATGTGCTTCTCCACATTTAGTGCGGTTCGGGAGCCTGAAGATGAACTTCCCGAAGCCCACTTCACTCTTGAGCCAACGCAGAAGCTGCTGTGACAATCCTGGCAGGTCTTTATACAGAAAGTCCCCTTCATTGCTGCTGACGATATCCCGATACATAGGATTAAAAGACTGTAAAAGAAAGGGGAGACTGGGATTGTGTTTACGTACATACTGAAGCAGTTCCAAACCTGCATCTTTGTGATACTGACCCCGATAGTGGTAGTTGATATTGCTGATGATCCCGATCACGGAACTGCTGTAATCGTGATAGGCGGCAATGGCTGATTCATAGTCATGCAGCAGCAAGAGCCGGGGACGGGCATTCAGGTATATGCTTTTATGAGTACCCTGATGCTCAATGCGTATTACCGATTGATTGAGCTGCATGATCTGCTCATATAAAAGCGGCAGAAACTGAGAGTAGTAAGGAATGAAGGTTTCCACCACCAGGATCACGGGAATCTGATAGATCGTATTGTCGATAGCGATGTTTTTGCGCTCTTCCCACTGCTTTACGATGGCCAGAAAGAGCTTGGAATCGCCATTCCAATAGAAGAAATCCTCCACCTCATGCAATTCATCCAGATGATTCTCTATGAACATTAAGTCCTGTGGAACCCCCAGCAGAAAGACCACAGGCATATCTGTTCTATACTCTTTGATTTGGCGCAGGAGCTCAAGAGCGATATTGCGCTGAGACGCCAGATGGATGATCACCAGATCAATGTTTTCCAGCTTTAGAAGGCTGGTAGCGCTCTCCAGGGACGAGGCATGGAAGATATTGGGGAAATTGGATAGATTGAGCAGATAGAAATCCTCTGCCACCTGTTCGGCGAGAAAGCCATCAACTTCGAAGACAAAGCTATCATAAAGTGACGAGATCAACAGCACGTTCTGGACGCGTACCGGCATCAAGGATTCCAGTACTTCACTTTCCTGTGCCCAGAAATTCGCTGATATCACTTTATCACCTCGAGAAACAAGCGTCTATTTATGGATTACTGCCAGACCAGTCTTGCCATCCATGCGCACCACAAGGGGATGGTCAAATTCCACATGCACAAAGTATTCACCCCGGTCTTTGATAGGCTGTTGAACCAACCACTCCAGATCCACAAAATCAGTCTGAGAGATAAAGGGAATCGTAAAATAGCCTACATTCATGGCGACCAGATTGTGGAAGAAATGCGTACCCTGACTGGCTTCCACGATGAAATCCCGCAAACCAGTCTCAAGGATTACTTTGGCACGATTGATCTGAGGCCAGCGCACTGGAATCCCCAGGAATTTATCCCTGGAACCCCAACGCCCGGGGCCGATAAGGATAAAGCGCTTACCAGCTTCTGCCATCTTGTGATTGAAGACTTCGATCTCATCCTGCATTTTGTGAGTCATGGTCTTATCGAAGCAGGCGGGATCAAGATAGATCACGTCTTTGAGTTCTTCGATCACGCCATTTCCCATGCCATGTTCAGTGTACATCAACAGGGAGTTCTTATCCAGTTTTTCTGAATCAATATGATAGGCATCGGTGCTTACCGAAAGGGGTCTGATCTGGAGGATATAGAAGGTGGGCTTATTGGCGTGGGATTTCTCAAAATCCAGATTCACCGCAAACTCAATCTCCACCGGGATACCTAAAGCGATTTCACCAATCTCCAAAAGCTCTTCCACGATTTTTGCCAGAGGGAAGTATTTGTACTTGAGGATATTGGCAAAGGTGAGAACCTTCAGCCCTTTTTCCTCCAGATTATCGGTCAGACGGTAGTTTTCATAGTCCCACACTGAAGCGATAAAGCGTAAGGTGCCGTGTTTATCTGCGTCCTTGAGATAGAGCTTTTCCAGGGTAATCTCTTCTCCCTGAGTGAGGTCAAAATCGTTCCTGGAAAGATCCAAAGCATAGAATTCCTTCTGTGAAGTGCGCATCATTTCCTGTTGAGGCAGCATATCCATTTCGGGATAACGAGGGCAGAACCGGTAGTTCAGCTTGCCTTCCACCACTGATTTACCCAATCCCAAGGCGATATTGGCGATTCCATCCGTATGCGTCATGTGTGAAGTGGGGTAGAAGTTGTAGGACTGAGCCACACCAGAGATGTGTGGATAGTAAAAATGCCCACCCTGCAAGCAACCTACTGTTTCCTGGATTATCACCGCCATCTTTTCCTCTTCGGCTTTGAAGCTCAGGGCTTCCAGGAAGTTTCTGGCATCGCTCAGGTACACTGATGAAAACACTAGCTTGATGGCATCCATCAGTTGGCGGAGCCTATGCAGCTTATCAGTATGGTTGTTGGGCAGCATAAAGGTACGGTAAACCCCAGCCAGGGGCTGAGCCTGAGAGTCCTCCAAAAGACTGGAAGAGCGCACTGCGATGGGGTAATGCACCATATCCAGATACACTTCCAGGCGGTTCACCAAGGCATCTGAGAGCTTACCCTGAATGAAGATTTCATCGATCTCCTCATCCGTTTTGCCTTGTACTTTTTCCACGATGCTATTGCGTTCGACAAACTGATCGAACTCATTGGTACCAATGATGGCAGTAGAAGGCAGGGAAATCGCAGTATTCTCGAACTTCTTCTCATAATCCATCGTGCAAAGCAGAGCATTGAGGAAGGCAAGTCCGCGTCCCTTACCTCCTAATGACCCTTCTGTGAGCCTGATGATCTGATTCATCTCCGATAGCGAGACTGCATCGAAATTGATGATCTTGCCCCGGTTTTTTTCAATCCTCACAGTGCGGAAGATATGATACAGGAATCTTCGCAGCTCATCCCGGCTATCAAAATCCTCGATCTTCATGGGGCGGATTTTCTTGGCAATCTGCACTTCACCACGAGCGATCAGCCAGTTTGAAAAGTGGTTGAACTTGCTATGAAACTCCAGAGAATCCACCGGGATCTTCAGGATTTTCTCTTCAAAATCAGCGATATTCGAAGCCTCGTCGATAATCTCTCCATCTGTATTACGGAAGATGAAATTACCAAAGCCTAGATTGTAGATCATATACTCCCGCAGGTCTTTGAACAAATGCTTGGAGTTTTTGTTCAGGAAATGGACTCCGAGTTCTTCAGCGATTGCTTCATTTTCGTCTTCCGAAGATTGCAGGATCATGGGCAGATCACGATTTTTGGAGAGAATCTGCTTGATCAGCTTGATCCCAGCCTGGGCATCTACTTCACCCTGGATTTTGTAGCGAACGTCCGAGATCACACACAGCATATAATCCTTGTATTTATTATAGAGCTCAATCGCCTGATCATAGTCATGCGCCATCAGCACTTTGGGACGAATTCTCATTCTCAGGCGTTTATTGATATCGCTTACTTCTTCTTCGATCAGCTTCTGAGTCTGCTTCATGATCACTGAGTATAGTGATGGCAAAAACATTGAGTAATAATGCACAGAATCTTCCACCAGCAGGATCACACGTACCAAACCGTGGGACGTATCAAACTCCACATTCATCACGTCTTCCACATTCTTGACCATGGCGAGGAAGAGCTTGGTATCGCCATTCCAGAGGAAGACATCGTCGATGTATTTGCGATCTTCTACATGGTTTTCCCAGATGATAAAGTCTGAAGCCACATTTAGCAGCAGCATTACCGGGATGCCGGGCTGGATTGATTTGGCTTGTTTAGCAAGCTGGAAAGGTCCTGTTTCGCCGATCCGCATCATCGTGATGATCAGGTCATAATGCTGCTCTTTCAGCTTCTCCAGCGCATCTTCACCGGTAGGCACACTAGTGATGCGGGGAGCCGTGGTCAGGTTCAACTGGCGATATTCGCCAAAGATCTGTTCTGAGAGCCGCCCATCCTGTTCGAAAATGAATGCATCGTAGAAAGTAGAGACCAGGAGTATGTCCCGAACCCGCTTCTGCATCAATTGATGAAAGATATCCTCACCAAATTTGAACTTGTTATAATAGTAATTCAGCTCTTCCATTTTCATGGCTCATATCCTCAACTTATCGGTGGAATTCATTTCGGTAATGCTCCCAAGATTCGCCTTGAATGTCAATGAAAATGTTTGGGAGCTGAATTTAACTGGAGAGAGGACAGTGATAAAGAATTGCTGCTATACAAAGTAGATCGTGGAGAAATAGCCATAAACTCCAGACTGAGCCCCATCCTGCACCGCGACACAAAGTCGTCAGGATCTCAATCCAGCTCCCCCTTTATCACCGCAAATTGCTCCGAATAGTCCTCGAGCATGTCTTCGAGAGTGCGGTTTATGCGGGGAGATGGGGAAGTGAGCACAAAGCAGGTATAGGTGCGGATTTTTCTACCTTTTTGCAGGTTGATCAGGGCTGATTTGCGGGTTCTGTCGGCAGAGTGGATATGATAGATCACTTCATGCTGTTTCAGGGCTTTGAGGAAGAGATCATGGGCAAATTGGCTGGTGAAATAGAGGTATTGGAGATCGTGAGTTTCGGATAGCAGCTTGGCGAGTAATTGCTGATTGAATTTGAAGCCTGAGAGGTGGTCGTCCGCAGCTCTTTGGTCTTTTCGGTCAAAGCCATCCAGAATGTCGCCTATTCCCAGATTGTTTCTTTTCAGGAAGCTTTCACACTGTAAGCGGTTGCGAGGCCAGCGGGGATTATTGGGCTCGAAAACGGCTTTGATCACATACCAGAAGAGATTGTGGATGGAGCCATAGAAAAATGCCATTTCTCCTTCGCGCAGATCGGCCTGATTCCCGGTGCAGAAGTTCCAGGGTGGTGCGGTACCTATGATCAGGGCAATAGCCTTCTTTGGGATAAAGGGAGCAAAAGGATGGGACTGGCGTTCTATCATTGCAAATCTCCAAATCTCACTTGATTGCAGTGTCTTCAAAAGGCAAAGGCTTGTCAATCAATTTCTTGATCCTGGGATCGATAGACTTGTGCAGCGCTCTTCCACACGCAGTGAGGGACTCTATCCCCAGGTCTGGAGTTCGTGATCCACTCCTGCACATCCCACGCCGGGTGTGGGTTGTGCAGGACAGGAGCAGGAGAAAAGCAATGGATACTAGAGATACACAGGCGTTCTGAGTTCCCTGATTTATATGTATCACTATATGAGAAACGCTATCAATACGGGGGCAATACGCATCAGGTGCGTAATAAGTCCGTATTGATAGCGTAATGCTAATTGGAAAGAATCAACTATGCCTTGATAGACTCAGGGGTATCGGATTACTCCACCATACCTGCTTCCATATAGATTTCCGAGATTGTGGGATGGGCATGGATGGTGCGAGCCAGATCAAAAGTGGTACCCTCAAGCTCCAGCAGTATTCCCGCTTCGCTGATCAGATCAGTGGCATTTGCGGCTACGATCTGAACTCCCAAAACCTCATGATAGTGCGGCTCCCACAGCAGCCTGATGAATCCTTCGCTTTCACCTTCCGCCAGAGCTTTACCATTGGCAGTGAGAGGATACTGGCTCACCTGATATTCCTGTCCTTTGGCTTTGAGCTGGGCTTCGGTTTTACCCACCTGAGCCATTTCCGGATCGGTATAGATATTCAGGGGATAGCGCCGGAGTTCATCCTGGATCTCGATGCCGTTTAGAGCGTTCACCACTTCCAGTCCCTGTGCTGATGCAGCATGCGCCAGGTAGCTTTTGCCATTCACGTCTCCGGCTGCATAGATCCCTTTTACGCTGGTTTCATGATTGCGGTCGGTATGGATGAATCCGTCCTGAAGTTTCAGTTCGACTTCCGACTGCGGGACTACCGCAGTGCGGAAACTGGCATTGATGGCAGCATCGAACTCAACCGCTGTATCCTTATAGATGAGGATGCCATCCTGGATTTTGCTTTCTGCCAGAGGGATGATGCTAATCTTGTCTTTCCTCAGCTTTTTCTGCATGAAACTATCCAGAGCGCTGTCCAATTGTGGGATCAAAGGTAAATCTGAAGCCAGGATGGTTACTTGTTTGCCGATGAGGGCAAAGAATTGAGCGAGCTCCACCAGATTGGCTCCTCTGCCATAGATCAAGGGCTTGTCCGGCAAGACTGGCAGCGAGAATAGCTCTTCCAGTTCGATAGCTTTGGGGAAAAGCGTTTGCGGCATGGGCTTGGATCCTGTGGCAATCAGAATGGCTTTGGTTTCGAAGCTGCGCTGATCCGCCACTACTTCAGTGGGGGAGATGATGCGGGCTTCCGCCTGCAGAAATTCCACTCCTGCCTTTTTCCAGAGAAACTCAATGCCGCGCGTGAGTTTATTCACCACGCCAAAAGCGCGTTCTCGGGCTTTGGGCCAATCAAAACCAAGGGCTTCTTTGTCGATTCCAGTGATGCCATAATCACTTGCCTGCCGTAATTTGCGCAAGGTTTTGGCGGATTCCAGCAGGGCTTTGGTGGGGATGCAACCCCAGTTCAGACACATGCCACCAATGTATTTGCGATCGATCACGAGAGTCTTCAAGCCGGTCTGTCCTGCACGGATTGCGGCTACGTATCCGGCAGGACCGCTGCCTATCACAATCAGGTCATACTTCATGATTTCCTCCTTCAAAGGCAAGTAGCAGAAGGGGTTCTTTCATGTAGCCCAGGACTTCGTTCAGGAAGCGGGTTACTTCACCGCCATCCACGATTCTGTGGTCTACGCTCATGCTGATGGGAAGGATATTGCCCACTGCCACGGCACCGTCTTTTACTATGGGTTTCTCTGTGAGGCGACCCACACCAAAGATGGCTACCTGGGGATAGGCGATCACGGGAACGGCAAAGTAGCCGCCAATGGAGCCGTAGCTGGTGATGGAGAAGGTGCCATCCTTCAGGTCATCCAGGCTGAGCTTGCGTTCGCTGGCTTTTTTGGTAAGATCGCTTAGTTCGGTTGCCAGCTCGATCAGGGATTTGCGGTCGGCATCACGGATTACTGGAACCACCAGGCCTTCCTCAGCATCCATGGCGATCCCGATATTGATGTAGTCTTTGTAGATGATTCTGTCGCGTTCCAGATCGAGCTCTGCATTCAGGACAGGATGGTGTTTCAGAGCCAGGGAAACGGCTTTGATGATGAAAGGTAGATAGGTGAGCCGGATGCCACGCTCTTGTAAGGCTTCGTTCAAGCGCTTGCGAGCCTGAACCAGATTGCTGACCTCCACTTCGTCCATAATGCTCATGTGGGCTGCGTTCTGCTTGCTGCGGCTCATGTTTTTAGCGATCGTCTTGCGGATGGAACTCAGGGGCTCGAAGCGTATCCTTGGCTCTATATAAGCCTTATGGGGGCTATCTGAGGCTGGTTTTGAATGCGGGGTGTAGGCTTGAATGTCTTTCCTGGTCACTCTGCCGGCAGGTCCTGTGCCAGTAATCAGGTTGATATCATAGTTCAGCTCGCGTGCCATAGCTCGGGCCACAGGAGTAGCCAGTACTTTTGTCCGTTTGGGTATAGTTTTGAGCTTGGTTTCACTTTGGCCTTCATCGCTGGCTGGCAGGTATGCCCCGTCTCCAGCTACTTCGATGGTTCCCACTACACCAAAGCCTTTCTCATCGATGGCTGTGGTGCTGGGTGCGGAAGGATGCTCGGTTGCCAGCTCTTTTGCTTCGTCTGCGGTAGTGCCTTCGATCTCGATTTCTACCAGAGCGCTGCCGACTTTAACCGTATCGCCGATTCCGCCAAAGCGGGCTGCAATCACTCCACTCTTGGGAGAGGGGATGTCTGTCACTACTTTATCGGTCTCCATCTTTACCAGAGGATCACCACTGCTGATGGTGCTGCCTTTTTCCACATACCATTCGATGATTTTGCCTTCTTCCAGGCCTTCACCGATATCGGGGAATTTGAATATATAGCGCATCGTTCCTCCTAGTACCTGATGAGTTTGTCGATCTCGCTGTAAATCCGCTCAGGAGAGATCATATAGTGCTTTTCACCCAGGGGTAGCGGGATCACGGTATCGAAACCTGTAAGCCTGGTGGGTGGAGCTTCCAGAGACAGGAAGGCTTCTTCATTGATTATGCTGATGATTTCTGCGGCAGGACCATAGCTTTGCGGTGCTTCGGTAACCACCAGAGCACGACCTGTCTTGCGTACAGATTCGCGGATAGTATCTCTGTCAACTGGCCAGATGCTGCGTAAATCTATCAGTTCTACAGAATATCCCTGGGCTTTTGCCATGGCGATAGCTTTCTGAGCTTCCCGGATCATGGCACCGTATGCGATCACTGTAATCTGCTCTCCTGCTTGCAGGATCTTGGCTTTACCTATGGGAATGCTGTACTTCTCGGTAGGAACTTCTTGTTTGATAGCACGATAGATGCGCTTGGGTTCCAGAAAGATTACGGGGTCTGGATCTTCTATTGCAGCGATTAATAGGCCTTTGGCATCGTAGGGAGTGGATGGTATCACGACCTTGAGGCCTGGAGTGTGGCCAAAGAAAGCTTCGGGGCTTTCGCTATGGTGTTCCAGAGCATTGATTCCGCCTCCGTAGGGAATACGGATTACCATCGGAACAGTGTATTTATCTCTGGTACGGTTTCGGAACCTGGAGATATGGCTCAGGATCTGATTCATGGCAGGATAGACGAAGCCATCGAATTGCATTTCAATCACAGGTTTCATACCTGAGATAGCCATACCCAGTGCAGTGCCGGCAATACCTGATTCTGCCAGAGGACTGTCAAAGACTCGTGCTTCGCCATGCTTTTGTTGCAGACCTTCAGTGACCCGGAATACACCACCTTCTACGCCTACGTCTTCTCCATATACCACTACACCTTTGTCTTCAGTGAGCATTATGTCCAGGGCATCGTTGATCGCTTGTACGAGATTCATCACTTTCATTTGACACCTCCAGAAGCGAGGAAGCTCTCGTAAATGTGCTTCTGCTTTTTCAGCTCATCGGGCATGGTTTCATACATGTGCCCGAAGACGTCATCGATCTTGTATTCAGGATACTGCTCAGCAGCCTCGAATTCAAGGTCTATGGCTTTCTTGTATTGGTTGATTAATTCTTCCTCTTCTTTCAGATCAGAGATACCTGCCTGGATGATATAGCCCTTGAGGCGTTTCATAGGATCTTTCTCTGCCCAAAGGTCTTCTTCGGCTTTGCTGCGATAGCGGGTGGGATCGTCGGAAGTAGTATGAGCCCCTTGACGGAAGGTTCTGGCTTCTACCAGGAATGGCCCCTTGCCGCTGGTTACGTATTCTCTGGCATAGGAGAGCACTTCATGCATAGCAAATAAATCATTGCCATCCACCAGTACTGAAGGTACACCATAGGCAAGGCCCTTTACTGCGATGTTTACTGATCTGGTTTGCATCCTTAAGGGGACGGAGATGGCAAACTGGTTGTTTTGTACGATGAATACTACAGGTGCATCCCATACTGCTGCAAAGTTCAATGCTTCATGGAAATCACCCTCGGATGTGCCGCCATCGCCTACATAAGCAAATACAGCAGAATCCTTTTCTCCTTTGTATCGCATGGCATAGCCAATACCAGCCGCATGTATCAACTGCGAGGCAATAGGCACAGAGACGGGAAGCATGCGGTTGGCTTTTTCAAACTTCGATCCGTCTTCATTGCCTTTGAAGTACAGGAAGATCTCTTTGAGGCTTACCCCTTTGGCGAGCCAGGCTCCCAATTCACGAAAAGCAGGCACCAACCAATCCTTTTCCTGAGTTACCATTCCTGCGGCAATATGGATAGCTTCCTGTCCCAAGTTCGGGGGATAGGTGAACATTCTGCCCTGCCTTTGATAGCTTACTGCTATCAAATCTGCAGTACGTTCGAAGAGTAAATCACGCCAGGCTTTCAGGATATCTTGTTCACTGAGGGTTGGTTTCCATGTCTTGGAGAGCGGTTTCCCCGTATCATCAAGGATTTGGTAGGCCTTGTTGTCGATAGCTTTGTATTTATCCAAAGTGCTTTGATTAAACATCTTTGTACCACCTTGCTGTTTTTTTATTTCCTACCAATATGATATGCTATATGGATAGAGAAAGCAAGGTGTTTTTTTACATTTTGATTGAAGCCTAGTTATCCTCTTTAGTCAGATTGATAATGCCCTGAGGAATCAGCTTGATGGTGTCATACATGGATGGCATCTGAGAGAAATACTTGCTGTATACAATCTTAAGTGTATTGTGTTTATCATTGAGAGCTCCAAAATCTGGAAGCTCATAGAGCAGATCCATAATACCATTTGCACCTACAGATGCATATTCATAATCTACAGCGTTGAGAAACTTCCCCTCACTATCAAACATACCCAGGATGAAATAGCCTTGGATTTCCACATCCAGCTTGTTTTCAAGAGTTACATACACATCAGCAGGCACAGGCATATCGTAGAGGCCATAGAGGAAGGATTCATCGTCGTTGACGGGTACCACATAGATTTCACTATTGAGTTCAAACGCTTGCTCATCCAGCCAGTTGCCACTGTAACTGCGAGCAGATTTAAATCCACCCCAAAAAGCTAAAGTACGTTCCTCATATTTATCCATGCCTGGGTCGTTTACAAGATATGATGCAGCTTTATTCTCAGGTCCGTTTCTTTTTACCACCAGAACCCAATGTGAGCGTCTTCCGCTCACTTTTACGATTACCTTGTTACCTTTATCGAGTTCTGAAGACAGGAAGTTCCAATCGTTTCGCTTTGTGCTTTGCGCCACCAATTCCAATCCTAATCCGCTACCATCGATTTGTCCGGGGATTTGCCAGCGCATATCATTTCCGGAATAACCGCCATTCTTTCTAAGCCAATCGTTCAGCTTATCGGGAGTCATATAGGTATTTGTTGCTTCTGCATTGAGGAGCATGGAAAGGCAGGAAACCACACAACCGCTACGTCCGATCGAGCTTCCACTGCCAAGGCGACTGGATTTCCAGCGTGCATCGTTTTGTGAAAACCAGCTGAAGTCGCTGGCATACACATTTATCAGTATGAGTGTCAGTACTATTAGTATCAGGTATTTTTTCATAGGCGTTCTCTCGTAACATAATGTAAACAAATTACATACATCACTATATGTCAAAGTCGCACAGGACGGATATCTGTCAACCCTAAATATTTCACTTGCCAGAAATGCCACACCACTACAACTTGTTTTCAAATAACCTGCGATGAGAGAGACGATCTGGCATCAAGGGTGGATAGCTTTCCCCCTTATTGCGCTTAAATTACCTCCTCAGTTCGCTCAAAGGACTGGATTATGACACCCAAACGACACGTAGTAACCATTATCGTGGAAGACATCGAGGCTGCCTATCAGCCAGTAAGCGATTTGTTGCACCATTATGCCCATAGCATCTTACTCCGGGTTGGTTATCCAATGCGGGATTGGGGTGTTTCCACCATTTTTCTGGTAATGGAACTTTCTACTGCTGAAATGGGTGCCTTTTCCGGTAAACTGGGCCAGATGAAATCCGTGAAAGTGAAGACTACCACATTGAAAATTGATCAAGGAGATATATCATGAATATCAGTACAGAGGGTGTAAAATCCTTTATTCCTACAGCCACAATCGAGAGTTTACTAGCTTCCCAAAAGGATAGCCCCCGGGGAAAAATCAGAGATATCATCGCCAAATCGCTGGATAAAAAACGCCTTGATCCGGAAGAAACCGCTGCACTGGTAAACGTGAAGGATCCTGAACTCCGCCAAATGATCCTGGATGGAGCCCACGAGCTAAAAGAGCGCATCTATGGCAACCGCATCGTGCTGTTTGCACCACTTTATGTAGGAAATGAGTGTGTAAACGATTGTGTATATTGCGGCTTCAGGATTTCGAATAAAGAGTGTTCCCGCTCCACCTTGAGCCACGAAGATCTGATCAACGAGACCAAAGCCCTGGTGGAAACCGGGCACAAACGCCTGATCATGGTCTATGGAGAGCATCCCAATTATGATGCACGTTTCATCGCTGATACCGTACAGGCAGTTTATGACACCAAATACAAGAAAGGCGAAATCCGCCGGGTAAACATCAATGCTGCGCCTATGGACATCGAGGGCTATCGGATTGTGAAATCAGTGGGGATCGGAACTTACCAGATTTTTCAGGAAACATATCACGAAGAGACTTACAAAAAGCTACATCCCCGCGGACCTAAAAGCAGCTTCCTCTGGCGTCTGGACGGACTTGACAGAGCCATGAAAGCCGGAATCGACGATCTGGGCATCGGAGCCTTGATGGGCTTGTATGATTGGCGTTTTGAAGTGATGGGATTGCTCTATCACACTATTCATCTGGAAGATACGTTTGGAGTAGGACCGCACACCATATCCTTCCCCAGGATCGAGCCCGCTATAGGCACAGACTTCACAGAAAAACCACCATTCCAGGTGTCTGATGATGATTTCAAGCTCCTGGTGGCGATCCTGAGACTCAGCGTGCCCTATACAGGCATGATCCTCACAGCGCGCGAGCCTATTGCCATTCGCAACGTAGTGCTCCGCTACGGTGTATCTCAGATCGATGCCGGCAGTTCCATTGGCGTGGGAGATTATTCCCACAAGGATGAAGAATCACGCCGTAAATCACAATTTGTATTGGGTGATACACGCTCTCTGGATGATGTGATCTATGAACTCACCAAAGGTGGCTACATCCCTTCATTTTGCACCTCATGCTATCGTGCAGGCAGAACTGGAGAGCATTTCATGGAATTTGCCATACCGGGCTTTGTGAAGCAGTTTTGCACACCCAATGCACTCCTCACCTTTGCGGAATATCTGTATGATTTTTCCTCTCAGCGCACTCTAGAAGCTGGTTTGGGACTGATCGACAACGAGCTCGGGAAGGTAACTGATCCAAAGATGCAAGCTTCGGTTAAAGAAAAACTCGCAGAAATGAAAGCAGGGAAGCGAGACCTCTTCTACTAAACCAGAGCATTCATCCCCTTTTCAAAAACGCTATCATTGCGCATTCGATCCGTATTGGGTGCGTATTGATAGCGTAATTCATACAGGAGCGAAACAGGCATCATGAATGATACAGGGAAGAGGGAGATTGGCTGTTTATTTCCGGGGACTGGCCTTCTTCATCGGTAGAGTAATGAAAACGGTAGTTCCTTCATTTTCCTTGCTCTTGATCCAGATATTGCCACTGTGAAGTTCAACAATGCGCTTCGTGATGGCAAGTCCAAGCCCCAGGCCACTGGAACGGTATTCCACAGTGCCGGATTTGTGGGCATAGATCTCGTTCAATTCATAGAACTTTCTGAATACATTCTTTAGCTGGCTTTCCGGTATGCCGATCCCGTTGTCCTGCACATAAATCACTACGCTTTCTTTGCCATCCAGCTTTTCTTGCTGGAATGCGGCACGTCTGGCCCCGATGATTATCGTACCAAAATCATTGGTAAATCTGATCGCATTGAGTACAAGGTTGTAGATCATCAGGTGCATGGCTTCCCAGTTGGCAGGAACGCTGGGCAGGTCTTTTTCGATCTCCAGGCGAATGAACATCTTGCGTTTGCGGGAGAGGATTTCCACTTCCTGCTGGACAAGCTCCAGAATCTCGGCAGTATCCACATCAGCCATGCTAAGGGTCTTCTTGAGGTTGTAGCCGTTCATGGTAGTGATGTCGCCGGTAGTGATGATCAGTTTTTTTACTGAGTTTTCCAGCTTGTTGATGATCTCTTTGCGTTCATCTTCATCCACATAGAGGTTGCGTTTGAGGCGGGAAACATAGCCCTGCATGGTCGTGAGAGGTGTATTAAGTTCATGCGAGACAATCGCCATGAATTCATCTTTGAGTGTTTCAAAGGTGTTCAGTTCACTGGTTTTCTTGAGCAGATCCTCGTAGAGCATGGCGTTTTTAATGGCGATGGTAAGCTGCTCGATGAACAAGCCAATAATCTCTGGTTTCAGATACATAGCCCTGGTATTGTCATCGAGATTGTCCAGATAGAGAAATCCGTAGATAAATGAATCGACCATGATCGGAACGCAGAAAATGGCATGTAATTGGTAGTCCTGCACGCTGATAGAGCTTTTAAAGCGGTTGTCCAGCATGGCATTGAATGTAGATACGGCTTCGAGGCTGGTTTGGGTGATGGATAGAGCCGTCTTGCTTACTCCGGCGATGTTTGACAAGATCTGCTTGTCTTTATTCATCTGCACGCTGTAGATGTTGTTGCCATCGGCATCTCTCTTGATCAGGAAGCCTCTGGTGCTATTGGTGAAATCTATGGCAGCAGAGACTATCTCGCGCTCGAGTTCACTCAGGTTCACTTTCTTCATCAGTTCATGTGAGATCTGCATCAGTTGGTTCATTTTCTCGATCCGCATAGTGATTTCGGAGTAGTCTTGAATGCGCACGATCAAGGCAGAGAGATGCTGTTTGATATTGCGGATGATAGAGATTTCCTGCTTTGTGAAAGGCATTTCGCCAGCATCGGAGAGGATCAGGTAGCCTATCTTTTTAGAGCCGGTCATCAAGGGAACGATCATCATGTTGCGGTTTTCAAGAGTAACTGGAACCAGATTCTCAGTTTTGAAAGCTCGCTCGATATGTGGGACTAATTCTGGTAAAACCAGGCTGTCCTCATCACAGTTGTAGCTTTGGAAATTGGTGAAATTAGCGATTTTTTCGGAGTATTCCATGAGCCTGAACTGCCAGGGTGAGATAACCTCGCGGACGCCTTTCTCGATGAGGAACTTGATGCGATCGATATTGTACACATTGGCAATGTTGTAGAGCAATTCGTTCCATTTCCGGCGTAGATCACTGGCTCTGGAACTGATCGTCACCATGTCAAACTTTCGTAGTTGCTTCAGGTTGTATTGATTCAGGGTAAGATAGTTTTCTTTATCTTCAGCCGGAACCCCGGAAGTGATAGCTTCCAGATAGGCTTTGTATTCAGTATATACAGCCTCAGCCAGGTCATCCTGGCGCAGTTCGAGGATTACTTGCAGCTTGATCTGATAAAGTTCCACATTGAGCTGGTAGTATTCATAGCTCAACCAGGTATTCATGAGAGTATTCACCCTTCTCAGGGCATCTCTCAATGGCAAATCCTGCGTGGCGAGATCGATCTTCAACTGAAGTATTTCAAGCTTGCACAGCCAATAGCGATAGCGGTTTGAGGCGGCTATCTTCTTTGCAACATCCAGCAGTTCCTGAGCTCTGCTGTAATCTCCCAAGCCATAATGGCACACCACTTCCAGGACATAGAATACCGTGATGGCGTAGTTGTTGTTTATCTCTCCGGCATGACGGAGAGCTTGCTTGAGCTCTTTCAGAGCGTTGCCATAGTCTTTGTCAGCAATGGACGCCAGGCTGAGGACATTGTGGTAAAACTCCTCTTCGTGGATATGCTTGTAGTTTATATCGACATTCTTGGTGAGGAGTTTCCTCAGTTTCTTGGAGCTCATCATCTCGTTGAGATAGTAGAAATAGGTCTTCACCAGAGGGTTGATCTCGCGTACCTGTCCTGCGATCAGTTCAGGCTCATTCTTTTGCAGAAAGTCAAAGTAATAGCCATAGCCTTTGATCTTGCTCTTTGCCAGGGCAAGGTTTCGCTTTATGGAATCAAGGTAATTCTTGCTGCCAACTGATAATACCAGATCCCTGCATGTTTCAAGTAAGGTCTCAGCTTCCTGGAAGTCGCCCATCTTGATCATTGCTTCGCCCTGGTTTAGCAGTGCCAGAGCCTTCATCATGGTGAGATTCAGTTCATCAGAATGCGCAAAGCCCATCTTGGAGTATTTCAGGGATTCGATAGTGATGCCTTGTTTCAGGTAAAGGTCTGAGAGGTTGTTGTAGATCAGTCCCAGATACCTGCGGATATTGTAGCGTTTCCAGAGGCTAAGCGCGATATTCAGGTGTTCATGAGCTTCTTCAATGTTCTTTTGATCACTGTAGAAGACTCCCAGATCGTTGTGAAGAGCAGCCAGCCTAATCATGACACGGGTATCGTTTTCAGCAGGTTGTTTCTGGATAAAATCTTCCAGGATCTTGATTGCCCGGTCGGTATCCTTTTTAAGGTTGTGGTAAACCGCCAGTCTATCCACAAAGGCAATCCGTAAGTCCAAGGGCATGTCCATTGTCAGAGCTCTATCAATGATGCTTTTGGCAGCTTCAATATCTGTCTTCAGGTACACTTGCACCATTGCCAGCCAGATCGTTAGCTGCTGCTTACCTGTCATGGTAAGGGATTCAGCCAGCTTATAATTCTGTTTTGCGCCTGCTGTATCTTCGCTGAGGAACTTGATTGTACCGATGATATAGTACTTCTCAAAGAGCTCTGGAATCACATCAGAGTTCTCCAGAATGAAGCCAGCTTTGTTGAAGAAACCAGTCAGTTCCGTCTTTTCCTGGAAGATCACCAGGTCATGGATGATCTCTGTAGTGCTGACGTTTGTTCTGGGATCAAAATCAAGCTTCAGGACATTCAGCATGGCTTCATAAGCATCAGCCTGTTCATAGTCTTCGCTGAGTAGGCTGGAAAGCTTCAAATAGTATCTGCGTGCAGAGCTTAGATCTTCTGCTATCAGTGAGTTTGTGATCAAGCCCTGGCAAGTGTCTTTGTCGATAATCTCCTTCTTCTCAAAGAACTTCAACAAGCGTCGGGAGATCTGTACATGTGTGGTCTCGCTACATTCATTTACAAGCCTTTCCCTGGCCTCAGTAAAGCTGAAGCGATAGAGCTTCTCATGCTTGATGAGGATTTCGTTGTAAGTAGCATCATTGAGGAGGTTGTACAGGTCAGTATCCTTCAGTTTCAGGATATGGCTGATCAAATCCCGGGTCATGGGAGTACGGATGATGCTGAGCTTTTGCAGTCCCTGATAGCTTTCCTGAGTGAGGCGACTCATCCTGTAATAGACTGATTGTAGCAGTTTATTGGGCAATTGGTAATCATTCAGGTTGTTGGGGAATCTAATATCTCCAGAGATAACTATGCTCTTGTGTGTTACCAGATCTATGAGGATTTCCCTGATAAAATGGGGATTGCCGGCAGAACGGAAGTTGATGCTATCGATCAGGCTTTGAGGAGCTTGCACGGGAAGCAGTTGGTTGATGTAAGCTTTGGTCTCATTGGAGTCGAGGAAGGGGATATTGAGCAGCACAGTATGCTCGATCTGCTTGATCCGATTGAAATCATTGCAGGACAGAACGATCATGATACGCTGCTGGACAATGAAAGGTGAGAGGTAATTCAGGAAATCTATAGTATGCCGATTGACGTGCTGGAAGTTCCTGATGATGAAGATAATCGGTTTACGTTTGGCAAGCTGACCGATAAGCTCCTTCACACTGGCAAAGTCTGCCCGGAGTTCTTCAGCGCTTTGATTGATGGCTTTGGCTTCCCTTTCACTACTGAACAAGTAGCTTCTCAGCTTGGGTGAGATGGATTCACTGGTTTCATATTGCTTCTTGGTCTCCTCTGAGAGGGAGTTCAAATACTCTTTTATCAGCGCAAAGAAGGCTTCATGCTCTGTGCGGGAACAAGTGTAATCAAAGAGAAAGTAGTCACCTCCCAGAAGGTGGTATCTGAACAGCGACAGGATGCTATCCTTACCCAGTCCATCTCCACCAATGACAGAGATTACTTTGCCATTGGAATTGTTCACAGCAGGGATGAAATCGAGGATTTGATGCGAGTATTTTTCCCGGATCAGGTAGCTATTGAAGCGGATATTATTCACCGCAGACCAGGAAGCTGAAAAGGGATACTCGCAGTGATGAATCCGGTTTACATAGGCAATGATCTCTTCAGCGCTATGGAACCTATTGTCAGGATTGCGTTCCAAAAGCCGGAGGATCAGCTTTTCCAGCTCCAAGGGAATATTCTTGTTCAATTCACTGGGAAACAAAGGAATGAAGTACTGATGCCCACCTGTGATCAAAGCATTGATCTGATCCAAAGTAAAGGGGAATGACCCGGTGCAAAGCCGATACAGCATCACTCCCAGAGAGTAGAAGTCACTATTACGGGAAGGCAGATTACCCAAGTAAAGCTCTGGAGCCAGATAGGGGAGAGATCCAGTAACATTCTGGACATCTTTTTGGGGATCGATCTTGGAGAATCCATAGTCTATCAGCTTTACCGTAATCTCTTTATTATCTATGCTATACAGCACATTCTCAAGTTTCAGGTCTTTGTGTATGATCTCCTGTGTATGAAGAGCATCAAGTGCATAACAGATCTGCACAGTTATATCATACACCATATTGAGGCGGGATTTATTGAAGCGGAAGTTACCCAGGGTCTTGCCATCAAAATAGTCACTGATGAAGTACACATGATCACCCACGTGCCCAAAATCCACCACATGAGACAGATTTGGGTGTTCGATCTTAGTGATATGATGCATATCTTCTGCACTGAAATACTTGTATAATTCTTCGGAGGGTAGATATTGAAAGAGTTTGAGCGTGTAAAGGTTTTGCGAGCGAATATCGCGAACCTTGAAGACGTTTGCCCAAGTGCCGGACCCGAGGCTTTCCAAAACCTCGTAGCGGTGATCAATAAACATCAGTTACTCCCAGTCTGCTTTGTTTCACTTTCTAGCAGACTGAGCCTGCTGTCAATGATTATCTGAAAACATGTCGTGGCCATGTTTCCAGCGTTTGTGTACCCAAAACCATTGTTCGGGATAGCGTTTGATATAGGTTTCTGTAATTCTATTGATTTCGTTAAGGATGGCTGGATAGTTCTCTTCATGGTCATCCAGATCAGGTTTATAGATCAGTTCTGAGAAGTCAAAGGTGAGTGTATCATCCTTTTCTCTGATCACAAAGCCAGGCAGGATAGGAATCTTATACCGCAAGGACAGCTTTGCCACACCCTTCCAATGCGAGGCAGGAAAGCCCAGAAAATCCAGCATTATCCCCGAAGTCCCGGCATTTTGATCTGCCAGAATGGCGATAATCCGGTTTTGACCCAGCTCACTGATCACATCTTTCAAGCCCCGGCGCATATCCAATACATGCACACCACAGCGCTCCCGGATGGCATTTGTATAGTCATCAAAGAGTGTATTTCGCTGCTTTTTTGTGATCACACTGAGAGGCATATCCCGAAGCGGAAGGATGCGCGCTGCTTCCCAATTGCCGAAATGAGCCGTAGCCAGTATGACCCCTTTTCCCAAGGCCAGAGCTTCACGCACATATTCATCCCCCACGATTCGTGACCTGCTATTCAAGTCATGGTCATTCATCAGGTAAATCTCGGCGATATTCAAAGCCATATGCCGGTACATGGACTTCATGCAGGCGTGGATTTGATCTTGACTCCAATCTGGAAACACAGCCTGAAGCTGCTTGCGGGCTACCTCTTTTCTGATCCCAATTCCATATCCGATGCCATCAAACAGTGCCACCAGAATGGCTTTTCTAAGTGAATAGGGAAGCAGTTTCAGCAGAGCAATCAGCCCTCGCAAGGGATAATACTCGAGGATGTTCTGGATATCAGTACTATTCAGAATATGCTCCTAAACTATGTGTATCAGCGGTTATCAATCGTCCAATGCTTTGAGCTTGTTCAGGATCACATTCTTCGAGACCACGCCGATGGACGTATCCTTGATCTCTCCATCTTTGATAAACAGCAGAGTGGGGATGCTCATCACACCGTGCTTTCCTGCCAGTTCCGGATAATCATCCACATTCACTTTGCCTACCGTGAGATCGGGTACTTCATTGGCGACCTCATCTATGGTCGAGGCTAACATATTGCAGGGTCCACACCAGGGTGCCCAGAAATCTATCAGAACTTTTCCAGTGGAGATAGTATCAGCATAGGTTTGATCAGTAATGGCCTTTATCATATCTGTCTCCTAGAATCTTTATCAATATAATAAAGCATATCTGGCTCTCAGCAAGGGCTATCTGGAGAGGGTCGGCAATACACGGGATTGAAGTCCCGAGCACTATACAAGGCTCTCTTTCAGGCTAGCTTGGGTACCGGCTATCATCAGGTAACTATTTCGTGCTCCTCTCCCACATATCCCAAACGGGGCTTGGGTTGATCGGGAGAGGCGCAGTGGCTGTGTAACAGATGGAAACCAAAGGCATCAGAGTACCTTCGCTCCTGTTTGAATTACGCTATCAATACGCACCCATTACGGATCAGATGCGTAAAGATGCCGTTTTGATGGCGTGATGGAATCAAGCGGGGAAAGATATGGGGTAGAGGTGGATCGGAGAATATAAGGAACTAATGGGCAGGCAGGAAGGCTTTTACATCCCGTCTGGGAATTCTACGAATCATGTTACAAAGGTCCCGGGCCTGCGCTTCCAGTTCGCTCAGGCTGCCAGAATTGTCGATTACAAGATCGGCTAGGGCAAGCTTCTGGGATTCTGGCAATTGTGCCTTCAGCCTGCGGATTTGGTTGTCCAGATCGTGGGGATTTCGTTCTTTTAGCCGCTGGATCCTGTTTTCTTCCGAAGCTGTAATCAAACAGATGAAATCGAAACAGGCTAGGAGTCCAGCTTCAAACAGCAGTGGGATTTCGAAGATCAGATACTGCTCCTGCGAAGTCGCAACTATATCCTGAAAATCCTTCAAGACCAGCGGATGAATCAGGCTATTGAGATATTCTCGTTCGTGCTCATGATGGAAGACAATCTCTGCGATCTTATGATGGTTTATTGCTCCATCGCTCAGAATGCCATCTCCCCAGCGTTTGGCAAGAATGGCTTTTACATCAGGATCATCAAGCTTCTGTTTAGCGATGGTATCAGCAAACAAGACACGGTAGCCCTGCTGCAAAATGAATTGGATAAAGCTGCTCTTCCCGCTGCCAATATTGCCGGTAATCCCGATCAGGAGAGGACGCTCAACTGCTTGCATCGGAGATGATCTGCATCAATTCTTCAAAAATCACGTTGGTATTGATCTGTCCACCCCGGGCTACGGAAATCTGGCCATTCTGCTCTGAAACGATGATGGCAATGGCATCTGTAGTTTCAGTGATGCCGATGCCAGCCTGATGCCTGGTGCCAAAGCGGGATACATAATCCGGTCTTTTCGTAAGAGGAAGCACTACTTTGGCGGCCATGATCCGGTCTCCCCGGATGATTACCGCACCATCATGCAGTACACCTTTGGTATTGAAGATCGCCAGGAGCAGCCGCATGGAGATTTTGGCATCCAGAAACTCACTGCTTTGGATGTATTCAGTGAGCCTGCGTTTCTTCTCCAGAACGATCAATGCCCCCGTCTTCCGGAATGATAGCGACGAAACAGCATCTACAAGAGTGGTATAGATCGAGGTTTTCTCTTTTTTACGGAAAGCTGTCTGGAGTTCTTTGGTAAGGTTCAAGCCTGCCAGTAGAGACCTGATCTCGGGCTGAAACAGGATCACTATGGCCAGAATCCAGTAATTACGGATGCCGCTCAGCAAGGAAGATAGGATGGTAAGCTCGAATATCCCGGCCAGAAAATAGAGGAACAGCAGGAATATCAAGCCCCATAGGACCTGAACACCTCCAGATCTGCGGATTATCAGTAGTGACTGGTAGATCAGGAATGCGATGATGAGGATATCGACAAGATCTTTGAAGCGGGGTATCAGAAAGCCCATTTATCTGGATCCTTTATCACGTATAGCTTTGAGTACGTTCAGATACTGCCGGTGAGCCATTACATCGTGCACTCTGATGATATCTACCCTACTCAGGCTGGCGAGGGTTGTAGTGGCCAGGCTTCCGCCCAGTCTTTCATCCGGAGCGGATTTGGATATGCCATTGATGAAGCTCTTTCTGGATGCACCAAGCACGATTGACACGCCGAGTTCCTTGAACCTATCGAGGTGTAATAGCAGTTCAAGATTGTGCTCCAGAGTCTTACCAAAGCCGATCCCGGGATCGATCATGATGTTTTCAGGCTTGATGCCATGCTCCACAGCAAATTCAATCTGGGCTTTGAGATAGTCCAGTACCTCAGCTACAACATCATTATACTGAGGATTCAACTGCATGGTTTCGGGTCTGCCTTGCATGTGCATCAGGATGATCTTCACCTGAGGATTGCGGTTTAGAACCATTGCCAGTTCGGGATCCCAGGTCAGTGCCGAGATATCGTTGATGATATCTGCGCCAAGCGCTATTGCTTGCGACGCTACGCTGCTTTTTTGCGTGTCGATGGATACTTGAATCTCAGGATGCTCTTGTTTCAGTGCTTTCAGTACAGGCTCGATTCTCTGCCACTCTTCAGCCGCGGAGATCATCCTGGCACCGGGGCGGGTAGATTCAGCACCAATGTCTATGATATCCACGCCCTGGGCTATCATTAGCCGGGCATGGTTCAAGGCACTTTCCGGATCAAGATAGCTGCCGCCGTCAGAAAAGGAATCTGCCGTGATATTCAGGATTCCCATGATCTTGGGGAAGGATATTTGTTTCAGCAGATCAGCTATGGCATACATATCAGCGGGTTATAAACTTACACCGGAGTGAGTAAAGCCTCTGCGGATCATACTGGCCTCGGAAGCCAAATCTCCAGGATGGCATCTCTTTACGCAAGGCTTCCACATGGACTGCCTGGCGGTAGGATAAAACTTCTAGGGACGTCATGATAACGGTTCCCCCTTCACTGAGACGAAAACGAACTACCACTTCATCATCCACAACCGGTGAAATCTTGGGGATGGATTGAGAGATGATGTATGCATCTCCGCTGCCGGATTCGAGGGCTGCTGAAAAGCCTGTATCTCCTCCTCCGCTGGTTGGTCCGGAGGGCAGCACATTGCGCAGGGCATCACTCACGTTTCTGTTTCGGGTGATCCGCACGCTTGAGTTTGCTTCATCAGTTTGTTCCAAGACAGGGGTTTGGATCACAGGACTGGGGATAGCCCTTACTTCCGGGTTTACAGTGGCGTTTTCTGGAACTACCTGGCTGGGAGTAGCGGTTGAAGGTGCTTGCATAGGCTCAGGATTGGTAAGTGGTGCAGACCTGCCAGGTTTTTGATCAATGGTAGAAGGAGGGGTTTCCCATTCAATCTCGTGCCATCTTTTCGCTATCTCAGGACGCAGTGTAAGCAGTGCGAGCAAGATCAGAATGACTGCATGGATCATCCCGGATAGGGCATAACTGTTTTTGAATTGGGGTGGAAGCTTCAGGCTGATCATTTCGATTTCTTCTCGGTGGCTACAAAGATGCGTTCGTATCCACTACCCCGGATGATGTCCATTAGGTTGATCACTTTCTGCAAAGCAGTAGTATCCTCGGCGGAAAGCCTTACCACCTGCTCTGGGCTTTCATAGTCTCGAATCAGCAAATCACGCAACTGCTCCAGTTTGATAGGATCAGCTCCATAAAAGACCTGATCATCACTGAAGTATGTGATATTGATGGTTTGCAGGGTTTGACGTTCATGCGAGACCGAGCCTGGCAGCTTGACAGGCAACCCTGTCTGGCTGGCAAAGTTTGAGGCTATCAGCAGAAAGATTATGAGCAGAAAGATGACGTCTGTCATGGAGATCAGCATGGTGGTGGAGATCTTTTGTTTACTAAGCCTTAGTTTCATAGATATTCTTGATCTTGATTACGTATTCTATAGCGCTTTCTTGCATGTCCTTCACAATATTCTCCAGTTTTTGCACCAGATCATTGTAAAAGATGATGGCTATAATACCTACGACCAAGCCTCCGATAGTGGTGAGCAGGGCTTCCCAGATGCCACCAGCCAGGATATTGATATCCACGCCAGCACTGCTTTGGTTTTGGATACTCATAAAGACTCTTACCATGCCTATCACTGTCCCCAGGAATCCTATCAGTGGAGCTATGGCAGCAAAAGTGGAAAGCCAGCCCAGACCCTTTTCGAGGGTATGAAGCTGGAGATTGGCAGTGGATTCCATGCTTTGGTTGATCAGCTCAATGTCTTTGGTTTGGGCATTGAAGAGCTTATCCAGCATCACAGAAAGAGGGCTGTCCGTTCCATGGATCTTCAGGACGCTGCGCATATTGTCCAGCTTGTTTTGTTGTTTCAAGGCTTTCTGGAGCTTATCGTTGGCTTTCACTACTTTGGCGATTTGACGGTATTTCTCTATCACTATACCAATTACCGCTACTGAGATCAACAGCAGGACATACATCAGCAGTCCGCCTCGCAACATCAAAGAGAATATCGACATATTACCTCATTTCATCGTAGAATTGGATGTGCCCTTCCTAAAGTACGAATATCATAGCATCAGGAAGGGCACAATTGATTGTTCAATATAGGTTTATCCGTGAGCCTTCATAAAGGACTTCATGAATTCGCCCAAGGCATGAGCAGCAGGCAAAGGTAGTGAGTTGTAAGTGCTGGCACGGCATCCACCCACATCACGATGGCCTTTGAGGCCTATCATTCCAGCTTTCTTGGCTTCACTGATGAAGAGGTTTTCCAGCTCTTCGGTAGCCATTCTGAAGGTGATATTCATGAGGGAACGATCTTCGGGTACGACGGTTCCTTTGTAGAAGCCTTCGGATTGGTCGATGGCATCATAGATATACTTGGCTTTTACTTGGTTGTTGAGAGCTATCTTCTCCAGACCTCCCATTTCCTCAATCCATTTCAAGACCAGTCCGATGATGTAGATGGTGAAGGATGGAGGAGTGTTGTACATGGAGCCATTCTTGGCATGGATCTGATAATCCAGCATCGAGGGCAGTCCTGAAAGCGCTGTAGCCAGGAAGTCCTTCTTGATGATTACCACTGCACATCCGGCAGGACCTACGTTCTTCTGAGCTCCAGCATAGATCATAGAGTATTTTTGCACATCGATGGGTTTGCTCATGAAGTTCGAGCTCATATCTGCGATCAAGGGGACACCAGCCGGAACGTCAGGATCGCTGTGCCATTCAGTACCAAAGATAGTGTTGTTGGTAGTGATATGCAGGAAGGCTGGATTATCCGAAAGAGTGTATCCTTTGGGGATATAGTTGAAATTGGCATCTTCGGAGGTAGCTGCTACGTGGATTGGTTTTGCGATCTTCTTAGCTTCAGAGATGGCTTTCTTGGACCATACTCCAGTATTGATGAAGTTTGCGATCTTGCCTTCGGGTACAAAGTTCATGGGCACCATAAGGAATTGTAAGCTGGCACCACCATGCAGGAAGAGGACGTCATAATCATCTCCCAGGTTGTAAATGCTTTTCACTCTGGCGTGAGCTTCATCGATAATGGCTTGATATTCCTTGCTCCGGTGGCTCATTTCCATTACAGAAAGACCCATGCCTTTGTAGTTGAACAGATCTGCCTGTACCTCGCGTAATACTTCTTCTGGAAGCACTGCCGGTCCGGCATTGAAATTGTGTATGCGATCCATTTTTCCTCCTGGATAGGGTTTATTTTACTTGAGAGCAGAATTTCCCAATTCAATTTTTCCGGCAAGCTATTTTTTTATCCTCGAAAAATGTATTGACTTAATACGCTCCTTTAAGATGCTGAAATCTGAGGTTAAAGTAATGTTGCACAATATATTGAATGGTATTCCAGTGATCCTGGCGTCAGCATCGCCCCGCCGTAAAGAGATACTTTCTTTACTGGGGCTGTCGTATGATGTGGTAATTAGTAGTATTGCAGAGCCAATTACTGACGAAGAGCCCTACATTCAAGCCATGCGTCATGCGATGGGTAAAACTGCTGCGGTGGACAGACCGGATGCCCTGATCATTGGTGCGGATACAATCGTTGTACTTCAAGATCAGATCCTTGGTAAACCGTCAGACGAAGCTCAGGCACGTGAGTATCTGAAGATGCTTAGTGGTTGCGAACATGAAGTGATCACCGGCATTTGCGTGCGCTTTCATGAAAGCTACTACAGCGCTCATGCCAGAAGCAAGGTCAGGTTTTCTGAATTGACTGACGAAGAAATCAAAGCATACATTTCCACCGGAGAGCCCATGGATAAAGCCGGAGCCTATGGCATTCAGGGCTATGGATCGCAATTTATCTACCACATTCAGGGATGTTATTTCAACGTGATGGGATTTCCTGTGCAGACCTTTTATGCCCTCATTCAACAAATGCAGGAGCATGGTGAATTATGACACTAATCAAAGCCAAACACTTCTGGATCAAGGGCAGCTTCAACAATCCCACAACAGGAATACTGGTTGATGACGGCATTATCGTTCAGCTTCTTACGGAACTACCAACAGATCAAAGTGCCCTTGAAGTGATGGATCTGGGTTCTGTCTATGTGTACCCTGGCTTTATCGATACACACACGCACAGTTTTGAGGGTGGCTTGTACTCACTGATGACAGATCTCAGCCCAGCCCGAAACATTGATGATGTTCTGGCAATGATCAGTGCAACTTTGGACAAACCGGGGGAGTTCCTGTTTGCATGGAACTTCGACGAGAACAGCATTGCCGAAGGCCGCTTTCCTACTCTTGATGAACTGAACAATGTGGTCTCAGACCGATGTCTTATCTTGCGCCGTCTGGATGGACATTCATGTATGGTGAATTCTTATGCCTGCAGGAAGATGCAAGATGCTCAACTGGCAGTGAAGTGTGAAAATCAAAACGGAATATTCAAGGGTCTCGACCACGATCGTGTCGTGCACTGGTTTCAGAGCCACCTGGATCAGGAGACCATCCTCGAAGCGTACCATGCAGCCTCTGATATTGCCCTGAAGGGTGGATTTACCACTTTGCACACTATGGTGGGCGACGCCAATAACAGCATCGGACACTTTTCCTTACTGAAAAAGCATTTGCGTGACTTTGATATAGACTACATCCTGTATCCCCAATCCTTCAACATTGATGCAGCCTTGGAAGCAGGAGCAGAGCGGGTTGGCGGCTGCATTCTGGCAGATGGTTCGATCGGTAGCTATACGGCAGCTCTGTATGAACCCTATCAAGGTACTCCGATCCGAGGGAATCTATACCAGACCGATTGTTTCTGGCGGGAATTCATCTCCAGAGCGCATCGTTACAATCTTCAGGTTGCCGTGCACTGCATTGGCGATAAAGCTATTACTCAGATCAATAGCATCTATTTTGAGCTTGCCAAAGCAGACTACAAGGATCTTCGGCATCAGCTAATTCACTGTGAAATCACTGATGATGACATCATCAACCACATCAAAGCCTCAGCCGCAGTACCTGTAATGCAACCCGTTTTCGACCAATTATGGGGTGGGGATAAAGGTTTCTATGCGAATCGACTGGGACCTGAAAGAGCCAGAATCATGAATCGATTTGGCAGTTTCACAAAGAAACGGGTAAAGATCACCGGATCCTCGGATTGGTATATCACGCCTCTGAACATTGCCCAATCCATCCATGCTGCGATGCACCATCATGTTCCGGAAGAGCGTTTGCAAGCACACGAAGCTGTTGATATCTATACCAGAAATGCCGCCTGGCTTTCTCATGATGAACAAAGCTTTGGTGAGATTGAGACAGGGAATAGAGCGGATTTGACGGTTCTGGATACCGATTTCAACAATCCTTTTGAGTATCAGAATGTCCATGTCCAGGCCGTGATTAAAAGAGGCAAAGTAGTCCATGCCGCTAAGTAGTGATCTGATCAATAGTCTTGATGAAGCTTTGAAGCTGGAGCTCAAGCTACATCCAGCCGCGAATCTCATCGATATCTACAAGCTCATTTATCAGGCTCTGTACGGCCCTTCGCACATCATCAGCGATCATGCTACTTTATGCAGGAGTATTGAGACAGAGCTGAGCCAGATGGAAGGCGTTTACAATCCTCCCATGCAGAATCTGGGAGTGTACTCCAGAATCAGCTTATCAGTTCTGCACATACCCGGTGTGATGCTCTCAGAAGCCATCTCAAAGCTGGCAGATTGGTTGCTGGCTTCCAAAGCCGATGTGGATGAAACATCGATCATCAGCTTCTGGCATGATTTGAAACCCCTGATAGAGAAGCATATCACTGCGTCACAAGGCGAATGGAATGAAGTGCACAGCCTGGTCTCATCGGGTTCGATTCCCTCTCATTCGACCCTGTATAAAAGCCTGTACCATCCTCATTACAGGTTGATAAACCATTCATTGAATGCATACATGGATTACTTCAAAGTATAGATCCAGATGGAGATAGATTTATGAAACCAGTCAGAGTCAGATTTGCTCCCAGCCCCACGGGATACCTTCACATTGGGGGTTTACGTACAGCGCTTTACGATTTCCTCTATGCCAAAAACCAGGGGGGGAAGTTCATTTTACGCATCGAAGATACAGATCAAAGCCGGGAAGTCCAGGGAGCCGCGGAAAACCTCATCAACACCCTGCACTCGCTGGGTATAGATTTCGATGAAGGTCCAGGAGTGGGTGGAGATTTTCAGCCCTATATCCAGTCTCAAAGGCTTGAGCTTTACCAGAAACATGCCAGGGAACTGCTGGATAAAGGCCATGCCTACCGCTGTTTCTGCACTCCTGAAGATCTTACCCAAATGCGTGAAGAGCAGCAAGTCCGGGGTGAATTTGTCAAGTACGACCGCAGGTGTCTGAAACTCACTCAGGCTGAGATTGATGCTCGCCTGGCCAGAGGGGAGAAGCATGTAGTCCGGCTCAGGATGCCTGATGAACGGAAATTCGGCTTTGAAGACGAGATACGCGGCAGGGTAGAGATGGACGCCAATCAGTCTGACGACCAGGTACTGCTGAAATCTGATGGCTTTCCCACCTATCATCTCGCTGCCGTGGTGGATGACCATTACATGCAGATTTCCCATGTGATCCGGGGAGAAGAGTGGCTATCTTCCACTCCCAAGCACATCTGGCTCTATGAATGTCTCGGATGGCAAAGCCCAATCTGGGTGCATCTTCCTCTGATCCTTTCAGTTGACCGCTCCAAGCTGAGTAAAAGGATGAATGATGTATCTGTAGAAAGCTATTTGATAAAAGGATATCTCAAGGAAGCATTGATCAATTTCGTAGCTCTTTTAGGTTGGCATTCTGCTGATGACAGGGAGATTTATACTCTGGAAGAGCTTTGTGAAGCTTTCTCTCTGGAACGGGTAAACAAAGCCGGAGCGGTGTTTGACCTGACCAAGCTTGACTGGATGAATGGGCACTATATGCGCAATCTGCCTCTGGAAGTGATCGCTGAACGCGCAGAGCCATATTTCTCCGGATTGGAAGTGCGGGATCAAGCTCAATATTTGAAGATCATCGCCGCAGCGCGTGAGCGTAGTACTCTGCTTCCAGAACTGGCTGAGTATGCCAGAATGTTTCTCAATCCCAATGCTCTCAGTGGGGAAGACCTGGCTCTGGTCCAAAGTGACAGCTCCAAGCTGGTTCTTACCTGGTGGCGGGAGCATCTGGAGCAGATCGATACAGATAATCCAGATAATGTGAATGCCATGACCCAACAAGCCATAGAAGAACTGGGCATCAAAGGCAAGAATTTCTATATGCCGCTTCGCCTCGCTCTGATTGGACAGGCGCATGGGCCTGATTTACCTACGATTTTTGCCATATTGGGCAAGGAGATTCTCGCAACCAGACTCTCGATCTGATCCCTATTTGAATTACGCTATCAATACGCATGCATTACGCATCGGATGCGTAGTGGTGGCGTAATTGGATTGAGGTGGTTTTGAAGTCCCAGTCACGTCCAGCGTCACTCCTACTCCTCCCTTGCCTGGCGTGGGTGGAGCTGGAGAGGATGATAAAATGCTCATGCTGGATCGCAAACGTCCCTGTAACATAGGCTTTTAGCCTGTTGTAACGCAGGGTTTTCGAACCCTGCGTTACAACAGGCTAAAAGCCTATGTTACAAGAAGATATGCGGAGATGCGAAGGGGCTCGGCCTGCGGCCTCGTGGACACGTGACGTGTCCAATCCGGTGTTCAAAGCATCAGGGCTATCTTACAAGCCTTACAAATGATTTCCGAATAGTCCAGTGCATCATCGGGATCATGCCCAAAGCATAGGAGTCCATGCCCGCTCCAGACCAGAGCTTTCTGGTTTGAAAGGGCTCTGATACTGGCTTCGGCGAGGGCTATTGATCCTGGAGGCTGGTATTCGGCAAAGGCTATACCTTCAGGTAAATACAAAGGCAGCTCGGGTAATACATGTGCCAATAGTTCATTGCGTGCTGTCACATCCATATCGCTGTATTTATGGCCAAAGGCGATTACTTCCGCAGGATGCGTATGCAGGATACACTCAAAGCCAGGTAAAGCCTTTTGCAGCCTGTAATGGCTCTGCCATTCGCTGGTGGGTCTGGCTCCATTGGGATAGATTTGCTCGGTTTTGCCAACTGAGATCAAGACAAGATTGGGGATGGGGTCCTGAGCCATTTGCCGATAACGGCTTCCGGTTCTGGAGACAATGTACCAATCTGCTATCCGGTGAGGATCATAATCCGGTTGCAGCAAGCTGCTGACATCAATACTTACATTGCCGGCATTGGCTTCAGCCCAGCCGTTGCGGTAGATGCAATCCGCCACACTACTGAGCTGTTCGAGAGTCTCACTCAGCGCTTTATGTGCAAGATCCGGTAATGCCATTATTCGTTGTTAGTGTTTTTATCCCGGCAGATTCTTTCGACTTCACGGAAATTCACTTTTCCGCTGGCCATCATGGGAATATCTTCAATCACATAGAATTGACGGGGTACAGCAATGGCCGGGAGCTCTTTCTTTAATTGTTTCAGCACCTTATGCATATCGAAATCACCATTTGCTACAGCGGCTACTACATCTGCACCTTTGATCGGATTGGGAACATCGACCACACAACAGATCACATCTTCGGGCAAGAGCTGGCTGAGAACATCCTCTACTTTTACGAGAGATACCATTTCTCCGCCTACTTTAACGAAGCGTTTCAGCCTGCCCCGGTGCCATAGGTAGCCATCATCATCGATGATGCCAATGTCTCCAGTATCGTACCAACCATTGCGGATCCGCAGCGAAGTTTCTTCGAGGTCGCCCAGATATCCTTCCATCACCAGGTCGCCTTTGACGAGGATCTTGCCTTCCTGGTTGGGTCCCAGGATTTTATCCGTGGCGACGTCAACTATACGGACTTTGGTATTGGGAATCGGTTTGCCGATGCTGCCGGGTTTGTGAAAACCAGGGTATGTAGTGGAGATCACAGGAGAAGTTTCGGTAGCGCCATAGCCTTCATATACAGTCAGGTTGTGTTTCTTGAGATAGCCTTCATAGACCTTATCCGGCAGCTTATCAGCTCCAGCGATGGCAAGGCGAACTGAGGCAAAATCCCCGGGTTGGGATTTTTGCAGATAGCCATAGAAGAAGGCAGGAGTGGCGGCAATGAAGGTAACCTTGTAATCCCGGATGTATTCACAGACAGTACGATAATCCAGAGGATTCGGATAGGTGACCATGCTGGCTCCAATGATTACAGGCAGCCAAAAATCCACAGTGAGACCAAAGACATGAAACATCGGCAGAATAGAAGCAAAAACATCGTTTTCATCAAGCTGGATCATGTTTGGGAAAGCAGTTACATTGTGCAGGATATTACGATGTGAGAGCTGTACGGCTTTAGGTTCTTTTTCGCTGCCGCTGGTAAACAGGATCACTGATATCTCATTGGCATCACCATTGTGCACCATGCCCTTCAGCAACGAATATGGGAGCTTGGAAATCAGGGCTGCTTTAAGCTTGGCGACAGTGGTCACACTGGCCAGGATATCTTCCACAAATACCATGTGCTCAATCGGAGTGAGGTTTAGTTTATCGAGCAGTTTCTTACTGGTGAGGATTGTCTTGAATTGGCATTTATCCTGGGCATAACGGCAGTTTTCTATTGCTCCGGTGGCGTAATTGATCATCACAGGAATCTTTCCTTGCATCAGAGTTCCTAATACGGTAAGCATGCAGCCCATGCCTGTTGGCAGGAGGATGCCAACGTATTTCTCTTTGATTTTGCCAATGTGTTCTTTCAAAATGAAGCTGGCAATCAGCATTCTTCCATAAGAGTAGTCTGTCATGGTGGCTTTATCATACACCGCAATGCGGGACGAAAAGCGTTTCGCACTTTGAATAAACCGATGATGTAGTTGTTCCATATTGTTTACCTCATTTTATGATGTGCAGCCAGGTTCCCAGCAGGAAATCCAGCCTTCCAATTAACAAGGATATACGAGCCATTACCGTATAGCCAAAAGTGGCACCGAAACTGATCATCAGAAACCAGATGCCAATCTTGGATGGTACAGCAAATACACCCTCTTGTTTTTTACTAAAATAGAAGAAATAGACTCCACAGATGGTGCCTATGATCAATAGCAGGTTGCCGATCACTACGGCGGTGCTTTGGGTAGCAAAGGGATTGATCATGGTAGCTGTTACTTGATTAAGGATGTCGCTTTTCATGTAGCGGAGCATGGATATTCCTGCCGAAGTTCCGATCACAATAGCGATCGGATAACGGCTCACCCATTGAGTTTTCGGATGCACTCTCATGAGCATCATGATGCCCAAAGCGGCGGGAATCAGGAGAATGGCATTTCCCCCAAAATCTGTAAACAGCTTGGTGAAAAGATTGGGCAGCATGATCGAATAGATGATATTTACCAGCCAATATGCCGCAGAAAGCCCTACAAAGACTTGCTCGGCAAATTTATAAAAGGGATTGTCCTTGTACAGGAAGCTGAAGATGCTCAAGGTGAAAAAAGCTGCGAGCCAGATGCCGATGGTTCCCATTAAGGCTGTCATTGCTCTTTCCTCCTTCTTTTTACTATTGCTTTTACATTTCCGATGGCAATAAACACTAGAATCAGAAGATGAGCTATAGCCTGGGCATCCATTTTGGTGGTGGCAGTTCCTACCCTTCCGATCAAGGACTCATACTCACTGGCAGCCTTGAGACCTCCCAGGAGGCCTACAAGCTGTTTCTGCTCGTTCACATAAGGGAAGAAACCAGGAGCGCTGATGGCAGTGCACCCTCCAGTGACGGGTACATTGTACATATCTCGGGCTACCATTACCCATTCTTTCATGCCTGGAGTACCGCTGGATAGCGAACTAACCCAGGTGATGTCTTTCAAACGGGTTACAGGCTTCAGCATCGGGATTTCACTGTATTTCATGCCACTTTGATCGCTGGGAAAGACTTCCGCAAAGGAACGCCCCATGGCTTGGATGGTGACCATTCCTCCCACTTTGTAACCCATATTCACATAGTCAATGCCATACTGCTTCTCAGGATAATCCCTGCAAACCTTCTCAAAGGCTTGATCAGCCATCTGCACTCCCATGGGCCATAGAGCCGTGGCAATGATCTTCAGGTCTTTCTTGAAAGCGTGTTCGATCATTGCTTCGCCCATTGGTTGCAGTTCCGTCATGGTGGATGGATCGTAATCAAAAGAAATGATCACTACCTCTCCGGGAGGAGTTGATTCTACCAGATCATAAGCCATTTTTGTATAACCTGAGACTTCAGTCTTCCAACCCAAAGGGAAGATAAGTGGGAGGGCTACAGCTATGAAAAGCACGGTATAGATCAGTTGGCGTTCTGTTTTCGCTGTCATTTGTCACTCCCCAGATACGATCTTTCGATTCCCAGGATAATTCTCAAGCTGCTGCCAATGATGCCAAGTCCGGCTGAAATCAAGATCGCTCTTTGAGCTGCAGTATTGGGAAACTCCATAATGAAATCAGCAAAATTCGGGATATGCCAGAAACGCAGACCTTCGGGCAACCAACCCGTCAGCATGGTGCCGATACTGGTTCTGCCGATGATCACTATTACTGCCGCAAGCATCAATAGATTGGATTCAAAACCTCTGATAATGAAAGCCCTATAGGCAGCGGAAGCAATGAAAAAGGCCAGCAGAGAGAACATCGTGGCTGAAAGCGGCATGTAGGCAAAATCAAACATATAATCAAAGGGTTTTTGTCCCAACCATGCTGATATACCTTCTCCATGACCAAGGATGCCACCGGCTTCTTTCATACCCCACAGCAGTCCAAAAACCAGCATAAGGGCAAAACTGATCATCCCGGCCAGATGGTATTGCCAGTTTTCTACTTTGTGGGAAATCTTGTAGGTGTTTACTCTGATCAGGCTGATCTGACCGAGGAGAATGGCGAATCCAGAGATGATCATGAACCAATTTTCCAGAGTTGAGATAATCTGGTTGAAGGGGCGATGGGGGATAAACTCTGACAGTAGTACTATCAGACCTACCAGAAATGCGAAGAAGAGAGGTATTGAGCGCTTCATGACAGTGCCCTCGAGATAAAGTCTTTCACAAGTGATACTCCTGCTATTTCTAATATCACTCCCAGGATGATCAGTATTATCACTACCAGTTTACCAAAGTCATGCCCCTTCAGGCTGCCTAATTGCTGAGGGTCTTTGGAGAGATAGGCTGAGGCAGCAAAGAGCTCTTCTCCGATCAGCGTGTAATCGCAGGAAACCACAAAGAAAGGCAATTGATGCGCCTGGGCAGTACCTGCGGTTTGGATGGCTCCAGTGGAATAACCTGTTTCGGCCAGGATCAGGGATTCAGCGTAGAAGGAACCCAGGAAGAAATTTGCTGCTGGCTGTTCCCGAAGCATGATCCCATCGATACCAGCGACATAGCCAAACTGGTCATCTGTGAGGTAGAATATGTTGTCTGCCTTATACGCATCTGGTTTGCCTACTTTCAGATAAGCTTCTCTCACTACTTCACGGGCAGCAGAAAGCACCATGGAAAAGCGGCAAGGTACGATCAATTCGGTATCATATTCGGCACTGCGTTGAGCAAGGTGACTTAGAATCGTCAGGCTGGCGATGGTCTGGATATCATCAAGATCGGATATGCCGGGAACAAAAAGTATGGGTTTCCCTTTTTCGGTGGCTCTTCCGATAGCTTCTTCCATGCTGTCGAGTCCTGCGATCCTGCGGATAAAGTATTCCTTTCCCCTTCTCGCGGAAAAGATATTGTACAGAATGGCAAGACTGACCATCAACAACATGATCAGATAGGCGAGCTTATGCAGATAGAACCATTGCTCCGTAGGTGTGGCTGAGGATTGCATTGGGTACTCCACCGAATCGCGGAAAGCTATCAGGCGATAATTATATCGTTTATTGGGGGTTAGATCTTGATCTTGATACGTGCCTGTCTGTGAAGTATCCTTGTGGATAATGCTCCATACTCCCAGAGAATCCAATCGTGAGACTTCCAGAGAATCAGGAGGCTGAGCCAGATTCCATGAGACAGACAGCTCTTTTCCATCATCCCAAGGTTTATCAGTTACCATGAACTGATTTGCCAGAATAGTGGATAGGGCTGTGATTAAGATAAATGTGAACAGCATTCGTTTCATCATATTCATCCTTGTGGGCTACATAAAGATATGTGCTTAACAAGCAAAATAGAGCCTGTTAAGCACACATACTGACTAAAGTTCGGCATTACTTCAGGTAATCAGTTTGAGGTTATTTCTGGAAAGCAGTCTTAATTTTGTCGGTGAGGGCTATAATCTCACCAAGCTGTTCTTTGGTGTAGGTTCGCTCCTTATCATTATCCAATACGGCTTTCACATCCTTAACAAGTGTAAGGGCTTCCTTGAAAGCTTCCTGTCCAGCGATATGGGGTGTTTGGATCTGTTGCATATTGGTGATGAGGCTGTTAAAAGTACCTTTTTGGGCGAGGACTTCAGTCGCCTTGGCATCGTAATTCTGGGATAGAAGCCATGCTACTCTGTTTGCAGCTTCAATCCAGCCCCCCAGGAGCATCAAGGTGTAGTTATCATAGTTTTCGGATTCCCAGAGTTTACCTTCTACTTCGCCTTTATGAAAATCAAGTGCTTTATCAAGCTCTTCCCATTGCTCTTTTTCGATCATGGTCTTCATATCATCGCCCATGCGGTTTACTTCCGCTTCAAGGCCTAAAAGAGCAGTAAGAGTCATCATCTGTGTGGAGATCTCGCCTAGTTTGGCTTTATTGCGCCCTTTGGCAGCCAGCACTGCATCAGCAGTAAGCAATCCCAGAGAAAAAGCATTTCGTACTTCTTCCTGTTTGGCTTTGTAGAGGGTACTGGGAACAGCCGCTGATATGTCCTTTACTTTGACCTGGTCAAGAACCCGGTACACGTCTTTGAAGGAAGGTAGCGGTGCGTAGGTTACAATCTGGGCTGTAACATCTTTATCAGGCATCGATTGGTCTTTCTTCTTGCAGGCCACAGATATTACCATAATCATCACGAGCAGTGCGATTAAAATGTAGCGTCTAGTCATGTTAACTCTCCTTAATCCTTAAAATAATACTTCAGTCTAATCCATGTGACCAGATTCATGCATAACATGATGAACATGATCACGATGCTATTAAAGTTCCAGGTTCGCAAGCGTCGATTCCCGATAAACTTGTAGCTGGACATGAATTCGTTCCGGCTGCGGTTCAGTGCTCTTCCATCCATCACGCTTACAGCAGCATTCAGATTCGTATTTAATATTTTATCCGGGTTCCACTTTTTAGCAATCTCAATCTTCTCTGTATAAGTACGGAATCTGAGTTCATCGAATTCCTGCTTACTAATAACAGCGTTCCTGTAATCATGGATATGTGTCAATTCATTTTTTTCGGTTTTAGCCAAAGCTTTGTGAAACATAGTGTTTTTGGCATAAGAGGTAGCCAGGCCTTCAAAAAGCCATCTCGAAGGGATGATCTGAACAATCTCTGGAATAGGGTGTCTTTCGAATATTGTGAGACTACGGTTCATACGTTCAAATTCAATCACTGCGCCGCCAAATATGATCTGAGGAATCAAAATCAACGGCAGGATATTGATCACGGCTCTTCCTTCCCGGATAATTGCAGAGCAGAGCAATCCCAGAGAGAATCCTGTCAATGATGCCAGGAATAAAAAGCCAATATTGATCCAGTATAATCCCTTGATCCCCAGCACTATTGAGGCGATCTGATGAAACAACAGAGCCTGGATGATGCTGAAGATGCTGAGGGTGACCAGCTTTGAGATCAGATAGTAACTCATCTTAAGATTCATCAAGCGCTCTCGTAGGATGATCTTGCGCTCGGAGAGGATTTCCTCGATGCTATTGGACATCCCCAAGAAGATGAAAGTGATAACCGCCACAAAGATGTAGATGAAGATGTTGTTGTTATCGGCATAAGTGTATGAACCTGAAGTAGTATGCCTGAGGATGAAGGAGATTATCAGTGCGAGAAGTGGGGCTTCCACGAAAGTGATGATATTGTTGGTACGATTCCGCATCTTCATCTTGAAGCTACGCGAAATGAAGGCTTTGAAATGGTTGAAGTATCCTGAAAGAGCTCTTCGTTTTCTGGATTTCTTTGGATTTAAGGTGGCAGATTCTATAGTGGGGACATCACTATGAATCATTTCAAAGAGGATCTTGCGTTTGTATTTATCACGCCAGTATTCAGGAGGAAACTTCCGCTTGAGCCTGATTTGCCTGTTTACCTGTTCATAAACGGGTTCATTCTGCTCATTGTATTCGGGATAGGTGATCACATCATAGAAATAATCTGAGGTCAGCAGATGTCTTTTCTTGTCGATTTCGTTTTTCCTGACTGTAAGCTCACTCAGTTCATCATCAAAGTAGTCAAAACTCGCCTGAGGAGTTCCATAATAAGCCATTCTACCACCCATATCCATCATCAGGATGCGGTCGAACTTTCTAAACAAACTGCTATTCGGCTGATGGATGGTGATAATAACGATCTTTCCCTGAGTGCTGAGAGACGCCAGGATGTCGACAATCTGTTCTGCTTCGTTGAAAGATAAGCCACTAGTTGGTTCGTCACAGATGATAATAGTAGGTTCAAACAGGAGTTCAAGAGCGATATTGAGTCTTTTCCGTTCTCCACCGCTGAGGTTTTTCTTAAACAAATCTCCTACTTTGGTATCCCGGTGATGATTCAGGTTTACCTGATTTATGATGTTCTCTACTTTCTGTGCCAGGTTTGTGAGTGATAGCTGTGGCATCCGTAATCTTAACCTGTACCATAGATTCTCAAACACTGTTAAGTTCGGATACAGCAAATCCTCTTGCGGCACATAGCCAAGATGCTCCATAAAATAGGATGAATTTGCCGAGAGATCTCTGCCATCAATGAAGATATTGCCCCAAGTGGGGATAATCTCCGTAGAAAGGACTTTTGTGAGGGTCGATTTCCCACAACCGCTTTGACCCATGATCCCGATCATCTGCCCTTTCTCAGCAGTAAAGGAGATGGAATCCAGCGCAAGTTGTCCATCCGGGTAATAGTGCTTCACATCTATTACATCCAGTCTTTGGATTTCGAGGGGAGTCTCGATCAAATCAAAGAAGCTGTTGATTCTGAAGTTACGCTTTTCTATACTTATGATATCGCTGTTTAGATTTAGAAGTACAGGCTCAAGCACCTGAAGCCTGTTCACGTAAACCCCACTCTGCTTTTTTGGTGGAATCAGATAGTAGCCATCTTCCTTCAAAAGGATCTGAATAAATGACTGTGGAGTAGAAACCCGTGTGATGTGCCAGTAGTCTTTGTCTTTAGTAATAAACAGCTCATTGGGCTTGATGTTATCCACCCCTATGCTGCTTCTGCTTTCGATCACCATTCCCAGATGAAACGGAGCATAACCTTTGATTTGCATGGTATCATCATAATAGATATCATGTCTTTTGCCGTGTGTCAGTTCTCTGCCATTCTGGGAAAGAGAGCCTCCACTGACGATTACTGAATACCAATGCTTTTGCTTGTAAATTACAAAGTCATAATTGGGTTTTCGAAAGACTATGTCATCCTCGGTATCCCGATTGGTGTAGATCTTGCCAATCGTATCCAGTGGGTATTCCTTTCCACCCAGGCTCAGGATATCATTGGCACACAATAAAGTGATTGAATTGAACTCAACTGCCGAGTTGTTGAGCAGGATATTATTCGAGGAGCCAGTCGTGAGAAAGAATATGTCTTCTATGGCGTAGATTGCGCACTCATAAGCTTGCAGGGACTCATTGCGAAAGCGGATGTCAGCTTGTGTGCCTGAGCCAAAGATCACGTAATCTGTGAAGATTGAATGCCGGATATGGGTTACATGATGCTGACAGGAAATGATCACATTCCCCTGAGCCTCAGTTTCCATCTTGTCGATAAAGGGAATCATAACGTCGGCAGAAATTGACATCTTATTGCACAGTTCGATGATCTCTGTGATATCAGAGATGGCAAACTCTGCTTCAGATTTTGCCATCACGATCATCGACTGCAGCACTCTGATTTTATCGAGCATGCTGAGGTGCTTGTCCAAATACTCCATGACCTCATCAATGTCATAACTGCTTTCGATGATCTGCCTAACGTAAGTCTCCCAGGATACATCTAACTGGGAAAACAGATTGGTCAGCATTGAATACAGGATGTTGATCTCATTCAAAGAGACTTGAGTATCTGCCTTCAATATATACACGAACAGTTTTGTTACCATGTCTATGGTATTTTTAAGCTTGCTTTCCGATATCTTGGGAGGAGTATTCTTGATCATTGGTTTTTTACCGCACTCAAGCATACATCACAATAATGCCAGTTACAAAAACGATTGTAGATATCCATCAGGCCTTGTTGGTATAAAGACCTGGTTTTGATGATCTTGATCTGCTCATTGCTCAGATAGCGGTTCATGAATCTAAGCACAAAGTTATCTTCCAGACCCTTAAAGGCTTTGTAGGCTTCCACCACGCTCTCAAGAGCAGCATCATCAGAGGTTTTCTGTGCCCAGAGAGCCAAAACAGGTAAATAGATATTGAGATAGATTGTGGCTACTACACTAGCCCCGAGAGGTTGGAATACATCCCCGCCAAACTTAGGTTTAAAACCCATAAAATGTTTGAAACTCTTGTACAGATGATTGGGTTCGAAGCTACCAGAATGCGGGAGCAACGAACTCAGAATACCTTTGTCCATTTGGTCCCAGATGAATTCTGCGATTACTACCAGGCGGGATAGGGGATGGCTGGTGGGTCTGATTCTAAACAACTGCCAATCGATATCCAGGTGCCTGGCATAGTAGTTTTGTTGTTCATAGAGGCTGAGAAGCCGATTATAAATCTGCTCAGGGACACGGCTTTTCGATTTGTCCAGCAGTCCCGTGGGGCATAGAAACAGGGAGATTAGTGCTTCAGAATCCATACCTCGTTGCTTGAAGTCTTTGATCGTCTCCAAATTCAGACAATGAGCTATCGTCAAGGTATTCATCCTGTTTCTTACATAGCCCATGGCCTCCATCAAACCCTCATAAAACACTTGATCAAAGCTGCTGAGTACCAGCGAAGCGTTGAACCGCTTCACTTTTGCCCAGAATCTGCGTAAACCCGCTTGAGTAAGGATCGCTTCCAAATAGTCTGTATCGATTGCCGAGAGCAGGTTGCAGTAGTTTTGCCGACGTGATTCCGGGCTATGTTGTTGTATCAGTTTCGTGATATCGTCTGAAAGCTGGTTCTGGATTTCCAGAATCTCTACATGATTTCCGTTTTCACTAATGGTGTATTCGTAGGGGCTGTTATGCTTCAAAACTACATGCAATACCACATCATTGTAATAGATATCTTCCTGATGGTTATGAGCCTGCCAGTCATTGGTATGCAAATGGATCTCTACTGCACCCCGTATGGTTTCTCCTCCGATCTCGAGGATGCAATTGAAGAAATCCGGCCCTCTCGAAGTATTGTATTGCCCCGGATACACTACTTTGACATGCTTACCGCTACGGGTTAGAAGATTTGTAGCAAGGTGCCCCTCATCCCAGATATGATAGAGAAATTTCTCTTCCATTCAGTGATACCGCGCCAGGAGCTGATACCTTTGCCGGGCTGATGCAGAACTGGTATAGGTATGAGGTGTGTATTTCACCGGATTGGCCAGTATACTAAGGATCCGCATAGATTGCTCCCGATTCAGCCTGGCTGTGCTTTTACCGTAGTATGCCACAGAAGCAGTCTCAATGCCATAAACTCCCTTACCCCATTCCACATAGTTGAAATAGAGCTCCAGCATCCGTTTTTTGGTCATGAATACTTCCGTGAGCACCGTAGCCTGAATCTCCAGATATTTGCGCACATAGTTACGATCTGTGGTCAGGAATAGAGTCCGGGCCAGTTGATTGCTGATTGTGGATGCCCCAAACCGGATTTTGCCAGCTTTACGATTTCGTTCTCTGGCTTCCTGGATCATTTTCCAATCGAACCCGAAATGCTTGTAATAGCTGCCATCCTCAACCGTTATGAGCATGGCCTGAGTGCGCTCCGGTATATTCTTCAAGGGAATATACTCTCTTTTGTAGATGGGATATCCACGCACAATATAACGTTGGATCATGAGTGGTGTAAGTGGGGGATTCACAAAGCTGTAAATCAGGCAAAGACCTGCGACGATCCCCCAAAACCACAGATGACATAAAAAAACAAAGCGAAGAATCCTGACCGGCAGGCTTCGCTTTCTTTTCGGCTTTGCCAAGCAAACCTCAGTATTGTTTATGTGTTTATGCTTTCTGTTTGTTTACAAAGGCAGCCAAACGGGCTTTTCTACGGCTGGCGGTGCGTTTATGGATCACACCTTTCTTAGCGGCTTTGTCAAGCTGGGCATAGAGCAGATTCAGCTTCTGTTCGCTGGTTTCCTGGGTATCAGAAACATGCAGTTCTTTGGTAAGGGTTCTGATCGTGCGCTTAACATAATTGTTGCGGGCTGCTCTTTTTTTGTCTGTACCCATTCGTTTCAATGGTGATTTGTGTTGTGGCATGTTAACCTCTATATCTTTGTAGTATTTTTATCCACAAAGGATAAGGACGTGTTTTTGTCAATGCATATTTATCTATTGAGCTCATCGATCAGCTTATCTGCCTGATACTCAACCGAGTATGGATCGATATTGCCATCGTGTTTTGTGCCTTTAGAGAGGGATACAATCCAGACAATAGCATCATCTATCTGTTTATACGTGAATACTTTTCCTGCCCCACATTGCTCTATGATCCGGGCTGCTTCTCCCACGACTGGTGAAAAACACAGGATGGGTGTCCTGGATGCCAGGTACTCGAAGAGCTTGGTAGTTAAAATTCCTGAAGAACCAATTGTATCATTCACTATCAGGAGCAAAGCATCAGCATCAACCAGTTCTTTCACTGCCTGATCGTGGGTTAGAAATCCTGTAATCCTGATCCGGTCTTGGTGGATGGCACTCAGTTGGTTTTGTTGCTGAGAGTCCAACCGGGTACCTATGAAGGTCAGGTCATACCCGCTAAGGTTACATACTTTGCGGGCAAACTCTGTGATCAAACGGAAATCCTGACCGGCAGTGATCTGCCCGACGTATTTAATTCGAAACATGGGAGATTCCTGGTATGAGCAACCTGCAAAATCATGTGGTTCGTAAGCATTGTAGATGACTTCTTTATTGCCTTCAGGCAGACGTTTTTTAATACTTTCAGATACAGTTAGCACCAGATCAGCAGTGGCAACCAGTTTTCGCTCCAGTTTTCGATAGACTTGTCTGGTCAGAAGTGAAGGATTCGCCAAATTCAAATAGTGTATTTCCCGGAAAGGATCTCTGAAATCAGCTATCCAGGGAACATGTAAATTTTTTTTCAGCCGCATGCCCACAAAGTGCGTAGAGTGGGGAGGACCTGTAGTGATAATGGCGTCATAAACTCCTGCCTTGATCTCTTCGGCTGCGGCTTTGTAGGCAGATGGATTCCAAATGATTCTGATATCGGGGATAATGATATTGAGGCGGATCCAGAGCAGGATTTTGTGGATAAAACTCATATTCTGACTGGAAAGGGTTCCATACGGCTGATTACTGCCAGATCCAAAGATCAGTTTCCAAAGCCTGGATGTGTTGTAAACAGGAGTTCGGATTACTTTCACAGACTCCGGGATCTGCTGGATTAAACTTTCATCGATAAAGGGATAGTCTCCTTCCTGTGTGGTAATCACAGTGATTTCACATCCCCTATTGACCAGGTGTGGGAGTAGCCTCAGCCATCTCTGGACAGGAGCACCTCCACAAGGCGGGAAATAGTAGGTGATTAGAAGAAGTCTGGTCATTTCAGAATCAGTTTTACCAGTTCATCCCAGCCGAATCTGCGCTTGTAATCCCTGATGTTTGCACTCATCGGTATATAGGAATTCGTTTCGATATAGCGGATAATAGCATCTGCCAATGCCTGGGGGTTCTCAGGCTCTACCAGAAAGCCGGTTTGATCAGGAATAATATACTCACTCAGACCTCCCACATTGCTGGCTATCACAGGAGTATCGAAGCTATAAGCCGTGGCAATCACTCCGCTTTGGGTAGCGCTCTTGTAAGGGAGCACGCAAAGTCCGCAGCGTTCAAAAAAACCTGCTATCTCGTCATCACTTATGTAGCGGTAATGCCTTTCCACCTGAGAATCCAAGCCCAAATCAGCAATTATTTCTTCATAGACAGCACTTGACCCATATACTGCTCCGGCAATAACAAGCTTTATCCCGGGATGTTTGGCTTTTATCAGCGGCATTGCCTTAAGCAGCACATCCAATCCCTTGTATGGTTTGATCAAGCCGAAAAAGAGGATGGTATGGGGATCGGGTTGTACGGTACTCCTTTGAACAACATCAGGTTTTGCGTAGTTGTATATGGGATGAAACCCCAAAATCCCTTTGCGGGCAATGGAATTGGGGAGATAGCGCTTCAGGTCGTCCAAACATGCCTTACTCAGCACTACAATCTTCTGTGCGGGGCTCAGGGCATATTTTAGGAGAGTCTTTGTGCCCGGCCAGAATTCATGTGGAATGATATTGTGGGCAATATAGATAATGCGAGTACTAAGTAGCTTGCGCAGGATCGTTCCAAAGGCTGGCGCAAAGAATGGTAACCACCAAGATACCAATACTATATCAGGTTGATATTGATTAATTGATTTAATAGTATGTAGCCATGTATATGGTAAATAAGGTGTAAGTATTCTCTCGCTATTGATATCCGGGCAGGTTTCATCCATCTGATCACCACCTGGAAACAGGAACTTGGGATATTGGGAGATGAAATTGAAGTAGTGTACTTCGTGGTCCTGAGAGCTTAGCTCATGCCCCAGGTGTGTTGCGAAGACCGAAATCCCACCCCTGAAAGGAGGAGCAGGCCCCAGCATAGCTATTCTGAGGGAGCTATCAGCCATTACTCCTGACTCTGCAGAAAGAACCTGCGAACTGTATCTGCATCCTTGTATTTGCCGAAGAGAGTCATCAGCTTGAGGCGTACTTTTACACCTTTGAGATCCCCAGCCAGGATTGCTCCCATGTCTTCGAGGTTTTTCCCCCCACCTTCATAGCCATATTCCGGTAAGACCCTGCCCGTATAGGTTCTGGAAGCGATGATTACCAGCACTCCTTGCTCGATGGCATGCTTGATGTCCGGCAGTACTTCCTTGGGGAGATTACCTCTGCCAAAGGCTTCAATCACGATAGCTCTGGCTCCGCTTTCGATGCTGCAGTTTATATATTTACCATCCATCCCAGCCACAGCTTTGATCAAATCCACTCTAGTATCCAGGCTATCAGTCCAGACGTTTTCCCGATACAAGGTTGAGCGATGATACACTACATTATCAGGATCCACAATTCCCAGCGGACCCACTCCAACGCTCATGAATGCATCCACCTTGCCTGTATCTGATTTTACTACATCCCGGGCAGTGTGGATTTCATCATTCATAACAACCAGCACGCCTTTGTCGATGGAATCGTGATGGCTGGCAACTCTCACGCTGCCAATGATATTGCGCGGACCATCCAAACCCAGATCTCCACCACTTCGCATAGCCGCGGTAAAGACCACAGGTTTGCGGGTGGTAAGCACTAGATCGGCTAGAAATGCGCTTTCTTCCAGAGTATCAGTGCCATGTGTAATGACGACTCCATCGTAGTCAATAATCTTCAGATCTATCATCTTGGCCAGATCAAACATCATCTGGGGTGTCATATAGGGACTGGGGATATTCAGGTAGTCCATTACATCGACTTTGGCGACGCCGCTCAATTGGGGGAATTGACGCAGGAAGTCCGCCAGTTCAGAAGTGGGGATCACTCCCAGGCTGCCGACGCTTTTCATGGAAATGGTACCCCCGGTCAGGATCAGTAAGATGTTTTTCTTCATGATTTTCCTTCATAATCGATAGGGTCTGCGAGTCCTGCTGCTTCAAAAGCTCTAAGCCTCAAGATGCAACTGGGGCATGTGCCACAGGCTTTATCAGTTTGTCCATAACAGCTCCAGGAAAGCTCAAAAGGGGCTTTCAGGCTCATACCCAGCTTCACGATCTCACTTTTATTCAAATGAATCACAGGAGTATATACAGCAATATCTTTAGCTTTCGTTCCTTCCTCAATCACCTTATTCATCGCCTCAAAAAAGCTTTCCCGGCAATCCGGATAACCGCTGCTATCTTCTTCTACTGCACCTATGTAGATCCTTGTAGCCTTGATCACTTCAGCCCATGCCACAGCAGCACAGAGGAAGGTTGCATTACGAAAAGGTACATAGGTATTTGTATCCTGGGTTATCCCTTCTGGGATCTCCAGATTGGGGTCTGTAAGGGCAGAGCCTCCGATGGCTGCGAGCCAGTGATAATCTACCACTCTCGCTTCCACAGCGTGGTAATGCCTGGCTAATTGCTCGAAACACCAGCGTTCTTTAGCCTCAGTACGCTGTCCGTAACTGATATGCAGAAAAAATAGTTCATCGCAATCACGATTGGCGATAGCGGCACTCACGAGGGAATCCATCCCTCCACTGAGAAGTACAATGGCTCTGTTCATAATCCTTCTGTTTAGTTTCCTTTCTATCATTAAATAATGGCTGTTGATTTATGTCAAGCGCAAATCATGGTTATCCTGCCAATATCTGAAACGGAATCATTACGCTATCATTACGGACTTGATGCGTAATGATAGCGTATTGATAGCGCAACTCAAGGGGGGAGGATAGCATACAGGGCTAAGAAAAAGGCGGAAACCAGATCCGGTCTCCGCCACAAACAAACAAGTGGAGTATTTATCCCAAAGCGGGGATTGCACCACCGATCAGGAAACAGGTGGCAAAAGCCACGATGGCATAAAGCTCTGGGAACACACCCAGGATCAGGGTTTTGGAAAACACATCGTTACCGGCACCAAGGCTCTCGATACCATTGGCTACGATGCGGGATTGTTGATACGCTGAGATCAAACCCACGATGCCCATGATCAGTCCAGCGCCCAGGATGGCGCAGGCTTGCAGCATGTTTATGGTGGGTGTGATGTGGGTTCTAAGGATGAAGAAAGCTCCAAAGCCGTAGAGTCCCTGGGTTCCAGGTAAGGCTGAAAGGATCATGCAGCTTGGGAAGATATCATCCCGTTTTTTCATGGCGCCCACGCTGGCACTGCCACCGATAACCGTTCCCCAGGCGCTGCCGATTCCGGCAAGAGCGACCATCAGGAAGATACCGATCCAGGCGAGGAAAAATGCCAGATTTCCTCCGCCCGCCATGGCTGTGACTATGGGTTGTGCTACTGTTTGTAAGGAATCCGGGTTCATTAAACCTCCTTAAGATTTTCCTTAGTGTTTCGCAAAGGGTTTATAGGGTGTGCCGGGTCCTTCGAACGCGGCGTTCTTGAAAAATTCCACAAAAGTGAGACGCATCGGATGTACAAAGCCGGAAAGCCCGCCCAAGGCCAGATTGAGTCCATGCCCGAACAGCATGAATACGATGAAAATTATTGGCCCGATCACAGGAGTGCCGGACATCTGGGCTCCAATGCTATTTACCACAAAGCCCAGGATGGCGCTGGATACGCCCAGGGCAAACAGACGGATGTAGGAGAGGATGTCTCCAAAGAATCCGGTTACGATGTTATAAAGCAGCCAGAACCCACCCAGGATATTGATGATAGGGTTTTTCCCAGGTTGATTGAAAAGCAGGATCAAAGCCAGGCCACCCCACATAGGGTACTTCAGATAAGGGGCTACCGCTGAGATATCCGTGCCCAGTTGCGCAGCGCCAAAGAACGATAAAGCTCCGATAAACAGGAATGTCCCGATCGGGGTGAGACCATGCACAAAGCCGCTTTGACACATCTTTTTTACGGCGGAGATGCCGATCCCAAACAGGATTTGGATCACGCCCAGTAGCAAGGCGAAATTGAAGATTTGGTCGTTGTTGCGGATCAGAATCTTCTCACCAATACCAGGCAGTTCTTTGAGGTCATAACCCATCAGGCTACCAACCACGAAACCCATAATCACTGAAGCAATCCCAAAGAGCAGGATCAAGCTCATAAAGCCTTTCACGGTTTCGTTCTTCGATTTCCAGCGCATATACAAAGCGATGGCAATGATTGCGATCCCATAGCCTATATCGGCATTGCAAAAGCCAAAGAAGAGCATGAAGAAGGGGGCAAGGAAGGGAGTGAGATCAAACTCACCATACTTGGGCAACATATACATTTTGCTGATGGGCTCGAAGAGGCGAGCAAACCAGCCGTTTTTGAGGCTGACAGGAGGATCGTCCGAGATCTGGGCTGGGCTGGAGAAGTGAATCACATTCTCTGCCAGGATGAATTGCTTCAAGGCAGCTTCTTTACTGGCTGGAATCCAGCCACTCAGAATCCTGAGATGAGCATCGGCTTCACTTACGCCTTGTAGGGTCGCATCCACATAGTCATACTCACTACCCAGGCGTCTGATCTCGGTTTCAAAGGCTTCTAATGCTGCCGGAGCTACGCTTTGCAGGTACTCATCGATATCTTTTATCTTGGAGAGGGTCTCAGTTTGATCAGTTTCAAACTCTTGCAGGGTATGCTGATGAAAACTGAAAGTATCCGCTTCCAGAGCTGGGCTGTCGCCTGTGTAAAGCACTACAAAATACAGCAAACCACTCCTTTCACCGATTACGCTGATGGCATACTGCTGCTCCCATTCCGGCTTGAAGTGGTTTTTCAGGCAGTAGTGGAAGTCGATCCCAATGCCGGATTCTTTGATTCTGCGCACTAGTTCGTAATCAAAATGGTTCCAGGGCAATAGCTCACGGATGTTTTTCTTTAGGGTTTCCTCGTGGCGAACCAGACTTTCCCGCTCTTCACGGGCTCCATTAATCTTGTTCAACAGGGCTTTGGTAGGCAGGTTTATCGAGATCTTTGGAGATGTGGAATTGAGCTTGGTCAGATATTTCACTACTTCGGCATATTCAGTCATTAGGTCACGGTTTTGAACCAGTTCAGGGCTTTTATCTTCGCAGGAACGTACCAGATGCACCATGCCCAAATCCTGCAAGCGGGTAAGGAAACTATTGTAGTCCAGATGATAAAGGACAAAGCTGTATTTCATCATTTTTTCGATCATGACAGCTCCTCCAGACGATCCTTGAGAATCTTTTGTGCTGCTTTGGAGAGGTTTTCTTCGTCCTCTAGAAACCGCTTGATCCTCAGGATAGCTTCCTCAAATGCTGGAATCTGCACTTTCTCGTAGAGATTCACCTTTTGGGTGGTTTTCTTGCGCACTTGCTCCAGGATATGCATCTTGCGCACAAAGAACTCCCGTTCGATCTGCAGGCGGGATAGTTCTTTCAGCATCACGATGCCATCCAGATACCATGAAGGAGCCGTGAAGAGATTAAAAGGAGATATCTCATAATCAATTCGCTCCAGCAGGGGAGTCTTGACTCCAGCGATTTTTCGGGTCTTGATCTCCACATGGCGAATCTTTATAAGCGCGGGATCAAACTCACCCCATAGCTTCATAAAGATCTCCAGTTCCTGCATGCGCTTCTTTACCTCTTGATCCAGTTCAGTGGCCTTATCACGGGCTCGCTTGACCTCGAGGCGCAGGGCAGATTCTTTATTTTTCAGGGTAGGCAAAGCCTTCACCCGTACTCCCAATTGCTTGATAAGCTGCAATTGAGAGATTTTATTGTACTGAAACTTCAGATTCATGCCTTCTTCCAGTAGAGGTTCATAAATTCATCTTTGATGCCGATCTCAGCCTTGCTGAAATGCTTTTGGAAAAGCCTCCAGGAGGTATCCAGCATCTCATCGGTTCCGATATTTACATCGATAGCGAGGATTTCCTGGGCATATTCTTTGGCAAACTGCAGTACACGCTCATCATAATCAGAAAGGTCAAAACCATTTTCCAGCTTGGTTTTGGCATTGGCAGCATCAGCATAGAGCCGTACGGCGGTATTCATCACCTGAGGATGGTCCGCACGGGTTTTTTTGCCGATCACAAGCTGTTTTAGACGGGATAGCGAACGGAAGGGATCCACGATTACTTTGGAGATATCGGTATCACGCTTCAGGAAAAGCTGTCCTTCAGTGATGTAGCCAGTGTTGTCCGGAATGGCGTGCGTTATGTCACCCCCGGAAAGAGTAGTAACGGCGATAATGGTGATAGAGCCACCATCAGGAAATTGCACTGCTTTTTCATAGAGCTTGGCAAGATCACTGTATAATGAACCCGGCATGGAATCCTTGGAGGGAATCTGATCCATACGGTTGGATACAATACTCAGGGCATCGCAATAAAGGGTCATATCCGTGAGTAGCACCAGTACTTTTTCGTTCTTTTCCAGTGCAAAGTACTCAGCTGCGGTAAGTGCCATATTCGGTACCAGCAGGCGTTCCACGGTGGGGTCTTCAGTGGTATTCACAAAAGATACGATACGATCGATAACCCCAGCATTTTCAAAAGTGTTCTTGTAATAAAGGTAATCGTCGTTGGAAAGCCCCATGCCACCCAGAATGATCTTATCACTTTGGGCTCTGAGTGCAACGATAGCCATCACCTGATTGTAGGGTTGATCAGGATCGGCAAAGAAAGGTATCTTTTGACCTGTAACCAGAGTGTTGTTCAGATCTATCCCGGCAATACCGGTGGCAATGAGTTCTGACGGCTGTTTACGGCGTACGGGATTTACCGAAGGTCCGCCGATTTCAATTTCTTCGCCTTCCACGTCTGGTCCACCATCAATAGGCTCGCCATAAGCGTTGAAGAAACGTCCACCTAATTGGTCACTGACCTTGAGTGTGGGGGCTTTGCCAAAGAAGATCACTTCGGCGTCGGTGCCTATACCCTCTGTACCGGCAAAGATCTGCAGCGTGACGGTATCGCCAACGATTTTTACTACCTGAGCAAGGCGTCCGGCTACAGTGGCGAGTTCTTCATTACCCACTCCCGTGGCATGTACAGAACAGGTGGCTTTGGTGATCTGATTGAGCTTGGTGTATATCTTTTGAAAAGCTTGAGTAGCCATTACTTCGCTCTCCTTTCTTCAACTTCATTGTGCAGTTCAGCTTCGTATTTCTTGAAATCTGGTGTTTCAAACTCCACATAGTTCATCTGTTTGCAGATATTGATCAGCTTGATGTAGTAGGGCATCACATCTTCAAAGGTCTCGAAATAGAAGTCTGTTTTACAGATCTCGAGGATCAGTTCCAGCATGTATTCCTGCCTCTTCATGGGCGTTGATTGATCCACGGCATCAAAGCCATCTTGTTGCAGGATAATCCTATCGATCAATTCACTTTTCCAGTACTTGTCATGATATGCCAGTGGCACACCATCGTCACCCAGGATGTTGATTTGCTCCTGAGCTTCTTTACCGCGGAGGAGGATATCTTTGGCTAGATTTACATCTTCTACCCAATGGGAATTGACGTTGGAATTCAAGTATGCAATCACTTCGTCGTATTCCAGGTATTTACTATAGGAGTCTATGGGATCCACGGCTGGGTAGCGTTTACTGTCTGCCCGGGCTTGAGAAAGGGCATAGAAACAGCGGGCTGCTTTCTTGGTGGATTCAGTAACGGGTTCCTTCAGATTTCCACCGGCTGGAGATACAGTTCCGATGAATGTGATGGAGCCACTTGCACCACCTTTGAGATATACAAATCCAGCTCTGGCATAGAAGTTTGAAACGATTGCAGGCAAGTCCATAGGGAATGCATCCGGGCCTGGAAGCTCTTCCATGCGGTTGCTCATTTCACGTAGAGCTTGAGCCCAGCGGGAAGTAGAATCTGCCAGTAAGAGAACTTTCAACCCCATGTTGCGATAGTATTCGGCGATCGTCATGGCTGTATAAACTGAGGCTTCACGAGCGGCAACAGGCATGTTTGAGGTGTTGCAGATGATGATTGTGCGTTCCATCAGCTTGCGTCCGGTGCGAGGGTCGTCGAGCTCGGGGAATTCTACAAAGAGTTCTACAACTTCATTGGCACGTTCACCACAGGCTGCCACGATGATCAGGTCTGCTTCAGCGTTTTTGGAGATGGCGTGTTGCAAAACAGTCTTGCCGGCACCAAAAGGACCGGGAATGAAGCCTGTACCACCTTCCACCATGGGATTCAAAGTATCAATAGTGCGGACTCCGGTTTCCAGGAGCTTGAAGGGGCGGGGCTTCTCTACGTAGCTGCGGATGGGTATCTTCACAGGCCAACGCTGGATCATATTCAGCTTGATTTCCTGAGAGTCCTTGTCAATCAGCACAGCGATAGTGTCGCTAAGCTTGTATTCACCTTCGGGTGAGATGCTTTTCAGGGTATATTCACCATTCAGGTTGAAGGGAACCATGATCTTGTGGGAAATCCAGCTCTCTGGCACACTACCCAGCCAATCGCCACTGCTAACTTTGTCTCCAGCTTTGGCGAGAGGAGTGAAGTGCCATGTGGAATCCTCATCCAGGGGATCGGTGTATTCACCCCTGGTGAGATAAACGCCTTGCATCTTGTTCAAGTCGTTCTGCAGTCCATCGTAGTTTTTGGATAGCATTCCGGGTCCCAGTTTCACTTCCAGCATACGTTCGGTGAATTCCACTTCATCGCCCGGTTTAAGTCCGCGGGTGCTTTCAAACACCTGTGTATAGGCGATGTTGCCCAGAACCTTGATCACCTCGGCCATGAGCTTTACTCCACCCAGGTTGATGTAGCAAATCTCATTTTGGGAGACCGGTCCGGATACTTCGACCTGCACCAGGTTTGCGATTATTCCTTTCACTATACCTTTGGTCATCGTGTTACCTTCTATTTTCGCTTAGTTTTTATGTTGAAATCCTCTGGGAAGCTGAAGCTGTTCTCAAGCTTGTCCAGAGTGTCCTGAAAAATCTCTTTGCCGTGGTCAGGATCGGCGTTTATCCAGCGGGAGACCAGCCGGAGCTTGGTATAATACCCCAGGATGCGATCTATATTGAAGTACTCAAAAAAGTTCTGATTGTCAATCCACTTAGCGCGCAGGACGTCATAACCACGTTCCCGGTAAAGGATGTTGTTTTGCTCCCATATTCGCATCAGAGGATCAAACAGAGGATGATCTTTGCCCAGGTTGAAATCCTGAGCATGGCTTTTGGCCAGGTTTTGCACGGTTTCATCGTTACCGATCAAAAACTGAGCAAAGGGCAGTTCATGATGGCGGGCATTGATAGCCAGCAGGATGTTACGGATGTTCCGTTCATGGGCAAACCAGGCACTGACAAAGCTATTGGAGTGTTGCTCGCAATATATATGAAAAGCGCTAAGCAGGGCATGCTCAGTAACGCCAAAGTCTGGCAGTTCCTCTGCTGCAATGGCATCCAGAATGATCCTTTCTACGAAGTCAGGCAGGTTTTGATATGCTTCAGGGCGTGCCAGGTCTTTGTTTTCACTCTTGGCTCTTAAGAATTCCAGCCAGCCTGTCCAGTACTCATCGGAGTGAAGTCCTTCTGGAGAATGATCCTTACCGGTTTTGTACAGGATGTTCAGCAGATTGCCCAGGTCATCCGGCAAATGCAGCAGGTATAGTAACTCCATATCCTGATTGCTAAGTTGCGCCACGGCGTCAATTCGGAACTGCTGTGGGCTGTAGATGAGCTTGGTGTCATCCATGGATACGGCTGGCAAGCCGGCTATAAAGTAATAATACTGTTTAGCCATACTCAGCTTTCAAATAAAATCTTTGCAGTACGGGGACGCAGATAGCTCTTGTACAAAGTAGCGAAATCCTCATCTGTAAAGCTCAGTTTGTAACTGCCATTGGCAGGTGAGATGCTGAAACCTTGCTTTAGCAAAGGGCTGAAGTCAACTGTGAGTTTGGCATCAAAGATTTGCTTCAAAGAGCTCAGGAAGGCGTCGTCGATCTGACCTCTGAGATTTTCTGCCAGAGTCAGGGTAGCATCAGGATTTGTCTTTCTCCATGTATTCAGAGTTTCCTGGATCAAGGATTTCACAAATCCAGGATCAGAAAAGCTTTTTGTGGTAGCAGCATCGATGGAGGAATTCAGGACAAGATCAGTGATCTTCTGTTTCAGGACGCTGATCGTGTGATTGGATGCCATTTTCAGGTCACTTTCAGTGTTTTTGGTAAGTTCATTTGCTTTGGTTTGGGCTTCAGTCAAGGTACGTTCAGCTTCCTGTTTTGCTTTGGCCAGGGTGGCTTCAGCTTCTATAGTGGCTTTTTCCAGGATCTTTTGGGCTTCGGCATTGGCTTTTGCGATACCCTCGTCATATACTTTCTTCAAAAGGTCTTGCAACTGGTCGCTCATAGTATCATCTCCAGTAATTTTGACTTCTGACTCAGACATAGAAATCTGATGTTTTTGTCAATCAGTTTATTTGTGTTTTTCATCCGAAATGTCGCTGGATCTCCAACATCCATTTGGGGATATCAATCTGTTGGGGACACTTGCTCAAACACACTCCACATTGAGTGCATTTGTCGGCTTTATTGGCATCGGGTATGAAGAACTGGTATTCCCGCTTATGTCTTTCCTTATCTCCAAACATAATCGCTTCGCTGTAGATGCCCAATGCTGAGGGTATGCTTACATTATGCGGACATGGAAGGCAGTATCGGCATTCGGTGCAGCGGATTGGTAAACGTCTAATGTATATCCTGCGGGCTTTCACAAACTTGTCCAGGTCTTTTGGTGACAGGCTACCTGCTTTGGATTTGTTTGCTTCCCTGAGGTTCTCATCCACTTGTTCCATAGTGGACATTCCAGAAAGTAAGACTGTGCATTCTGGATGGTTCCACACCCATTGCAGTGCCCTTGAGGCTGGCTTGCCTGCCCATTCAGTGTTTTTCCATAGGGCTTCCACTTCATCCGGGATGGGTTTGATCAGTTTTCCACCTCTCAAGGGTTCCATGCTGATTACACCTATGCCACGCTCTTCGGCGAGTCTCATCCCTTTGAGTCCTGCCTGGTAATGGGTATCCAGGAAACTCAGCATAATCTGAGTAAAATCCCAGTCCCATGCTGTGATGATCTTTTTGAAACAAGAGTAATCATCATGGAAGGAGAATCCCGCATACCTGATTTTGCCGGCTTGTTTAGCCTTGGTGAGAAAGTCGAGAACTCCCAAGTCCTTCATTTGTTTCCAGCTTCGTTTGTTGAGAGCATGAAGGAGGTAGTAATCAATATAGTTTGTGTTTAGTCTCTCTAACTGCTTTTCCAGAGTTTCTTCCATGTCCTCACGTGATTTGATCTGCCAGCAGGGTAGTTTGGTGGCCAAATAAACGGTGGATCGATCTATCTGGGCAAGAAATCTACCCAGGAAAGGTTCTGATTCCCCATTATGATAGGGCCAGGCTGTATCGAAGTAGTTCACTCCCTTTTGATATGCTCGGTGCAGCATAGCAAGGCTTTTGTCTTCATCGATCTTCCCGTTTTCGAGTGTGGGAAATCTCATACAGCCAAAGCCAAGAATGGAGAGCTTGTCCTTGCTTTTGGGGATTTTACGATATTTCATTGATGCTCCTTGAAGTAATCATATATAGTTTGGGCAATTTTAGCTCCGATGCCCTTGATATTCATAAGATCTTCTATTGAAGCCTTGCGGATGCTTTCCACGCTACCAAGAGTTTTTAACAGCAAGAACTTGCTTTGCTCGCCAACACCGCGGATATCTTCCAGTTCACTGATCAGAGTACGTTTGGATCTGCGGCTTCGGTGGAAGTTTATAGCAAAGCGGTGAGCTTCGTCTCTGATATTAGTTATCAGACGCAAAGCAGAAGATGAGCGGGGTAGGATAATGGACTCAGTAGAGCCCGGCAGGAAGATTTCCTCAGCCCGTTTGGCAAGGGAGATGATGCTGATATCATGGTAAATGGATGCTTTCAGGATTTCATTTGTAGAACTGAGCTGCCCTTTTCCACCATCAATGATGAATAGATCGGGGCGCATATCTGGCTCTTTATCAATCTCATTCAGGAAACGGGTGAGAGTCTCCTGAAGTGCCGCAAAGTCATTCTGAGTATCGATGCTGCGGATGATGAAGTGGCGGTAATACTTCTTTTTGGGCTTGCCATTAGCGAAGAAGACAGCGCTGGAAACAGTATCAGTCCCCTGGATTGTGGAGATATCCATACACACGATTTTGCGCGGGAGAGAAGGCAGGTTCAGGCATTCTTTGAGTTCCTGAATAGGGAAGATCGTGCGATTGGCTTTGCGGAGATGAGCCAGCTTCTTTTCCTCAATCAGATGGAAAGCATTGCGTTTGGCCATGGCGAGCAGCTTGGTTTTCTCACCTCTTTGAGGCAGTACCAGCCTTCCTTTGAGCCAGGTGGAAAGCGCTTCATGATCTTCCGGAGCATGAGGTATGAGTATTTCCTGGGGTAGTTCCTCCCTGGAAGCATAATACAGCTTCAGAAACGATGCCAGGATGCTTTCACGGCTTTCATGGACGAGGTTTTTCAGGGGATAGTTTTCCTGGTTGATGATAGCGCCTTCCTGCATTCTGAGCACAAGACAGATGGCCTCATTGTCTTCCTGATAGAAACCGATGATATCAATATTGCGACGATCTGCGTAAAACACACTCTGCCGTTTCTGGATGCGTTCAATGGCGACAATACGATCCCTGAGCCGGGCAGCCTCTTCAAACTTTAGTTCACCAGCACAGCGGTTCATCTCGCTCCGATATTCATTAACTACCTCTTCATAACGACCATCAAAGAACCGGATCAGTCGCTGGACGATCTCAGCGTATCCAGCGGTATCGATCTTGCCAATACAGGGTGCAGGGCATTTACCCAACTGGTAGTTTATACAAGCCTGTTTGTATTTGATCTTATCGGCGGGAATATTACGGCTGCAAGTCCGGATGGGGAAGAGCCATTCAAAGGTTCTCAGGGTTCGGCGCAGGGATTTCACGTCTGTGTATGGTCCAAAATAGCGGGAGCCATCTTTCACCAGATCACGGGATACCAGGATCCTCGGGAAAGGTTCTGCCAGAGTGATTTTTACAAAGGGATAACGTTTGTCGTCTTTTAACAAGACATTGTACTTAGGTTGGTACCGCTTGATCAGCGTAGCTTCCAGCAGAAAGGCTTCAGCTTCGCTATTTGTTATGATGTAATCCAGATCAGCAATATGGCTGACCAGTTGTTCTGTCTTGGGATCCTTGGCTGTGGAAGAGAGATAGCTTTTGATACGATTGCGCAGATTGAGGGCTTTGCCTACATAGATCACTTCATCATCTTTGTCTTTCCAAAGATACACTCCGGGATTATCAGGTAGAAACGCAGCCTTTTGAGCTATTTTTTGCGTAGGCGGTTCCATAGACTGCTGCCTGCTTCCTTCAAATAGGCGAGGTTCATCAGATATCCCATAGCATAGAAGCCCAGAAAACACAATCCTCCAGCCCCTGCCAGCCTGCCTAATGATGCCCAACGGCTGGAAACAGGAACCAACCTATTCATCATAACCAGACCGATGTAAAGCAGAGCACAGATGATTATACTTTTCAGAAGATTCGGGAAAATGCCTTCAAAGCTGATGTTTGGGATCCTGGCTTTGATCAGAAACACCAGAATAGTAAAATTCACCATAGCTGTGATGGATGTGGAGAAAGCCAGACCACGATGATACATAAACTGCATCAGCACAAAATTCAGAGTAATGTTTAGCAGCACCATAGCCGCTGCCAGTTTCACCGGAGTGCGTGTATCACCCTTGGCATAGAATAGGGGTGTAAGGGTCTGGTTGAGGCTGTAAAAAATCAATCCCAAAGAATAGAAAACCAGGGCTTGGGATGACATCAGCACAGCCTTGCTATCGAAGGCTCCATAACCGAAAAGAACGCTGACCATATCCGATGCATAGACCAGAATCAACGTGGTGACAGGCAGCATTATATATGCCAGACTCAAGCATGTGAATCTCATACTTTGTGATAGTTCAGGATATTCATTGCGACTGATATGCCGTGAAAACGCAGGCAACACCGCTGTAGAGGCACTGATTGCAAAGATTCCCAAAGGCAATTGCATAAGCCGGTTTCCATAGCCCAAAGCTGTAATGCTGCCTATTGGTAAAAAACTTGCCATCAATGCATCTGCGATCAGATTCAGCTCTCTGATCCCGATCCCGATCATCGCAGGAATGAAGCGTTTCCACAAAGTGGCAAGGGCTTCACCGGTAAACCTGATGATAAACTTAAATCTATACCCCACGCGTTTCAGGTAAGGAAAGTTGATCAGGGTCTGCAACAAGCCTCCAAGGATTACACCCCAGCCTGCAGGATAGATCAGCTCTTCAGCAGTTAAGCCCCATACTTTGTAGGGAACCAGAACACAAGCGATCATACCGATATTGAGTAGCGCACTGGACAGGCCGGTCATAAAGAAGTAGTCGTGTGAATTCAGAATCGCTATAAAGGTACTGGAGAGCCCGATAAAGAATAGATAAGGAAAGATGATCCTGGTTAGTTTGATGGCAACCACGGTGGTAGCTGGATTCAATCCAGGATACAGCAGCCTGACAATGAGAGGAGCCAGAGCTATTCCCATTACAGTGAGGATCAGGAGAAACAGCGTAAGGATGCTGATTACATTCAGAGCATATTCGATTTGGGCATCACGATCTTTCTTGATCCCGATATCGTTATACAAAGGGACAAATGCTGTGGAGAGTGCACCTTCACCAAACAAACGGCGGAGGAGGTTGGGGATATTGTAGGCTACATTGAAAGCGTCATTGAGCCAGCCTCCGCCAAAGAAAAAGGCCATTACCTGATCTCTTACCAGTCCCAGTATGCGGCTTACGAATACCGCAATACTCATCATGCTGATATTTTTGGCGAGGCGCTTATTGCTCATGTTCAGGGACGAATCAGATTTCTGAGTCTGATAAAAAGGTTGTAGATAATCAGGGTAGGATTGATATTTCCTTCCAGTTTCCGCGAGAGATCGTCCAGATACAGCAAGAAGTCGTGAACTGAATCTGCAGTGGATTCATTCACCAGGCTCATCAGGAATTCAGCTTTATCCAGATTTGTAATTTCCTGGGGATGAAAGCTCACAATGGCCAGATCGTTGACTATGATGCCCAGAAAGCGGATCAGATCGCCGATGGCATCCTTACTTAGCGTATCCTTCTGTTTGCCATAGAGATTCATCATTTCCAGGGCTTCGTTGCGGGATGCCAGCTCCAGAAACTCAAAGGCTTGCGTCCGGATCGTATTGGCACTGTCCTGGGCAATCCGGATGGCTGCTTTCAAGTTTCCACCGCTTATTCGGGCACTTGTTTTGGCAGTGACACTATCCACCTGGAATTGTTCATCCAGGATTTCTCTGATGATATGCTGCGACAGTGGCTTGAAATAGACTGGTTGACACCTGGACAGGATCGTAGGCAGCATCATGGGAAGACGTTCAGTAATAAGAATTATCAATGTATTAGGGGGTGGTTCTTCCAGAGTCTTTAGGAACGCATTGGCCGTAGCAGTATTCATCATGTCTGCATTTTCGATGATCACAACCCGATACGTGGCTTCTCTGATCGAATACTCCAGGCGTTTGATGAGCAGACTGACGCTTTCTTTGCGGATCTCTGTGGAACCATTGAAATAGTAGTCCGACCAGGGAGTCTCAATCTTATTACGGATATAGGCTTCATATTGCTTCAGCATTTCAGGCTTTTTGATCTCTCCCTCAGAGCTCAATTCCAGATTTGGAGTAGGGAAGAGGTAGATCAAATCCGGATGTTCCAAACTGAGAAACTTATGGCAGGAGGAACACACTCCACAGGGGCGATATTCGCCACTGGAGAGGCAGTTCAGTGCCATCCCGAAATACAGGGCAGTCATAAACTTTCCTACTCCGTCGCCTCCGTGAAACAGGTAGGCTTGGGAGATACGCTGGTTCTCAATGGCAGCATTGAGAAGGTTTATTACCTGGCTTTGTCCTTTGATTTTCCGAAACATCTCAGACTATGGAAATCTTGTTTCGTCCTGCCTCATCGCTGATAGAGCGTTCAAAAGTTTGTTTTACAAAAGGACTCTCAAACTCTGAAGCGAGGATATCGTAGATCAGTACATCATGGTATTGACCAGCCATAAAGACGTATTCACGGCGTTTGCCTACATATTTGAAGCCCACTTTTTCATAGCTGCGAATAGCGCGTTTATTGAAGGCTACTACATCCAGAGTGATATTGTTGAGATTCATGATATTAAACCCATAATCCAGAATCAATGCCGTGGCTTCTGTGCCGATATTCTGATTCCAATAGGTTTTTTCTCCGATGAATATGCCAAATGTAGCACGGCGGTGTACTTCATCGATCATATGCAAGCCGCAATTGCCTATGGCTTTGTTTGTGTCTTTCTCCACGATAGCAAAGATAAGATCCTTCTTCATCAGGTTGATTAGGGTCTCGCGTTCCTTGTCCATATCAAACACCTGCGAAGCAAACAAAACAAACTGACCAATCTCCAGGTCGTTTACCCATTCTGTGTATTTCTCCAAATCATCCAAGGAAATAGGGGAAAGGTAGCATTTCTCACCAATGAGCTTGCGAAAATACTTCATTGTGTCACCTCAGTACTAAGTTTGCTTCAGTTTGCATCAGACCTGATTCTGTCAAGCAGATTGTCAGGATAGAAGCTCTGATAATTGTGCTTGACGAATATTGAAACCTCAGATTTAATCGCAAGCAAATGATATCTACCAGTGATGCATGCGACATTGTATGAGCATCGTCGTTATTGATCCAAATCGTAAGAATTCAAGCAGCTCAGTAATACATGTTTTTGGGAGAAGTATGGCTCTGATAATCCTGATTGTTGTCTCAATAGGACATTTCCTGATCGACTTGGGAAGTGGGATGACTCACTATTCCTATGGATACTTCTTTGTGCTTAGCAGCGATGTGGCTGTTTCACATACTGAAATGTACAATTTGCTGGCTTTTGGAGCCCAACCCGTCTGGGGGCTATTGATGGACAGGTTCAATATCAATCAATGGGCTGCAGTTGCAGGAGTAGCTTTGGTGGGTGGAGCCCTCGTCATCCCACATTTTCCAGAAATTGCTAATGGTGTGGCGGCTACAGGAAATGCGCTGTTTCATTTGGGTTGTGGCGCGATAGTGCTGAGACTTTATCCAGGCAAGGCCTGGCCTTTGGGCATTTTTGTGGGACCAGGAGCTGTGGGAATAGCGCTAAGTAGTACTCTGGCGGGAGATTTCAATGCATTCACGCCGTATGTAATTGCCATGCTGGTGTTTTTAGGAGTACTTCTGGCTTGCCTGCCTATCAATACATCACGAATCTCATTTCATTGGCCAAAACTTGCTGGCAAAGGCAGGATAGTTGTTTTACTGCTGCTTGTATCCACGTTGATTCGATCGTATGGAGGGCTCAGTTTCAGCTTTCCCTGGAGATCCGAAGCTCTGCTGGGCACGATCCTGATGTTTACGGTGGCACTGGGGAAAATGGCTGGGGGTTTTGCGGCAGATCGTAACAGGATGCTTTCCATTGTAATTGCTTTAGGTGCCGCTGCTCCACTAACTTCCTGGCTGGCGCACATACCTGCAATGGGCATCCTGGGAGTGTTTCTATTTCAATCTACCATGGCAATCTCTCTCCTCGCTATCTATGAACAGCTTCCTGAGCATCCAGCTTTTGCTTTTGGGGTCTTGTGCCTGGGTCTATGGATAGGAACCCTGTTGAAGCAATGGATTCCTCTTCCGTCTGATCATTTCAGGGAGCTTTTAGCTGGACTAATACTGATATCAATGCTTGCTCTGGGACTCGCAATCAAACTGGGTGGAAGACGATTGATCGTTGCTGATTCGCCCCTGGACTAAATCCTCAATAGCGCTATCAAACCCGCTATCAAAACTAAACAGAGCATGTTTGAGATCAGTGAAGCAGCCAGACAGCGGCTCCTACTGCCATCCAAGGCACCAGCATAAACGATTGTTTCCAACGTGGACACTGCAATAGGGATCAGGATCAAAAAAGCATCGGTAAAATAGATCAGTAATGAGAGCAAGAGGCCTAATAGGGAGTTCACCAGAAAAAGGCGTGCTGTAAGCCAATACAAGGACTTCAGAGGTAGCTCCATCTGTATGGGAGGCTTGTATCTTTGATATAACACTTTGAAAATGACAGTTTTCACCCAGAGCATGAAAAAGAGAAAGGCGATACCTGCGAGGATTACCAGGATTGCGCCAGGAACGGGATATCTGGCTTGCAAGCGTTCAATCCTGGTAAGCGGAAGATGCCTGATCTGGCGAATCACATCCTTTACTCCGCTGAGTTCTGTATTGACCTGATGGTTCGGATCATCTTTGATGTGGCGCACCAATGCCCGTACTTCTCTTCCGGGCAGGATTCGGAATTCATGTCTGGAATCTTTCATCCTGGTTTTAATAAAGCCAGGTACGAGATCGAAATTGCTAAATGCAGTAATTTCCAAATTATCTAACTCATAAATCCGTTTCGTCAATACCAGCTTGAAATCTTCAGCATTTAGCAATCCATCAGCCAGATAGTAATAATCTGTAATCGAATCAAAACCCTGGACATCTGGAGCTGGCAATAGGCGGGTAAAGGGATCAGTCATATTGTCTGCACTGGTGAAATCAATACCTTTGTCTTCAAGCTCTTTTTTGTTCTGCCAGGTTCCAACATATATCGTAAGCGCTTCGGAGGTTCTGCCTAGATAGTGCTTTTCTGCTACTCCATCAGTTAGGTGTGGGGCGTTGTAACGGATCTTAAACTCGTTTGGGGTGATATCCTCAATGCGGAATTTATCACCCAGGATCTGAATGTGATAATTCCTGATGGGCAAACTCAAGGATTCATGAACGATATAGGAATATGTTTGATTTGGCGATACTCTGTAATATCTGCGTTGCACGCCAGGCACGGCCACATCTGCAACCATCAACGTTATTATCGACCATCCAATCACCGCAAGCAGTAGCTTTCTCATCATGATCTTATTCCTCCAGGTCACTTACCACATTCCCAGGGCATTAAGGATCAAAATCCCCAAACCCAGAGAGGCCAGATTTGCCGCAAACGAGAGCATGAAAGCAGTTCTGAGCCGTATCTTGAATGCTATGCCATACCATACGGCTTCAGCCAGAGCGGCACTGATTTCTCCCGCTATGATCACATCCCGCCAAAAGAGCATGATGGCCGGCAATACCCACCACAAAATGGTAATGGTAGCCGCGGTCCCGACGGCACAAACCCACAGATATTTCAAAGCAGACTTTGCAGTTAGAACCGTATTGCTGATCAAAGGCTTGCGCAAAGCCAGGATTACCATGGTTTCAATGATAATCGATAAAAGCAAAGCAAAGACAAACATCATCAGTTTATCCGCCGCAAGAAATTCCGTTGGAGCAGCAGCTTGGGTATAGTAACCCAACGGGAGAATGACGGGGACTTCGGGACGCTGATGTTGGTTTTCGGAAATAGGTACATCCGCAGCCAGTGAAGCTGCAAGGGATAGAAACAGTAACGCCCAGACCAGCAAATTTTTGCTAAACCTCATGCAATACACCCTTTTTATGTTTATTGAAACATGCCGCATGGTTTTCGCATTTATTCTGGATGTCAAGCTTTTCCTGTTCCTGCTTGCATAAACAACGCTATCATTACGCATCCCATCCGTAATGAGTCCGTAATGATAGCGTATTTCAATGCAGGAAGAGACTCCAGATCGGGAAAAAACTTTACAAGAAAACAGGTTTAGCAATTATGTACTTGAAGGGTAATCAATCAGGATACGAGATGATGGATAGAAGATACAAGAGAGGAAGCTTTGGTATTTGATTTGCCAGTTTTGATTAGCAATGCAGAGTTTTTTGGCCGGATTGGAGAGCTCTCCCAGGCCGGTTATGGACCTTTATGCCTGTTTGGCTGTGAAGATCACAAGCTCTGGTGTTTCATGGGAAAACCCAGAATGGTGGAGCTACTCTGCACCGATTTTCCTGCCAGTGGATCTTATCCCTCGCTTACTACGTTTTATCCCGCATTTAGTATATACGAGCGTGAACTCTATGAAGAATACGGAATCATCCCGGAAGGCCATCCATGGCTGAAAGGAGTGAGGTTTCCCCAGCCGGGGTCGATGAAATTGTATGATTTCCTATCAAGCGAATCCAGCGCCCTGCACGAAGTGGGAGTTGGTCCCGTGCATGCTGGGGTGATCGAGCCAGGACATTTTCGCTTTATCTGTAGAGGCGAAATCATCGAGCATCTGGAGATTCAATTGGGATATCAGCATCGGGGCCTAATCAAACAGCTTCAGGATGGTGATATCCGGGATAAAATCCATCTGGCAGAAAGTATAGCCGGTGATACTGCCATCGGGCACGGCCTGGCTTATTGTCATGCCGTCGAAGAACTCACAGGAATTGAAGCAGTGCAAGAGCCTGTGCGGCAAATTGCCCTGGAAATGGAACGTATTGCTATGCATCTTGCCGATCTTTCAGCTCTCTGTGGCGATATTGCTTACATCATGGGACAGAATATGTTTGCGGCGCTGCGTACTACCGTAATCAACACATCCCTCAGTATCTGTGGAAGCAGATTCGGCAAACGCTGGCTTACACCTGGAGGAGTGAACTTCGGGATAAACGCTCTTCAAGTGAAGGAATTGGCAGCAACCCTGCATGCCATTGCTCCGCAAATAGAGGATTGTGCCGCTGCTATGTTTTCCGATACCAGTGTGTTATCCCGTTTGGACGATACCGGCAAGATCAGCTTAAAACAGGCCATGGAACTTGGATTCACAGGGATTACAGCTCGTGCCTCAGGTCTGCCTGGGGATATGCGCTGCGATTTTGCCGGCACTGAGAATGATGATTTTGTCTGCCTAACTCATCCTGCGGGTGATGTGTATGCCAGAAGCTGGTTAAGGTGGCAGGAGATCGCGCAATCCCTGAGGAGAATACATATTTTTTTGGAGCAGATTGCTACCCAGGATGAGTTGTATACTTCACCAGGAAAACCTCTGGAAAAAATAGAATTGTACTATCTTTGGTGGAAGGTTGGCGGGGTCGGATCCTGCATGCTGTAAAAACTGATGTCGAGGGTAAAACTGACTGGTATCGGGTCTATGATCCTTCGTTTGTGAATTGGCAGGCACTGGCACTGGCTGTAAGAGGTGAAGGAATATCGGATTTTCCACTGTGCAATAAGAGCTTTAACCTATCCTACTGTGGGAGCGATTTGTGATGTTTAATCTGCTCAAAGCTCGTCTCCGGCATGGATATCAGGCCATTCCCAATCCCTTGAAAGCCACTGTGCATCAGGCATTTCCTGGTTTTCCGGAGATTCGTGTGGATGCTGATCTGATGCTATTAAATCAAGTCTGTCCTGTAAAAGCCTTTTCGCAAGAGGGTCTAGATCTGGGACGCTGCATCTTTTGCGGATCTTGTTCACGGCAACATCCGGAGTTAATCACTTTTCGTAACGACTTCAAGATCGCAGCCCAGGAGCGTAGTCACTTGATTATCTCACCTGGTCAAATGCAAATGGCGGGGATTTCTAAGGGTGTGTCAGGGAGATTTACGCATTCACTTGCGCTCAGGAATGTCTCTGCTGCTGGCTGTAACGCTTGTGAGATGGAACTGGCGGCCAGTAATAACGTTAACTTTGATATCAGCAGATACGGGATAGAGATAGTCGCTTCACCCCGGCATGCTGATGGCTTGATTCTGACTGGACCGGTAAGCTCCAATATGGCAGAAGCATTGATGCTTACCTGGGATGCTATCAGTGAGCCGAAGATTCTGGTTTTATGCGGCTCCTGCGCTATCAGTGGAGGGATGTTTGCAGATGGGAACCTGGATCGATCCTGGCTGAAGAACCAGCCTGTAGCATTGTATATCCCAGGTTGCCCTGTGCATCCGCTGAGTATTGTGCAAGCTGTGGTTTCATTGATGGGGCGGTCATGAGCATTGGATTTCTAATTCTGCTGCTGGCTTTGATTCCGGCATTATGGAAACGTTCCGGTGTGTTTAGTCTGGTTTGGATTTTAGGATCGGGCTTGCTGGGGTTTGAGTATGGAGAAGTGCTATATTCACGTGAGATTCAGGATTTTATCCTCACCCTGCCAATGCCTCTGGGTGAAGTGAATATTGGGCTTGATAAGCTCTCTGCTTTCTTTGGAGTGATGTTTTCATTGGGTCTGCCCATCGGTATTCTGTATGGCAATTTCTATCTTAAGCAGCACAAAATCGTAGGCTTGAGGTCGCATCTTTTCTGGTTGGGTGTGATGGGTCTGGCGATGCATGGTATTCTTTGGATTCGGCATAGTTTGCTGTTTCTTCTGGTCTGGGAGATCATGAGTCTGTCATCATTTTTCTGCATAATTGCCGATCGGGAGCATAGCCTCAAGGCAGGTCTGAGATATCTGGCGATGATGCAGGTGGGAGCAGCATTTCTTTGTGTTGGTTTTGCCCTCGCCTTCTTGGAGAATGGTAGTTTCGACTTCGGGACTTTCTCCAATCTCAGCACTACGGCAAAGTATCTGATCCTTGCAGGTTTTGCTGTAAAAGCTGGTTTTTTCCCGCTGTATTCTTGGTTGCCTCAGGCTCATCCAGTAGCTCCATCTCATGTTTCAGGTATCATGAGTGGGCTGGTTATAAAAAGTGGATTGTATGGCATTCTGGTGGTTCTTTGCATGAATAGCTTCAGCTTAGCGGAGATTCTAATTCTTATCACTATATCGCTGCTTTCTGCATTTTTAGGAGTTGTGCATTGCCTCAGTGAAAGTAACATCAAACGTGCCTTGGCTTACTCCTCCATAGAGAACATGGGGATTATCGGTCTTGGGCTAGGTATTGGGCTCTTGGGCAAGTATTCAGGCAGACCAGTGATGATGACTCTGGGTTTTACAGGAGCACTACTTCATACTTTCTTCCATTCCCTTTTTAAACCTTTGCTGTTCTATCTTAGCGGCAATGTGCAATGTGCCTGTCACAGTCTCGAAATGGATGATTTGGGTGGTTTGCACAAAAGTATGCCGCTCACTTCCGTTCTGTTTATCACGGCAGTTTTGGCCATTTCTGCATTACCCATTGGGAACGGGTTCATCAGTGAGTTTACTATCTACTTCGGGATGCTGGATGGGCTGGAAAGCATGAGGTTTCTACCCTTATTGATTAGTATTATCTCTCTTACCGGTATGGCATTTATTGGAGCTTTAGCTCTAATTGCCTTCACCCGGATGTATGGGATCGTGTTCCTAGGAAGCCCCAGACGCTGCTTGAAAGGACATGAAGCGGATAAAGGAATGCTCTTTCCTCAGATCGTACTGGCAGGCGCTATTCTCCTCACGGGGATTTCTGGGGTAGTTGGTTTTCGCTATGTGAAGCCCTTGATGATCTGGATGGGGATGAGCAGACGTTCCTTAACTGCCTTGGTGGCGAGTTACAATCAAATGACGATAGTCTTTGGGATTATGGTCTTGCTGCTGGTAATGCTATACATAATCCGCAGGATTTATGTGAAAGATCGGCGTTCAGCTACCTGGGGTTGTGGTTATCATGCAGCAGGATCCAGGATGCAATATACGTCCATGGCTTTTCCCCAGCCCCTATCATACTTTCTCAAGCCATTTATAAAGCTTGAAAAGCACTATGAAGTCGATGATGCAACCTTCGTGGAGAAGATATCTTATTCACAGCACGTGAAAGACTTTCTCTTTGATTATGTCATTTCTCCCATCTGGCGGATGGCAAAACGGCTCTTCAGTTGGTTTGATGGAATCCATAATGGCAGGATAAACAGCTACGTAACTTATACCCTTGTGTTTCTGATTCTACTCATTATCTGGGTATTGAGGGTAGTGTAATGATTCTTAATCTATTAGCTATAGCTTTATTACCACTTGTGATGATCGGCATTATCAACCGAACCAAAGCCATAATGGTTGGTCGCAAGGGACAAAGCATCCTGCAGCCTTTGTACCACTTCTGGAAACTGCTGGCAAAAAGTGAAGTCCGTAGCCATACGGGAGGATTCCTTACTGTGTGGGCACCATTGGTAGCAATGGCTGCCACCGTAGTCGCAGCTTTCTTTGTGCCAATGCTTACTCAGCGTTCAATCCTAGCCTTTAGGGGTGACTTTCTGCTGCTTATGTACTTGTTAGCATTGGCTAAAGGTGCAATGGTACTGGCAGCACTGGATACAGGAAGCAGCTTTGAAGGGATGGGTGCGAGCCGTGAGATCTCGTTTACTGCTTTTCTTGAACCTGCGATGATACTGGTATTGGGCTCCCTGATCTATGCCATCGGGATCAGATCTGTAAGTGATTTGGTGATAATCCACGCTATCAATTTCAATGATGTGTGGAGCATCATGATTGCAGTATTGACGGCTCTGGCTCTGTTTGTAATGTTATTGGTGGAGTCAGCGAGAGTACCTTTTGATGATCCTGCAACGCATCTGGAGCTTACTATGATCCATGAAGTAATGATCCTGGACTATAGTGGTTTCTCACTGGCCTTGATTCACTACACTGCTGCACTCAAGATGCTAATCTATGCATCTTTAATCAGCTATTTGATCATTCCTGCGGGTCTGAGCCTAAGCCCAATACTATACACCATGATTCTCGTAATAATCTGTATAATAATCGGTAAACTGGAAAGCCTTACGGCAAGATTCAGAATGACCAGGAACCTGGAATTCGTGTTGGTTCCTGTTACCATTTCACTGCTTGTGATGGCAGCTCTTATTGCCCGTGATTTTGGAGCCTGGTAATGTTGGAAGCAGTAGTACTACTATTTGGATTGACTCTTCTTTTTGCTTCAGTGACCAATATGCTGAAATCCCTGATCCGTATTCTGGTGATCCAGGGTTTGTTGCTGTTTACTCTGACCCTACTCAAGACTACTCATCTCAATTGGATATCTTTGGCTTTCATAGCAGTGGAAACACTGCTCTTCAAAGCCATTGCCATTCCCTGGTTCATCAATGATACGATTAATAAGAACCAGACCCATAGGGAAGTAGAGGCATCGGTATCAAACTTCTTTTCTCTGGCGATCATGAGTCTTATCTTTGTGTTCAGTTTTGCGATTTCAGTATTTGCCCAAAGATGGTCAGCAAAGGTTTCACCCTTGGAATTTGGGATTGCTTTTGCGACCATACTGAAGGGGATATTCATCATCATAGCCAATAAGAAGCTGATTACCCACCTGATTGGGTATTTAGTACTGGAAAATGGTGTGTTTTTACTGTCCTTGTCTGCAGGCAGCCACCTACCATACATAGTTAGTTTGGGGATATCATTGGATATAATGCTTTCGATCCTGATCGCAGTGCTGTTTATCAACAGAATCAAATCCACCTTTGATGAAGTGGACAGCCCAAGTAGTCTGAAGGAGATCTAGTGCACTGGCTTCTGTTTATCTATCCTGTCCTGGCTGCTGCATTGAGCCGATTCCTCAGTCACAAGCGGAGTCTTGACCTGCTGGTTTTGTTTCATGCAATCCTGCATTTTGGCCTGGCTGCAGAAGGTTTTCTGATCCGAGGGTCCTTAGGTGGAATGGACGATCTGGGATTGTTTGTGTTTATCATCACTTCAGTCCTGTATATGGCAGTGGCAATATACAAACTAGGGGAGAGCGATGATGCTCCAGCGCACCAATACAGGATTCACACAATCTGCCTAATGTTATTCATAACAGCCATGGATGGCGCATGTATAGTAAAGGATCTGGGCTGGATCTGGGTGTTTGTGGAAGCTACTACGCTGGCTTCTGCCATGTTGATAAGCTCTGAACATCACAAATCTTCCGTGGAAGCAGCCTGGAAATACCTGTTTATCTGCAGCCTGGGCATAGCATTGGCATTTGTTGGAATACTGTTATTAGTAATAGCCCAGCCCGAAACCGCGACTCTTTCCATGGGAGTTCTGGTAAGGCATACATCACAAATATCCAGCTTTTGGCTGAAGCTATCCTTTGTCTTCATTATGGTTGGTTTTGGTACCAAGGTGGGACTGGCACCGCTGCATTTCTGGCTGCCAGATGCTCATTCCGAAGCTCCAGCACCTATCTCAGCCCTACTTTCCGGGGCGTTATTGAATACGGCACTCATCCCAATCCTGAGGATGGATAAACTCATGAAAGTAGCAGGGCTTGCCACGACAGCCCAATCAGTGTATCTGATCTTTGGATTTTTGTCCTTGTTCATAGCTACCGTGTTTATCTTGAAAACCAAGAATTACAAACGCTTGCTGGCCTATTCCTCGATCGAGAACATGGGATTTGTAATGCTTGCCTTTGGGGCAGGAGGAATAGCGATCTTTGCCGGGTTTTTACACATCCTGGGGCATTCACTGATAAAATCAGCCATGTTTCTGACGGCTGGAAATATCTTGAGGATATACAAAGACAAGCTCATCAGTAATGTGAAGGGACTGCTCAATACTCATAAAACCACGGCCTGGCTATGGCTTACCGGAACAGCCATGATCACTGGATTTCCGCCTTCACCGCTTTTTTTGAGCAAGTTCCTGATTATCACAGCACTCCTTAGCAAGGGCTATTACATCGGGGTAGCGGCAGTGCTGTTTATGGTGGCTACTATTGTCTGGTCGATGAGTAAGACCGGCTTGACCATGACCATGGGGGATACAAAGAAGGATGCTGCCATAGGGCATCTGAGTTATCTGGTCCCAGCAGGTTTGCTATTAATCGCAGCAATTATCGGGATCTGGCCTCCAGCATTGGATTGATGGTGGCTAAGAGCCACTTTGATTCTTGATTTCCTCCACCCATTGCTTGTTTGCCCAGAGTGCACATCCACCTCTGCTTTCTTTGAGGAGATGATGATTCTCCCGGATTTTAGCCAGGAAATCGGACTTCAAAGCTTCTTTCAAGCTTGCATATCTGAGGTTGGTATCGGAGTAGGGAGCAAATGGGCAAGGCTCGACAAATCCATTGGGATTCACATGCAGAAATCCCCTTCCCGAAGCAAGGCATCCTCCATACTGATCTTCATCGCCAGGAAACGCAATAAACAATCCCGGAAGATCCTTCTGGAGCTCATCCACCCGGGACTGAACAGAATCCTTCTGCGTATCGCTGAGAATCAAATCATCACTTCCTTCTGAAATCGGCACATATTCCACAAAGAAAAACAAACGGCTGCCCTGGGCGAGCATATCTTTGGCGTAAGCTGGACTAAGGATCAGATCCATGTTTTGCGAAGTGAGGGTCAGCGATACACCCCAGAAAATCTTGCTTTGATTCAGCTTGGTGATGATATCCTGAAAATTTGAGAATACACCATCACCACGACGCTGATCGGTCTCTGATTTTCCGCCTTCAAGGCTGACAACCGGGATGAGATGCGGATTCCTGGCAAAAAAGGCAACCCAGGCGTCATCCATGAGCAGACCATTGGTAAAGACGGGGAAGAGCACCTGAGGATAATCTGCCGCTACTTCCAGCAGATCCCTGCGCACCAATGGCTCGCCACCAGCCAGCATGATGATCGATACTCCCAGCGCAACAGCTTCTTCCAGAATAGCCCTGAAACGATCTGGCTCAATCTCATGATCGTCTTTGGTATGCAGGATTTTGGAGTAGCATCCGGCACAATTCAGATTGCATTTTCGAGTGATACTGATGATGAGCAGAGCGGGTACTTCAATCCCTTCAGCCACTTGTGACTTCCTAAGCTGCGCTGCCCGATACTGATGGGCTAAGGCTTTGGTAAAGAATCCGATATGCTTGGGGTAACGCATCATGATCTGGACTGCTTTGGAGAATTGACCTGCTATGTTTGCATCGAATCTATCTCTATAATTCTGTTGCACTTGTCATACCTCATACTCAACAATTTGCGTCATTTCTGGGGATTGATCGATTATGTCAAGTAATCTGAACCGGGATCATTATCTGCCTTGATGCCGGATGAATGAAGGATATTTCGCTCTGGTTTGCATTGCGCTATCAATACGCTATCAATACGGATCGGATGCGTAATGATAGCGTAATGGTTATAGGAGCGAGTCCAATACCTGATTGATGTACCGGCGCTCGCCGTAGCGCTGAGATGGTTCAGCAAAAGTGATGCTAAAGTGAGATTGGGTTCAGGATTGGAAGTGTGTTATTTTTTTAAAAGGTGCTTCCGCGAGCGCCGCTACATGAATCCTTGCATCTACCAGTCTGTTCCAGCTCTTCTGAAGCACAACCCGAGCACAGTGTGGGATGTGCAGGAGTGGATCATGGGGTAAGGATCTGATCGTAACGATGCTCATGTATGATCTGATAGAGATTATAAAAGCTAAATGGTTGAATGAAATGCCACTACCAGGTTATGCAAGAGCCTGTTTGTTGTGCTTATCTTTACCTGGATGCTACAGGAGGATACAGGAAGCTGCGGATTTGAGTCTCCACAGCGGGGATGTCAGCTTTGTCACTCAGATAAATAGGATCAGAATATTCTACCAGGATACGGGCGAAAGGCTTGGGAAATCTGAATAAATCCCAGGAATTGAACACCCATTCCTGCCTTGTATCGCACCTGATCGCTACAATTGGGAGTCCTGATAGCAGCGCTAGATGATAGAGCCCGGGATGGATCGTGCCGGGAGGTCCTTTAGGGCCATCAGGAGTGAGGGCGAGAAAATGGGTTTTACCATACCGTACCAATGAAGTAAGCGCTTTAGCTCCACCGCGGGTGGATGAACCCCGAACCACAGTATATCCCAGCTCTTCTGCAGGTCCAGCAATGAGTTCACCATCACGCGAAGATGATACCAGAATGGCACTCTTGGTACCAGCCCTTTGGAGTAGTAAAAACACCTGATCCCGATGCCAGAATGCATAGATGCAACGGTTTTGACCAATAGCAGATTGGTTTCTCACATCAAACCGAATCGTTCGTTTTAGAAGGCGTAGCAGCAGAGCCGCAGCCTTTCTTTCTATCAGCATCAAAACATCAGGCATAGGTGGTCAGCAGATGATGGATGATTTTGGGCATTTCTTCGGAAGGTTTGGGATCGGAGAGTAGAGTTTTCAAGTTTTGCAAGCTACTAAGCACAGATTCACGATATTCCCCAGGTTGAATTAGTAGCTCAAGCTTGCGGTTGATTGCATCTGGAGTAACATCACTCTGGATCAGTTCTGGAAGCAGATCCTGGTTCAAGACGATATTGGGCAGTCCTATCCGGTCAATTTTGACAAAGTACCGTCCGATCATGTATGATACGGGATTGGCTTTATAGCATATGACAGATGGTGTGCCTATGAAGGCAGATTCCAAAGTGACCGTTCCGGAGGTGCAAACCAGGGCGGAGCAGTATTTCATCATTTCATAGGAATAGCCATCGATGATATGAAAATTGCGCTGTTTGGCGGTGTCAAAGATGTCCATATAGAGCTGATGGTTTATGCTTCTTGCTTTTGAGACAAGAATCTCGCACTGGCCAGGATCCCATTTTTGTGCTGCTTTGAGAAACTCGGGCAGCATTTTTCGAATCTCTCCGTCACGGCTGCCCGGGAAGAAGCCCAGCCAAGTCTTTTGAGGATCCAGAGAGAAGAATCTGGCAAAGGATTCACGATCCAATTGAAAATTCACTTCCTCAGCGATAGGATGGCCGACAAAGCTGGATGTGACATTATGAATATCCAGCAGTTCCTTTTCAAAGGGCAGGATACAAGCTGTGTGCCGTACACTGGCTTTGAGTTTGTATACTCGTTCACTTTTCCAAGCCCAGAACTGGGGGCATATATAATACAATACCGGAATCCTGAATTCATCAGCAAGATGGGCGATGCGCAGATTCAGGCCAGGATAATCAACCAGGATCACTAGGTCTGGTTTGGATTGAGTAAATAGCTGTTTGATCCTGCTTTCAACTTTGAGGAAGAAATGCAGATGCTTGATCACTTCCACAAATCCCATCACGGCAAAGCGTTTGAAATCAAACAGTGGTTTCAGCCCATTCGCCTGCATCAGGGGGCCACCTATGCCGACGTGGTTGAATTTGATCGTGTCAAGATTCAGTGAACGCATCACCAGTGCTGCATGCAAATCCCCACTGCTTTCTCCAGCCAGCCAGAATATTGTGTATCCTTTTTTCATCAGTGGATAGCCATCTTACCCATCATGGAAAGCAGTGTGACAATCCCCGAGGCGAGGATTACTCCCAGCAGAATATAGAGCATTGATTTCCAGAACGGGATGCCAAAGATGCGAGCTGCGAAAGCTCCTGTCCATGCTCCTGTGCCAGGTAGGGGAATACCCACAAAAATGATCAATCCCAAAGCTTCATAACGCTCTATTACCTTACCTTTCCTGCGGGTTCTGGCAAACAGCCACTCAGTAAATCGTGCCCCGATTGGTACCTTATTCATTAGCTTGAATATTGCTTCGATAAACAGCAGAATGAGTGGAATCGGGATCATATTGCCAATCAGAGACAGCAGAACAGCTTCATACCAGGGCATTTTGAATAAAATGATGGCGATTGGGATGGAGCCACGTAATTCAATCAAGGGCAGCATGGAAATGATCAGAACGATGAGTACTGGACTAAAGCCATGATTGGACATCCATGATACTGTTGTGTCAGCGAAGTTGCTGGCGTGCAACACAGTGATGGCTAACAAAAGGACTAGCGATATGATCAGAGGTTTTAATACGTATGGCTTCATCAAGATCCTGCGTGAATTCGCATTATGAGGTTAGTTTTCCGAAGGCCTGCCTCAAAGAGATGATCTTAACACCCAATGCAGTAACCTGAGTGATGAATTGATCCAAAGCGACCAGTTTATCACGGTTGTGGCAATGGGTAATGATGACAATGGGTTCCTTGCGCCCTTTGTATTTGGCCAGGCTCTGGATTTTTTGGGCGATTGTGGCATTGGTATTGTCCGGGACATCAAGGAAGATATCGCGTCTGGTAATGAAAACCCCTAAGTCTTCTGCAGCAGGAACAGCCTTGCTTTTGTTTGTAGTAACACTATCGATGAAGAAAAGCCCTTTGGAGTCCAAATGAGAAATCGTGTTCTTCATGAGATCCAGGTCTTCCGTTGCCGAGCTACCCATATGATTGTTACCGGCAATTGCCATAGGCATCTGCTCAATAAAGTTATCCAGCATGTCGGCCACTTTTTCTGCACTCATGCCTGGAATCAGGTGCTTTTCACCCGGGGTGATCTTGCTTCCCCTGGCTTCCATTGGGATATGGATTATCACTTCATGTCCTGTCTTCTTTGCCATTTCAGCAGCGGTTTTGGTATGCACCAAATCTGGCAGTATAGCAAAAACGATCTCAGATGGCAAAGCAGCAAAATCCTCGAGCAACTTGCCTCCGCTATAACCGAAATCATCTATGATTATCACAATGGGGGGGATGTCTTCAGCATCAGTCCAGGTGTAGGGATAGGAGGTACTTTGCTTTGGGGCAACAGAAGCAGTAGTATCCTGTGTGGGAGGCAATTCAGAAGCTACCTGGGGATATTCTGTTTCGGGCTCAATTTGCTGAGCTGGGGCAGCTTCTTTTTTGCAGCTTCCCAACAAAACGCTAATGCAAATGATGGTGATGATCAGTAGCCAGGTTAGTTCTTTTTTCTGTACCATATAATCTTGTCAGTTTCCTCTATTTCATAATAATCAGCCGATCCTGCCACCAATTCAAGAACATAACGGTTGGGCTTTTTGGGGGATATCCGTTCTTCACTGAAGGGGGTGGTATGCTTCTCAATCTGGAAGATTTCATCATTTTGATCAATGAATAACATGTCAAGACTCATGTATGTATCCTGCATCCAGAATTCATGATAATAAATCTCCTCAAAGACGAAGAGCATGCCCTGATTTCTTTCCATTTTATCGCGGTATTTGAGACCCTGGAGTATCTCCTGTTCTTTTTCAACGATCTCTATATCGATAGTGGTCTTGTACTTGCCATCAGCAGAACGAATTTCCAGAAATCCATCATGTCGGAATGAGTACTTAGGTTTTTCTTCGATAGAGGGTTTTGGTTCGCTTTTTTTGCAAGCCATCATCGTATTGATCATCAGGATCAAAAGCAGCGCTGTAAGGCAGATTCTCATTTACTTAATACCATCTTTTTCATGATTGTTTGTCCTGTCTGTGACAGGCGATAGAGGTAGATGCCAGCGGGTAGGGTATTTCCCTGGTCATCCAAGCCATCCCAGACGACATTATGAATACCAGATTTCAGATCATCCATAGCAAGAGCTCTTACTTGTTGCCCTTTGGTATTGTATATGCTGAGGGTAGTGAAACTGGTTTTTGGAAGGTGGAACCGGATCGTGGTTTGGGGATTAAAAGGATTGGGATAGTTCTGGCTGAGGGATAATCCTGAATTCGGAGAGGGAAAATCCTCAGGTGTGGAACTGGCTGTAATATGGTAGTTTTGGATTATTCCGTTGTTTTCGATTTGACAATCCAGATCATTCTGAACGCCAGAAAGGCTGAAGTTTATCAACGAAGGAAAAGGAGAGACCGAAGCTGAAGAATATCTACCTGTCATGCTATTTACAGCACTCACCTGATACAAACCAGGGTCAGGGTAATTGTGATTTACATCAGTAATCTCAATGCCATCTTCCAAGTCCAATTGCAGAGCTTTGAGGCTTTGCGGTTCACTGATACTGATGGCCAGGGTTGTATGTAAACTGAGACTGATATCTGCGGGTTGAGCTTGATGTACCTGGCCACTTTGAGGCTGAAATCTAAACTCTGGTTCAGTGATATATTTCAAGACTTGATAGGCATCCCAGGCAGATATGCTGCCATTGGCGTTTACATCCGCAGAAGTGATTCTGGAAGCATCCCAGGGATAGGGATCAGAAGTAAGGGGATCCAACCCTATACCATATTGGTTGATGTATTCCGCATCCTGCTTGTTTACGATAGAATTGCTATCCACATCTCCGTAGATAATGCTGCCGGCAGGATATCCAGAGATGATGACGTCATCGATGTAGATGCCATCTGCACTAGTGGAATAGTCACTGCGAAGTCTGAAGCGCAGGTAGAAATTCCCACTTGTCCAATCATCCAAAGGGAAGGCAAAAGGTTGCCATTGATTCTGCTGTCCGGTAAAGCGATGGATTTCTCTCCAGTTGCTTAGATTGCTGGAGCCCTCCACATATACATAATCATAACTGGTTTCCAGATCCCACCTGGCTTTCAGGCTCAATCTTGGATTGCGGACATTCTGGAGATTCAGGGGGCTCGTCAGACGAATGGCACGGTTCACGTTGTTGCCATAGTTTCCAGACGGTGAATCTGTCAGTACTCCATTGCCGTCTTGCTGAACAATCGCCCAGGGACTGGTGACTGTCCAATTGGTAAGGGTTGCTTCAAAATCGTCACTAAACAAGGGTGGAGCCAGGACTATAACCTGTCGTCCTGAATTACTTCTCAGGTTCAGCTCGTTTTGAAAGACTCCCAATCCTGCTGCACTGGCAGTGAGTTCATAAATACCCTCGTAGATTCCGGAGATAGTGAAGTTACCCATTGCATCCGATACTGCCTGAGAACCTTCGTCACCCATAGTAATCAAAGCACCTGCTATTGGAAGGCCTGCAAGGTCTCTCACTTGCCCGGAACAGGATGTGAGTTGGGCGGTTTCCAGGACAAAGTTCTGTATTACATATCCTGATGGTGGTACGGTAACGACTACGGATTGGTTGATGTAGCCTGGTGAAGACACATTCACGGTATAGGTGCCAGGGAGTAGAATCCTGTGATAATCACCCACCACAGGATCATTACGAATCCACTTGGTATTGCCATTGATTTTTATAGTAGCCGGAATGGGATTCTGGGCGGTATTAGTAACTATGCCTTTGATTCCCCTTTGGGCAAACTCAATGTAGGAAAGCAAAGACTCCTGATTCTGTGCCCAATACGTATCAAGGGTGCTGGCAGCAGGCCATTTGGTATTGCTGATCTCAGCGGTCACTTCAATGCAACTGGTGAAGCCGTAGTTCCAGTCTTGCATGCTTCCTGTGATGATGTACCAAGCAGCTCCATTGGTAATCCCTTGCGGAAACTCGGTGCTGTTGTACATGGGTTGATTATGCATCGAGTATGTAAGTGAAAGCTGCTGGAGTAAGGCGTCATCGGTAGCAAGAACAGGTGTGTAATCCCAAGGGTAGTTTATTACCAGGGCACCACCGTGGAAATTGATGCTCAGGGCGAAGTTGTGGGCATTGCTGAAATCCATCATGGCTATGTTTTCTATACCCCAGTTATTGTCATCAGGATGGTCAACACCTGTGGGCATGGGGAAATTTCGATTCAGGTCTATTCCTGCAGCATTGTACCTCTGACCCAGAACATATCCATCGGGATTCATCATGGGAGAAATCCACATTTCAGTGTTATTCACGATGGTTGTTATTCTTGGGTCGATCCCATATTGAGACGTAAGCAGTTGGATCAAGCGGATAAGCATATCATAGCCGACGGTTTCATCTCCATGAATGCTGCCAATGTATTTCAATTCAGGTTCACTTTCGTTGATCTGGACATTATCAGATATCTTCAGGGCATAGAGGGGTCTGTTCTGTCCTGAAGTTCCATATTGAACCAGGCTGCAGATGTTTGGATACAGAGCCGCGGTTTGCTGCATGAAGGTGTGATACTCATCGATGCTGTAATATGCCTGCATTGGATCATCTGAAGAGCAGGAAATCAAGTATTCATAATAGTCACGGGTCATATCAGGAAGTCTTACGGCATCAAATCCATATGATAGCAATTTGTCGAATTCGTAGTCATTACGTAAATCTACAATGATAACGCCAGAAGAACGGTTTACAGAGTCTATACTGATCTTAAACGAAGAAATGGTCTTGATATCTTCGTCCAGATTCCAGCTTTGAATCCGAGCTGGAAATGCGTTCAGATACATGGCTGAGCTTAGTATCATAAAGCACAGAATAATGTATTTCATCAAAAAACATCCTTTAATATAGCAGAACTATGGCTCATATATTGTATGCAATTTGGCTGCCAACCCCACAAAAAATGCCAGGTATTCAGCACACATGCCTAAAATTGCTTAATGCTGCTTCGTTCCCGATCTGACATGGTTCACACCTAGACATTGGCTGTACCTGGCAAAGTCACGATTATTTCAAGGGTTCATTTGTCAATCAAAAACGTAGGTTTAGATTGACCGAACTGCGCCAATCGAGATCATCTAGGGTTTCAGAATATGGAGACAATGTAAACTCCACATACGAGGAGTTGTTGAATTGGTAGTTTATACCCAGGATTGCCGAATACTCAGTCCATGTACCCCATACGACTTGTGGCATTAGCGTGTAGTAGAGATTTCCAATATCTCGTTTGAGGGTCAGAAAGCCCTGATGCTTACGGTTTTTGGAGCCGCTCCCCTGGATTTCATACCATTCTCCCACTTTTGTGGCATATTGGTTTTCTTCATAATTATAACCCAAATCAAATGAAACAGCATTTCCCGTGCTGCTTCTAAAAGGTAGCTTCAGCCACTTGGCATCCTGGGATCTGGCAATATATGGATAGCTATCGAAAGTTAGCAAGAACTTGCAGCCGACCTGACGATAAAGCTTGTCCTGCCTGAATTCTGGATAGTTATAATTCGTATAGTCTGCGCGGATATAATAGCCTTGATGAAACATCATCCTATCGCCAATAAGAAAGTCCATCTCTGGTAGTAAACTAAGGCTGTGGATGACATGATTATTGGCGGAAAGCATTGCATTTGTATAGATGTCGTCTCTGAGGCTATAGTTTATCCAGTTCTTCAACCTGATCCTATCATGATAGTAGTGTTTCCATCCCAGCCTTAGCGATCTATTCAGCAGGTCATTATCCCATTTGTTGTCATTTCTGGGGAAATAGGTTCTTTGCAGATCAAGATTCATCCCCAGCAACAAGGAATCCATCTCGCTATACTCCCATGCAAGAGTCGAACCGAGGTAACGGTTTTCTGTGTGCCGGGTATTTTGGGCATAGCTGAAGTCTTTGATGCCGTATGAGTGAGCGGCATTCAAATTCCAGGAAAGGCTGGGGGCAAGGTATGTATTCAGCCCAATCCTTACTTGATTCAGGAACTCACCATTATTGCGCAGCAGATTGGTATCCAGCCGGGTCTTTCTGGCATAATAAGTCTCGCTGATCCTCAATGTGGAGTTGTCAGATGGATAATACTCGATCTCTGTTGCCAAATCCAGTGTATTCCTGCGCTGTGTATCGCTTCTTGTATAGAAGCTGGGGGATTCGGTGCTACCTGCTACAAGGTTGAACAAATCATCATCCCGGAAAGCCATACCCAATCTTGCATTTACCCACAGATTATCAGTAAACACGGCAATTCCTGTATTCCCAGAAATGCTTCGAGATGATTCCCAATCCAATTTCTTTTGTTCGTAGTTTCCATCCAGGCTCAAATCGAACAGATCCTCACTAAGGGCATACCTCATAGAGCCTGCATATTGGTAGCCATTGCTCTTCAGATAGCTGTCCATGATATAGCGATCCTGCTCGTTGCGTACTATTCCTTTGGCAAAAACACCTAGCGAGAGGCTATCCACAGGCGTCCAGTTCAATTGATACCCCAGATTGCCAGTCCGGTTTATGTATGGAGACGGATTCAGATCACTGGAATCAAAGTAAGACTCGTAATCCATAAACAGTCTATGCATCAAGCGTGTTTGAAAGATGGCATAATCAGATCCGATCAGTGATTTCTTGGTATCCTGATTAAAGTTGAGCCTGTTCTCCCAAGAGCTTTGTCCCTTCAGGGCAAGCTGTGAATTCTTCATTGGTAGTATTTGGTACTGGAGGCTGGATTCCAGCAAGCGGACTTTCTCACTATTGTAGAGATAAAACTCCACACCTCTGGATTGAGCCCCAAGCTTGAGACTAAGCCCTATTAAGGCAATTACTAAGAGAAATGAATTCCTTTTCATTCAAGGTCTCCGCGCGCCGGGAGAGATTGATCCCAGAGTGCGCTTGGGCTTTGTCCAAGAGCCCGGATTGGTAGTAAGGCAGGAGGTTATTTCGCAGGGTCTTGCGCCGATGCGCAAAGGCTCTGATGATGAGGTTGTAAAACCTGGCAGGATCATCAATATCCACAGGGAAGGTTCTGGGACTCATGACTATGACAGCTGAATCTACCTTGGGCACTGGTTCGAAATTCTCTTTGCCTACCATGAATGCCATGCGAACGTTGAACTTCAGATTCATCCTCAAGGTCAGTGCCCCATAGCTTTTAGTCCCTGGCTGTGCAGTGAGGCGTTCTGCTACTTCCTTTTGCAGCATCAATACGATGATCTCGAAACGCTCTGCATGGTTTTCCAATCGAGCCAGCAGAGGTGATGTGATCTGATAGGGTATATTAGCAATGAGCTTGATGGAAGCTGATTCCACAAACAAATCATTCATCCAGTCTGCTTTCAAAGCATCCTGGAAGATGATTCGAACTTGATTCTGATACTTATCTGCCAGTGATGCTTCCAAGCGCTGATCCAGTTCATAAGCAGTAAGCTCCACGCCATAGGTCAATATAGCATCAGTGAGAATACCTTCGCCCACACCTATTTCCAGGACATTATCTCCTGGCACGAGCTTGCCCAAAGCTGCGATCTCTGCTGCAATAGCAGGAGCAGTGAGGAAGTTTTGTCCCAGCTCTTTAAGATGTCTCATAAAACAAAAATGGAGAGCCTGACCGACTCTCCGTTACAAAGCTGTCCGTTTATGCAACGAATCGATCAGCGGGGATGCCTTTACAGTATTTGCATACTTTAATGGTTTTATCTCCAGCTTTGATATCGTAAAGCACTTTAATACCGGTACGATGGCAGGCTGGGCATTCACCACGGCCATGAGCGGGAACTTTGGCAAGTCCTTTTCCACGGTTGTTCTTTGCCATTTGGGTCTCCTTATGTAGTTATCATCTTGATTTTTACGTATCGTGTCAAAACAAAATACCTTGGATATCAGTCAATGTTTATTTATTCCAGAGGGTATTTACCAGTTCAGTAGGCTCCAGCCGGAAATGGGAGTTCTTCCCTTCGAAGAAGTGATGAGCCTTGATCAGGTGAATGTTCAAAGCCGAGTAGCGCACACTCTTGCCAGTAGCCTTATTGGTAACAATTGTAAAGGATTTACGATAGATCCCGGAGTGCATGAAGGGGCAGGGCAAATAGCCTCTTACTACTTCGGTCTCCACATCGAATACACCCTCAATCGTGATCGAACCATCGAATGAATCAAAACTCTTTGACTGGAAGAATTCCATCCGTTCAGCAAGCTCTTCAGCACTGATACCAAGCTGATTCAGAGTATATTCATCATCGGCGATGATTTCATTGATGCTTCTTTTATCGTCACCCAAAAACCCATTCAGGGTAAGAACTCCTGGGGCCATGCGGGCTCGGATTTTATCTTCGGTAGGAGTAGTTTTCATATTATCATCCAAAACTGTCGTAGTAGATTTTATCCTCATCAAGGCCATATTCCTTGAGAGCCTTGGTTACTGCAGCAATCATACCGGGACTGCCGCAAAGATAGGCTTCAGTGTTTTTGGGGTCGCGGATGGCATCTTTGAAATAGGGCATCACAAACCCCGTTTTCCCTGTCCAATTATCTTCAGGAGTGGCATGCGACAATACCGGTACATATTCAAACTGATCAAACACATTCTCAAAGTCGTGCATCTCTTCAGTCAGGTAAAGGTCTTTAGCTGTTCTTGCCCCAAAGAAATAGGTCATTTTACGGTTCGTGCCTACTTCCGCCAGATACTCCAGGATGGATTTGATAGGTGCTTTTCCCGAGCCTCCAGCTACATATAGAATATCAGCCTGAGTATCTCTTAGGTAAAAATCACCATAGGGTCCTGTGAAGGAGACCTGATCTCCTACTTTGAGATATTGATGCACCCAGGTAGTGCAGATCCCTTCGGGAACCAGACGGATTATAAGCTGGATTCTATCATTCAGCTTGGGAGTCGAGGAAATCGAATATGCCCGCATCACCTTTTGCTTGATTTTACCGTAAGGCTGAGTTTCCAGCTGCACATACTGTCCGGCTTTGAAATCTATGGTTTCGCCTTCACCGAGATTGAAAGTGATTCCCTTGATGTCGTAGGTATAATCAATGATCTCTGCGATCGTGGCATTATAGCGTCTGATATTGAATATTTCTTCGGGAATCTCGATCTCCGTATCGGTCTTGACCTTGATCTGACAGGCCAGACGAACGCTTCCAGCCAGCTCCTGAGCCGAAAGAAAGGGTTTCTCCGTAGGTAGTACTGGTCCAGCACCAGAGGCAACCTTGCATTTGCAGGCTCCACAGCTACCCCTGCCACCACAGGCTGAGGGCAGGAAGATCTGTTTATCACCCAAGGTAACCAGCAGGTTGTTGCCTCCCGTTACTTTGAGATCACGTTTGCCGTTTATCCTGATATTCACTTCACCATAGCTATTCAGCCACTTCTGGGCCAGCACCATGATCAAAGCCAGGCTTCCGCCAATGGCACACATCAGGGCAATATCTTTAATAATTAAGGCTAACATCACTACCCCTATTGAATCTGGACGATGCCGGAAAAGCCAACAAATCCCAATGCCATAATGCCTGTGATAATCAGGCTGATTCCAGCACCCTGAAGTCCGGCAGGGATGAGTTTCTCTTTTAGTTTACGCCGGATTCCTGCCAGCATCAGGATTGCCAGCAGCCATCCGATTCCGCTTCCAGCCCCAAAAGCCACAGACTGGATGAAGTTGTAATTTCTGATTACCAGGAACAAGCTAACTCCAAAGATGGCACAATTCACTGTAATCAAAGGCAGGAAAATTCCCAAAGTATAATACAGGGCAGGGGCATAGCGTTCGATGAGAAGTTCAAGCAATTGCACAAAGGCAGCGATCACAATGATGAACACGATGAACTGCAGATACACAATCCCAAAGGGAACCAGCAGATAGTGATACACCACCCAATTCAGTCCCGAGGTGATAGTAAGCACAAAGATCACTGCCACCCCCAGGCCAAAGGAGGATTCAATCTCTTTGGATACGGAGAGATAGGAACACATCCCCAGGAAGTTGGTCAGCAGGATGTTGCTGGTGAAAATGGCAGCCCAAAACAAGACAAAAGCGCTGATATCCATAGTCTTAACCTTTCAGTTTGTAGTATCTGGTATTGATAATCCAGATCATCATGGCGAGCAGGAAGAAAGCACTGGGCGCCATGACCATGATGCTCCAGTTTGTCCACCAACTGCCAAACACTCTGATGCCAAACACGGAGCCGAACCCAAACAACTCCCGGATGAAGGAGATGGCAAGCAATACCAGTGTATAGCCAAATCCTGCCCCAATCCCATCAATCATGGACTCAAATGGTTTGTTTTGCGAGGCAAAGGCCTCTGCCCGTCCCATCAGGATGCAATTTGTAATGATAAGTCCCACATAAGGACCGAGCTGCTTGCTGATATCAGGCATATAGGCTTTCAGGAAGATATCCACTATGATCACATAGGCGGCGATAATCAGGGTCTGCACCATCATTCTGACACTGCGGGGGGTATAGTTGCGGATCAGGGATATGGTGAAATTTGATAAAGCCAGGGAAAAGATCACACCCAATCCCATAATCAGGCTGTTCAGCATCAGATTTGTCACTGCCAGGGCAGAGCAAATCCCGAGGATTTGTTTCCATACCGAGTTTTCTTTGAAAGCGCTGTTAATGAAGATTTCGCTGGTTTTCATAGCTCGTGGTCCCGTGCAAATGCAAAGATATGGTTGATTTCATTTTTCAACATCCGGATTACACTATCCGAAGTAATGGTGGCACCAGTTACCCGGCGCAGTTGGCGGTCATGCTCAGGAGTTTGGGATTCCGCGATAAACTCGTAGCTGGCAGTCACGTCATCCTTATTTTCAGGATATAGCACCATCTGCCGGTTGCGGAACTGGCCCAGAAACCAATCTTCCTCGATCCTGGCACCCAAACCGGGAGTTTCCATCTGGTTTACTATGGCAAAATCCACCAGAGTCTGCAAGTCAGTAGTAGTGGAGATCAAGGCTTTCATGGTTCCCCACAGCCCTTTGCCACCGATCTCGAAACAGTATGCCAGAGTGCTATCACTATCCACAGCTTTGAAAGCTCTGCGATCCAAACCTTCGGGCTTGATTTCCTGTACATAGAGTGCATAAGCCTCAGGATAGGCTTGATTGATCTCATCCATACTTTTTCCAGTAGCTTGGGAGATAGCGGGGGAGAGCAGCCTCAGCACGATCTTCTGATAGACGTCTGTATTGTAGGCCAGGATTCTGGCTTCGCTGCTGCGATACATCACTGCCAGCACACCCACAAAGATTACCACCAGGATCAGCATGAAGAGAATGGGGTAGAGGAAGCTATCTTTCATTTTATTCCCGCCTTCTCCAGTCCATACTCAATCAAGGGCATGAACGCATTGGTGAGCAGCAAGGCAAACATAAAACCCTCAGCAAACAGCGAAAATCTCCGGATAAATACGGTAAGAAAACCTACCAGGATCCCATACACCCAAATGGCAATCTTGCCTTTGGGACTGGACACCGGATCGGTAACCATATACACGATTCCAAACATCGCCCCTCCGCTCACCAAAAAATACAGAGGGTTTTCTTTGGGATAGAAGGCCAGACTGCAGAGTATCAGTGCTCCCAGGGTCGCCACCATAGGTTGCCATTTTGCTGTTTTGGTAAGGATCAGGTATATCCCAGCCAGGATGATGAGCAGAGCCGATGTCTCGCCCGCAGAGCCGGGAACGAAGCCCAGAAAGGCATCCTGAAACGAGTGCAGGGCTTCGCCGGTTGCCCGGTAATGATTCAGAATCGTGGCTCCAGTGCGCATCCCGCTTTCAGCCGTCCAGCGAATCAAGCCCCCGGGAAAATCACTGAAGTGATAGGGCTTCAGCCAGGAGATTGTCATCTGATTCGGAAATGAGATGTACACAAAAGTGCGCCCTAAAATGGCAGGATTGAAGACATTGGTGCCAAAGCCGCCAAACACCATCTTACCAAAGGCGATGGAGACCACCGCACTTACTGCTGAAATCCACATCGGAATCGTGGGGGGCAGGGTCAGGGCTACCAGCGTGGCTGTCACAAAAGCCGCCATCGATACCTTCCCACCTTTCTTACGGTAGATAAACAGATATTCGGTGAAATATGCGGCAAGATTTGCACTCAGCACGATGCCCAATACCCGCCAGCCAAACATGTAAATGGCGAGTAGCAGGAGAGGCGCCAGGGCATAGAGCACCCGGTTCATCATCTGTTGCTTCAGTATCTTTTCAAACATACGTTGTTATTCCTTGAGCTCCCATTATTCCCTGGTCGTCAGGGGTGGGGAAGGTTACAGGTTTTCTACCTGCAGCAGGTATCGCTTTTAGTGGCGGATACTGTATTTCACACTGGAAAATTTTACTATTTCTGTCAATTAGAAATTGTGGGGGCTGCCTGGCACTGAGATTTTGCGAAGACGAATACATGTAGCGGACAAGAGGTAGCTTGTATAGCGATCTGGTGTCAAAGAGGATTGGTACTCATCATTTTGTCCATTTAAGCTGATTGTCATTACGAAAGCATTACGCACTCAATACGCATCCGATGCGTAATGATAGCGTATTGATAGCGTGATTCAAGCAAGTGAGATGGGGATTGCGTAGTATCGATTGATTCACGCGAGACTGACGTCTTTTAGACAGGCAAGGCAGCCAAAGCTGGTAACATAGGCTTTCAGCCTGTTGGATCGCAAACGTCCTCGTTTGCGGAGACCCGAAGGGGCTCGAAAAGCCATGTATAGTGGAAGTGGCATCTTGCCGCTTTTTCTGAAAAACCGCCAAAATGGCAACTCAACACAAAGGGGCTAGATAAGGCTCGGCCTCCGGCTTCGTGGACACGGGGACGTGTCCAATCCAATACAGCCTCGTTTGCGGAGACGCGAAGGGGCTCGAAAAGCCATGTATAGTGGAAGCGGCATCTTGCCGCTTTTTCGACAAACCGCCAGGATGGCAGCTCTACACTAAGGAGCTCGAAAAGGCTCGGCCTGTGGCCTCGTGGACACGGGGACGTGTCCAATCCAATACGTCCTCGTTTGCGGAGACCCGAAGGGGCTCGAAAAGCCATGTATAGTGGAAGTGGCATCTTGCCGCTTTTTCTGAAAAACCGCCAAAATGGCAACTCAACACAAAGGGGCTAGATAAGGCTCGGCCTCCGGCTTCGTGGACACGGGGACGTGTCCAATCCAATACAGCCTCGTTTGCGGAGACCCGAAGGGGCTCGAAAAGCCATGTATAGTGGAAGTGGCATCTTGCCGCTTTTTCTGAAAAACCGCCAAAATGGCAACTCAACACAAAGGGGCTAGATAAGGCTCGGCCTCCGGCTTCGTGGACACGGGGACGTGTCCAATCCAATACAGCCTCGTTTGCGGAGACGCGAAGGGGCTCGAAAAGCCATGTATAGTGGAAGTGGCATCTTGCCGCTTTTTCTGAAAAACCGCCAAAATGGCAACTCAACACAAAGGGGCTAGATAAGGCTCGGCCTCCGGCTTCGTGGACACGGGGACGTGTCCAATCCAATACAGCCTCGTTTGCGGAGACGCGAAGGGGCTCGAAAAGCCATGTATAGTGGAAGCGGCATCTTGCCGCTTTTTAAAAAACCGCCATAATGGTAACTCTACACAAAGGGGCTCGATAAGGCTCGGCCTGTGGCCTCGGGGACACGACCGGGGTCATCAAAGCTGAGTGAAGCGAAGGTTTGAGATGGGAAGACGTGTCCAATCCAATACGGACTATCACCAGATAAATCCGCATCGTCTGGAACAGCGAATTCATTCGGTCGGTCGTGCCTGATTCATCTGGCACAAGCAGATAGCGGTATGTATTTACCAGATTAATCTAGCGTTCCGACCAGATGTATCTGGTGTTCCGATCAATACTACTTTGGTACGTTGCTCATACTCAGCACTTAGCATAAATACCAACAACCATCAAAAACACATTCTCACACAAGAAGTTGCCACAACGGGGAATCCTCATGCTATCAGAATCCATCAATAGTATTGACAGAATGCGAGCATGCCCAATGATGGTATTCAGGCAAATATATCAGGAGAATTGATGAGCAAGAAACAGCGAACTGCGATAGAACCTACCAGAACTGAAAACTATGCTGAATGGTATCAACAAGTAGTGAGAGCAGCCGATCTGGCTGAAAATAGCGATGTACGCGGATGTATGGTGATCAAGCCCTGGGGCTATGCCATATGGGAAAATATCCATAGGGTACTGGATGATATGTTTCGTGAGACGGGGCATCGTAATGCCTATTTCCCGATCTTTATCCCCAAGAGCTATTTTGAGAAGGAAGCCGAACACGTTGAGGGCTTTGCCAAAGAATGTGCGGTGGTAACTCATTCCCGCATGGAAGATGATGGCAAGGGTGGGCTGAAACTGGCTGGTGAACTTACAGAGCCATACATCGTGCGCCCTACATCAGAGACTATCATCGGTGCATCATTTGCCCGTTGGGTGAATTCCTACAGGGACTTACCTCTGCTCATAAATCAATGGGCTAATATTGTCCGTTGGGAAATGCGAACCCGGATGTTTTTACGCACTACAGAATTCCTCTGGCAGGAAGGGCATACCGTGCATGAGACCGAAGCCGACGCCATGGAAGAAACCTTGAAGATGCTGGATGTATATGCCCGTTTTGCGGCAGATTATCTTGCCATCCCGGTGATCAAAGGTGAGAAGACGGAAGGCGAGAAATTCCCTGGAGCTGTGAATACATATTGTATAGAAGCCATGATGCAGGATAGAAAAGCCCTGCAATCCGGCACGTCACACTTTTTGGGGCAGAATTTTGCCAAAGCCTCTGCCATCCGTTTCCAAAGCAGAAGCGGAGAGTTTGAACATGCCTGGACTACATCCTGGGGTGTATCCACCCGCTTGATCGGGGCTTTGATCATGGCGCACAGTGATGATAATGGACTGGTGCTGCCGCCCAAGATAGCTCCGGCGCACCTGGCTCTGATCCCGATCTATCGTGATGATGAAGAGAGAGCCCAGGTGATGGAGTTTTGCCAGAAGATCAAATCGATGTTTGCCAAAGCCTATCTGGATGATATCAGGATCCAGGTAGAGCTTGATGATCGGGATCTAACCTCCAGCGAAAGAAATTGGAACTGGATCAAGAAGGGTATCCCCCTAAGAGTGGAAATTGGGCCCAGAGACGTGAACCAGGGCTCAGTGATGGTTGCCCGGCGTGATCATGAACCGCGCGACAAACAAAGCATCGAGATCGATAAACTATATGATTATATTATCGCCACTCTGCAGGAAATGCAGCAGGGATATTATCAAAGAGCTTTAACGTTCAGACAGGAGAATACATTACCGATTGATAACAAGGATGAGTTTTACCGGTACTTCACACCCAAGAATGCAGAGCAACCCGAGATTCATGGTGGCTTTGCAACTTCACACTGGTGTGGGGATGTGGCCTGTGAAGAAAAAATCAAGGATGATTTGAAGGTTACAATCCGTTGCATACCTTTTGATGCAGAAGCAGAAGAAGGGAAGTGCATCGCTTGCGGAAAACCATCCCAGCGTCGGGTGATATTTGCCAAAGCTTATTGATGCATGAGTAGAAGCTCTGCGATAATCACGATCGGAAACGAGATTCTGCTGGGCAAGACTCTGAATACAAATCTGGCCTGGCTGGCGCATGAAATGGCGGTTCTGGGCATCCCTGTATCCTATGCAGTGGTGGTAAAGGATGAGCGCGAACAGATACTACAAGCTCTCAACGATGTATGGGGTAAATACGATGTGGTATTTACTACCGGAGGTCTTGGCCCTACTGCGGATGACATCACAAAAGCTGCCATTGCTGAGTTTTTTGGTAAAGAGCTGGTCTTTGAGCCATCTGTATGGGAACATGTGCAAGCTCTGTTTTCTCGCAGAAATGTAGATGTTCCTGAATCAATCCGTGGTCAGGCGCTGGTTCCAGAGGAGTTTACTGCTTTGCGAAATGAAATGGGGACTGCACCTGGATTGTTTTATCAGGATACTCGGGGAGTGTTTGCTGCACTTCAAGGAGTACCTCTTGAAATGAAACATGTGTTTTCTATGCAGTTACTCCCTAAACTACAAGAGATATTTCCAGATGCCTTGCCGATCTTTCAGAAGACGCTGCACAGTTTTAGGATTGCTGAGTCAGCTCTGGCAGAGATAATCTCTCCCATGGATATCTCACCATTGGTAAACCTTGCCTGGTTGCCTCAAACCGGACGGGTGGATCTAAGGCTCTATGGAGAAGATCAGGAACTGGTGTTGCAGGCTGAGCAGATTGTCCGCCGCAGATTGGGATCACTGATCTGGGGTAGTGATGAGGACACTCCTGCACTGGTGCTGTACAGTGCTCTGAAAGAAAGAGGTATGAGCATCGCAGTAGTTGAATCCTGCACAGGGGGATTGATTCAGAACTATCTCACCGAAGTGGGCGGGATTTCTGAGGTATTCCGGGGTGGAATGACATCTTATCATAACGAGCTAAAAGTGACAATAGCAGGAGTAAATCCTGATACACTGGATCACGAGGGTGCTGTCAGTGAAGCCGTTGCCAGGCAAATGGCTATGGGAGTACAAAAAGCATTTTCCTCGGATGTATCCATTGCAGTTACTGGAATAGCCGGCCCTACTGGGGGCAGTCCAGACAAACCTGTGGGATTGGTTTGGTTTGCTTATTGTGTGCATGAAGCAGTATTTTCCGAGCATCTGGTCTTCAATGGAGATCGGAACAGCATCAGGCACAAAGCGGCTGAAGCTGCCATCTTGAGGATGACCAGGCTCCTGATCGAGGATAAATCGTGAAAGTATTGATAATCGGCAGCGGTGCCCGTGAACACGCCCTGGCATCGGCATTTGCGCGCAGCCCCAGGGTTCTGGAAGTGATTGTAAGTCCCGGGAATGCCGGAATCGCCAGAGAATTCAAGTGTGTGTGTCTGGATGGATTTGAAGCAGTGACTGCTTATGTACATAACGCAGGGATTGGTTTGGTCTTTATCGGCCCCGAAATCCCGATTGCAGACGGAATGTCTGATTTCTTGCGTGAGCAAGGGATTCCAGTGATAGCCCCCAGCCAGGCTGCTGCCAGATTGGAAACTTCAAAGGCTTTTGCCAAGGCTCTGATGCAAGAAAAAGGCATCCCCAGCGCAACATATAAGATTATCCAAAAAACAGATAATGTAGATGAATCCCTTATGGACTGCAGCTATCCCCTGGTTCTCAAAGCTGATGGCTTGGCTGCAGGTAAAGGGGTGATCATCGTAAACGACTACAATGAGGCTGTGAATGCCTGCCAAAGCCTGTTCCGTCAGGAATGCGGAGCAAGTGGCATCGTGGCCGAAGAATTTTTACAAGGATGGGAAGTATCTCTATTTGTTATCACAGACGGTGAAGATTACCAGTGCACCTTGTTCAGCCAGGACCATAAGCAGCTTTATGATCTGGATATGGGTCCCAATACTGGCGGGATGGGTGCGATTTGTCCGGTTCCCGAAGCAGAAACATATCGGGAAGAAATCGAAACTAGCATAATTAAACCTGTTTTGATAGCTATGCGGGATCTGGGTTGCCCCTATCAAGGAATCCTATATCTGGGGCTTATGATCACAAAAACAGGTGTGAAAGTAATCGAATTCAATTGCCGTTTTGGTGACCCTGAGACACAAGCTGTACTTCCTCTCTTGACTACAGATCTGGTAGATGTATGCGAAGCAATTCTGAAGCACACTGTCCGTGATCTGGTATTAACATGGGAAGAGCAGATATGCCTGGCTGTAGTAATGGCCTCATCAGGGTATCCAGGAAATTACAAGAAGGGATATCCAATTGCCATTCCCGAGTTCGAATCGCAAGTCTTGTTTGCGGGTGTAAAAGGCAACGATCAGGAACTCTTTACCAGTGGAGGAAGAGTTCTGACGGTCGTAGGAAAAGGGAATGATCTGGCTTCAGTGCGAGAAGCAGTATATCGTGATGTGTTGAGAATTGAGTACGAAGGAAGAATCTTCCGCACTGATATTGGCCTGAGAGCCAATCGACTCGTTTAATGGAGTTTTCATGAAAATACATATTCTGGTCTTGTTGGCATTGATGCCCGTGCTCTTTTGGGCAAATGCCATTAGTCTGGTACAACAGAATCCGGACATAGTGACTCTTAGTTTTGTCTTACCTGAGTTTTCTCTGGAGGAGACTTTTTTCAAGGGAACCAAGTATCACAAGCTAAGCATGGATGATGGATTCACTTATGGTGATGAAGGATATCCTCAGCTTAGGATGTTTGCGGTTCCGGTCGGGATTCCGGTGGATGGTGCAGCCTCAGTAAGTGTGCTATCCACAAAAACAGAAACCATCAAAAACGTGCTGATCAATCCAGCTTCTGAGATTACCCTGGATGGAGAGGATCTGGATCTTGAGTACAATCCCGATGTGCGTGTTTATAGCCAAAATCAACCCTATCCAGCCCGAATTGCTGAAGTTGGGAAACCTGCATTTATTGGAGACAGACAATTCGTAAGCGTGATGGTTTATCCATTCCAATTCAATCCCAAACAGCGTGACTTGATAGTGTATAAAGAGATCCAGTTTCAAGTGTCATTATCAGGTACGAAAGCAGCCTCCAAGGACTGGCAGTTGAGTGAGAACTTCGTTGACAAAGCAGCCGATTCATTCTTTATAAACAATGCTTCATCCCAGTCCTGGCGCTTGCCTAAGAAAATCGATCTCAGCTACCAAAGCCCCAAGAACTCTCTCGATCTGATCAGCGAGATTCAGTTTGTGGTTGATTCCGAAGGAATTTATAAGATAACCTACAATACTCTGAAGACCTTCATCGATACTGAACTGGCAAATCTCGGCAAACAAATGAGCTGGAACATAGATTCAGTTGACCCCAGGTTCCTTGAACTTAAAGATGAGTATGGGCAAATCCCGATTCACTTTGAAGGCGAGAATGATGGTAGCTTTGATCCCGGAGACTATTTTGAGTTCTTTGGAGACCGTCATTATGGTGAAACTACCTACTACGACGATTACACTGGTGAGAATGTGTACACGCTTAGCCTGAAAACAGGATATGGAGCTCGCTTGGTAGTGGAAAACGGGGGATTGACCGTTTACAACCCATCCGGCTATATTCTGCCCGATGCTTATGAGGAAACTGTGCATTTTGAGCAGCAACTGGTAAGTGATAAGCTCGGACGTGGGTGGACAGCGTTCAGTCCAAATTTTTACCGCGAAGATGTATGGTTTTGGAAGAAGATCAATGCTCCGAATCTGGAAATTGTGCCAGTCGAACTTGAGTATCCAGTGGAAAGCACAATCCGTTCTGCCAGCACAAAAGTAGTCCTTCATGGCCTCACATATTCCGAAACCCTTGGAGTAGGGCAGTATGATCATGAAGCTTCAATCCGGCTCAATTCTGCCATGGTTAATACACACACCTGGATAGGGCAGACAGAAAAAATATTCAACAACGCCAATCCTATCGCCAATTCGTTCCTCAGGCATGGAACGAATAATTTTTATATCAGCCTTTCTGGAAACACGGTAATGGAAAACCGTGAGCAGGTTCTTTTGGATTACATTGAGATCAAGTACTGGCGCCAATATAAGACCAGTAGTGACTATATAAAGTTTTCCAAGCCATCCAACCGACCCAATGGCTTATATCAGTTTGAGATTAGCGGGTTTTCTTCACCTGATGTTTCGGTGTATAAAGTTGGTTCCAGTATCTTCAACAATCTACAGATAGAGCCCTTCAATGTCGATGGCATGGCTCCCTGGACGGTTACAATGCAGGACAGTGTGTTCTCTGATGCTGTCAGGTATTATGCCGTGACTGAATCAGCAAAAAAGATACCCAAACTGATGCGCATGAACATCCCCTCGGATTTGAAAAGCCCTATGAACAGCGCTAATGTGATCGTTATTACTCCTTTTGAGTTTACAGAAGCAGAAGGAACCTTGCAGCTTAAAAGCATATGGGAAAATCAAGGGCACATTGTAAAAGTTGTGAGTGTTCAGGATGTCTATGATGAGTTCAATGCCGGGATTGTCTCTGCTGAGTCGATCAAGGCTTTCCTGGGATATGCTTACAATAATTGGTCTGCACCACAATTGTCACATGTCATTCTACTGGGAGAAGGCATTGATGATACTCGTGATAACAGCCCCAGCCGCCGGTACAACCTGATTCCAGTGAAGAAAACCTGGACGTATAAACATGGAGCCACAGCAAGTGACACTTGGTATGGGTGTATAGTCGGCAATGATCTGGTGCCGGACATTAGCATATCAAGAATAGGGATCTGGACCAACGATCAGATCTTGAACTTTGCCCAGAAATCTTACAATTATCGCAACAACCTCTTGACCAATAGGTTGTGGAATAGCCACTTGACTTTCACAGCTGGTGGCAAGATCTCGGATGATAACGATATTTTCTCCCAGCAATCCGAACGAATAAGACGCAAGGTGATACCCAGGGACTACCGTGTAACCAGAGTTTTTACAACCACCCAAACCGTGAGTTCGGATTATTCTGGTGGTACTTTTCACTTGAAAGATGCCATGAACACAGGAACTCAGTTCGTGCAGTTTATGGGGCATGGCGGAGGAAGAATCTGGGCTGACTACAACCTTTTCAATTTTGATGATGTAGCCACGCTCAATAATCAGGCTTATCCGGTTGTGCTGTCACTTGCATGTTATGCTTCGGCTTTTGATACAAACGGCTCGGCATCTATTTCTGAAGCATTTATTATGCAACCGAACAAGGGTGCCATTGCGACTCTGGGTTTTTCCGGACTCGGATATCTGGATCACGATGAAACTTGGGGCCTGGCCTTTGGCGAAGCAGCCTTTACCCACGATTTCCCCACTTTGGGGGAAGCGTACGTGTATGGTCTGGCGCGGTTTTATACCACGACTTCTTCACCTGCGGCAAGATATGCTCTTACCAATGCTTCTGTGCTGATGGGTGATCCCCTGGTATATTTGAATAAACCGATCCCAAACGTTGCTGTTGCTCCATTGAACCCCAATCCTGTGCCGGGAGAAACGCTTCAAGTGAGGGCTGAGTTTCCTCCAGAAGTAACCAATGCCAGGCTTTATGTGATGAAAGAAAATGAAAAAACCATCAATGTCCCCTTTGATTTACCTGTGATTGGAGGTGTATTTAACGCGACATACAATGTTCCTAACAGCCCCACCAACTACAGCCGGAGAATTATGGTGGCTGGATATTCATCACAGAAAGAATATATTGGTAGATCCTATATTGGAGTAGGCAGACCGGTCGTCTTTCATCACGCTTTGTCACCATCTGTACCTGCTTATCCGGATTCAGTTAACTTCACAGCAAAGATATTCAGCACTCTGGATGTAATGAGCATGGTATGTAAAGTGAGAACTGATACTGTCTCAACTACTACAGCCCAATATGGCATCTGGGTAACTTTGCCTATGCAGCAAGATCCCAATGATCCAACCTTGTGGACAACGAGTGAGAAGCTCAGGAAGTATAATACAGGCAAAGAGCTGTGGTTCAAGTATGCATTCACAGATTCTGAAAATCGTACCTATGAATCATTCTTGAACTCGTACGTTGTAGCTGGCCCGGACTTGTTTCTTACCGATATCAGATTTGAAGCCAGCCCCCCAAGACTCCTGGTCAAGGGAAAAAACATTGGAAACGCTGATGCTGGGGCGACTGAATTGAGGCTTTATGTAACACCTTCGGGAGGAACGACAAGCTTGTTCTCCACCCAACCCTATGCTCCGCTTGCTGCTGAGGATGAGCGTTGGGATACTATCGATTTGAGTGGAGTACCAAACGCCAATATGTCATTTGAAGTTCAGGTCAATAGCTCAAACACAATCCCTGAGTGGCATATATTCTTCAATACCAACAATAGTATCTCGATTGCTGTCCCCTTCAATTATTTCAGTATTGATGATACTGGGGCTACCCTTAGTAGTGTCGATACTAATCTCAGTTGTGTTGTACCATCGGGCTTTGTTCCTACTGGTTCAACCACCACAATAGCAATCAATACTCTAGAATCCATTACCTCATTGAACCAACCTGATATTGGAACCATCAGGCTCAGATCAGTTGATGGGATTAGTAACAATGCAAACTCCATACCTTATGAAATAAAAATATTGGATTCAAGCATAGTGGATTCTCTGGGTATTTTTGTGGGTGGTAAACGGATATCTCTTACCTTTTTCTATGATCCGAATGATCCAACTACTCAGCTTTATGAGGGAGAGAATAGCTATAAGATCTATCGGTACAATCCAACCTTCCAAAAGTGGATACTACATGGAGGGCATGTAAATACAAGCGCCAATACAGTTAATTTCGAAGTAAACAGAGAGGGAATCTATACAATATTTAGAAATCGTGATACGAAGGCTCCCTCAGTGGATGTGAACGTTCAGGATCAGGAGTTTACAGTAGGGGGGTATGTCAGCGGGGATGGCATTATCTCACTTTTGCTTAGTGATGCTAATGGAATTGACGTGATTGACGATACTATCAGGCTATCGATGAATGGCAATGCCGTGGCACCAGAGAATTTTGTCATAAGTATCAATCTGGAAAACATCAATCGAGTACCCATCAAGTACCAACTGGCATTGACCAAAGGGAACCACGAGCTCAAAGTAGACTGCAAGGATCTCAATGGTAACTTTACAACCAGAATCGTTCAATTTGTAGTCAACGATGAATTTGATATGGTGAAAATTGGCAATTATCCAAATCCTGTACTGGGCAGAGCTCAAGACCCCAAGAACGATGGAAGAACCAGGTTTACATATGTACTGACCGATACTGCAGATGAAGTGTACTTGAAAGTATATACAATCAGTGGTCGCTTGGTAAAGACCTTCCGCAATTTACCAGTTGGTGTGGGATATCATGAATTCCCTCGCACTCTTCATGCCTGGGATTGTAAGGATGACGAAGGTTATCCACTGGCTAATGGCGTATATTTTTACCGTATTGTTGCCAGACAGGGTAACAAGAAAATTGAAAAAACCATGAAGATGGCCATTCTGAAGTAAGGGAGGAAAAATGAAGAAACTTATAATGACAACTCTCTTCGTAACCGGGATTGCAGTATCGCTCTTTGCTGGCAGATATGCTGGTGATTTTATGATGATAGGTGCTGGAGCAAAAGCATTGGGTATGGGCGGTGCTTTTGCTGCATTGGCCAATGATGGCTCTGCTATTTACTGGAATTCTGGTGGCTTGTCACAAATCACCGAATCTGAAGCCTCTGCTATGCATGCATTTTTGTATGGAGGTCTGGCCTCCTATGATCATTTGAGTTATGTTCAACCTCTACCCAACGAGGTGTCCATAGCCTTTAATGTAACTCGTCTTACTGTAAGTGATATTCCTTACTTTGATGAAAAGTACTTAATCGGCACCAATGTGGATCAGAGAGTTAATAACAGTCTCTACCATTTACCTGGTGTACCTGATGGATACTTCCGGGCAACTGATGACTTATACCAGTTTGCATTTTCCAAAAATCTCAGATTCAGTGCAAACATGGGCTGGTTGTTTTTCGAAGTACCATTCGAAATGGGAATAGGTGGCAACGTTAAGTTCATAAAAAGGCAGATCAAGCAGAATCTAGGTACTGGAACAGGTTTGGATGTGGGTATTAAGATCAAGACCGATCTCGCCGTCCTTTTTGATCAGGATGAGTTTGGTGACTTGCATTTTGGCTTGAATTTCCAGGATATTGCTGGGACTACTATTAGTTGGGATACACCCACAGAGATCAAGGATGAAGTGCTGTTCAATACAAAAGTGGGAGTTGCGGTTGTGCAACCTATACCTGCTATAAAAAGCACTGTAAGTCTTGCATATGATTATGACTACGTGTATCAAGGCACCTCACATTATGGAATTGACTGGAATTACAATGATAAGGGTAACCTAAGGATGGGCTATTATGACAGGAGCTTCAGCTGTGGTGCCAGTGTGAAAGTATATGGTGTTTTTGTTGACTACGCTTTGGTTACAAATCCGATTGGAATTACAAACCGTGTTGGTTTGAGAGTAAGCTTTTAGGAGTTAAGATGAAAAGCATATTGATCTTGGCCATTCTTACATTCTTGCTTCTTATAGGAGCTTGTGCTGGAGAAGATGATCAGGGCAAGGATAAAGTTCCTCCTGTCCGTCCAACTATGATTTCGCATCTGGGCGATACTGGAGATCCACCAGTTACTCTCAATGATGACAACAACGGTATTGACGCTGTTCCCGAAGGACAATGGATTAGGCTTCAGTGGAGCCCTTTTGTTGATAATGATCTAAGCCATGTACATATCTACAGGTTTTCGGATCTGGATCCTACTTCAGTTTTGATCGCTAACATCCAAGCCAATAGTGACTTCTACCTTGATCAAGGACCACTGATTGAAAGAACCTGGTATTCATACTACATTGAACTTTTTGATGCAAGTGGCAATAGCTCAGTATCAGATACGGTTTCTTATGCAATACTCGCTAAAAGCCAGCTAGCATCCCCAGGGAATGGGGATTATGTAAGTACTGCTGGATTGAATTTTTCATGGTATAGAGCTGATGATAGGACAGGGTTCTACAGGGTTCTACTCTTTGATGAAGAAAACAGATTGATCTGGCATGACGATTTCCATCTCGCGACTGAGGATGATCCCTTGTCTTTGCCTCTGCCCAACATGACTCCCCCAATACCATCAGGCAGTACTTTAAGGTGGCGGGTTGATTATTTCGATTGGGATGAAGATTTTCAGATGTTCATGGGTTCTGAATCAGAAGAACGGATTATCCACATTCTATGATGCCAGGCATGAGAAAAACCTTGACTGGAAAGCAGTGTAACAAAATTTTACTTAAACGGAATAAGAGGAAGCAGTGAAGAAAGCATTGTTATTGAGCCTTTTGATAGGAATCGCAATATCAGGATTTTGTCAATCCGAAGGTGTCTTCACTCCATCAAGTAGTATATCCGCATATACTTATGATGGAATCAGAAGCGGGGTTGAAAAACTAAAAATGAACACTTACATTCTGGGTCAAGTTGGTAAGCCTGGACTCTACGTTGTGCCGGATGATACAGATTTTCTGACTCTGATTGCCCTTGCAGGTGGTCCCCGGGAAGATGCAAAGCTTTCCAAAATTCGCATTGTCAGACCTTCACAAGAAGGAGAGAAAGTTATCTGGGTAAATTTTAAGAAGTACATAGAAACCGGTGATCCCAGCCTTATTCCGGAAATGAAGCCTGGAGATACAGTGGTAGTATCTGGAACCATATTCTATGCTTTTTCACGAGTGGCAGATTTCTTATCAAAAGCAGCCATTGCCCTCAGTGTGTACAACTTGGTTACCAATATTAAGTAAGGAAGGCAGAGAGTGGAAGTTCAAAATCAAAACATACCAATACAGGACGAAATAAAGCTATCGGATTACGTACGGATTATACTCCAATATAGATATCTAATAGTCTTGGTATTCTTCCTGGTCATGGTGGGTACAATATTCTATACCGCGAGACAACCAAGGATATATGCCACCTCCGCCAGAATTCTTCTGGAAACCCAACAGAGTGGTGCTGATCTTTTCTTTAGCACTGGTGGTGGCAGCAGAAACAAGCTAAACAACCAGATCGAAATGATCAAGAGTAAACCTACCCTTACTCTGGCTTGGGAGATAATGAAGAAATATCCGGATTGGGATCTGTTTCCAATAGCTGCTTCTGCCAATCCAGCTGGTAGACTTGGAAGAGTAAGTGTTAGCTCGAAACGTGATACGGATTTATTGAATATCAGCATCGAATCTACTAGCCCAACAGAAGCCATGGCAGCAGTAAACGCCATAGCTGAAGCTGTTCAGCAGCAGAATACACAATTTGCCAGGCTCGAGTATACGACAATTCGTGAGTTTTTGGAAACTCAACTCGATGCCATCAGCAGAAGATTGCAAGCCTCTGAAAACGATCTTAGAGAGTTTAAGAACCTGAATCGATTAACTGAGCTTAGCATAGAAACACAGCGGCTGATCGAGAAGAACATCGAGGTGGAAGCCCAGTACGAATCAGCCCTTACAGATCAAGCTGTCAATGCAAAATCACTCGATATGCTGTCTAAACAACTCAGAGAGCAGGACTCGCTACTGGTAAATATCGATAATGTGGTGAAAGCTCCTTATATTGTCGAACTAAGAAAACAGGTTGTGGATACTCAATCTTTGATTACAAAGCTGCTTACTAAAAATGAGTATCCTCTCGATCATCCTCAAATTCTGCTTTTGAACAGGGAATTAGAGAACACCAAGGCAAACCTTGATAGAGAAGTTAGGAAACTCGTTTCTGTATCAGTTAACAACGATCCTTTAGCAACAAGAAGTGATCTATTAGGACGCGTCGTGCAAGCCAATATTGATCTCGAGCTTGCCCGAGCCAGAGTAAACGGATTGGAACAAACTAGGGAAATGTTCGATAAAAGGCTAATCTCATTACCCAATACAGAACTTGAACTGGCCAGGTTGTCGAGAAATATGATGCTCGATAGCAAAATTCATGGCTTGATGATGGAAAAATATGAGGATGCCAAGATAGCCGAACAGGCTAAAATGGGTAACATTCGGATCATTGATTATGCAGATCGTCCCAGCACCCCAATCAAACCCAAAGTATCGATGAATATTCTAGTTGGTATCATTCTGGGTCTGGGATTAGGAATTGGTGCTGCTTTTCTAGTACATTCCCTAGATACTAAGCTTCGTACTCTAGAAGACATGGAGAATTTCGTTAGATTACCGATTGTAGGCACTATTCCAATGATCCGGGAGCCAGAAAGTAAGCTAGCAGAATTCAGCGATATGATCGAAAAAGCTGAAGGCGAAAGCCGGGATCAACTTACTAAGTCCATGCACTTTGTGATGATGCAACTTGTGTCTCATTATGCTCCCAAATCTCCCATAGCAGAATCTTATAGAACTCTTAGAACAAACATACTGGCTCGTAAGGCCGAAGGTAGCGCTACACTTCTTATAACATCATCCGGTCCCAAAGAAGGAAAATCCACTACGATCGCCAATCTTGCCATTACTCTGGCTCAGATGAATACCAAAGTGGTTTTGATCGATATGGATATGAGAAGACCCACTATTCACACAAAGTTTGGTCTCGATAAGGAAAACGGCTCCAGTGACTATCTGGTAGATCCTGATATGACCATTGACCAGGTAGTAAAAGATTCAGGAATCATGAATCTTGATGTTATTACAAGCGGGTTTGTACCTCCCAATCCGTCGGAGTTAATCGCTTCTCCCAGGCTTGATATGATGATTTCCGAGCTTAAGAAGAAGTATGATTACATTCTGTTTGATACTCCTCCTATCATTGCTGTTACAGATGCCTTGATTCTAACCAAGAAAGTGGATATGACCTTTGTAGTAGTGCGCTGCGGCTTCACGGAGAAGGGAATCATTAAACGCACGAAAGAACTGATGGAAAACATAGATGCTAAAATCGATGGAATTATCGTAAACAGCATTTATGTCCAGAAGTACTACAGCAAGCATAACTACTACTATTACTACTACTATTACTATTACTACTATGGGGATGAGGTACCCAAGAAGCAGAAGAAGAATGTTAACCGCTTCTTACGCAAAAATCAATCTGTTTCTTGAGGTAATAGAGAAACTCCCCAGTGGTTTTCATAAGGTCAATACTGTCTTGTGCAGTATTGACCTCTTTGATTCTATAAGATTTGTTTTGACAAATACAGGTCAGATAAATCTATGGTCTTCTGATCCAGACTTAATGAATGCTGACAATCTCATATACAAGATTGCCAGGCATTTGCAAGAGTCTTATCAGGTCGCTAATGGAGTAGATGTTTTTTTAGAAAAACGTATTCCTATAGCAGCTGGCTTAGGTGGTGGCAGCTCCAATGCAGCAGCTACTATTCAGGCTTTGAATCATGTTTGGAACTTGAATCTGTCCGAAAGAGAAAAGCATGAGATCGCCTCTGGATTCGGTAGCGATATCAATTTTTTCCTTGAGGGTGGATGCTCCCTGGGGAGCAATAGAGGGGAGCTGATCACTCCGATGCAGGATGTTCAGTTAAGCAACATTCTGTTGGTCAATCCTGGCATAAAAATCCCTGCCAGTGTAGCTTATGGCGCTGTTGAGCTCCCGGCTCAAGGCGAGACAAAGCAGTACGATCCGGATGATCCAATTGCCACAGCTTATAATAGACTTGAAAGAGGAATTCGGAAGCTATATCCTCCAGTGGATGAGCTTCTGAAGGGACTCAATGCAGATGGTGCTATTGTTAGTATGTTGAGCGGAAGCGGATCGACTTGTATCGGTTTTTTCGAAGATGAAGTAAAGTTGGTTGATTGTCTGAAAAGACATCAAGAATTGGGTAATTGGACCCAGCGAGTTAGAACTATATCACGAAGCGAGTATAAGAATGTTCTCAAAACTGAAACTTATAACAGGTAACGCCAATCGCCCCCTGGCTGAGGAAGTGGCACGTCATGCCGGAATTCCTCTGGGTGATATTGATTTGTTCAAGTTTTCCAATGATGAGTCCTTCGTGAAGATCAATGACAATGTCCGTGGGGCAGATGTGTTTATAATCCAACCCACAAGCTATCCAGTTAATGATAATCTCATGGACCTGTTGATTATCATTGATGCACTGAAAAGGGCAAGTGCCCAGAGAATCAATTGTGTGATTCCATACTATGCTTATGCCAGATCAGATAAAAAAGATCAGCCCCGAGTACCGATTACAGCCAAGCTGGTTGCAGATTTGATCACTGTTGCTGGAGCAGATAGGGTTATCACAGTTGATTTACATGCTGACCAGATTCAAGGTTTTTTTAACATCCCAGTAGATCATTTATATGCAATCCCTTCATTTGCCCGCTATTTCAAGAGTATTATGCAGATGGAGGATATTGTCGTGGTTTCCCCTGATTCAGGAGGAGCAAATCGTGCCAGAGCATTGGCAAAGAGGCTGAATTGTGCTCTTGCTATTGGTGATAAGCGTAGAAGTGGCAATAACGATCAAACCGAACTGCTGAATATTATCGGTGATGTAGCTGGTAAAACAGCGATCTTGTTTGATGACATCATCGATACAGGAGGGAGTTTGATCAAGGTAGCCAACGTATTGGCTGATCAAGGGGCGAAAAAGATCTATGCCGCATGTACTCATGGTGTTTTATCAGGAAAAGCCGTGATCAATCTTGAAGCATCTCCGATCGAAAAGCTATTTATCACAAACACAATCCAATTAGCGGAAGAGAAGCGGAATTGCAACAAGATTGTGCAACTCTCAATCGCTGAGATGCTGGCTATTGCGATCAAGAAAATACATATAGAAGAATCAATTAGCATATTGTTTAGATAGTAAATACATGGAGGAATAATGATATTAACTCTAAATGCTGAAAAAAGAAACACAATTAAGAAGTCGGATCTTACCAACCTACGAGAAACTGGTAAGATTCCCGCTGTATTGTATGGATCCAAAATGGATGCAGTGAAAATCACGATTGACAAAGCTGAATTCACAAAGCAGTACAAGAAGAGCTTCAATGAAGTAGCCTTCTACGAATTGTCCATGGATGGTAAGACCTACCATACCCTGCTAAAAGACAAGCAAATCCACCCAGTAACCAGGAACTTCCTGCATCTTGATTTCATGCTTGTACCTGCTGAAAGTACAGTGGAAATCGATATGCCAGTGAAGTTCGTTGGCGAACCCATCGGCACGAAAGAAGGTGGATTTGTGGATATCATCCAACGCACAGTGAAGATTAGCTGCAAAGCAGATCAAATCCCTGAGGATATCGAGCTTGATATCTCTATGCTCAAAGTAGGTGAATCTAAACATGTTCGTGATCTTCCCCAAGGCTCCTGGCATGTCAAAGATGCTGCCGACATTACACTAGTTGTCGTGCATGCCAAAGCTACAGCACCCACCACTCCCACAGTAGAACAAACCCCTGCTGCTGAATAATGATCTTGTTCTAAAGAGATGATGAAGCTTGTCATTGGCTTGGGAAATCCCACATCGAAATACAGATTGTCAAGGCACAATCTGGGTTTTATGTGTTTGGATGCCTGGGCTGAAGCAAGGCGTAAAAGCTTCATTATGGATGAATTGTACCAGTACATGATCCTCAAAGATGCCATTGCAATCAAGCCTATGACCTATATGAATCTATCCGGGAAAGCTCTGAAACATGCTTTGTCAAGATGGAGCATTACAGATACGATGGTGGTTCATGACGATCTGGAGCTTGAGCCGACTCAATTACGAATCAGAAATGGTGGGGGAGATGGTGGGCACAACGGGCTCAAATCTCTTTTTGAAGTCTTGGCACCTTCTGATATAAAGCGTTTGAGAATAGGCATAGGCAGATCTCAAACCCAAGCGCCGGATGAGTATGTATTGGACGATTTCACTACAGATGAGCTTAATAGTTATACGCATAGCATGAAGCTTGTGATCGAGTTTTTGAATGTGTATGAGAAGTATGACTTCAAACAGATGTTAAATGAATACAGTAAATGGAAAAAATCCTATTCCGGTGGCAAAGCTTCCGGAATCAATAGTCCAAAGGAGGAACTAAATGATCAAGGATTATGAACTAATGGTGATGTTCACTCCCCGATTGAATGCGGACGAAGCAAGTGCAGCCAACGAGACTTTGCTGACAATGATCCGTGAAAATGAAGGGGAAATCATCAGGACCGATCCCTGGGGTAAAAGAATGCTTGCCTATCCTATCGACAAGCACCAGGAAGCACACTACTTCGTAAACTACCTGAAAATTGATAGCCTGGCTATCAAAGGGTTGAAGCAACAATTCAACATCAATGAAAGCATTATCCGGCACATGTTTGTAGCCAGAGGGGAATAGGAGGATCTGATGGCAGATTTGAAGTTACCTCGTCTTAATAAGTACATGGCCAGTGGCAGAATTGCCAATGATCTCGAGCTGAAATACACTCCCAAGGGTACTCCCGTTATCAGGTTTACCCTGGCAGTTGACCGCAGTTACAAAGATGAATCGGATCAATGGCAGAATGCCACAAGCTGGATTGAATGTGTGGCTTGGACCAAGTGGGCTGAATCAATTGCCAACAACGCTCGCAAGGGTAGCCCAGTGATCGTGGAAGGCAGAGTTGATACTAGAAACTGGACAGACCAGAATAATCAAAACCGTAAATCAACCGAAGTGCACGTAGAAATGATCCACTTTTTAGAGTGGAAAGCTCGTGAGGATGGATCCTCGGGAGACAACGAACCTCCACTTCCAGAAGAAGAGATGGCAAGCCCCAAAGCCACCAGTGATGACGTCCCATTTTAAGGAGATAAAAAATGAATTTCAGCGATAGAAAGAAAAAATTCACTCGAAAAAAATACTGCAAGTTCTGCGCCAACAAAGATCTTGTCATAGATTACAAAAACATCGATCTGATGCGCCAGTACATTTCTGATGTCGGTAAAATCGAAGCTGCCCGTTTGACCGGAACCTGTGCCAAACACCAACGTAAACTAACCACAGAGATCAAACGTGCCCGCCAAATGGCTTTGATTGCCTACGTTATAGAGTAGATGTTTCTATATCCCCTTGCCTTGGGTATTGTTTCCACATTCAGCCCATTCATAGGGATGATATTGGTGATGACTTACTGTGCCAGAAATCTCGGACCGGCGATTACATCTCCGCAACGGGCTCTGACAGCATTTTTCCTGCTTCCTGCAATACTGATGTTGCTGGACAACAGCACCCAGACCCTTATGGTAGCTCTGGATGCTGTCTTTGGAGTTGGGATCATCGCCTATGTCTTCCTCTTATCCTTACGGAAGAACCAGATCCTTAGCGAATCCTTCATGATTGGTTCGCTGATGTTATGCCTGTATGGGATGCTCAGGATGAAGCTGTTTGGGGAATACATCAACCTTAGTTTTGATGAGGGGATGAGACTCATAACCGAACAAATGCCAACTTTGATTCAAAGTGACTATATGCTCCAATCATTAGCACTCTGGAAGAATATCCTTCCAGCAGTGTGGGTAGTTGGACAGATTATGGCATTACTGATAGGATTCGTTTTCATGCATAAGATCATTGGTATTCCTTTCAAGGCGAGCGATATGAGATTTCCACCCATATTCAATTTCATTATCATTGCCATTTTACCATTGTATCTGTTTCAGGATACCAGAATCCTATTTGTGAATGCGATGTTGTCGCTTTGCACCATACCTTTGATTCAGGGTTTCTGCTCTGTATCAACAGGCATTTCTAGGATGATAGCAAACGTAATCGTCAGAAACATTGTTATGGTGGTTCTGGTGATCTACGCATTTATCCCGCTCACCCTGATTGGTTTTGCCGATTTGTGGTTGGGCTACAATAAAAACAGATAAACAGGAGAAGAAGCATGAAAGTTATTATGCTGGAAAACATAGAGAAAGTTGGGAAGAAAGGCGAAGTAGTAAATGTCAAAAGGGGATACGCACGCAATTATCTCATCCCCAGAGTTTATGCTCTATATGCTACGCCGGAAAACCTTAAAAAACTTGGCACTATTCAACAGGAACTGAAGGCTGCTGAGCTAAAGCAGTATGAAGAGCTGAAAAAGCTTGCCGAAAAAATAGCCTCTGTAAAGCTGACCTTTGATCGCAAAGTTGACGAACATGGTAGCATGTTTGGCTCCGTATCCGAGAATGATATTGCTCAAGCACTGAAACAGCTGGACATTGATATTCACCGTTCAGCCATTCAGTTAGAGCATCATATCAAAGAACTGGGAGAGCACAGCGTCGATATACGTTTGCATAAAGAGATCGTCGCCAAAGTTGCTTTTGTGATCAATTCAGAAGCCGAATAAATCGTTAAATGGGAGGTCCCATGAAAGATGGTCTTTTTAAGATCAAACAGATTGTCTCATTGGTGATATTCATTATCGTCATGTCCTTTATGGGTATGATTACTGGCAGACCAATAATGATGATAGCATACGCTGGATTCTTCTTATTGGTTAGCTTCGCAATCTACCTGTCACTCCGGAAAAGACAAAGACATTTTGAAACAAGCCAGGGTTCAAACCGCTACCTCAAGCTAGGCTTGAGTATCCTGTTTATGGTGCTTGTACTTATCATGCCTACTTTGATCGCACTACGCAGTAATGTGATCAATCTACCTGTGGATATGGCATTAGGTGCCGCAATAGGCTGGATGGCTGGTGTTACAATTGTCTTTGTTCTGCTGATTCTTGCTGCAATCTATATGATCAATTATAAAGGCATTACTACTACCAATCGAGTGATAGGATTTGGTCTGTTTGTGATCGCTGCGATCATTCCCGGAGCCCTGATGGTCAATGTAGATAGCACCACTATGGGCATTGGCTCTGTATATTATGTAGCTATGGCAGTTCTGATTCTGGCATACAATGCCATGGGACTGTATCTCAATAAAGAATAAATAGAAATATGTATGGGAGTACAGTGGAGGGGATTTTTACCCTCATGTACTCCCATTTTGCGTTATGGCATTCAAGCCTGTTGATAGTGGTTTTACCCGGGTGATTTATCACCTCGGAGGTGAAAAGTATCATGATTTTATCAGGATCTTTCTCGCTTGGCGAGGGATTGTGGGGGATTTACTATCAGAAAGATCTCACCCAGTCAAGTTGGCAAAGAGAGTGCTCTTTGTTGGGGTAGAAAACAGCACCTGGATGCAGGAACTGATTCTCCTGAAACCCGAGATTCTCAAGAAGTGCCAGATTGTCCTGAACAACGAACTGGATGACATAGTGTTCATCATCAAGTCCAAAAGGAAGAAAACCAAATGAAAACACTGATTGCGCCGTCGGTACTATCTGCAGATTTTAGCAGATTGGGAGAAGAGCTTTCCAGGCTCTCAGCGGCAGACCTCATTCACCTTGATCTCATGGATGGACATTATGTTCCCAATCTCAGCTATGGATATCCTCTTATCGAAAGCATCCATCGCCATACAGACAAACCTTTGGATGCTCATTTGATGGTTACCAATCCTGGAGATTACATCGAAAACCTGTCCTGTTTGGGGGTCAAATGGATCAGCTTTCATCCAGAAACAGTATTTCACCCCCACCGTTTGGTTCAATACATCCAATCTCTGGGTATCAAGGCTGGTTTTGCGCTTAATCCTGCTACACCACTTTCGATTTTGGATGCCATCCTGCCTGAGCTGGATTTTGTCCTGCTCATGAGCGTGAACCCGGGTTATTCTGCGCAAAGCTTCATCCCTTCTGTATTGGATAAGCTCAGAGCTTTAGATTCAATCCGTAAAGTTCGCAAACTCAAATTTCTCATCGAAGTGGATGGTGGAGTGAGTGACCAGAATGCAACCCAATTAATAAAATCAGGCGCGGATATCCTGGTTTCTGCATCGTATATTTTCAATTCCAGCGACTACACACTGGCAATCAACAAGCTAAAGGGAATCTAATGTTTAGCAATCTTTCGGAACGTTTGGATAAAATCTTCAGAGACCTGAAGGGGAAAGGGTATTTAACCGAGCAGAACATCAAGGACAGCATGCGTGAAATCCGCATGGCGCTCCTGGAAGCAGATGTCAATTTCAAGATCGTAAAGAATTTTATCACCGAAGTTGAAAAACGTTCGTTGGGAACCGAGGTGATGAAATCCCTTACTCCCGGACAGCAGATCGTCAAGATCGTCCATGAGCAGCTTATCTCATTGATGGACACAGAGGGTTTTGAGCTCAAGGCATACAATAATAAACTTACCAAAGTGATGATGGTGGGTTTGCAAGGTTCGGGTAAAACCACAGCTTGTGCCAAGCTGGCTGCTATGTATCGTAAGAAAGGCATCAAACCCATGATGGTGGCCTGTGATGTTTATCGTCCTGCCGCCATCGAACAGCTTAAGGTACTGGGAAAACAGATTGATATTCCTGTGGTTGCAGAAGATACCAAAGACGTCCTGAAAATAGCTGATTCAGCCCTTACTCAATCGCATCAGGCTTTTAGCAATCTACTTATTTTTGATACTGCCGGGCGTCTGCATATAGATACAGAGATGATGGATGAAGTAGTGCGTCTCAAAGCGCATGTAAAACCCGACTATATTTTCTTTGTTGCCGATGCCATGACAGGTCAGGATGCTGTTACTGTCGCCAAGGAGTTCTACGATAAACTGGCCTTTGATGCAGTGATATTGACCAAACTGGATGGTGATGCCCGAGGTGGTGCAGCGCTATCCATCAAAGCTGTAACGGGCAGACCTGTAGCCTTTGTGGGCATGGGGGAGAAGATTCCCGATCTGGAAGTATTCTATCCGGATCGTATGGCTTCCCGCATCCTGGGTATGGGCGATGTGTTATCTTTGATAGAAAAGGCAGAGGCCTCCCTCGATGCCGAGGAAGAAGCCAAACTTGCCAAAAAAATGTTAAAAAACCAATTCACTTTGAACGACTTTCTACAACAACTTCAAAGCATCAAGAAGATGGGTTCACTGGAATCTATCATTCGTATGATCCCGGGACTGGGACACAAACTTCCAGCTGATATGAATATCGATGACAAAGCGCTTAAGCATGTGGAAGCAATCATCCAATCCATGACCTATAGAGAACGCGAAAAGCCCGAAATCCTCAATGGCAGCCGTAGGCTACGGATTGCCAAAGGCTGCGGCCGATCTGTCACAGAAGTGAACCGGCTCATGCGCCAATTTGAGGATATGAAGAAAATGATGAAGAAGATGAGCACTCCACAAGGGATGAAACAGCTGGAATCCATGATGAAGGGCAAGTAGCTGCCGCAATCTATTTACTGACTCGAACTTATTAGGATAGGATTTTCCAGGATAAATACTGATCCACTTAGCAAGGTTCTCTCCAGCACATCTCAAGCTCCGCTTGGGATGGGTACGAGAGACTGGAAAGGGCGTCATAATACATCAAGGGATCGCAGCATTGCGTAGCAATGCGAAGACCCTCGTAATGGACATTCGAACCAATGAGCCCGGGAGGGGCGACATACCAAGGCTTGGTGGCGTGAGCCCCAAGAAAATGTGCCCCATGTAATGCCTATCTTGTTGATTTTGATGAACCCCTCACCCCGGCCCTTTTCTACATCTCCTCGCTATTGCCGTCATGCCAGCCTTCGCTGGCATGACGGCAAGAGGAGATGGCCGGAGTGAGGAGCAAATCAAATCTCCGCCGAAAACCTTTCATACCCTTGTACCACAGGCAATAGACCTGCATCCACAGCAGCCCGGACAGACCTGCAGGGCAAGCCCTGCTCAGTTATCTGGTCACGGGTGATATCAATCAGGTTTACGCCTTCAGGAAAGGCTTTTTGCAGGGCATACATGAGTTTCACATAGAGGTTTGTCCAGGTACGTATTTCATACCCGTAATTTTCATGAAACTGGTTGTATAGTAGCAAGTAGGTTTTCAGATCCCGAATATATGCTTGTGTCGGCTTCAGGGCGAAGATGGCTTTCTGAACACTTCGAAACCGGGGATGGTCCGGATGATCCCTAAAGGTGAATTGTTTACGGACATAGAGCTTACCGTTGGTTCTGCTTTTGTAATAGATCAATCCATCCAGTTTGCCAGTGAATTCTCCCAAGAGGTTAGCGCGAGTAGCTTTCATTTGTTTCTCCTTCGAGGAATTGTATCCCTCTACTTGGTTACGGTTGACAAATGTGTTGACAGACCCGATATTTTTTCTGTGGTTTTTGATAAGAATGCGCCATCACTACGCCTCAATTACGCATCTGATGCGTAATCAGTGCGTATTGATAGCGTAGTTCAATCAAGTATGTTTTTTGGGGGGGGGATCCAAAGTAGAGATAAATCCATCGTTTCAGAAAGATATTTGCAGATTTAGATTGTCAGAAAATGGCGGGTTGAATAGATTGTGAATATTAGTTTCCATTCATAAGGAGATCAGAATGAACGTTGTTGTTACTCCACATGCTTCAGGGGCTTTAGGCCCATATTCGCAGGGTATTATGCACAATGGGATGTTGTTTATTTCCGGACAGCTTGGCATGGATTATGTCTCTGGCTATATGCCGGATGATTTTGCAGATCAGGCAGACATGGTGTTTCGCAAGATCAAAGACATTCTGGAAGCAGCTAATATGAGCTTCTCACACATCTTGAAATGCACGGTATTCCTTACCGATTTGGATGATTACAATTCATTGAACGAAGTCTTTAGCCGCTACTTACACGCTCCATATCCAGCCCGTGAGACCGAAAAAGTTGCAGGCTTACCCAAAAATGCCAAAGTGGAGATATCAGTTATCGCCAGTAAATAACTTCAGACCCTACTTGGAAGCCTTCCAAAACATATCACTTAGCGATTAGTAACAAAAATCGGATGCAAGAGCATTGAAGGTTGCTTTGGCATGCTACAATAATTCATACAGAACCTGACAGAGTTGCTTGGTAATGCCCACTAGGCTGCCTTTAGGACAATTACATTTTCGAGATATTGCATGGATTAGTCATCGAGTGGGCTTTACTAGTTGGATAAAAAAAAGGTTGACAGATCAATACTGAATGACATTCTAATCGCGTGAACTTAACATATAGGTATATAAGTGGATATGTTGTGCGCTGACTTCTGAAACTGGATTCATGATTACTCAGATCTGATTTTGATAATGTGAATCTTCTCTGGTTTGAGATCCCGTAACTTTGTGAAGCATATAACAGGAGGAAACATGATAAAAGCTCTTTTGACAGTCGTTATGGTTTTCGTATTTACAAGTATTGGAGCTCAGACAGCCGTGGCTCCAGTGGGTTTGGGAACATCTGATAACCCATATCAGATTCAGACTCTTGAGAATCTCTATTGGCTTAGTCAGAGCACAGGATCATGGGGAAGCAGTTTCATACAAACAGCCAATATTGATGCCTCAGAAACCTCGACTTGGTTTCCCAATGGTAGCGGAGGCTACCTGGGGTGGAGCCCTATTGGTGGTTCTGGAGCCCAATTCACTGGATTGTACCATGGGCAAAACTATGCCATTAAGGGGCTCTACATCAACCGTCCCAGTCAGGATTATGTTGGCTTGTTTGGTTACTGTAGCAACACACAAAACGTTGATGGCAAATTGTTGGTACGCAATATAATCCTTGTGGATGCTCAGATCACGGGTCATGATTATGTGGGTTCCATTGCGGGTTATGCCAGGGGATGGAATGACAGCCACATTCAGTATCGAGGTCACATATATAGGTGCCATAGTATAGCATCAGTCAGTGGCGAAAGTGCTGTTGGAGGGCTTATTGGTCAGCTATTCAAATGCAATGTGGCCATATCTTACAGCTCAGGAATGGTATCAAGCAGCAATTATGCCGGAGGTTTGGTAGGATATCATTGGAGTTACTGCGAGATCAGAAATTCATATAGCACGGCCAGAGTCCAAAATGCTAACCGGATGGGTGGATTGGTGGGACGTATGGTTGACTATGCGTTTCTGTACCAATGCTACAGCAGCGGTCAGGTAGTTGGAGGGAGTTCCACAGGCGGTTTAGTTGGCTTTATTAGTGATGGTGAATACACTTGTAGTGCAACAGATTGCTTTTGGGATATGGATAGCTCCGGAAAATTGACATCAGCTAAAGGAACAGGAAAGACAACTGCACAGATGAAATCCCGTTCCACATTTCCAGCATCGTGGCTCTTTTCAGGAGATGACATTCATTGGTGGATGGTGGATGGACAGACACGGCCCGTATTGAGATTGGAATATAGCACGAACATCAGAACTCCGCATCAGTTACAGATGATGAAGGTAGTACTGGATGCGAGTTATCAATTGATTTGGGATATTGATTTATCGGTAGTACAGAATCCTGCAGATATCTGGGCTACGGGTACAGGATCTGAAGGAGGATTTGTTCCGATCGGGAGTACAACTTCGAGGTTTACGGGAGCCCTGGATGGGAATTCTTTCTCAGTATCGAGTCTCTACATCAACCGCACAGAAGTCGAGTATCAAAGCTTCTTAGGGAATCTGTCCGGAGCAGAAGTATCCAATCTGAACCTAACAGATGCTTATATAAAAGGCTCTACATACTCTGCGGGGTTGGCATGCCAGGTAGAGAACAGCAGTTCTATCGAGAATAGCAGTTTCAAGGGAACAGTGCAGACTGCCTGGAGCTTCCATGGAGGGCTGGTTGCATATCTAACCAGCAGCAGTACAGTTGATTACTGTTTTAGTGAAGGATTGGTGGATGGAGGCTCATGGTCGGGTGGCTTGATCGGTTTTATGAACAACAATGCTTCCGTGTCCAATAGCTATAGCCGAAGCAGAGTAAATGGGAGTATTAGGGTTGCAGGTTTTGTTAGCAGTATCAACAATGCCAGTGTGATGAACTGCTATAGCACAGGTTATGTGAATGCCTCAGGATATCCTTCCGGAGGATTCGCCAGTGAAACTAGTGGTGCCATCACAGTGAATGGGTGCTTTTGGGATATGACAACTTCCTTTGAAGCTACTAGTGCTGGCGGGGATGGGGTTCAAGGCAAGACCACTGCTGAGATGAAAACCCAAAGCACTTATACAGACGCCGGATGGGATTTCAACGCTGTCTGGCTCATGCGACCAGCATTGAATGACGGATATCCGATCCTGGTCTGGGATTATGATGCACCCGCAGAACCGCTTGCTCCCTTAAACATTCAGATCAGTATTTCTGGAAATGACGTTTTGCTTGCCTGGGACGATGTGGTATCCGATGTTGATGGCAATCCGATGGTGCCCGATGCTTATCATATCTACTATCAATTGGAAGGTGATCCTTATGGAGAGTTTGCCTTTCTGGGACAAAGCGCAACCAATAGCTTCACTCATATAGCCGGAAGTGCTATGGCGGACAGAATCTTTTACTATGTGAGCGCAGTGAAGGATTGAATTAGCTTGGAGTTTATAAACAAGTTCTAAGTCTGTTTGCGATCTGGTCTGAATCTATGGGATTGACGGTTTGGATTGGTTCGTTGTGAACCAAGCGACCTTGTTTCATCACCACCACGCGGTTGGAAAGCAGAATGGCTTCGGTGATATCATGGGTCACGAGGATCACAGTTAGTTTGAGCTTATCTACTATTTGTTTTAGCCAGGTTTGCAGACTGCTACGGGTGATGGCATCGAGATTCGCCAAAGGTTCGTCCAGGAGCATAAGCTTGCTGCCTATCATATAGGTGCGGGCCAGTGCAACACGTTGTTTTAACCCACCAGATAACTGCCAGGGCAGGTGATGGCTGTATTCTTCCAGTCCAAAAGTGGGGAGGAGGTCTGTAACGCTGCTCTTTTGTAAATTCAAGTCCTTTCCCTGAACCTTGGCTGGGAGCAGGATGTTTCCCAATGTATCCAGCCAGGGAAGTAGTAAATCATCTTGAGGCATATAGCCCAGGATTCCTGATTTTCCCGTGATCGGCTTTCCCTCATATCTGATTTCCCCGTTATCTGGCAGGCTAATACCTGCCAGAAGCTCAAGGAAAGTAGTTTTGCCACATCCACTGGTTCCGATGATACTTACAAATTCACCTTCATCAATCTCGAAATCAACTTCACAAAGTACTTGGGACAGTTGCCCCCGAAACAGAAACGATTTCGATAATGAGTACGTGGTGAGTAAACTCATTCTAGGGTAGGAAACTATTGGTAAATGCAGATTGGACTTCTATGGGGGACGGAATTAGCTTCTCATCACTCATCCAATTAGCAAAACTATGCCACACTTCACTCTTTTGTATACCCCAGACAGTAGCATCAGACTGATACTCTTTGGCAAGATATGCAAGGCTTACCTGCACCTGGTCTTTATTGAGTTCGGGTACAAGCTTCATCATGATATCTGCGGCCTTGCCTGGTTCATTTATGCAGTATTGATATCCCTTGCTTACTGCTTTCATGAAGCGTTTTACGGTATTTGCATTGTCGTTTAGATATTTCTCACTGCTGATGATTACAGGAGTATAGTAATCGAAGATAGGATTTAACTCTTTCAGCGGAAGGTAATCCAGGTCGATCCCTCTGCGCTCTGCTTCCACACCATCCCAGCCATAGTATATCCATTCGAAATCAGCATCTTTTCCGATAGTAGAGAAGAAATCATAGACTCCAGAGATAATCTTGACCTTGGTGATGTCTGCACCAGATGATTGCATCACATGCTTCAGAATGGCAATTTCTGAGGGGCTGTCCCAACTACCGTAGCGTTTTCCTTCAAAGTCTTTTGGGGTCTTGATTCCTGAGGTTTTTAAGGCTGCGAATCCAGATGTGTTGTGTTGAATTACAGCCGCAATAGAAACCAAGGGTAATCCTTCACTTCGCGCACGAATTACATTCTCTTGATAGCTGATCCCAAAGTGGCTTTTGCCAGTAGCCACGATCTGGTCTGTGATGGCTTGACCTGGCTGTTCTATCTTCACATTCAGACCTGCTTCTTTGAAGAATCCCAATTCCTGAGCTACGTAGAGCCCGGCATGATTGGTGTTTGGAGTCCAGTCCAATGTGATGGTTACTTCATCTATCCCAACGGGAGCCTTTTTGCATGCAGTAAGTGCCAGTAGAGTAACCAACAGAATGATGAGATACTTGTTCATGTCTTTATCCTTGTTTTTTTTGTTATTGTCCTATGCTCGGGGGTGATACTGCCTGTGAGTTTCAATTAGCCAGCGAGTATCAACATGCGTGTAGATTTGTGTGGTATTGATACTGGCATGGCCAAGCAGGCTTTGTACGATTCTTAGATTAACTCCAGCCTCAAGCAAGTGGGTTGCAAAAGAGTGTCGGAAAGTATGTGGTGTGATCTCGTGTTTGATGTTTGCCTTGATGGCAGCTTCGCGTAGGATCTTCCAAAAGCCCATACGGGAGAGTTTGTTGCCAAACCGATTCAGGAAAACAGTATCGTTCTTCTTGAACTTAAGCAGAATGGGACGATTGATATTGAGATACAGGTTCATCAACGGAGTGATGGATTCCATAAAGGGTACGTAGCGTTGTTTACTGCCCTTGCCTCTCACTAGGATCATCCGCTGTTCAAGGTGAATATCGTGGATCGTGAGCCCTAAAAGTTCAGAAATGCGCATACCAGTGGCATATAAGAGCTCCATCATGAGTTTATTGCGAATCTCCAGGCTGTCTGTCATGGGCAGGCTGTCCAAAAGTTGCTTCATGTCCTCTACACTCAAGGTATCAGGCAAGTGTACTCCGATTTTGATTTGAGGAACGAGGTCAAAATCCACGTTTATGGGTAAATCATTCTGAAACAAGTACTGGAAGAACTGCTTGATAGCCACTCTTTTCCTGGCCAGAGTAGTATTAGTAAGCCCCAACTCCTGCAATGTGAGCAAGTAACTGACGATGTCATCTGAAGTATAGGCACTAGCAGGCTTAGGGATGAATCCCATGAAATCCTTCAGGTCACGTTGATATGCTTCCATGCTGTTTGCAGCCATGCCTCGCTCTACCTTCAAGTGGTAGAGGAAACTTCCCAGCAGTGAATCAAGTTCTGCTGGCAGGGGAGGATCAATCTCCGCTTTGGTAGTTCGGCGTTTCTTTGGTGATGCGTACATCGTGGGGATGTGATTCCTTCAGCCCAGCCGGAGATATTTCTACAAATTCAGCTTTTGCTTGCAAAGCACCGAGATCGGCTGCTCCGATATAGCCCATACCGGATCGCAAGCCTCCCATGAGCTGGAATATATAGTCTTTCAATGGCCCTTTATAGGGAACCATCCCTTCAATGCCTTCCGCCACCAGCTTGCTTTCCTCAGTGTCAGCCTGGAAATAGCGGTCTTTGCTGCCTTTCTGCATCGCACCTATCGAGCCCATCCCCCTGTAGCTTTTGTAGCGGCGTCCGTTGTAGATGATGGATTCTCCAGGGCTTTCATCGCAACCTGCAAATAGCGATCCTATCATCACAGCAGATGCTCCACCAGCCAGGGCTTTTACGATGTCACCAGAAAACTTGATTCCACCATCAGCGATAATGGGAATATTGTATTTGTTTGCTACTTCAGCACAATCCATAATGGCTGAGAGCTGAGGAACTCCTATTCCCGCTACTACTCTGGTGGTGCATATTGATCCAGGACCAATACCTACTTTTACTGCATCTGCACCATGATCTATCAGATATTGGCACGCGTTAGCTGTGGCGACATTGCCAGCGATAATCTCCACATTTACGTTTGACTTCACTCTTTGGAGGCTATGATTGATGTTTACATGGTGTCCGTGAGCAGTATCGATCACGATTAGATCTGCTCCAGCGCGCACAAGTTCCTGTGCCCTTTCCAGATAATCTCCTGTAACACCTATAGCTGCACCAACAAGTAAACGATTCTTGCTGTCCTGTACTGCGGATGGATAGGCTTGACGTTTCATGATATCACGTACGGTGATCATGCCCTTGAGTTCGAATCTACCATTTACAAGCAAGAGTTTCTCAATTCTGTTTTGTTGTAACAGCGCAATGGCATCTTCCCAGGAAACATCCTCTGCTGCAGTTATAAGTTTGGACTTGGGAGTCATTAGCTCTTGGACGGTTTTATTGACGTCTTTCTCAAAACGAATATCACGGTTAGTCAGGATTCCTGTTAGCACACCGTCTTCAACAACCGGGAATCCGCCAATCCGATGAGCATGCTTCATTTCCAGGACTTTGGAGAGAGTATCTGAGGGGTGAATTGTATAGGGATTTGTCACTACTCCGCTCTCTGCTCTTTTTACCTGATGTACATGCCAGGCTTGATCAGCAATACTTAGATTCTTATGAATAATCCCAATACCACCTTCCCTGGCCATGGCGATAGCTGTATCTGCTTCTGTGACAGTATCCATCGCTGCAGAAAGCAGGGGAATTCTAAGCTTGATGTTCTTGGTTATGGATGTTTCCAGATTCACTTCTGAAGGCAGGATACTGGAATGCTGGGGAATCAGTAGTACATCATCGAAAGTGTAGGATTTTCTAATATTCATGTATTCTCCAATCTTTACGTCTTTAGAGATTTGGTCTTGAGAGTCCTATCCGGCTTATCACTTGCCTGAAACTGGGAGAGAAGATACTATTGGGATTGGTTTTTAGAAATTCCCTGGCTAAGTTTTGTTCATCTCTGCGGTCATTCATGAACGCCAGCTTCAGAAGCTGCGCATAATCTGAGGCCAGATCATCTGTGAAATCATGTGTGAGGAACAAAGAGGCTTTGGCATATTCACCCAATCCAATTGACCATTCTATAGCCAATAACAGCAGTTCTTCATCCTGATTGTGCTCGAAGATGCTATACAAGCTATCGATGCCCGCGGGGTTTCGTAGTTGCAATAAAGTCACGCTCTTAGCAAATCGTTTCTGATCATCCGGTTGCATTCCCAGACTAAGCATAATCAAGTATATTGCATCATTCACATAATCACTGCCCGGATACTTGATCACAAACTCATTCATTAGAGAATCAGCCAAAGCTATCTCATGTTGAACAAATGCAGAGAGGAACTTCAGGTAATCACGTTTCTCCACAAGGTTTGGCAATGTGACCCGGGATAGGGAACTGATAGCATTATTGTATGAGCCACTCAAGATGTGAAGTTTTGCCAGGTCAAGCTCTACTTCCTGAATGTCTGCCGTTTGAGAACTATGATATTTGGCTTCTTCCAACCACGAGCGAGCAACTGAGATATCGTCCCTATTGGCGAGGCTGGCCTCAGCCATCAGCTTTCTCAGTTCCATATTAAGTCTTGATTTGCTCAATTGCGGGTTTTGATTCCAATAGGGGTCTTGAATGATAGAATTTACGATAGCCTTGGTGGAATCATACTGAGCCTGACGATAGTACAATCTGGCGAGATCCATCTTGAAATTAAACTTTTGGGTCAGATTGGGGCTTGTATCTCCCAGATATCTATATGCCTCCATGGCGATAAGATCATTCCCCAAACGATTTTGTTCGGCGGCAAAATCTATCATGTAGTTCGATGTAAGTGATTTGTAGATCTCCAATGCAGATTCATAATCTTTCAGAGAGACCAAAGTACTGGCATAGAGCTCTCTCAGGACAGCGGAGTCGTTGTTTCGAGCGATACTTGAGATCAAATCCACCATCGAGCTATCCTCTAATACAATGCTCTTGAGCTGGTTTTTAACAAACGGACTCATTCCCGGATTTGATTTTAAGTAAGCCATGTACTCAGTAACTGCGACAGGGAGATTTCTTCCTTGCATGGCTGCATTTGCTATTTCCAGTCCCAGAAGAGATGGATCCTTGTACCATGCCCTGGCTCTCTGATACAAATCCAACGAATAATCGAAGAATGCCTTGCGCTCGAAATATGAAGCGATCAAGCGATACTTGTTGATATCGTGGTTCATAAGTTGAAGATATGCCTCTGCTTCTCGTGCAGCGATATCAAGATTACCCCGCGCGATCAGCAGTTGCAATCTCAATTCTGTATAAGTATTAGGTGGGATGCTGCGATGATATTTGCTCAACAGAGCGTCAGCTTTTTCCATCTGTGAGAGACTCAGATAGATCTGCATGAGTTGCAGGATAGAATTCAGATCATCAGGATACTTCTCCAGGAGTTGTAGAAATAGAGTCTCAGCTTCAGAGTACTGCCTTTGGGAGTAGAGCTGGTTAGCCTGTTGGTAGAGGATTTGGCGCTCGTTGTACTGTGCCGATAAGGGCAGCCACAGAAGAAGAAGGATCAGACCAGCGAGAACTGAATATCTCATTTTTGCACCTTATCCTGAAGCACACGTAGATATTCCATGATCAATTGCTGGTACTCTTTGGGGTAGCTTTTGAAGTTATCTTCCAATATCATTGCCCGGCGCAGTGTCTCATAATCAATGTTTTGCTTTACAGCCCCTTCCGGGAGTCCTGTGCTGCTCTCAGCCTGACGCCTTTCGCTAGTATCTCGTTTTGTGATAGAACGTTGTGCATCCAGGAGCCGGCTGATGATATTCTCCTGCCGTTTCAGCAAATCAGGTGTGAACTGGTTCTGGCGGATTTGCCTGGCAACCGCTTCAGCTTCTTCAATCAGTTGTTTCATGGCATTACCTTGTTTTTGTGCCTCAGGATTGTTTTGCAGGGCTCGTTTCAAGTTTTCAGCCAATCGCTCTTGATCTGATGCGAGTTTTTGAAATTGCTGCTGCATTCCGGCATCCATCCGCCCGCCCTGAGCTTGCATTTGCATCATCAGCTGCTGAGTAAGCATATTCATGGCCATTTGTTCCTGACCCATCTGCTCCAGCATTTGCATCAGGGATTGCATACCCCCACCACCGCCACCACCAGAGGAGGAGTTTTGCAAGGCTTGCATCAGATCGTAAACCATCAGATTCAAGCCTTTTTGGATGGCAGTAAGCTGGGGACTGATATTGGGCACGAAGCTTTGCCCCAGACTACCAAAGATATCCCGATAACCTTTATTGGTGTCAGTGAGATCAAGAAAGAACTTGGGAGGAATGATCATGGTAACCATAGGCTGGCTAAAGAGCTTGTTCAGTGATATCTGGATTCCCTCATAGGCTGCGATCAATTCCGGGACGATCAGATATGGATCATTGGAGTATTTTGCTTTGGTGCTTTCATGTTTCTTGGAGAAGATCAGAAGCTCACGGATAGCAGTTTGAATGGCTTGCATCATGCCTTGTTGACTACCTGATCCCATAGATTGCTTCATTTCGCCAAGCTTCATAGTGAAGCGGCGCATTTTTTCCAAAGCTTGTTCCTGAGAGCTTTGCGACTGACTGCGTTGATTTTGAGAAAGTGACTGCTGGCTGGATTGCATATCTTGCTTTGTTCCACTTTGCTTCATATCTTTCTGCAGATCTTCCAGTTGTTGCTTGATAGATGCATCCTTGGGAGAGGAAAGTTGATCTTTCAGCTTCTCCAGTTCTTTCTGAAGGGTGTCAAACTTCTCCTGAATCTGAGCCTGGTCTGCTGCAAGCTTGTTGGGATCTTGATTTGGGTCTGAGGTTCGATCTTTGAGATCCTTTTGCATCCTCTCCATTTCTTCAGCTATCTGAAGGGCTTTCTGCATGGCCTGTTCATTCTTGATGCTCTCAAGGAGTTGCAGGGTCTGTTCTATCTTCTTGGCAAAGTCCTCCATGGAGAACTTGAAGTCTTCCATGGCTTTACGGACGGCATCAGGAGTTACATTCTGCAGGGCTTGTTCAAAGCGCTGCATGGCTTTCTGAAATTCTTCACTGGAGATCTCTTCCATCAATTCCTGGATCTTCATCATCTTATCCAGGGTCTCTTGAGAAAGAGTGCTATTGGCTTGCATCTTATTGATCAAATCACGATAGTTATCTGCGATGTTTTCTACTTGCTCAGATAGTTCCTGCTGCTTTTCCAGGATGTTTTCAAGCTGTTTCTTGTCTTCCCATTTCAGATTAGGGTCTTTTAGCAATTCCCGGCGTTTATCCTCAAACTGCTTCTGCAAGTCTTTGCTTTGCTCCAGAGTAACGGCTAGTTCTTCTTTCTTCTGGGTTTCCTGCCTCTCAATCTCTTGATAGATTTCTTCGATGGAGGGGAATCTTGCTCTGTATCTTGTAGATATCCCTTTCTGGGGATTGGGAGCGTTGTCGTGGATCTCCACCCAATAAGTTACTACATCCCCTGGAAAGAGATTCAGGTTCTTCATATCCCACAAGAAATCAGTATTGAAAATCTTGGAGGTGATGACATTTTGGATGCTTGTCGATTGGGCGGGATCAGAGTTTACTTGATAGTGCAAGCTGCAATTGGCAAGCCCAAAATCATCATCTGCTGCGATGATCATTGGCAGCATGAGGTTCTGATTCAGCACAGTATCAGAACCAGGAAACACTATCTTGATCTGAGGAGGGCTATCTGGGATAATCCTGATCATCTTTTCTTCGGGGCGGGACTTTCGGCCCAGATGATCCTCCAGATTCAGATACCAGGTCTCAGGCTTCAAAATCGTTAACTGAACTGAGAATGAGGTTTCATCCACCTTGATCATATCAATTGACTTTGCACTGTCCATCACCATTCGGGCGGATTTAACAGGGATATTGGTTTGAATACTGAGGATCACTTTGGAGTGGGCATACGCCTCGATATTGCCGTAAGAAAGTGAGTCCGTGAAGGGGCTGATCCCGGTGTAGGAAGGATACTGGTAATGCAATTTCCAATTCCGCACCATAGGCTCATCCAGAACATTCACTTTGTATATTGGGCTCTTGGTAATCTCATTCTCTGCATAGTATTCAATGCTTGATTCCAGACGATTGAAGAGATAGTGGTTGTTGCTGAGCCCCAGTTCTCGCCATTGCGTATCCGTACGAAAATAAAGCTTGTGATTGAGCCGGGGATCTGGATCCTCAATCTGGATCAGTAATGGTTGATTCTTGCCAATGCTGATGTTGCCAGGACTCAGGCTAAGAGTGTCTTTATAGATTATCTTTGGGGCTTTGTTAGTATAAAACTGACGGGCAGCCAGGCCAAAATCATTGATTGTTAGAGCCCAGAAGCCCAGAATTCCAGCCAGGATGAAAGAAATGACAAAGAAACGCCTATAAGTAAAGATAGGCGGGAAAGCATACTTGCTTGATTCGATCCTGGCAATGGAACTGGAAACCAAAGCTTCCGTGACTGGTGTCGATCCATACTTGTGAAAGAGCTCATGGGAATTTTGGTAGAGATCATCTCCAGCATCATGCTGCAGATCAAGGTACCTGGCCATTCGCTGTTGGGACCAAAAGGACTGGTATCCTTGCCAGAGTAAATAAATGATAATCAAAGCAAGGCTGGCTCGAATGGCGATATTGGCATAAACAAGAGCAGGTGCCTGAGCACCCATAAGCTGCCAGAGGATGTAGTAAAGATGCAATCCACAGGCGAAAACAAGCACACTCAGCACCAGCGACCGGATGCTAATCCTGCCGTTTACCAGTGTCCTATATTTGTCTAACATCGCTTGAAACTTCTGCATCTGCTACGTACTCCTGCAAGAAGTAAAGCAAAATTCAAGCCCTTTTGTGTCAAGCTGGAATTGGAGTACATGTTTGATTTGCCATCGACCACAAAACCATTGACAGATACTCATCTGCAAAATAACCATGATTCAGACAAGAATGTAAGGAGTATCCAATGAAGCAATTTGTATTTATCTTCATCGCAATTGTAGGCTTAATGGCGATTGTTTCTCCAGTACAGGGTCAGTTTGTACAACCATTGTCAAGTGATTTAAAGCCGCATGATGTAGTGGGATTGGGCAATGACTTCAAATCATATGATCTGAAACTGGTAACCGAAGAGTACCCACCTCTGACATTCTCAACAGGAGATGGTGTAAGTGGTTATGCTACAGAGGTTGTTCGTGAAATCATGAACATGCTGGAGACCAAAGCCGAGATCAAGATCCTCCCCTGGGAAGAGGCTTATCAACAAGCTTTGAAAGAAAAGAATGTAGTGATCTTTACCATCGAACGTACTCCGCAGCGGGAAAAACTCTTCCAATGGGTGGGTCCCTTGGGAGAAAACAGTGCCAGTTTCTATGTATCACCAAGGTCTGGAATCAAGTTTTCTGAGCCCGAAGAAGCCAGAAAACTGGGATCGATCGCTGTCGTCTCCAGTTGGTTCACTGAGCAGCAATTGCTGGATATGGGTTTTGACAATCTGATCACTGTGAATCATCCCAGTGAATGCATCCGAATGGTAGTAGACGGCGCAGCCGATGCTACGGTTCTCACTGATATTACTGCCCATTCTCTTATGAAGGAAACAGGGGTGGAACCAGATGCCTTGATGCCCATTAGCGTATTATCCAGCACAGAGTATTACATTGGCTTTTCCATGGAGACAGGGAAGGATGTGGTGGATGCATGGAGCAAAGCCCTTTCTATCCTGAAAGATAAAGGCGTAATCAAAGATCTGAAAAGCAAGTGGTATATGGAGAAATAAGCTATTCCAGAGGCTCTGCTTTCCATTACGTTTGCATCACGCATTCATTACGCATCCGGTCCGTATTTGATCCGTAATGATAGCGTAATTGGAATTAGGGAGTGCCTTGAAAGCAGAGGAAATCCTCCCAACTAATCTCAATCATAACAGATTCAAATATACTACACAAAACAGAAGGGGTACCAGGCGGTACCCCATTTGATTGAAAGGGTTAAACCTTTAGAATTCTACTTTGACTGTAGTACCCAGCAGATAGTTGGTAGTTTCATTGTCATGCATGCCAAAGGCACCATAACCGCTCAGCATCAACAGGTCAGGAATGATCTCATATTCGATTCCGGCATTGAGTTCCAGTCCTGTATCTACGAGGTAACCTGCTGCAGCAAACATCGTCATGTCTTCCTTGAAGGGATAGCGTACATGTCCTACAGCGCTCACAAACATGTCGGCATTGCCTTCATAGGGTGTGTTCCAGTAAAGGTTTGCACCATCATGATGTTTGCCAATACCATAGATGTAAAGACCATTCTGATACCAGGGGCTGATGGTGGTAAGACCATTTTCCATGGCCAGCAGAAGATCTCCGCCCACTTCCAGCATACCCAGATCTGCTTTCACTTTGGCAGCAGCGCCCAAACCGATTTCATCGTCGGTGGGATCAGGATTCATTTGATAATCCAAGAATACATTCACGTCAATGGTAAGAGGATCCATTTCCAGTTTGTAGTAAGGCATCAAAGTGAAATTGCCAGTATCGGCACCACCCCAGGCACCGTACATGGCATAAATGCCCATCGGTAGCTTGTCTTTGAAGTTTGCATGAGCCATGAAGACATTGTAGTCATCATCGTTATTCAGTGCGCCTTCCCAGCCTTTTATCCAGGCAAATTCAGTATCCATGCCCATCCAGTCTTCTTTGGTAATGAATAGTCCGGATACAAAGTCATCCAGGATCAAGCCCATGTTGTCAGCATAATACTGTTGACCGAATCTTACTTTGGCATCGATGGCATTGATCATATAGTCAAGATACAGCTCACTGGTTTCGATGTTTACACCATTTGTGCTGATTCCACCTCCACCGTTACCCCAAACGATATCACCGATTTCAAGAGCAACACGGAAAGCTAGATTTTTGTGAAATTGAGAATCAAAACCGATTTGAAGGCGATTGTCAATATGACCGCCCGCATTTTCTGCAGCATCATTGTACATTGCAGCACGAACTCTGTGATTTCCACTAATGTCAAAGCTGACAGCGGAAAGCATGCTAACCAGTACGATTGGAATAAGGATAAGAAGTAGTTTTTTCATTCTTGTCTCCCTTTGATTTTATATAAATACAATCTAACCCTTTATGGTAAAGGATGCAAGCAGTATTTTTTTAAATCTTAACCATATTCAGGCCAAGTTCGTATTGCATTGTGGAGATTGCTTTTGCCAAATTTGGGATAATGGGGATGCCTTGTTTTCGCACTAGCAGTTCGATCTCATATTCCTTTTCTCCCGCTACCCATATACGTTCACGGCCTGGTAGAAGCTGTGAATTCTGGAGCTGACGGCAGATATCTCCAGTGATCTTTTTGAAGCTATTCAGTTCTGTGTAGAAATCAATATTGACCGCGAGGAAGAAATGTCCCAGACAATATGGAGTTGGTTTGCCATCCGGGGTTTGGCCTAATAATCCATTCAAGTAGCTGCCATCTTGAAGCGCGGCGCAGAGGATTTCGACCATAGTGCCCAGGCCATAGCCCTTGTGGCTTCCTGAGACTTCATCGGTACCGCCAATAGGCAGTAAGGCGGCGGTTTGCTTGACTAAATCTACAAGGAGTTTATTCGTATCTGTTTGGGGTTCACCAACAGCATTTATCGCCCACTCTGGGGGAGTGGGTTTTTCTTCGCGGGCATATTGCTCGATCTTTCCTCTTTGTGAGATCGAAGTAGCGGCATCATAGAGAAAGGGATAGGGGAGATCAGTTGGAGCTCCAAAGCAGATAGGATTGGTTCCCAAAAGTGGTGATACACCATTGGTGGGGCAGATCGAGGGTCTTGCATTGGTAAATGTAATGCCGATCATATCATGCTTTACAGCCATGTCCGCATAGTAGCCACAGATTCCATAATGAGTGGAATTGCGAACTGCCACGCTACCCAAACCATAGAGCTTGGCCTTATCAATGGCGGTTTGCATTGCTTTTTGACCTATTACATGTCCCATGCCGTGATTTCCATCCCAGACTGCGGTAGCATATCTGTCGCGGATCACATCAATGGTTGTGATGGGGTTTTGGATTCCTGCCCTGATTCTGTCATAATACATCTTCAGGCGTCCTATGCCGTGCGATTCGATGCCTTTGAGATCACTGGCGATAAGGACATCAGCACATATTGTAGCATCCGCTTTGGAGACGCCAATCCTGGTGAAAACTTCGATCATAAACTCGTGCATCAGTTCGACGGGAAGATGTAACATATCAACTCCTATTTATCTTTATAAATTGCGACTTTAAGGGGAGGGAAACCATTGAAGTTTACTGATGAGTAGCTTTGCGTGTAAGCTCCAGTGGTAAAGATATACACTCTGTCTCCCGGCAAAGTGTTCTCAGGCATGTGGTATTTGTAATGCTCGTATAGGATATCCATGCTGTCGCAGGTTGGCCCTGCGAGAATAACATCATCCGCCAGACCTTCACGTTCGAAGTATATGGGGAATTTGATCGATTCATCAATAGTTTCGATCAGTCCACCAAACTTTCCGATATCCAGGAAAACCCATTGGTAGATATTGTTCTTGGATTTCCGGCTGATATTTATTACTTCGGATACTATGAGTCCTGCATCAGCAACCAGGGATCTGCCAGGTTCGATGATCAGTTCTGGTAAATTAGCGCCAAAGTCTTCTTCGATGAAGCGCATGATCTCATCTGCGTATTCCTGTACAGAGAAGGTGGGATCCACATAGCTGGCGGGAAAACCTCCGCCCAGATTCATCATTTTCAGCTCGATTCCCTCTTCAGCTACAGCATCGAACAAATACTTACATCTGGCTATGGCATCGTCCCATTGCCCGATATCACGCTGTTGTGAACCCACGTGAAAGGATATTCCCCATGGAATCAGGCCAAGATCTCTGGCTTGAAGAATCAAGTAATACAACTGGTCAGAATGAGCGCCAAACTTTCTGGAAAGAGGCCAGTCAGCTCCAGTTCCCTCAGTCAGAATCCGGAAAAAAACCTTGGCTTGGGGTGCTACAGTTGCGATATTGATGAGATCGTTTTCACTGTCTGTAGCAAATAACCTGACGCCTTTATCATAGAAATAAGAAACATCCGTCTTCTTTTTGATGGTATTGCCATAACTAAGCCTGTCTGGAGAGACGCCCATGCTTAGCATGAAATCCAGCTCATATCTGGAGGCGACATCGAAGTTTGAGCCCTTATGCGCCAATAATCTGATTACTTCAGGATTGGGATTGGCTTTCACAGCATAGTAAATCTTGGCGGTTGGCATACTTTGGGTTAATTCATCGTATTTTTCGGCAACCCGGTCAAGATCCATAATCAGCACGGGAGTGCTCAAATCCTGGGCAAATTGCTTCATACTATCGAACCTTTGGGGATCGATGTATCTGCCGATATTGAAGTGATAGGGTTCTTTGTACATTCGCTTATCCTAATATCAGTAATGAATGAACACAATATCTTCGCTGCTGTTTTATGTCAAATGAATCCATGGGGATTGTAGGTTCAGAAGGTCTGTTTGATGAATTTCACTTGACTTGGTAAGCGATCATCATACTCTGTAGCAATGAAGAAAATCATACATGTGGATATGGATGCATATTTTGCTGCTATCGAGATACGCGAGGATCCATCGCTGAAAGGTAAATGCGTGATCGTGGGAGGACCACCTAATAGCAGGGGAGTGGTATCCACATGTTCATATGAAGCCAGAAAGTATGGTATCCATAGCGGGATGTCTTCATTTCAGGCTTGGAAGTTGTGTCCTCAGGCAGTCTTTGTGCATTCTCATTTCCATCTCTACAAAGAGATAACGCAGCAGATCAGAACTGTGTTCTATAGATGGACTGATATAGTAGAACCGATGTCACTTGATGAGGCTTATCTGGATGTCACAGAAAATAAACTGGGAGTTGATGATGCGGTAGAAATCGCCAGGCAGATCAAGCAAGAGATCTATGATGTTACACGACTCACCTGTTCTGCAGGGGTATCTTACAATAAGTTTCTGGCCAAGATTGGGAGTGATCTGAATAAGCCTGATGGTCTGGTAGTAATCACACCTGAAAAAGCCAGGGAGATTCTGTTCTCACTACCGATTGGAAAGTTTCACGGCATTGGTAAAGTAACCGCAGCCAGAATGCAGAAACTGGGTATCAAGAATGGGGCTGATCTATATAAATGGAGTCTACAGGAGCTAATCAGAGTGTTTGGGAAACCTGGAGGATTCTACTACAACGTGGTTCGTGGTATTGATAACCGCGATATCGTGACAGTGTTTGAGCCCAAAACAGTAAGCTGTGAGAGTACATTCTATGAAGATCTCGGGGAGCTGGATGCTCTCTTGGAAGAGCTTCGAAAACTAAGCTCGAGGCTTACTTCACGATTGTGCCTGAAGAATATCCAGGGATTCAACGTAGTGTTAAAACTCAAGTATGACAATTTTGAATACATCACCCGCAGTACATCCCTGTCAGAGCCCTCAAATGACAATGAAGTGCTTTACAAGACTGGAGAGCAGCTCTTGATTAATCACTGGGATTCGACTAGAAAAGTAAGACTCCTGGGTTTGGGGGTAGGTAGATTGGAGAAGGATGAACTCTCAGATTGCAGCCAAATGATGATTCAAATCTGAGATAGAATAAGGGTGGCATCTGCCACCCAAACATTAGCTTGCGATTCAGTGAATAGTAACTATCTATTCCTTCTCAGCTTCCTCTTCAGGTTCAGCAGTTACTACTTCTTCTACTGGCTCTTCTTCTTTTAAGTGGACTTCAATATCCACAGAGCACTTTCCTACTTCAGGATAGAAATCATCGATGTATTCACGAATTGTAGTCTCGATATCAGTGTGTTTATCCAGGATCTCTTGAGAAAAACCGACGCCAATCTTGATGTAATTCAAAGTGCGGGTCATACTCATTTTGGGACGTTCACCATACACATTGCTCAGAAATTCTGGTAGTGATTTGGAGAGCTTTACGGTGCCATTAATCTTCTTGAACGCCTTCATACCAAAGTGCGCAGCAGCAGCAGTACCACCAAGAAACAGGATCGTCTTAAAAAACTTATTCATTGTAGAACCTCACTTATTTATAGATTGATTTGATTCTGCCCCAGCTCCGATTCTGAATTGAAACAGGCTGGTTATCCACAAGGTCATTCCGGGAAATGGGATTCAATGAGAACTCACCAAAACCATAGATTACGATCCCAGTGATGGAACTGAACTGAGACCCAAGACTCTGTTGATTAGCGATATTGGCAAAGGTACCCAATTGCACTGTACACAAACCTGTTCCATCAGTAACAGCAAGCTTTCCACGAGAGTTGCGTGAATTGGCTGAGGTAGCTGATAACACTCTGGCATATACGCCTTCATAGGCTTCTGCTTCGATGGCACTGGTAAGTTGAGCTGTGGTAAGTACCACAGGATGGGGAAGAGGATGATTGCGTTCAAGAATAGTGATATTTGTGATGTCTTGCAGGCATGTCATCCCGAAAGTTTCATATACAGTAGCGCTGATTCGGACACGATCTCCAACAACAACACTGGTTCTGCGATCCATCACTAGTATCCCACTGTAGGGCCCAGCAATGTTCTCAGAGATAAAGAAACCACTACTACGATAATTTGAAGCAGTAACAATTCCTTCGGTTGTGACAGTTCTACCAGCATATCTGGAGGGATATGTATTGTCACTGCCTGGGGATGTAGTGTACTGTATATCATAGATGGAGATCCCCCAAGCCATGCAAGCAAGGCTCATGAGCAAGGCCATCAGAATCAATATCTTATTCATAGTTTACCTCTTTGGGGCAGATAATAGTCTGGCATATATCTTGTCAAGATAAATTCGCTGCTTAATCCATTTAGCTCTTGCGGTTTTCATTTGACAAACTATCACCCTTGATTTCCTTGACCAGCAGAGGTAGCCGAAATTGAAGACTAAAATCTTAATCAAAGGTGCATCTGAGCACAATCTGAAGAACATAGATCTTGAGATCCCACGCAACCAGTTAGTCGTGTTTACGGGTGTATCTGGTTCTGGAAAGTCATCCCTGGCATTTGATACTTTGTATGCTGAGGGACAGAGACGTTATGTTGAATCATTATCTGCATACGCAAGGCAATTTCTGGGGCAAATGGAGAAGCCCAAGGTGGATTATATCGAAGGCTTGTCTCCAGCAATTTCTATAGAGCAGAAATCCAGCAGCAAAAACCCACGTTCCACAGTTGGTACTATCACTGAAATCTACGACTACCTAAGGGTTCTTTTTGCCAGAATAGGTGATCAATACTGTTACAATTGCGGTGATCCGGTTGGCTCTCAATCCGTGGATCAGATGATTGGATATCTGATGCAACACCCTGAAGGCACCAAAATCCAGATACTTGCTCCACTCGTCCAAAACCGCAAGGGTGAACATAAGGAAGAACTGGATCAATTGCGCAGCGAAGGCTTTGTAAGGGTGATGATTAATGGAGTATTGCGAAATCTTGACGAAGACATCGTACTGGACAAAAAGAGCAAGCACACCATAGACGTCGTAGTGGACAGACTGGTGATCAAGAGCGGCATCGAGAGCAGGTTAAGCGATTCTCTGGAGCTTGCCATGAAGCTCACGGAAGGCATAGTCAAGATAGACTTTACCGATGAAAGCGAACCAGTGATCCTTTCATCCCAGAATTCATGTGCAAAATGTAATATCGGCTTCGAAGAATTAAGCCCCCAGAGCTTTTCTTTCAACAGCCCGATCGGGGCGTGCCCATCCTGCAATGGGCTGGGCTACAAGCTGGAATTTGATCCTGATTTGATCGTTCCTGATCCCCAGCTTAGCATCATGGAAGGCGCAGTACTGGCATGGGGAAAGCTGGAAGCAAAGCAGCAAAGCTGGACTCTCAATACCGTGAGGAACCTGGCTCGAGCCTACAATTTTTCTCTGTCCATGCCATGGTATCAGCTTCCCGATATCGTAAAACAACTGATTCTCTACGGTTCCAAGGGCAGAAAGTTCAAGATTGCCTGGAACAATGAGCGGGGCAGCGGGGAATTCATGATGCGCTATGAGGGCGTGATTCCACAACTTGAAAGGCGCATGCACGAAACCACATCCGAAGACATGCGCCGCTATTACATGCAATACATCAGCGACAAACCTTGTCCGGATTGTGAAGGGAAAAAGCTGAAACCTGCTTCGCTGTCAGTACGGATTGGCGGGAAATCCATCACGGACATCACTGCCATGAGTATCGGTGAATCCTTTGCCTTCTTCGACAAATTGAAGCTGGAAGGCAATAAAAAGATCATCGCTGAGGAAGTACTGAAAGAAACTAAAGCCAGATTGGGTTTTCTGCTGTCTGTAGGATTGCATTACCTGAATCTGGATCGACGTTCACCCACACTTTCCGGAGGGGAAGCCCAAAGAATCCGTCTGGCCAGCCAGATTGGCAGCCAGCTTGTAGGAGTGATGTACATCCTGGACGAGCCCTCTATTGGGCTTCATCAGAGGGACAATACCAAGCTGGTAACCATGCTCTGCCATCTAAGGGATTTGGGGAACACTGTTATCGTAGTAGAACATGATGAAGACACCATGCGCAGTGCAGACAGAATCGTTGATTTCGGTCCCCGGGCTGGTATCTATGGTGGACAGATTGTTGCCAATGGCAGCTATCAGGAGATCATTGAACATCCAGATTCGCTTACCGGAGCGTACCTTTCCGGACGCATGTGCATCCCAGTGCCGGATCGCAGAGTAAAACCAGACGAACGGATGATCAGGATCAGAGGTGCAAAGCATAACAACCTGAAAAACATCGATGTGAGTATCCCCCTGGGGATGCTGGTCTGCATTACCGGGGTCTCCGGAAGCGGCAAGAGCTCTCTCATAAACCAGACCCTGGCGCCATTTCTAAACAACCATTTCTACCGCAGTTCCCATCGTGTGGGCAAGCACGCTGCGCTGGAAGGTTTTGAACACATCGATAAGATCATCACAATAGATCAGCAACCCATTGGCCGCACGCCACGCAGTAATCCCTGTACCTACATAAAACTCTTTGATCCCATCCGCAATCTCTTTGCTGAACTGCCTGCTTCTAAAATGCGGGGCTACAAACCCGGAAGATTCTCCTTCAACGTAAAGGGTGGCCGCTGTGAAACTTGTGAAGGCGGAGGCGTGAAACAGATCGAGATGCATTTCATGGCAGACATCTACGTAACCTGCGAAGTGTGCAAGGGCAAACGCTACAATCAGGAAACCCTCTCGGTAAGATACAAAGGCAAGAACATTGCCGAAGTACTGGATATGGACGTGCAGGAAGCCATCGAATTCTTTGACGCCATTCCTTCCATTCGCCAGAAACTGAAAACCCTGCATGAAGTGGGGCTTGATTATATCAAGCTGGGTCAATCCTCCACCACTCTTTCCGGAGGTGAGGCGCAAAGGATCAAGCTGTCCCGTGAACTCAGCAAGGTCTCAACCGGAAACACTCTCTACATGCTGGATGAGCCTACGACAGGGCTTCATTTCGATGATATCAACAAACTCCTGAAAGTGCTGCAAAAGCTCGTAGCTATGGGCAATACAGTGGTCGTAATTGAGCACAATCTCGACGTGATCAAGTGCGCAGATTGGGTGATCGATATGGGTCCTGAAGGCGGTGATGATGGCGGCAGAATCGTGGCTCAGGGCACTCCTGAAGACATTATTGACTGTCCTGAATCCTACACTGGGCAACACTTAAAGATCCACTATGATAGAGACCGGTGCCTGGACGCTGCGCCTGCCGAACCATGTCCTCCGGTAAAACGTCGAAAATCAAAAACCACGGAAAAATGACGATCAGATTCTCATATCAGGCTCTTACTGCCGGAAGGCACGAAGTTGGCATTGCTGGTGATTTCACCAATTGGGCAATTCATTACCTGCAGGATTTTGGGGGTTTGTATCTGATCAATTTTGAACTCAATCCTGGACGCTACCATTACAAACTAATTGTGGATGGGATGTGGATAATCGATCCCGCGAATGATCTCACCGAACCGGATCCATTTGGGGGGCTGAATTCGCTTCTCGTTGTGGAAGGAACGCGTAAAACCCTTACCTGGGAAGAGCTCCCCGGATTGATATCAAGGCTGGATGGTTCATCTTTCATCTCCTGGTTTAGAAGTGCCCCGGAGCATCTCGAACTGCGGTTCTTCTGGTTTCCCGGACTTGCTGAAGAGATTGTACTGGAAACTGGAGGTGCGAGCTATCCTCTGTTTCGCTTGGGAAAATACTGCGACCGGGAGGTTTGGCATACTACGATTCGCACTGCACAAACCTTCGATTTCACGATCAGGATTAGATATTCTGAGCACCTTGTATGGTTCGGAGCAAGCGGACTTAGCCGGGATCCTGCTGCTACCCTATCCTTTGACCCACAGATCTTTGAAATCTTCTCAATCCCAGACTGGGTAAAGAGCAGTATCATATACCAGATTTTTCCTGATCGTTTCTGCAATGGCAACCCCGCCAATGATCAGGACTTCAGTGAATGGTACTATAGCGATAGCCGCACACCTCCAACCCCGGGTGAATTTCTTCCGGTCAATCGGGAGTACTATCATTTGGTTGATGATTGGTACGATATCAGCGGGCTCACTCAAAGCCCATATCTCGAAGCTGGAAAGCCAGATTGGTGGTCTTTTTACGGTGGAGATATCGAAGGTGTACGCCAGAAACTCGATTATTTGCTGGATTTGGGCATAGACGCCATATACTTCAATCCCTTGTGGGAAGCAAAATCGAATCATAAATACGATTCTGCGGATTACCGCAAGCTGGATCCTCATTTTGCCACCACTGCAGAGATGCAGGATTTTGTGAAGTTGGCACATAGCAAGGGGATTCGAATCATTCTGGATGTGGCATTCAATCACACCGGAGAAAGCTTTTGGGCGTTTCGGGATTGTGTGGAAAAGGGGAAATCCTCATCCTACTGGAATTGGTATGATTGGCACAAATGGCCATTGCCAAAGCCCTTGCCACCAGAGTTTAAGCCCAAAGAATACTATCAGTGCTGGTGGGGCATCAAGGATATGCCGGATCTGAATTTCGATCTTTCCCGCACTCACCCCTCGGAGAATCATATCCGCGATATCCGCGATGCCGAGCCCAATGCGCCACTAGTGGATTATATTCTGGATAGCGTTCAGTGGTGGCTTTCCGATATTGGCATCGATGGTTTCCGGCTGGATGTCCCCGATGAAGTGCCATGGTGGTTCTGGCAGTTGTTTCGCCAGAAAGTGAAAGAACTCAAGCCTGATGCCTGGTTGGTGGGGGAGATCTGGCAGGATGCTACCCAATGGATATCACCCCGCTATTTTGATAGTGTGATGAACTATGCGTACTTCAAGAGCCCTGTTCTGGAATTCTTTGTGCATCATCTCATTTCCCGGGAGGAGTTTGTCTCCAGAATCGAGGAAGGATTGGCAGTCTATCCGGAGCATGCCGCCCGTGCAATGATGAATCTCCTGGGCAGCCACGACACCCAGCGGATCATGGAGCTTGCCGCTGGAGACATGGAACTGATCAGGATGGCAGTGTTTTTCCAAATGACTTTTGTAGGCACCCCACATATCTATTATGGGGATGAAATCGGCATGCGCGGAGGCAAGGATCCGGATAATCGCAGACCCTTTGACTGGCGTTGGGAAACTCGTGTTCGAGCAGTTCAGGTTAGGGAATTCTACCGCAGGATGATCGCTCTAAGGCGGCAGTATCAGGTTTTAGTAAATGGAGAATTCAGCTTCATCCCTACTCAGACTGATCTTGTAGTTTATTCAAGAACGGATAGAAATACTAAGTTGTTATGCCTGATTAACCCTACCGATTCTATGCAGAATCACGATTTGGATTCTGATGCCAGAGTCGTCTTCCACACAGCAGAAATTGATCGTAATGGTCTCACAATATCCCTTCCCGCCCGGACTTGCGTGCTGATCGAGCAATAACACACTCCAACTCACAATCCTCACATCCAATCCCTTCTTCCCTGTTTGAATTACGCTATCAATACGCACTCATTACGCATGAAATCTGTAATATTGCCGTAATAATGGCGTGGTTCAAGCCAGGGATGAACAAGTGTATTTCTGGATCTGTTGTATCAATATGCTGTCTAACAAGAGGATGTAATATGTGATTGGATAATGCCTTGAAATGAACGATCAGGAAGCGATGACTCCGGTTCCAGTTCCAGACATCTTGATGCCCTGCTCTATAGCTGGGAGGATCACTGCTTGCCCCTGAGAGATGTGTAGCTCCTGTGTATCGCTCTGTATAGATAACTCTCCGGATAAGACCAGCACGATTCGGGGAGACGATATGTCTGGAAGCGGCAATGTATCGGTCAGCTCAAAGTATGATAGCTGGAAATCCTGGACTGGCACATAAAAATTGATGAGTTCATTGGGATTGATCTCCATCTGCTGGATCGGAGGTTTGTAGGGCGATGCATTCATCACAGTCGCCAGTTCATCCTGATCGATGTGTTTGGGAGTAAGGCCAGCCCGGATCACGTTGTCGCTGGAAGCCATTATTTCCACGCCTGCTCCCTCAAGATAGGCATGCGGGATGCCGGCATCTAGATACACGGCAGTGTAGGGATTCAGATGTAGAAGATTCATCAACAGTGGAGCAATAGCCATATTGTCCTGGGGGTAAAATCTGCGTAATCTGAGGCACCATGCCACCAAAGGAGCGCAGGGGCTATCTTGTTCTAGATTGTTAGTCTCAATCTTCTTAAAAATGCCTTCGATGGTTTCATGACTAGAGATGCAAATCTCTCGAAACAGCTCTAGAAATGTCCTGGCATTGGGTTGCCAGGCAAAAGGCTGGAACGCCTTGAAATATCCATCGATTTCCAGACGATGAAAAGTGCTGACAATCTCTGTATAAGTCCTGATCCCGCAGAGCATATAGAATGGTGTCAGAGCCATCAGGAGTTCGGGTTTGTGGTTGTCATCTTTGTAGTTGCGATTAGATGCATCAAGTGGGATGCCCAATTGATTTTCTCTGGCAAAACCTGCTTCAGCCTGAGCTTTACTGGGATGTACCTGGATGGAAAGTGGCTCACTTGCGGCCAGGATCTTAAGCAGATAGGGGAGCTTGCCTGCATTGGTGGATGACGCCTTTCCCAGCCAGGTGATCGGCTCTGAAGCGATAAGCTCGTCCAGAGGATGTCCTGATGCAGTGGCTGGGCCTTGGGGATGGGCTCCAAACCACAACTCCGCCAGAGGAGAATCGCTACTAAGGCTCAGGAGTTTGTGAATGAAGCTTCGTGAACCCCAGTTGTAGGCTTTGCTTACAGGCTCCAATCTGTACATTATCGCTTTTTACCTGCTTTGTTTGACGTGTTCTCTGGTCAACACCTGCCTCATTACAACCTTACTGAGATGCCTGAGCCAAACGTGAGGGAGCTGTTATCGAACTGGAATGGATCTGTCTCCAGCATCCATGTGTTTTGGCTAAGGATATGAGTATTGATGAGGAGATGGTTGCCAAGCTTCAAAACCAGAAATAGTGATCCATTTAACAAGTCTGCGTGATCTTTAGTGTTTGTGTCTTTGAACTTTGCTTCGATTCGATTGTATTCAATGCAAGGGACGATCTTGAAAGTATTTGAGTTCATTACTGCCAGACGAAAGGTGCCTGTATAAGAGTTTTCAGAATAATCAGATGTATCGAGCCATTCATAATCAGCATAGGCATCGTGCAGGATTCTGGAGAAAATGTAGCGGTTAAACCCAAAGTCCAAGCCTACTACTTTGCTGAAGTTTATTGGTAAGTCAAATTCTATGTAGGTTTGATGATCATCATACATTGAGTAATTGAAAGTCTCAAACTGGACTTTGGCTTTCAGAGCATAGCCAGAATCTCTGAGTAGCATCAATGGATGGGTATCAGGAGCGATCCCCTGGAATTCGATGGGCTCATGGTATTTATTGGCAATATTTGAAGTATAAGCTTGTATAGCGATGGTGGTATTGGGTGCATCAGAGTTCATGTTTAAATGGATGTTTGAGGTGTTTGATGGGATCGGGAAGTGATTGAAATCCTGGGGTATGTCCTGCCAAAGGTAGCTGGCAAAGAACTCACTGAATTGGTTTTCGTTGGTGACTCTTTTTCTGAATTCTCCCAGGATGCCTTCATGTACATTGGTCACATTTGTCGTATAGTTCGACTGCCTGTTTGCTTTTACACGATAGAAAGTAGCATACAGCCTTACAATATCAGGATTGGGCATACCGAAACCGAAACCAGTTCTGGCAATAGCGTACTCATTCTTGTTGTCAGTATTTAAGTAATCACTTTCAGATCTTGTGTTGACTCCCTTACTGAGATATTCTGCGGAAATACCAATCCAGGGGAGGTGAAATCCAATCATATTCTTAGAAATGAACTGGGTTCTTGAATTCTTATCAATGGAGTATGAAGTGTATTCATTGGCGGAGAGAAAGCTCATGTACTTAGTAATTGCAGGATATTCAGTGGACTTTGGTTTGGGAGTTTTGGCCTCAATCTCAAAATATCTTGGTGTGGAGGGTACTAACTTCGGGGTGTCTCCTATGTTAGTTTTGGATCTATCAGTCTGGCTGGGATCGAAAAAAGCGATCTGATCTTTGCTCTCAGGAAGACTTGAGGTCTGTTCTTCCCCTTTGGGTTGTTCCATCACGATGGTGGGTTGACGGACGATTTCAGTATTTCCTGAAGGAACAAAAAAGTAGGGTTGCATAAGATTGCTGAGTCGCCAGGGTCTTTGCATGCTGTCGGTGGCTCTGATCACATCGTTTGTAACTCTGGTGCCTATTTCATCTGCACTCAGGCCAGGAATCTGGAGGTTGATGCTCAGGCTATAGCAGAAATCGCTGTAGTTGCCTTTGCCATCAGAAGCTACTGCACCGGGACTGGTACTGAACATGATGAAATTCTGGTTTATGCTTCCTGATACAGCGGCCAATCCACGGGTTCCACCTCTGTAAAACACATAAGGATTATCACGACAGGCATCCAGGAATACCATGGTTACTCTGGCGCTGCTAAGTTTATCTGTTACCCAGGTCAGCTTGATGGCTTTGCTTTCGATATCGTAATTGTCCTCAAACATCTCATCAACAGGCAAAAGGTAGTTCTCACCATTGATCTGTACACCATGGCCGCCATAGTAAAATACTATCTCGTCATCACCACGTACATTTCGGGAGAAATCGCTAACCTGTCGGTTGAATTGAGCCCGGTCTGCGTTTGTAGTCATGGAGACTTCGAAGCCTATGCTTTCCAGGGTGTTCTTGATCAGGACAGCGTCGTTGGTGGGATTCTTCAGGGGTCTGTCAGTGTAATTGGAATTACCTATTATCAGAGCCTTACGGCCTGCGAACATTGAACTAGAGAGCAATACTAACAAGCATACGAAAAACAATCTTTTCATATATCCTCCACTCAGGCATATTCTGTACAATCTATTGCATTGTCAATAAAAATATATATCCTGCTTATATTTCGGCTTTAATGCGCTTGATGATGGTGGCTGTATCCATGCCCATCCATTTGTACAATTCGTCTGATTCTCCTGAGACTGGATATTGAGTAACTCCAATTTTGATCAGCTTTGCCTGGAGATTACCAGTTGCCAAAGCTTCAGCAATAGAGGTACCCAATCCGCCATTAACACTATGATCTTCTATGGTCATAATAAAGCCTTTAGCAGCAGCTTCATTGACAATTGGCTCCGGAATGGACAAGGGGCTGGAGACATAGACAAGCTCGATGAAGATGCCCTCTTCACGTAAGGCATCGATGGCTTTCATGGCTCTGCCGGCAGGGCTGCCAGTAACCATCACAGTGCCTTGGTTACCTACCCGAAGGACATCCACGGCACCAAAAGTAAAGTCGTATTCTTCATTGTAGAATGCATCGTTGTCAGTGTTCTTCAGGATTGGCAGCTTGGAGCGTCCCATGGTTACGAGGTAGTTGCCAGGTTGGTTTACCAGCCACCTGATGATCCTATCAGTATGATTGGCGTCAGCAGGGCATATCAGTCTCGTATTGAACAGGTTGCGGGCTAGTGATATGTAATCAATGCACTGATGAGTCTTGCCATCCTGTCCTACATCCATGCCTACATGAGTCACAACTGTCTTGAAGTTGGCATGGTTAATGTCGTTCAAGCGCTGCATATTGTACACTTCATCAATGCCAAAGACACCAAAATCAGACCAGAAGCACTGGATGCCAGTAGTAGAGATGGCACCACCCATCACGGCAGCATGATGTTCCATGATCCCGCATTGAAGAAACTGCGAAGGAGTAACAGCTTTCAGACCATCTGTCTTGACGCTGCTGGCCAGATCACAATCGATTGCCACGATAGGATTAATAGCAACAGAATTAATCTTTGCCAGATCAGCCAAAGCATTCCCCCAGGCACTACGACAATCAGAATCATTGCTGTAAAGCATTGGTTTCCCAGGATCGTAATCATATCTTGGATGGAAGTTTCGCTTATGGGCTGGCTCGGGAGTAGGTTTGAAATCGTTTCGAATCTTACGATATAGATCAATCTGATTCTCTATGCCCAGTTCCTTGACAGCTTCTTCAAACTGAGGAATACTTAGAGTAGAGCCATGGTACTTGTTGTTATGCTCCATGAAGCTTACGCCTTTGCCCATGACGGTATGAGCAAGGATCATTACTGGTTCCTGTGCTTCTCTGGCATGATCGAGGGTGTGCAAGACCTGCTGGATATCGTGCCCATTCACTTCCATCACCAGCCAGCCATCAGATTCCCAGTTCTTGCGTATGTTCTGTGGCATTACATCGTGGATGGAGCCTGAGATTTGCAATTGGTTGTAATCAACTATGGCGATCAGGTTGTCCAGCTTGTATTTGGCAGCGAATCTTCTAGCTTCGCTGATTTGACCCTTCTGCTGTTCTCCATCTCCCATCAAGACATAGACATGCTGATTAGTTTTCTTGATCTTGGCGGCAATGGCAAAACCTGTACCGGCAGACAAGCCCTGACCAAGGTTTCCGGTAGTCCATTCCACTCCAGGGACATCTCTTTCGATATGGCCTTCGTACATACTACCAAAAACGCGGTACAGGGCAGTAGCATCATCCAGAGGGAAGTATCCCATAATCCCTAATGTACTATACACAGCGGGGGAGATGTGTCCCATGGAAACCACTACCATGTCCCGATCTGGCATATCAGGATTCTGGGGATCATGTTTGATCGTATTGTAAAGGCTAAGCAGGATATCTATACTGGACATCGAGCCTCCAGGATGACCGGCTCCATTCAGGGTTGTCATGTGGAGAATGGCTGATCTGGCTCTAAGAGCCTGAGCGCTGATGATCGATGCAAGTTCATTGTAATTCTTACTCATTTGAAACCACCTTGATGTAAAAGAATATCCCCTTCGCCGTGGATTCACAACGAAGGGGTTTACTATTTGGTGGAGCATAGCGGGATCGAACCGCTGACCTCATGACTGCCAGTCATGCGCTCTCCCAGCTGAGCTAATGCCCCGTAGCATTCACATATTTGATTTTTCCAAAGATTTCTCAGGCGGATTTGTGTCAAGGATTAAATTCATCGCAGAGGCTGGATCTGGTGCTTCCAGTAGAGCGATGACAAGATTTTCCTTGACGTTAAATGCCTGAATTTAACCGTGCGAACATAATGGAAAATAAACACACACAAGGAGATTCACAATGAAACGTAGAGTAATCATCATGGGTGCCGCAGGACGTGACTTTCACAATTTCAACGTCTTCTTCCGCGATAACAAGGACTATGAAGTAGTAGCCTTCACAGCTACCCAAATTCCTGGTATCGATGACAAGAAGTATCCTGCTGCCCTGGCTGGGAAACTGTATCCCAAGGGTATCGAGATCAAACCCGAAAGCGAGATCAAAGAGCTGATCAAGAAGCACAACGTTGATCTTGTTGTTTTAGCTTACAGTGATCTTCCCTACGAAGTAGTGATGAATAAAGCTGCCCTGGTAAATGCCACTGGCGCAGATTTCATGCTGATGGGTGCCAACAACACCACCATCAAAACAAAGAAACCCCTCGTTACCATCTGTGCAGTACGTACAGGTTGTGGCAAATCCCAAACCACCCGTGCGGTTGTGAAAGCCCTCAAGGCCAAAGGTCTGAAGGTCGTTTCCATCCGTCACCCCATGCCTTATGGTGATCTGGTAAAGCAAAAAGTGCAACGCTTTGCTGAACTGGCTGATCTCAAGAAACACAAGTGCACCATCGAAGAGATGGAAGAATATGAGCCGCACATCCAGATGGGCAGCGTGATTTATGCTGGCGTGGATTATGAAGCCATCGTCCGCGAAGCTGAAAAAGAAGCCGACGTCATTATCTGGGACGGCGGAAACAACGATATTCCTTTCTACTGCTCAGATCAGCAGGTGAGAATCGTAGTCGTGGATCCACATCGCCCTGGCGACGAGCTTTCCTATTATCCTGGCGAAACCAATGTTCACATGGCTGACGTAGTAGTGATCAACAAGATCGATAGTGCTGATCTTGACGATATCAATGAAGTGCGTGCCAATGTCCGCTCCATCAATCCCACAGCTCAGATCATCGAAGCTGCTTCTCCGCTGTTTGTCGATCATCCAGAAATGATCATGAACAAGAAAGTTCTGGTTGTGGAAGATGGTCCTACCCTCACCCACGGTGAAATGACCTATGGTGCTGGCGTAGTGGCTGCCGAGAAATACGGTTGTGCAGATCTGGTTGATCCTCGTGAATGGGCTGTTGGCGAAATGGCCGAAACTTTCGAGAAGTATCCTGAAATCGGTGTGCTGCTGCCAGCTATGGGCTACAGTGCACAGCAGATCAAAGACCTCGAAAAGACCATCAACGATACCGATTGCGAATCTGTGGTAATTGCCACTCCGATCGATTTGCGCCGTATCATCAAGATCAAAAAGCCAGCCTGCCAGGTTCAATATGAACTTCAGGAGATTGGTGTTCCCACCATCGCCGACGTATTGCAAGGCTTTGGCAAAAACAAGAAAAAGAAATAATCCCAGACTCAGATATACATCCTATAAACCGGGAGTGAGAATTTCACACTCCCGGCTTTAGTTTTCTAAGTGTTGTTTTATCATTTGCAGGACAAAATGATAAGGCTACATTGTTAAATAGTATAGTAACATGAAAGAGGATAATGATATGACAAAGACAGCAGTACTTGCCCTGGGCGGTAATGCCATCATCAAAGCCGGACAAAAGGGAACGATCGGTGAGCAATTCGCCAATACCCGCGATTCTTTAGGCGGGATCGTTGAACTCATCCGCAGGGGCTATCAACTTAGCATCACCCATGGAAACGGACCTCAAGTAGGAAACATGCTGCGTCAGCAGGAAGCGGGAGAAAAGGAAGGCATTGCACCTCTGCCATTGGGAGTCCTCAATGCCGCCACCGAAGGCACAATGGGCTATATGATAGAACAAAGCTTGCAAAATGCCCTCAAACACCATGGAATCGAGAAACAAGTGATTACCATCGTTTCGCAGGTGATGGTGGACAAAAACGATCCCAGCATGCTGAATCCCACCAAATACGTTGGCTCCACTTATTATTCTGCCGAAGAAGCAGAGCAACTCAAGCAAAGCCTGGGCTGGACTCTTAAAGAAGATGCCGGCAAAGGCTATCGCCGCGTGGTTCCTTCACCCATGCCGATCCGGATAATCCCGGCTGCAACAGTGAAAGAACTGGTGCATAGGGGAGAGGTCGTGATCGCTGTTGGTGGTGGTGGAATCCCCATTTATCAGGAAGAAGACGGATCCTACGAAGGCGTTGATGCCGTGATCGACAAAGACTTTGCCAGTGCTCTCCTGGCGCTGAATATCGAAGCGGATCTGTTTGTGATCCTGACGGGAGTGGACAAAGTATCCATAAACTTTGGCAAACCGGATCAACGAGACCTTGATACCATGACCGTTGCTGAAGCCCGTAAACATTATGAAGAAAAGCAATTCCCAGCCGGCAGCATGGGACCCAAGATCCTGGCCGCCATCGATTTCCTCGAGAAAGGCGGGAAAGAAGTACTGATCACATCCATCGACCGGATCGTGGAAGCCTTTGAAGGTAAGACCGGTACCCGCATAACTCACTAATAATCAAGCTTGTAAGATTGGAGTCCATGCCTGAAAGGTATGGACTTCTTCTTTTTGTCATGAAGATTTCAGGATTCTATCAGGGTGATTCTTTCCTATTCCAATTACGCTATCAATACGGAGTCATTACGCATCGAATCCGTAATAGCTGGGTAATGCTAATGGGATTGATATAGATCGGACTGCTGAATAACCTGAACCCCTTGCGTCGCTCCTGCTCCTCTGCTACCCAAGCCCTGCCCGGCGTGGGATGCCCTGGAGAGGCTGGTCAGGACTTTAGGAGTTATCAACTGGCAGCTATTTCGGTATCTTGAATGTAATGATATGATTATTGGTGACATGGGGCGGTGGGTTCCAGGCCAGTGATGAGACTCTCAGGAATTGAAATCACTTCAATTTTTCTTGACGGATATTCCAGAAGTGGAGTTAGAGGATCAGATATCAAGCAAAACACTCTTGGGAGAGAATAATGAGAAACATAATGACCATTATGTTGATGCTGATCAGCGTCTCTACTCTGTTTGCCAATGAGATAATCGGGGATTGGCACGGGATGCTGGATCTTAGCGGCATGAAGCTGCGTCTGGTGTTTCATATTGAGGCAGATGGCGATGGATTGAAGGCTACATTTGATAGCCCTGATCAGGGGGCATTTGGCCTGCCTGTAAGCAAAGTAAGCTATGAGGCTCCCTGGCTGGAACTTGAGACTACTTCGCCGATCATCAAATACAGCGGTGAACTCAAGAACGGTGTTATTGAAGGGACTTTCAACCAGGCTGGTTTTGAGGCAAAGCTTGATATGAAGCGTGAAGTAATGGAAAAACCTGTATTTGTGAGGCCTCAAGAACCTCAGAAACCATATCCATACAAGGTGAAAGACCTGAAGTTCAAGAATAAGCAAGCAGGGATCAAATTGGCTGGGACTCTCACTCTGCCAAAAACTAAGGGAAAACATCCTGCAGTAATACTGATCAGCGGCAGCGGTCCTCAGGATAGAAATGAAGAACTGCTGGGGCACAAGCCCTTTTGGGTAATTGCCGACTACCTTACAAGGCAGGGAATAGCTGTTTTGCGTTTTGATGATCGGGGTGTAGGTAAATCCCAAGGTGATTTTGCCTCCGCTACTACTCAGGACTTTGCCACCGACGTGGCCAGTGCAGTGAAGTATCTGAAATCCCGCAAGGATATTGGCAAAATCGGACTGGTTGGCCATAGTGAAGGTGGAGTGATCGCTCCCATGGTTGCCACTCAGATGCCGGAAGTAAACTTCATAGTTTTACTTGCTGGTACAGGGGTAAGGGGAGATCAGCTCTTGCTGCTTCAGCAAGAAGCAATCTGGAAAGCTGAGGATACGGACGAGGAAGATATTGAGAAGTCTATGTATGTCAATCGCAATATCTTTGCTATGATCATGGCTGAACAGGATGTCACACTACTTCAGGAGCAAATCCGCAACTTCCTGAATAAAAGCATCACCGATGGCATGATTAATATCCCCGAAGGCTATACACCAGAGGATGTGGTGACTCAGGCAGTTGCTGAGACTACTAATCCCTGGATGCTATATTTCATCCGCCATGATCCAGCTCTGGTTTTACAAAAAGTCAAGATCCCTGTACTGGCCTTGATCGGTACCAATGACCTTCAAGTACCACCGAAAGAGAATCTGTCAGGCATTCAGGCAGCTTTGGAGCTGGCCGGAAACAAAGACTTCAAGCTGGTAGAACTGGAAGGTTTGAACCATTTGTTTCAGACCTGCGAAACTGGTCATCCCAGCGAATATGCAAGAATTGAAGAGACTTTCTCACCTCAAGCTCTGGAAATCATGAGTGATTGGATCAAGCAGAAAGGGGCTATGAAATAGCTGGATGTAGAATATCTAACTTATAGAACGATAACCATATAATAAGGGCAGGTCATAAAACCTGCCCTTGATTGTAACAAGTGAAATCTACATCTCGATGAGCTGGGCTTTTACATAATCAATAGCATTCAGTTTTCCCAACATCTCCTGAATGATGCCTGCTTCGCCTTCTACTTCCAGGATCACAAGACCGTCATTGGCGCAGAATTCTTTGGAGACTTCATGTAATCCCAGGCGGACTTTGATGTTGCAGCCAAAGTCTGTGAGGATGCCCTGGACTCTGGTAGCCTCGGTGGCACGATGATCGATTTTGATCAGAACTACTTTGTAAGTCATTGCGTACTCCCTCTATATTAGTTTGATTTTTGCATCTGCTTCTGCCAGGTATCCCGGAGCCCGCAGATGCGATTGAATATCAGTTTGCCGGTAGTGGAATCCTTGTCCAGAGTAAAATATCCGAGCCTGAGAAACTGGTATCGGTTATCAGGACTGGCATCTGCCAGAGCGCTTTCGGCTTTGGCATTGGATATGGTCTTTAGGGAATCAGGATTCAGATAATCCAGATAGGTCTTGTCTTCAGGGATGGTGCTAAGATCAGACACAGTAAAGAGGTGCTCATACAGCCTTGTTTCTACATCTATGGCAGTCTCGGCACATACCCAATGAAGTGTTCCTTTCACTTTGCGTGCGTCCTCAGTCCAGCCGCCACGGCTCATGGGATCGTAGGTACAAAGGATTTCTGTGATCTTGCCATCAGGGTCTTTAACTACCTCGCCACATGTGACATAATAGGCATGTTTAAGACGCACTTCCTGTCCTGGGGCAAGTCTGAACCAACCCTTTGGTGGAGTTTCTGTGAAGTCTTCACGTTCAATGTAGAGGTTGCGGGAGAAAGTGACGTTACGGTGTCCTGCACTCTCGTCTTCAGGATTGTTCTCCGCGCTGAGTTCTTCGATCTGACCTTCAGGATAGTTTGTGATCGTAAGCTTGATGGGATCCAAAACTGCCATGCGGCGCAAGGCACGACGATTGAGATCTTCGCGCACGCAGAATTGCAGCAAGTCATAATCTACCATGGAATTGGCCTTGGCTACACCTATGCGTTCGGCAAATTCACGAATCGCCTCAGGAGTGAATCCCCGCCGCCGCATTCCGGCGATGGTTGGCATGCGTGGATCGTCCCAGCCATTTACATAGCCGTTCTTCACTAATTCCAGCAGTAAGCGTTTGCTCATTACCGTATAGCTAAGATTCAGCCTGGCAAATTCTATCTGGCGAGGATGGCATGGGACTGGCAGTTGATCCAGAAACCAATCGTACAAAGGACGATGATCCTCAAATTCCAGTGTGCAAATGCTATGTGTGATCCCTTCCAGAGCATCGGAGATGCAGTGAGTATAATCATACATGGGATAGATTTGCCATTCGTCTCCAGTGCGGTGGTGATCTGTCTTCTTGATGCGGTAGATCACAGGATCGCGCATATTCAGGTTTGGACTGGCCATATCGATTTTGGCTCTCAGGCTGCGGCTACCCTCTGGGAACTCGCCATCACGCATGCGTCTGAAGAGATCGAGGTTTTCTGCTATCGATCTGTCCCGGTAGGGGCTGTTCTTGCCAGGAACTGTCAAAGTTCCGCGGTGCTCGCGAAGTTCATCTACATTGAGATCGCACACGAATGCTTTACCTGCCAGAATCAGGTGTTCAGCATATTCGTACAGGCGGTCAAAGTAGTCTGAGGCGTAGAAGAGCTTATCTTTCCAATCAAAGCCCAACCAGTGCACGTCTTCCATGATGCTTTCCACATACTCTACGTCTTCCTTGACAGGATTTGTATCATCGAAACGCAGGTGGCATCTGCCCTCATAATCTCGTGCCAAACCAAAGTTCAGGCAAATGGATTTGGCATGCCCAATGTGTAAATAGCCATTGGGTTCGGGTGGGAATCTTGTAACTATGTAGTTGTGCTTTCCACTGCTCAAATCATCATCTATAATGTTCCTGATAAAACTGGGAACAGGGGTTTTTGTTTCGTTGTCCATAACTTCCTTGTTTCCTATGTGTTTATTAATATGTTTCAAATTACGGGATCAGTTTATTAGTCAAGCATATTTTTCCTTGTGGTTCTGTTGAGATTATCCCCACTGTGGCAAATCTCTACACTTAAGTTGATGCAATAAGCAGTGCCTACACGGATGAGTGCTCCGCTAATCGATAGATGAACAGAGAGATACGAAACTAGTAGACATTCAGTTCAGATTGGCACGTAAGTTGCAGATATTAGAAGACAAGTGAGGATGACATGGCAATAAACCCTAAGACTGTTATCGACAAGATAGAACTAGATGCCTACATAGACCGCAAAGCTTTGGATAAGGCGTTCTTTCGAAATGGTCTTTGTGCATATTGCGAGCGCAGATTCACATGCTGTCAGACCAACGGTCAAGGCCTTGTTTATGAGTGTGATGATTACCTGGAAGGTGAAGACATCAGCCATGGGCTCACATTCAGCTTGCTTGAGCTTCGAGCGGAAGAGGCAGATTACAAAGGTTTATGTTCAGAATGCCAGAACCGATCCTACTGCGTCCTCAAGGACATCAGCGGAGGTGTATGGCATTGTGATGAATACATATAGACTATCACATACCTCAACACACACACTGGGGGCTCCCCGCCCCCTTTTTTTGTGCTTATCAGCAAGAAATAGATTGACGAAAACCGAAAAGTAAAATTCTTAGACAAATAAGAAAAGATTTAGGGGTTATCATGAGATTCTCCATTGAAAAGAAAGACCTGTTGCAGCATGTGCAACATCTGGTTAGCATTGCACCTACCAAAAATACATCTCCCATTTTGACAAACTATCTTGTTTCTGTATCAGCAGATACAAACATGGTGAGGATTACAGCTTCTGATCTGGAGATAACTGTAGTGGTCGAATTCCCCGCTGCTGTTAGTGAAGGCGGTACGATCGCTGTCTCCGCAAGGCATTTTAATGAGATCATAAACTTCATGCCTGAAGCCGTAATCAACTTCTGGCGTCATGAAGATCTGCTCATGATCCAATGCAACAAGATTGATTTCAACCTCCTGATTGCAGACCATACTCTGTATCCTGTTGTCCCGGAAGTTAAACTCCAGAATGCCCTTAGCATCGATGCTGAGCTTTTTAGTAAGATGATCTCCAAGACTCATTTTGCTGTTTCATCGGATGTGAATCGTCCAGTTCTTACCGGTGTATGTTGGAAGATAGCAGCAGATATGCATTTGATGGCTGCCACTGATGGTCGTAAAGTAGCTGAGATCAAGGTATTGAATAGCTCTTTGATGCCTCAAGCGGAGAATACCAATATTGAGGGCAACATATTCAGCGATATGCCGGATGCTGGACTGGAAAAGATCATACCTGTAAAGACTTTGATCTTCCTGCAGAAGATCTTTAACAGCACTGACAAAGATTTGAAGATCATGATCGAACACAGCAAGGTAATTCTGATGTACGGGAAATACATCGTCTTCTCGCAAGTGATAGAGCATAAGTATCCAGAGTACCAGAAAGCCTTTGTAAGTGATCTTCAGAACCAATTTGTCATAGATAAAGAATCACTACGCAGTGCGATTCGAAGAGTTGCTTTGGTAGCTCCTGATGAAAACATGCGGATACGTTTTGAACTGGACAACGAAGCATTCGAAGTGAATACCTCAAATCGTGACGCAGGTGATGCCAAAGAGAATCTGGAAAACTACGCGTACCAGGGCGCTCATACTGGGGTTTCTTTCAATTACAAGTTCATGCTCTCCATCCTTGATGTGATTGATAGCGAGAAAGTGATCATAAAACTTGGCACTTCCAAAGATCCAATGATGATCTACAATGAGACTGAGCCTGAGAATATCAAAACCACTTACCTGCTGATGCCCTTACGGTCATAAACTCTATTGCATCTCAAGAGTATTGAGCTCAAGAATTTTAGGAGTTACCACCACAGGAGATTCAGTTTTGAATCTCCTGGGTGTATTCTATTGGGAGCAAACGGAAGCGGTAAAACCAATCTCTTGGAAGCCATAGCATATACCTCAATTGGAAAATCCATTCGTTATCAGTCTGAAGCTGAGTTATTGAGCTTTGGAACAGGTTTCTTCAGCTTGAGTGCTGATTATGACAGCAGTGCTGGCGTGGATTTACATGTATTTCTAAGTTATGCGGAGAAACGCAAACTCCTCAAGATCGACGGACAGATATCCAGGCAGTTAAGCACATTATTCAGCCTGGTAAAGACCATCTATTGTGCACCTGAGGATATCATGCTGATCAATGGTTCTCCCAGGCTCAGGAGGCAGTATTTTGATCTGGCAATATCGCAGTTGTGGCCTGAATATCTTGCTGTCTTGCGTGAGTACTTGCATATTGTGGATCAGCGCAATAATCTGCTAAAACGAGAATACCAGAGATCAGAGAAAGCTGGATGGGATCAAAACTTCGCCCGCAGCTATCTGAATGTGCTGAGTTATCGCAAACGCTATCTGCAACTATTGAACAACCAGTTCAATGGTATCTTCGAAGTATGTGATGACACGATTCACGACGTAGCTGTAGACTACTTATGGGTTGGCAGAGATTTCGAATCCTACGGTCAAGAAGATCTAATCCGACATTTAAGTGATTTGGAGCCACGGGAAAAGGTTATGCAACGCAGTTTGATAGGTGCACATATCGATGATTACCACTTTCGTCAAGGGAAACGCAGCCTGAGAGCATATACATCCCAGGGGCAAAAAAGACTCACGGTGATCCTGTTGAAATTGATTCAAGCCAGGCTGATCGAACAAGAGACCCGAATTCTGCCCATAATCCTTTATGACGATATCCTGGCTGAGCTGGATACACGCTATAGTGCCAGAATCAAAGAGCTCACAGATAGTCGCTTTCAGGTCTTTATTGCCAGCCCAAATCATGATGTAACCAAGATCTGGGATCATATGCCACAGGTAGAAATGGAGGCCTTAGCATGCGAATAACCCGCCAGCTCTTCGGCTGGATGATGTATGATTTTGCCAATTCAGCCTTCACAACGATCATAGTGACTGTGGTCTATAGCGTGTATTTCATCAATCACGTGGTCGGTGGAGATCCTGGATTGGGAGAAATGCTATGGGGCAGGGCAGTAGGTCTATCGATGACCCTGGTCGCGATCACAGCTCCAATCCTGGGTGCAGTGGCGGATTACTCACGCTCCAAAAAGAAGTTTCTCTTCATCAATTGCTATTTTACGGTGATCTTCACAGCGCTGCTGTATTTCGTAGATAAAGGCAACATCACCCGTGGGATGGTGTTCTTCATCGTGGCAAATTATGCCTTCAACAGTGCAAACGTGTTTTATGATGCCTTTCTTCCTGAGATTACTTCAGTAGAGAACATTGGCAAGGTTTCAGGTTATGGCTGGGCTCTGGGATACGTGGGTGGCCTGGTAGCCCTGCTGGGTTCGCTTGTTTTGATCAATAGAAACGTAAGATTGATCTTTCCACTCATTGCAGTACACTTCTTCATCTTCAGCCTCTTTACCTTTTTTTGGCTCAAAGAAGTACGGCTACCATCCAAGAGAACGAATTACTTCCGCGTAGGCTTTACTCGTATCACATCAACACTGAAGAATATCCGTAAACACCCCCAGTTATTAAAGTTTATCGTGAGTTACTTCATCTACAATGATGGTATAACCACTGTGATTGTCTTCGCTTCGATCTACGGGATTACCCGTTTTGGTATGACCACCAAGGATATGCTGATCTATTTCATCCTGGCGCAATTCACTTCCATAATCGGATCTGCATTGTTTGGCTGGTTTACCGATAAAACCAGTGCCAAGCACTCTCTCTCTTATTCACTGCTGATTTGGATTGCAGTGGTGATCTGGGCATACTTTTGCAAGACCTCCAGCGAGTACTATTTCGTAGGCCTGGCAGCAGGCTTGGCGATTGGGAGCAGTCAATCCAACAGCCGCACAATGCTTTCCCGCCTTACCCCATTGGACCGCCAGGCAGAGTACTTTGGTTTTTATACCTTGACAGGAAGGCTTTCTGCTATAATTGGACCAATACTATATGGATGGATAGCACACAAAACTGGAGATATCCGCTATTCCATCTTATCATTAATGTTGTTTTTTATTACTGGTTGGCTGGTTCTGCAATCTGTTAATTTCAAGCAAGGTGTCTTGGAAGCAGGGCAGCCAGAAACTCATAAGACATAGGAGGAAAAGAGATGCGACGCACTATTTGCATTTTCCTGATGATTATCATCGCTGTTTTCGTTGCTACTTCATGCAGCAAGTCAAAGCCGATTCTCTATATATTCAATTGGAGCGATTACATCGATCCTGAATTGATCAAGGTTTTTCAAGATCAGAATAATTGTCGGATCAAATATAGCACTTATGATTCCAATGAAAACATGCTTACTAAGGTGATGAGCTCAAGAGAGTCTTTTGATCTTCTGTTTCCTAGTGGAGACCACGTAACGATTCTCATGCAGAGCAATCTACTTGAACCCCTGGACAAATCCAAACTTAATAACTACGCAAATCTTGATTCACAGCTTCTTCTGAAGGCTCAAGCCTTTGATCCTGAAAACAAGTACTCCATACCCTATTTTTGGGGTCTTACTGGTTTGCTCTTCAACAAGCAGTATGTACCTCAGAACATTATGGCCTCTGGAGGATGGAATATATTAGCTGATTCATTCTTTGAAGGGAAAAACAAAATAACCATGCTGGATGATGCCAGAGAGGTCGTTGGTGCTGCTATGGTGTACAGTGGGTATGACCTGAATGATACCAGTGAGAAAGCTCTTCAGGCAGCCACAGAAGCCTTAAATCTGTGGGATCGGAACATCACCCAATATGATAGTGATTCATACAAAAACGAGGTAGCAGATGGTACTACCTGGCTGGCGCAAGCTTATAATGGCGATGCACTTCAGCAGATGGTTATGAATGACAAACTTGGCTTCATCCTGCCCAAAGAAGGCACTTCGATGTGGATGGACAATATTGTCATGCTGAAGTCCTCCCGCAACAAGGAGCTTGCTTACAAGTTTATCGACTTCCTGCTGGATGCAGAGAATGCCAAGATCAATGCTGAATACACACAGTATCCTTCTCCAAACAAAGTAGCCAGCGGGATGATGAGTGATGAATTCAAGAACAACCCTATCATCTACCCCAGTGATGAGTATCTGGAGAAATGCTATATGATCGAATATATAGCAGATGAAGTAAAGAAAATCGATGCAATCTACGAGCAAATAAAACTGAACTAAGGAAACATGGATAATTTTGTCAATCTACACCGCAGCCACTATTGTGGGCTGGTTTCAAAGGAAGACCTTGGTAAGCGCATTACTGTGATGGGCTGGGTACATCGCAGACGTGACCTGGGCGGGTTGATATTTTTCGACGTAAGAGATGTAAAAGGACTACTCCAGGTTGTAATACATCCCGAGAGGGAGCTAGCGTTCTCCAAATCCGAAAAAGTACGCAATGAGTATGTAATCGCAGTCACTGGTATATGCCAGGCCCGATCTGAAGCCAATATCAACAGCCGGATGGCTACTGGTGAAATAGAGCTTGTGGCAGAGGATGTATATATCCTGAACGACACCCAAGCCCTGCCGATCCAAATCGAAGGAAGCGCCATGGCGGATGAAGACCTGAGGCTTACCTACCGCTATCTTGACCTCAGGCGTCCCAAACTCCAGGATATCATCATCAAACGCCATAAAATCACCAGCATTATGCGGAGTTTCCTCGACAGTGAAGGATTTTACGAGATAGAGACTCCCATGCTGATGAAGAGTACTCCAGAGGGTGCACGTGACTACCTGGTTCCCAGTCGGGTTCACCCAGGTAAGTTCTATGCACTGCCCCAATCTCCTCAGATATTCAAGCAATTGCTGATGATCTCAGGGTTTGATCGCTATTATCAGATTGCCAGATGCTTCCGTGATGAAGATCTGCGCGCAGACCGTCAGCCTGAATTCACCCAACTCGATATTGAGCTTTCATTCGCCACTCAAGAGCAGATCTTTGATCTCCTTGAACGCCTGATGGGGCGACTTTTCTCAGAAGTTCTGGGGATTCAGCTCCAGATTCCTTTCCAGCGCTTAACCTATGCTGAAAGCATGAATCTTTATGGATGCGACAAACCTGATCTGAGGTTTGAGCTCCATCTGCAGGATTTGACCGGGATTTTTGCTCATAGTGAATTCCAGGTATTCAGCCAGACAACTGCCCAGAAAGGCGTGATCAAAGCTCTAGTTATCCCCGGTGGGGCGTCTTTTACCAGGAAGCAGCAGGACGAATTGGTAGAGCTTGCCAAACACCTTGGCGGTAAAGGTGTAGCTTTCACCAAGGTGACAGATAGTGGCTTCGACGCCGGAATTGCCAAATTCATCAGCGCAGATGAAACAGAGCAAACGATGAAACAAACCAATGCCAAACCCGGAGATCTCCTGGCCATTGTAGCGGATAGCTATGACATGTGTTCCAAGGTATTGGCAGGATTGCGCAATCACCTTGGAGCAAGCTTGGGATTGATTTCTAGCGAGGCTTTCGCATTTGCCTGGATTACAGATTTCCCTCTCTTCAACTGGAATGCAGAGCAAACCAGATGGGAGCCCGCACATCACATGTTTACCTTACCCAAAGATGAGCACCTTCCATATCTGGACGATCCAACCCGGATTGGTGATATCCACGGCCAACTTTATGATCTTGTTTGCAATGGGATGGAACTTTCCAGCGGCAGTATACGTTGCCATCGCTATGATATTCAAAAGAAGATATTTGATATCCTGGGCTTCAGTGAGTCCGATCTGAAAGAACGCTTTGGCTTCTTCCTGGATGCTCTGAAATATGGCACTCCACCACATGGAGGAATAGCACCCGGGCTTGACCGTCTGGTGATGATCATGACCAAAGCCGAATCGATCCGGGATGTGATCGCATTTCCAAAGACTTTGAAAGCTACAGACCTGATGAACCAGTCTCCCAGTGAAGTGGATGAATCCCAATGGCGGGAACTCCATCTCAAATTTTCCGAATAATAACGCTTAGCAGTGGCCACTCCAGAGGTTCAAACCTTCTGGCGATGCATCGTCATTTTCATGAACAGCAACTGCCAGTGGAGATCTTTCGGGCTGTATTCACAAAAGCTACAGCTCCAGCTATTGAGCATTGTACAGAGCGGGGCATCCCCGTTGAAGTAATCAGTGCGAAAGACATGCCTGGATTCGAAGCCAGGCTTTTATCACTTGTGAGAGACAACAGCATCGATCTCATCGCCTTATGTGGATTTCTCAAACTACTTAGTGCTGATTTCCTGGACACCTTAGGGATTCCTGTGCTAAATATTCATCCTGCCCTATTACCCAATTATGGAGGGAAATCCATGTATGGCATGGCAGTGCACGAAGCAGTATATAGTAATGGAGAGCAGTACAGTGGAGCCACCGTGCATAGAGCAGATGCCCAATATGATCATGGAGCGATAGTAGCCCAGCAGCGAGTAGATATCAGCTCATGCCTTTCTGCGGCTGAGGTTGCAGCTCGGGTGCTTCAGGTCGAACACCAGCTTTATGCTCAGGCAATCTGGGGATTACTGAGTGGAATCTCATAAACTCCGGATAGCCATAGCTACTCTTGGCTGCAAGGTCAATTTCTTTGAATCTGCCGGAATTGTATCCCAATTTCCTGATGTAGAACTGGTAGATTTTGATGAACCTGCAGACGTCTATATTATCAATACCTGTACGGTTACAAACCGAACCGACTACAAGAGCCGCAATCTGATCCGCAAAGCCTTGCGCCGGAAGGAGCAGGATCCGAAAGCCAAAGTGATCGTAACCGGCTGTTTTGCTCAACGCTCGAGTGAAGAAATTCGAACGCTGGGCGATATTGATTTTATCGTGGATAATCAGAGCAAACTCGATATCGATCAGATCCTCACCGGAAAACAGCACGATTTCATGGATATCATGACTGCTGAAGCCTTTGCTTACCGCCCTGTGGACAACATGCTCGGGCATACACGTGCCTTCCAGAAGATTCAAGACGGTTGCGATTTCTACTGTCACTATTGTGCTGTGCCATACGCCAGAGGGCATAGCCGTTCTGCCCGGTTTGAAGATGTAATCTCCCAAGCCCGGCTTTTTGCCCGGCAAGGCTTCAAAGAAATTGTTCTGGGTGGTGTAAATCTGGGCTTGTATCATGATAATCGGCATAATCTCAGCAATGTCATCAAGGCTATTGCCGACATTGATGAGATCAAACTGATCCGGCTGTCCTCGATTGAACCGCAGCTATTCGACAAAGACTTGCTTGGGACCGCCAGGCAGGTACCCAAGCTTTGCATGCATTTTCACATCCCGGTACAAAGTGGCAGCGATACAATCCTGAGTTGCATGGGCAGGAGATACAAAACCGAGGATGTCCGCAGCCTTGTACAAAGGGTGGTTGAGAATCTGCCCAATCCAGCCATTGGGTTTGATCTGATCACCGGATTTCCAGGCGAAACTCTCCAGCATCATGATGAGACTATAGCCTTTGTTAGTTCATTACCAATCGCCTATTTGCATGTATTCTCCTACTCAAAACGCAAAGGAACACCAGCGGCGAGCATGAAAGCCCAGGTAGATAAGGAAGAAAAAAAAGCCAGAACTGCTAGCCTCGCTGCTCTTTCCCAACAGAAAAGTGCCAGGTTCCAACAGCGGCTTGTGCAGAGTGATCAAGTCCTCCGCGGGATTATCGAGAAAGAGCGTGATGGCATGTACGAATTCCTCAGCGACAGATATCTTCGCATTGGGCTCAGAGGTGAGCACAAGGTAGGGGAATATGCCTCTATCCCCGCTTCCCAAGCAGTCTTCCTGCGTTCGGATCTAGAAAACTGAATCCAGTTATCCTACCATATCCTTCGACACTCTACATGTCTTTATTCTCCTGGATTGATATACGCGATCAATACGCAGCCATTACGCATTTTGTCCGTATTTGATGCGTATTGATAGCGTAATTCAAACAGGTGCGTTCTGTGTTCGATGAATAGGATCGTCAGAAACCAATCTAAGGATATCCATCCTGGCATAGCGACGGATATCACAGCAGCCACATCATGACAGATTCACTGAGTTTGCTGATCCTCGCAAACAGCCTGAGATTTCTCATTGACAGTAAAAACCATCCAGTGAAGGTGGTAAAATCTGTGTAAATATGGAGATCATTGATGCATAAATTTCTGCTTATCCTGCTGCTAGGCATGTGTCTGGCAGGCATTAACCCAGTTCTGGCACAGCAAGCACGGGACACCAGTCCGCAAGGCATTGGGAATCCCGAACGCTATGCGTATCAGTATATTGTGGAACTCTATGATGTAGGAGATACAGAGCAATTACACCAGCAGATCAAGCTCTATTATGCTCAATATCCTACATCCGAATTGCAGCCTTATGTACAATTTATCGAGGCAGGTTTGTATTTGGAGAGCGGAAACAGCGCTATGGCTCTGGACTTGTACACAGCTCTTCTAAATGCTCCTCTTGACTTATCGGTACGGCATCAGGTGTATTTGAATCGAGCCATAAGCCTGTATCTTGAAAATCGTTTTGCGGAGGCTATGCATCAATTACAAAGCCTGAACTCTGAAAGCCGGGACGAGGGTCTTCTGGCAGAAGCCAACCTCTACAGAGCTCGTGTGTATCGCAGAATGGGTCAGTTTTTCAGCGCCAAGAAAGCATATCAGGAAGCCTTGGAAGTTTTTGAGCAGGATCCCGAAATCTCTCTGGAGCTGTTTGAGACGGTTATCAACTTGAATCAGGATTCTGAAGCGGAAAAGATGCTTGCTGAACTAACCCCTGCCACACCATTCTATCTGGAATATTTGGTCAAATGGGCTGAGTATCTTCTTGGTAGTTACAGATATCAGGAATTTGACCAGCACATCGCTGCTCATCCTGAACTGGACAACGTTCTTCAGGTCAATCTGCTGAAACTGAAGAAAGCATTTGAGCAAAATGATCTTAATACTGCTAGCAGGATTTTGGATGGGAATACTGCAATTCACGATCATGTGACCTATTATAAAGCCCTATTAGCCAGGAATCAAGGCTATTCAACCCTGGCTGATTCATTGTTTACGATTCTGGTAAAAAAAGCAGAACCGGAGATTAAGGTGCTCAGTTATCTGCAGAGGCTGATAATTCTGTATGAGGAAGAACCATTCACGGCGATGATGCAACTGGGTCAGTATATTTCTGCCGGGAGCAGTGAAATTGCCAAAGCAGAGCAGTATTACACTCTGGGATTTTTTGCCTTTGGCCGTCAGGACTATCAGGAAGCTTTACGCCGCCTTAGCCTCGCCAGAGCTGAAAGTCAGGATAAGCTCCAATTAGCCCGTATCGATATTTTAATCGGTAAAGCCTGGCTCAAAGCTGGGCGGACGGAAAATGCCCTTAACGCATTCAACCGCTATCTCAATCTATATCCTGAAGGTGCTAACAAGGACGAAGCTTTATACTACCTTGGTGCTTTGAATTTTGAAGCAAAGAACTATAGCTTGTCCAGAGGTGCCCTGGAAAAACTCGTGCGCGAAGTACCTGGCAGTATTCATATCCCAGGAGCTCGGTTCTATCTGGCAGAGATGGACTTTTTCCTGGCCAATTACAATCTTGCTTTGAATGGTTTTATCGCGATGTTGGATGCTGAGCCCACAAATGCTGCCGCTTTGCTACGCATTGCCCAAATCTACTTCTACCAAGGCAATCTGGATGAATCGGAGCGATACCTTCAACGGCTTACGCCTGGATATGACTCCCTGATTCTGCAAGGGCACATCAATTTCAATCGCAAGCAATATGCTACGTCTCTGGAGTATTTTACCCTTTCAGAACGTGCGGCGGACAACCCTCTGCGCACTGCCGAAGCTCAAAGTTATAGAGCCCTTACCCTTTATCAGATGAAAAGATTCAAGGAAGCCTCAGAGCTGTATTTGAAGCTCTTCAAGGGTCAGGAAGGTGCGGATACATACTTGTATCTTGGTGCCAAAGCAGCTTACTCTGCTGGTGATTACCATCAGGCTTTGAAACTCTATGATGATTTCGTGGATACCTACCCAGAATCTCCTTACTTCTTACAAGTCCTGGCGGAGATTGCCAATACCTACTACAATATGGGAAATCACCCTCAAGCGGTCCGGGATTATCGGAACATCCTGTCCAGATTCCGCAATTCAAGAGGTTTTGACGAAAGTGAGATTGCGTTTCTTCAGGAAGTGTTTACCGGATTGGAGCTTTCGCTATCACGCATAGATGATGTCACGCTGATCAATGATATAGCACTGATGAGCGAGACATTTCAAAGTGAATATATCACCTTTGAGCTTTCCTATCTGCTGGTGAAACTTTTCGCCGTCAGAAGCCAATGGGTGGATTTGCTGGAAACGGCTGAAAGCCTGCGCAGTGAGTTTCCCCAAAAGCAACGACGGGAAGTAGAAATGCTGATGGTGCAAAGCCTGATTAATCTCAACCAGTATTCCCGGGCAGATTCACTGCTCAGTTCACTTTATACTGAGACTGGTGATACTAGCGCTCTGCTCGAATGGGCGGATTTAGAGGTTCTTACCGAGGACTATGCTTCGGCCTTGGCGAAGTATCAAGCAGTTTATGCCGCTAAGCCAGGTTCTGAAATCTGGCTGAAGATGCTAAAAACGTCTACCGCTCTTGCCTTCGACGGCTTTGATGTGTTGTGGCAAATGGGTGAAGTTTACCTGTCCGAGGTGCCCCAGGCTCTGCTGCTCAGGCTGGAGTATCTGGTTGCAGATGCCAGGCTAGAGGAAGCATCTGGACTTACAGATCAGATCATAGCCAATAGCCTGAACACCTATGATCATGCTACTGCCTTCCTGTATAAAGGGATCATCGCTTATGAGAATTCGGATTTTGGCAATGCCATTAGTGAACTCAGGAAAGTGCTGATGCTCTTCTCGGACATTCCTGATATCGTGGATAAGGCTGCTTATCAACTGATCAAAACCTATCTGCAAATGGGTGCCTATACTGATGCCAGCATGCTATTCTGGCAATATGCTCCTCGCATGAGTGAGGTAAACATCCGAGTAATCAATCAGCTCCTGGAGGAACAGCAGTGAAGCAGTTTGTTCTCCTGATACTCCTCGTTTCAGTCTCCTGCGTTATGCTCGCTCAAGTGCAGAAGCTTCCTGATATTCAGGTAGTGGGGGATAGCCCGGTGCGGGCTTTTCTCTACAAGAAGAATCTTCCCTTTCAGCAAGAAAACATTGTGGATTCTTTGCCGGCCTTTCTGCCTCGTGCATTACCCCAGATGACAAGAGGGCAGACCTTGCTCCTAAAAAAGATTCCTAAACACTTCGTTCATATGGAAGGGAATACAAGATTCGGAATTGATGCTTTCTACCGCATGCATCCATACAGTCCAGCAGTGAATTCCATTGATGCTTCAGTATCGATCAAAGCACCTGTGGGTAATTTGCTCTCAAATCATTATCGTGCCTCTGCTGATTTCATCTCTGATTCGGGTGACTTGCTTCGTAGCAGGATTGCTTATCTTTATGCAGATGGTAGAGGATTACACAACGAATATACAGGCTTTGATGCCTATCTGTATAGTGGAGATGTGGAAGTTTCAGATCTATTGTTCAAAGATGTAGTTACTCAATTAGGCGCATATCGGATCTGGCAAAGAAATTCCAATCAGCGGTTCGAGCAGCGGGGATTGAATTTCTATCATCAGCATGATATTGAGCTGCTTTCTCAAACTCTGGAGAATCGTCTTTTCATCTCCATGGGCAAATTGGGATTGCACAGTAGCATTAGCTTGCCAGTACCCTTCCTGGATAGCTCCGCTCTGCATTTGATGCTGGATAAGAGGCATGTAATCCCCAGCCTGGGTTTTCGCTGGACCAAGGTTACTGATTTTGATCAGCTTCTTACGATCAGCAACAATCCCCATGTAGTTAACCAGGATTATGACGAGAATATCAATCGATACCGTTGGATCAGCCTGAGTCAAGGTTATCCGGCTCTGCTGCCCTTGAACCTGAACTTGAGCTATGAAGCACTGTTTCCGCTGAGCAAGGATTTTCAGCTTCGTAGCCTCAAGATCGAAAACAGCAATCGCTACTTCGTGCATAAAGCTATTTTACAAAGTGGAGTAAATCCCCTGATTCCGGATCTGACTCATACCGATGTGGCTTCCAATCGGACTGAATTCTCCGCGGTCTTTGGTGATGATGGATTCAACCTGACGCAAATGGTGTTTGTGGATTTGAACTACTTGAGCCGCTACAATTGGATTAGGGAGGGATATATGCCCATCCTGGGGATCGAAACAAAGGCTCAGTATCAGCTTGAAAAGTGGAATCTGGGAGTTGCTCTGGATCAGCATTTCTTCAGTCGTGATCATCTGAGCAACGACTTGCCGGAAGTGATTGATCTGAGTCTCAGTTCAGAGTATCAACCGAATCAGAATAGTTCCATTTATCTGCTGGCTAGTAACCTGCTGAACAAACGCCGCTGGGTCTACAGGTCTCTTCCGGCTCAAGGCATTACTGTCTTTGCCGGAGTACGGCACAGGTTCTGAATTGAGCAGCAATAGCATATCCAAATTCCTGAGACAAGTATTGACTGCATTGTTCTCCGAGTACAATGGCATTCAGGTGTTTATCTATCCCTACACACTGATGTACTGGATTACTGGAGGCAGCCTATTGGTTGCCATCACCAGTCTACTAAGTATCAGCATTCACTACCTGCCGATCAGTTTTTTTGGAGTGATTCTCATCTATGTGGCTTTTATATCATTCAAGCTCTACACAATGTACTTCACAAAGCCACATCGGCTAGAGCTTCATAACGTAAATGATTTTTGGGATAGCATCATCAGGCTGCATCTATATCTGTTCATCACTTTGATGATTCTAATGGTGTTTTTTGTCTTGAGTGAATTCCTCTCCTATTTTTACGGGATCAAGCTGCCTCTGAAACAGGCAGTTATGGCCTTGTTCAGGATCTTCACGATTTCTTTGATCCTCATCTACTATCTTTGGTCCACATGGTTAAAACCCTATAGGAATAGAAGCTATAGCAAGAAACGGGCTGAGAAGCTATGCTTGGGGTTCATCATCCATCATCCTTGGGAAAGCTTGCGATTCTCAGTTATAACGCTTTTGATGGTGCTTGTGGCTGTAAGAGCGTATGCGCTTACTGCCCTATATGTGCTGTCCCCAATCTTTGATGGTTTGAGCCGCTTTCTGGCTATCAAGTTTTCTCTGGAACTAAGCAGAATTCACAATACTGGATCGATCCTTTATGACCTATTTGTCGTGGCTGCTGCATTCATGCTGTCAAATCTATGTTTTTATCCTTTTATCGTTTTATCCCAAAAACTCATAACCGCTATTCACCCAATAAAGCTGAAGTCACTTACTAATGCCAAAGCGTAAATCAACTCCCACAAAAAGAAAACCAATTCGCAAGATCAGGCGCAAGCCAGCTAAGCAGTTGCACTTGTGGCGCTATCTTTTGGCAGGTGCTGTAACTTGTATCATTATGTGGGCTCTTATCCATGAGCCTAAACAAGCCCCTCAAGATCTGGAACAGATTACTGAGAACCAGCTTGCAAAGAAAGCTTCGTCGAAAACCAGGCAAGGCAAAGAACAAACAAAAGCTAATTCTGCCTCTCAGGACAGTCAACCATCATCAGTGAATGATGAAGTGATACAACCAGTTGTTCCCAAAACCGTCAAAGCAGCACCAGTTCCCAAGCCTGGGGAGAATGAGATTGATCTTGTTATCCGCAGCACGGCTGAAAAGCTAGGCGTTCCTGAATCTGCTACAAAGCGCCGGAAAAAGGAACAACTTGTTACATTCAGTATCCCCATTGACCGAAGCCAGATGGATCTTACCTATGCGAATATGATCTTCAAGGGGGAATTGGAAAGGAATGGCGCTACCTTGTTGAAAGGGACAGATTCACGATCAAAACAAAGCTTGTCTTTCTATAGAAAGTCCTTGCCTGAGACCTACACACTGGATCTTTACTACGACTCCAAACCCTACAGCAACAAAGAAAGCACGAAGACCATTACTATCGTTGTCGATGATTTCGGAGCCATAGGCGGGTCGTTGCTGGATGGGTTCTTTGAGCTGGATACTGAAGTCGTATTCGCCATATTCCCGGATGAGCCAAATAGTGTGGAAACGATGAAAAGAGCAACCAGACAGGGTCGAGAAACTATCATCCATGTACCAATGGAACCGATTGGTTATCCTAGCGTAAACCCCGGTAAGAATGCGATTCTCGTCCAGAATTCAGAAGCACAAATCGACAGGTTATTGACTAAGTTCATACACCAATTACCTGATTGTAAGGGTATTAACAACCACATGGGTAGTCTTGCCACCACTGATAGTGACGTGATGCAAGCCGTGATGAATACACTTAAGAAACATGGCAAGTACTTTCTGGATAGTCGCACAACAAATGTATCTGTGGCATATCCGGTAGCCCAGAAGGCTCACCTCAGAGCGTTCCGGAATGATATCTTTCTGGATAGCCCAAATATCAGTCAGTCAAACATGGACGCAAAGCTCAGCCAAATCATCCAGTTGTCGCAAAGTAAGAGCAACATCATAGCGATTACACATTGCCATAACAAAGAAAAACTGGATTACCTCAAGAGCTTTATCAATCGATTGAAAAACGCCGGGTTCAGGCTTATTCCCCTCTCCGAAGTGGGAGAGTACAAAGTACCGGAGATCCTATGAGTTTCTTTACTGCTATTTTGCTAGGTATATTACAAGGTCTTACTGAGTTTATCCCAGTTAGCTCATCTGGCCATCTGGTTCTGGCTCAGCATTTCCTGGGAATCCAAGGTGAGACAAATATCACATTTGAAGTATTCCTGCATCTTGGCACATTAGTTGCTGTAGTCTTGTATTTTTACAAGCAAGTATGGGAACTGGTGATATCATTGTTTTCCTGGCGAAGAAGCCTGGATGGAGAGACACATCGCAAGAACAGGTGTCTGGTATTCTACATAATTATCGCCACACTTACTACAATGTCGTTCTATTTGCTCTTCTCAGGAGCATTAAAAGCAGCTTATGGAAGTCCTATCTTGGTTGCTTGTATGCTTGCCATAACTGGAGGCTTGATTTTCAGTTCGGATTACATCAGAGACCCAAGTGTTCCGGCATCCAATATGGGAGTGCTGAAATCAGTATTCATTGGATTGGGGCAGGGACTGGCGATTATGCCCGGGATCAGTAGGTCTGGAACAACTATAGCAGTTTCTCTGTATTCAGGGATCAAACGCAAAGATGCAGCCCAGTTCTCATTTCTACTATCAATTCCGGCGATCCTGGGTGCTAATGTGTCTGAATTCAGTGCTTTAAAAGCTCTGGATACCAGCGTTTTGCATGTATATCTTGCGGGTTTCTTTGCATCCTTTATCGTAGGATACTTGGTAATTGCTTTCCTGATTCGTATGATTCAGGCAGGGCAACTGAAGTATTTCGCATTCTATTGCTGGTTCATTGCTTCATTATCGATTACATCTTTGGTGATTTGAGATGTCTGAACCCCAATCCAATACTTCTCAGTTAACAGTCTCTGAGCTCAAGCTTGGTCAAAATGTCCTAATAGTAGGACCGGAGGCTTATCTCATTGATAAGAATCTTGAGGAGATCAAGGCTGTATTAAGGAAAATGGAAAACCTGGATGTAATTGTAGTGTATGGGGATGAAGTAAAAGCCGCAGCCTTGGGTGAAATCCTCGATACGTTTACGATTTTTTCCTCTGCCAAACTTGTGATTCTCAAAGCGGCCGAGAAGCTTTCCAAGAAAGAACTCGAAGTACTGAGTGAGTATTATGACAATCCAGGTGACAATCAAAGTGTTGTTGTAGTAACAGAGAAAACAGATACTCGCTTCACGGCCTGGAAGAAGATATCATCCAATTCCCTGAGGATAAATTGCGATCCTCCACGCTATGCCAGCGATATCAAGAATTGGCTGGTGCAGGAATTACAAAAGTCTGGACTCAGAATGGATGCCCGAGGGCAGCAGGAGTTCATCAATCGCATTGAGCTTGATTATTACTGGGCTGCCAATGAACTCACCAAGCTTGCCATCCTGGCTGGAGAGGCGCGCTTGATCACAGAAAATCATGTCCTCACTAGCTTGAATTCCACTCGAGCCGGGACAATGATAGATTTCTACCGAGCACTGGGAAAGCGTGATATCAGGAATACTCTGGCATCAATTGAAAAAATGCTCTCTGCGGATTGGGAACCGCTTCAGGTGTTCTTTCAGTTTCATAAATTCTACAGCATTATCTGGAAGATCCTGCTTCTCAAGCAGAAGCATCTTACCGATAATGAGATCTCTGCCAAACACTTGATGGACATTTACCTGAATCAGAGGAAGGAGTTTCTGGACTTCAGCAAAGCATATACTTTGAGTTCCATTGAGAAGATCATGGGAATCCTTCTCATGACAGATGCCAGGCTTAAATCCATATCTGTATCTGATGCTCTGATCCTTGATACCTGTGCGATGGAGATACTAAAAGCTTGAAACACAAAACCGGAGTCCTGCTGCACATCTCCAGCTTATTTAGTAAGTATGGAATAGGAGATTTAGGTCACAATGCCAATGCCTTCATTGATTGGCTCAAAGCAAATGGTCACGATTACTGGCAGATTCTTCCACTGAATTATTGCGGATATGGGGATTCACCGTACAATCCGATTTCTGCGTTTGCTTTCTATCCATTGCTTATCAGTCCTGAAAGGCTCTATGAGAAGGGGCTGATTAGCTCAGTAGAGCTTTCCTCCTGCGAGTTGCCAGTTTCTGATAGAGTGGATTATGAATTGGTTACTCGCACCAAAACCTCTATACTGCATATTGCTGCCGATAACTACATAAAATCAAACAACATCGAAGCGTATATAGCGGCAAATCAATGGCATCTTAAACCGTTTCTAGCATACCTGATATTGAAGGAAATCCACCCAGAGCTGAGTTGGTCACTATGGCCTCAGAAATACCATCGCTACTCTGATGAGCTGTTTGCTGAACTCTGGAATGACCATTCCGTCAATATGAAACGCCAAGCGGCACTACAAGCTATCTTCGAAGAGCAACTGCATGACATAGTATCCTATGCACATCAAAATGGGATCAAACTCATAGGTGATGTACCATTGTACCTGAGCTATGAAAGCTCTGAAGTATGGGCTCATCAGGATCTGTTTGAGTTGGACGAAGCAGGCAAGAGGCTGGCAATGGCTGGAGTACCTCCAGATGCATTTGCAGAGCAAGGACAATTGTGGGGAAATCCAATCTACCGCTGGGATGTATTATCAGAAGCCAATTTTGACTTATTCATGCGCAGATTTGACCACGTTCTACACTACTGCGATTACCTCAGGCTTGATCACTTCATAGGCTATGTGAATTACTGGCGGGTAGACTGCAAAGATGGTATTGAACCAGAAACAGCTATTCAGGGTGAGTGGATACCAGCAAGACCGAAGGAGTTTTTCACCGAGCTCGCTTCACGCTTTGGCAGGGAACCATTTATCGCTGAGGATTTAGGCATTCTGAATGATTATGTGTGCCACATCCGTGATAGTAATGGCTTTCCCGGGATGATAATCCTGCAGTTTTGTTTTGAAGAGAGTGTTCCCGATGTTGCAGCTTATCCCAAGGATAGATTTCTCTACACAGGCACACATGACAATGCAACCAGCAGGGGATGGTGGAAAGCATTAAGCTCAGAATCACCCTCAAGATTTAACTTCAAACGATATTGTGCCAGTCATGGGATGAATGAGAATCCATCAGAAAGTGAGATCAGTAATGCCATGATAAGCATTGCATTACAATCTGGTTGTGAAAGAATTATTCTTCCTTTGCAAGATATCCTGGGATTAGGTAATGAAGCCAGAATGAATGTACCGGGTACTCCTTTGGGAAACTGGACCTGGCGGATGAAGAAATCTATCCATGATTGCTGATCAATGGTTTGTAACTACATCGAATTGATGATACTGATAGAGTGGAAAACAATGGAGCGGGCAACGGGGCTCGAACCCGCGACCCTCAGCTTGGGAAGCTGATGCTCTACCATCTGAGCTATGCCCGCTCACGCTGTGCAAGGTCAAAAAAACATGTCCTCATGTCAAGTGAAATGATGCTTTTTTGCACACAGGACTAACTGCATAGCTGAAATATCTTGACTATATACCAGTAGAAACGAGGTATAGTCTCGATTGCATCAGATAGCTAAAATCTAAAACAAAGAATAAAGGATAAAGTATGAAAAAGCTTATCATTCTCTCACTCTTACTGATGTCGGTTGTTTGTGCCTTTGCGGATCGTAAAGCCCTGGTGATCAGCAACACAATGTATGAGAAGCTAAGCCTTGCCAATGCCGCAAATGATGCAGATTTGGTAGAAGAGGCTTTTAGCATCTTGGATTTTAGTGTCACCAGAGCCAGGGATTTGGATTATCAAGGCATGCTGGCAGCGCTAGACAAATTCAAGGGCAATCTCCGCTCTGGTGATGTTGCAGTATTCTATTTTGCGGGCTTTGCAGAGCAGCAATGCGGGAAGAACTATCTTTTACCATATGCTGTTAAGGACAAAGGCAACGAAGATGAAGAAAACCACAGAATCAGCGTTGATGTCGTATTGGAAGCTTTAACCAGAGCTACAGAGTCATTTGTTTTCCTGGAAACGAGGCAAGCTCCAGGCTCTATCTTCAGCATGTTCTCCAAAAACAAGGGACTGGCACCGATAACAAACCTGGCAAAAAACCAAAGCTTTGCCATGACTCAAGCTCCGAACCGGAGTTTCACCGACAGGAAAGGAGAATTTAGCTTTTTTACATACACCTTGTTGAATAAACTCAGCAGTGAGATGATAGACTTCAAAGAGCTAATGAGCGCGGTAAGTGATGAGGTAAAGACTGAGACCAAAGGTGCTCAGATTCCTTATTGGAAGTCAGATCTGGTAGCTCCCTTCAGTTTTTACCAACCACTTCAACCCTACAAATCCAACTTCAAACTTCCACCTTTCAAGAACCTCAAAGGTGGAGGCAGCTATAATTTTTAGCATGGGCAAGACAAAATACCGCTTGACAAATAATCAAGCATCCATACATATTAAAAAAGATATGTGTAATCAGCGCATTATCCATAGTGTGAAGGTAGATTAGCCAGTCATAGCAGTTACAGATATGTCTGTTTTACCTTGCCATTGGAGAATCCGTTTGGCATGCAGCTAATCCCGCATATCATGTATAATACGGGCTGTGGACAATTGTCCATGAGCATCTAATAGATTTTTGATAGAGTCATAATTTGGTCAGATAACAGACTGATTGAAGATTCTTAGTTCGATAATTATAAGGAGTGTGATATGAAGACAAAATCAATGCTTGTAGTCTTAATGCTACTGCTCAGCATGGGTATTGCCATTGCGGCAGAGACAAGTCCCGGATGGAGTTTCGGTGGCGAACTTGGTGTATCCCTTGGTGATAACGAAAAAGGAGAGAAGATTGGCCCTCTTGGTAGGGGCTATGTCCAACTTGCAATTTTTGATTTCTTAAATCTAAGGATTGGGATGGGTTTTACTCAGATCAGTGCAGCTGGTGATGCATTGAAACCCTACAAAACTACTACCTTCAAGGGCGATGCCAGATTTCTGTTCAATCCCTTCTATCAGAAGAAATTTGCACCCTATATTTATGCTGGAGCAGGAGCAGCCTTGGACCTCAGCGACAGTGATGCTGATGTGATCCCGCTATTCCCTGTTGGTATTGGTCTTTCAACCCGTATCAAACCTGGTATGAATTTGGAGATAACGGGTGGATACAATCTCTCCAATTCTGATATGCTCGATGGCGTGGGTTACAATGCAGAAACCAATGCCTATACTGGCAAAGATCACGACGCCTTCTACAGCTTCACTGTAGGGCTCAATTTCTATGATCCAGGTCCAGCACCCAAGCCAGTGGTTCCGCCACCTGTGGTTATTCAACCTCCAGTGGTCACACCTCCACCTCCACCACCACCTGTGGTTACACCCCCACCGGTAGTGACTCCTCCGCCGCCTCCTCCTGTAGAGAAAGTGGATCTCACCAAAATTGATTCTGATAAAGATGGTCTCTCCGATTACGATGAAATCAATGTGTACAAATCAGATCCCTACAAAGCCGATACTGATGGAGACGGACTGAATGATTATGCCGAAGTAATGCAATACAAGTCCGATCCTCTAAAGGTTGATACTGATGGTGATGGCTTGAACGATTACGCCGAAGTAATGCAATACAAGTCCGATCCTCTAAAGGTTGATACTGATGGAGACGGACTGAATGATTATGCCGAAGTAATGCAATACAAATCCGATCCTCTGAAAGTCGATACTGATGGTGATGGCTTGAACGATTATGTCGAAGTAATGCAGTACAAGACTGATCCTCTGAAAGTCGATACCGATGGTGATGGCTTGAACGACTATGTTGAAGTAATGCAGTACAAGACCGATCCGCTGAAAGTCGATACCGATGGTGATGGCTTGAACGATTACGCAGAAGTAATGGAAACCAAGACCGATCCCCTGAAAGTTGATACCGATGGCGATGGACTGAACGATTATGAAGAAGTGACTCAGTATAAGACCAATCCTTTGGTGAAAGATACTGATGGTGGTTCTGTGGATGATGGAAAGGAAGTTGCCGAAGGCAAAAATCCTCTGGATCCCAAGGATGACGTGATGGATCTGCATGCAGGAGCAACCTTCTCACTGGAAGGAATTCTCTTTGAGACTGGGAAATCCACCATTTTGCAGGTCTCCATTCCTATTCTGGAACAAGCCTATGCCGCACTGGCCGCAAATCCTGAAGTAAAAGTACTCATCATCGGTCATACTGATAGCGTGGGTAGCGAAAGCAGCAACCAGACTCTTTCTGATAACCGTGCGAACTCAGTAAGAACCTGGCTCATCAACCGAGGCATTGCTGCCAATCGTTTGAGAGCTATGGGTAAAGGCGAATCTCAACCCAGAGCAACCAATGATACTCCAGAAGGACGTGCCCAGAATCGCAGAATCGAATTCGAAATCGAATAAGAAGATAATACTATCATCGGAGGAGAGCTGACAAAGCTCTCCTCTTTTTTTATTATTGGATTTTTTAACCCTTAGCTAAGATTGTCTTTGCCCACGATACCATTCCCATTACAAATGCCCTTTCAATACGCTATCATTACGCACCTGATCCGTATTGAGTGCGTATTGATAGCGTAGTTCAATCATGGAAGGGATTTGTAGATTTCGGGAAGAATGAATGGATCATTCTTGAGATATCAGTACTGATTGGGATTAGGACAGGACTTGTTTGACCTCGGAGATCAGTTCGTTTATGCTCTGGATTTCGTCTTCATCGCCCAGGGTCTCATTCAGCTTCAACAACTCATCCAATACAGTCAGGGCTTCTTCATATCGCTCTTGAGCCAGATAGACGGTACTGATATTGCCAAGTGCTTTGCCAATCTCCTGCTTGTCGTCCATCTGCTTTGCCATGGTCAGTTTTCTGTTCAGAAAGTCCAGGGCTTCCTCCATGCGACCTTGATTCAGGTACACCCAGCCCAGATTGCCCAGAGCAATGGATTCGTCCCGCATCAAGCGGTTCTGGACGGCTAAATCCAGACTTTGAGAAAAAGCCTGCTCAGCTTGATCGAAGTCATCCTGTTCCATATACACGAGCCCCAGATTGGATAAAGTCTTGGCTTGTCGCTTGGGATCATTAAGCTCTTTAGCAAAATCAAGGCTGTGATTGTGATGGCTCAGGGCAGTATCGAAATCCTTCTGATGCTGGTACCAGATTCCAAGGTTATTGCATGCCACGCAGATGTGATACTTGTCATCATTTTGTATAGCAAGGTCATAACCAGCCTGGAAGGAATCCAGAGCCTGGGTCATATCGCCTTGATAGAAAGCAGCAACTCCTAAGAACCTGTGAATCTCGCAGAATTGAATGGAGGTATCATCAATCAATTCAGCCGCAGCCTGGATGTTTTCGTATGCAGTTTCCTGATTACCGATCAGTTGATTGATATCGGCTGCTTGAATCAGGATCTTCGCCCGCTGCTTTGTATCCTCAGGTGGGATTACCTCCAGAAGCCTGGCAGCATACTTCAGGGCAGACGCATTGTCGAAAGCCATCATGGCATGAGCGAAGGCTTTTTCCAGATAGGGGAGAGCCTTATCTGGCATTTCAGCTTTTAGATAATGATCCGCCAGAGCATGCACAAAATCCCCAAGCCTGTCCCCAAAGAGAAACTCGATGGTCTCAGCAGTGAGTTGGTGCAGAAGCTTGCGATTTTGCTGTAGCAGAGTTTGATACGCTACTTCTCTAGTGGTCATGTGTTTGAAAAAGTATGTAGAGAAATCAAAGCCCAGCATTTTCATGATCAGGGAGTGGTTTTCCAGATCAATCAAGGTGGTATCTACATCTACAGGGTCTTGCAGTCTGGATTCTACCTCACGCAAGATATCCACGAAGAATTCATTCCCGATCACAGAAGCTTTATGCAATAGCAAACGCAGGCTCGTGGGAAGATTATCAAGTCTGGACAAAATCAAAGCATGGAGATTCCCGGGCACAGGATATTCATGCTCACCCGTTTGGGGGAGATGAGAAATGTAGTTGCACCATTCCTCAAGGAAAAATGGGTTTCCTGCCGAAAGGGCAGAGACTTGCTTGAGTGTGCCCTCCTTGATGTTCAGATCCTGAGTGTAATATCTCAAGAGTGTGTTTATCTGATCGTTTGAGAGCGCACGAATCTCCATTTCCTGGAAAGCATAATGGGAAACTATATATTCAGGGATGTGATGATCAAGCCTATACATGCAGATCAGCATAACATAAAGGGTTTCAAGCTTGCCGATCAGATGTTTCAGGAGATGGGATGAGGATTCATCAATGACATGAAGATCATCAGCTATAATGATTAATAAATCGTTAGTATTCTGCATTCTGGCTATTATGCAGGATAATACTACGTCAAGGGCTTTCATCAGGTGATCCAGTAGGTCTTGTCCCTTCAGCCTCAATCGGGAATCTTCATACCGGATCTCCATCAGTAATCCCATCAGAGGTAGAGTGTCTAGCACAGCATCGGGATTGTTGCTCTCGGAGGCTAATTGTTTGATGGCATTTTCAAGCTGTTGTTTCTTTTGGACAGGCTGGCTATTGTGACTGATCTGAAAGTATGTTTCAAGGATTTTTGTGAAAAGATTGAAGGGACTGGGACTGATGCTGGAACAGATGCCTTGTAGAACAACAGAGTTTGGTAAGGAATTACAATATTCGAGGATCAAGCGACTTTTACCGATCCCTGCATCGCCTTTAATCCCGACTACCTGCAGGCCTGATGCAGCTCTTTGGGTTATCTGTTGCAATGTCTCAAGTTCGGTTTCACGACCAATGAAAGTGGATTGGTACGTTATGGCTGGTTCAGTCTTCTGTCCTATCACCAGCCAGCAATCGATTGGTTCATCCATGCCCTTTACACTTACCAGCCCTTGCGGCTCAAAATCAAAGATGTGGCTAACCATGTCTCTGGTGGCTTTCGGCATCATGATCCGATTTACTGGGGCATTGCTTTCCATCCTGCTGGCCAGGTTTACCTGAGGACCATATACGGTAAAATCACCTTCTCGGGATTGGCCTACTTTACCTACACTTACCAGCCCGGTATTGATGCCTATGCGTAAGCCCAGGGTTACGGTTTCGAATCCGGGCTCGCGCACCAGCAAGTTATTGTAGAGCCGGAGCTGTTCCTGCATCTTGATGGCGGCCAGGACACAACGTTCTGTATCATGCTCGGTTGCTTTCTTAGCCCCAAAGAGAGCCATGACCCCATCACCCATGTACTTATCAACGAAACCGCCGTAGAAATTGATGCAGCGGGTGAAGATCTTCATGATTTCATCCATCTTGCCATGGATCACTTCTGGGGCAAAGAGATTTGAGATATTGGTAAAGCCTTTGATATCTGCAAACAGAACGGCAACTTCGCGTAACTCACCTTCTCGCAGGCTAAGTAGTTGCTTCTCTTCGTTGTCAACCAGAAAGTCCATGCCAAAATAGATGTCAGTGTCCATGTTCTCCACCTATCAATTGGTTTATGAGCCCGGGAAGGAGTTCTCCACTCTTTCCTTGATAGAACTCGTCGATAAAACTACGGTTGTCAGGATGCTCCAGATTCACTGCTATAGTCCTTGCTCCAAACATCTTGGCTGTGATCACAAATCCTGCTGCAGGATACACAACTCCACTTGTTCCTACCACTATTAAGACATCACAGGTTTTTAGCAGTTCTTCGATCTCATACAGATAGTAAGGTATTTCTCCAAACCATACGATGTCAGGCCTGAGGAGACTCCCGCATTTCGGGCATGATGGTAAGCTCTGATTCAGGTCAATATCAGTCATGGAGAATCTACTGCGGCATCCTGTGCAGAGGCAAGAATTCAATCTACCATGCATCTCCCAACAGCGTGTGTTGCCTGCTCTTTGATGCAAGCCATCTACGTTTTGGGTGATCAAATTGAAGTGCTTCCCGAGTAGTTTCTCCATTTCCGCAAGCGCGTAGTGGGCTGGGTTTGGTTCTACAGTGAGGCTTTGTTGGTAGCGTTGTTTGTAGAAATCCCAGACAAGTTCTGGATTGGCACTGAAACCCTTGGGACTGGCTACGTCTTCAACCTTGTGGTTTTCCCACAAGCCACCGCTATCCCGGAATGTCTTGATTCCCGATTCAGCACTTATGCCAGCCCCAGTAAGTACCAGATATTGTTTCATTTCATCAAAAGCATCTTGCGGGTTTGGACCTTGTTCTCTCCAGTGAGGCGGTAGAAATACATGCCACTGGCTACGGATAAACCTTGGTTGTCCTTGCCATCCCAAGTAACCGATGATTGTCCTGTAGGGTAATCTCCATGAGCCAGATCTCGTATCTTCTGTCCTTTGGTATTGAAGATCACCAATTCTACCGCTTGCTCTCTTGGGAGAGAGAATGTGATGGTAGTGACAGGATTGAAGGGATTGGGATAATTCTGAGCCAAATCAAAGCTTAATGGTGTAGCAAGGAGGTCTTCTCCTGAACTAGGCATATCTTCCAAGCGCACGTCATCAATGTACCATCCCTCTCCACCCACGAAACCATCACTGCCAAATACGAATCTAAACCGGGCTGAACCAGACACATTGCCCAGTTCAAACACAGCTTCTGTCCAATCAAAGCTTCCTGAGTATACATAGGTATTACTGGGGAAGGGAGAAGCAGGATTATTATAAATCCGATGAGGATACCCTCCTACTGGAGTGATTTGAGTCCAGGCACCACCGTTAAGGGACATCTGAACCATGCCGCCATCCCATGCATAGGCAGGGTTTGATTCATGGTTTTCTGCATTCATATAGTGATAGAAGCGCAGTTTATCACTTGGAGTGACCTGCATTTCAGGGCTGATCAATGCACCAAAGGCACTGGCAGCATATTGCCCTGTGCTGGAAGAACCAAACTTCATGGAATATCCACCACCTGAAGTGTAGTTGCGTTGATTGGAACGATGCCATTGATTTGTGAATTGATTGTTCAATTGAGCAGTAGTCCAGTTCTGCAGATCAGGTTCAAAAGTGTAATTCATCATTCCTATATAGATCTGGAAACTGCCTTCCAAAGAAGGGCCATTCTCTGCTGATATTGTATATCCAATGGTATGAACGCTACCAAGTTCTGCTGCTTCGGACACAGTAACGGTAAATACTCCCGGGTTGTGCCAGGTCTCTTGAGGAGCTAAAGGGTGCAATTCTGCTTCATAGGCAGAAATACTCAGATATGGTGAATCTGGGAAGAGGTAGAGCATGGGCAAGAATGCTGTTCCAGAACCTACATTTCTCAGCACTATACTAACCTGTGCCTGATCTGAAGGCATGATATGAGGAGTGGTTGGATTGGGGCCTGTGACATGATAAGCCACCATATCCAGGATTGGTGCCACAAGGTTTATGCGGGTAAAGCTTTGAGTGCTGTATGTATCATAAGCTGCCGTGAATACCAGATTAGCGGATGTATGGTCGACAAAACTTCCCACGATCCTGATCTGGAAGGCATTTGCCAGATACAAGCTATCCAAGGCAGTGACAGCATTGAAAGAGACCGAGCCAGTGAGCACCTGGATGTTTGGCGAAGGGCTGCTCAGGGATATGGTTCCTGCAGAACCTTGATTCACCATTCCCACGTTCTTAGCTACAAGACTGATGTTTATCACCTCATTCACGTGATACAGGCCATCAGCATCATCATAGGTATAATTCTGGCAGATGATGTATGGCATCTCACTGGCGATCACGTTGATAGTAGTCTCATAGGGATAATGATTTGGGGCAGTAATAAACAATTGAAATGTCCCAGGCATCAAGCTCTCTGTGAGGCTTATCAATAATACTCCAGTGGCATTTGTGATCCCTTCATAAATCAATTCATTGTTCTGCTTGAGTTTTACAGTAGCGTTGGGAGCATTAGTAAGAATGTTATACTGTGTGAGACCTACCAACCAGGAACCGGGAAGATCAGCTGTGATAAACTGCGGAACATCAGTATAGATGTTCATGGCAGGGTCTCCCAGTAGATTTGTCTCGTATGAAACCCAATGCATCACGGGAGCATTTGTAATATATGGGATATTATCAATCTTTGAATCAACCAAAGTGTAACCGAGTTCGTGGATACCTTCTCCGAAGATGGCATCGATATACTGACGGTGAAAATATTGTGATGCGCCATTGGTAGAGCCTTGAGTACCCCATCCATAGCGTGAATGGGCGATCATGCCCGCAGCAGCAGTGGAGATTGAAGTGAACTTTTCTGCGATTGAGTCGGTTGTATATGAACCAGCCGACGTATTACGGTTATCAAACGAGCCCGCATAGCATCCTTGCGAGAAGTAGATGGAATAATTATGACTCGAGCCATTGTTAGTAATAGAAGTTGAAGTCACCTGATTGTTGGAAAGGCGCATGTTGTAGGTAGTATTGGAGTGTCCCAGATGATTGACAAGATTTGCCCCCTGACTGAGTAGAGGTCTGATCTGTGTGGGTCCCCAGGATTCTTCTGCACCATAGGTTCTATCATACAATGTACTGATATCCCAGGAAGTGGGAACACCTACAGTGGTGTATCCATGCGAGGAAGAGCCACCGATCATCTCGTCCATATAATCTCCACCCCAGGTAGGCCCTTCCCAGAGCCATTCGCCTACAAAGAGCGCAGTTTTTAACTCTGTTGAGAAAGGGGTGATCTGATAGCTTGTGATTTTATTGATTTGATTGGCAATCTCAGTGTCATCATTGTAGCAGATTCTGCCAATGGCGATTTCTGGTGCCAGATCAGCTTCCGGCATTTCTCCCCAGTAATTATCGTTGTCATAATTCCAGTTACCATCCAGGCAGGAGTAATACATATCGGCAGGTATGTCTGCATCGGATTCACTGCCAGTACCTAGATTCACATAAAAACCCCGGTGTGGGATGACATCTGTATCGCCACCCAGGAGAACATATCGTAAGGGGTTGCTGGCATAAAAACCAATGATAAAATTGCGAATCTTGGCTTGAGTGTCATTTCCGGTGGAGGACGCGATGATATCTGCCACTGGTTTCAGCAATACACTGATGCCCCGGGATTGGTAATAATCTGCCAAGGGTTGCCAATTCGCAGCTTTTGCGCCATCAATGATCATCAGATATTCATATCCTACAGTCCGTTGACTGGTATACAAAGGAATGTTCTGATGGTTATCTACGCTCTTTTGCAGCCTTTGCACGATGAACTGATCACGCTTGAGAAGCTGAGCAGCTTCGAGTGCCCGGGAAGAGCCAGCAGATGTTACATCTATACTGATTGACCTGTAGAATACAAGGCTATTTTGAACCGGATTGTATTCAAAAGGTGATACCGCCGTAAATGCAATGGGGTGTCCACAGAGAAACTCTGTCCGCAGACCATTATAAATCGTTGCAGGGAAGGCACGATCGGTATTGTAGATCTCAGGATTTGGTGCCGAGGCAGGTTCCAGTATCTGACGTGATAGCGGGTATTGCCGCTGCAAGGGCTGAATGGGTTTACTAAGTTTATATGTAGTTGGATTGCTGCGTTTGATAGTGATTTCGGTAGCTTCAGTGCCCACTGGAAGCAGCAGCTTGATGCCAAACCAGGGTAATTCTGGATCACCGGGATTGCCCCAAGTCTGAGTTGCATCCAATTTTACTATAGAACACTCTGAATTCTGTTCGATAATCGGAGTACCAAGCTCGTAGGTCATTGTCGTGCCGGCACATAATATTGAGACCAGCACAAGCATAAAGCAAGCAGTGTAAATGCCTTTGGTCATGTTCACTTCCTTAAGCTGCTAATTTCTTTTGATAAATCAATTGCAAAGCCTATTCCAATCATTGAAAAAGTACTACTTTATGGCACAATATTCATCATGGCTAGGAAGAATTTGTGCGCTGTGTGGATCACTGCTCTTTCTGAATCCGATTACGCCATGAATACGGTATCATTACGCATCCCATCCGTATTGATAGCGTAATGATAGCGTAATTCAATCAGGAGCGGACTCAGGAATGCTACGATTGTACTGCTATAGATATGGATAGCGATTTGGACTTGACATTTTCAGGTAATAGCTGAAATTGGCTTGATAAAGTAATTGAAGGAATAACATGGAATACATAGACTTAAAAAAGGAAGTGCTGGAAATCACCGGACAGATCTCTGAGATTCGGAGGTTACTTTGACTTTGATGCCCTGAGTGAAGAGGCTCAAACCCTTCAAGCACAAATGAATGATCCTGCTTTTTGGAATGATCAGAATCAAGCCAAAAAGATCAGTAAAAAGCTCTCCCAAATCCGCGATGAACTCAATCACATTCAGCGTTTGGAAACCACCAAAGAGGATCTGGAAACATATTTGCTGCTGCTTGATGAAGACTTCAGCGAGCACTTGTTCAATGAAGCTGTAAGCATGTTACCCGAGATCCGAAGCTTTGTCGAGAAAGCGGAAATCGAATGCTATCTGAACGATAAATATGATCATAACGATGCACTTTTCACCATCCATGCCGGAGCAGGCGGAACTGAAGCCCAGGACTGGGCTCAGATGCTATTGAGAATGTACAACCGCTGGGCGGATAACAACAAGTATTCATTTAAAATTATCGATATCCTGCCTGGCGAAGAAGCTGGGATCAAAAGTGTAAGCGTGGAAGTGTCTGGAAACATGGCTTATGGGCTCCTGAAAAGTGAAATTGGGGTGCACCGCCTGGTGCGGATCAGCCCTTTCAACGCCCAGGGCAAGCGGCAGACCTCCTTTGCGTCGGTGTTTGTATATCCGGAATTTGATGATGACATCGAGATCGATATCGATCCCAAAGACCTCAAAATCGATACATATCGTGCCAGTGGCGCTGGGGGACAGCATGTGAATACTACGGACAGTGCTGTCAGGATCACTCATCTCCCTACCAATATTGTGGTTAGTTGCCAGAATGAGCGTTCCCAGATTCAAAATCGTGAGAAAGCCATGACCATTCTGAAAAGCAGACTATATCAATATTATGAAGAGCAGAGGGATAAGGAAAAGAAGAGTTTGGAGAGCAGTAAAACTGAGATAGGCTGGGGAAATCAAATTCGCTCCTATGTGTTTCAACCTTATCAGATGGTCAAAGATCATCGCACAAACCACGAGTGTGGCCAGGTTGACAGGGTCATGGATGGGGATTTGGATGGATTTATCTATGCCTGGTTGAAGTATATTGCTGCTGCGAGGATCAATGGCTAGGATCAAGAGCTATAAAGACCTTGTCAAGCAATTGGATTTGTCCAGATTGCCCCGTCACATCGGGATCATCATGGATGGCAATGGCAGATGGGCAAAAAAGCGGTTTATGCCACGGCTCAAAGGCCATATCGAAGGCGGTAAGGCTGTGCGGCAAGTGGTGGAATTGGGTGTGGAACTCAAGATTGACTATATGACTTTCTATGCTTTTTCCACAGAAAACTGGAACCGTCCCGAGGACGAAGTGAAGGGTTTGCTGAGAATGCTGAAGGAAAGATTGATCGAAGAGATTCCCGAGCTTAATCAGCATAATATCTATGTGCAATTTGTCGGCTCCAAAGAAAGACTTGATCCTGCATATCTTGCAGAACTATATGAGATAGCAGCGCAGACTCATACGAATGATGGGATGATCGTAAACATCGCTTTCAATTATGGGGGACGTCAGGAAATCGTGGAAGCCATTCAGAAGCTTGCCCGGGAGAAAGGGGCAACAGCCCTGGAACAAATCAGCGCTGAAGCAATATCAGATGCGTTGTGGACTACAGGTCAGCCGGATCCTGATCTGATCATCCGTACCAGTGGTGAATACAGGCTTTCGAATTTCCTCTTGTGGCAATCAGCGTATTCTGAGATTTATATCACAGATACATTATGGCCTGATTTTGATAAAATCGAGTTTGCCAAGGCATTGCTTGAGTTCCAGCGCCGGGATCGTCGCTTTGGAGGTTTGGGCAAGACTCAGAAAGTAAAGCACAAAAACACCTCAATAGATGCCATCATAAAGCAGTAGAGTATAGAATATGAGTGAACTGACCAAACGGATTCTAGTCTCTATAGTGTTTATACCTGTCCTATTGGTAGCTTTATGGATGGGTGGAATTCCCTTACTCCTGATGTTTTTATTAGTCAGTATACTAGGTGGTCTGGAGTACATTCAGATGATGAAACAGAAGCATCAGTCCTTGCCAGTGTATTGGGCACTATACTATCCTCTTTTGTATCTCGCCATGCTCTGGCTACCAGGAAAAGAACTTGCAGTGATATGGGTCGGGATTCTGGTAATCCTTGTCGAGAGTCTTCTGCGTTGGGATCTTGAGAAGAGCGTTCCCACATCCTTTATAGCGTTTTTTGGCCTTTTGTACACCGGGGTTTTTCCTGCTCTGATCGTAAAAGTTGGATTAGACTATTCGGATGAGAAAATTTTACTTGCCTTAATTCTAATGATCTGGATAGTGGATACAATTGCCTACTTAATTGGCATGAAGTTCGGCATCAAAAGGAATATCACGCCGATTAGCCCCAGAAAAAGCCGGGAAGGCTTTATTGCCGGAATACTGGCACCATGGGTGATAGTGATTATTCTATATGTATGCGAGTTTAAAGCTTTAGCCATGGAGCATCTGATTCTTATCGCCCTAGCCGCAGGGATGTTTGGGCAGATGGGGGATTTGGTTGAGTCCATGCTAAAAAGATATAGTGGTGTAAAAGATAGTTCAAATCTGATCCCAGGACATGGAGGGATACTCGACAGGACGGATAGCATTCTCCTGGCAGGTTCATTCATGTTTGCTGCTCTCAGCTTGCTGGGATAGAACGATGATATAAGTGTTAGTTTAGCTAATGAAAACTAAAAAGAGAAAGAAACTGTAATTTCATGGAGGAAATTATGAAAAAGCTGATTATTCTGGCAGTTTGCCTGCTGGCAGGTCTTACTGCTGTATGGGCTCAAGGACTTGAGAATTTCAACAATTTCGACTACACTGGTACTGCTTATGTTGATGGCTCCTTTGTCGGCAATAATAACATCACCTGGAACTACTATCACGTAACCGGTGCTGTAGCTGGTGCGAACGACAACTCCATCGATGGTGCTGGCATGATCCTTAGAAGATCTGCTGTGCCCAGCCGTATTGTATCCGGCCCCATCCCAAATGGTATTGGCAATTTCTCCGTTCAGATGCGTAAAGCCTATACCAGTGCTGGAGACCGTCAAGTTGCTTTGTATATCAATAACAACTGGATTGCCGATTCTCAAACCTTCGGTGGTACTACTGGAGCAGATCCTACAGTTCACGTGTTTGAAGTCAATGGTGTAAACGTCAATGGCGATTTCACCATGGAGATCAGACATCTTACCGGTGGAGATGTAAACCGTCAATTGACTATTGACAACATTACCTGGACAGCTTATGGCTCAGGTATGCAGTTTGTCGCTACTCCAACCTTCAATCCTCCTGCTGGTGTCTACACTCAGGATATAGCTGTGGCTATTTCCACTACCACTGCTGGCGCAACCATCCGTTACACCACAAATGGTACTGAACCGACTTCCAGTTCACCAATTTATTCCACTCCAATTCCTGTAACCGGAGACACTACAATCAAAGCCAGAGGCTGGGCAGATGGTTATGAACCCTCAGCTATTGCCACTGCTGCTTATGTATATCCTGTAGTGATCAGTAACTTGCAGCAACTCAGGCAACAAGCTGCTGACAATACTACTGTGTATTATCTTCCTAATTCAGTGGTTCTGACCTTCAAGCAGAACAACCGTAATCAGAAGTACATCCAGGATGCAGGTGCAGGAATGCTGATTGATGACGTCGGTGGTGTGATTACCACTAGTTACAATGTTGGTGATGCAATTGCAGGTCTCACTGGTAAGCTGAATATGTACTTTGAAACCATGCAGTTCATCCCTGTGGCAAATCCTGGACCAGCCGTCTCCACTGGCAATAATGTCTTCACTCCTATTGTAACAATAGCAGAGATCAATGCCAATATAGCTGCCTATCAATCCCGCCTGGTACGTATCAATAATGTACATTTCGATGCTCCCACCGGGAACTATGCCACCAATCCTGCGGTTAATTATTTCCTGTCAGATGCTACGGGAACTTTCACATTCCGCACTACTTTCTATGATGTGGACTACATTGGAACTCCAATGCATGCTGGTACTTTCAATCTCAAAGGCATCATTGCCCAATACCAGTCTACTGCACAGATTACTCCCAGAGCCCTTTCAGACTTCAATCCACCTGTATCAAACGAGGATCCAGTCCAGGTACCTGTGAATGTACAACTGATTGGCAACTATCCCAATCCCTTCAATCCCAATACTACTATCCAATTCAGCATGGATAAAGCTGCTCCAGCTCAAGTGACCATCTATAACCAAAAGGGTCAGACTGTGAAGAGCTTCAGCATGGATAGTGCAGCAAAAGGACTCAATAATGTACAATGGAATGGCACCGACGACAATGGCAGAGCCGTTCCCAGCGGAGTGTATTACTTCCGTCTCAAGTCCGGTAGTTATAGCTCCACCAAGAAAATGGTCTTAATGAAGTAATTTGAAACTAACCAACCACATATACTGTCTGCTGACGATATGCTTATGGTCAACGATCGAGCTTGCCGGGAAACTGATTGGAGAGGGAATCAACCCCTTTGCGATCACAGCATGGCGCTTCCTGATCGGGGGCCTGGTATTGATTCCTTTTGCTCTCAGGCAGTACAAACGTGGTAGCATAAACATAACATTCAGCAGCATACTGCAGCTAGGCGGATTAGGAATACTAAACGTCGTGTGCAGTATGCTGCTTTTACAATTGGCCATATACTACGGCAAAGCCAGCCTGGCAGCCCTCATCATCAGTATGAATCCCCTGTTTGTAAGCCTATTTGCCAGCTTTCTGATCAAGGAAAAGCTGCCTTTTATTCACGTGATCAGTCTGGTTATAGGCCTTATTGGCCTTAGCTTGATTATCTTCCATGAGCAGGATATGTCGAGCAACCTATACCGCAACCTGCCTTTATCAATACTGTTTGCTGTATTGGCTGCGATGGGTTTTGGAGTATATACGGTACTCACGAAGAGATCAGTCGCTACCTACGGGAACCTTGTTACCAATGCAGCAGCGTTTATCATCGGAGGTCTTGCCCTTACCCTGATAAACCTCATTATTGGTAAATCCATGCTCTTTCAGCCAATCCCCAGGAACATTGCTATCCTGGCTTATCTAGGGATTGGCGTAACTGGAATAGCATATCTGCTCTACTTTGAGGGAATGAAAGTGCTTGGTGCTGCAAGAGCATCGATCTATTTCTTCCTGAAGCCTGTCCTGGCAGTGCTATTGGCATACTTGTTTCTGCATGAAGTACTAAGTATGTGGCAGATAGTTGGAATGATCCTGGTTAGCCTGGCACTGTGCAGAAATCTCTTACGCAGATAGTGATCCTACAATGAGCGAGATAAACCTAAAGAAGAACATAGCCTATACGACCAGCAGCCAGGCCATTACTATGGCTGCATCGTTCATTGCAAACTGGTATCTGGCGAGGTTTCTGGGACCTGAACTCCGGGGTCAGTATGTGTATTTATTCACGATAAACTCTGTAGTCTGGCTTCTGCTTGACTTTGGTGTATCAAAATCACTGATGTACAGCCTGCAACGCGAGAAAGCAAATCCTTCCAGTCTGTATAGCTTTTCGCTGGTTTTCTTTGGCGTAAGCTTGCTTCTATCCCTATCAGTGTTTTATTTCTTTGGGAATGCACTGCTGGGAAATCAAGGCTACCAGTACGATCCTATCGTACTACTGGCTTTGGGATTCTATATATCTCTATTCCAAATCTATAGCAGGCTGAAAGTAATCTCGATAGGCATAAACAATATCCGGGATTACTCTTTATTGCTATTTATTCCTACGGTAGCCTTTGCGGTATTGATTCTTCCAGCATTCTGGTTGTTTCCCCATGGATTCAGGGTACAAGGCTCGTACCTGTTAAATGTATGTGTATTGGCTATGGTAAGCCTGATCTTCCACTTCCGGTTGTGTAAACAGATCAAATTCCGCTTCATCTGGGATCCTCCAGTGATCAAACGCTCCTATATGTTGGGGTTTAAAGCATTTCTATCCGAGTACATGGCAATACTAATGACCCGGGTAGATATCCTGATCCTGAAACAACTGAGTGACTTCGCAAAACTAGGCGTGTACACACTTGCGATCAATTTCATCGATGTGATCAATGTGACCAGCAATATGATCGGCGTTGTGCTTCTCAATAAGTTTGCTGCAATGAATGATGATACAGCGTCTCTATCCATCCTGCGTAAGATCTTCCTGGTGATGATAGTATTCAATACAATCTGCATCACAGGCATGGCGGTTCTGGGCTCATTTGTAATCCGTTTCATGTACGGAGCTGATTACCATGGAGCTTACTACGCATTTCTATACCTGATTCCGGCGATATTTGGTCTTACCTTGGGCTCCCTCTTCAATACTTTCCTCTGGAGCAAGGGATTTCCCGTGTTTACGATCATCGCTCCTGCCATATCTGCTGGCATCAAAGCACTCTTAAGCCTGGTGCTTATTCCCAAATATGGTTACTATGGAGCGGCAGCTTCATCCTCATTGATCTATGTCCTATGGTTTGGGTCTTTGATGGTATGGTACTTTACCACCCACAAAGAGCAGTCGGTATATGATCTGATCGTCAGAAAGGGCGATATCAAGGATATGTGGAGCATGATCATCACTATGAAGCAAAAAGTCCTGAATGGTAGATAAAATGCGCGTAGTATTTATCAACAGCATATTCCCCAATCCAATTGAGCCCATGAAGGGTAATTTTATCCTGAAAAACATCTGCAACTATCCAGCCGAAATAACGGTAACCGTAATAGCGCCAGTACCCTTTGGATTGAGACAGCGCAGAAAGCCTGACGCTGCAAATGTTCCCTTCAAAAGGCGTGTTACTACCGGCTCAAGGATCATTACAGTCTTTCATCCCCGGTTTGTCCTTTTACCCAAAAACCTATTTCGCAGCCTTATACCTCAGCTTGAATTCCTCTTTATTTTGCCACTGCTTATATGGATCAAAGCCACTCAAGGCATTGATCTGTTACATGCCAATTTTTCCTCTCCGGATGGAATCGCCTGCCGTAAACTCGCCAGGTTTCTGAAGCTCCCTTATCTGATCACAGAACATCAGGCTGCACTAGATGAGTATTTGAACACAGCAAAACTTTCCAGCCAGATGATGCAGGCATATCGCGATTCATCCAAAGTCATTTGTGTGTCTGAACGTACAAGAAACATCATAGCAGAGCGTGATCCTGATTTACAGAACCTGACCGTGATCCCTAATGGCGTGGAGATGGATAGATTCAGCATCACACCCAAGGCCGATACTCCCCGCAGCATGATCTATATTGGCTATTTGGTAGAGCACAAGGGAGTTCATATCCTCCTGGAAGCCATGAAATCCTTGCGTAACCAGGGTTATGATCTACATCTTGGTATAGTTGGTGATGGAGCATACCGGAAAGACCTGGAGTCCATTGCTCAACGCATGAGTATATCGGATTACGTGACCTTTCATGGAGAGCAGATTCCGACAGAGATAGCAACACTCTTGAACCAGCATGATTTTTTAGTTCACCCCAGCTTCATTGAGAGTTTTGGCATAGTGGTGGTAGAAGCCCTGGCCTCTGGATTACCAGTGGTTGCTACCATAAATGGCGGTTCAGAAGCAATCCTGAATGACCATTGCGGGATCCTCGTCCCACCCCGGGATGCCCATGCACTGGCGCAGGGAATCTCCCAACTCATCGACAACTGGGCTACCTACGATCCTATCCAGATCAGGCAATATGCCGAGGCGCAATATTCGCTGGGTGAAGTGGTAAAATCAACCGTAGATATCTACGACCAAATCCTGCATGATAGACCCAAATCTATCTGCCACCTCAGCACAGTACATATCCGCAGCGATGTGAGAGTGTTTTACAAACAATGTGTCGGATTGGCAGAGGCGGGATACAGGGTTCATCTGGTCGTTGCTGATGGCAAGGGCAATGAGCAGCTACTGGGTGTGAAAATCCACGATACTGGAACTACCAAGAGCAGAATCAAGCGTTTCTTCCTATCCAGCCTGAGAGTGATGATCAAAGCACTTACGATTCCAGCAGATGCCTATCAGATTCATGATCCGGAGATGATCCCGACAGCAATACTGTTAAAAATCCTCACCCGTGCCAAAGTAGTGTATGATATCCACGAAAACTATCCTGAGATGTTTTCTCACAAGGAGTATCTAAGCCCCTGGAAACGCTTCATTATCTCCCACGGGTTCAGGCTTTTCGAGAGAGCCAGCCTTATGTTCTTTGATGCCGCTATAGCAGCCACGCCTCACATTGCGGAGAGTTTTTTACCTCGTAAACTTCCCATCGTGCACAATTATCCCAAGCTCAGTGAATGGTCCCTATTGCATTCCGATCAAGAGCGTTATCAATCACGCAATATCTGCTATTTGGGCAGCATTACCAGAGAACGGGGGCTGAGCCAGATAGTCCGGGCTATCGAATCCCTTGACTGTGTACTTCATCTGGCGGGAGGCTATGAACCCGAATCCTACCGTGAGGAATTGGCTGCCATGCCGGGTTGGGCAAAAGTAAAAGAATACGGCTATGCAAATCGGGATCAAGCCCGGTCAATCTTCAGGAGTTGTGCCCTCGGAGTGGTTCTATTCGATCGTAGCCCCAACCACCTCTATTCACTATCTACCAAGATGTTTGAATACATGGCTGCCGGATTGCCCATCCTGGTTTCAGATTTGCCTGCGAATGTGCAGCTTTTGTCAGATTCTCAATGTGGAGAATTTGTCGATCCCTCAGACGTCCCAGCCATATCTGCCAAGCTTTCTATACTGCTGGATAATCCTTACGAACTTGAGGCAATGGGGAAGAGGGGGCAGGAACTGGTGAGCACAAAACTGAATTGGGATAGTGAATTGAAGACCTATCTGGGTATCTATAGAAGCCTGCTGTCCTAACCCGATCCTAAATCATTTAAGTCATCCGGTTCCACATCCCAGTAACAATTACCGAATCAATACGCAGTCATTGCGCATGTGATCCGTATTGGGTGCGTAATGATAGCGTAATTGGATCAAGAAGTTGTTCTACATAATCTCTGAATCTGCATAAGATACTCTCGATACCTCCTTATAATCACAATCGATAAGGTTTAGAGTGAGGAAATGCTTGACAGAGCGAGCCCTCTATAAAAGATGCGATACGGATTTTAGGATGCAAAATCTCAGAATCTAGCATCCTTACCATGAACAGATTTTAAGGATTCGAATTGAAAATACTCTTTCTAAGCTCCAGAATTCCCTATCCGCCAGATCGCGGTGATAAAGTGCGCACGCTGTTTATTCTGAGGTTTTTAGCTACCTTGGGAGACGTATGTCTGGTTTGTCTGGTCGATCCGAAGAAAGATAGAGCATACATGGAGACTCTTGCTAAAGAGTTCCCGGATGCACATTTCATAGCTCATAGTAAGCTGCGAGCATTGTTTAATCTCGGTCTTAATATCTTCAAGCACACACCTTTCCAGGTGGCGTATTATCACAATCCGGTGTTGCATGGTCTCTTGAAGCGCTTTACTAAAGAACGGGGTTTTGATCTTGTCTACACACATCTGATCAGGATGGTTCCTTATGCAGGGTATTTTGAGGCCAGTAGAACGATTCTGGATTATACAGATTGCATTTCATTGGAGTATTTTCGCAGCTTGAGTCATAGAAAACTATTGTCCCGGCTATTCTTCGCCAAAGAGGCAAAAAGAACACAGAGCTATGAGCAGCTCGTAGCCAATCGGTTTGGGGAGAATTGGCTCATTTCTCCGATCGATATGCAGGTGATGGGCTTGGAAAAGCATGCCCGCTCTGTAATCATACCGAATCAGGTAAGAATCGCTGAAGCAGAGCCAAGCTCGGAGCTTGAATGGAAGATAATCTTTACAGGAAATATGAGTGTGGCTCACAATGTTACGGCTGTCCAAAATGTAACGCTGAAGATCATGCCCGTGCTGATCAAGAGATTTCCCCAGCTTCAGTTTATCATTGCTGGGGCAGAGCCCAATCCTGAGGTAATGGCGCTTGATAATGTAAACCACACGCATGTGATCGGCTTTGTACAGGACTTGTATGCAGAACTGCTGAAGTGTGACATCTTTGTAGCGCCCATGTATTACAGTGCTGGGATTCAGAACAAAGCCCTCGAAGCTATGGCTTGTGGTCTGCCTGTAGTCACCACCGGTAATGTAGCCCGCAGCCTCGATGTTCATGACGAAGTGGAACTCATGGTGGCTGATGACAATCTGGGCTTTGTAAATCGTATCACTCAGCTACTGCAAGATCAGGATACAAGGCTGCAAATAGGCAAAGCCGGCAAAGCTCACGTGCTGGCCAGGTTTTCTACCTCAGCGGTAACGGAGCTAATGACTGAAAGAATTAACAACTTGATACATAGACCAGGAGAATTGCAATGAAAAAAGTCAAACTTGGATTAATAGGTTGTGGACGTATTTCCAAGAACCATCTGGATGCAGTATCCCAGATACCAGAAGCGGAGTTTGTCGCTGTCTGCGATATCATTCCAGAAAAAGCTATGGCTGTCTCGCAGGAGTATGGCATAAAAGGCGTTTATACTGATTATAATGAGATGCTGGGAAAGGAAGCCTTGGACATTGTATCCATTTGCACTCCCAGCGGTATGCATCCTGCCATGGGCATAGATGTGGCCAATCACAAGATCAATGTGCTCACCGAGAAACCAATGGCGATCAGCATTGAAGCTGCCGATCAATTGATCAAAGCATGCGATGAAAACAAGGTAAAGCTCTTTGTGGTTAAACAGAATCGCCTCAATAGCACGATGCAGCTGCTCAAGCGCGCCATAGATAAAGATCGCTTTGGACGCATATATATGGCTCAGGCCAATGTCTTCTGGCAAAGACCTCAAGCCTACTATGATGCAGAAAAATGGCGTGGGACATGGGAATTCGATGGTGGTGCCTATATGAATCAGGCCAGCCACTACGTGGATGCCATATACTGGCTGCTGGGCAATGTGGATAGTGTAATGGCTTATACTGCTACGATGGCACGCAAGATCGAGGCTGAGGATACTGGTAGTGCCATTCTGCATTTCCGCAATGGCTTGATTGCCTCCATCAATGTGACTATGCTTACCTATCCCAAGAACTTTGAAGGTTCGATCACGATTATAGGTGAAAAAGGAACTGTAAAAGTAGGTGGTGTGGCTGTGAATAAGATCGAGAAATGGGAATTTGAAGATTACGATGACGACGATCGTATCGCTTTGGATGCAAACTACCAACCCCCCAATGTTTATGGTTTTGGCCACAATCCTTACTATCGTAATGTCGTAGATGTCCTCTTAGGGAAAGCTGTCCCTTCCACAGATGGCAGAGATGGACGGAAGTCTGTGGAGATCATTCAAGCCATCTACAGATCAGCCAAAACAGCAAAGAGAGTTTCACTGCCGCTTTGATCTTTGGATAAACCATTGACAAAGAAGGGCAGCCCAATTTTGAGGAAGAAGTTTGAGAATATAATCTACAAAGGAGCACAAACCACATGAAAAAAATACTGGTAATCGGCGCAGCAGGTCAGATCGGTTCTGAATTGGTTCCCTATCTGAGAAAGATCTATGGTGACAACAACGTTGTCGCTACCTATAATTATACTCCGCTACCACTGGAACTGGTAGAAGGTGGCCCTTCAGAAAAGATCGATGCTACTCAGGGCGTTGCTTTGAATGACATCGTCAAAAAACACAGCATAGATACAATCTTCAACCTGGTGGCTGTTCTTTCAGCCAAGGGAGAAGCCAATCCCCAGATGTCCTGGAAGATCAATATGGATACTACTTTCAATTGCTTTGAAGTAATGAAAGAGATCAAAGGCGCTGTGTTTATGCCATCCTCAATTGGGGCTTTTGGACCTACTACTCCTCCTGACCATACTCCTCAGGATACACTGATGCGACCTACTACTATCTATGGTATCTCCAAGGTAGCTGCAGAGCTCTTGGGTGACTATTATTACCTGAAGTATGGCGTCGATGCCCGTGGTTTGAGATATCCTGGAATCATTTCCAATGTGACTCTTCCCGGTGGCGGAACTACTGATTATGCAGTGGAAATCTATTATGAAGCCATCAAGAAGAAATCATATACCTGTAACCTGTCAGCTGGTACTTTCCTGGATATGATGTATATGCCGGATGCCCTGCGCAGTGCAGTGGAACTGATGGAAGCTGATCCTGCGAAGCTTGTGCATCGCAATTGCTTCAATGTGACTTCCATGAGCTTTGATCCTGAAATGATAGCTGCTGCCATTCGTGAGCATATGCCTGAATTCCGTCTTGAATACAATATCGATCCCATCAAGCAAGCGATTGCCAATAGCTGGCCCAATAGCATGGACGATTCAGCTGCCCGTCAGGAATGGGGATGGAAACACGAGTATGATCTCAAGACCATGACCATAGACATGCTCGAGAAAGTATCTGCAAAGCTCAAGGTATCGGACACAAGATGATTAAGGTTGGAGTAGTGGGAGTTGGACATCTGGGGCAGCATCATGCCCGGAAGTTCAAGGAAATGGAAAAGGCTGAACTGGTAGGATTGTATGATCAGAATCAAGACCGGGCTGGTGAAATCGCCAGTACCCTTGGAGTAAGAAGATTCAATACCTACGAGGAGCTTCTTGCAGCCTGTGATGCTGTAGATATTGCTGCCACAACCACTGCTCATTACGACCTTGCCAAGCCTGCCCTGATGGCTGGGAAGCACGTGTTTCTGGAGAAACCTATCACCAGTGAACTGGATCAAGCGCATGAGCTTGTGCAGCTTGCTCAGGCCAGAAACCTGAAGCTTCAGGTAGGGCATATAGAAAGATTCAACCCAGTAATCCTCAAAGTTGAGAATGAGATCAAGAACCCCATGTTCATTGAATCCACCCGCATATCAACCTTCCATCATCGTGGAACTGATGTGCCGGTAGTATTGGATTTGATGATCCATGACATAGATCTCATTCTCAGCTTTGTTAATAGTCCCGTAGCTCAGATCCATGCCAGCGGGATTGCCATCATCACCAAGAGCATCGATATCGCTAATGCCAGGATAGAATTTGAGAATGGAGCTATAGCCAATGTGACTTCCTCGAGGATATCCTTGAAACAGGAACGCAAGATCAGATTCTTCCAGAAAGACAGTTACATCACTCTGGACTTTCAAACCAAGCAGGTGAGGATAGTCAAGAAGAGCCCCAAGATCATGCTGTATTTGCCTCAGATTATGATGGGGAAGGGGGACATCAAGCCTGATAAACTGGTGGATATGCAAGAATACGATTGCTCCCAAAGCACTAAAGATGCACTGAGTATGGAGCTCGAATCCTGGATTGGCTGCATCAAAGATGACAAAACACCCGTAGTTGATGGCGTTGCAGGAACCAGAGCACTGGAGATTGCCATGCAGATCATCTCCATCATTGACGAACAAGTAAGAAAGAACAAACTGAAGGTATAGAACATGCAGGACATTTTTGTAAAAGACATAGCCCAATATGTAGGACAGGAAGTGAAGGTCAAAGGCTGGGTACGCAATATCCGGCACAGTGGCAAGCTGCTTTTCATCATCTTTAGAGATGGCACATCAGAAGTTCAGGCCGTAGCTTTCAAGCCTGATCTTGGCGAGGAAGCATTTGAAGAAGCCAAAAAGCTCACACTAGAGTCTTCAGTGATCATCACAGGGATTCCAAAACCTCACCAGAAGCTGGAGAATCAATTTGAGCTTTCTGTGACAGGAATCCAGATAGTGCAGATAGCTGAAGAATACCCTATCAGCAAGAAGGAACATGGACCGGACTTCCTGCTCTCAAACCGCCACCTATGGATCAGATCTTCCAAGCAATGGGCTGTGCTCAAAATTCGCCATACTGTTTATTACGCAATATGCGAATACCTAAATACCAATGGCTTTGTCCGCTTTGATTCACCAATCCTTACTCCCAATGCCTGTGAAGGCACTACCACCTTGTTTGAGCTTGATTACTTTGATGAAGGAAAAGCCTATTTATCCCAATCCGGGCAGCTATACCTGGAGACTGGCATCATGAGCCTGGGTCGTGTGTATGATTTTGGGCCAGTCTTCCGTGCTGAGCGCTCCAAAACCCGTAAGCACCTCACCGAATTCTGGATGATGGATGCCGAAGCTGCCTATGTGGAACACGACGAAAACATGGCTATTCAGGAAGGCTTGATTCGTCATGTGATACGCACTGTCCTATCTCAATGCGAGAAAGAGCTTGATGTTCTGGAAAGAAACAAGGAAGCTCTGATCGCAGCCGATGCTCCTTTCAAGAGAATGACACACTACGAAGCCATTGAACTGCTCCGCTCAAAGGGCAGTCAGATCTCTCATGGCAGTGATTTTGGTGCTCAGGAAGAAGTTATGCTCACTGAGGATTCCCATGTACCAGTATTCATCGAGAAGTGGCCTAAAGAGATTAAAGCCTTTTATATGAAACGTGATCCTGAAAACGATAATCTTGTCCTGGGCAGTGATCTGATTGCCCCGGAAGGCTTTGGTGAGATCATTGGTGGCAGTCAGCGTGAAGATGATCACGATCTCCTGCTGGGACGCATGAAAGAAGAAAACATGCCTCTGGAGCAGTACCAGTGGTTTTTAGACTTGAGAAAATATGGCTCCGTGCCCCATAGTGGCTTTGGAATTGGCTTGGAAAGGCTGGTAACCTGGATGAGTGGCATCCACCATATCCGGGAAACCATTCCATTCCCCAGAATGATCTACCGTATATATCCATAAGCTTTTACGTGAGGATGAATGTATAAAAATATACTCTCCAAGGTGACCGCTGCCATGAAGTCATCCATGATCCGCGAACTGGTAGCTTCCACCCGTAATATCCCCGATCTGATCTCCTTTGCAGGAGGCTTTCCTGCTCCTGCCACGTTCCCGCGTGAGATCCTTTCCGGGCTTTATTCAGAAGTGATTCAGTCCGAAGGTAATCAGGTGCTCCAATATGGAGCCAGCGAGGGTGATGGATCCTTGAAAGCTGAACTCATGAAATGGGAAGGCTACGATCTCAGCCCTGATGACATGCTGATCACCACTGGGGCTACCAATGCCATATACTATTATACCCGAGCGTTGATCAATCCCGGTGATGTCATCATCTGCGAAGCTCCTACTTTTCTGGGCAGCCTGGTAGCTTTTGAAGCTATCGAAGCCGAAGTAATCGGTGTTCCTCTGGATCGTGAAGGCATCAATATGAACGGCTTGCAGATCGCAGTGGAAAAGCTCGAGAAAGCAGGCAGAAAGGTTAAGTTTATCTATACAATTCCTGATTTTCACAATCCCACTGGCGTTACCATGAGCCTGGCACGGCGCAAAGCTCTGCTGGAATACTGCATTGCCAAGGAAATCCCCGTGCTGGAAGACAATCCCTATTCCAGACTCAGGTTCGCTGGTGAGCAGCTACCCACTTTATACAGTATTGCCAGAACTGAGTATAATACCACCAATCTCGTTACTGAAGTAGTATCGTTCTCAAAAATCCTGGGGCCTGGAATGCGCATGGCCTATGCCAAGGGAGATAGTACCCTGATCGAGCGGATGTGTTCCTGGCAACAAAAAGTGAATGTTACTCCCGATGGCGTATCACAACGTGTCGCAGCCAGATTCCTGAGCGATGGACACATGGAACCCCATATTGAAAGGATCTGCGCATATTACAAACCCTATCTGGACAAGATGCTGGATAGCATGGCTAAATATCTGCCTCCCTTTATTCAGTACACCAAACCCCAGGGCGGGATTTTCACCTGGCTCTGGCTTCCTGAAGATATGAATGCAGATCAGCTCTTTGATAAAGCCAAAGAACACAAGGTCACCTTTATTCCGGGCAGCAAGTTTTACCCCAGCCGGCAAGAAAAGACCAACAACCTGCGTCTGAACTTCACATATTCCAGCATGGAACAAATTGAGCAGGGAATGGAAAGACTGGGTGTATTAATGAATGAGTTTTATGCTTGACGAAGGCTGGAACTACGTTAGCTTATCATTAAGACCACTTCAAAGGAGGATACCGATGAAGAATGTCATAATCTTGACTCTGATCATGCTGATCGCCGTGCCATTGATGGCTGAAATAAGTTTTCTCAGGCCGGACTTCAATCCTTTTAGGGTAAATGCAGTGCCGGGTTTGAAGATGTCCCATTCCATGGGTTTTGAAGCCGGAGCTTCATCAAATGGCTTGGGCTACTATATGTCCAGATATACAAATCATCTGAAATACCAGTTCAATCCTAAGCTTGAGCTCGATCTGGATTTGAACTTCATCAATCATGGTTCCATCAATACTGACACCAAGTTCAGCTTCAATGATGACAATCAGAACCGCGTGATCCCGGAATTTTCCCTTAGATACCGTCCTTCAGAAAGCGTTCAGATTGAGTTTCAAATGCGGCAGGGCCTGGCAAACCGCTATCGCAACTGGTATGAAAGGTAGGGGGAAGTAGATCTTGAACCTGGTAATCGGCATCATATTAGCTGCTTTGGGCGCTGCCCTGGGCAGTTTTTTTAATGTAATCATCTATCGCCTGCCTCGTAAGGAATCCATTGTGTTTCCTGCCTCCCATTGTGGAGATTGCGGGAAAGCCATCCCTTTCTATCTAAATGTCCCCATCCTCAGCTACATCGTCCTAAGGGGTAAATGCAAGTATTGCGGAGCCCGGATTCACTGGCATCATCTCCTGGTAGAGATCATCACGCCTGTGATTTTGATCGTGCTGTTTCTCCAATATGGCTTGTGGAACTTCTTGTTTTACAAATATGCCATTTTGTGCCTGATGCTGATCCCGATCTTCTTCATCGACGCTTTTCATCAGATTATCCCTCACAAACTATCCATTCCGATCATTGGGATTGGAGTCCTTTCTGCGCTCCACCCTCAAAATGATATCACGCTGCTGAATTCTGTGATTACAGCGGGAGTGATCCTTGCCTTTTTACTAGCTCTGGCCTATATGTATCGTTGGGCTCGCAAAGTGGATGGCCTGGGCGGAGGGGATATCTGGCTGCTCACCGGCATCGCCGCTTGTGTAGGCTTCACCAGCATTCCGTTTGTAGTGATATTTTCCTGCTTATTGGGAATTCTCTACTTCATGATCTTCATCCGAAACAAATCCACTGAGTTTGCCTTTGGCACTTTTATCTCATTGGCTACTGTGATTTGGATCCTCCTGGGTGGAGATAGTATCCTGGCTTTTTTGAAGATCTAATTCACTCTGTAGTGCGTCGTTTTACGAAAGGGATATTCCTGTTTCTTCCTTGATTGAATTACGCTATCAATACGCACTCATTACGGATCAAATGCGTAATGGATGCGTAGATTATCGGTAGTTCTATTCAGGAAGGATTACCAAAAGCATGGATGAGTACTTCTTTTTGATGCACAGAAAGATAGCGCCATTTACTGACGCTATCTAAAGAAATGGGAATGGAGAATTGGGATCAATAACCCCCATATTGGCTCAAAAAACTTCCCATAACTCCAGCAAAGAAAGAGAACATGACGATCCATAATACTATCGCTATTCCCATAAAGATGAGCTGGGCAATCGCCCAGTTTTTACGGTTGGGATTTTCCATGCTACCGGTTGCCCAAACTATTAGCATGATGATATTTACTAATGGTATCATCATGAGCAGCATGGTCACTACCCAGTTACCAACGGACATAATGGGTGCTGATGGCTCGCGGAAGTTAAAATGGCGTGGTTCTTGTTCCATTTGAATACTCCTTATCTGTTTGTTCCTTTATGATAATCTATTGGACTGATGTCAAGCTAAATAAAAGCATTGACACCTGGTGGATCAATAAAAACCTTGACCAACGTGTTAAACATATACTTAATAAAGAGATAACATAGACGAGGAAGACCATGAAAGAATACTCAATGAAGAAGTTACGTAATCTAATCCTGATGGGTTCTAGTGGTTCTGGAAAGACTACTCTGGCCGAACAGATTTTTCACCTGACCCATACAACGAACCGTTTGGGCAAAATTGATGAAGGCAATACAGTGATGGATTTTGATCCTGAAGAGATTGCCAAGAAGATGTCCCTGGGCTTGTCCATCGGATTTGTGAATCACAATGATCATAAGATAAATATCCTGGACGCTCCCGGTAATCCTGATTTTGTCGGTGATGCGATAGTTGCTTTGCCTGCTGTCGAAAGTGCAGTCATCGTGGCAAATGCTGCTGGTGGATTTGAAGTAGGCCTCGAGCTTGCTCTGGAACAACTGGAGCACTGGAAATCCTGCAAGGTAGTTTTGGTAAACCGGATGGACAACGAGCATGCAGATTTTGATAAGACTCTCGAAGCAATTCATGAGAATGCCGGGATCAATCCTGTAAAGATTCATATTCCCATTGGCAAGGAAGGCTCTTTCGAAGGTGTCATTGATATTATCAAGCAAAAAGCCTACAAGCTGTCTGGTGAAGTTCCAGTTCCTGCCAATCTCGAATCAGCCGTGGAAGATGCCAGATTGCACCTCATGGAAGCTGTGGCCGAGACCGATGAAGAGCTCTTGAATGAGTTCCTCGAGAATATGGAGCTTCCTCAAGACAAACTGATCAGTGGCCTCAAGAAAGCAATCGCCAGCGGGGAAATCTGCCCTGCTTTTGTGTGCTCAGCCGGAACCGGCGTGGGTGTCATGGCGTTCTTGCAGGGTGTGATCGATTATCTGCCCTCACCAGAAGATATTAGTGAAATCAGTGTAATGGAAGGTGACAATGTCAAGACCATCCATGCCGCTCCTAATGGCGAGTTATTGGGCTACCTCTTCAAGCTATATGCAGATCCTAATATGGGTGATTTTGCCTATGTGAGAGTGTATTCCGGCAACCTCAAGACGGGTACGGAAATCTATATCCCGGAAAAGGAAGCTAAAGACAAAGCTGGTAATATGTATTTTATGCTGGGTAAAACCCGCAATGATACCAATGAGATCAGAGCTGGTGAGATCGGAGCTTTAGTGAAGCTGAAAAATGCTAAAGTGATGAATAGCATCGTAGCCCCTGGAGCAAAGTATGCCATGCAGCCCATCGAGCTTCCCACAGCCACCACCTGGCAGGCGATCAAAGCCGTAAATCAATCTGATGAAGATAAGATCGGCAGCAGCTTGCAACGCGTTATCGCTGAAGACTCCACCATTCGCTATGAGCTCAATATCGAGACTCATGAGAATGTGCTCTCCGGCATGGGTGAGCAGCATCTCCAGCTTGTTCTGAAGAAGCTGAAAAACCGCTATAAAGTTGAAGCCTTGTTGAAAGAACCAAGGATTCCCTACAAAGAGACTATCACCGCAGCCGCAGAAAGCCAGTATCGCCATAAAAAGCAATCAGGTGGCCGTGGTCAGTATGGTGAAGTTTACTTCCGCATCAAACCAACTGAAAGAGGCGAAGGATTCCAATTCATCAATTCCATCGTTGGTGGTGTGATTCCTTCAAACTTCGTCCCAGCTATTGAGAAAGGCCTGCTCGAGACTCTTGAAAAAGGTATCATTGCAGGATACCGTGTTGTCGATGTCTCTGTGGACGTATACTATGGTAGCTATCATGATGTTGATAGCTCAGAAATGGCGTTCAAGATCGCTTCATCAATGGCATTGAAAGAAGGCTTCAAGAAATGCAAACCTATCCTGCTGGAGCCCATTCATGAGATCGTGATCATCGTGCCTAGTGAATACATGGGTGACGTGATGGGAGATATCTCCACTCGCAGAGGTCGCATCATGGGTATGGAACAACGTGGTAAGAAACAGTATCTTACTGCTCAGCTTCCTGTAGCAGAGATGTATGCTTACTATCCTGCCTTGAAGTCATTCACACAGGGTAGAGGAAGATTTACACAGAAGTTCTCGCATTATGAGAGAGTCCCTGAGGAGATTGCACAGAAGGTAATCGCTGCCTGGCAAGATAACGACACACAATAAATAGAGGTATGTATGTCCGGACATAATAAGTGGAGCACGATTAAACACAAGAAAGCCGCCACAGATGCAAAGCGTGGTAAAGTCTATACCAGGATAGTAAAAGAGATCATCCTTTCTGCCAAGACAGGTGGAGGTGATCCAGAAACTAATCCCAGGCTTAGAACTGCTATCAATGCTGCCAAAGCTGCCAATATGCCCAAGGATAACGTCGATCGTGCCATCAAGCGTGGTACAGGTGAAATCGAAGGTGCAGCCTACGAAGAAATTACCTACGAAGGATATGGTCACAATGGTGTGGGTATCGTAGTAGATGTAATGACTGATAACAAAAACCGTACTGTGGCAGATCTGCGTCATGCTTTCTCCAAGTACGGTGGCAACCTGGCTGAATCAGGCGCTGTATCATGGAACTTTGACCAAAAGGGTTTCTTCAATGTCCCCAATGCTGGGCTTGATGAGGATGAATTCATGATGTCTGCTCTGGAAGCAGGTGCTGAAGATGTGGAAAACGGAGAAGAATACTTCGACGTGTACACATCACCTACTGAGTTCCATACCGTATTGGCAAACATGGAGAAAGCAGGCTTTCCTGTTCTCAATGCCGAGCTTACCAGGGTGCCAAAGAATACAGTCAATGCTGACGATGTAGCCGCAAAGCTGATGAAGCTGATCGATATGTTGGAAGACCTGGACGACGTACAGAAAGTGTATGCCAATTTCGAATTCTCTGATGAGGTAATGGAAGCGCTTACGCGCGATTGATCCACCCATGATGATTGTGGGTATCGATCCTGGTAGCCGCTACTGCGGTTATGGTTTACTTCAGATCGAGGGACGAAAAGTAATTGCCGCGGGTTGCGACGTAATAGACGTGACCCGCGAAGTTTTGCTCCCCACAAGGCTCTCCATGCTCTATAAGAAGATGAGCCTCATGCTGGAGGAATACAAACCTGAATATGCCGCTGTGGAGAGTATGTTCTTCCAGAAGCACGTGAAGAGCATCTTCACTTTAGGCCATGCCCGGGGAGTGATCCTACTGGCACTGAACAATTTCGGTATCCCCATCGTTGAATACTCTCCCAGAGAAGTAAAGAAAGCCGTTGTGGGCAATGGCAATGCCACAAAAACCCAAGTGCGCTATATGATTCATCAGCTCTACAATCTCAGTGCCAAAGACCACAGAGACGATGCTTATGATGCCCTTGCCATTGCTACCTGTCATTTCAACCGCATCAAATGGAACAAACATGATTGATTATATTAAAGGCATATTGTCTCATAAGAGCCCCGTAGTCGCCACTTTGGAGACCATGGGACTGGGCTGGGAGCTGCGCATCCCGATTTCCACATTTGAGAACCTTCCCAAGCCTGGCACCGAGTGCATGCTCTTTACCACCCTGCATATCTCTCAGGATGACATCCGCATCTATGGCTTTGCTACACAAGCAGAACGAGAGCTTTTCAACACTCTTACCAAGATCAGCGGGATTGGTCCCAAGATAGCCATATCGATACTTTCCACCCTCAGCATCAGTGCTTTCGTAAAGAGCATCAGGAGTGGGGAAGAAGGGCTGCTCACCAGGGTTCCAGGCATCGGTAAGAAGAGCGCTCAACGCCTGATAGTGGAACTGCGGGATAGCATCCATAAGCTTATGGACTACATGGACATAGCGGTTGATAGCACCGAAGGCGTAACCTCTGAAGTAGAGAATGCCCTCATTGCCCTCGGATTCAACAATGCCATGATCCAGAAGGAACTGAAACTACTCACAGACGATGAATTGACCTTGCCTGCTGAGCAACTGATCAAAGAAACTATTAAACGCCTATATCAGAGAAACAAGTGAACTTCCGCTCTGAAGCATACTCCACTATTCTGAAAGTCCTGAAAAACGGTGAATTCTCTGATACCATGCTCCAACAAAGAGCTAAAAAACTGAAACAGGCCGGCGATGACATCCGCCTTTTTTACACAACCGTGAAAGGCGTGGTGAAAATGAGGCAGAATCTTGAATACATCATCAGCTTGCATACTGATGCAGATAAATACAAGAACACCGATATCAAGATCAAGATCCTGTTGTATCTGGGCTTGTATCAATTGCGCTGCCTGGATTCCATCCCGGAGCATGCAGCGGTAAATGAGACTGTAAGCCTTGCCAAAGAGCTTTTCTCTCCTCAGATTGCGGATTTTGTCAATGCTGTGTTACGCAGCTATCTTCGCGAGCCTGATGTGAAATACCCTGAGGATCCTGTGCAACGTATTGCCTTTGAACACTCCTATCCAGAATCACTGATCAGAACATGGATTGAGCTCTGGGGTGAGGAAGATACAGAGTATATGGCTCTATATTTCAATGAAAATCCCGAACTGCACATCAGAGTGAATTCCACAGCCACAAATCCAGACAAGCTACAGAACTATTTCAGCAGACGCGGAATCGAGATCACTCCCAGCCTTGCCAGTAGAATGATGTTTCACACAAATCAAAGCAGTGAAGTCCTGAATGAAGTTGCCTTTTCCGAAGGATATTTCTCCGTGCAGGACACATCAGCAGCTTTGGTGGTAGAGCTCATGGATCCCCAGAAGGAAGATTCTATTCTGGATCTCTTCGCAGCGCCAGGAGGCAAGTGTACATACATTGCCGAGCGGTTGGATAATACAGGCGAGGTCGTGGCTGTTGACAAGATTCCAAACAAGATGAAGCTCCTGAAACAGGCTGCAGACCGTTTGCAGCTCACGAACATCCAGCTTGTGGTGACCGATGCCTTCAAATATGGGCCGGTGGCTCCAGCCTTCAATCGCGTGCTGGTGGATGCACCATGCAGTGGATGGGGAGTATTTTCCCGCAAAGCTGATCTGCGTTGGCAGAAGCACAATGAGATTCCTGAACTCATCAAGCTCCAGGAAAAAGCGCTGGAGTATGCCGCCAATTTCGTGAAGTTGGACGGATTTCTTGTTTATTCGACCTGTACCATGAATAGGGATGAAAACGAAGCGCAGATCGCCAGGTTTTTATCCCGCAATCCCAAGTTCAAGCTTGTGGAAGCATCACAGTTTATCCCTGCCGAATACACGGATCAGGGTTTTCTCAAGACAATCCCCTTCAAGCATCACATGGATGGGGCATTCGCAGCCAAGCTGCAAAGAATCAAGTAGAGGATCAGATGGACAACGCTACCTGGAAGAAATTAGGCTATATTGCAGGAATCGGGTTTGGAATTATATTTGTAACGGCTTTCATTTTTAGCCAGATCATCTTTCCCATCGTTCTGGGAAGACCTCAAACCATAGAAACCCCGGATGTAACGGGCTTGGGGCTGGCACAGGCAAAGCGCATAATGAATGAAGAGAAGCTGCACGTAGTGGTGAAAGACTCGCTCTATTCAGAGACCGAACGCATAGACCAGGTTCTCGAGCAGCATCCCAAACCGGGTGACAAGATCAAACAGGATGGAACCGTGTATTTGATCGTGAGCAAAGGATCCAAGATGGTTTCAGTTCCCTCTCTGATTGGAAGTCAGTTTCAGGAAGCTTTGATATCGCTGAGGAATTCGTCTTTACGCAGTGCCGTGGTAGATTCTCTTTACAGCGATTCCGATCCAGTCGATACAGTTATGAGAATGAGCCCATCACCGGGCAGCAAAGTGGAGAAGAATTCTCTCATACGCTTGTATCTGAGCAGGGGGAAGAGGCCAATGCCAGACTCCCTGAATGCATCTTCATCGTACTACTATTGATCATTCTCAGAAAGTAACAAGCTCCTCTTTCGCTCCTGATCCCATTACGCTAACATTACGGACTCAATACGGATCGGATGCGTAATGGGTGCGCATTGATAGCGTAATTGGAACCAGTAAGTCTCCCATTCAAACGAAGCATGAACCTTCCTTACATCATGTCCCCATTCCGTGATCTATTCAAACACATCCCACGCGGTGCCTGGGTTGTGTGGGAGAGGTGTAGGAACAAAGCACTAGATTGTGATCAGTCCTGATGCGGAGTAGCTATTGCTGGAATTCTATCAGTATCGATGTGCTATTTCTTCAGATGCTCATGCAGGAAGTCGTGATACTCAGGATTGTTGAAGACCAGTTCATCGTGTGTGCCCTTATGCGCCTTTCCAGCCTTGTCGATAAACAGCACGGTATCCACGTAGCGCAGGGTCGATAAACGCTGGGAAATCACGATCGCTGAGGTATCTGGGTAGTTTATCTGAAGGGCGTTCCAGAGCTTTTCTTCATTTTCCGCATCTAGTGACGCAGTGATATCGTCAAGGATCAGCAGACGTGGTTTCTTGATCAAAGCCCGGGCAATGGTGATTCGCTGCTTCTGTCCACCCGATACTTCCAAGCCCCGCTGGCCTACCTTAGTCTCGTCATGATCCGGGAAGAGGGCTATCTCACCCTGAAGTTGGGCAGTGTCAACGGCTCTTTTATAATCAGCATCACTGGCTTCAGGCCTGGCGAGCATGATGTTTTCACGGATCGTACCGCTGAATAAAGCCGGTTCCTGAGGCACGTATGCTACTACATCCCGAAGGCTGGCGATGTTGATATCATTGATGTCTATGCCATTGTAACGGATCGTTCCCTGGGAAGGTTGGATGAGTCCCAGAATCAGCTTGGTCACAGTGGATTTTCCCGCGCCAGTAGCACCCAGGATCAGCATTTTCTCTTGCTTTTGAAGTTCAAACGTTACATCGCTGAAAACCATTTCTGGCTTGGCGGGATAACGGAAGGATACTTCATTGAAGTTCAGGCTATTGTATCCGCTTACGATGCTGCCTTCCTCGGGCTTTTTGTAAAAGCTATGGAATGTACGCATTTCTTCCAGGCGATCGATATTCACATAGGCCTGCTTTCCGGATACGAAGAGCTGCGGTAAATCCAACAGAGGATAGATCATCATGGATAAATATGTGTAGAAAAGGAAGAATGTGCCCACGGAAATGATGCCTTTTACGGCCATGTAACCGCCAAAAAGGATCACTCCAATCTGGGCGAAATAATCGATGTATTGATAGATCAAGCTCAGGATGGCATTCAGTTTCACGACGCTCATCTCTGTCTTGAAGCGATGTGCCAGGGCAGTATCAAAGAACCGGTTGTATTTCTCTTCGCTCACGTAGGATTTCACAATGCGAATTCCTGAGAAGCTCATTTCAAGCTGATTGTTGATATTGCTGATGGCTTGCTGGTTGCGTTCGAAATTCTTATAGAGCTTGTCAGACGTGAAGTAGAATACAGCCATCATGAGGGGTAGAGGAGCAATGGACAGGAAGGTGAGTTGGTAATTGATGCTGAACATGACGATCAGTGAAAAAACGATCATGGAAAAGGAATTCACAGCCCGGAAGATACCACTGCAAAGGAACCATGAGATCTTGGGAAAGTCACTCAGATCGTCTGTTAGACGGGTGACGATATCGCCGGTACGGAATTTTTGGTAGAATGTATAGTCCTTTGTGGTGATATGTTTGAAGTAGGTCATCCGCAGGATATGCTCAAAACGTATGTTCACCCAACCCCTGATGGCAGGATAGAAGCCTGTGACTAGTTGTGCAACTCCGATGGCAAGAAAGAGCATGATCACACGGTTTACGTCTTGCACAGGATTCGGGTATTTGCTGGGATCGGAGAGGATGTCGCGCAGGAGGTCGATCATCTCTTTGAAGATATATGGATATGCAATGGATACTGCTGATGATCCCAGAGTAAAAAAGAACATCAAGACCAGGAACCACTTCTGGGTCTTCCACTTATGTACTATCCAGGCAAGATGATTATTCACTTTGTGCTCCAACAAGTTGCAACTCAACTAGTTTCCTGTATTCTGGACTAATCTGCAAGAGGGTACTGTGATTCCCTCTGGCAGTGATCTGTCCTGCACTGAAGTATAGGATCTCGTCTGCATCGAGTACAGAAGTAAGCCTGTGGGCTACTATCACAGCAGTCTTACCACTCAGGATGCGGTTCATGGTACGTTGGATCTTAGCTTCAGTCTGAGGGTCAATCGATGCCGTGGCTTCATCCATGATGATTACATCAGCCTCAAAGGCCAATGCTCTGGCAAAAGAGATCAATTGCTTCTCGCCCTGGGAGACGTTTTGGCCGCGTTCAGCCAGTTCACTGTCCAGACCATCAGGCAGTTCCCTGATAAAGTCGTCCAGTTGCACAATTGATACAGCTTCTCTTACTTGAGATTCACTGATGCTGTCATTATAGACCCGGATGTTTTCCAGGATGGGTCCCGGGAATAGGATCACATCTTGAAGGATCAATCCTACCTTTCTACGCCAGGCACGGAAGTCCAACTCGTCAATAGATACACCATCAATCAGGATCCGTCCCTTCTGCACGTGGTAGAATCCACAGATCAAACTGACACATGTGGTCTTGCCACTTCCTGAAGCACCAACCATGGCGACTCGATGACCCTTAGGGATAGTGAATGATACATCCCGAAGAACCCACTCTTCATCATTGTAGGCAAACCATACATTCTCAAAGCGTATGTCGTGTTCAAAGACTGGCATTATATTGCCAGAGTAGGTTTCATCCTCTGTTTCCAGCTCTGTAAGCTCCAGGATACGCTTCAGTGAAACAAAGCTACGCTGCATTTGCATTACGTTTTCACTGAGATGCATAAGTGGCCATATCATCTTATAAATGTATTGTATAAAAACTATCAAGGTGCCTAAGCTGATGATTCCAGCGATGATCTTGGGAGCAGTAAGCATCAGGATAATGATCACGAAGACCACATTGAAGATGAACATGAAGATGCTCTGCGTACCATACTCTATGAATGAAGTACGGGTTTCCAGGTTACGCTTGGTTATAGAAGCGTCTTCCATGTCATCAATTATGCGTTTTTGTTGATTCAATGCCTGGATCATCTGCATGCCATGCACGTAATCTGTGATCTTGGCTGTGATCACAGCATAGCGTTCTCTGATCTGGCGAAAGAACTTTGAGATGTACTTGAAGATAAAAGAATACGCTACAATACACACAATGATGGGTGGAAGGACGTACACCGTGGTCTTCCAATCCCTGATGAACAGCACTGTAAAGACACCGAAGAAGAACAGGATGTTGCCGATAATCGTGATTGAAAGCTCACTAAAGAGTACCTTCACTCGTTCACTATCGCTCTCAACCCGGGCAATAAGCTCTCCCACTGGTTGCTTATTAAACCATGGAATAGGGAGCTTGAGCAGGTGCCTGAATACGTCAGCCTTGAACTTCGTGATTACTTTGATGCCCAAGCGGCTGAGCAATACGATCTGTAGATAAGACAACAAGCCAGAGATCAAAACCACTGCTACGAACATGATGCCGTATTGCATCATTTCACTCATGTCCTTATTGGGAATGCTCTTGTCCACGATGAGTGCCAGAATCAGAGGATCTACAAGGCGTAGGGCAGAGGTCACCAACATGGCTATCAAACCAAAAAACAGCAATCCCCGGTCCTTTTTCACGAAGGGATAAAGGAGCTTGAGATAGTAAATAAAGCCTGTTTTTTGTACTTTCATCTTGTTAATATCGGTTGATTCAGTGAGTTGATTGGTTATTTATCAATAACGATTGATACTGTTCATGTGATCTACACCTTGACATTCTGCAATTCAAAGACCTGGTCGGGATGAGAGGATTCGAACCTCCGACTTCTCGGTCCCGAACCGAGCGCGCTAACCGGACTGCGCTACATCCCGACCGTAATGCGGTCACATTTTTTGTAATGGGGCTAGTGTCAAGGTTTATTCTTTACTGATGGCCTTAAGCAAGCGTTCTGCCTCCTCTGAAGTAATCTTACCATCTTCAAGCATAGAGAGGATTTTCAGCCGGCTGGCTTCGGCGATAGTATCCTTTTCTTTCTTCTTCAGTTCAGCACCCAGATAGGGTTTGATGAGTGGGGATTCCAGTACTTTATGGATATAATCCTTCAAGGAATCACCATGCATGTGCTCATACTTGAGTCCATCAAAGGCACTCTTCACATCTTTGAGTCCTTCCTTGATGCCATCAAAGATTTGACTGCCGATATCATCCACCTTGTCCACAACAACGGTTCGGGTAGTTTCAAAGTCTATGTTCTGGGTCATTTCTTTGAGTTTTTCAATGGTCTCGTTGACCTTGTTGCGGATCTTTTCCTCATTGATGGATTTCACAGCCCGATTGAGGTATTCTACCACTTTATTGAGGAGTTCTGTCACCTGATCCTGTTCTTCACTGGTGTTGGCATTCAAGAGGTCAGCCTTGATCTGATTCAGCTTGGCTTTGATGAAATCCAGATTGATATGGCCATCACTGCTAAGCTTGATCATGCCGTTTTCAGTTTGGATCTCGATCGTGGTGGGAGCATCATCGTCATAGAGGTTTTCGATTCTGAAGACTCCATCTTCCACGCTTACCGGAAAATCAAGCTTGGATTTTACTCTGCCAATTTCCGATTCAGCTTTCAATGAGAAACTGAAGCTAAGAGGCAATACCAGATGCACGATGCCATTTTCAGTCCTGAATTTGAACTCTCCACCTTCCACCGGTTGAGTTTCATAATAGATAGGGCCATTCTCGGTCGCCAGATCTACATTCTTGAAGTTTGAGAGCCTCAGTTTGATGGGGCCATTCTCACTTTCTACGTGAATCCCTTCACCAGAGATAGCTTCTGCGGATAGCGGGCCATTCTCCAGCCTGGCATAGATGCTGCCTTTGGAGTTATGGATGCGCACCGGACCATTCTCGCTTTCAATATGCTTATCACCTTCGCAGTTGTTAACTGAGATCGGAGCATTTTCCGAGATTACTTTCACGTTGTTGTGCAGTCCATGCAAGCCCAGCGGGAGGATATAGGTTTCATATTCGATGAAAACTCCTTTGGGGATATAGAGTTTGAGCTGTGATGCTTTCATCCCGGAACGATCCATGGCTTCGATTTCATCGAGTTCGATGGTCAGTTTTCCATCACTGAAATCTCCCGATACGTAGTCTTCCCAGTTGAAATCCTCATGTGGTTCATCACAGAAGATGTTACCTTCCAGTTTTACCGCAGCGCTGTCTGATGGCTCAATAGACATGGATGCAAGCTGATTGTTGATCTCTACCTTTTCCAGGCCAACGATGGCCCATTCTTTTTTAATACCATACTGTTTCATTGTTCTCTCCTTTGTTTTATCATTGCCAGGGCTTCTTCTACCCCCACGAATCCCTCCTCGAGATCGGACAGGATGTCCGTGAAATCATGTTTTGACGTTTTATCTTTGGTGATGACCCGGATTATTTCAGCCAGACGATTCTTAACGGTTGGATAGGATATCCCCAATTGCTTTTGTAGCTCTTTCAGATTACCCTGAACGAGCAGGAAAAGCTTTATAAACTCGAGCTGTGAAGCGGTAAATCCTTCCAGCCAGGACTTGGCAAAATCTCCCTTGAAGGAGATCTCGCAACTGCTGCAATGGTACTCCCTAATGGTGAGTTCTTTGTGACAGACGGGGCAGTTTGAAAGATTCATAATCACGACCTTGATATAATTAAGGTCAGGTTTAATAATGTTAATATGATGTCAAGATAAATCTTGCAATATGGCATGAAGGACTTAATAATGTATAGTGCAGCACTCCTGATCTTTCATGTTCAAATCACCTATGAGCATAGATATGATACTTGTTCCTGAATTGCATTACGCTATCAATACGGACTCAATACGGATGAAGTCCGCTATGAGAGCGCAATAATGGCGTGATTGTATATGATAAGTGATTACAGCACAAGTGAGTTGCAAAGAGAAACACACTCAACACGAGTGCATCCGTTGTTAGTATGTTAGATAGATTAGGATTGAATGATCTTAGACCACGCCAGCCTTGATCAGATCGTGCATGTGCAGCAAACCCACGGGGCATCCCTGGCTATCCACGACCGGTAGCATGGTGATGGAGTGCTTTTCCATCAGGTTCAACGCACTCACGGCAAGGTCTTCAGGATGGCAGGATTTGGGGTTGGCAGTCATGCATGCGCTGGCACTCTGATGGATGATATCACCCCCAAAGTTTTGTAAGGCACGGCGCAGATCGCCATCTGTGATAATCCCGCTCAAAAATCCGGATGGTGCTTCCACTATGGTGCAGCCCAGCTTCTTAGTGGTCATTTCCAGGATGGCGTTCATCATGGGGGTATCCTGCTGCACACGAGGTAAATCATCGCCCTGATGCATCAGATCCTGCACTTTGAGGAGTAGCTTCTTGCCGATCGATCCACCCGGGTGGAACTTTGCAAAATCACTGAGAGAAAAGTTCTTTGATTTCAGCAGTGCGATCGCCAAGGCATCCCCAAAGGCTAAAGCTACGGTGGTACTGGAAGTGGGGATCATGCCAAGCGCTTCGCTATTGGGATCTACAGCAGCATCCAGGACGGCATCTGAGGCTTCTGCCAATGGTGAAGAAAGATTGCCAGTAATGCTGATCATAGGCACGCCTATGAACTTGATAAATGGGATGATCGCCAGGATCTCTGCAGTAGTTCCGCTATAGGATACAGCTAACACCACATCGTCTTTGGAGAGCATTCCCAGATCGCCATGAATGCCTTCCGCAGCATGCAAAAAGATCGAACTGGTACCAGTGCTGGCCAAGGTTGCTGAAATTTTGCGGGCAATGATCCCTGCTTTACCGATGCCGGTCAAGACCACTCTACCCTTGCATTCTGATAAGAGGTCAAAGGCCTTCTGCACTTGCTGCTTATCCAGCCGTTCTGCTACAGAGCGAAGGGCATCTGCCTCAAGATTCAGTTCCTGGTAGATTAGTTCCGGGATGTTCATAGTTCCTGACGGATTGTCTTTACCGCCTGATCAAAGCTCATCATGCCAAGATCACCTTTGGTATGACGGCGGAGAGTGAGATTGCCCTCTTCTGCTTCTTTCTTGCCAATGATGCACATGTAAGGGATCTTCTTCAGTTCGGCTTCGCGGATCTTGTATCCGATCTTTTCGCTGCGAACATCGATCTCGCAGCGAATGCCCAGCAATTGGAGTTTATCCTGCAAAGACTTGGCATAATCGATCTGGGCGTCGGTGATTGGTAAGATCATCATTTGAGTGGGGCATAGCCAGAGGGGAAGGTTTCCACCATGATACTCCAAAAGAGTGGCAAAGAAACGTTCTACCGAGCCCAGAATGGCACGATGGATCATGTACGGACGGTGTGGAGCATTATCTGCTCCGATGTATTGCATATTGAAGCGTTCAGACAGATTGAAATCAAACTGGATGGTAGTGCATTGCCAGGCTCTGCCAATGGCGTCTTTGATCTTGATATCGATCTTGGGTCCATAGAAAGCTCCGCCACCTTCATCCACGCTGAAGGGAAGGTTCAGCTTTGTGAGTGAGGCTCTAAGGCTCTCAGTTGCCATTTCCCAGTCTTCATCACGACCCACAGCGGCATCAGGCTTTGTGGAAAGATAGATCAGGAACTCCTGAAAGCCGAAATGACGCAGCATATTCAAAGAAAAGACGATCAGCTTCTCCACTTCGCCATCGACTTGCTCTGGAGTGCAGATGATGTGGGCATCGTCCTGAGTAAAGCCCCGCACTCGCATCAGTCCATGCAATACGCCGGAACGTTCAAAGCGGTACACAGTGCCAAGTTCTGCCAGACGGATGGGCAGTTCACGGTAGCTATGGTGATTGGCATTGTAGATGCTGAGATGGAAGGGGCAGTTCATGGGTTTGATGTAGTAGTCCTGTCCTTCCACATCCATCTTGGAATACATGTTTTCTTTGTAAAAGCCAAGGTGTCCGCTGGTTTCCCAAAGGTTGCTGCGTCCCACGTGGGGTGTATAGATGAGCTTGTAACCGTTCTTCAGGTGTTCATCTTTCCAGAATGCTTCGATCAAGTGACGGATCATAGCACCATTGGGATGCCAAAGCACCAGTCCGGCACCTACTTCGTCACTGATAGAGAAAAGATCGAGATCCTTGCCTAGTTTGCGGTGATCACGCTTGGCTGCTTCCTCGAGGAATTGCAGGTATTCATTCAGCTCTTTATTGGAAGGGAAACTGATGCCATAGATGCGTTTCAGCATCTTGTTTTTCTCATCACCCCGCCAATAAGCGCCAGAGCTCTTCAGGAGCTTTACCGCCTTGATCTTTCCAGTGGAAGGAATGTGCGGCCCCCGGCAGAGATCAATGAAATCACCCTGAGTGTATGAACTGATGGTCTCGCCATCAGGGATTTCGGATAGTATTTCAAGTTTGTACTTTTCGCCCATGCCACCAAAGAGATCAATGGCTTCCTGCTTGCTGAGTTCGCGGCGGGAATAGGGGAGATCCTGGGCTATAAGTTCCTTCATGCGGTTTTCAATCATGCTCAGTTCTTCATCAGTGAAGGGTGCATCACGATCAAAATCATAGTAGAAACCCTGCTCAATGGATGGGCCTATGGTGACCAGGACGTCTGGAAAGAGCTGTTTCACAGCTTGAGCCATGAGATGTGCAGTGCTGTGCCAGTAAAGGTCTTTCCCGGCTTCAGTCTTGAAGGTGTGGAAGAGGACGTGACTGTCAGCATCTATCACTGTATTTAGGTCTTTGAGAACACCGTTTATTTCTGCGGTTAATGCTGCATCTGCCAGTCTGGGGCTGATATCTTCAGCTATTTTAAGAGCACTAACTGCTCCTGAGTATTCTTTTATAGTTCCATCAGGTAATGTGATTTTCATTTTAACTCCATATGATCAAATCAAGTGCAGCAAACTTTGCTGCGGGGATTATCTTGTCAAGCGCTGCTTTTTATCTTCATCAAGCGCAGGCTGTTGAACACAACCAGTAGAGTAACTCCAACGTCTGCAATGATGGCTTCCCAGAGCCCACTGATCCCGCTAACGCCCAGGATCATTACCAGTACCTTGATTCCTAATGCCAGGATAATGTTTTGCCATACGATGCGTGCAGTAGCTTGTGAGAGCTTGAAAGCAGTAAGAAGTTGTTCAGGACGGTCATTTAGCAGTACTACATCAGCAGTTTCGATGGATGCTTCCGCCCCGATAGTTCCCATGGCAATACCTATATCAGCTTTTGCCAGCACTGGTGCGTCGTTGAGTCCATCACCACAATATGCCACGAGTCCAGGCTGTGTGTTCATTATCTCGCTCAGATGTGAAAGCTTGTCCTCGGGAAGGAGTTCTGCTTTGTAGCTGTCTAATTCAAGTAGTGTTGCCACTTGCTCAGCCTTGGCCTTCCTATCTCCGGACAGCATGGCAAAGTGCTTTAGTCCGGTTTGTCGTAGTCTTTTGATTACCTCGTTGAAACCACTTCTGATTTCATCACTGAAACAAGCGCAGCCCAGGTAGATATCATTCCTGGCTACGTGGACACTGCTGTCCATGCCTGTATCGAGGATGTTCACAAAACCGTGCTGCTTTAGAAAGGCAGCGCTTCCAACGATCAGACGATCTTCATCGTATTGTATGAGAATCCCTTTGCCAGGGTACTCGGCAAAAGCATTAACCCTGCTGCTGTCAAAGGGATAATCCATGGCATTCTTGATCGCTTTGGCAAAGGGGTGATTTGAAGTAGATTCAGCCAGATACATGCTACGCTTGAGTTCTTCAATATCACCCAGGGCTTCTACTTTGGTGACACGAAGATTACCCGTGCTAAGTGTGCCGGTTTTATCAAACACGATAGTCTTTACCTTACGAAGTGTATCCAGAAATTCACTGCCCTTGAATATAATACCCTGTCTGGCAGAGATGCCAATTCCAAGATAGAAACTGAGTGGAATCGATATTACAAGAGCGCAGGGACATGAGACTATCAGAAAGATCAAAGACCGTTTGAACCACACTGAAGGCATCCCTCCCATTAGAACTGGCAAAACAAAGACTAGTAGTGCCAATGCCACAACCACTGGTGTATAGATGCGTGCGAACCTGGTAATGAACTTTTCCTGTGGTGATTTCCCGGTATTCTCAATGAGGTTCTTGATCCTGCTGATCATGCTATAGGCTTCTTCCTTGTTTACTGCAATCTCAAGCAGTCCATTGTTGTTCAGACATCCTGCAAAGACAGCTATCCCAGGAGTGACGAGTACAGGTTCTGATTCTCCTGTAATGCTGGAGGTATCAAGAGTAGACTCACCATGAACAACAACTCCATCGAGCGGTATCCGCTCTGATGCATAGACCAGAATCCTATCGCCAAGCTTCACTTCATTCAGCTTGATATCAGAGATACCGTCAGCTGTCTTGACATGCGCCTTATCAGGTTTCAGGGCAAGGAGGCTGTTTATGGCATTACGGCTCTTGCCTACGGCTCTGCTCTCCAGGTATTGACCGATCTCATAGAGAAACATCACGGCTACTGCTTCAGTGAATTCACCCAGGATCAATGCACCAATGGTGGCGATACTCATAAGGAAATGCTCGGCAAAGAGCTGTTTAGAGAATGCTTCACGGAGCGCTTTCCTGAGCACTGAATAGCCTATCAACAAGTATGAAGCAAGCCCCAAAGACATAGAAACCGGTTCAGGCAAAGCGAAAACAACCGATACCAGCAGGAGGATCAATCCCCCAAAGATCAGATACCAACGGTAGGATTGCACTTGAGTGGCTTGAACTCCTCGAGGAGTAATCTTCACATCGGGTTCGATCCCCTTGGCAATGCTATTGAGTTTGTCCAATACTGCTTCGGCTTTATCACTATACTGAATGGTGAGACGTTTGGTCATAAAGTCCAGATTCGCTTTACTTACTCCATCCATAATAGCGATCTGAGCTTCAATCTTGGAGCTGCAACTGGCACAATCAAGATTCTCAATATCATATTCTTCGATGATCATGTTTGCTCCATTATGTGTTCCAAGGCTACATCCAAAACGTTATGAATATGCAGATCGTCCAGAGAGTAGTAGATTGTAGTGCCAACTCTACGGGTTTTGACCAGACGATGCAGGCGCAATAACTTCAATTGATGAGATACTGCTGATTGCTGCATCTCTGCCAGGCCAGCCAAATCAGCCACACAGAGTTCGTGACGCGAGAGAATATATAGCAGTTTTAACCGCGATGGATCACCGAATACACGCAGGAATTCGCTGAGTTTATCTATATCTTTAGGCTTTGGAAGACTTTTAATGATCTCGTCAATGACTTGTTGATCAATCAGTTTGCACAGGCATTCAGAATTCATAATAAGCTCCTATATGAATATGTGTTCACATATACAAAGGCTTAAGATTGTGTCAAGATAAAAGACTGAGCTTGTTATGATAACAAAGAATTTGAGAATAGTTTGTAAGAAGAATAACACATGATTTGTGGGAATCTATTGATTAATAACTTAATGTATCAGCACAGGATGCTAATCGCCATCACGTGGTATGATAAAAAACCCCTTAACATAACTCATAGCCTCCATAAATGCAGTATTCAGGAGAACTAATTTACGCTTTCCAACCTCAAAAACGCCTCATACAAAAGTCTCCCTCCTAGCAACCCCAAACCTGCCTGAATGATATTGGGCACCAGATCAGCCAAGGCTACAGCCTGACCAAAAGCTGGCATAATCCAGGTTCCCACGTAGTAAACTATGACCATGAGAGATGCACCGATAAAGGGAAAGATGATACCCGCCACACCTTTCTTACCAAATCCCATGCCAGAAAACAGCCCTAACAGCCCTTTTGCAATCAATGTGATAGGGGCAAATAGCGGGAAGCCAATTAGATCTGCCAGAGCAGAACCTATACCACCTGCGATAGCGCCCGCAGTTTTACCAGCATACAGCCCGGCAAACACGATCAACACATCACCAAGATTGAAGTAACCGCCTCCAGGGACGGGAATGCGAATCGTTAGAGTCGTAAACATAACAAGGACAGTGAATCCTACGATGTGATACCATTTCATACAATCTCCTTGTGACAGCATTGAATTCTATTATCTATCATCAGTCCCTTTTGTTCTGCCTCAGCCAGAATGAACATCGTCATAGCCAGAGCAGTTGAGAGTTTTACCTTGAACCTGTGCTTGAAGCTTCTTCCAGAGCTTTGTTCGGTTGGGATCATACTCAGCCAGAAACAGATACTGGCATGAGTCTGGAATGAACTCCTGAATAAAATTCTACCCAGGAGTACATACTTAAGCAAGTGAATTGAGAGATTCAACCGCAACAGATCGTTGAAATTTATCAACGATAAAAACACCCGAAATATAAGAATCGTACTTACCAGTAACAAAGTACGGGTAGATCCATATCCTACCCAATACTCAAATGCAGATTCCCCTTCAGGCCTGACACCGATAAGGATGAAAACAGCATAGATGACAATCAATAAAGAAACAAAAGGCAGTAGCAGTTTCAATTGATAGACCAGACCCTTGCTCCCAAGCCTAAACCAAGCGAGTATGAGTGAAGCTCCAAAGCCCATGCTCTGCCAGAAAATGCTGTTGAAACAGACAAAGCTGAACACGACAAAATATAGCAAGAATCCCAGGCAGGCTGTGATCAGTTTAAGCTTCGGCATATACGTGACTCAATTTGGGGGATACAGGCTGAAAGGTGATAATAGCGGAATCCGGCAGAATCAGGTGGTGCGAAGTATAGATCAGCGTGAATGGAGCAAAATCACACAATCCAGCCAGTTCTTCCAGTTCGTGACTTTCGTCTGCTATCAGATAAATATCGCGTTGTTCACTGGCATAAGCTGTTCTGAGGTTTTCCATCATAAATCGGATCAAGTCTGCTTCTGTAGCGATAAGCGCATCTTTCTGCATTATTGCGGCATAGGCCTTGATGGCATAAAGCTGGAGGTGCATTTGCTGCTCAAAATAGAGAGTGTATGTACGTTGTTTTTGAAGCTCTGGAATCAGGATTTGCGTGATCAATGAGGATTTTCCCGATCCATTGGAACCATCAAGATGATAGCTGCATCCTGCTGAGAACATTAGCGGAGTCTTAATCTCAAGGCCAAATTCCGGCCAAATCTGAAACGTGGTTGAGGTGATGCAGATCATTCGGTAGAATCGAGAGTTATCGTTTTGTTTGAGATACGTATATCGGACTGGATGATCTTGAGTTTGTCCTGATCTAAAGCGTGTTCAAGATTTCTGAAATTGATGCGCTGAGCAGGTGATAGCAGGCATAGATAGGTCATCAGAATTACCTTTTGACCGCCTGAAAGGGTATTGATCGGATACCCGGCATACAAAGACAGTCCGGTGAGGGACTTGAATTTCTCGTATAACGCGAGTATAGCGTCGGCATCGAGATTGTTTAGCAGAGTCTCATCCAGCAAGGTTTGATTCGATATCAGTGGATGTGAAGCATCAGCAATCAGGCATCTGTTTTGATCTTTCATGCATGCAGAACCTTTGGAAGCAGGCTTTTTGTCAAGCAGTGTATATCAAAACCCTACTGGAATCCAGACAATACAATCTGCAATCAGTCTATTCTCTTTGAGCACCAATTGTAGAAGGATATGTACTTTTTCCTGCTGCACCGAGAATCTGTCTCCTGATCCAATTACGCTATCATTACGGATCAAGTGCGTAATGATAGCGTATTGATAGCGTAATTCAGTCAAGAAAGAACAGAGTGAATTGATCAAACCCAAAACACAAAACGAAAGCGGGAGACTTTGCAGCTCCCGCTTTGATCGTATCAAGATGTGGATTATTCCATAAGCATCATCTTGCTGGTGGCAGAGAATGATCCGGCTTTCAAGCGATAGATATAGACTCCGCTGGAGAGCGGATTACCCCGGTCATCACGGCCATTGAAGACCACTCCATAACGTCCTGATGCCTTTGATTCACTGATAAGAGAGCGAACTTTCTGACCCCTGGCATTGTAGATTTCCAGGGTCACAAATGCTGGCTCCAGGATATCATACAAGATTGTGGTTTCAGGATTGAATGGATTGGGGAAACATCCCTTGAGGGCGGTAGCTGTAACAGGATTCAGATCCTCTTCGATATCAGTGGAAGTCATCACAAAGTTCAGAGTCGTGTTTTGGTTTGGCGTAACCAAAACACCCTCGATCGTGCGGGGATAGTATCCGGTAGCATTCGCAGTCACATTGTAAACTCCGGCCGGAAGAATCAAGCTGTAGGCTCCAGCAGGATTTGTGGTTGCACTATGTGAGCCGGTTGACACCGTCGCACCAGAAATACCTTGATTGTTTGAACGCCGGACAAATCCTACGATCGTGCCATTTTCTGCGATATGAGCGATTGTATTTGAGAATGATGCTCCGGATAAGACTCCGGCTGTATATACTGCCTTAACTGCCCAGCGGTATGAATTGTATGGAAGCGTAGTCCAGCCAGTATCTTCCAATAAAGTGCTGGTCACGGGGTTGGGAGTGAGAGATGTCCAGGTAGTAGGGTTGTTTTCCTGTCCTGCCAGTAAACGCCATACATAATAACCCGTGAGGACACGTTCGGCATTCACGATGGTCTTGATCTGGTGAGGCAGGGGAATACTTGGTTCATCCCGGAGCCACCCTAATTCTTGTGATCGTGAAGGCTGATTCGAGGTTGGATGTCCAGAACGTCCATTTCCGGGGGTAAAGGGGCGATAGAGTCGTTGAGTTCCACCATTGAAACTGACACTAGTGACGGCATTTCCGATATAGATGTTGTCTATAAACCATACATACCACAATCCATCGTTTGAGGGTGGATCCTCAGCATGGAAGGCAAGATTGATCTGCATCCCGGAATACTGGGATAGATCTACAGTGATCGGTGATGCATAGTAGTTCCAGCCTCCGGTTTGGGTACTGGCATCCCACAATGTATCCCAGGTATTGCCGTTGTTTGTGGAGACTTTTACATAGTAATGATCACCATTGCTGGAGCCGAGGAAGACGTATCCATCAAAGGTTATGTATGCATCAGGAGGGCAATTGAAGGATGGAGTAACCAGCCATTCATCCTGATGTTCATAGCTCCACCACAATCCTGCTTGATTGCTTCCGTGCGTAGGAGTAACAGGAGTTCCGCTGATCGTGATCGCTCCAAAACTGCACCAGGTGGGATATACGCCCGATGTGTTGGCAGGACCGTTGTTGGTAATGATCCGAGACCAATCCGTGGGTGGGAAAGTGGTGCTTTCAAAACTCTCCACAATCTCAATGGCAGTGGGATCAGGAGCTTGCCAGGAGACGTTTACTGCACTGTATGTGCCATTCACCGCAGCCACAACATTGTGGGGAGCATAGGCAATCTCGTTCAGAGTGATGGTGCCCATTGCGTAATTGCCAGAGGCTACGTTTATCGTTCCTGTGGCATTTGTATAGTCTGCACAGACGATTGTATAAGTGTAGGTTTGGTTTGCATATACAGCAGGGAAGGTAAATGCTCCGGTGCCAATCGTATTGGCTGCATAGTTTTGATATCCTTGCAGGTGTATCGCAGCTCCGTTGAGCCCCAGTCCTGTATCTGAGGCTATTATAGTTCCCGATACAGTCACTTGCGGCATTTCCAGCAAAGTAATGTCCAAAGTTATGGTAGTATCTTCGGGTATCACAACCTGGTGGTTTTGAGTGATATGACCATATTTACTGAAGCTTACGTTGTAGCTGGCATCAATGATGTTTTGGATATTGTATTGCCCCTGGTTGTTGGTGGTGGCTTGATACCCGCCAGTCTGGAATTGGACTGCAACACCTGGGATGGGTTGTTGATTTGCACTGGTTACGGTACCATTGATATGGCCAACTCCTCCGGGGATCACAAAGAAAGTGGTCTTGGGGAATGCCCCACTAACTGTGCCTCCTGTGGGAGGATTGGCTGGATCGTAGTCAGTGCTATCTGAATAGATATTGCGGGCTCTGTCTGTTCCGCCTGTTTGGGTTTTAAAGACATCAGAAGAGCTGTAGTATTGGGTGTCCATAGGACGCTCTACTAACAGAACAAGGTTTCCACCCTCAAGGTATAGATAGGGTTCAGGGAAGGAGATATGGATCAGGTTTTCACCACTGGAATAGTCAACGTTCCCACTGAACACCTGGGTTAAAGCGGTTGAAGGTATCCAGCCTTGGGAAAGGTTTTGTTGGGTGGTGGTTCCGAGCCAGATGTTGGTAGGCATGTTGGGCAGATTGGTCTGGAAACTATTGTAGAACCCAATCCCGTAGATCATGCCTATAGTGTTGCTGAGTTCATCAGGATAGTAGAGGCATTCAAATAGGGAATTCATGTAGTACATATCCAGAGGATACCTACCAGTAGAACTGCCATCACCGATAGTTAAAGCCAGCATACCCGGGGGTTGCACAGTAAGCTCCAGATTGGGGCTTTGGTCATTGAGATTATTCTGGTCTCCTGTTAGTACCACTTTGGCATATATGAAGGTAGCACCTTGAGCATCAGGCACCCATGATACTGTGACGGGCAAGGTCTGGCCGGGATTTATCTGCCCACCTGGAGTAGAGGATACTTCAATATCACCTTGTTTGTATAGCTTAACAAGGTAGTCTGATTGCGGGTTAGAACCCCAGTTGAAGATATTAACTGTATAATTGGCAGCCATTCCTACGGTTGGGGTGGTATTACCAATCACTCTCAGAGCAGCAAGATCATTCTGTGGTATCACTTCCAGCAGCACATTGTCCAGGTTGATTTGCCTCCACGCAGAGCCAGAGCCCAGCTTGAAAGCTATTGATTTTCCTGTGCCGGTATAGGCTCCAAAAGTAACGACATACTCTGTCCATGTACTGGTTATCTGAACGTCCTGGATCAAAGTAAATGTAGCAGCATCTTGAGGATTGCTGAGTACTCCTACAGATATCACATCGTTTTGATTTGATGATCTGGCATAGAACTTGGTACGTGTGGTATTTGTTACAATAGCTTGGGAATATGGAGGCGCCACGAGTATCAAAGTAGCATTGGGATCATCATAGTTATAGAATCTCACAGAATTGGGCTCAGAAAAGGAACTCCCGCTATCTGTCTGAACCACTGCACTATTCGATGCGGATTGCCTGATAGTAGTCCATTGAACAGGTAGTATTGGTGCCGTCACTGTATCGAAGTTTTCCTGATAGGGTAGAGCCACTATTGTAGGATCAATACATGTTCCTGAAACCAGAGCTGTATGTGGTGTCCTTGAACGATCGGTCTGCACGGAACGTGTTTGCCCCTGATTATCAACGATGGTTATAGTAGCAGCATGAGCCCCTGCAGCCAGGGGATTGTATCTGGCAGTGAATGTTACTGTTTGTCCAGTGTTTAGGCTGGCTGGAAGTGTAGGCAGGTTCTGTAGTGAGATATACTCAGAACCACTTATGGTAATGCTGTTGATCCCAAGGGAACCACCGCCCATGTTCATTACTGTGAAGGTTTGATTGTGCGTGCTGTTCAGAAGCACAGTACCAAAATCCCTACCTGAAGGGCTTACATGAAACACAGGATCAGGTGACAGAGGAGTCATATGGAAGGTTGTCTTGGGGAATGCTCCACCCAGCAGAGCATCTGTTGGAGGGGCCATGGGGTCAAATATCGTGCTGTCTGAATAGATGTTTCTGCTACGATTCACACCTATAGTCTGGCTGTAGAAGTTATCAGATGAGCTAAAGTATGTGGTATCATAGACACGATTGACCATCATTACCAGGTTGCCACCTGCATAAGTGAAGGGAGTCTGTAGTGGTATTACTATTGTATTTACTCCACTTGGGAAGTTTACGTTGCCATCAAAGACCAAGGTAAGCTGGCTGGCAGGTATCCATCCTGCCGAAAGATCTTGCTGGGTAGTAGTTCCAAGCCAGATTTTAGTAGGTTTGTTGGGTAGATTAGTGAAGAAGTTATTATAGAAAGTAACAGATGATATATTGCCAAAAGCCATCATCTCATCTGGATAGTAGAGTGTTTCAAACAAGCTATTGCGCCAATACATATCAACAGGCACCCGAGCCATTTGACTACCATCGCCAATAGTTACAGCCATGATCCCGGCAGGAAACACAGTGATATTGATATTACCGGTAGTATCATTCAGAGTGTTTTGATCACCTGTAAGGAATACTTTGCCATAGAGTTGCATTGGGCCTTCCGTGGCAGGTGTCCATGAAACTGGTACAGACACTATTTGATCCGGCGTGATCACCAAACCACTCGCTGACGCAAGCTCTGCATGCGTAACAGCATTGAATAGCTTTACCAGATAGTTTGATTGAGTGACGCTACCACGATTGATGATGCTGACATTGTAGGTAGAAGGAGCCCCCACTGATGGAGTGCTGTTGCCAGAAAGGGACAAAGCCGCAAGATCATGTTCCGGGATGTACTCAACTGTGACATTATCAATGTATAGATTGCGATATGTGCCTTCTCCTCCGTGCTTGAAAGCCACATACTTCCCGATCCCATTGTAACTGGCAAAACTAACAATATACTCTGTCCAGGTAGTGGTTAGATTTATCGTTTGTATCTCGGTAAAGGTGTCTGCTTCCTGGCTGTTGGACATGATGCCTACCTTCATATTATAGTCTGCTGAGGCGGCTCTTGCCCAGAAGTTCACGCGGGTGCCACTCATCTGAATCGCAGGGCCAACCGGTGGAGCAATCAACAGCAGCGTGGCAGATGCATCTTCATAATTGTACATATTCACCGCATTAGGGGCAGAGTAGTAGTTTGCCACTTGTGTGTTAATATATGCTTGAGTTGATGTGCTATTGATGATCTTGGCCCAATCAATAGGCAGATGGGGGATGTTTACCGCATCAAAGGTCTGTAAATAGGGAAGAGCATACAGCGTAGGATCGAGCGCATTTCCAGATATATTCACTGTATGGATTGTCCTCCCCTGATTATCTGTGATGGTGATCACTCCTGTGTGAGTGCCAGCACCCAATGGTGCATACCGTACATTCACATTGATCATCTGTCCGGTATTGAGGCTGGTGGGCAGGGCAGGAGGGTTGATGATAGAGAAATAGGGATTACCTGAATATGAGAAAGCACTTATCCCCAGGGTACCACCCCCGCCATTCATTATGGTAAGTGTAAGATCACGGGTTTGATTCATCAGCAGTTGCCCGAAGTTCATTGGGTTTGGTGAAATCATGGTAATGGGATTAGGTGATAGAGGAGTCATATAAAGCGAGGTTTTTGGAAACTGACCTGAGACTGTAGCATCTGCAGGTGGAGCCGCAGGATTGTATTCACTGGAATCGCTGTAAACCAGTCTTGATCTTTGAGTCCCCACAGTCTGGCATTTGAACACATCCATGGAACTGAAGTATGTAGTATCCATGGGTCTGTTCACCATCATCACCAAATTCCCGCCAGTATATGTATAGGGGGTTTGCAAGGGGATCATAATGTTATTTTCACCGCTGGGGTAGTTCACATTGCCATCGAATACTAATTGGAGTTCGGTGGAAGGGATCCAGGCATTGGCAAGGTTGTCTTGTGTAGTGGTACCGAGCCAGATCTTGGTAGGTTTATTGGGTAAGTTGGTAACGAAATTGTTGTAGAAGGTAATCGCCGAAATCGTCCCCAGCATACTTACTTCTGCAGGATAATACAGGGTCTCATACAGGCTGTTACGCCAATACATGTTTACCGGCATGTTGGCTTGTTCATTACCGCTACCGATAGTAACCACGTTGATTCCCGCCGGCATTACAGTGATACTGAGCCCTGGACTGAGGTCATTGTTGGGATTCTGATCGCCAGTTAGCACCACTTTCCCCCGCAGGATAAGTTGGCCTTCTGCTGTAGGAGTCCAGGAAAGGGGCACATCCTGAATTAATCCTGGGGCCAATGCTGGTCCGGCAACTGATGCCAGTTCCGTACCTGTTGAAGTTACCAATTTCACCTGATAGTTGTTCTGAGGGGAGGTACCACGATTTCGAACAGTGATGGTATAGGTAGTGGCATTCCCAATCGAGGGAGTTACATTTCCAACGATTGCCACTGCTGCCATATCATTGGGCTGGGCTACCACTGGTAAGAACTCGTAGAGTGTGCCACTACCCGGGTATATAGAAATGAGGGAACTCTCCACAGTAGTTGAGAATCCCGGAACAACTCCCGGAGTGATGCTATAAAACCACCCCGTTCCCCCCGGCAGCATATTAATCCCTATCGATGCACTGGCATTGGCGGGATCGTTTGTCATAGGTCCATAGAGAAATTCTATCTTCCCCGATTCATACAATCTTACCTGGAAATCAAAAGAGTTACCCGCCCAATAGTTCCATTGCAAGCTTTGATATTGAACTGTAAAAATCCGGTTTGGGGCAGTGCCTGTCATTAGATAACTTGCTGAACCCCCAGCCAGACTGGTATCATCCCACAAGGGAGCTAGAACTGGTACTTGAACAGTTGAAATCAATTCATTGGAAAGCCAGGAACTGTCAAATCCGGTTCCCAAGCCAATCCATCCATTCGATGACACCATCACATTGGTATAAACAGCATCTCCAAAGGGAAAACTAAATCCTATCGGGATGGCTGTGGATAAGGCATCATCTGAACTGATGTTATCGATTGTGGTACCTGTTATTGGTGTGTAGGTTCCGGTAGTGGCATTGAACGAGTAATACTCGTCGATACCAGCAAAACACAATAAACTGAATGCGATCAACAGCGAGATCAAGCATAGCTTTTTCATGACCGCCTCCTTCTGCTGTATTTTAAGTAATGTTTATATCACAATGACTTAGTAATTCTGGAAAGAGGACTTTCAAACACACATCCACATATAATTCTATGATACATAATGTTAATATATTGTAAAGAGAAAAATGAGGGGGAGAAAGATCACTGGTGCCAGTGTCGCTCCTGTATGAAACACGCTATCATTACGCTATCATTACGGATCAAATGCGTAATGTATGCGTATTATTAGCGTAATTGAATCAAGCGTGATCAGTGAATGGGTTCAAAATTGAATGAGCTATTGAGGATAACCTATTCTAACTCAGGAGATTGTACAATACTCTACTAAACAGCAATATCAAAGCCAGGATGAATACTGGCCTGATGACTTTGTTTCCTTTTAAGATTACCAGTTTGGATCCCAGCAGATTACCTGTAATCCCGCACAAAGCAGCAGGAATCGCCAGAGGATAGAAGATCTTTCCAGCAGCGGCGAAAGTGATCACGGCTGCGATGTTTGAGGCAAGATTTACGATCTTGGTATTGCCATTGGCGCGGGTGAATTCATAATGCAGGATTCCAGAGTAGATCAGGATGAGAAAGGTGCCGGTTCCGGGACCGAAAAAGCCATCGTAACAGCCGATCACAAGTCCTGCCAGTGCTGCTATGAATAATCTGGTCTGTAGCCTTATATTATGCGCCTGATCGGCATGCCCGAGCCTTTTATTCATCAAGGTGATCAGCGTGATGACGGGGATGATCAGGATCAGGAAGTAGTTCAGAAATTCTGAAGATACTTGCAGTGCAATTCTCGCCCCCAGCCATGAACCAAACAGCGCCAGAACAGCACTGGTGAGTGCTACTGGTATATCGATCATCCCAGCCCGGAAGTATCGGGTTGTGGAGAAAATCGTACCTGCGCAGGAGGAGAATTTGTTGGTTCCAAGAGCAATATGGGGAGGGATGCCAGCCGCCCAATAGGCAGGAAGGGAGATCAATCCTCCGCCTCCGGCAATGGCATCAATCAGCCCTGCCAGAAAGATAAACGGCAGGACTATGGCATAATCGATAGGGGAGAGGTTGATAGGCATTTATAGCTCCGCCTTGAATTCCAGTTTCAGGTTGTGTGTGGTGTTTTGTTCAGGATATTTCCCTGCTTTGTACTCCAGGGTGATCGTGCTGATGTTGTTGATTCTGTAGATCCCGCTTAGAGATAAATCTGCCAGAAATCCTTGCCGCTTCTGCGGGAGAAACGTAAGGTAGGAGCTCCCCTCGCGGGTATTGTATCCCAGGGATAATGAGGTAGAAATACGGTATTTCTGCATCAGCACACTTCTTAACTGCGAGGATAGGGATATATTGGTAAGCTCATAGCTGTTCAGGGGATTGTTTTGTTGCTTTCCAGTCTCTTGAAATGCGCTCAATTCCAGTTGCAGCATTGTTTGGATAGCCAGATTGCGTTGCAGCATGGCTGAGATCCTGTCATTGGATAGCTCTGATGCATAACGCGTGTCTGTGGATAGTTCCCGATTGTATTCAACCCGGATATTGCTCTGTGGGAGTGTTTTTATATCAAGTTGAACTCCCTGGGATTGGAGATAGTTGCGCTCGTTGCTTTGATATCGTTGATCCAGGCTTCGGGATACTTCCAGGTTTAGATTCGCCAGAATGAGGCTCTTATATAGATCAATCCAGACATTCTGAATGTAGTTCTGCCTGGCAAAGAGGCTGTAGTCTGCGTCGTACGAATACCCAGGGAGGAACATGTATCCCTTCCATGATCTGGTTTTATTGTGCTCTATCAAGTTGATACTGAGGTCGCTGTGGAATCTGTTCAGGATTGTATCGGGAAAGATCAGACCTGGTTTCAGGAAGATACTGGAGAGTGCATTGGCTTCCGATGAAAGCTGTCCCGTTGGTGCAGTGATGTATTCATAATCCCATTCACCGTTGTTGGAGATAGCGCCAGTGCTGTCATACACGCCAATTCCCTGTCCCACATACACCAGTTCCCGGATCTTTGGGAAGAACTCGGTCTGGTTCAATTGATAGTTGTTGTTCAATGTAAGTGCTCCCTTCAGGAAGCTATTGTTTGTGCGGATGCTGACGAGGTCGTATGTGTTCTTCGGATTATCGGAGGACAAAGGCTGCTCTACAACGCGATGGCTGAAATCAAGATCCAGGTAATGGCGTGTAGTGTTGCTGATATGTTTGGCACTCAGTAGGGTTGATTGGTTTTGTAATTGCCAGTTACCAAGGTTGATATGATTTTCGTCTTGTTTCAAGCCAAATTGAGTGTAATGTTGGCTGGTTTTTATGGCAAGTGTGGGATTAAGGACACGATAGCTTGTGTCCAGGATGGAAGGATCGTCGTATTCGATCTGGGACATTAGGCCTTGTAGCTTCAAGTTCCATATACTCCAAGCCCAGTTCATTTCAGCATTGTGATATTGGAGCAATCCTGCAAGATTACCAGTTTGGCTGGAGATGGTGCTTTGCCAATTGACTCCGGGAAAGAGACCTTTGGTATCATTTTTGGAGATCAGTCTGAGTGCGCGTTGTTGATATTGGCTGTCGAGATTTCTGTATCTAAGCTGTATTTCTGGTCTCCAAATGGTGCTTTTGTAAGATAGCTTGGAATTGATAGTGAATTGTGCCAATGAATCGGAATCTGGCAGCGCTGCAAAGTCATACTCAATGCTTTCATAGGGTGCGAAGAGAAAAGCATTGGCCTTACGATATTCACTATCTATGGAGAAAAGCAGGGGTGTATCCGTATGGTTGTTCTTTAAGTGAGCAGATACTATGCCACTGCTATTGTCATTGTCATCAAGCTTGGAGAGAGTATTGAGGTCATTGTGGGTGTATAAGCCCTCAACGCCAACTACCCAGTCCCGGATATCAAGCTCAAGGTTCATGCCAAGGTTTGTTCTTGCTACAGGAGCTATCAATTGTTTTACAGGAAGCCAGGAGCCATTTCCTGTGCCTACCCAGCGGTATTTTCCCGCAGAGTACTCCTCATAATCGCCTTTACCAAACCCAACATGGCTGAAAACGATATTGTAGTTTGCCAGTGAATCCTGGGCAGCATACTCATAATATATAACACCATCGGTGCTGATGCGTTGAATATAGTATCCTGTACCTGTATCAGCCGGGAATACTCCCTCCCCCCATGCTATGTTGTCACCAGAAATTGCCAGTGAATCAAGATCTGATGAACTGAAACTAAACAGCAAGGGATGGTGCCTGGCATCGGTTTGATGAATCAGATGATGACCAATGATAAGGTTTTCCCCAATGGGAATCCTAGAGGAATTGAAGTAGCTTGATTGTCTGTAATACTCATCAGAGTATTGAAAATAGGCATTGATCAGATCATTGGAAGTGACAATCCTGCGGAACATCACACTGCCTTCACTGTAGTCTATGTAGTAATCCCCACCCCGCTCCAGGAGAGTACCATTCATATAGATGATCTCTGTTCCTGCTACCACCAGGAAGTTCCGCTGGTTATCGTTTGGCCTTAGATAATAGGGGCCTTGTTTACCATCAATAATCTGAACTTGTTGAACAGCCCTTTTGCCACTACCAGCACTGTATGCTGCCTGAATCTCGGAGTTGCCAGTATATGATGCTTTGATTCCTTCCAGCTTAGTTGAGTAATTCATATATCTGGTATCCTGAAAGCTTAGATCCAGATCTCCCATGCCAAGCTCCCAATTCTTGCCAAGGACTCTGATAAACACTTGATCTATGCTGGAGAGTTCTTTGGAATCACCTTCGGGACTGAATCTGCTTTGGCTGTCTGAAAGCTGAGCATTGATGGATACTCCTTTTGATAACTCGCCATTTAGATTCACGTATAGGGATTGTAACAGGTCTGTTTGGCCGTTCTCAGAGAAGCTGAGTGCGAATGTTTTGCTTCCGCTTACAATCAACGAATTGGTATCTCCGAACCAGTTAGCTGCTGGTTTCCTGATCATACTCATAGTACTGTCTGAGTATGTAAAAGTTCTATACTGATAATAAGGTTGCCATAGAAACTCAGGGATCACGAGATAGCTGACACTAAAGGTAGGGTGGAAGGGCTCAATAAGAAGCTCTATCTCTCCTGAATTGGGATCCATACGATAGTGAACATCATGTAGAAGTAGCAGCGAATCCATCACTACTGATTCAGAATGCATGATTATCTTGCTGGATTGCAGCTTATACTTGCTTACATTACTCTGAGCAGAGATCACTTCATGGATGATGGTATCAGCAGCGTACAAACCAATGGATAGATAGACTAGAAATAGAGTAAGATAGAACCAGTATCGCATTAAAGTGGATGGATTACAAAGGTAACCACACCCCAGATGGAAAAGCTCATGTCTTCAGTAATGACTATGGGCTGATAATCTTGGTTCTCAGGAACAAGATAGTATTGCTCACGATCTATGATCAAGCGCTTTAGGGTAAGTTCTCCATCTACAATAGCCACTACGATCTTGTTGGATACAGGCTCAATAGCACGGTCAACGATCAGTAAATCACCAGGATTAATCCCTGCTCCGCTCATGGAGTAACCATCAGCATACATGAAGAACGTCGCTGCCTGGTGCTGGATCAAGTGCTCATTCAGATCCAGCAATCCTTCGATATAATCCTGAGCCGGAGAAGGAAACCCAGCCGGGACTTTTGCTCCGATCAAAGGACGCACTACTCTTTTGCCAGGTACGAACTTGTAGATGGATTGAATGGAGCCGTCTGATCTGAGTCTGGGCATTAGATTATCAAAACAAAAGTGGCGAATATATCACATTCGCCACTTCAAAACCAGTTTCTTTATTTGGGCATGTTTTTCAGCAGATTCTGTGCTTGAGCACCATGACGGGGGTCACCGACGATGCGTTCAAGATCAGTTTTGGCACTAGCATAATTCTTTTGAGAATAGTAGGCTACACCGCGCAGCATTCTGGCATCAGCGTTATTGGCTTCAGCCTGGATCACTGCAGTTGCATAGGTGATGACTTTTCCCCAGTTTTTGGCAGTATTGAAGTGTGATGCCAAAGTGAGAGCGATGCGGGTATTGCGTTCTGTATTGAAAGACTTCTCAAGGAATTCAACCATCTTGGCATTGTTCTTGAGCTGGGCATAGTTCTCACCGATCTGGGCATAGACATTGGCGAGGATTGATGGTTCAGGGTTTGTGGCAGCGAGCCTTTCCAAATAGGTATTGGCTTTTGCCCATTCCCCTGTCGTACGATAGAAACGTGCCAGGCGGATATACATGTCTGCATCTGGACTGAGTTCTAAGGCCTTAATGTATGCGGCTTCAGCAGCAGGATTGTTTTTCTTTTCAACATACTTATCTGCCAGCATGATATAGGCGGCTTGATCCTGAGATACTTCTGCATAATCTGCCAATACCTTGAAAGCTCTATCATCATCTTTCAGATCATCACTAAGAACGAAGAACTTGGCATTCAGGATCTCAGCGTTGTTGGGTTGAATCGCCAGAATAGCATCATAATAGGTAATGGTTTGTTCGAACATCTTACCTGTTTTTGCTGTGAGAGCCATGTTATTGTAGATGGCCAGGACATTCTCATCAAGCTCACTTTGAGTCACTGAAACAGGCACGTGGTTTTTGTAGATAGCCAGGGCATTTTCGTAGTGTACTATGGCATCATTATATAGGGTTAGTCCCACGTTTTCAAAAGCCAGATCTATGTGGCTTTTAGCAATATTGAGCTGTAGTCTTTCAATATTCAAGGGAATTGAATCTGCTTCGCTGGCGGTTGGGAGAGCTTCATTGAAGAGCTCAATAGCGCTTTGAAAGGAAGTAATAGCTTCTTCGAAAAGCTGATCTTCATAGTTTTCAGCTCCTTCCTGAGCAGCGATCCGAGCTAATACCAAAGGATTTCTGACCGGTTCCGGGTCAACGACTACTTTTTTGTTTGAGGCGCAGGCACTGATGGCAAGCATAATGACCAGTGCTATGAAAGCGAGATATCTAAGTCTCAGCATTGATTCCTCCAGTTATTTTTCTAAAAACAGGCTCGAAATAGCCCATATTTTGTCAACCTAAAAAAGCTTTCACTCGAGTGTGGTAAACTATTTTTTGCCAGTAGTATAAAAATGGCAACAAACGCTTAATGATTGATATTCAAGCTATAAGCTCATGCTGCATTTTGCCATAATCTGGCTAAACCGCTTATATCAATGAAAATTACGCATTTTTCTGTTGACAGAAATTTTATCTCAGCTTTTTAATAGCGAAGTAATGTCTCTAACTCTTATCCACAGAACTATAAGGAGGTAAAATGAGCAGAGATGAATTAGTAAAAAAGATCGCGACAGCGGCTGGTGTTTCCCAAAAAGTAGCCGGCCTTGCCCTCACAGCCGTCCTTGAAGGCATCATGGAAACCCTGAAGAAGGGCGGAAAGGTTTCTCTGGTTGGTTTTGGGTCCTTCAGCGTTGCACATCGCAAAGCTCGCAAAGGTATCAACCCCAAGACCAAAGCTCCTTTGAAGATTCCAGCACGTAAAGTTCCAGTGTTCAAAGCGGGCAAAAAACTTAAAGACGCTGTCAAAAAGTAAGCTTCTTATTTTTGACACAATCAAGGGCAGAGTGCAAACTCTGCCCTTTGATTTTTATATGCTGATGAATGGATAGAGACACTCATAGAGATTCTCTAATGAATCAATATGACAATTTGCAACCTCATCACGATATCCTTCCTGTTTGAAATGCGCTATCATTACGCTATCAATACGGATGAGATGCGTAGTAATAGCGTAGTGATAACAGGAGCAAAAAAAGACGCCCCCCAGAAAGGGAGCGTCTTCAGTAAGCTCTATGACTATGGGTTATTTCATCATTAGCATTTTGCGGGTTTGGGTCTGATTTCCAGATGTAGCGGTGTAGAAGTATATCCCGCTTGCTACAGAGTTGCCTTTATCATCCTTACCATTCCAGGTGAAGCTATGAGTTCCCTGTGTTACTTTACCCGAATGCAGATTTCGCACTAACTGGCCTTTGGTATTGTAGATATTCAGGTTCAGTTCTGCAGCCACTGACATGGAGAGCATGATGTTTGTACTGGGGTTGAAGGGATTGGGGTAGTTCTGTTGTAAATCCATCTTGAGGATCGGTGGAGATACAGGATCCTGATTTGCCACAGATTCATTGTTCAGTCGCTGAGCATAGAGCCCCAGAATTTCAGTTTTACCGCTACTGCGGCCATCCGCCCACACTACATAAGCATCATTGCCTATCGATACAGCCAGAGGCGCATACTGAGCTTTGGAAGCATCGCAAAGAATATTTCCACCAAGATCACCAACCATAGAGCCATCGGCATTGATGTATTTGTAATAGATGTCGCTTTCGATCGCCAGATATTCTGTCCAGGCGATCAACATCCCGTTTCCAGGGAAGCTTGCCAATGTGGGATTCACCTGAGAGGAGTCCTTCTGAACTACGTAGTATCCTTGATTGGGCCAAAGTGGAACACCTGGGAAGGAGAATTTTTGCACAGCAATATCATGCATGCCCGCAATGCTCTCACACCAAGCAAAAGTGATACCGTTTCTGGTAGTCGCAATTGCTGGGATTTCCTGTTCGTTGCCACGTTCAGAGATGCTTACTCCCAATGGATCCCAGAGCCGCTCTCCCTGGCGGGAAATATGCTGTCCCCAGAAACTCATGATAAAATCACCACGTAAGTCACGCCACATTACCACTATGCCTTCAGGTGTTGGGTGAGCTTTGGGATGAATCTGTCTAATGGGGAAACCTTCATAAGTAGAAGCCTTCAATCCATTCGAAGGCCAACCTGCTGCTGCATTGCCAGAAGCTTCCACTCGCTTTACCCAGATTGTGTTCGCTTGAGTTGATGGATCGACACGGTGCCAGACATAGAAGTCATCGATCAAGTCTGTCAATACACATTCATTGTTAAGCTCATTGGCAGCCAATTGGGAGATAATGATGCCATCAGGCCCCCACATTTTCTGCCCATTCTGGATTCTTTGTCCATACACATGATAGTAGAAATCGCCGCTTACGATATCCCAGTTTGACCAGCCAATATAGAAAGAATCATTGTAATAGCTGATTTTGGCATCCAATTGACTAAGTGCATCACTACTGGTGACTTTAATTCCATTATCACCCCAAAGCCTTTCACCTGTAGGGCTTAGAAGCTGAGCATAGATATTAGGGTCATCATTGCGGGAATCAATCCAGACCACTGCAATGTGCCCATCAGGTGTAACCACAGCTCTGGGATTCTCTTGTCTTCCGCCACCTTGCAGAGTAACAGGACGGCCATTTGTCTCCAGATCTACTGATCCATTGGGATTGACAAACTGGAAAAATATCCGGTAGCCATCATTGGCATATCTGGTATCCTGCCAGATGACTACAGTATCTTCGGCGCGGTTCAGGATTTGAAACTGATCCTTGGGTGTATCGCCACTGAGTCCCCAGAATACCAATTGGCCATTCTCTGGTAATTGCGTGTTGCCAGCACTATTCAATACCTGGTAATAGATGCCAACGCTACCATTACGAAGGTCCATCCAGTTGATATAAATGTTGCCATTTGATACTTTCACCAAGCCACCATTCTGCTCATTGGGCATGGTACAGATTGGTTTTCCACCAGGAGTCCAAAGAGCGGATCCAGTGGATGACAGATGCTGAGCATAGATATCGTCATTGGGTGAGTTTCCATTTCGAAGGTCATCCCATACAACATAGCAACCACCATTGTCATCAGCGGCCATGCGTTGTCCATATTGGGCAAACTCAGCAGTAGTCACGGCAATGCCAGCAGCATCCCAGAGCTTTGTGCCAGCGGCGGAAATCTTTTGAGCGAACAAATCTGGGTTTTGTAGATCCAGGCGGTGGTCTTCCCATACGATTACCACTGCATTATCGGATGTTTTTACAATGCGTGGGTTGAGCTGTGAGACTGGAGGCGTGGCCGAGGCATCGCTGAATACTATATAGGGATCTGCCCATAAAATCTGTCCGGCAATATTTATCTTCTGGGCATATATATCATTATCCCCGGTTCGATTGTCAGTCCAAGTAAATACAAATTCACCTGCATCGAGTGCTGCCATCCGCACGCCATACTGGTTCAATGGAGCTACAGCCAGTTCCAGCGGATTGGCCCATGTCATCACGCTATTGGCGTTGAAGTGTTTTACATAGACATCAGATTGACCAAGATGAGTGTGAGTATAACCAATCATCATTCCGCCCTGGCCATCAGGGAGCATGGTGTTTTGTACTTCGTCGCCGGGGCCATTGGCTATGGGAATACCATTTTCAATCCACAGTGGATCTCCTGTTGATGATAATCTCTGGCCATATAAATCTTTACTGGGATTTCTGCTATCACCCCAGATTATAAAGGCACCACCTGCATTATCAGCTTCCATATTCAGTCCGATCTGAACCCCGTATGTAGTACACACAGGTTTTCCCCCAGCAGGCCAAAGGAGCTGTCCCTGGTTATTGATCTTTTGGGCATATACATTGCCATCCGGATCATCAAAGAAATCTATCCAGGCAATGATATAATTGCCATCAGAGGTTCTGGTGATCACCGGGTCTTCCTGACGGTCTGCTTTACCATCTATAAGAACTGGATCACCCCAGACCATATTTCCGGCTGCATCTACTTTCTGCGCCCAGAGGTCGCGTTCCCCGAGTTTGGTATCGCTCCATACATATATCGCTCCACCATCGGTGGTTTCGGTGCCGGTGCGGAACCATTCGATGTTTACACCTTGCCGGATAGGAATCGCATCCTGCCAGATCAAAGCAGCGGATAAAGCTACTACAGATACTAGCATAAGGGTAAAGATAATTGTCTGTTTCACAGGCATCTCCTTATTAGTTTAATTAACTTACATAAATCAATCTTGATATCAGGCACAATAGTGCCTTTCACAAAGATGCAAGAAAAGTTCCAAATGGCTAAAAAGCTAGAATGTGTGCCTTCTGCCCGCCACTAATACTTCTTTCACCCGAAACTCCTCTCCATAGAAACAGATTTGACTGAGGCTATGCTGATCGATACCAACATCAGGAGGAGGGGACAGGAAAACAATATCAGCATCCTTGCCGGGTTTCAGGGAGCCGATGCGATCTTCTAATTCCAGTAGTTTAGCACTTCCCAGGGTTACACGGTAAAGCATTTCCTCAGGCATTATGGGATCACTGCTTTGCCTGAAGTTCATCATCTTGGCATGATACAACATGTTAAGTGAAGTACCTGCGCCAACATCGCTCCCTAAGCCAAAGGGGATGCCTGCTTCTTGGATGCGTTTCAGCGGGTATTCACCGCTCTTAAGGTAAAAATTTGAATCGGGGCAATGGGTGATTTTTGCCCCTGATGCTTTGATCGTACCAAGTTCCTGGTCACTTAGATGGATTGCATGGCCGAGAAGGGTGCGTGATGTGAGAATCCCAAAATCTTGGTACACATCTGTATATGACTCTTTCTGAAAGAGTTCTTTCACCCAGGCAATCTCGGCATGATTTTCAGAAAGATGGGTTTGAACAAAAGCTTTGTTTACATTTGCATAGCTGCCAATCTCTTGCATGAGTGTTTTCGTGCATGTGGGAGCAAAACGTGGAGTGAATATGTATCCCAGTAAATCAGTCTGCCATTTCTCATGTAACTCAATGCTATTGGTAATGGCATAGTCGGTAGTTTGCAGCATGTTTTCTGGTGAGTTTTGATCCATCAGAGTCATGCCGATCAAGGCTCTGATTCCCATATCCTGCGCAGTAAAGAAAGCTGCATCTGCAGCCTCCCGATATGGGGCAGTGTAGATAACAGAGCAAGTGGTTCCGGCTCGCAACTGCGCAATAAAAAAATCCTCGCTGAGTTTTTGAGCATAATCCAGGTCTCGGGATTTGCTTTCTTCTGGAAACACACTCTGTTTCAGCCAGGGTAGCAGAGCAGGATAGTAGTGCCCCCTGATCCGGTATTGTGAGAGGTGTACGTGAAGATCGATAAAACCCGGTAAGGCAAGACAATCACTGTAGTCCTCGTACTCTCCCTCAAAATCTGATAGAGAAGTAATGCTGAGAATTGTTTTTCCATCTAAAGATAAAACATGATTTGTTAGATATTCGGCTTTCTCTATGGATACAGGATTGATGATATTGCAGAGAATATTCCTCATGGTTGCCACCTTTCGTAGTCAATCAGTTTAGCTTTCCCCATGCCAAAATGCAATTCCGGAGCAGATTGTGAGGTTGTTCCTTTTCCGCCGCTAAGCTCTCTGATCAGGATTTGTTTGCGATGAAACGGTCTTCTCAGAGAGAGCTTGACCCGGGTGCCAAAGGCTGGACTGTTGGGATGAGCTGGCATATCTTTGCCAACTACTAACACATCAATGGTGTTGTCTTTGTGGATTGGCTTCAGAATGATGGATCTGTTTTTCGTACTGGTAGTATTTTTCAGGACTTTTGTCCCATTACCACTGCCCACCACCAAGTCTAGTAATCCATCGCGGTTAAGATCACCACTGGCACATCCCCATCCATTGTAAACTCTGGCTCCGGCAAGGAATGTGACATCTTCAAATGTGCCATCCCCGCGATTTCGGTATAGGTAGGATCGGTCGTTTTCATACACAGAAGTAATAAATAAATCCAGCCACCCATCATTATCAGCATCAAAGAATAGCGGATCGGAATGAAGTTCATCGTAAGTGATCCCACTGGAAGCAGTAATATCTGTAAATTGCCAGTAGTAGAGTGTATCTGCTCCGATTGTGCGATAGGTGAGACCATCATTGCGCCACAATTGGCTGACATCAGAGATATCTATGTAGCGCGGATGGGCTAGATTCGCTATAAACAAATCCAGATCCCCATCGTTGTCGATATCACCCCAATCAGCGCCGATCGAATGACCATAATAGCCATTTTTGTACTTCCCAGCCAGTCCATATAGTGCTGCAATATCCACGAAAATGCTGTCTGCTTGTTTATAAAGCATATTTCGATCGAGGCGGTAGTTTGTCACCAGGATCTCTTGATGACCATCATTATCAAAATCTGCTGGGGCTACACCCCTTCCTGCCAGTCCCGGATTGTCAGCATATTGTGGAAGCAGAAACCCCCGTGTTTTTGTCTGGTCGGAGAATATGCCACCCTTGTTATAGTAGAAATTGTCAGGATAACCACTACGCTGTTGCCATGATTCGTAATTAGCAAGATACAAAGAAGGATAACCCAAACCATCGATATCGATGATAGCGGCACCTTCAGTAGGGTACCCATTGTCAATATCACCAGCCCGCTCATTTACTCGTACGAAGCGGTCGCCTTCCACATTTCTGAGGAGTTTCTCTCCATCACCAGTGTTATCGTGAGAGGTCGTTATAATATCCAAACGACCGTCTTTATCGATATCTGCCCACAAGCCGCCATTGGCATTGAGGGTTGCTAGGTTACTGCCGGTACCTAGGTCACTGAATTCGAAATTGCCTTCGTTATGATATAGAGCACTGCCATTGAAGAGCAAGTCCAGCAAGCCATCGTTATCGTAATCACCAATTGCGATACGAGTGTAACGTTTACCGGCAATGGCATTGGTGTCTTCAAACGTAATGCCTTTATAACGGAAAAGATTACGCAGATAAGAGATTGCCGATATGGGTTTGGCACGCTTAATCAGAATTGCCTCGATATAGCTGAGACAGTCCTTATCATATCTATTTCTGGGAGAACCATAGGTCAGACTTTTACCGAAGTATTCAATCGCCTTTTCTTCATAGGATTTGCGGCTGAATAGTGCGTAGTAGCGTCCTAGCCAGTAATTCAATTCAGCCAATTCACCGCTATCGTTTGTTCTAAAGCCAATATCCTTCAAGGTTCTCAGGATGTTTGCATGCCACTTGTTGGGTTTTTTATACAGTGCACTGATGCCTATCTCATCTCCGTACAGCTCTTTCTGGGCAATCAGCTTGTAATACTCTATCTTCAATGATTGTAAACGCAAGCGGTTAGTCCAGGTGTCTGGATCATACTGGGTATATAATACATTCACAGGTTGATCTGAAGTGGCGTAGTTCAGGTACGATGTTGATAGAATGAGGGTTTCAAGGCTCGATATCAAAGGAGCAGCTTCTCTGCGGAATGAGGGGCTCATCAAAAACAGGCTGGAGATATAGGCATGAGCTGCACTAAGACTGTGCTTTTCTTCACAGATACGCAGAATTGCCGCATAATCCCGATGGGCAGAAAGATGATGCAATTCGTAATAGAAAGCTGCCTGATTCCATGCAGAATATGGATAGCTTGAGTAGAACCCACTAATTAACTCCAGGGCAGTATCAGTATCGGCTGTAGTGCTGATCTCATCGATTACGTTCTTAGCGCTACGCTCGATAATAGTATTGTATAGGGGAGATTGTTGGATTATCGGTAAGTAATTGGAATCAGGTTCCAGGTAATTCAGATACACCAGTGAATCCACGGGATTGTGAAAGCAGGTCTTGAGCAGATTCCCTTGTTCAGTGATCATCAGTGAATCTACTTCCAGTGCTTCAGCGAGTAACAGCCATTGCAAAGCGTCTTCCAGGCTGCCAAAATCTTGTGCTAAGGAATAATGCAAATCCATTGCCATTTCATTTTGTTCTGTCTTCTGTGCGTATTCCAAAGCGATACGACGGTCATCTTCATGCTCAGAATCGAATAGTTTATAAAAGTCATCGTGATACTTGAGGATATATTGATACTGCTCTCTGTCGATAAGAAACTTGAAGTCGTCCGCACTTACTACAGCAGATATTAGGGGGCTGATTAACATAATCAAACATATAACAATGCTCAACTTGGTCATTTGGTTTCCTTAATCTTGATGATTTCTCTGATATCATTGGCATCAAAGCCATAGGTCTTATTGCAGTAATGACATACAGGTGATATCCCATCAATCATTTGCTTGAGTTCATCAGTCTCCAGGAGCATAAGGCCTCTGGCAAAGTTGGATTTGGAACATGAGCAATGATAACGGATTGAGCTGAAAGCAGTTGATTCCCATGCGATATCTTTTAGGATAAAACGGTTTAATATGTCTTCCATGTTTAAGCCCATATCCATTAAATCTGAGATATTGGGGGTTTGCTTCAGGTTCTGTTCTACCTTGGAAACAGTAGTGGCGTATGCTTGAGGAAGTTGTTGTAGCATGATTCCAGCCGAAGAACGAATCCTGGCATCAGAGTCTATCAATATGCCGAGGTTGATAGCAGTGGGTATCTGTGCGCTTTGATGATAGTAATATACAGCATCTTCACCGATCTCTCCTGTCTGCAAGGGGATGGTGCCCGTGTATGGGGACTTACCCTTCATGTTTCGCATTACTGTCAAAGAGCCTGGACCAAGATGTTTGCCAACATTGAAGTTATCTTCTTTTATATCATAATAAACATGAGGGTTGTATGGATAACATTTAATGTTACCAGATAGATCAGCAATCACTATCCCACCTTGTAGATCACCATTCCCCAAGATTCTCAAGGTAACTTCATCACCAGGGGATTTGAGCTCGGCACTCATTAGGGCGGTTAGTGAAATCATCCTGCTAATCATGATTGTAACAAGTGGGCTCAGGTCATGGAGATCACGCGCGATTTGAGTAATATCTGTAGTATCAGCCGCGAAGATACGAAAGCTCCCATCTTTAGTCATAGCCCGCATGAGTAATGATTTATTAGTATCCATTTGCCATCCAGTTAGTTTTAAGCTCTGTTCCAGGGTAATAGAGTTTCAGGATGTCTTTGTATTCGGTTCCATTTCGAGCCATTCTCAGAGTTCCTACCTGGCAAAGACCAACCCCGTGCCCTGCGCCCTTGCCTATCAGATTCAACGTGGCTCCTGGTGATATGTTGTGTCGACCCGCAAACCCCTTGATATAGAAGCATGATGAAAGAAGATTACCAAACACTTGACGGATTTTGAACTCATTATCAATCACTATATCCTTGTTACCATGCAGCTTGAGCCTTGTAATGCGGCCCGATACACCACGCTCGATGATCTCAATGGAGCTAAGATAGGACAATCCAGCGTTTTTAGCCACTTGAGTTTTTCTGATACTTTTTTCCCAGGACAAGGCACCACGCTCCCATCCACTCATGCCATCTGTACTGGTTTTGGTGTTTATCCACTGGGCAACTTGGGACTCATCGCTGAGATCAAACTCATCTGCTTCAGGGATACAGGTTACACCCATCAGGTGGTCAATGGGCTTCCCCTTCCATATCCTGGATGAAGAATCTGTCTTACCCCCACAGGCACTATGGTAAGTCGCATCAGCGATTTTGCCATCTGCAACCAGTACCTCATTTCTGGTGCTGGATACTGCTTCCAAGATTGTTTCATTCTGCAAATAGAGGCCTTTGTAGACCTGGCAATGTGTAGAACTGCAAAGATCATAACCATCAGCAGTATGCCGATTGTAAAGCAGCAAGCTAATCGAATGAGTGCGTGCGGCTACTGCCTGCGCTTGAAGAGCTGACAAGGGACTTCGGTTTCCGATCTCGTTTGGCAATACTCCTGCGATGTAATCCTCAAGAGCCATGATTTGATTTATGATCAACTTCCCGCTTCTTACTTTCACGATAAACTCACCACGATACCGATGTGAATCAATCTCAAGCTCTGATTCAGTGGTCAGATACAATGGTGATTCATAGTAACTATCAGTAGTCTTATCAATAGCGACACTTAATGTGGAATTAACAAGTGGAATTGATTGTATTCTGCTGAGTGGATAATGCATAGATGCTGCAAAAGCACGCGCTGCCACTAGATCAGAGAAGCTTTCAGAATGGAAGTATTGGAGTTCCCGTTTTAAGGTTAGTGTGCTATCTTCCCAGGCAAAATACCTTCTTTCCAAGCCATCACCGACAGATTCACTATTGAATGGTTCAGTACGTTCCAGGATCCCGTATAGAGCAACTGCTTCTGGATTGGCCAGATTGATCGCAAAGCTCTGCGATATGCTCTTACTGAAAAGTCCACTCTCATCCCTGATGTGTACTGCTCCACCGATTGGTTTCAGATTGAGTACAGAACCAGTTTGAACGTTAATCTCCAGATACAGCTCGCCATCCCGATACTCTGCTGCTCCAAGTGCCATTGTAAAAAGTGTCAGAAGCGAGGCGAGGAGAATTAGTCTCATATGCTACTGTACTGATGAACCAGGCTCACCGCCATTATCTGGCAATACAAGCCGGATTTTACCATCACTATGAGCCGCAAGTATCATCCCCTGAGATCTGATCCCACGAATAGTTTTGGGTTGCAGGTTTACGAGCATGGTCACTGTTTTGCCGATAATATCCTCAGGCTTGTAAGTCTCTGCGATGCCAGCCACAAGTTTACGAATCTCAAACCCAAGATCTACCTTTAGTTTGAGCAGCTTATCCGTTTTGGGCACAGCTTCAGCATGGAGGACTGTGGCAAGGCGAATATCCAGAGCAGCGAATTGCTCATACGTGATTTCGTCTTTCAAGGGGGCATACTCTTTGGATTGTTTGGATTTGAGCCTTGCAAGCTGTGCTTCGATCTCTGCATCTTCAATCTTGCGAAATAGAGGCTTAACATCACAAACGCAAAGGTTCTCACTGAGTTTCCAATCGTCCCAGGATTTGATAACTGGCAATCCCATCATTGTCCTAAGTGCATTCATATGCCTTGGGAGAATAGGGGAAAGGGCAATGGCTGCCATATTCAGGATTTGAGCGCAGACCCAGAGTGTTTCTTTTACTGAAGCACTGTTTTCCTTGATTTCCACCCAAGGTTTGCGATCGTCAAAGTATTTGTTACCCATCCGGGCGATATCCATGCCCAGCTTTGAGTTTTTCTTCACTTGATATTCGTAATATCCAGCGTGGATTTCCTTTAGTAGGGCTTCAGCTTCTGTGACTACAGCTTGACTATCCGCAGTATAATCAACAGCTTCGATAACTCCCTGATAGTGACGTTGAGCAAAGGCAAAGACGCGATTGGCTAGATTACCCAGAACATTGTTCAATTCACCATTGACTTTCTGCTGGAAGTCTTTAAGGCTGAAATCTGCATCCTGACGCTCAGGTGCATTTACAGCCAGATAGTACCGCAAGTATTCACCATCAAAGTCTTTGGTAAATTCATCCACCCAGATTGCCCAATTGCGGCTGGTAGAGATTTTCTCCCCTTCCAGATTCATAAACTCATTGGCTGGGATATCATGAGGAAGGCAGTATGGTAAATTCTGTCCCATCAGCATTGCTGGCCAGATCAGGGCATGGAAGATGATGTTGTCTTTACCAATGAAATGGATCAGTTGGGTATCCTTATCCAACCAATAGTCTTTCCAGCGTTCTGGTTCACCAATTCTCTTTGCCCATTCAATCGTAGCAGAAATATACCCAATGGGAGCATCGAACCATACATACAACACTTTCCCTTGTGCTTCATCAAGAGGCACAGGAACTCCCCAGCTCAGATCGCGTGTTATCGATCGTTCAATCAGTCCTTGCTTGAGGAGATTAAGCATGAAGTTTCGGACATTCTCTTTCCAATAACCTTTGTGAGATATCCACTCCTCAAGCCGTGAAGCAAATTGATCCAGATGCAGAAACCAATGCTTTGTCTCTCTGATAACAGGAGTATTCCCACAGATCTTGCATTTTGGCTCTTTCAGCGTAGTCGTATCATAAATCTGACCGCATTTGTCACATTGATCTCCACGGGCTCCCGTGGCATCACATCGGGGGCAAGTACCCTCTACATAGCGATCAGGGAGAAATCTTTTGTCATGTTCACAGAAGAATTGCATGGTCGTTTTGGGGATGATATTCCCCTTATTATACAAGTTTTTAAAGAAATCCTGTGAGAGGACGTGATGATCCGGTCGTGCCGTTCCAGAGAAATTATCGAATTCTATCCCAATCCCGTCAAATGCTTCTTTGATACTCTGATGATAGCGGTTCACTACTTCCAAGGGTGTAATCCCTTCGTTATCGGCACTGATAGAGATGGGTGTGCCATGCTCATCAGTACCACAGATATAGATCACATCTTCCTGGTTCAAACGCAGAAAACGGACAAAGATATCGGCTGGCAGGTAAGCACCTGCAACGTGACCAACATGGAGTTTACCATTGGCATAGGGCAGAGCGCTGGTTACTAGATACTTCATTGCCTGTCTCCTATCAGTTCTTTATGAAGAATGGTCACAGCCTTGGTTACATCCTCGTCTTTGAACATAATCTCCAGACTTCTTTCGCTATGGTCGATACGAATCACTTGTAATCCAGTACAAAGCTTGAATACTCTGGCCAGGAATACAGGATCCTGACCGATACCAATACCTACCAGGATTACAAATCCGATCCCTATCTGTTTTTCATACTGAATCTTGTTTTCAATCAACAGATAGTCGATCTCGCTTTCATATTTACTTTCGATAAAGAGTTCCAGCTTGCCATCCCGATAATCTTGTTTGAAAATCTCATGATGCCACTTTTCCAAAAGCTCTGTAGCACCGTTGTCCATAGCCATGCTGAAGCAGATCAAAGCAGATTTATGGGCTATTGCAGTAACCGTGAGTTCTTCCATTTCCTTGTCCTTGAATAATTCTTCGGATTGTATCATAGTCCCTGGCGCAAAAGTGAATGACGATTTCACTTCGACCGGCACTTTGTATTTACAGGCAAATTCCACTGCCCGCGGATGCAGCACCTTAGATCCACTATAGCTTAGTGCAAGCATATCAGGAAAAGAAATCTCCGAGATAAGCCTGGCTTTGGGTACAAGGCGCGGATCAGCACTGTAGACGCCATCAACATCAGTGTAAATCTCGCACTTTTCGGCACCGAGATAGCATGCTAAGGCTACTGCAGAAGTATCTGATCCACCTCTTCCCAGAGTAGTGATTTCTTTGCTAAGACTCACACCCTGGAATCCTGCTACAATGACCACTTTATCCTTAGCTAGCTCTTCATGAATGCGAAAAGCGTTTACTTTCAGGATTCTGGCATTGCCATGGTGCTCATCAGTGATGATGCCACTTTGCGAACCTGTGAATGAGATGGATGGGATTCCCTCTTCCATCAATGAAAGAGATAGGAGAGACATCGTGATGCGTTCGCCTGCGGTGAGCAACATATCCAATTCCCGCCGGGATGGGTGTTTGGTGATCTCATAAGCCAATTGAAACAGATTGTCTGTGGTTTTAGCCATGGCTGAAACCACCAGCACGAGTTGATCACCCCGATGATACTGACTGGCCAATCGCCGGGCGATATTGCGGATCAGCTCCACACTGCCAACAGATGTACCACCGAATTTCTTTACAATGATAGCCATAGATTATCGGGAGGCAGCCTTTAGCAGTGATACAAACAGAGGGTGGGGTCGATTGGGACGGCTCTTGAATTCAGGATGATATTGCACACCCAGATAAAAGTCGTTTACTGGAGATTCAATCACTTCTACCAGAAAATCGTCCAGTGAGGTTCCACTAACCTTCAATCCCTTCTGTACTATTTGATCACGATATGAATTATTGAACTCATAGCGATGACGATGACGTTCAGAGATCGTCTCGCTTTGATAAGCATTATACGCCAGTGACCCCGATTCAAGTTTACACTGATATGCTCCCAACCGCATAGATCCACCGATCATTTCCAAATAGAGTTGATCTTCCATGAGGTGAATCACAGGATGGGGAGTTTGTTCATCAAATTCAGCGCTGTTGGCATTGGCAAATCCGCACACATGCCTGGCAAATTCGATTACCATCACTTGCATGCCCAGACATATACCCAGGATGGGGATATTATGTTCCCTGGCATAGCGGGCGATGGCTATTTTACCTTCAATCCCGCGGATCCCAAACCCACCTGGAATGAGGATGCCATGAATATCAGCCAGTTCTTTCTTGAGGGTAACAGCATCGAAGCTGCGCTCTGAATCCACCCAATGGATGTTTACCTTTTTGTGCAGAGCTGCTCCGGCATGGCTGAATGCTTCCACAATGCTCTTGTAGGCATCCTGATGCTTAACATATTTGCCACAAACTGCTATGTTCAAGGTTCCATCGACCAGATTCCGATTGGTCAGGAATCCCTGCCAACCTTTTAAATCCATTTCCCGGCATTCCATATCGAAATGCCTGCAGATTGTCTGAGGCAATTGCGCTTGCTGGAAGGTGAGGGGAATCTCATACACGCATTTCACATCGATGGCATTGACAACATGATCTTTGGGGACATTGGTAAACAGCGCGATCTTACTGTAAATCTCATCATCAAAGCGTTTTTCACTGCGGCACATGAGTATATCAGGCTGGATACCAATTTCACGTAGTTTGTAGGCGCTATGCTGGCTCGGTTTGGTCTTGAGTTCTCCAGCACTTTTGATATAAGGTATGTAGGTAAGGAGAATATTCAGAGTATTCTGTGGTCCAAGATCCAGGCGCAGCTGACGCACAGCTTCGAGAAAGGGTAAGCTTTCGATGTCACCAACTGTACCACCAATCTCAGTGATCACAAAATCATAATCACTAGCCTGGCGCTGAATGCGAAGCTTGATCTCATCTGTCACATGCGGGATAACCTGCACTGTTTTTCCGAGATAAACCCCTTTACGTTCATTCATCAGCACACTTTCATAGACCTGTCCGGCGCTGTTACTGCTGTTCTTATTCAGGGCAATATCCACAAAGCGTTCATAATGTCCCAAATCCAGATCAGTCTCAGCTCCATCGTCGGTTACAAAGACTTCACCATGCTGAAATGGACTCATGGTACCCGGATCCACGTTCAGATATGGATCGAACTTCTGCAATACGACCTTATAGCCCATGGATTTCAGCAACAAGCCAATCGAAGCCGTGGCAATTCCCTTACCCAATGATGAAAGCACACCGCCCATTACGAAGATGTATTTAGCCACTGTAATTCCTTTATCAAAGCATGGACTTCAGAGCGTCCAGGGATTCCTTGATAGCTCCTACGGTATAGCTTAAATCTTCATCGGTATGCCTGTAACAGATATAGCCATGATGATAGGGCTGCAGGAATACTCTACGTCTGATTAGCTGTGTGTAGAATTCATTACGCAATTTCTTATAAAGCCCGGTTTCGTCCTTGGGGAAGGTGATGAAAGGCATCCAGGGAGCACCACTGAAACGAGCCGGGATATCGGATTCCTCCAATACTTTTTCCACATCAGCAGCAAAACGCATTCCTTTGGCATGGACTACATCGAGTACCTTATCACGTTTCAGAATCTCAATGGTCTTCAGTGCCGCAGCGATGCTATCGCTATTGGGAAAGAAGGTGGAGGAGAGGAATACCTTATCAGCCATTATATTCATGTATTCTGTTTTTCCCACCAGGGCTGCAATTGCATAACCATTGGCCATGGCTTTTCCGAAAGTTGCCAGATCAGGAGTAACACCAAAGTACTCCTGAGCGCCGCCTAAACTTACCCGGAAACCACTGCGGATTTCGTCAAAGATCAACAGACAACCGTATTTGTCCGCCAATACTCTAACTGCTTCCAGATACCCAGGAGCAGGCATCTGCACTTCTGCTGCCAGAGGATGACCTACTGGGGTAACGATAATGGCTGCCATATCATCCTTGTTAGCTTTCAGGATGGCTTCCAACTCCGGCAGATCATTATAATGAAACTCAATAATGTCTTCGTATAGCTTTTCCGGGATTCCACCCTTTACTTCTACACACCAGTCATGCCAGCCATGATATCCACAACGGGCGACCTTGGTCTTTCCAGTATTGGCTCTGGCTACACGAATAGCGATAGTAGTGGCATCACTTCCTGTCTTCACAAGGGCTGCCATTTCGCAGCATGGGATTACTTCCCGCAAGCGTCGCACCAGTTCATTCTGTAGATCCTGAGTGAGGGAGAAGCAGAAACCCTTGTTACGGATTTGCTCGATTACCGCATTATCGATTTCTTCTTCACGGTATCCGATAATGATGGGGCCATAGGCGCATAGGTAATCGATGTATTCATTGCCATCCACATCCGTTACTCTACCACCTTTGCCGTGATCGAAGTAGATAGGATATTCACCAGGAACGAAATTGTAAGGGCGACGGATTCCGGCTACGCCACCGGGAACGAGAGTTTGTCCTTCTGCGAAGAGGGACATGCTTTTGTCTAATTTCAATTTGTCTGCCATGATCTTTACTTCCTTTCCCAGAGGGATGCTATGCCCATGCCACCACCGATGCACAGTGAGGCCAGGCCTTTTTGATTGTTGCGACGTTGCATTTCATGCAAGAGACTTACGATAATCCGGGCTCCACTTGCTCCGATCGGGTGTCCAAGGGCAATAGCGCCACCATTCACATTGATAATATCTTCATTCAGCTTGCCCAAACCTTCCTGTTCAAGTCCTTTCAACACGGCCAGGGATTGGGCAGCAAAAGCTTCATTCAATTCTGCCAGTTCGATATCCTCGAGTGTCCACCCAGACTTTTCTAGTACTTTCTTGATAGCTGGAACAGGCCCATAACCCATTATGGCTGGATCTACACCTGCGGATGCGCTGTTCACAAAATATGCCAAAGGCTTAAGATTCAGTTCCTGAGCTTTTTCTTCACTCATGATCAGCAGCAGAGCAGCACCATCATTGATTCCGCTGGAATTCGCAGCAGTTACACTGCCATCTTTCTTGAAGGCCGGACGGAGCTTGGCGAGGGATTCCACTGTTACTCCTGCACGGGGCATTTCGTCACGATCGATTACGAGTGGATCACCCTTTCTCTGGGGAATCGATATCGGCACGATCTCGCTGGTGAAACGTCCACTTGCCTGAGCAGCTTCAGTTTTATTCTGGCTTTGAGTGGCAAATACGTCTTGTGCTTCGCGTGTGAGTTCAAACTGATCAGCGAGATTTTCAGCAGTGACACCCATATGGTAGTCGTTAAAAATATCAGAAAGCCCATCGCGGATCATCAGATCTACGATTTCTTTGTTGCCCATGCGTGCGCCCCAACGGGCATCCATCAGTACATAAGGAATCTGGCTCATGTTTTCAGCTCCACCGGCCACCATAATCTCAGCTTCTCCTGCGGCAACCATCAAGGCTGCCAGGGATACTGCTTTCATCCCAGAGCCGCATACCTTGTTTACTGTGTAAGCAGGAACTGTATTGGGAATCCCGGCATGGATACTGATCTGTCTGGCAACATTTTGTCCCTGACCGGCACCGCAGATGTTGCCAATGATTACTTCGTCAATACGTTCAGGATCAAGCCCTGTTTCATTGAGCATGGCTTTTAAGACATGAACACCAAGTTGAACGGCGGATACGTCTTTGAATACGCCGCCGAAATTACCGATAGGACTGCGTTTTGCGCATACTACCACGGGGTTTTTCATCTTTCCTCCAGATTTCTGTATATTTTTTTCACTAATTACCATCATCACGAAGAGCAGAATTTAGTCAATGCCAAAAACAATCTTACCCTGCTCCATGCAGAATGTGAAGGATTGGATCCATAGGCGTCCAAGCATCTGCCTCCTTGTTAGCTCGTTCGCTCTGGCTTGAATTACGCTATCATTACGCTATCAACACGGATCAAATACGTAATGATAGCATGTTTACACTGTGTTAGGTATTAGTTGAATACGAATTTCTAAAGATATGGTACGCATCAGATGATTAACATGCTGATCAATCTCAATAAACTTGAGAACAGTCAGAATCAGATCCGTGGTTCGTTACTTGCGCATATTGTTCAATATTCATAAGTGTCTATCATGATAAGATTATCATTGACACAGGCAGCATAATAGAAAAATTGACCGAGCGAGTTAAATTCATCATGGAGATATAGATGCGGCACAAAATGATACTCTTGCTCATCGTGCTAAGCCTTTCCTGGCTCTGGGCAGATGAGATTGATGACAAGGTGAGACAGCTTCAGAAGATTCAGTCTCAATTGGAAAGTGCCGAGAAAAAGGCCAAACAAACTTCGGAGAAAAAGAAACAAACCGAGACGGAAATAAAACGAACATCTTCTCTAAAGAAGATCACTGAACAGAACCTGAACAAACTCAAGACTGATGAACGCACAGTGCGGGATTCTCTGCAATCTGTACAACAAAGACTGGTACTCGCTGAAGAACGGTTGGGGCAACTTCATCAAGCCCAAAACGGGGAATTGAACATTTTAATGCGGGTTGATCGATCCTTCAAAAAACAAAACATCACTCATAGGGATCATCGCTACCTGGGATTGCTGATCGCTCAAAACCGACGTTCTATTGATGTCCTCCAGGGTTATAAAGCCGCATTGAGCACAGCTCAGGAGCTTCATGCCCAGGAAGCACAGAAAATCAGTAAGAATGTAAAAACCGAAGATTCAAAGAATAAAAAACTAACCACACAGATTAAGACTCTTACCACACAAAGCCAAACTCTCAGCAAAGAAGAAAAAGCGCTGCAAACTCAGATTGCGAACCTGAAAAAGGATGCCGCTGCATTGGAAACGCTTATCTCCAGACTAATGGCTGATACGGGTAAGACTCCATCTACATACCAGTTTACAGGAAAGAAGATAGCCTGGCCGGTGAAGGGTAAGATTATCCGCAGCTATGGCCAGGAAACCAAATCCTATGGTACCAGTGTAGTGAGCAATGGCATTGATATTGCATTGAAAGAAGGCACCAATGTAGTCGCCGCCGATGATGGCGAAGTAATCTTTTCGGATCGTTATGGTGGCCAGGGAAAACTGATCATCATAGATCATAAAAATGGCTTCTTCACGCTTTATGCCTATAATAGTGATTTACTGGTAGCCAAAGGTGCCAAAGTGAAACGGGGTCAGACAATCGCTAAGAGCGGGATGACGGGATCAGCAGAAGAACCATCCCTGCACTTTGAGCTTCGTAAAGATGGCAAAGCTATCAATCCCATACCATATCTGGAGTAGTAATGATCAAGATAAAGAATCCCTCTCCCCGCAAATTGGGTGCTTACTTTAATAAGAACGATTTTGCAGACGCTACGATCCTGCATTTTACCGGAAACATGTGGGGGATAGGAGCCCGACTCTCTTCCTATGGCGCCATAGATAGAATTAATCAATTGAAACAGCGGCAGAAAGGTGGTCTCATTGCTCTGGTGCCGGATATCAGATGGTTCGATGAAGAAGACATCCAGATTCCCGCAAGATTGCGCTCCCTTTTGCAGCAATACTGGCCTGGCAATCTGAGTGTCTCCTTTCATGTTAATGACGCCAGATTCGAGCACATTGCCCTGAATGGCAAAACAGCTTTCCGGGTACCTACTGATCCACTACTAAGGATCTTTATCGAGATGTTGGGCGAACCCATGATCAGCACCAGCATCAACTACTCAAATATGCCGGCTGAAACCGATCCCGCCAGGATCGAGCACATTTTTGGTAAATGGTTCGACTACGGCTTGTACCCCCATCCTAGAGCGATGGCAGATAGCGGCACACCTTCCACTATCGTTGAGTATATGAGTAAGTCCGAATCTGGCATTGAAGAACTCATCTGCCATAGAGAAGGATCCATCCCCTTTTATGAGGTTCGCAAGTCATTTGATCTCCCGCTGGTGATGTTTGTCTGTACTGCCAATATCTGCCGCAGTCCCATCGCTGAGAAGCTCTTCAACCAGATGATCAAGAAGGAAAACCTCCGTCTTATCGCAGATAGCAGTGGCCTGATCGAGGGTGGGCACATGATATCGCTCTCATCCATGCAGCTTCTTATGCAACGGGGAATCGAAGAAGCACCTCTACACATGTCCAAACAGATTACACCCCAGATGGTGGCAGGTTCATGGCTGGTGCTTACTATGGAAGAACGTCAGCGTGATTTCCTGCGGGGAGCAAATCCCAATAGCGCACATAAGATCATGACCCTCAATGAAATCGCAGGATATGAAGGGGATATTGTCGATCCCTATGGAAGCGATCTGGAAAGCTACAGAAAGACCTTTGACATCATCGAGGATAGATTAACCATACTCATGGAAAAAATCACCAGCAACGACATAAACTTTGATAAGGATACTCAATGACAGGCATTATCACTGAACGTATAATTGCAGATCATGGCATATCTCAGGAAGAATATCAGTACATTCTGGAGATCATGAAACGAGAACCCACCCTGGTTGAATTAGGCATCTTCAGCGTAATGTGGAGCGAACATGCCAGTTACAAGAATTCGATCCGCTTGCTCAAGACACTGCCCCGGGATGGAGCTATGATGCTGGCCAAAGCTGGCGAAGAAAATGCGGGTGTAGTGGATATTGGCGAAGGCAAAGCGATTAGCTTCAAGATCGAAAGCCACAATCACCCCTCAGCCCTGGAGCCTTATCATGGTGCTGCCACAGGCGTGGGAGGAATCCTCAGGGATATCTTTACCATGGGAGCCAGGCCTATAGCTGCTTTGAACTCCTTGCGCTTCGGCAATCCTGATAATCCCCAGGTGAAGCATCTGCTGCAGGAAGTGGTGCATGGTATAGCCGATTATGGCAATTGCTTCGGTGTCCCGACTGTGGGTGGAGAAGTGTATTTTGAAGATAGCTACGAAGGCAATCCTCTGGTGAATGCTATGGCCATTGGAGTTCTTGAGCATGAGCACATGGCAAAATCCTCAGCCTCTGGTATCGGTAATGCTGTTATAATAGTTGGTGCCAAGACAGGCCGGGATGGGATTCATGGTGCTACTTTCGCTTCTCTCGAACTTTCTGAGGAATCTGAAGAAAAGCGTACTGCCGTTCAAGTGGGAGATCCATTCTATGAAAAACTCCTGTTGGAAGCCACTTTGGAGATCATCAAGGCGGGTCTGGTAGTTGGAATCCAGGACATGGGTGCCGCTGGGCTTACTTGTTCCAGCTCTGAAATGTCTGGCAAAGGCGAAGTAGGCATGGAGATAGACGTTTGCAAGGTTCCGCAACGCGAGACAGGTATGACTACCTACGAAATCATGCTGTCTGAATCTCAAGAACGTATGCTGGTGATCGTGGAACCGCATAATATCGACAAGGTGATCAGTGTGTTCGAGAAGTGGGATCTGGAAGCGGCAGTAATAGGTAAGATCACAGATGATAAAATCCTGCGTGTGTTTAAAAATAGCATCCTTGAAGCTGAGATCCCAGCGGAATACTTGATCCTGGGTGGCAAAGCTCCGGTGTATACAAGAGAAACTAAACGCCCTGAATATCTTGATGAATTGCAGAGTTATCCCCTCAGTGAACTCCCTGAACCTGAAAACTATACAGACGTCTTGCTGAAACTTCTCAGCAGTCCCAATATAGCCTCCAAGCGCCAAATCTTCCAGCAATATGATCACATGGTGCAGATTGGCACCACTGTAGAACCTGGTAGTGATGCGGCAGTAGTCCGAATCCATGATACAAACAAGGCCATAGCTGCTGCTACTGACTGCAATGGTCGCTATTGTTACCTCGATCCGTATGAAGGAGCCAAAGCTGCTGTTGCCGAATCTGCCCGCAATGTCGCCTGTAGTGGTGCCAGACCTCTGGCAGTCACAAACTGCTTAAATTTCGGTAATCCCTATAAACCTGAAGTGTACTACACCTTTGCGGAATGTATCCGTGGGATGGGAGATGCCTGTAAAGCCTTTGATACTCCTGTTACGGGAGGCAATGTCAGCTTTTATAATGAGAATCCTGAATCGGCAATCTATCCCACTCCAGTTATAGGTATGCTGGGCTTGATGAACGATTTCCATAAAGCTACTACCCAGTACTTCAAGAACAGAGGTGATTCAGTATTCCTGCTGGGCTCACTTGAAGCTGGTCTTGGTGGAAGTGAGTACCTCAAACAAATCCACACGCTGGTTGCAGGAAAGCCTCCAAGGATCGATCTGGATCTGGAGAAACGCTTGCAGGAGCTTCTTTATGAGCTTATCGACAATAGTATGATCAATAGTGCCCACGATGTAAGTGATGGGGGATTGGTTGTTGCCCTGGCAGAGTCATGCTTCAATCCCGATGGATGCCTGGGCCTTAGCAGCAACTTCTCTGAAAATAACTCCAAAGCAGAAGTCTATTTTGGTGAAAGTGGGGGAAAGGTGATTGTCTCCTGCCCTGAAGCAAATGCCTTTGAGATCAGGCGCTTGGCAGCCAGCTTTGATATTCCTGTGTGGCATCTGGGTTTCGTCTGTGAGTCTGGATTCAGGATCAACAACGACATTGATATTGATATAGCTGCCTTACATGCAGCTTTTACAAATGGAATAAAACTCTAATCTAAGGAGGAGGAAATGAAGATGGATATCTTCTTCGGAAGCTTGTTTTGGGGAGTTCTGCTGATCCTTTGGGGCTTGTCTCTAATCCTGAAGAGCTTTCAGATCAATCTACCCCTTGTGAAAGTCTTCGTTGCCATCATTATCATCATGTTCGGCATTCGGTTGCTCATCGGTGGAAACAGCCGCATCGTTAAAACCAAGACTTACCGTAGCACTGGTACCAGCTACTATCGCAGCAACAGCGATGGAGACTACACCATGGTCTTTTCCGGAGGTACTATTGACTTGATGGACTTGAAACCTGATGCTCAAGATCTGGAGATCACTGTTGTCTTTGGCAGCGCAGTGGTCCTCTTGCCATCGGATTTGAAGTTTGCAATTCATCCCACAACTGTGTTTGGGGGAACAGTTCTGCCGGAACGCAGCCAGTATGGTATTGGGGAGAGCAACTTTTCCCTGAATCCAGAACAGGTTAACAAGCCAATTAACATTGAATCTTCCTGCGTGTTTGGCCGTCTTGAGTATGTCATAAAAGACCGTGTGACTCCCAAGTCCACAGAGCCTTTGCAGCCGGAAGCACCCTTAGGAGATTTTTAAGCGTTTTATGCGAGTCTGGCTCTGCATTGGGCTGGTCCTTTGGATTTCCCTTGCTAGCGCCACCGGAATCGGATATGCTTTCTCCGGTGGCGGAGCCAGAGGATTTGCCCATATCGGCATTCTGAAAGTCCTTGAAGAGCAAGGCCTGAGACCGGACTACATCTCCGGCACCAGCATCGGAGCTGTGATCGGGGCACTTTATGCCATGGGGCATACTGCCGCGGAGATTGAATCTCTGGCTGTTAGTGTCAATTGGCAGGAACTGCTCAATGATAAACACATACGCCGGGACGTGTATCTCGGACAAAAGCGCTGGCCTGAATATGGAAATGTAGTTTTCGAACTCAATGACAAATGGATGCCACAGCTTCCTACCAGTGTGTATCGTATCAACGACATCAATCTTGAGCTCTTCCGTCTCTTTGCTTCAGCTTCGGATTTCGACGATTTCAGCAGGCTGCCCATTCCTTTCAGTTGTGTGAGCACTGACCTTTTAACCGGGGAAGCAAGGGTCTTTAAATCCGGGTCATTGGTTCAAGCCCTGCGTTCATCAATGTCCATCCCCAGTTTGATGCAGCCTTTTGAACTTGAAGACAACCTCTATATCGATGGAGGCATTGCCCAAAACTTGCCCGTAGCACCCCTGTACGAGATGGGTGCAGACAAAGTAATTGCCCTGAAAGTAAACTCTGCCCTCAGAAGCAAGGAGCAGCTTACAAACCTGATATCAGTCCTGGATCAGACCATCAACATCGGCATGACCCGTAATCTGGAACAGCAAATAGACGATTGTTCACTGATCCTGGAGCCCAATCTACCTGAATTCAGTGCTTCGGATTTTCGTAAAATCCCTCAGCTCATTGCCATTGGTGAAGCCTATGCCCGTGAGCACCTGGATCAGATTACGGCCTTTATGGAGGAGTACCAGATCACCCCAAATCCTGCCACAGAGCGGCTCGAGCCCGTTAGATCCTTCCGCATCAATACCATTGTCGTGCATGGCAATACCAATCTCAGCGCGATCAAGGTAAAGGAATACATGGGGATCAAAGAAAGCAGAAGATACAATACCGATGATCTCGTCCAGGCCTGTCGTACAGCCTGGAATTCTCAATTCTTCCGCAGCCTGTATCCTGTCTTATTACCTGATAATCAATCCCGTAGCACATATACACTACACGTATATGTACAGGAACTAGAGCGTAAACATCTGATTATCAATACTTCATACAACAGCGAAGTGAAACTGAATGCCAGCACGACAGTGGTTCTGAACAATATGCTGCTCAAGAACTCCAAGCTCATGACAGAACTCAAGCTGGGCGGACAGAACGAGCTAAATCTGGACTATGTAAAAAACTTTGGCGAACGCTGGGGTATCTATTACCGCATCTTCCCCTATATCAACGAGAAAACCCTATACATCTATGACGATGATCATGTCCGCACCAATAGTGTGAAATCCCTGGAATATGGCGCTACGAGCGGCCTGGGTCTCTTCACAAAACAAAACGTGATCACCGAGTTCTTCCTGTATCACAGCCATACATCCCTTTACCGGGGGATCTCTGAAACTGCCATGCCACCCCGGAATTATCATGTGAGTGGCTTTGGACTGAAGGCTTACTATGAAAGCCTCGACGACTATGTATTTCCCAGCAGCGGCATAAGAATGATGCTCAAAACGAACTTTTCCAGAGATATTGACCTATCCGACTATGTTTATAGCAATCTGCGAGCCAAGCTGGAAGCCTATATTCCCATCACAAACAGAGTTTCAGTACTGGCCTCATTGGATAGGGGAACATACTTCAATTCTGCTCCTGAAGACAAGTTTGATCCATTTGTATTAGGTGGGGCAGAGGGCTTTATGGGCTATTCCCGCTATGCCATCAGTGCACCTCATTACTACACCTATCAGGCAGGGATTACGACCAAACCCTTGCGCAATGTTTATCTCGATCTGGGTATTCAGTATCTTGGTTACAACGACAATGAAATCTGGGGTTTAGAACATGATACCGAATTCTGTACATACTTATCTCTTGGTTATCGCACTGTGGTAGCGCCGCTTAAATTGCATCTGGCATTGAATGAGAGAAAACGGCTGAATACCATGCTCAGCATCGGGTTTGATTATGACCTGTTCAAGTTTTCCCGGAAGTGACTTTTATGGATAGTTATGAAATAGTCTGTCACAGCAAATCCGATATGCTTATAATCACATCTCAGCATGGCTTTTGGCGCCAGGCAAATCTGCCCTTTTCCCGGCTTAAACTGGAGCAATACATCACAAACCCATATGCCACCGATGAGGACACGCTACTGATTACAATCTCTAGAGCAGACGAGATCATCGCCTATCTGGCCATAATTCCCGATCAGGTGCTTTTGGATAATTCTCCCCAACCAGTCGTATGGCCCAGTAGCTGGTGGGTGAGCCCCAAGCATCGTGGCAAGGGGTTGGCAGAAGCATTGATGCAGAAGGTGCTGGACCTTTACCCCTATGCCATGATAAACTCCGGCACCCCTCAAGCTCTTCACCTGCTGCGTAAGAGTGGACTTTGGGAGGACTATTCCCAAAGGCTGCGAAGCATCTATCTGTTTAATCTGAATCCTCAGATTCTGGAATTCTTCAAGCGTTCGAACCTTATCACTCGTACACTTCTGCCAGTGGCGATATTCAAGCTGGGAATCCTGCACAGAGCCCGCCTCAAAGCCTGGCGCAAACAACTGCCGACACTCGAACTCAAGAGCGAATTCATCCACACTCCAGATCCGGATACTATAGCTTTTCTCGCTGATTACTGGCAGGAAGATCTAGCTTTCAAAGACCCTGCCAGCTTCAAATGGCGCTTAAGTAGTAGTATCTACACTCCTGTGCTTCAAGGGATACCAACGATATACAAGACCTATTTTGGCAATCTGGGCTACAGCCATCTGAACTACAATGTGAAGCTCTTCCAGCAAAACAGCATGATCGGCTTTGTAAATGTCCTGATCAGTGACGGTATGCTGAGATTCACCTTTTTCTATCTTCGAAAAGGAATGGAAGCGCAATTTGCTGCCTGGCTGGCAGAATTGCTGCTACACAATCCCGTTGATGCCATTCATTGCCAGAATCCCAGGATCAATGCCATCCTGACCGGGCTGAAAATGCCATCATTATATACCAAGTCTTATCCAATGCCGATCATGGTGAGTAAGCAGCTCAAGGGGCTGTCACCGGGGAAAATCCTCCAGGACGGCGATGGTGCCTTCTGATTTATGAGCATTATCCCAGCTTTTACTACCTCACATCGGGTGTTTTACTATCACAATGTGGGCGACAACCCGGATTCTTTCTATCCTGAAGGAATTTCTACTGCGCACTTTGAACTGCAGATCAAAGCCTTGCTCCGGCTCGGTTACCGCTTTAGTACCCTGAGAGAAGCCTATGCCTCTGCTGGAAAACGCCGGGGCCTGACCGCTGCGATAACCACCGATGACGGCTTTGACTGCAACTACACCACGATCTTTCCCATCCTGAAACGCTACAATATTCCCCTCACGCTCTTTATCATTGGCAAATGCCATGACAATCAAGCTCTGGCCTGGAACCATAAACTTCTCATCATTCGCAAGGAAGCTCAGCAGCATGAACTGCATGAGGCTCTGCTACGACTTGAACCACGCTATGATCTGAAGATCACGGCAGATCTTTCTGCCAGCCTGTTCAGCGTCCCCATGAAGCGTAAAGAGGCTTTTGCTGATCAGCTTTGGGAGCAGTTTTGCCATTTCTCTCAGGCAGAATACCTCCAAGCGCATCAGCCCTTCCTCAGTGCAGATCAGCTATCGGAAATGGTATCCTGGGGCTGCAAAATCGCTACTCATAGCCATAGCCATGCGGATTTTAGCCGCTTGAGCCTGCCGGAAATCTATGAGGAAATCCATCTTAGCAAAGCCATTCTTGAGCAATATGGTCCAGTGGAGTTCTTTGCCTTCCCCTATGGACGCCAGCCCCAGCCCGACCTGATTCCGCATATCTGCCGCAAAAGCGGACTCAAAGCCTGCCTGGGCGGAAGGTACACTTTTTTAGACAATCGCCGTAGAAACCACTATTGGCAAAGACAAAAGCTGGAACTTCCATTACACCAATCCGCTCTTGAATTCATCGCCAAACCCCTGCTCCGCACTGCCAAAGACCTCATTTGTCTCCCATAAGAATTACGCTATCAATACGGACTCATTACGGATCACATGCGTAATGATGGCGTGATAGTAGCGTAGTTAATAAAGGTTGTGGGTTCTATTCTTTTTGGTTCATGTCCTGAAACTGTATGTAACATAGGCTTTTAGCCTGTTGTACCCTCTGGTTTTCCAACCAGAGGGGCTGGACACATCCTCGCGTCGACGAGGCCGCAGTCCAAGCATATTCGAGCCCCTTCGGGTCTCCGTAAACAAGGACGTTTACGATCCAAAAACGCAGGGTTCGAAAACCCTGGGTTGCATAAGACTGAAAGTCTATGTTACAATGGAGCCGCTACAGCTTGAGTATCAAGGCGGCGGCATATTTCTGAATGCAGTCTCGCTGGCGGTATGCTATCTAACCAACTGTTTGGCAAGTACTCACATGAAACATTATACGACTCTCATTGGTACTCAGTGAAAAAATCTCTTGACGAAAAAAAGGTACTTTTAGAAAAGGGATAAACTTAAGAACAAGGAACAACGCTGGGGGCGTAGTTCAGTTGGTTAGAACGTCTGCCTGTCACGCAGAAGGCCGCGAGTTCGAGTCTCGTCGCTCCCGCCATATATCGGACGCCGCATCAGGCGTCCTTTTTTATTGATGACGATGAAAACATATCAGAGGCTACTCTTTGCGCTTTACACCATGATCCTGGAGGCAGTGTTTTGGCTTGCCTATCCGCTGTTGCGCCTTGTTTTGAGGGTGTACAATTATACCGAAGCCCTGGATGCAGCTTGTGTCCCCCGTCCCCAGTCCATATTGATTCATGCTGCCTCAGTGGGGGAAGTAAATGCTGTGCAACGCCTGGTAAAGGCTCTCCTGGACATGGATTATGAGATTATCATCAATACTGTAACGGTCGCTGGGCGGGAACAGGCCATTCGCCATTTTCCTGGTATAACTGTCCGGTTATCGGTATTGGATATACCACACTTACGCAGGAAATATCTCAGGGGTTTGAACCCCCGCCTGATCCTGGTAGTTGAAACAGAGATCTGGCCTGTAATGCTGGATACGGCTGCGAATCTACATATTCCGCTGGTCTTTATCAATGCTAGAATCTCAGAGCGTACGCTGCATAACTTTTTGCGGTTCAAACCACTGATCGAAACACTAACGAGCAGTGTGCAGGAAGTGATCACTCAGAGTGAAGCTGATGCCCATCGCTTTAGTGAGCTTCTATCCTGCAAAGTTAGCTACGGTGGCAATCTCAAGTATGTAGTTAAGCTTCCGGAGTATGATCTGATGGCCCTTAGAGCACTATATGGTCTGGATTCCAAAAACAAAGTCATCTGCTTTGGGTCCTCACGTCCAGGAGAAGAGACCTTGATCCTGAATAGTTTCAAAGCCTTGAGCAGAGACGATCGCTCGCTGCGCTTGATTCTAGCTCCCCGGCATTTGAAGAGGTTACCCGAAGTGGAGAGCCTGTTGAAAGGTTGTTCCTGGCGGAAATACACCGATGCCGCATCAATAAAGTATTGTGACATTATTCTGATGGATGTGATGGGGCACCTTAGTGAAGCTTATGCACTTTGTGATCTGGCTATTGTCGGCGGTTCGTTCTTTAATTTTGGTGGACACAATCCGCTGGAACCTGCCTACTATCAGAAACCTATCATCATGGGAGAATATTACAGCTCCTGCCGTGATTCTGTAAGCCAACTCCAGGCTCGTAACGCAATCCGAATCTGTCAGGCAGCCAACCTTGGAGCATGCATCAAAGAGCAACTGGAAGCTCCGGATGAGGAAATGGGGAAGAGGGCAAAATTGGTCTTGACGGAAAATGCCGCTGCCCTGGAAACTCACATCAGAGGAATCCAGGCATGGCTTTAGAAAATGACTTGCGCAGAGCAGAATGGTATGACAGCTTAGCAGGAAGCAAAGTACGATGTACTTTGTGTCCCCATTTTTGCGTCTTGGGAGTGGGTGAGATCGGACTTTGCCGAAGCCGCAGGAACTTTGGTGGCGTACTATATGCAGTGAATTATGCCCAATGTGCGGCGTTGGCTCTGGATAGTATCGAAAAGAAACCACTATACCACTACTGTCCAGCAACTAAAATTATCTCGTTAGGTCCCAACTCCTGCAATCTAAGCTGCAGGTTTTGCCAGAATTTCACGATCAGCCAGGAAAAAGCCCCTACATCCAGTCTCAGTCCTGACGACCTCGCCGAAATCATATTCAGTAAAAGCCCGGACAGCTTGCAAGTGGCATTTACATACACAGAGCCTCTCACCTGGTATGAGTATATCCTGGATTTTGCGATAAAGTATCCAGAGATCCACATCGTGCTAGTGACCAATGGATTTATTAATCAAGAGCCTTTACTGAAGTTGCTCCCCTTCATCAAAGCGATGAATATCGATCTCAAAGCCATGCATGATGATTTTTACAAGGATCAATGCGGAGCTAGCCTGGAACCCGTGCTGGCAACGATTGCAGAGGCATATCGCAAAGGTGTGCATGTGGAGATCACGAATCTTCTGATTCCGGTGCTAAACAACGATGCTGAGGAAATCCGCAAGCTGGCAAAGTATATTGCTGGCATCGATGTACATATCCCCCTGCACATTTCCGCCTATCATCCGGATTACATGGCAGAACAACCAGCAACCACTCATGCGGATGTGATCATAGCCTGTGAAATCGCGCAGGAGCAGCTAAAGCACGTCTATGCTGGAAACATAGCTGATGATCTCCATAGTGCCACATATTGCCCTGAATGCGGGGAAAAACTGATCTCCCGCTCCTGGTATGCAGTGAGTGGAGACTTATCCGGGATTTGCCCAAACTGTAATGAACGGCTTTATGGAGTATTCTCTTGTTAGGCTTGATCCGCGCGAACCTTACTATCAGTGATTTGCTGCTGATTCTGTTGTGCTTGTTCATGATCGGGTTCAGCTATGTGAAACTCTATACCAAACCTGCGGAGGCTACGGAAGTGTATATCTACAAAAATGATGCTCTGTTCGGGGTTTATCCCTTATCGCAGGACAAGACGATCAGGATTGATGAACATAACACTGTGATCATTGCCAATGGCAAAGCGCGCATGGCATTTGCCGACTGCCCGGATCGACGTTGTGTGAAACAAGGTGCTGCCTCGAATCTGCCCATTATTTGTCTGCCCAATCATGTGGTCTTGGAATTCTCCAGCACAAGCGCCAGGAAACGGCTTATCCTCCATTGAGTTTTATGTTGAAAGTAGCTTTATACACCTCTAATCACGGTTTTGGTCATGCCACCAGAGTGGCGGCATTGGCTGAAGCATTGAACCGCTTTGATGTATATACCTGGATCTGCACGGACAGGCCTGTGCATCTGTTTAATAATCTGCGCCCTGACTTTCATAACCTGAGAGTAACAAGTTTGGATTGTGGCGTAGTTCATAGAGAGAATCTGGTGACGGATCTGGATGCCACCAAACAGGCTCTGCTCAGGATCATGCATTCCCGCGGTGAATTGGTAGCAGCTGAAGTGGATTTCCTGTGCAGAGAAAAGATTGACTTTGTAATCGCAGATATTCCTTTTTTGATCGTAGAAGCTTGTGAGTATGCCGAAGTTCCAGTAATGGGAATCAGCAATTTTGATTGGGCATATATCTATGCCGAACTTTTCAAAGATGATCCCTCAATGCTGCCAGTAATCAATACCATCAAGGCTTTGTATCACAGGCTCGATGCTTGCTTCATACTACCTTTTGGGGATCTGGACAGCGTTCCGGGCTTCCATCTGCCTCATCCCGTAGGACTGCTCTCCAGGAACAATACACTGGGACACAAAGATCTGAGTGATCTGGTTCCTGATCCAGAAAAACCAATCCTATGTGTGCTGTTCGGTGGGGAAGGTGACATGGATCTGAATTGGACGGGACTGTGTAATGCCTGGCCTGGTTATGTGATCTCCCCGAATTCAGGCCTCAAGGCAACAAACCATATCTATGCCGCACCAGATAGGAACTACATTAGTATCATCAACTCATGCAGTGCATTGCTATGCAAGCCGGGCTATGGCAGCTTCTCGGAAGCAGTGCAATTCGGCAAACCCATTATCTATATACCCAGATCCCAGTATCCCGAAGAAAGAGTGTTGATAGCTGGATTGAAGGATTATCCCGGTGCTATTCAAATCAGTATGGGGAGACAGACTCTTAGTAACTGGCGTAAGATCTTTACGCAAGTGCTATCTATGACAGCTATCCCACCCTTAGAAAACAGCAATCAGGAGATTGCCGGTCTGCTGATAAATGCCTACCTGAGATCACAGTATAAAGACGACAGAATCGTTTTAGTAGGAGATCTGGGCTCGAACAACCTGAATCTGCTTTTGTACAACAAGAGCACAGATGCATTAATACATCGTGTAACCCTGGTAACGGCGATAGGTAAATACGTCAGCAAGTCCAGAATCCCTACTGAAGCAATCTACATGGCAAAAAGTAGAGTTTCGGATGCTCTGGACACTGCCAGAGCCATTCAATGCGATAAGTATCTGATTGCCACGGGTGTCTTCCGTAAAGTTGATAACTCTGATGATGTATTGGAGTGGTTCAGAGATCAGTATGGCTTCAAAGTGAAGATCATAGCTGCCCGGGATGAAGCTAAATTTGCTTCGCTCTCGGTTGGGCAGGCAAACAGAACAAATGGTGACACTTTGATCTTTGATATCGGGGGTTTCACAACTGAGTTCATATCCAGAACCAAGGGCAAAAAAAACATAGTCTCACTAAACATGGGGCTTCTGAAATTAATGGATTTGCCTTCAAGGAAAATGAGAAAAGTAATTTCAGATCATCTCAAAGAGCTTGAGTTTTCCAAGCCGGAAAAACTGATCTCGATAGGTCTTTCTGCCTCATTGATTGCTAAGGCATTGTATCATTTGAGTGATTATGAGATGATGAAAGCTGAAGCATGGGAAGTATCAAGAGAGCAGTTAACGAAAGTTCAAGAACAATTCACGAGTGATAGTTCCCTGGCGCTGGTCCCTGCTCTACAACAACTGATCGAAATCCATCTGCTAATGCTGGACAGATTTGCTCTGGATAAAATGATGGTTTCAGGATTTGGAATCTCAGTAGGATACGCAAGATGGATAAAATGATGAATAAGGAATTCATGGTTATCGCTGGACCATGTACTATCGAAAGCTATCAAAGCTTGTATGATACAGCCGCAGCGCTAAGCAAGATCGGAGTGAAATACCTTAGAGGTGGAGCTTATAAGCTTCGAACCTCGGTGCATACTTTCAGAGGTTTGGGGGATTCCGGGATCAGGCATCTGGCTGAAGTGGGTAAAGCATTTCAAATGAAAACGGTATCGGAGTGCACTCAGATCGACAAAGTGGATTTTATGGCTCAGCAGATCGATATCCTGGTGGTCGGTACCAGGAATATGCACAACTATCCTCTGCTGGAACGTTTGGGAAAGATTTCTAATCCTGTGATCCTGAAACGAGCGATTTCTTCTACTTACGATGAATGGCTGGCTGCCGCTGAATACATAATCGAAAGCGGAAACCCCAGAGTGATACTCTGTGAGAGAGGAATCCGGACTTTTGAATCGCACACCAGGTACACTCTTGATATTGCTGCAGTCCCAGTAATGCAAAGTCTTTGTGGCTTGCCGGTTATCATAGATCCCTCTCATGCGGCAGGGAATAGCAGTCTGGTGCCATCGCTGGCCCTTTCAGGAGTAGCAGCCGGAGCAAACGGACTGATGATCGAGACACACATTAATCCCGAAGAGAGTATTTGTGACGCTGCTCAGACCATAAGTCCTGAGACTCTCGAATTGATCCTGGAACAAACCAACAACATCAGAAGGAATATCTTCATTTCATGAAGTTCTATATTGAGACCTATGGCTGTCAGATGAATGTCTCTGATAGTGAATTGATTACAACCATCCTGATAAAAGACGGCTATGCCCAGGCTAATAGTATTGATGATGCCGACGTGATCCTCTTTAATACCTGCTCAGTAAGAGCTCATGCTGAAGAACGCGTCCTGGGCAGGATCACTAATGAGCAATATCGCCGCAACCAGAAACCAGAACTTAAGATTGGCATTCTTGGTTGTATGGCTCAAAGAGTGGGGAAGAGGCTCCTGGAACAAGGGATAGGAATAGATTTTGCGGTAGGAGTTGATAACTATCACAAACTTCCCATGATCATAACTGGAACCGATAACGAAGCGTTGGATTTTGATCAGTCCCAAAACTATGATGCTATGATTCCCACCCATGCCAACGGAGTGTGTGGTTTTGTTACGATAATGCGCGGGTGCGATAACTTCTGTACATATTGCATTGTACCCCACGTACGTGGCAGAGAACGGAGTAGATCTCTGGAAGATATCAGACAGGATATTATCATAGCTGTACAGCAAGGAGTGAAGGATATTACTCTGCTAGGGCAGAATGTTAATTCCTACTCCCATAATGGGATGTCTTTTGCCAAACTGCTTGAAACACTTGGTGATATTGATGGAGTTTTGAGATACAGGTTTGTCACATCCCATCCTAAGGACTTATCTGATGACCTGATCCGGGTTATGCAAAGCAGCCATAAGATTTGTGAGCATATTCATCTCCCAATGCAAAGTGGAGATGATACAATCCTAAACAGAATGAACAGGTATTATGACTATAACACTTATTTAAAGCGTATTCATGCCCTGCGTAAGGCTATGCCAGAGATTGCCATTACTACAGATCTGATCGCTGGATTTCCAGGAGAAACTGAGGAGCAATTTGAAGCGACACTGAATGCCATGCGGGAAATCGAGTTCGATTATGCGTTTTGTTTCAAATACAGCCCTAGAGAAGGTACTACAGCAAGTAACTATGCAGATCAGATATCAGAGGCCACTAGATTGGCAAGATTGCAAAAAATGATAGATCTGCAGAGAGAGATCACATTGAGAAAATTCAAGGCTCAGATTGGTAAGACAGTAGAAGTGTTGATCGAAGACTATAGTAAAAAGAGTAAAGAACAAGTCTCAGGAAAAACCAGAGATTATAAAATCGCAGTACTGGACGGCAAGATTGAGCAGGTAGGCACACTGGTTTCAGCCAAGGTAGCAGACGCCACAGCAGGCACCCTGCTCTGTGCGTCGACGTGTTAACATAAGACATGTTATGTAAACTAAAAGATATCAAGGATAATGCATTGCGGCAAAAACAAGTCCCCTATCGCTCATGTATATGCATATAAGATTCGAATGGAGAAATTATGAAGAGTATGACAGGTTATGGCAGAGCACATACTGTAAAAGAAAACATAGATTGTGAAATCGAGATCAAAAGCGTCAACTCCCGCTATCTTGATCTCAAAGTATACCTCCCCAGAGATTTGAACTTTTTTGAGACTGAGATCAGAAAGAATCTGAACCTCTACCTCAATCGCGGTTCGGTAGATGTGAGAGTAACCCTGAATGATTATCGGGAGCCATGTATCACTCTCAATAAAGCCAATCTGATGAAATACGCCGACATCTTCAAGCAAGCTCAGGAACTACTTGGTGATACTTCGCCAGTTCCGATTCCTTATCTATTAGATGAATCGGGAGTTTTGGAGACCCAAGGGAAACTGGCGGAAGATCCAGTTCTTGCCCAGATCCTGGACGAGAACCTCCATAGTGCCTTGAAAGCCTTGACAGCATCATTGTACAAAGAGGCAAATGATATTAAGACGGTGCTGCAAGACTCGATGATCCTGATTAGAAGCTCGCTGGATAATGTATCGGATCAGATACTGCCCTTCAAGAACGAACTGCTTAAGAACATGAATACCAGGATCAATGAGCTCTTAAATGCTTACAAGATAGACAATATGGAACAGCGTATCGTGCAGGAACTTGCAATATATATAGATAAATATGATGTAAAGGAAGAATTAACCCGCCTTGAATCACATATATCCACCTTGCTTCTTACTTTGAACAAGCCTGAAAAGGAAGATATTGGTAAGACTCTAAACTTTATCCTGCAGGAAATGCAGCGGGAAGCTAATACGCTGGGATCTAAGTTTTCCAATACTAAGACATTTCAAGATGTTCTGATAATCAAAGAAGAAATAGAGAAATGCCGGGAGATTGTTCAAAATGTTGCCTGAACCACTGCTTAAATGGCGTTCCTGGCCATTCATGGAAAGACCCTTCAGTTCAGTATTCCTGGTTTCATTCTTGCTGCTATTATCAGTAGTTCTATACAGACTAACTGTTTTTCAATGGCAAATGCCAATATTTTATCTGGGTGGGATGCTTCTGGTTTTAGGGAACCTTCTCCCCTACTTTATTCAAACAGAATATGAGCTGTATGAGACTAGAATCCAAGTTCGGTATCTATTCTTCACAATCAATAGACAGTATAGTGATTTTGGCTGCTTCTATCGCGACAAGCATGGAATAATGCTTTCTACTTTTAAACTACCCAGAAGACTGGATACATTCCGTGGGCAATCCTTGAGGTTTTCAAAAAGTGGAGTGGAAATCCCACAACTAATCGAAATCCTTAAGATCAAAGTAGGCAAGGAATACTGATGAAAGAGATGCATAACAGCCATATAGGTGTAGAAATGATGGATATGCTTAAAAAAGTGTATCCTAATGGATTGACCTATGGTGAGATAACGCAACGATTAGGTAAGACCAGAAAGCTCAAAGCCAATGTAAGCCAAGCTCTTGCACAGTTATGCCTGGATGGGAAAGTGGTCAAGGACAAGAAACGTTACAAATTGTCCAGCTCTCCCCTATCCCCTTCCAAAGATTTGGGACAGGCTGGTAGAACAACAAACACAAAGGCAATAGATAGGACTCCAAAATTGATAGAGGGGATCTTTGATGCAACCTCTTTGTCCAGAAACTACTCCTATGCCTTTGTTCGCACCGATGACATCGATTTCTTCGTTGATAGCGAAGATATTCTCAATGCCTATCATGGGGATAAAGTCATGATAGAACCCCTACAGCGCCGTGGTAAGACATCATACGCAGCGGTACGACGGATCGTGACCAGAAACAACGAAGAAATCCCTGGGGATATAGCCAAAGCAAACAATAGCTGGATATTCCTGCCCTCCAATCCCAAGATTCATAATTGGTTTGAAATTACCGATGTGGCAGGAGCCGTGGAATCCGATAAAGTGATGCTGAAAGTAATTGATTGGGGAAACCCAATGCTAGGCAAAAAACCAAGAGGACAGGTATCAGAGATACTAGGGAAATCAGGTGATCCTCAGGTTGAGCTTCTGGCTGTAATCAGACAATATAAGCTCCCACTTAGCTTTCCTGATGAAGTAATCAATGAAGTGCAAAGCTTCGAAAGCGAAATCACCCAGGATGAGATATCAAAACGTCATGATCTGAGAGATTTGTTCACGTTTACCATAGATCCGGCTTCAGCCAAGGATTTTGATGACGCGATATCAATCAAGCGGCTGGAAAAAGGTTGGCGTTTATGGGTACACATTGCTGATGTAGCTCACTATCTGCCCATAACCAGTAAAACCTTCATGGAGGCTAGCAAACGCGGGAATAGCTTTTACTTTCCCAAGAAAGTAATTCCGATGATTCCTGAGCGGTTATCAAATCTTATATGCAGCCTCAGACCTGAAGAAGAAAAACTCTGTATGACGGTAGAAACAGACTTCAACTTCGAAGGCAAAGTAATGAAGCAAAGCATCTATGAAAGTGTCATCAGATCAAATGCACGCTTAGCTTATGAGGAAGTAGACGCGTTGTTTGAGGGTAAATCTCCAGATATGGACGCTCATTTAGTGGAAGCACTACATGAATCTCTTAAGCTATCGATAGTTCTCAGCCAGAAGAGAATGGAAGCAGGTTATATCTTCTTTGACCTCCCTGAGATTGAGTACTTCTACGATAATGATGGATTCGTGCACAAGCTTGGCCTGGCTGAAGAAACTCCCAGTCACAAATTGATCGAGAATTTTATGCTCGTTGCCAATGAATACGTTGCTGAAGCTTTGTTTCAGAAAGCGCCATTTAGTATCTATCGAATCCATGAAGATCCGGATATGGCCAAAATCGAGAAGCTCTTGGAATTGCTTGGCTTCTACGGCATTGGTTTTATCCAGAAAGAGGATATCAATCGCAGTATTCAGGGTATTCTGGCTTCTCTACCCAGTAATGAATACCATAAAGTGTTTGATCGCATTATCCTGCGTAGCATGAAAAAAGCTAAGTATAGCCCGGAGCATATCCGTCACTTTGGCCTGGCACTGGAAAACTACACTCATTTTACCAGTCCAATCCGCAGATTATGTGATCTGGTTGTTCATCATCTGGCTAAGATTTATCTACTGAAAAGCAGTGATCAACTTATTAACAAACAACAGATTAAGCTTTGGTCGAATATCGCCTCAGAACAGGAACTGCAAGCTGATGCAGCAGAACGGGATATTGAGAGAGTGTATAGCTCTGCATACATGAAAGAAAAAGAAGGGATGGAATTCAGTGGCATGATCGTCTCCGCAAAAAGCAGCGGTGTGATTGTCAGGTTGAATGAGATTCCTGTATCGGCAATCTTGAAAAAAGACCAGTTTGGCTCAGGACAATGGGAATACCACGATAATGAGATGAGATTTGTAAGTGTAAGAACCGGCAACTACTATCAATTGCTGGATCTGATGAAGGTAAAAATTCTCAATGTCTCGGACGATATCTATCTGGAAGTATCCAATTCAGACAACGCACATATTCATTTATATCAAGGAATAGCACAACGCAAAGTGAGTCGCAGCAGAAATGTGGTTGACGATAGAAGGATGCCAAAAAAAAGTGCTAGCAAAGTAAAGAACTCCCGTAGGAAGAGATAAATGAAAAAACCCATTGGCATCTTCGATTCTGGTGTAGGCGGTCTTACCGTCTTTAAAACCATTCGGAGCGCATTTCCTGAAGAAGATCTGGTCTATTTTGGTGATACTGCCAGAGTACCATATGGTCCAAAATCTCCCAATACCATCATTGAATACTCAGTGCAAAATGCCAGGTTCCTGCTTCAAAATGGCATCAAAACACTCATAGTGGCATGCAATACTTCTGCCTCGGTGGCTCTACCCCACCTCAAGCAATTGACTGATATCCCAATTATCGGAGTTATCAATCCGGGCAGCGAAGAAGCAGTTCGCAACACAAAGAATAAACGCATCGGAGTCATCGGCACCGAAGGTACAATCAGAAGCGCGGCTTACACTGCTGCGATCAAAGCTCTATGTCCTGATGCAGAGGTCTTTTCTCAAGCCTGCCCCCTGTTCGTTCCTATCGTAGAAGAAGGTTGGCAGAATCACGATATTGCCTGGCAGATAGCCAATGAGTATCTTTTGCCGATGAAAGAAATGGATATTGACACATTGGTGCTGGGCTGTACCCACTATCCCCTTTTATCAGATACGATTACCAAAGTTATGGGACCCTCGGTACGTTTGGTAGACAGTGCTCAGGCCATAGCGGAATACTTGAAGAGCATGATTCCAGATGAACATGATGGGATCAAGGGTAAAGACACATATTATGTGAGTGACAATGAGAACAAATTCACTCAGATAGCTTCGCAAATCCTGCAAACACCTATACATGGACTCCGAAGAGTCCGGTTGTTTGAAAGCTGGTCGATTGATTAAACTGAGATTATATATAACGAGGAATATATGAATGAGCTTATTTTAACTGCTGCTATTACTGGAGCTGAGACTACCAGGAAAGATCAACCAAACTTACCCATCAGCCCCACCGAACAAGCCAAAGAAGCAAAAGCATGCTTTCAAGCTGGCGCTAGAGTAGTGCACCTGCACGTACGAGATGATGAAGGAAATCCCACTCAATCTTTGGATCGTTTTAGAGATTCGATCAATGCAATCAGAGATGCAGTACCCGAAATGATAATTCAAATCAGCACTGGTGGCGCAGTGGGTGAACCATTTGAAAAAAGACTGGCCCCTCTTGCACTAAAACCTGATATGGGCACCTTAAACGCTGGAACACTGAATTTCGGTGATGAGATCTTTGTAAACCATCCTCAAGACATTGTGCGCCTGGCAGAAGCATTCAAAGAGTTTGGCGTGGTACCGGAAGTGGAAGTATATGAGTCTGGAATGATAGATATCGTGGGCAAACTTGTGAAGAAAGGTATCATTACTCATACACCATTACACATGCAGTTTGTTTTAGGAGTCCCTGGTGGAATGAGTGGAAAACCCAAGAATCTGCTTTATATGCAGGAACATCTTGCAGAGGAAATACCTACAGCCACTTGGGCAGTAGCAGGAATTGGCAGATGGCATCTTCCTACGGCTATGCTTGCCTTGGTTTCCGGCGGGCATATTCGCTGCGGGTTTGAAGATAATATATTCTATCACAAAGGCATCGTGGCAGACTCCAATGCACAATTAGTAGCCCGTATAGCCCGAATAGCTGAAGAAATTGGGCGTCCCCTGGCTACACCAGCCCAAGCCAGAGAAATTCTGGCTTTGCCAGCTTTGTAGATGGAGTAAAATAGGATGTTTTTAACCGAAAATGCTCAGAAAGTATTGGAGAAACGCTATTATCGCCAGGATGACGAGGGCAATACAGTAGAGGACTGGCATGGTATGATCTCTCGAGTAGCAAAGAATATTGCTGCCGGAGATTCCGATCAGGAAAAAAAGTACTACAACCTACTAAACAGCGGTGATTTCCTGCCTAACTCCCCAACCCTAATGAATGCTGGTGGCGATTTACAGCAGCTTTCCGCTTGTTTTGTGCTACCTATTGAAGACAGTATGGATAGCATTTTTGAGACTGTCAAGAATGCTGCCTTGATTCACAAAAGTGGCGGTGGGACAGGGTTTTCTTTCAGTAGGCTGAGGGAAGCCAATGCCCGGGTACGTTCAACGAATGGTGTTTCAAGTGGTCCAATATCATTCCTGAAGGTATTCAATGCTGCTACTGATGCAGTAAAACAAGGGGGCACTCGAAGGGGTGCAAACATGGCAATCCTTAATGTTGACCATCCCCAAATCCTAGATTTCATAGTCTGCAAAAAGAACCCTAAAGAACTGACCAATTTCAATATTAGCGTTGGGATTACTGAGACCTTCATGCAAGCGGCTTCCGTAAAATCTGATTATCCTTTGATTTCTCCTCATACAGGAGAGATACTCAGCCATAAGAACGCAGCAGAGGTGTTTGATCTGATCGTCGAAATGGCTTATCAGAACGGAGAACCCGGTATTGTATTTCTTGACAGGATCAACAAATACAACCCTACACCATCCTGTGGAAGAATTGAATCAACAAATCCCTGCGGTGAACAGCCGCTACTTCCCAATGAAGCATGTAATCTTGGCTCTGTAAATCTGGCTACCATGGTAGAAGATAGTGTAGTAAACTGGGATAAGCTCAGCCAAGTAGTAAGAGACAGTGTAGATTTTCTAGATGCTGTGATAGATCAATCCAAGTATCCCCTTACCCAGATAGATATCATGGCCAAAGCCAATCGTAAAATTGGATTGGGAATCATGGGATGGGCAGATATGTTGTATCAACTCAAGATCCCATATATGAGCATTGAAGCTGTCGAATTAGCAGAACAAGTGATGGAGTTCATCGATTTCGAAGCAAAAACCCGTAGTATGGAATTAGGTGAAATCAAGGGCAGCTTCCCGAATTATCCAGATAGCATATACTCAGAGGGAACTTTGATTAGAGAGAATGGTAGATGTGATTGGCCTGCATTGATAGAAGCTATGCAATCCAGGGGCATGCGGAATGCCACTGTAACGACGATAGCACCAACGGGAACAATCAGTATGATCGCAGATACCTCGAGTGGCATTGAACCTCAGTTTTCCCTGGTTTATGTGAAGAATGTCATGGATGGCGAAAAGCTCTTGTATGTGAATAAGTGGTTTGAAGCCACACTGGCAGAATGGGGATTATTGACTCAGGAATTGCTGGATGAAGTAAGCAATGATGGCTCTGTAGCACACAACATCAATATCCCGGATGAATTGAAAGATATATTTCAGACAGCTCATGACATAAGTCCGGAATGGCACATCAGAATGCAGGCAGCGTTTCAGAAGTTCACCGATAACGCGGTCAGCAAGACCATCAATTTCCCCAATCATGCAAGTGTAGAAGACATTCGACAAGCTTATGAGCTTGCTTATCAACTGGGCTGTAAGGGCGTTACAGTTTACCGTGATGGAAGCAGGGAGAACCAGGTCCTTTCAGTGGGGACTGGTTCTCCCCCTAATATTCAGGTCTCTTCAGATAAGAAGGTTGCTCCCCGGCAAAGACCCGAGGTCACACACGGCATAACCCAACGCCTGGAAACAGGATGTGGGCACATGTATGTGACTATCAATACAGATACACATGGAGCTTGTGAGGTCTTTGTTCAGATGGGGAAAGTTGGTGGATGTGCCTCAGCTCAACTCGAAGCAATTGCCAGGTTGTCTTCCCTGGCGCTTCGTTCCAGCATCAAGATCGAATCCATCATACGGCAATTGAAAGGCATCCGTTGCCAGTCGCCAATGTGGTACAAAGGGAAAATGATCACCTCTTGTGGTGACGCGGTTGGTCATGCATTAGAGCAGTTCTTGAGTTTGAATGTAAATGGAGAGCTGAAATCCATACAGATTTCAGTCGATGATGAGCCTACTGAAAGACTGTCTTTCAGTAAAACGAGTATAGCTCTGTGTCCGGATTGTGGTTCATCCATTGAGCATCTGGAAGGATGCCTGAAATGCCCATCATGTGGATGGTCAAAGTGTTAAAAGGAAGTGTAAATGAGATGTGTTAAATGTAACAATCGCCTTGCTGCACATGATATATGGTGTGTAGAGTGCGGGAACCAAACAAGTGTAGTAAAAAAAGAGTTATCAGCCATTCAAAGCCTGAAAAAGACTTGGAATGCCTTTCAACCCCATATCTCAGCCAATGTACCCGCTGCTGGATTTTCCATCATCTTAGGGATTATTCCTATTGCAATTATTGTTTGGATCTATATAATAGCCATAACCAATGAATTTAACACAGACCTGCAGATGATACTTCATCTGGCGATCAAGACGATAGCCTTCAGTCTGTTTATTCCGATGCTGTTAATCTCGATGAAACCTCTAAGTTCACTTGATAATTATCGTATTACACTGAAAGAGATGCTCTCGTCTTTGAAATCATACCCCAAGTATTGGCTGTTCAGCTTGATCTCTGGATTTTTCTTTGTATTGATCCACATTGTTTGTTTTGGGCTACCAAGCTTTGGCAGTGATCCCATACTGCGTCTTGTATGGATCGTTCTAATCAACTACTGGTTGGCAATAATTCTTCCAGCACCAGTACTGATGGAACGTCTCAACGTTTCACCACAAAAGGCCATTCTTTTGAGTTACAAGCATTTTCACGATTTACGCTGGAATATATACTTACTTGCTCTGGTTCTTTTTGCTATGAATGCTCTTGCCTTTGCGTTGTTGTTTTTCCCTTTACTGGTTACCATACCCCTATCCTGGTATGTTATTCGTGATTATACGAACAAGTTATGTGATTTTGAACTTTTGAGCTATCGGGTCTGATCATGGTTTTGAGTAGAAAAGAGCTCTTCTCGCTGATTATCCTCATTGCTGTAATTGGTTTTGGCACCTTCAAGTATTTTACACGTGAATATACGGAAACTCGCAGTCGATACCTAATGGATACCATTGTTGAGATAACAGCTAGTTCCAAGAGTAAACTAGTCGGGACAGAAATAGACAGTGTCTTCAACTTTATCAATCACTTGCAGGACAAGCTTGATGAGTACAATCCCAATAGCCTGATAAGTAAGATTAATCGGCACGAAACAAGAAAGATTGATGTAGATGTGTACAATCTATTGGTAATTGCTGACAGTCTGTATAGGATGACTGATGGTCGCTTTGACATAAGTGTAAAACCAGTATGGGATCTTTGGGGATTCAACACATCAAATCCAATGGTTCCAGACAGTGTTACAATAAACAATCGCCTTTCATTTGTTGGTTTCCACAAGATAAAATACACCAAAGATCATATCCATTTGCCAGATTCCATGCAAGTAACTTTTGGAGCTCTGGCCAAGGGATATATCCTGGATCAGGCCAGAGAGTATCTTCGCAAACGTGAAATCTTCAAAGGGTATTTGAACTGCCGAAGCTCTATGACTTTCTTCGGTAACAAACTACCTCCTTTGGTTTATATTCAGCATCCACGTAATCCAGATGACATTATAGCAAGTTTCAGAGTTAACAATCTCAGTGTCGGTACAAGCGGGGATTATCAGCAATTCTTCGAGTATGATAACAAGCGCTACCATCATCTTATCAATGCCATAACCGGCATGCCAGTGGAAGATATTTACTCAGTTACTGTTACAAATCCCAGTGCAGCTTGGGCTGATGGGCTATCGACTGCTTTCTTTCTCATGAATTCAGAGAAAGCTATAGATGTCGCGAAAGCAATTAGCAACACAAACGCTGTAATCTATTTTCGTCAGAACGATGCTACTGTATCCCTGAAAACTGAGGGTATGAAAACCTACGGATTAAGTGAAAAACTATGACTATCCCCGATGTACAGGCTCAATCAGATACTCGTAAAGTAATCATTGATAAGGTAGGTGTAAAAGGGGTTCGCTATCCTGTGGTGGTCGAGGATAGAGAGAATGGCATCCAAAGTACGGTGGCTGATCTCAACATCTATGTAGAACTCCCTCACCATATCCGGGGAACCCATATGAGCCGATTCATAGAGATTCTGCATCATTATCACCAGGAAGCCCTGATTGGTAATCTTGAGAGCTTTTTAAAGGAATTGAAGAGCAAACTCAAAGCTGAAGCTGCCTATGTTGATATCAGTTTCCCCTACTTTATGAAGAAGTATGCTCCAATCTCAAAAATCGCTTCGCTCCAGTGTTATGATTGTTTCTTTAATGCATCATTTAAAGACTCTTTTGAATTGATCATCGGAGTTTCAGTACCGATTACCACACTTTGCCCCTGTTCCAAAGAAATCAGTGAGTATGGGGCTCATAATCAGCGCAGCAAGATTACAATCAAAGCGAGATACTCTGAATTTGTTTGGTTGGAAGAGATGGTTGAACTGGCAGAACGCGCATCATCATGTGAAATATACCCCCTGTTGAAGCGAGTTGATGAGAAGTATGTAACTGAAAGAGCTTACAATAATCCCAGATTTGTTGAGGACATAGTCAGAGAGATATCACTTGCTCTGAGCAAAGATGAACGGATTACTGCATTCTATGTAGAGTCAGAAAATCATGAATCCATCCATACTCACAATGCTTATGCTTTGATAACTCGAAAAATATAAATGAATCTGAGTGATTTCCACGCAAAACCTGTCATTTCTCACATTCTCAATAATGGATTCAAGCTACTTGCGTATCAGGACAATACAAATCCCATTGTTTGCTTACAGTTGTATATAAAAACAGGATCAGTTACAGAACTCAAATCACAAAAGGGATATGCACATTTCCTTGAACATCTTTTGTTCAAGAATACACGTAAGTACCCAAACAATGAGATAACAAGAATCGTGCCCAAACTTGGGGCTATGATTAATGCCTACACTGATTATGATACTACATGTTATTACCTTCACATCCCAGCAGAACAAGTGGATACAGGATTGGAGATTTTGGCTGAGATGGCAATCCATGCCCGACTCAATGAAGAAGATATCAAAGTAGAAAAAGACATTATTGTTGAAGAAATCAGGCAATATGAGTCTGATCCTGAGACTAGCTTCATTGAATACATACAGAATACATACTTTATTAAAAGTCCTCTTAAGAATCCAGTGTTGGGCACTGAGAAGTCTCTGAAGGAGGCAACCCTCAGAAAGTTAAAACACTTCTTTCGGATTCATTATAGACCAGACAATGCATTTCTGGTAGCAACAGGAGATTTTGATTTACGCGTGCTACAGGATTCTGTTGCTGCTCAGTTTTCTCAATGGGAGCCGAAATCTCAATCACTGAGCCAAGTAACAACTCCATTCCCAGAACGAACTACCTTCCAGACTTACTCGCGCATATCAAAGGGACATGAGTTACTAGCATTCACATTGCCAGAATTGGACGAGAAGCATCCGGATAGTGAAGCCCTGCATATTGCTATTCGTCATTTTGCCATAGGGAAATCCTCTCTTCTTTACAAGGAATTGGTTGAGAATAAGAAATTATGCACAAATGTGAAAGTCAATTCTCTGAGTGGCCTGAATCCCGGAATCAGTGTGATCATGCTCTACCCTCTTAACCGAAGGCACATACCAGCTATACTTTCTTATTTCTCCAAGCAATTGGAAGTGCTTATGAAACATGAGCTAGACTCAGAAAACCTGCAGATGGTCAAAAACGATATCCTGCATAGTTGGGTTTACAGTTTTGAAGGAGTAGAGAATCTGGCAAATCTGATTGCGGCTGAAGAATTCAACGGTGATCTTGAAAGAGTATACACCTATGGGAGCTATATCAATTCCATTACATCAAGTCAGGTATCCTCAGCTTTGAAGAAATACTGGAAGAATGATTACCTGGCTCTGTATCATCAAGGGAGATCTCTTTGCAAGGCAGTACAAGACTTCAAGCTACCCCAGTTTGTGAATCAGACGAACAAAAAATTACCCACTGTTCTTCAGGCATATCATAGATACACCTTTGATAACGGGTTGAAGCTTATTTATAACTATCTGCCAGGGAAACAGATCTGCGGCTTTGCCTTATCAACTAAGCTATCCCAATTGTGCGAATCTCAACCCGGCGTAAACTACTTTACAAGTTTGATGATGCTCTATGCAACACAATATAGGACCCATGAAGACATACTGAGACTAACCCGAAAACACGGGTTCAATATCAGGTTGATTCACCATGCAGATAGCACTACATTCCGTGGCAAATGCCATCAGGAAGATCTATTCAAAGCTTTGGACTTACTTGGAGAGATTGTCACAAAACCAAAATTTGATCGTTCCTATTTAGGGTTCCTTAAGCAAGCTGCCCTGGATAATCTGCACAGAGAGAAAGACTATCCACCCGGATTTGCATTCAGAAAATGGTTCGAACAGGTTTTCGGCAAGCATAACAACTTATTCTACGCTTTTGGGAATGCATCTCGAGTAAAAGCTATCAACATGAATACCATCGAAAATTGGCATAATGAATGGCTCTACGCTCAGCAGTATGCTTTGTGTATTGCAGGCGGAATTGAACCAGAGCTCCTTATCTCAACAATCGAAAACTCATTTAAGTTCAAAGCAGTTACACCTGAGATACAGACTCTACGACCTTCATATGAACTATCAAAACCTAACTACAGACTTCAACGAAAGGCCATGGATCAAGCGATAATACACATTGGTGGATTGGGGTGTTCTGCTCAGGAGATTCATGAAAACACTGCATTTCATCTGTTAGCACAAATATTAGGCGGTGATTTATCGTCACGATTGTTTAACATCCTGCGCGAGAAATATGGCTATGCCTATCAATGTGGTTTTGATTTCGTCTCGTATCAGGATTTGGGCTATTGGTATGCTTATGCTTTCTGTGATGCATCAGATTATCAAGCATGCTTCAAATTGATGCAAGAGATTCTTGATGATATCCTGTGTAACGGAGTAACCGAAGATGAATTGGAATCTGCCAAAAACTATCTGATTGGGATGAGCAGATTTGATCAAGAAAGTGTATCGTTTCGGGCGTCTTCAATATCATCTCTTGTGGCTCTGGACTATGATCTGGGCTTCTACCTCAGCCGCGAACAACGCATTAAAGATGTGAATGCTGACTTGGTAAATAGTCTGGCTGCAAGATGGCTGAAAGACAGATGGATTCATATACTGGTATAGACGATGTACATACTTGGGATAGATATTGGCTCACGTAACACAAAAATCCTGATCCTGGATCAGGAGACTCGTAAACCGATCTATTCATCCTTCGAGGCCACTGCAGTTGATGTGATTAGTGGTGTACGAGTTATGATTTCCAAAGCACTTTATGATCTGGATATATCCCCAAACCTGATGTCCAAGACCTGTGTTACAGGCTATGGTCGAAAACTTTATCAGCAAGCCGATTTCATAAAAAGTGAAATATCCTGCCATACTGCCGGATGCCTATATTCCTTACCCTTGACCAGGACTATCATTGATATCGGTGGGCAGGATTCCAAGATTATCTGCTTGGATGATAATCACAAAGTCAAAGAATTTCTGATGAATGATAAATGTGCGGCAGGAACGGGAAGATTCCTGGAAATGACAGCCAGCCGTTTGGAGTGCAGCATTTCTGAACTCCCAATTCTTGCTGCAAAATCCGATATCGAGTTGGCTCTAAACTCTACTTGTGTCGTTTTTGCCGAGTCTGAGATCATTGGGCTTTTGAGTTCTGGGCGAAGTCCATCTAACATCGCCCGAGCTGTACATATGAGTATTGCCCGCAGGATCTACGCTCAAATGGCTCCGATATCCTGGGAACCTCCAGTTGTTTTTACTGGTGGGGTAGCACAAAACAGGGATATTGCCTATTGCTTATCTTTGCTACTAAACACACAGGTCATCATGCCTCCCGATCCAGAGATAACTGGTGCGTTGGGGGCTGCGTTACTCGCCCAATGAAAAAAGACTATCATATTCATACTAAATATAGTTATGACAGTTGTATAGATGCTGATACTCTGTTAATCGATGCTATTGCTAATGGATACAGTGATATAGCCATAACAGAGCATCTTGATCTACTACCTCAAGAGCTAAGCTTGTATGGGCTGCCATCTTTGAATCAATACCGTGAATACATCAGGGCACTTCAATTGAAACATCCAAGTATTGGACTACAGATGGGGATAGAAATCGGAGATTTTCATCAAGTAAGGGAATTCGCAACCAATCTTATCTCAGGATTTGATTTTTTTCCCATCTTGGGTTCTGTACACTTTCTTAGTGATCATACTAATGTAGCGATTCCCATGCCTAACAAGTTAACAACGCACCAGGTACTTGACTATTATGAGCAGAACTTGAGTCTGGTTTCTGAGTGTGACATTGATGTGTTGGCTCATCTAGGAGTGTACAAACGATATTATCCCGAAGCACCAGATGAAAGCTTTGCTCTAAGCTTGATTAAAGAAGTATTCCGCAAAATGATCTCCAAGGGGATAGCCTTAGAGTTAAACTTCAGTGCTTACCGCAAACCATATAAAAGCATTTTGCCAGATCCTGGCTATCTCAAGCTTTATTCTGAAATGGGCGGGTATCTATTCACTATCGGGTCTGATGCTCACCATATCGATCACTTTGATAAACACTACCATCATGCCATCTCATATCTACCTGAAGGAGCACAATTGCTATAAGTCTTAATGCCCATGCTTTGATTTGAAGTGCTTTGTGTACCTTTTCATTTGAAACGTATAAGACATCAGATAGGAAAGATAAAAGCCAAGCAGTATTAGCATGCTCATCACAATAATGTTCACATACATCGTCCCCTCATAGCTTTGTAGTATTTTAAACATGTCATGCCGGATAATGAACCCTAATACTCCCCAGAAAACAATCAACATCATTAATGGGAAAGATAGTATCTGAACTCCTGCCGCAGTTTGAAAAAGATTCGCCTTGTAGTACTTTTGTTCCAAGTCCTTCACGAACCCGTTTGAACTTACTATTGCCCAGAGTATCCATAATATCTGTAAACCGGGAACTAAATACATCCAAAATAGATATTTATGGATGCTTAGCTTCTTGTACTCAAGTCGAATTAACTGGTATTGTGTAAGTAACCAACAAAGAAATGCTAACATACTGATAATGACAATGACTATGCTCAATGGCGTTATCTTAAACATCGGCATAATCTCCCATCCCATAAATCTCTGAACCAAGTTCTTTAGCATCTTACCTCCAACTGGTTTGTTTGATGATTTTATCGGCTCATTCCCATTCTATCGTTGCTGGTGGTTTTGAGCTTATATCATAGACAACTCTGGATATTCCCTTCACTTCATTACATATTCGATTTGACACATACTTCAAGAATTCGAAAGGTAGTTCTGTAGCTTCAGCAGTCATTCCATCTTCGCTGTTCACAGCTCTCAAAGCACATACTTGTTCATAAGTACGTTCATCTCCCATGACTCCTACGCTCTGAACGGGCAGCAAGACGGCAAAAGCCTGCCAGGTTGAGTTATACAGATTCCACTTGCGCAATTCACTAATGAATATCTCATCAGCAGCTTGAAGTAGTTTTACTTTTTCGCGGGTTATGTCTCCCAGAATCCTCACCGCAAGTCCTGGACCAGGAAAAGGATGCCTGGAGATCAATTCATCAGGTAAACACAAAGCTCTGCCCACATGGCGTACTTCATCTTTAAAGAGTTCTCGTAAAGGCTCGACCAATTTAAGATTCATCTTCTCAGGTAAACCGCCCACATTATGATGGCTCTTGATTGTGACAGACGGACCAGCATAAGACACGCTTTCTATCACATCCGGATACAGAGTCCCCTGAGCTAAGAATCTTGCATCTGGATACTTCCTTGCTTCGCTCTCGAAGATTTCCACAAAGGCACTTCCAATAATCTTCCGCTTTTGCTCAGGATCTGAAACGTGCTGGAGCCTTGAGAAAAACAGCTCTGAGGCATTTACAAAATCAATCTCAAGTTCAGGATAGGCATGGAACATCTGCTTTACACGGGTTGCTTCATCAAAGCGCATCATTCCGGTATCCACAAAAATTGGGATCAATTGCTTTCCAATAGCCTTATACAGCAGAGCAGCCGTCACTGATGAGTCAACGCCACCACTAAGTCCAAGGATAACCTTATCATTCCCTACTTGAGTTTTGATTTTCTCAAGACATTCATCAATAAAACTTCCTGCACTCCAATCTGGTGATAACTCAACTATCCGAAATAGGAAATTGGCCAATATCTCTTTCCCCGGAACGCTATGGTGGACTTCTGGATGAAATTGAAGAGCATATATGGGCAGAATATGATGTTTGAAAGCTGCGAATTGAGATCCTTCAGTTGCGGCAATCGAGATAAATCCTGATGGTAGGGACTCCACCTGATCGGCATGACTCATCCATACTTGCGATTCTGAATCAATTCCATGCCATAAGGGATCCTGATTCACCAGTTGTAACCTGGCTTTACCATACTCCCTACTAATCCCACTGGCTACTTTGCCTCCATATCTGCCACAGATTAGCTGCATCCCAAAACAGATGCCAAGAATCGGCAAACCCATAGCCCATATGGAAGGATCTGGTTGTGGTGCTTGCGGATTGGTAATTGAAAATGGACTGCCAGAGAGGATGATACATTGGGGTGCAAATGACTGAATTGAGTTCTGTGAAAGATTGAAAGGATGGATTTCACAGTACACGCCTAGTTCACGGATTCTTCGTGCTATGAGTTGTGTGTACTGGGAACCAAAATCAAGGATCAAGACTTTGTTATGCATTCAATATTACCTTACAAAGGGATTATTTAGTTTTTCCATTCCGATCGATGTGCGGGGACCATGTCCCGGGAATACAACTACATCATCAGGAAGGGTGAATAGTTTGGTTTTTATACTTGCAATGATCTGGGCATGATTCCCACCGGGTAAATCCGTCCTGCCAATGCTTAACTCAAATAGAGTATCTCCAGAGATCAAGAATCTGTCAATCAAAAAACATAAAGACCCTGGAGTATGGCCTGGAGTATGTATTATCCTGCCTGTACTGTCTCCCAATAGGATCAGGTCTTGATCCTTCAATATCTTATCAGCAGGTTTCAGGGCTATCGGTGTCCCCATATACTCACTCAGATTCTTTTTACTATTGATTAGCTTATCTGCATCAAGTTCATGGATGGCTACATTGGCATTGCATAGGTTGGAATAATAAGTACTTCCACCTATATGATCTCCATGACCATGGGTTATGAGAATCAGCACTACCTTCAATTCACGAAGTCTTTCATCAAGCTCTGCGCTTACTGCGGATGGATCCACCAGTATTGCCTCACGACTCTCATCATCCCAAACCAGCCAGGTATTGGTTTGGTAATCGGGTAAAAGGATGTATCCTTCAATATGTATCATGTTCTAGCCTCAATCATATGATAGTCGGTGACTTTTAACCAACTCCTGCGGAGCCTTGTAGACATTTACTGATAAGATCTCTTGTTGGGGGCTTTTAATTCTTACTGATGCTATGTCTGGAGCTTTAGTAACGTAGTACAGAAATATACTTGTAACAAGTTCAAGATTTTCACCCGGATCACCTGTGATAATCCCCAAGGGACCCATATGATCCTTAGCTAAGATTTGATACATATTAGCCCCGAGTTTCTCCAGTTCGATATTCTCTTGCTCATCCCTTCCCACAATTAGTTTAAGATGCTTTCCAATACGGAAATGTCTGCCGTATTTCAGGAGTTCCAGATTTGAGCTGTCCAATTGCTCATGATCAATCAAATCTCTTAGACGTAAAGTATAATTCCGATCTGTGAGTAAACAGCCACCTGCAGGGTGAGGATACTCTACAACCCCCAATTCCCTGGCCAGCTCAATCTGTCTGTTCCTGCTCCGGCCATTAAAATCAAGCAGATCGCCTTTTGTTACCCAATTCTCTCTGATCGGTAGTGTGTCGCTTAGTAATTTTTGGGATAAAGGCCTTACGATCAAATCTTTGCACTCGCTAAGTTTCCCTACCAGATTCAGTGCATCACGTCTTTGCGACATTGGTCTCTGGCCCAACACTTCTCCTGAGATCATAAACCCAGCTCCAAGTTCATATAGCATGACTCCTGCCACTTTAAACATCAAGGCATGACAATCCACACAGGGGTTCAGATTCTTCCCAAAACCAAAAGCTGGATTTCGCATCATGGCCAGATGTTCAGCACTAATATCCCGGATGATCAACTTGATGTCATTAGAAGTAGCAGATAGAATTGCCCTATCAGAAGGCATGTAGGGAGTTTGAAAATAAACAGGATAGATAGTATATCCCAGCCTTTGCATCCACTTGACAGCAATTAAACTGTCCAAGCCTCCTGAAAAGAGGGCAATAGCAGATCTTTGATGACTGATGGGAATATCCAATTTCATAGTATCGTGCCTATTAGAAGTCCTCTATCTGTCAAGAGCGAAATCATCAAGCTTAATGTTGATAATCGTAACCTACTAGTAATAATCAACTTGAAATATCAAAGCGATAAATACGAATCAGCAAAGGCTGTCTCGACAAAACTGAACTCACTGTAACATTGTATAACCCTGAACTAGTTCTTATGTAAGCTGTTACAGGGGGTTAAAATGTTTCAGCTTGACACCTTCTTGACATTATAGATATTAGAGCTGTTACTTGGAGATCACAAAACAATATAGATGCAGGAGGCATACTCCGATATTATGTTTTGGCACAGAGTATTGAAAACAACTAACTCAAATGGAGTCGTGAGTATCCTCAGCTCAGTTGTATCTATATACCTGTACATGGCCAGAACATCCAGAATGTCCGGGGATGAGATCATCTTTGTCGATAAAATCCTTCGCTCCATGTTTGGCAATGATCTACCCTTGTACCAGATCGAACAAGCCCGCCAAAACGTGCTTCGCATCCGGGAAGCTGCCTACAAGCTGAATGAACATCTCAATGAAGCAGACCGCATCAATCTCATGCTGAATCTGATCAGTCTGGCTTATCATGAACGCAGCAAAATCCACGTAATGGGTAGTGTCGAGATTGTGGAACTAGCGGATTTGCTACGGTTGGATGTAAGTATCCTGGACAGAATCTATGATCTGTTCGAGGGTTTCTCAGATCGCATTGCATTATCCGGACTTGATGGCTTCGATTCTCACAGTCTCTTATGCAATTCTATGTTCTGGGGTAATGGCGGTTATCAGTTCAGGGAAAACCCCCAAGGCTTGAAAATCCATTTCATCATGATCGAAAACCTGCTTTTGATTAGCAGTAAGGGAACAAACCATCCTGAGCTTGTTCGCAATGATGATTTCGTAGTTCTGGATGGGGAGTATTTCTACAGAATCAAGCCCGATGAAAGCCTGAGACTTCGCTTAGGTGATACGACCTGGATAGCCCAATATGACGATTTGTGGAGAGTGTTCCGAACAAGAAACTCCAACCTCAAGCTAGATAATCTCCTGGCACAGGAGTCAGAAGAGACTGCCAACCCTCCACTGATTAACGAGCATTATCTGAACCTTGGCATTCAGGGAATTACAATTTCTGAGAAACTAAACGACAAAACGCTGTTGCACTTTTATCGTGATGGTTCAAAGTGGATGCTTGAGAGTGTGAGCAACAAGACCATTTTTCACAATCGAGTTAAACTAACTGGCTCAGCTTTGTTTAAGCCGAATTCCGATACTCTGGGTCTAGATGGCAAGACCTTCATTGTTAATCGACATTGGGAGCTTATCGAGATTCCTCTGATTGTGGATAAACTCGTTGTAAACGACATCTATCATACTTTCAAAGAAGGAAACACCGCTTTGAAGGGCTTGTCATTATCCTTGAATCAGGGCGAGATGTTGGCAATTATGGGTCCCAGCGGCAGCGGAAAAACTACTCTCTTGCAAGTGCTTTTAGGTGAGATAACCCCAAAACGGGCAGATATCAGAATCGACAATCAGGATTTCCTGGCGAATTTCAGTTTTTATCAGCAATACATTGGCTATGTACCTCAGGATGATCTGCTGTTTCCGAATCTAACCGTCTATGAGAATCTTTACTACAAGCTCAAACTATGCTTGCCCCAGCTCAAGGATCCCACTGAAATCAACAAGCGCATCGAAAATCTGCTCAATAGCGTTGGTCTATATGAACAGAGAAACATGATCGTAGGCGATGTAATGAATAAACGGCTCAGTGGCGGTCAGCGGAGAAGATTGAATATAGCCCTGGAACTTGTCATGGGTCCTGTAATCATAATTCTGGATGAACCCACCAGTGGCCTTTCCTCCAAAGACTCGGAAAACATCGTTGATTTTCTCAGTATGCTGAAGGCACAAGGCAAGATCATCATCACCTCGATTCACCAGCCCAATGCCGCCGTTTTCAAGCGTTTTGATAAAGTTCTGTTGATGGAAAGAGGCGGAGTGGAGGTATTCTTTGGGACGGTTGAGGCAGCCTTCAGCTATTTTGATCAGGAACTTGCGCTTTGCCAAAGTGATGAACTGAATCTAAAGCAAAAGCTGAAAATGCCTGAGCTCTTTTTTGACTTGCTGGAATACACTGATCCAAACGATAAGCGGCTCTACAATCAGGATTACTGGGAAGAAAAGTATCGCAATTACATTTTTAAGACTGTGTTTGAACATGACAGAGATATCTCAGCCGAAACACCTGTTCCTTCCGTGTTCCACAAACAAAAAAAGAGGATAAACCCGGGAAACTTGATTCTGCTTCTGAGCAGAAACTTCAAGAACAAACTTAGGAGCAAATTGAACCTGCTCATGACCCTGTTTGTCTCTCCATTTCTTGCCCTTGCTGTGGCATTTGTCTTGCGTGGGACCCCTGAAGGTGTTCCATATTCATTCTATCAGAACCAAAATAGCCTGCTTTTCGATTTTATCTCCGTGATCATCTTTGTTTTTATTGGATTAGCCAATAGTATCGACGATGTTTTGAGTGAGAAGCGGATCATTGTAAGAGAGCAAAAACTAAACGTGAGTCCTCTGTTTCAACTTACTGCGAAACATCTTGTTCTATTCGTAATGACAGTTATACAGGTGCTCCTTTACTATTATATTTCGGAACTGGTTCTTTCGATGCGAGGATTCCTGTTGCCTAAGGGTTTATTTTATCTTCTCAGTGGCATGGCAGGTTACTCCATGGGTATTTTCTTTTCTGCCATGATCAAAGATCGGGCTGCCATCATCAATATCCTCCCTTTGGTGATTATTCCGCAGATCATGTTCAGTGGTGCCGTAATCCAATTTGCAGAAATGAACAGCGCTCTCAGAATAAAACCTGATAGTGAGATTCCCGAATTTTGCCAGGTCATCCCTTCAAGGTGGCTGTATGAGGGTATTGTGATTGGATCTTCCAGGCTAAACAGCTACGCTATGACTAAGCAGAAGTATCTAAGCGGTACAAGGAAAGCCATCCTGAATCCCAATATCTCTGCAGATGAGTATATGAAGATCGTAGATAGTTTTGCCAAATATGAAGTCTCACATCCACCAGAACGGTACAAGAACAGCCTCACAGATACAAGTGTAAGCCTGGCACATGGTAGATTTGTGAATCAACCCCGTAATATCTTCCTCAGCCATAGGATGATGCTGGGACAGCACAAGGAAATCTCTACCCTGCTCTTGGATATAGGGATCGCTATCCTGATGGTTCTGGTTTTCTATCTGGCTGCATTACTGAAACTAAGATATTGGTACAGGTAAGCATGAATATCTACAAAAGAACTCACGACCTCGATCTTTACAAATACCTGACTGATGACCAGATCAAGAGCGTGGACAAACTTGTTACTTTCCAGGATCTTCCTGCAATGCAGAGCTTGAAAGAGCAGATGCGGGATATGCTGATAACCCCCCTGGATGGAAGGCTTAAGCGTTTGAATAATGATGAGAAATTCCTGGGGTATGTCTTCCCTGGAGAACTGGATGCCGATGCTGCTGACTTCCTGGACAAGCCTCTTCCCTACTTCCTGAGAGCAGAACAGGATTGCAGGATTATGCTGGTGAGCAGACGTGGCCTAAGTGATCTGTGTGAAACTGATCCAGATCTCAAAGCCAGGATTCAGGCTGCCATCAATGACACCCTCTGCCTGAAAATCATCCGACTCACCCATTTGGAGAGCTGATGCAACATCATAGAAACCATCCACTCTTACAATCCATGACTGAGATCGAAATCAAGAGCATAAAAGGTATCGAGATCATCAGAGAATATGATCAAGGTGAACTGGTGATCCAGACCAATCAGCGGAATCGCGATCTGATCTGCATAAACCAGGGTAAGGTATCTATCCAAGTGGAAGACACTGGCGGTAGCATTCACGAGATTGCCCAAATCGAAGCTGGGAATATGATCGGAGATATGAACTTTGTGATTCCCACCCGCCGAACTGCTGATGTAGTAGCTCTTACAAGAGTGGAAGCCTCGATCTTCCCTTATCAGGCACTGACGGAATTGTTGCGGCAAAATCCCACTCTGGCAGCCAAAGTCTTTTCTGCCTTGAATGTCCAACTTGCCAGGAAGTACATGGCAATGTTGGAGTAGGGTTATCATCTTGATAAGATGTGGATTGGACACGTCCCCGTGTCCACGAGACCGCAGGCTGAGACTTTTATCGAGTCATGTTAGCTTCCCAATAAACAATTTCGAGCTCTTGCGGATCTGAAGCAAACGAGGACGTTTGCGATCCAAAGAACGCAGGGTTCGAAAACCCAGCGGCACAACAGGCTGAAAGCCTTTGTTACAAGGACGATTGGATTGTACACGTCCCCGTGTCCACGAGGTCGCAGGCTGAGAAATATCATTGAGCCCCTTCGGGACTCCGCAAACGAGGACGTTTGCGATCCAAAGAACGCAGGGTTCGAAAACCCAGCGGCACAACAGGCTGAAAGCCTTTGTTACAAGGACGATTGGATTGTACACGTCCCCGTGTCCACGAGGTCGCAGGCTGAGAAATATCATTGAGCCCCTTCGGGACTCCGCAAACGAGGACGTTTGCGATCCAAAGAACGCAGGGTTCGAAAACCCTGCGGCATAACAGGCTGAAAGCCTATGTTACAAGGACGATTGGATTGGACACGTCCCCGTGTCCACGAGGCCGGAGGCTGAGACTTTTATCAAGTCAGTTTATCTTTCCAATAAGCCATTTCGAGCTTTTGCGGGTCTGAAGCAAGCGAAGTCGTATGCGATCCAAAGAACGCAGGATTCAAAAACCCTGCGTCACAACAGGCTGAAAGCCTGTGTTACGGCTTGGATCGTTTGCGATCCAGGCTTGATCATGACCTTATCCTCTCCTGATCCACCCACACCGGGCATGGGATGAGTTGGACTGGTGTGGGATATGATCATAGCTTATGGATATTAACCAATACATTGCCTGTACCAGATGAATCTGGTGTTCCGATCGTTTTGTTGCGTTAACAGGAAGAAGACATCAAACCAATATATAGAGATTTACCGAATCAATGCGTCAGTGGAATTCCAGTACAAACACGTATTCAATACGCATCCGATGCGTAATGAGTGCGTAATGATAGCGTGATTCAAATCGGAAAGAAGCAGGGAAGAGTTTAGGACTTTACGATCAGGCTAGAATTTGAATGAGGCTTGTAAGGCAGGAGTACTGTCGATCAAACCTACACTAAGCTGAGTCCGTCGCTCCTGGCTATTGAAGATCAATACATCCATGCCGCTGACCAGATGGTTCAGGATCATTACACCCATGGTGAGCTTGGCATAGTTTTCCAGATCGGCAGATTTATTGCGCATCTTGTTGTATTTGCTGCGATCATTTGCAGTATCCCAGCGCCAGTATTTATCTTCTTTGTAGCTGTATTCATCGATATAAGCCTGTTGGGCGACAGGATCCCCGGGGAATTGATTCAAAGCTTGTTTGCGGATATTCGCATTAAAACCATCCGCATCAAAACCGCTGCTATTGAATTTGCCCAGATTCTGCATGAACTGCTTATCGTATCTGGAGGGATTGATATGGGCATATTTAAGCGCATAATCATAGGCTTCTTCCTGGAGCAGATCAGCCTCACCGCCGAAGAGCAGCATACTAGTCCAGATACTGGCTTCGGCAGCCAGCATCACATAGCCATGGCTTCTACCCGCCCTAATCTGAGAGAAACCCGGGATTGCCAGAGATAGGAAGAAATCCCTGCCCTGAGTGTTATTCTGTTTGGCAGATGAACTGACTGGTTGGGCTGTGCACATCAGTGTAGAACCGATGCAAAAAGCCATAATAATCCACTTTTTCACGATGCACTCCTATTTGAAACTGATCCCGCAATTGAGCATGAGTCCGTCATTTGCAATTGGGGAAAAATACACTTGATATGATTTCGCCTGGTTTTTACCGGAAATGGCCGTGTCGATGACGCTGACGGCACGATTCAGGAGCATTACCCCCAAGGCGAGATTGTGATTTATCTTGGTTTTTTGATGATCCCTGCGTAGTTTCTGATACTTCTGCCAGTGTGAGCTGCTTTGCCATTCCCACACTTCTGCTCCTGAAAAACTATTCTCAGATACATATTGTTCAAAGGACACAGGATCGTTGTATAAAATCAGGTAGTAGTTTCTTGCCATCATTTCTATCAAGCTGTTGTAATATTCACTGCTGATATATTCCTGCACGGATTGGTAATGGTTGCGGGGCATTCCCAGGGGAACCCCGGCAAACTTGAAAGCATAGTTTTGATATGCTTCTTGTTGGAGATCCATGCTTCTATCAGTACTAATAAATGCATTCGCGGCAATGGCTTCAGATGTAAGGAGAATGATGCCTTTGGTGTATTGACCCAAAGCTATTTCACCACTACCAGGCAAAACAGCACTCATGAGCATTTGTGGAAAAATCGGCTTGGCATTTAGGGACTGAAAACCTGTAAAGAGCACCAGCAAGAAAAGCAATTTTAAGGATGTGTTAAGGTGTTTTACAGGCACGTGATAGGACATCAGAAACTCCAGTTGATCCCAAGCATGGGGGTAACCCGATCCTCGCGGAGTGCAGTATAGTAATTAAATCTCACCCCTGTATCGGATACGATGGCCTCTCGATTCACTTTACGGCTGAGTCGCACTGCATCGAGACCGGACAGAATATGATTGAAGGCAACCCCAAATGAAAAAGCTCTGGAAGCAGAGTACTCTGCCTTGGCTTCGTTACGCAGTTCAATATAACGATTTTTCATGCCGCTGGCCTCTTGTGAGGAATGGTTTATATAAGTAGCTGTGTTGTCTCCCCACAGTGGGAAGTTTCCGCGCCAAATCCAGCCATTGGCAGGATCTGGAAACCACTCTGGAGTTTGAGGTGCTCCAGCTTCATCTGTGGCAAAAGTATAATACCAATCTGCCCACCCAAAAGTGTAATGAGGGTATTTAGCTATATCTTCATAAAAATGCTGGGTATTGGTTTGATCCAGGCGGAAGTAACTGCTTTCATAGATGTCACTAACCGGTAGATTCATGAGGATCTCCTCTACCCTGGCCTGACGGGCACGATCATATCTATAGGTCTGGATCGTGGTACCATTCCCAAGCTCGAAATCTATCAATTCTCCATTGGCATACTTCTCGTAGCGTTTGGCTTTTTCTTTGCCGCGGTTGGCATAGACTATGATGCCAGTGATGAATCCGGCTTCAAGCACAGGAAAGATATAGGTGGTAATGGAGCTTTTATCTGCATAGAATTGTCCGGCACCTGGCAGAAGCATCGAATAGAGCATCGCCTTCCGGGCATCCTTGGTGGAGTAATCCAATCGGATAATATCATTATCCAGTTCTTCTTCGGCTTTATCTTCATCTTGCCAGAGAAAGTCATCAATCCCGCCTGATTGGGCTGCCAACATCGTGGCTAGTAATGATATTGCAATCAATATGAATATCTTGCGCATCTTAAGAACTCCTCATTTTTCCACAGCAAACTTGATGGTTTTGGCTTGCTTGCCAGATTGAATACTGATCATATATACTCCCGAACTCAGGCGATTGGCATCCAACTCAAGTTCCCGCACCGTTGCACTATCGGCAGCAAGGAGATGTTTCTGAATTCTTACACCGGAGATATCGAAGATCGAGACAGTAGTCTTTGGATTGGCATTTTCCATCCTGAGCCGGAAAGTTCGGGATTGAACAGGATTGGGATACACATAAGCGTTTAGTTTCGTATTAGACAGCTGCTGATTCCGCCAGGCTCCACTGTTTACCCCGCTATTGCCATTTCGAAAGCCCTGCCACAGGATAGGATTTTCCGCAAAACCAGTTTTACTATTGATGTGCAGCATACCACTTGCAGTTGGATAGTACCATAAAAGCCGATGGTTGGTCTCATCGTAGTTAAGATAATCCTGTTTGCCAGTATGTTTATAAATCAGCGAGTTTGGGATTGAGACTCTGGCGTTTAGATCGATGGCCAGGTATCCTTGTTCTTCCATGGGCAGGTACAGATATTGGCTGTTATCCAAATCCAGAGCTTTACAGTGCCTTCCACTATGGACTTTAGAAGCTCCTAAATCTACTGGGAAACCGCTTTGTAGCGAACCATTGGCGCTGATTGCATAGGCCTTGTTATCGATACCGAAGAAGATCAGCGGTGCTATTTGTGGAGTCTCGATTACAGCCAGTTGGGTAGGCTTGGCTACGCTGCCATTATTAAAGATCTTGCGGAAGGCATCACCATCGTATGAGTAAACACTTCCAGAATTGGCTGTAATAAACACATGCTGCTCTCCCCCATCGGATTTGTAGATCACAGGTTCGTAATCGCCAAACTCTTCGGGAAGATTTTTGTGTATCTGATCCACGAAATCCGAGATGTCTATAATGGAAAGTCTATTTTTTTGCAGGGCAAACAGCGTGTTCTCACAGATGGCCATGGCCTTTATTCCCGGCAGGCTGGTGAAATCAGTGATCTCTGCATTCTGGATTTTGTACAGAGTTGTTTCAGAGTTCACATAGAGAGCATCGTCTGCTGCAATCGGTATTGAAACAATCGGTTCTGGAAAAACTATACTCTGTGAATTCAGGAAACTATCGGCAAAATCCATGATATACAGATCATTACCTTTAACGCCAATAAGCTCCGAGAAACCATCGTTGTATGAATCCGCGCTAACCAGTGGATAATCAAAAGAGAATTCAGGAAGGTCATAGCTGCCCATAAGATCTTGCCATTCATTACCGAAAGCACTCCACAAATTCATGTTTGTGGTTTTATGAACTGGTACGGATAGATCACTGTAGGCTGTGTTTATGATCGGGGCTGCTTGCAGTGCGGTACTGGAATAATCATGACTGAAGGCATTATCAAACAGGCCTGGTAGTATTTTGAACTGCATGATAGCAGCAGGATTAGTAATCTCTGCCAGAGCCATGTAAGTGCCTATGCCATTGGAATCAAGCATAGGAGGTTTGGAATTAGCACTCAGGACTGGTCTCCAGGCATCAGCAGACCACTCTACGAAAAACCCCAGGCTATCCAGGCTGGGTTTTGTGGCATGAAAGTACTCATAAGGAGTTCCAGTCCAATACATGGAATACGTTTCGCCCAGATCTGTCAAACCATCGGCTTCCAAAACTCTCACGCCACGCCGATTGACGTTGGTATTTACAGTATTGAGATCAAAATTTGATCTGAATACTCCAGAGTCGGTTTTACCTTCCTGATACAGAATGCGTTCATTCACGTGCCAGGCAAGGATTCCACCGCCTTCCACGCGACCACTATCGGTGATGAATGAAGGCAGGAGATAATCATATTCATATGACGGAGCATTTGATGAACTGCCGTATGGAGTGGGATACAGAATCACTCTGCCATCCAATGCACCAAGAACAGAGGTATCACCATCTCCATCAGGATCGATACTGCGATTCTCGATCAGATAGTACTCGTCCTTACTGATTGGGATCTTGATGATGGAAGGGATTGTCCCAGCAGCTTGTTTGAAACTCGAAGCTGCCAGTGAAACAGGTGTATTGGTTTGAAACTCGTCGATATCCTTCATGTAGCCTTGCTGGCGAAAGTAGTCTTCAAACAAGAGAGCTCTGCTAAATGCTCCTGGTAATGACGGCAAAGCACCTTCCAATAGGACATAACCATTACCAGGCAGGATATCCATGATCATTCCTGCCCCACCGCTATCCATGATGTCAAAGGCCCCAACCATGGGATAGAAGTTTCTTACATTGTACAAATCCACTAGCCCCAGAGAGTGGCCATATTCATGAAACAATACAGCGTTCAAAGCACCATATCCTGTGTGTATGTTGCCATCAGTATGCTCTTCTATCTTAAAATCCTGAGAGATGGTAGAGGGGACATTACAAGCATGGAATATCTCAGTAGCTCCATTATCTACAATAGCTTGCTTGCCATCTCCGACTCTAATGAAGAAGGAAGGAATATCAGATGGAGTATCACCCAAACTATCATGCTGCCAGTCCGATCCGGCATGGATAATCATGTAGTGAGCATAGGCTCCAAAATCAATAGCAGGATCATCAGCATCCGCAGTCTCAAATGCTGTCTTGAAGTACTCTTCCATCCTGGAGACAAATAGCGTGGAGCTGGCATTGGGAGGATTGTAGTATCCCATCTTTTGCGGTAGTGTATAGGCAGGTTTGTTCTTGGGCCATACATCATATTGGAGCTGATATGATTCAGCAGAGACTGCGCGGTAGTAGAACTTCATCGCTTCCAGATTGGTTTCGAAGTACTCCCTGTCATGTGGAGGAGCACCTACAGAATATAGGTAGGTGGGGTCTGGTGTCAGTTGAAACTTGCCATTTCCAGAAGTGTTCGGATCATCCACATCCTCTTCCTGGAAATCCACAAGGATAACCAGAAGCTTTTCATAATTGTTGCTCTTGCTCTGAAGTTGTTTGGATGACTCAGTACCTTTTAACAAGTGCGTATAGGGGTGGATTTTGGTGTTGACATACTTATCTTTATAGGGCACCAGTTTCTTTGTAATAGCATGAAGTGGAATGGCCACTTGAAGTGTGCAGATAACTATGCTTAGAGCAATAAGGAAGCGTCTAATTCTTCTATGATCAGTAATGAATGATGCTGGCATAATCAATGATTAGTAGAGCTGACGGGAAGATATCCTGTCAGCTCTAACTCATCATACCTGGGTTTTAGAATTCAAAACCCAAAGAGAAGATCTTATTGAAATCGGTCAGTTCGCCAGCAGGAACCATTGAAAAGTCTGCTGAGAGCTTGTACCTGTTGTCAAAGCGATATTGAAATCCTACACCAAAGGTAGGTCCTGTGATCTTACCATCAGTATCCGCAAAATAACCACCTCTGAGAGCGATCAAATCCAGATATGTGTATTCTGCACCGACGCCATAGATGGTTTCATCCATGTTCTTCCAGCCAGTTACAAACCGTTTGAAGAGCGGATCGCTATTTGCCAGTTCTTTGTTTGCTTCTGCAGTTACGATCAACCTGTTCAAAGGGCTGGAGAATACTTTATAGGCGGCACCCAGCCTTACTACCATGGAGGAAGGATCGGCTTGCTCCTGATCAACGAAGGTGACATCGGGACCAATATTCTGGATTACCATGCCAAGATCAAGACCCTCTACATTTACTACATTCTTATACATCGCCCCTAGATCAAAAGCAAAACTGAAAGCCTTACCTTCGGTCTCAGTAGGACCAGTTCCAGGTGCAAGATAGCTGTAGATCAGCTTGAAGTTTGCGCCCACACCAAGCTTTTCTGGAATGGCTTCATATCCATATCCTACTGCTCCGGCAATATCAAAGGAGTGAAACAGACCAAGATACTCTCCCATAGAATTTGTTTGTTCTTGAGTACCGGCATCAAAGAGAACGATATGAGAATTTAGATTCCCAATACCTTCGAAATACTGGTTCCATCCCAAATACTCATAGAACATGTCATTCAGTCCAGATCCCTGAAGCCAGGGTATGTGAGTGGCAGCTAACTGACCTTTGCGATTGAATGCTGTAGCTCCGGGATTCCACCACATAGCGTAGGCATCATCAGCAACTGCTGTATAAGCCCGTCCCATGCCGTTTCCGCGAGCACCAGGCTCGAAGGTCAAGAATAGAAATGCACCACGGGAAATGGCTGACAATGAGAGTGGTGCCACGAATATCAGTAACAGGATCAATCCGGTTAATATGCGTCTGAGGAACATTTATACCTCCACAGGTTCACTATTTATCTAACTATAGATCAGGCGTATAGAATCGCCTGATGATATTGATACAACTACTGCGGTAAAGAAGTGAAAATTCGCCGCAGGGCATGTTTCAACTACAAGCATAGAATCAGCAGAGTATCAATCTGAGCCTAAGATCTCCTTATAAAAGGGTGGTGCCGAAGGCCGGAATCGAACCGGCATGAGCGCAAAGCTCGGTGGATTTTGAGTCCACTGCGTCTACCAATTTCACCACTTCGGCATTATCTATCGACAAAAGCTTTAAACCCCGCTTTCTTGTCAAGTAAAACCAACTATTGTTTTTCTGCTGCTATTAACTCAGCAAACTTCTGAGCAGCTCCATCCAATGCCTCTTTGGGGCCGTTCTCTCCTCTCATCGCTCTTTCTAAAAAACCTTTAAGCTCTGGTCTGGCCTTGAACCATGCCGGAATCTGAGGCTCGTAAACGGCGTTCTCCAATTGATCATAGATACCTTGAAACTGAGGGTATTCCTCGAGGAAATCTACTATCTCCGGATTCTGCATTGCACTTCTGCGCACAGGCATATAACAGGTTCTGGCACTCCAATGAGCCGTTTGTTGGGTATCTGTAAACCACTTGATGAATTCCCAGGCTGCTCTTTCCCGTTTACGATCTCCGCTTTTGAATATTACTATGTTAGCACCGGACACTGCGCTCTTTGGTGTTTTATACGTTGGTAATGGAGCATAGCCAATATTGAAGTTTATGGGCTGTTGACGCATATGTGTGATAGAGACGCTGGAACCTTCATACATGGCTACAATGCCAGCCAGGAAGTCGTTCTGGCCTTCGTACTCACGCACCAGATACACGCTTTTATCCTTGAGCATCATGTCGGTCACATAGGTAAGTGCTTCAATCCCTGACGGGCTGTTCAAGGTGGGTTTGCCATTTGCATCAATGATGGTTCCACCAGCTTGATGCAGAAGATTGATAAACTGCCATTCATTTACATTGAAGTTCGTACCAAATACGTCAGGCTTCCCATCTCCATTTGTATCCCTGGTTAGTTTCCGATTGTACTCACGAAATTCATCCCAGGTACGGGGAAAGTAGTTTGGATCCAATCCATTGCGATAGAATTCATCTTTGTTATAGAAATAAGCTCTTACGCTTTTATTGAATGGGAATGAGTAAATCACACCATTGAATGTGTTTGATTCCAGGAACACAGGATAGATATCTGCCATATCAGCAGGAGTGAAGCTCTTGTCTTCTTTGATCAGTTCATCCAATGACGCCACCACTCCAGCTTCGATGTACTTAGCAGTCCAGCTTTCGAATACCTGAGCAATATCAGGTTGCTTTTTAGCCTGGATGGAAGCCATTAGCTTCTGGGATAAGGCTGTGTAGCTACTGATTGGGTTCGCAACCACCTCGATATCATCATGGGTGCGATTGAACTCTTTGATCATCTCATTCAAGGTATCACCCAGCGGGCCGCTCAACCCGTGCCAAAAAGAGACCTTGGTCTTGCCTGAGGTCAGTGCTTTTCCACAACCACTGAATAAGAGACTAACCAGTAGCGTAAAGATTAGAATACGACGCATGTCTTCTCCTGTCCAATCTGTTCAATTGAATGCATTGTAGTGTTATTCATGATGCTCTTCAGGTATCTCTTACTATGAAAGTCATCTACTTTCTATCTTGATAATATAGCAAGCTGAGATCGTCATCACTCCAGCTATACTTTACTTCACCAACGAAGATGGTATGATCACCAGACTTGACCTGGCTAACCACTTCACACTCAAAATTGGCTACCGCTTCTGTAAGAACTGGTAGTTTATGAAGCTTCCCGGGGAAATACTTGACTGCTCCAGCCGTGAACTTGTCAATATCCCTGCCACTTTGTGAGCCTGATAGGCTTAGCAATGGTTTAAGTGCAGGTGACGGAAACACCAGATTGAAAAACCCTTTGTGTTGCAAACAGTCATATGAGTATCTTGAATGACCGATTGATATTGCAAACATCGGTGGTGCTATAGATGTCCGCATGAACCATTCCAGAGTGATCAGGTTGTAATTACCATCAGGTTTCTCTGTAACGGCTAAAACCACCTTGGAAGGCAGATGTACTTTCGCATAGGCTTCTGGCAGGGTTGTATTCTTCATAATTATTTATGACCTTTGATTGTGTTTATTGGATAGTATAATGCCGATATCAATAAAGGCTATCATAGATTAACCTCCACCCATATCCCAAGACTAAAGATCCGGGTACCATCATCCCGTTTGCGATCTGTGGTTACTTCAAAACTTGATGTCAAACCACCTCTGATGTTTTGATCAAACTGGTAAGTAGCCCCAGGTGTTAAGGATAGCCTTGAAGATGATCTATCGATCTGAGAGCTTTCTCTGCCTTTGGTTTTATCATAGTTGTTCTCATAGGTGATCCCCAAAGAAGATGAAAGCTGATTCTTGATATGTATCTTCTTTTTAGTGAAGGGGATTGTGAATCCTCTTCCGGCAGTAAAGCTGTATGACACATTACCATTGAGAGATTGTGAGTTGTTGGTCTTCACGATCTCATATGTATCCATATCAGTGGTATTTATACTTTGAGACATGCTGAAACTAAGGTTTGTAGTGACCTTATTGAAGAGATTTCCAGTGAAACCAACAAGGGGAGATAGAGACAAGGTCTCAGTCTCTTGTTTGGGTTTGTCCCAATCAATATCTCCATTAGCTCTGACAGTATACTGGAATCCCGTGTTAATCCTTCCACCACTGATATATTTTGATAATCCAAGCCACTTTTCCCAATTCATTAAACTAAGGGTTAGATCCGGGAAAGTGGTACTTATATCCTGAATACTAGCTGAAGAATACCTACGATTAAGCGTATGGGAGAAGTTGATCGTACTATCAAGATTTCTTCCCAGGAATATACCGGTTGATAGAGTAAAAGTGTTGTCATTATCAGTAGAATCGAGATAATCATCAGGCATAGAATGTGGTGCACCAAGTTGGAACAGAAACGATGGCAGTTCATTCTTTCTACTGAAAGACTGGACATAACCATTTTGATATGATGCAGTGATGTTCTTGATTCGGGCAAGATACGAAACAAGCAAGCTTAAGGGGTCGAGACCTGGAGTCTTCTCTTTCTTTTTGGAATCATCCCCTGCGTCGGTCTCCTTATCCTGATACTCCTCATCTTTGAAATCGAATTCTTCAGTACTACCATTCTCATCCGTCTCTTCGCCATCCTTGGTTCCATAAATAGTCTCATCTAAGTAATCTGTATCGCCCTTGAAATCTTCTTTGCTCTTATCCTTGTTCTCTTCTTCTTTTTTCTTTTCTTCCTCAGATTGCTCGTATATCTTTTTGATCTCTTCATCAGTAAGGTCTTTATCGGGCTTATCATCTTTCCCTTTGGGATCAAGAGTATCTTTGTCCTTATCTTTGGGATCAGATGGTCTCTTTTGTCTGTTCTTAGCGATCATTTTCTGGGCGAGAGAACTGAGGATATCTGAATTCATGAGCGTAATATTAGTTCTTACTGCACGGTTCGAATTGCCATCACTCTGAAATACTTCGGTCTGTCCGGAATCAGCATAGTACTTCCTCATGATATCTGTGTATCTGGCTGTAGCAGTTGTTGAGAGAGTCATAAGTCTTGGGAAGTAGCGGGGATTGAAATTTAGCCCCAGATCCTGGACATACTCAGTCCTCTTACCTATGTTGATATCTCCCAGGTACTCATCTTGCTTCAGATCCCGCTTTGTATTGAAGCGTGCGGAGATGTTCATATCGGAAGTAAAAGGCCAGGTAATGTTGTTGTCGCTTGTAAAGAGCTTTGTATCGACTACCTGAGCTCTTTCAAACCAGTCATAAACTCCCTCTCTAAGCTCCCAATTCCAGCTTTTGGGTTCTGTGTTGTTTATAGTAAAGCTATTTGAGAAAGCTGTCGGGAAAAAGCCCAACCTATAGTTTTTCCATAGCTTGAAACTCACTTTATCGGCTGGGAAGTTCAGGTTGTATCCCATAGTCCCGCGCCAGGATAATGTAGTATCTGCAGCTGTAGACGATGTGTTGTATCTACTTTCCACATTGCCAGACAGAGTGATTTTAGAAAGGGTATACTCAAGGATCTTATTCTTAGGAGGTGTACGTTGGCTATAGCCAAAATCTGCATAGTATGCCAGAGTCTCAGTTTTTTGTCTTTCTCGTTCGGTGGAGTCTGGAATGCTCGAAACCAGCAAGTCAGAATTTGCCTTAAACCTGGGTTTTCCTAATGAGTAGTTACGACGCAGAGTCACAGGAATATCCAGATTCCATGAATTGGGAAAGAGCTTGTTCAGGAAATACTTGTTCGTGATATTAAAAGTCTGACTCTCTGTAAAGGTGTTTGCTCTGCCGCGCTGAATAACTGGATTGAAGTTCTCGCTTTTTGATTCATAATCCAAATCTAATGTCGCTACATCAGCAAACTTGGTATTCAGCGTCACTCTTTGAGCTACACCAATATCCTGGTAAGGATTGATTACCCTTACGTCATTGAAATACACTGTTCCTGTATAAGCATCAGGAAGTGTCACATCCCGAGGGTTCATGACACCAAGATACAACTCTCTCACATTAGTAAGAGTGGGTCTTCCACGATAATAGTAAACTGTGTTTCCTATTGTCAAAGTGTCTGCTGTAGCATTGGGGTTCAGTTCCTTGAGGGCTGTAATCTGCTGCAGGTCGTAATCCAACTCAATCCATGAGGTTTGATTCATCTTAGTGCTATAGGGAATCACAGGTACTCTCTGTGTAATCTGATAGTAGTTCAGGGAGTCTGCTCCGATTCTGAAGATCACATCCAATTCATTTGGACTGCTGCCATCTCCTGTTTCTGGATAGACCCAATAGCGAATTCTCTCGTAAGATAGCAGATTGTAAGCATCAATCATCCGTTGTCTGAGTAGTACCTGATTATCGCCTTGTAGATTATCAATGCTGAGAGACAAGGCTGATTCAGATGATTCCCGATGATCCTCAATGTAGACAGAACCAGGAGGAGATGAATAATGATTTGAGTTTTTCTGATTATTAACAATACCAGATATATAGCTGGTATTGTATGCAGCCAGTTCTGCCGGGGATAAGATCGTGCCAGCAGCATTTCTTACATTGAAATCCTGCCACTTGTTACCCACGATAGATGCATCAGCGATATAGACTCTTGCCGTTGAATCACTTTGCAGCCACATTCTGGCGTAGGAGATTTTCTTTAGATTAGGCTGCACTCCCGTAGTAGAATTGTTTACTATAGTATAGTATTCAGGATCAGTAAGAGGAATGCGATACAAAACCCAGCCGTCGTGATTCTGACCTGTAGAATCAGCTAGAGATACACTGTAACTGAAGTATCTGTCCAATTGATTGAGCACACCATTGCCATCCAGATCCTCAGTATCCAAAACCCTGTTACCTTCAGTACCATTAATTCCAGGATAATCCCCATTTGAATCAAGTGTATTGCTGGCTTTATCGAAAGGATCATGACCGGGTTCACCGTATGGTATGCCATCCAGACCGATATCCTCATCAAGAGTCAATACTCCATCCCGATTTTTGTCTTCGGTATTCAGAACATTAAGGCCACCGAATTCTGTATAAAAATCTTCATTGATATCACCCAAATCGATATTAAGCGTAACCTCAGGTCTGGGCTCAGGACCCTTATGATCCAGCTTCACGAGTAGTTCGATGTACTTCTTCTGAGAGAAATCAAGCTGATTCCCCAAATATTTCATTACTCCACTATAGCTTTGGATTCCACTACCAGGCATATACAGGTTATTCGGCCAATGTCTGAGAGCAAGTACTGTAACCGTCTCCTTACGTTCTCTTTCGTTCAGAGTGGCTGGATCTTCAATCTGTTCCCGACGGATGTTCTTGGGATTGTACCAATTCATCCTGCCTTTTGCCAGAGACGTGCCAAAGGGTTTGCTGCCCATTGCCCAGGTAGAGAAAGTAACTCCCAAAGGATAAGAATCCATGATGGATTCCATATCATCTACATAAGCAAACTTCTTCTTTCCATCTGGATCCCCATAAATTGTAGGAATGGTATATGCGATCTCGCCCGAGAGATTGATTTCACTAGCCTGAGTAGTGTTGATTAGAGGCAAAGCATCAATCCAACGCGTGATGAAGGCAGGTTTGAAGCCGATATTGCCATCCACATTGGCCATCCACATCTGGATGTTTTCATTCCCGATTCTGGGGCGTTTATCTGCCACAGTCTCAGAACGGTAGATCAGCGTACCACCCAGTTTAGCATAATCCGTTAGTCGCCAATCTGCCCTTACACCAGCGAGGGATTTTCTCGCAACGTCGAACATACTACGGTATTCAAAGTCTATCTCTATCTTAGCATCTGGGTCTTTACCTGCTGGAGTAAGAAAGGTGATCCTGCCAAAATCATAATCTACCAGATAATCGATATTCTCTTTTTGATCCAGACCATTTACTTTGACTCTCACGCTACCCTTGAGCAGGCCACCCTGAGCCAGATCGATCGATTCTCTGCCAATTTTACCCTTAATCGAGATATAGAAACTGATATCCAGATAGCTTACGCTTTCATTTTCTTCCTCATACACGACAAGGTCACCAAGGGGTCTGAAAGGCTCGATAAAGGGGAAGAATACCAGACCAGCAGATAGATTGACCGTGGTATCGTCACCATTGATAAGGCCATCACCAGTACTATCCAACCTTAAGTAATCCGTGTAAGTGATCATCCCACCAGTATTCAAACTATCCGGGAGGTTGTAATTGCGGGTATTATCCACATTGAGCGTATAGACATCCAATCTGAAACCATCATTCTTGATGTTGGTTTTGTTCATGTTGTACACATTCCGCATTTGGTAATGCCATACGTTATCCGCATCACTGGGGTCGTATTCCTGATTTCTCCTGCGGATCACGAAAGGATAGATCTTATCGTTTCCGGGCAGATTCACTTCCGCGGTATAATCTGCCGAACGAACGGGGGTTCCATCTCTTCGGGTATAGGAAACGGCAAGAGTCGCTCGGCGATCCAGAACTCGCATAACAGTAATGAAGCCAGCATCATAATCAGTGATAAAATCTGTACCCTCGATCATTTCATCATAGTATGGTACATAATAATCGTTGGAGCTAAAGAAGATCGTATCCCCTGGAGCTGAAGCTACGTTGTTTGTAGCATCAGCATCATCAAGATAAAGCCTCATGCTGCCGTATTCTGGCAATAATGCCGGTGCCTTGATCAGCCAGGCTCCGGAAGGATCTGTACGGATTGCATTGTTTATCCATCCCCGGGGGCGGGTGCCGATGTTCTCAGCGGTATAGAGATCATACAATAAGTAAGGATCTACTACATAGTACATCTTACGGGCTGCGTAATCCCGGCTGCGAAAAACTGTAGAATCTGCCTGAGATTGTCCTACGTAGGTTTGGGTGTTCTTCTGCCCTTCTTCTTTGGATGCTATTACGGATAGGTCCAGATTGCCATACTTAAACTTGCTGGTGACCCCAAACAAGCCCTGGGAACTGGTGGAATAGCTGATATAACGGCTTCCAGATAGAGAAAGTGTGATGTTTCCAGCTTCGATGCTGCGAATCACCTCATCCTCGTCACCAGTGTATTTCACATTGATGTTATTGGGATCAAAGAGCTGTTCGTCCTGCTTGGAATTATACTTGAGATTCACGGCTATCTTCTCGCCGATAGTGCCGGAAAGCCGCAGATTTGTTTCCTGTTCCATCTTGATATCAAAAGTGCTCTTCTTGTTGGTCTCATAGATGGGAATCTGTTTACGTTTGGTGCTGCTTACCCCCAAAGTGATCTTCTGGGTACCATCCAGATTCAATCTTCCGGCTTTTGTGCCCAGCACTCTTTGGACAGTTTTGGGTATGGCGATCTGTGGTAACTCCAGGACAAATTCTTTGATCAATCCTGATGTGCTCACTTGAGTCTGTTGGGTTGTTTGCTTGATATGTGTATTCAGGGATTTCCTGAACGCCACTCTTTGCATGTTGTGCATGTATGTATCAAAAGAAACAATCACATCAGGATGCAGTTGTTGACCCGCTACTTCAGTAGAGATGATGATCTTACGATTGGGGAAATCAATTCTTTCCTTTCTCTCAATGGCGAGAGCCGGGATCTCATAAGGCTTGGTACGGTAGATGTTTAAGCCACGATCCAGCTTGTAGATATCCACTTTATTGTTGATCAGTGGATTATACCCATCAATATAGAGTCGGGGCTCAAAGACCTCAGCCGGAATAATCACCGGCAGCAGTACAATGATCAGCAGCAAGCACTTTCTGAACAAGCGATTAATCCCCGATCAATTTGAGCAGTGCCAGATATAGGCCATCAGTGGTGAGTTGAGAGTCCAGGATGGCATCGTGATTAATCAAATCTTTGATCAATCCCGCCAAACCTCCGGTTAAAAGTACTTTTAGAGGATCAAGATCGGAGTTCTCCCGGTTAATCCTGTCTATAAAACCTTCGATCATCAAAGCGTGCCCCAGCACGATCCCAGATGTCATTGCATCTATGGTGTTATTACCTAAAGTAGATTTGGGGGGTATGAGGGCAATTTCATCCAATTGAGCGGCACTAAGAAACAAGTTTTGGGCAGCAGTCTTTAAGCCTGGCAATATCGCAACCCCCTGATACAATCCATCTGCTGTTACAAGCTGAATCGTGGTGGCTGTACCCAGGTCGATCACAATGGCGTTTTGGTGGTATTTCTGCCAGGTAGCAAAGGCATTTGCCACCAAATCTGCTCCTACTTTATCTGGATTTAGTGAGTTTATCCTTAGTCCCAAAGGTGAAAGTCCATTGATATTGAAAAGCCTGGCGTTTGAATGGTCCTCAACCATGTGTTGCAGGGTCTGCCCTACTTTGGGAACGACACTTCCCAAGACCACATATTTGAGGTCTTCAAACTTACACCCCAGCATAGAATCATTCACGATCTTATAGAAATCTTCTGCTGTATGATTTTCCAAGCTTGATATTCGGTCTTGCCATGTAATCTTTCCATTCTGATAGACCGCACAAACTATATTTGTATTACCGACATCCATCACCAGGACGGAATCGGAAATTGGACTCAGCGACATAATCCCTGCTCAAACTAGATTTTGCAAATACAAAAAACAACACCGATTCAAACTCAGGCAACTGTTTGAAATGCAGAAATTATGTCAATCGATTTTAGAGATCAGAAACGCAAATCGGGCAGGATAATGTAATATTTTCCACAACCCGCTGAATATCAGAACGGAAACACTACGCAACAAATACGCATCCGATCCGTATTGGGTGCGTATTGATAGCGTATTTCAATCAAGAGAGGATAAGGAAACAATTCTTAATCTTGTAGTTTAGATTGTCGTAGCTGCGGCGAGGGTTACCAGCGCCATTATGGCATCAAACATGACGGAGTAATCCTCATGCTGATACAGGATCGTCTTGCCGTCCAGGCGTTGCACATCTGGCATCAGGCAAGCCATGTCGGCCATAGCGGTGGAATGAAACTCGATCTTCAGGCTGATCGGTGCATTTATCTTGTACAAGGGAGCATCGAGTTTATTCAGCGCAATTGGGATAGCCCTTCTCATATCATCCCGAACCAAGGCTTGAGAGTAGTTTTTTGCAGCGAACTTGCTGATTCCTTCTTTCGTGCAGACAAATTCCAACCAGGGCATGATAGGCATTAGCTCATTTTTCAGGGCCAGATCTCCACTCACCAGGGTGACAGGAACTTTGTGATATCCTGCAAACGCTGCATTGATCAAGGCTTCGCTCATTGGCATATCATTGAGCCAGATTCTTTGAATCCTGCTATTCGAATATGTATGATCCATGTTGCCATGCAGGGCACCGGTTCCGGCATGATATCCCATCAGGAATACCATGCTGTATTGGGAGTCAAATGCAGGCATCATGTATGCAGGACGTGGATCTCCGGAAATAAGCGAAATCCGGGGATCAAGATCAGTAATTTCATAATAGAGATTGTCGCCATGGCTATGTGAATCAGCTATTACTACCTCTTCTATGACAGGGTTTTTATCACTGGATAAGATAGCCTCCAGCGCAGTCATTATATGTTCCTGCATATATTTACGCACTGATATACGATCTACTTTCTCATGTTCCCAGTTAAAAGTACCAGGTATTCCTTCCATATCCACAGATATATATATCTTCATTTCAGCTCCCTGGCGATTCTGGCGCCAAGCAATACATTGTTCTTTAGAAGCGCAAGATTGGCTGTGATCGAATCACCTTTAGTGAGCTCAGCCAGCTTGCTCAGCAGGAATGGAGTAGTATCTTTCCCCTTTATTCCTGCTCGTTGGGCTTCACTTAGTGCACTTTGGATGATTGGCTCAATATCTTCACGCTTGATTTCAGCTTCCAAAGGTATTGGGTTTGCGATCAATACCCCTTTATTCAATATACTTTGGGTGTGTGAGCAAATCTCGGCTAGTTCGGCTATGGAATCCGTTCTATAGATCTTTTCACCGCTGGTTCTGGAGTAGAAGGCCGGGAAATCATCAGTCTCCCATCCAATCACGGGAACAGCCTTGGTTTCCAATACTTCCAGAGTCGCCGGAATATCCAGAATTGCCTTGCATCCTGCACATACAACCGCGACAGGTATCTCACTCAAGGCAGTTAGATCGGTGGAAACATCCAGGCTCTCCTGCCAGTTTCTGTGAACTCCGCCAATGCCACCGGTTGAGAACACTCTGATCCCAGCCTGGTGTGCCAGCCACATTGTCGCAGAAACCGTCGTACCCCCGCTCCACTTTTGCGCCACTGCGATCGGAAGTTCGCGCAGCGATATTTTACGTAGATGTTGTCTTTGGTGTGGATCTACCAAAAAATCAAGGTTGTTCAATCCCACTATAAATTCGCCATTCACAATGGCAATGGTGGCGGGTACGATTCCTTCCTGCCTCGCCACATCTTCCAAAACCTTCAAAGCCTCAAGATTGTCGGGATAAGGCAGTCCATGAGTGATAACGGTTGATTCCAGCGCCAGGATGGGCTTTCCTGAGCTTAATGCATCTTGAACTTCGGGAGAATAATAAATTGGGATTATAGAGGCTTTCATAATGAGGTCAAAATAAGTTGGCTCCAAGCTTTACCCATATGGCGACGGGTAAGGCTTGAAGCCCGGAAATAGTTTACCTTTGAACCAGACTTTCGCCGGAATTGGGCTGATCTGGCGAGATCATGATTACTTCTACAGGGGCAACGCCCTTTTTTAGCATTCCGATCTCTTTTGCGGCAGCATATGACAAATCCAAATCTCTGCCCTTCTTAAACGGGCCACGATCATTTACGCGTACTAATACTGATTTGCCATTTGAGGGATTGGTAACATGCAGGATGGTTTGAAAGGGGAGGGTCTTGTGTGCGCAGGTTAATGATGTTTGGTCGTAGCGTTCACCGCTTGCTGTCTTACGACCGTGAAATCGTCCATAATAATACGAAGCGATCATTGTCTCCGCTTCTGCTATTCCCGGTGGTTCCTGAGTGTGGAGTGAGTCAATCACTAAAGCCGATTGATTCTGGCTGATCTCATCACTGCCGTTTCCTGCCACTGAATCTGCGATAATTGGCCCAATCAGAAGGACCTGTAATCCCAGAAAAGTGACAAAGATTTTGTTTCTGATCTTCCTCATAACTTTCCTAAGTCGTTATTTAATCTGTGGGGACAGTCAATATGAGAGGAGTATCTGTCAAGAAAAAAAATCACTCGTGCATGCTTATCCTTCTGTATGACAATACATAAGGCCTGTCCGGCTTATGCCCAGTAAAAGCTGCTCAAGAGCTGTGGGACGGCTCACATTTGAGAGTTTCGTGCTAGATGTATTGTTATCAAGCTTGGACTTCAAAGAATGTGTTCAATTTGTCTTGTGTGAATGATGCGATTCGAGCTTATTCATGATACACAAAACCAATGATACCATGCAAATTCGGTACAGTTTGCTATACAATGAACTGCTATAGCTCAAGTATCAAGGATTCAGGAAATCTATTGACAGATTATCCCAAAAATATGATCTATCACTTCATAGGAAAATAATAAGCACAAGGAGTACAACCATGCCGAAAATGACGGTTGACCCAAATTACTGCAAGGGCTGTGGACTCTGTATTGCTGCTTGTCCGAAGAAGATCATCAGGTTTTCGGAAAACATCAATGCCAAGGGTTACCATTATGCCGAATGTTTTCAACAAGATCAATGCATCGCTTGCAAGATGTGTTATGTAACTTGCCCGGATGTGGCAATAACCGTGGAGAAGTGAGGACAATATGGCAAAGATATTAATGAAAGGCAATGAAGCTGTCGCCGAAGCTGCCATCCGAAGTGGTTGCAGGCTCTATTTTGCCTACCCCATCACTCCACAAAGCGAACTGATAGAATATATGGCCAGAATGATGCCCAAGGTAAATGGCACTTTCCTGCAGGCTGAGAGCGAAGTAGCCGCCATCAATATGGTTTATGGTGCGGCTGGATGCGGGAAACGTGTCATGACTTCCTCCTCTTCTCCAGGCATATCTCTGAAGATGGAAGGCATCTCGTATATTGCTGGTGCAGAGCTTCCCTGTGTGGTTGTGAACGTCCAGCGTGGTGGTCCTGGTCTTGGTGACATCCAACCAGCCCAGGGTGATTACTATCAAGCTACCAAAGGTGGAGGACATGGAGACTATCGTCTGATCGTCATGGCGCCTTCTTCAGTACAGGAATTTGCCGATATGGCATCTGAAGCATTCGATCTTGCCGACAAGTATCGTAATCCTGTGATGATCCTTGCTGATGGCATGCTGGGGCAAATGATGGAACCTGTAGAATTCAAACCAGCATTGACTCAGGAAGATATTGATGAGCTTGGGAATCAGCATACCTCATGGTGCATTTGCCCCAATGAGGATGGCGATAAGAAACACCATCATGAGATCAACTCACTTGAGATCGATCCCCTGGTTCTTGAGAAGCATGTAAATGACCTGTATAGAAAGTATGCCACTATCGAGAAGAACGAGTTACGCTATGAATCCTATAATATCTCTGATGACAATGAAGTCCTTTGTGTGGCTTGGGGCACTGCATCCAGAGTCGTGAAATCCGCTATCAATGAACTCAAAGCTCTGGGCAAGAGTGTTGGCTTGATCCGCCCTATAAATGTATGGCCTTATCCTTATGAAGCCATACGCAATGCTATGGGTAAGAATGTGAAACAAGTATACGTGTTTGAGCTGAACACTGGCCAGATGCTGGATGATGTAAAGATCGCTGTTCAAGGCAAAGTTCCCGTACAATTCTGGGGCAAAGTAGGCGGTATTGTTTTTACTCCCGCAGAAATCCAAACCAAACTCGAAGAGTGTTTCTAAGGAGAAATAAATGGAAAAGATCGCATACAGACCCCAATCCCTAACCAGCACACCTTTCACTTATTGCCCGGGATGCTTGCATGGAGTAGCTCACAGGCTCATAGCAGAAGCTATTGAAGAACAAGGCTTGACCAACAAAATGACTGGAGTGGCGCCAGTTGGTTGCTCTGTCTTCGCCTATAAGTTCTTCAATTTTGACATGGCACAGGCTGCTCATGGTCGTGCACCAGCCGTAGCTACTGGCATGAAACGTGCTCGTCCTGATATGCATGTATTCACATATCAAGGCGACGGAGACCTGGCTGCCATCGGTACTGCTGAGATTGTTCATGCAGCAAACCGTGGTGAGCATATCTCCGTGTTCTTTGTTAATAACGCCATATACGGGATGACCGGTGGACAAATGGCTCCTACCACGCTGCCAGACATGAAAACCACCACCAGTCCTTATGGTAGAAACGTAAGTGATATCGGTTATCCAATCCGGGTTAGCGAACTGCTTTCCACCCTGATTGCACCATACTATATCGAAAGAGTCTCGTTGCTCTCACCTGCTGAGATCCTCAAAGCCAAAAAAGCAGTATCTAAAGCCATTCAGTATAATAAGGAAGGACGTGGTTTCACCTTTGTTGAACTGATCTCCACCTGCCCTACAAACTGGGGAACTGATCCCATCAAAGCTCGTGATTGGGCTAAAGAAAACATGATTCCATTCTTCAAACCCGGATGTTTCAGAGACAAAGGCGAAGGAGTTGAATAATGACTACTGAATTGATTTGCGCCGGATTTGGCGGACAAGGCGTTCTGACGATAGGCAAGTTCATCGCTCAAGCAGGGATGAAAGAAGGCAAGAATGTGTCCTGGCTGCCATCTTATGGCCCTGAAATGCGGGGTGGCACTGCCAATGTATCTACCGTGGTTTCTGATGAAGAAATAGCTTCTCCGATCGTAAGCTATCCAGACGTTCTCGTAGCTCTGAACCAACCCTCTGTGGATAAGTTTGCTCCTCATATCCGTCCTGGTGGAGTTCTGATCATGAATACCAATATGTGCCCCCATGGATGCAAGCGGGATGATATTGTGCTGGTTGCCTCCCCTATGAGCGATATCGCCATAGAGATCGGCAGTTCAATGGTATTGAATATGCTGGCCATAGGGATTATAATCGGCAAAACCAACCTCATCAAGTATGAAACCATTGAGGATGATCTTACTAAGTTCCTCAAAGCAAAGAACCCAGAATTACTGCAAAAAAACCTTGAAGCTATAAAGAAAGGCATGGAGATCGGCAAAGGCTGATCCCAGCTAAGTAATCAATCGGGGGTGGCAACACCCCCTGTTTTGTATAGGGAGTGATTATGACCGACACATTTGTAACAATAGCCACCTACACCAGTATCTTTGAGGCTGAAATGGCAAGAAGCCTGCTCGAGGATGCAGGATTTGAAGTTCTCCTGCTCAATGAGCGCATGATGAGCATGTATCCTTCCATGGCTGGCAATATGTACAAGATCATGCTGCAGGTGTTACCTGCAGCGGAGACAGAGGCAACTCAACTGCTCCAGAATCTTGATGACGCTTATCTTACCTCGGAGATCCTGAAGCAAGAACAAGCCCTGCTGGAAGGCCATTTTTGCCTCACCAGCGGTAAGCACAGCAACCGCTATATCGAAAAGATCAGCGTCCTGCAAAATCCTGAAGCTGTCTCAACACTCTGTAAAAGACTGGCCTTGCATCTCGAAGAGTATGACTTTGATACTGTTGTAGGTCCTGCTTATGGTGGGATAGTGCTGGCATATGAAGTTGCCAAACTATTAGGTAAAGGCTTCATCTTTACCCAGCGTAAAGAAAATGAGATGGTGATAAGACCCGGATTCAAACTGGAGAACGTAAAACGTGCCGTGATAATTGAAGATATCCTGACCACCGGTGGCAGCATTACTGAAGTGATAACCTGTCTGGAAAGATACAATATTGAACTTCAGGCGATTGGAGTATTAGTCGATCGATCTTCTGGCAAGCTGGACTTTGGGATCCCATTACACAGTTTGTTAGCAATGGATGTACCAGCATGGGAACCTGATTCGTGTGAGATGTGCAGATTGGGCATTGCCCTCACCAAACCTGGAAGTAGCGACAAGAAATAGATGAAGCTCCTTATCCGTACGCAGCCAGAAGCTGAAGCACTAGCAATTAATACCAGATTTCTGCGCTGGGATTATCCCAAAAAGCTGGAGGTATTCATCCCGGAAGGGATTGATCTTGATCTGCATCAGGAGTTTATCACAGTAAGCAAGCCAACCGATGAACCGTTCAGCCTGGACAATGCTGCTTTCCTCAGCCTGGAAAGTGCAACCGATACCATCGGGAATGCTCCACTTATCTTCATCACAAAGGTCGTAGCGCTGCTGTATATTCCGCAGGGATCAGCTCCAGGCGACCACCAGGCTCTCCCCCAAATCCTGGATGACAGCGAATGCTATGTGTTTACTGATGACCGATCTGCCATAGAATTCATGGCGGGAGTAAGATTCCATTCTATCGTATATCCGGGATGCCTGCTTAAAGATAAAAGCAACAACAAACTACTGATAACCAGCAATTACCCGACACTATTGGCTTTACTTTATGGTGCCGGATCAAACTATGCATGCCTGAACATCTTTGGTGCCAAGTTCATTCCCAATCTCACCCTCGAGATAATCGAGTCCCAAAGCCTGGACTTGCAGCGCATGTTATTGTTATATGCATCATTAGAACCATTTGATGCTCCCAGTTTTCGAGATTTGCGCAGAACCATAACCTTGGCTTTGGAAAAGCAAAACTCCTCATATTCAATCTTCGCCAGTTATTATGATGCCTATATGGCACATGTGGACTATGATCTATGGATTTCCCGAATCCTGGATTGGCAGCAGAAATACTCATCTCTCCCCTGCAAACGCATTCTGGAATTGGCCTGTGGAACCGCCAATGTATCCCAACAGCTTATGATGAAAGGATATGAAGTGGATGCCAGTGACCTTTCTACATCCATGTTACATGTGGCCTCGACTAAAATCCACAAACCCAATCTATCCCTGGCATCCATGACAGATCCTATCCCCAAGCGGGATTATGATCTGATCCTGTGCATGTTTGACAGCATCAATTACCTTCTGGATTACGATGACATCCTGATGATGTTTGCCAATGCACACGAGGCTCTGGCTTCCCAAGGCTTGTTTATCTTTGATATATCCACTCTACTCAACAGCCTGGAAAACTTCGCAGATGTGTGCAATCTTACCGAAGACTCGCACCACGTCCTGATTCATGAAGCCCGTTATGAACCTCATCACCGCCGCCAAATCTCCGAGCTGAACGACTTTGTTTTCAATGGTATCTCCTACACGAGAAGAAAGGAAAAACATACCCAGAGAGTCTATATGAACGAGGAGTTACTCAGGATCATATATCAATCGCAGCTGCAACTGGTAGCGATCCACTCCACTGAACACAAAGCAAATCTCTATCCCCGAAAAATGCAACGCATTGACACAGAGCATTACCGATTGTTTTACGTCCTGCAAAAGGCATAGAGTGCAACCACTTTTCAATAATGATCTGGCATTCCTGAACCTGCATCAGATATCCTGCCTGGCAGGAATCGATGAAGCTGGAAGAGGCTGTCTGGCTGGTCCTTTGGTAGTTGCCGGAGTAGAGCTGGATTATCAGAATGTACCGGTCGGGTTGAATGATTCCAAGCTGCTTTCTGCTAAGCGTCGGGAAGCGCTGTTTGAGCAAATACTAATTACTGCTATTCATTACTGCATCGTCGAGATTGAAGCATCAGTCATCGATTCAATCAATATCCGTCAAGCTGCAATCCAGGGCTTTGGACAAGTTATCTCAGCGATGCAGACCTCCACAGATTTCTTTCTTATTGACGGACTGGATGTTCCTGTGGAATACTCTTCCATATCACAGGCAGTAGTAAAAGGCGACAGCACCTATGCGTGCATTGCTGCAGCTTCGATCCTCGCTAAAGTCCATAGAGACCGTCTGATGCGAGGATTTGACCACATTTATCCTGAATATGGGTTCATCCGTCAAAGACCGTTGAACAATGCTCCCGCTGAAACTGTGAGAGTGAATTCAAGTCCAGT